>JABSOW010000017.1 GCA_013215465.1 Colwellia sp. | reverse complement strand
CGGAAAATGCTAGCTCATGGGTTAGGTATGCTTGCTAACGTTAAGCTAAATAATAAGCCGCTACAACTTGAGCATGTAATATGTGTTTAAGTCGCGCACGGCGTTATATTAATTAGTTACGATCGAACTTCTTTTCGCCACAGGACGGGGGGATAAAACCTGATTAAGATTAAAGTGCTTTCCAGCACAACATGGGATATTGGCTTGAATAAATCACTTTTTGGATAATACATCTCAGATGAACTTCTAGCGATGAATGCCCAAACTTTTTTGAGACTATAGATTGATGTAAGCCAAAATTGAGCTAATTTATGGGCCAATAAATTAGCTGATAAAATCAAAAACTATGCATGTATTATTGGTAAGGTTAAAGCATTTGGAACAGCGATTGATTTAGAATTTAAGCTTATATTAGTCTGATTTCTGGCAATTCCTTAAAACTGAATTGCCACATTTTATTCAATCATATATATCAGAAGGTAAAAATCAATAAAGTGACACAAAAAGATCTAGCTATTATCTAACTAGACTCACGTATAATTAACTCAATATCCACCAAAATTTTATTTCTACTACCGTCTTTGATATTTTTCAAAACTTGACATACCGCTATGGCAATTTGAGTGGCAGATACATGTACTGTTGATAAGGCTGGAGACATTAATCTTGAGTCTTTAAGATCATCAAATCCAACGATGGCAATATCCTTCCCAGGTTGTTTATCCACAGATCGCATATATTCAATGGCACCATAGGCAATAACATCATTAAAACAAACAACGGCTTCGATGTCAGATACAATATCAAGTGCTTGTTCCATCGCACGTCTACCACCATTTCGAGTAGTATTAGACTGAATGCAAAGTTTTTTTGAAAAAGGTACATCCGCTAACGTCATGGCTTCAGTAAAACCAGCTAATCGTTGATGATAATCTGAAATACTTTCATTGCCCCCCAAAAAGGCTATTTTACGATGACCTCGCTCAATAATATGTTGCGTCGCTAAGCTGGTTCCCCTGATGTTGTCAGGTAGAACAGTCGCGACTTTTGCGCCAGTAACTTCTCGCATTATATGAACAACAGGAAAACCTTGGTCAACTAAATTATTAGTCCACTCAGCTGTAGTACCAGGTGCAGGACAAATAATGAAAGCAGCAACATTATATTCTTTCAAATTTTTTACTAATTGAATTTGTGTTTCAACGTTTTCGCCCGTGTTAACGATCATAGAAAATAGACCTAACTCGCGTATCTGTTGCTCTAACCCTACCACTAACTGAGCCGAATAAGGGTTAGTTAAATCATTAATAACAATTGCAATTAAGTTTGATTTTCGACTTCTTAATGATGCCGCATCACGATTATAAACGTAACCCGTCTCAATAATCGCTTTTTCAACTTTTTTACGTGCTTTATCACTGACTTTACTACTGCCATTAATAACCAGAGATACTGTTGACTTTGATACACCAGATACCCTAGCAACATCAAAAACAGTAACACTCTTAGATGTCAATCTACTTCTCATAAAATCTGTTCCTTAAATTTATTGCGATTATAGACACAAAAGTCATTGAATTATACCTAATCCAAATGTATATTAATACAAAATAGGAACGTTCCAGTAAAGTATCCAGATTACTTCAAAAGGAAATATGCATGAATGAGTTTATTAAACATAAAAATAAATGTTTACAACCTTGGCTAAATATAAACAAAAATATGAAATTAATTACACAAACGACTATCGTCGTCGCAATGTTCATTGGACAATCATTGTCTATAGTACATGCTAGCACAAATAACAAAGATGATGTGACACAATGGGTTGACCCCTTTATTGGTACGGGAGGTGATGGCCATACTTTTCCAGGCGCTGTCATTCCATTTGGCATGGTGCAATTAAGCCCCGATACGGCAGCGGTTAGCAGAGGAGTTGATCCACAATCTGAAATTTATAAACACAGCGCTGGTTATCATTATGATGATAATACCATTACCGGCTTTTCCCATACACATTTCAGTGGTACCGGACATTCTGATTTAGGCGATTTACTCATTATGCCCATGGTAGGTGAAGCGCACATAGAACCCGGTAGTGCTGAAAATCCCGATTCAGGTTATCGTTCCCGCTTTAGTCACCAAGCAGAATCAGCCTCGCCAGGCTATTATTCTGTTGAATTAAGTGATTATAAAATCAAAGCAGAGCTAACAGCTACTGCTCGAACGGGTATGCATCGTTATACTTTTGAAGATGACCAACAAGCGCATGTATTGCTTGATTTAACCGCCTCTATTTACAACTTTAAAAACAAAGTGATCTGGAGTGATGTTCGGGTCATTGATAATCAAACATTATTAGCCTATCGCTCAACCAATGGTTGGGCCAAGCAGCGAGACATGTACTTTGCTATAAAATTTTCACGTCCTTTTGATAGCATAGAACTCATTAACCAAGACGATGCTCGTTATCGCTGTAGTGGCTGTTTAGCAAAACAAGGCAATAAACCTTCAACTATCGTCAATTCAGCTATTCAAAGTACTGCAGGTAAAGCAATTAAAGTATTAGCTCACTTCAACGAACCTAACGCAGAGCCATTGTTAATAAAAGTAGGCTTGTCTGCCGTTAGTCGAAAAAATGCACTTGAAAATTTAACAACGGAAAATCCTGATTGGGACTTTGATAACGTTAAACTTCAAGCTAAAAAACAGTGGCAAAAACAACTTTCAGTGATACAGGCAGACGGTGATAAATCACAAAAAAGACAACTTTATACGGCTTTATATCATACTCTCCAAGCCCCTTCGATATATCAAGATGTTAACGGTCAATACCGTGGTGTCGATGGTGAAATACATCAAGCTAAAGATTTTGAAAATCATACCTTATTCTCTTTATGGGATACTTATCGCGCTTTACATCCACTTTTGACTTACATCGCTCCTGACAAAGTGCCTAACATGATTAAATCAATGTTGGCGCACTATGAGCAAAGTTATGACAACATGTTACCTATTTGGTCTTTTCAAGCCCACGAAACGTGGACCATGATTGGTTATCATGCCGTTTCTGTCATTGCAGATGCCTATTTAAAAGGCATTCGTGACTTTGATAGTGAACTGGCATTAAAAGCGATGTTAGCAACAGCAAACAACCCTAAGTATGATGCGATTCCTGAGTATCTTAGTTATGGTTACGTACCAATGGACAGATTAAGTGAGTCTGTTTCAATAACGTTAGAGTATGCCTATAACGATTTCACTATTGCCCGTATGGCTGATGCCATGGGGAAAGATGACATCGCTGATACCTTTTATAAACGTGCACTGTCATATAAAAACCTTTTTGATCCGAGTGTTGGCTTTATGCGTGGTAAAAATAGCCAAGGTGTATGGAACCCGAACTTTGATGCCGAAGACGCTAAATTAATGGGGCCATTTACTGAAGGTAATAGTTTTCAATATACCTTTTATGTCCCCCATGATGTTAATGAATTAATTGGTTTAATTGGTGGCGATCAAGCGTTTGAAGATCGCTTAGACTTGCTATTCAATAAAGAATTGAGCCATGAAAAAATTAAAGAACACGAAGATATTGCTGGCTTAATTGGTCAATACGCACATGGTAATGAGCCGAGTCACCACATTGCCTACCTTTATAATTACGCGGGTAAACCTTGGCGTACACAAGAGCGCATTCGTCAAATTATGGATACCTTATCTTCAGATAAGCCCGATGGTCTTGCGGGTAATGATGATGTTGGACAAATGTCAGCATGGTATGTCTTTTCAGCGATGGGTTTTTATCCTGTAGCACCGGGTGATTTAACGTATATCATTGGTGCACCTCAGCTGCCTAAAATTTCGCTAAAATTAGCGAACGGAAAACGCTTCACCGTGAAGGCGAACAAACTTTCTAAAGCGAATAAATACATTAAAAGCGCTCATTTAAATGGCAAGCCACTAACACGCAGTTTTATTACGCATGATGACATTATCAACGGTGGTACGTTAACGTTTGTTATGTCAAACAAGCCTAATAAAAACTGGGCAACCGCAAGCCAACAACGTCCCCCTTCAATGAGTCTTAATTAAGCTAAAACAAAGTAAAAAAAGTAAGAAAGTAAAGATTAAGAACAATATTCACGTTTAAACAATAACCCAGCCAATAGCTGGGTTAAGGAAAAAATATGCTTACCTCTAATTCAACTACGGTTTGTCTGTTGGTACTTGGTTTATCTTTATCTGGCTGTAATGGTCAACAAGGTGCAACCACTACCGATAATAAATCAACAGAAGTCTCGAATAATTGGGTTCAAAACCCAGCCAACTATGTTAACCCTTTTATTGGTACTGAAGGGGTATACGATCATAGACAAACCTCTAATGTGGTTCCCGGTGCTGTACTGCCTCATGGTATGTTTAATTTTGGTCCTGAGCACGCCTACACCGAAGACTTGCTTAAAGAAAGTGAGCGCATGACCCGATTAATAAAAGATGAAAAAGGTCGAGTTCCTGTTGCTCCGGGTGGTTATAACTATGCAGCCAGCCGAATTAAAGGTTTTTCTTTTACTCGATTATCAGGCACTGGTTGTTTAGGTGCTTCTGGTGACATCCCCGTTTTACCTTTTACGGCACCGATCATACACTCTCCTGATACTGATATGTTAGATGCCTATTATAGTGCTGGCTTTAGTCATCAAGATGAAACGGCTACGCCAGGTTATTATCAAGTAAAAATGGATAATGGTGTTAATGTTGAACTGAGTGCAACCACACGAAGTGGTATTGCCCGTTTCACTTACGCGCAAGAAAAACAAGCTAAACTACTGTTTAGAAGTGCTTATTCACAACTAGGTAGTGGTGATGCTTTTACCCAAGTAGATATTGAAAAAGGCGAAATAAGTGGTTACGTAACCAGCGGGAATTTTTGTGGTTATTTAGGCGAATTTAACCGTCGTGATTATTATACCTTGCATTTTATCGCCAAATTAGATGTGCCTATTACCGGCTCAGGTGGTTGGCAAGACGATCAGGTTATTACCAATACTGACCACGCTAAAGGCGGTATGGGTTATGGTGAAAAAGGTATACCTAAATTAGGTAAAGGCTCTGGTCTTTGGGTTGATTTAGACCTGTCAGCACAAAAAACTGTCACCATGAGAGTGGGTATTTCGTATGTTAGTTTAGCAAATGCGCGTGAGAACCTACACAGAGAACAAACCGCTAAAAATCTTAACCCTAAACAACCTAGTGCCTTACCTTTTAATGAAGTACGTGCCAATGCTTACCAACAATGGAACCAAGCATTAGGTAAAGTGAAGGTATCTTCAGATAACAAAGATACCTTAACAACCTTTTATACCGCACTCTTTCACTCGCAATTTCACCCGAACGTATTTAGTGACGTTAATGGTGAGTATTTAGGGTTTGACCAAGCAGTACATAAGGTTAGCGGTAAACAAACGGCACAATATGCCAACTTCTCAGGTTGGGATGTTTATCGCTCACAATTACAACTAGTAACACTACTTGATGCTGCTCGTGGTAGTGATATTGCTCAATCTTTGTACAATCAAGCGTTACAGTATAATGGCGTTTGGGATAGATGGACACACAACTCAGGCGCTACGGGTGTAATGAGTGGCGATCCTTCCACTATTGCCATTGCCAACTTTGCAGCCTTTGGCGCAACAAACTTTGATTTGAACGGTGCTTACCAATCGTTATTGCATGCCGCTAGAACCCCTTCACCTTTCGATTTAAGCGATGAAGGTTGTCCCGTTTTTTGCCGTGGTCAACATCCCTCTTTAGATCAATGGTTATCTGTTAACTATATATCCGACCAATCGAATAGTTGGGAAGGCGCTTCAGAAACGCTTGAACAAGCTTCTGCCGATTTTGCCTTATCACAACTTGCGCTGACATTAGGCGATAAAGAAGCCTCAACCGAGTTATTGCATCGATCAGGTTACTGGAAAAACTTATTTAATCAATCGGCAACCGGTACCCTTGGCTATATACAAGGACGGAATCTAGACGGTAGCTGGAAAGCTGATTTTGAGCCAAACAGCGAACACCTTTTTGTTGAAGGCAGTCCAGCGCAATATTTATGGATGGTGCCATTTGACGGCTCAGGTCTTAACACGATTGTTGGTGGTGATGAAGCCATGGCAACACGTCTTGATAATCACTTTCATAAACCTGATGGTAGCTGGGTATTATTTAGAGATGATGCAACCTATTCTGATGTGTCAAACCAACCATCAATCGCTTCTCCTTGGATGTACCTATTTACGGGACAAGCCTACAAAACTCAAGATACGGTACGTGCAACCATAGAACAATTATGGAACAACACCACTAAAGGTATTCCAGGACAAGACGATTTAGGCCAAATGTCTTCTTGGTATGTTTTTTCAGCGTTAGGCTTATATCCGTTACTACCGGGACGAGCAGATATGGTCTTAACAAGCCCTATTTTTTCCAAAGCTCAAATAGGTAACTTAACGATTAACGCACCACACACCTCGAATGAAAATCGCTACATTGAAAGCTTAAAAGTCAACGGTAGTGCGAGTACTAAAAGTTGGATTGATGATAGTTATATCAAAGAGCCAGTAACGTTAACGTTTGAGTTGTCATCTAAACCAAACAAAAGTTGGGGTGCGGCGAAAGGCGATAGACCTCCTTCTTTTTCAACGAAAATTTTGTCAACGAAAGTAGTACATGACATTCAAAAAAAGACCAGTAATGACACAGTTGGAGATCAGTAATGGCTAGTAATATACCAAGTACACCCGTTAGCTATCAAAACGATGATAGCCAAAGTAACCATTTTGCTTTTACCGCAATGACCACCTTGTTCTTTATTTGGGGCTTTATCACCGCCCTGAATGATATTTTAATTCCACACCTTAAGGCGGCATTTGAATTAAATTATGTACAAGCCATGCTGGTGCAATTTTGCTTTTTTGGTGCCTATTTTATTATGTCGCCCATTGCAGGAAAACTCATCAGTAAAATAGGCTACCTGAAGGGAATTATTACCGGATTGTGTACCATAGCTCTCGGCTGTTGTTTATTTTATCCCGCGGCAGAAATAGGTGTTTATTGGGTGTTTTTAGCGGGTTTATTTGTACTTGCTTCAGGTATTACTATTTTACAGGTTTCGGCTAACCCTTATGTTGCCTCATTAGGTAAAGAAAAAACGGCAGCGAGTCGCCTTAACTTAGCACAAGCGATTAATTCTCTTGGCCATACCCTAGGCCCAATATTTGGTAGTGCACTTATTTTTGGCGCAGTAGTACAGACCGAAGTGATTGATGCTAAAAGCGTACAATTACCTTATTTATTGATCGCTGCGGTGACGCTGTTAATTGCCTTTAGCTTTAAATTTTTGCATCTACCTACAATAGCGTCGATCAGTGAAAGTCCGGTTGAAAAAAAGGCAGTTGAAGGAAGTATTTGGCAACAAAAACCGTTGTTATTAGGCGCGTTAGCTATTTTTCTTTATGTCGGTGCCGAAGTCTCGATAGGCAGTTTTTTAGTTAATTATTTCACTCAAAATGATATTGCGGGTTTAACCGAAAAAGAAGCCGGTGATATGGTGTCTTATTACTGGGGTGCCGCGATGATCGGGCGCTTTGTTGGTGCGTACCTAACACGCATTGTAAAACCTAGTTATGTACTTGCTTGCAATTCAATTTTGGCCATGATTTTACTTGCCACCACCATGTCTACCACGGGTCACTTTGCCATGTGGGCCGTTATTTCGGTAGGTTTTGTTAATTCAATCATGTTTCCAACTATTTTTACCTTAGCAATACGTGGTTTAGGACCCTTAACGTCGAAAGGGTCTGGATTATTATGCCAAGCCATTGTCGGGGGAGCAATTTTACCCCTTATTCAAGGTTATGTTGCTGATGTCAGTTCAGTGCAAGCGAGCTTTATTGTTCCTGCCTGCTCTTATATCTATATCTGTTTTTACGCACTTTACACGGCAAAGTGGCGCGCTAACTCAATAATAATGGACACCACGCAACGCGTTGAGGGTAACTCATGAAATCTGTCATTTGTTTTGGTGAAGCGCTCATTGACTTTCTTAATACGGGTAATCAGGAAGATGGCTGTTTAATGCTGCAAAATTATCGTCAATACCCTGGGGGGGCGCCAGCAAATGCAGCGGTTGCCGTGGCAAAATTAGGCGGTAACGCTTTATTTGCTGGTCAAGTTGGAGAGGATCCTTTTGGCGACTTTCTTGAGTCGTCTTTACAAGCTTATCATGTGAATACACAATTTTTATATAGACATCCAAAAGCTAAAACCGCGTTAGCTTTTGTAATGCTCGATCAATACGGCGAAAGAACTTTTTCCTTTCATCGTCATGAAACCGCCGATGTGCTTTTTACCAAAGAACAAGTGAGTGATGAATGGTTTACCCATGAGGTTATTTTTCATTTTTGTAGTAATACCCTCACAGAAAAAGGTATTGCATCATCGACTAAATACGCGGTTAGTAAAGCGCTTAGTGCAAATTCAATTGTCAGTTTTGATGTTAACCTTCGCCACAATCTATGGCCAGAAGCTAAAGCTGATATCAACTTGATAAAAAACCTGATCCGAAGTGCACATATTATTAAGTTTTCTTTAGATGAATTTGATTATCTCGCGCAAGGCGATGCTGATAATTTTATCGAATTTTGTTTCAACTGGAACGGTCAACTGATCATTATTACTGACGGAGCCAAAGCAATTACGTATTACACCAAGGGCAATGGCGTTATACCAAAAAGTATTCAACCGCCCACTGTTTCCGCAATTGATACCACAGCAGGAGGTGACGGATTTATTGGTGGTTTTCTTTATGCTTTATCTCAATTTAATACGTTAAATGAAGTCATGTACAACGAATTAACCCTTGATAGGGTCATTCAGTTTTCCGCCCAATGTGGCGCAATAGCCGTCAGTAAACTAGGCGCATTTCCTGCATTAGCGACCTTGGATAATGTTCTACCCTTATTAAATATCCCATATAATCCCTCTTCTCAAAGCCAAAAGGCTACTGTAGATTTATTTCTTCGGAGTAATTAATGAATTTCTATAATAACAATTTCCTTATCGAACACTGTAAAAAAATCCTTACTTTTTATGATCCTAATATTGTCGATATTAAGGGTGGATATTTTCAAAATTTTTATGATGATGGCTCTACCTTCGATAATGGTTTTAAACAACTGGTTAGCAGTACCAGAATTATTGTCAATTACGCCTCCGCTGCTAAAATTTTAGATAAACCTGATTATATTGAGGTTGCTTTACACGGTTTAACGTATCTCGAAAAAGTTCACTGGCAAGAATCAAGTCAGTGCTACGCGTGGACATTACTTGACAATGTACCACAAGATATGACGCAGCAGTCTTACGGTTACGCCTTTGTTTTACTCGCTTATGCCGCAGTACACAAAGCTGACATTATCAACGCTGATGATAAGTTACTCTTTGTCTATAACTTACTCGAAGAGCGCTTTTGGCAAGAAGAACATGGTTTGTATGCCGATACTTTAAGCCCTGAAGGTATCCTTTGTGATTATCGTGGGCAAAATGCGAATATGCACATCTGCGAAGCCATGATTTCAGCCTATGAGGCAACTAAAAATCCCGTGTATTTGAAACGTGCTGAAACCATCGCCAGCAACATATGCCAGAAGCAAGCTGACCTGACCAATGGACTCGTTTGGGAACATTATACCGCTGATTTCAAACCCGATTGGCAATATAATAAAGATGATCCTAAAAATCTTTATAGACCCTGGGGATTTCAACCGGGTCATCAAACGGAGTGGAGCAAGTTATTATTACAATTACATCGTCATGCTCCGCAGCAATGGTTAATAGACAAAGCAAAAGAATTATTTGATATCAGCTATGAAAAATCTTGGGATCACGTTAATGGTGGTTTGATTTATGGCTTTGATCCCGAAGGAAAATGGTGTGACGACGATAAATATTTTTGGGTGCAAGCTGAAAGTTTTGCCGCGGCGGCGTTGTTATATCAAGCAACGAATGAACAAAAATATTTAGATAATTACCAAGCGATTTGGGTCTATAGTTGGCAACATTTTGTCGATCACAAATACGGTGCGTGGTTTAGAGTGTTACACAGAGATAACAGTAAGTACTCTAACGAGAAAAGCTTGGCAGGAGCTAAATGTGATTACCACACACTAGGAGCCTGTATAGAAGTCATAAAGATCTTAACATAATACTAATATCCCACGATGAGCCAATAGGTAATTCGTAGTTTATCCTTACCTTAGAGCTGTAAATAGTGAACTGTTAGCTTACTATTCTATAGCTTTTAAGGGGCAGCATCTGTTAGTTTTACTGAAAACGGATCCACCTACTGCGTTGAGATCTGACACCATATTAAATCTCGTTATCCTTTAAAATCAACAAGTTAAACTCGAAACCCAGAATCACACATAAATACAGACTTCGATTATAAATAGCTCACTTTACAGTGAAATTTTGCACAGTAAAGTGGTGAAAATATTATTAAATTACCCTAAATACAAAAAAGAGCATCTATGACAGTAAGTTACAATTCTTTAATCACAAAATCAGCCAAAGAAAATCAGTCGATAAATATCGTTAATCAAATAATCATATCCATTGTTTTAGGAACTATTTTAGCCTTGATATCCCCCGATCTTGCTAAATCATTTTCAATATTAGGTAGTTTATTTGTTCAGGCGCTAAAAGCGGTAGCACCAATATTAGTTTTAGTTTTAGTTACCTCTTCTATTGCTAATCAAAAAGCCAATAGTGATGCGAAATTAAGACCTATTATTAGCCTTTATTTAATTGGCACAATAAGTGCCGCATTAACTTCTGTGGTTTTAAGTTTTACCTTTCCTGTGCAATTAACCCTAAACTTAGCCGGTGCTAATGCTAATCTGCCTCAAGGCTTAGTAGAAGTTTTAACGACCTTAGCTTTTAAAGTAGTTGACAACCCGATAAATGCCGTTGCTACTGGTAACTTTATTAGCATATTAGCTTGGGGGTTAGGTCTAGGTTTTGCGTTAAAAAATGCCAATGAGTCGAGTAAAATAATGATTCATGATCTTGCAGATGCGGTTTCAAATATAGTGAAAGTTATTATTAGATTCTCCCCATTAGGTATTATGGGCTTAGTTGCGAATACGGTAGCCACTACTGGATTTGAGGCTTTAGGCGAATTTAGCCATTTAGTGATACTGCTGTTAGGGTCTATGCTGATTATTGCGCTGGTGGTAAATCCATTGATTGTTTTTTTAATTATGCGCAAAAATCCTTATCCATTAGTATTTACTTGTCTTAAAGAGTCGGGGATAACCGCATTTTTCACACGTAGTTCTGCTGCAAATATTCCTGTAAATATGAAGTTATGTGAAAAACTTAATTTACATGAAGATACTTATTCCGTTGCTATTCCGTTAGGTGCAACTATTAACATGGCGGGGGCAGCTATTACTATTACGGTATTAACGTTAGCTGCGGCCAATACGCTTAATATTGATGTGAGTTTTGGTACCGCTATATTATTGAGTATTGTTGCCTCAATTTCCGCTTGTGGCGCATCAGGAATAGCAGGGGGATCAGTATTACTCATTCCACTTGCTTGTGGGTTATTTGGTATTGATAATAATATCGCCATGCAAGTGGTTGCGATTGGTTTTATTATTGGCGTTATTCAAGACTCCGCTGAAACAGCACTGAATAGTTCAACTGATGTGATCTTTACGGCAGCCGCTTCACACCATATCACTAAAAATTTATAAAATTAGATGCTCATTATTAAGCTTGTAACGAAAATATTATTAGATATCGGCAATATTGACTCATTCGCAAGTATTGCGGCTAACGTTACTAAGCTAAATGTTCTGCTTTGCTGTTATCAATGTACTTATATCCATTCATAACAAGTATCTATCATCAATTAAGTCACTTTTGTTAGGTACCTCATAATCAGATTACAGTAAATATATTGACTTAAAAAATAAACGTTCAATCTAGGGTTTGTGTATAGAACCCGTCTAAAGACCAAGGTTTATACCCATGTTACCTCAAGGTGCCGGATTCAGCTGGAATTAGAAACGTCTTTAGGTAAGGCTTTGATTGAAGAGAATGGTTGTTCTCCTTGTCGAAATCAATAACGTAGCATAAAGCGTTTCTAAACCAGCCCGTTGGGGATCTTGAAGTATCATGGGTATAAACCCAATTTTGTGAACACATTTAAGTATTCTGTTGCTAAAAACTACAATGATTTACCCCATGATTTTGTAATTTTATAAACCAAACACTTGATGGAACGTTCCTACTGATGTATAACTATATATGTCTATATCTTGTTCAATGTTTAAATTATTTAAAAACATATAAATATATAGATAAAACCTTTAAATTAAAGAGTTAACAACATGTTCTTTTTAAACGAAATAGTGATTTTCATTACTTATTATGTAAATACTACCTGTTGATATACTTTTTTTTTAAACATAAAGATGGAACGTTCCAGCTTTATGCTTGTAAAAATACTAGGAGAATAACATTAATAAACTACCCTACTTTAAGTGTGGACTAGCGCTAGCTATTGCCAGTGCTTGTTCAATTACCAATGTAGCCTCTGCTGCTGACAAAGCAGTAAAAGATCAAGTTGAAAAGATTATCGTTACAGGGTCTCGCATTGCCCGTTCGAATCTCGTTTCGGCTGCTGCCGTTACCGTTATAAGCAAAAGTGATATAGAAGCCAGTCCATATAATAATATTGGAGATTTATTACAAACCATGACAGTATCTCAGCCCGCTGCAAATTCATTATCAGCAAATGGTAGTGGTGCAGTTCGCTTTGATTTACGAGGAATTGGTGCACGCAGAACATTAGTTCTTCTTAACGGTAAGCGACTTCCCGCTGGTGGTAAAGGCGCTGATTCATCTGCTGATTTAGGTGCAATTCCAACGGCTATTATAGAACGTATAGAAATACTGATGGATGGTGCGTCAGCCATTTATGGATCGGATGCTATTGCTGGTGTAGTTAACATTATTACTAAGAAAGATTTTGAAGGTTTCGAGATCAATGCGAGTTATGGCGATAATATTGATGGAGATGGTGCTAAAACGAGTATTGATCTTTTAGCCGGGATCTCTGGAGACAAAGGCAATATAGCATTTTCTGCTAGCTATTCAAAAGATGAGCCTATTTACTCTAGCCAAGTGCCATTTTCAGAAACAGTTAAACAATTACAAAATGATGGTTCAACTATTCCTTGGGGCAGTTATTGGCTACCGTGGACAGCCGTAACTGATCCTGATGGCAATCGATTGACCCGTGGTCCCGATTATGGTGAATTTCATACCTTTAGTGACAGCGATAGATATAACTACCATGAACAATCATTTTTGCAGCAACCTACTGAAAAATACACGATGACGGTAATGGGTAAATATGATTTTGGTAAAGCGCTAGCTTCTGAAGATGTATCTTTTAGTTTTGATACCATGTATTCCCATCGAAATAATGACTCTAACTCAGCCGCTCAACCGTTAATACCTTGGATTGGTGGCTACGATGATATTCCTATTTCTAAAAACAATTATTATAATCAGAACTTTGGCCCTAAAAATGCTAATGGTGAGTCTTATGACATTTTTAAATGGTCAAAGCGCATGAACGAATTTGGTCCTAGACAAAGCCGATTTTCTTCTAACCAATATCATATAGCGTTAGGTTTAACCGGTGATATCAATGATAATTGGTCGTGGGAAGCCGGATATACATTTGGCCGATTTGACAGCCAAGAAACTCGTGAAGGTGTTTTTAACTGGGCCAGGGCTCGTGAGGCTGTTGGACCTACACATTTCAACGGCGAAGGTGAATTACGCTGTGGCGCAGGCCCAGAAGATGTAACATTCCTTCAATCAACTTGTGTACCTCTTAATGTGTTTTTAGAACCTGGCGAAAGTCAAGATCCACGCGCCATGGCATATGTATCAGGTGACTGGTCAAATGTTAGCTATGGTTTTACATCTGTTAAAACCGTGACCTTTGACGTTACAGGTACTTTGTTTGAACTTGAAGCTGGACCTGTTGGAATTGCAACGGGTGTATCATATATAGAGCATAAAGGCCGTAAACAAACCGACAGTAATGCCGTTCATGCAACAACAACTGACGGTAATGGTCGCCCTACAGGTGGTGGATACAACGTTGGTGAAGCTTATATAGAACTAAACGTACCATTAGCTACTGATGAATTCTACGCCAAATCACTTGAAGTCAACTTTGCAAGTCGTTATTCAAACTATAGTACGGGTGCAGGAGCAACAACTAACTCTAAAGCGTCTTTGTTTTGGGCGATTAATGATGATATAAGCGTGCGAACTACGTTTAGCCAAGCATTTAGAGCAGCAAATATTCAAGAATTATTTGCCGGTCAGCTGCCCTCTTTTGCTTCAGGTATAGATCCTTGTAAAACATTAGATGATGGTGGTCCTTTAAGAGCATTAACACCAGAAAATGATTCAGGCTGCTTGCAAACTGGTGCTCCAGCTTCAGGTTTTAGAGATGGTCTACAGTCAATTAGAACAAATACTGGCGGTAATCCTAATCTTGACCCTGAAACAGCTAAAATCAAAACTTTTGGTTTAGTCTATACTCCACAGTGGTTTGAAGGTTTTTCGATCAGTTCTGATTATTATGATATTCGCTTGGAAAATACCATAGCAACTTTTGATGCCGAGCGTAAAATTGAGTTATGTAATGAAACTGGCGCATTCTGTGATGATATTCATCGATATAAAAGTGGCCCATTACATGGTATTTTATTAGGCGTTGATGCATTTAACGAAAACCTAAACGCATCACATTATCAAGGTGTTGACACTGAAGCACATTATTCACTTGATCTAGACAGTTATGGTAGCTTAGCTCTTGGTTTAACATGGCATCATACTATTAAACATGAGATCAGTATTTTTGATGGTGGTATTACAGATTACGCAGGAAAACACACCAATAGTGGTGGTTTCCAACCTAAAAACAAGCTAAACATGACCGCACGTTGGAATTATGAAGACTTGACGCTTGCTTGGGTAACTTATGTAATTGGTGAACTGGAAACAAATGGCAGAGCTGAAGCGGGTATCACCCCAGTTTATACTTTAGATGCTTGGAGTTATTCAAATGTTAATGTTAATTATAACTATGATGATAACTTAAGTTACTCAGTTGGTATCAATAATGTATTTAACGAAAAACCTCAATTGACTATGATAACAGAAGGCAATACTAACTCTGCTGGTGTTTATAGTCCGGCTTTCCTAGGTACTACTTTCTTTTTAAGAGCGAAGTATTCATTCTAAGTTCTACTTGAAATTCAAACAAGTGTCATCTTTGATACTTGTTTGAACTCCAATTGCCCATTGAACCAACCGCACATTTATATAGGTTTGGCTCCCGAACCGTGCCCATTAGTGCCGCGTAAGCACCATAACTGGCGCCGTAAATGCAAATTTTATTTTTATTGGCTACACCATTTTCAATCATTGCCAACGTCGCATCAGTAATATCATCTTGCATCAATGCCACCCAATCTCCATGACCAACATTTTGGAATGCCAAACAGTATCCTCCGCTACCACGAAAATTCATTTATAATACCGCATAACCACTATTAGCCAATAGCCGTACCTCCCAATCGTATCCCCAATGATCTCTAACACCATGAGGATCGCCATGCGGATAAACAACCAAAGGAAGATTTGTGTTACCTGATTTCGGCAACGTTAAGTAACCATGAATTCGGTATTATCTCTCGCTTTTACCGTTATCGGTTTCATTTCAGCCATTAATTCTGGAACTAATCATGTACTCGCCGAAAATAAATGCTGAGCGCCATTTTTCTTGGTATTAAACAAATTCTTGTGTATTATTTCTAAAAATGACTGAAAAATATTCACCGCCTGGCGATATTTGTACATCTCTTACACCTGTAAGTTTAACAAACGCTTCTAGATTATGGCCCCTTTGACCTTTCATTTATTGTGACAACAAAAGAAAGGCAACTTACTCACGTATATTAACATATTGTCAAAAATTGCTTTAAACCAAAAATAATGATTTAACACTAATAAATTAATTTTGCCTATATAAAACTAGTTCCAATTTAAGATAACTTTACCTGACTGCCCAGACCGCATTATATCAAAGCCCTGTTGAAAATCGTCAACATCATATTGATGGGTGATGATAGGAGTTAGATCAAGACCAGACTGAATAAGACTAGCCATTTTATACCAAGTCTCAAACATTTCTCGGCCATAAATACCTTTGATAGTAAGCCCCTTAAAAATAATTTTACTCCAGTCAATGGCCACATTATTACTTGGGATCCCTAGCATGGCTATCTTCCCACCGTTATTCATACTCTCTAACATATCGGTAAATGCCATGGGAACACCCGACATTTCCATACCTACATCAAAACCTTCGCTCATCCCAATTTCAGCCATAACATCGCTAAGTTTTTCTTTGCTGACATCAACAGTACGAGTTGCTCCCATTTTTCGAGCTAAATCTAACCGGTATTCATTAACGTCAGTAATAACCACATGCCGAGCACCCACGTGTTTTGCCACTGCCGCCGCCATAATACCGATTGGACCAGCACCCGTAATCAAAACATCTTCACCGACTAAATCAAAAGACAGTGCGGTATGAACAGCGTTACCAAAGGGATCAAAAATAGCGGCTAAGTCATCTGAAATTTCATCTGGTAATTTAAAGGCATTGTATGCCGGGATAACCAGATATTCAGCAAAAGCTCCCGCTCGATCAACACCTACTCCAACGGTATTACGACATAAGTGGGTACGTCCTCCTCGACAATTTCGGCAATACCCACAAGTAATATGACCTTCACCTGAAACGCGATCGCCAATTTCAAATCCTTTGACTTCCTGGCCTATGCCAACAACTTCACCTGCGTATTCATGGCCAACGACCATGGGTACTGGGATCGTTTTTTGTGACCATTCATCCCAATTATAAATATGAATATCCGTACCGCAAATTGACGTTTTATTAATTTTGATTAATAAGTCATTATGACCACATTCAGGTTTTTTAGTTTTAGTCAGCCATATACCTGGCTCAGGTTTTAATTTTACTAATGATTTCATTGTTAAATACCCATGATACTTCAAAATACAAGTTTCAGGATGACTGAGCGATTCATGCTCAGTCATCCCCAAAGGGCTGGTTTAGAAATGTTTATGCTACGTTATTGATTTCGACAAGGAGAACAATCATTCTCTTCAATCAAAGCCTTACCTAAAGACGTTTCTAATTCCAGCTGAATCCGGCATCTTGAGGTAACATCGGTATACACCTAATCAATAATACGCATTTCTTTACCTATGCGAATAAATGCATTAATTGCTTTATCTAATTGCTCTTTAGAATGGACCGCTGAAATTTGTACCCTGATCCGCGCATAACCTTTAGGTACGACAGGGAAAGAAAAACCAATAACGTAAATTCCCTCTTCTAACAAGCGATTAGCTATTTCGTTTGCAACTTTAGCGTCGCCAAGCATCACGGGTACTATTGCATGATCGGCACCTAAGCAAGTGAATCCAGCAACTTCCATACTAGAACGAAAATAGTGAGCATTATCTTTTAAGGTTTTACGTAAATCATCACTAACGGCTAATAATTCCAACACTCTAATGGAAGCATTCACAATGGCGGGTGCTAGTGAGTTGGAAAATAAATATGGACGCGATCGTTGGCGCAGCCATTCAATGACTTCTGTTTTTCCTGATGTAAAACCTCCTGAAGCCCCCCCCATAGCTTTACCCAATGTGCCCGTAATTAAATCAACCCGCCCCATCACGTCACAATATTCATGGCTACCACGCCCTTGTTCTCCAACAAAGCCAACCGCATGAGAATCATCCACCATTACCAAGGCATTATATTTATCTGCTAAATCGCATATAGCTTTAAGGTTGGCAATAGAGCCATCCATAGAAAAAACACCATCCGTAGCAATTAACTTAAAGCGAGCACCGGCCGCATCAGCGTCTTTCAAACAAGCTTCCAACTCAGCCATGTTATTATTGGCATAACGAAAGCGTTTGGCTTTACAAAGTCTAACGCCATCTATGATAGAAGCATGATTTAATGCATCAGAAATAATGGCATCTTCTGAGCCTAATAATGTTTCAAATAAACCTGCGTTAGCATCGAAACAAGATGAGTATAAAATGGTATCTTCCATAGCCAAAAAGTTACTCAGTTTTTGCTCCAACGTTTTATGAATATCTTGAGTACCACAAATAAAACGTACTGAGGCCATGCCAAAACCATGTTCGTCTAGGCCTTCTTTTGCAGCAGTAATAAGATCAGGATGGTTTGCCATACCTAAATAATTATTAGCACAAAAATTGATTACTTGTTCACCTGTGTTAATCGATATTTTTGACTTCTGCGCACTAATTATCACTCGTTCGTCTTTATACAAACCGTCTTCTTTTACTTGATCAATTTGATTCTGCAGGTGGATATAAAATTTTTTTGACATGAGTGCCTCTGATAACTTAAATGAGTGTTAACACCTATTATCCAGTTCATTTTGATTTAAATACAGTAGACAAATGAACACTTCGCACCATTTAATTAGCAATTAGTAATATTAAGATGTTAAAATGACACCTAAAACTACCTATTCATTGAAAATTATATGATTAACGAAAAAGACGAAGAACTAATTTCAATACTAAAATGTAATGCACGTGCAAGCGTTTCAGATATCGCAAGATCTTTGAATGTGTCTAGAACAGCTATCCAGAACAGAATTAACAAGTTGGAAAATAAAGGAATTATCAAATCATATAGTATAGAGCTAGGTAAAGTTTATAAAAATCAATTAACTTCAATAAATGTATCATTGAAAGTAAAACCCAATTTAAGAAAAAATGTCAGTATTGCATTAAGAAAAATACATCAAATTAGTACTATTTATTCGATAAGTGGCGAGTTTGATTTACTCATGATAATTGAAGTACAAATATTGCAAGATTTAAGTGCTATTTTAGAAATCATATGTAATCTTGATGGCGTAGAAAGAACAAATTCGTCAATTATTCTTGATACAATTTTTGAAAGGTAACTTGTCTATATTTAGCATGAAATAACGATTAAATAAGGAGAACTAGATAAGAAGGACAGCAACCTAATACGAGTTACAACGAGTTACTATGCCACCCATGATAACTTCAATCAATGATGACTCGATTATTATCGTTTTCTGATTTAATAACATAACCCCCTATGACAAAATAGATGCTAGCAAGTCTGTTACCACTCACATTTCCCCATTTATTCGGTTTTAGCTTAATTTGGTTTCAGCTATGCCTATCACCCTAAGATAACATTAAGCTTCTGCTGATAAATAGAACAAATTATGCGCTATTTAAGCAGGCCTGAGCATTGGCTAACCCATGCGTGCGTTGTAAACCAACATGTTCGCTAAATTCACATAAGTGTTCGGCGGTACCTGCCGCTCCGGTGAATATACCTTCAAAATCTGTCGTTAGTTTTAACCAACTTTCTTCACTGATGTGTAACCTTGCTAAAATATTGACTGTTTTCATATTGATAGCACCGCGTTTGTCGTTACGCAATATACGCCCTGTTTCATCAACCAGTGTTAAATAGTCTTTTAAGCTAAAGCAAATGCCCTTCTTCTTTTGTTGATGTTCATTGCCTGAAAAAGGCAGTAAGGCTTTAGGTTGCTTTCCTTTAATCGCCGCTTTTATCCGTAATTGAATACTGGTAAAGTCAGATTTTTCCGGTGTCGGTGCAATCGCAGCGCGAACGGGATTTAAATCAACATAAGCCATGCAAGATAATAAGGCGCCTTCATCAAGCAAGGCTTGAGATTTAAAGCGCCCTTCCCAAAAGTGTCCGGTACAGTTGTCTTCGCGATTGGCTTGTCGGGCGATAGGCTCATTGAGTGAACGCATAAACCAGCTAATATCAATTAATCGTTGTTTATAAATAGCAGCGGTGCTTTCAACCATCGCTAGTTGGAACTTATCAAGGGGTTGTTTATTTTGATATCTTTGAGTAAGTAATGTGCCTTTGAATAACTGATGCCAACGTTTTAGTACCTCAGCGGTTGACCACGTTTTCGCTTGCTCACTATCAACGTGTAGCACGATATGTAAATGATTATGCATCACGGCATGGGCGCAAATGTCAATGGCAAAAACTTGCGCTAATTTAAAAAGTCGCTGTTCAATCCATGCGCGTCTATGTTCATAACTGACACCCGTTTCTTGGTCTACCCCACACAAAAATGCCTTTCGTACCGTGCGGCTACAAATGTGATAAAACGGGGTGTCCAATAAACTAATTTGTTGTGAACGAGGCTTAGGCATACTAATCACCAGACTTAATAAGGGTAAATTAAGTCTAGTTTATAGATGAAGATATGCCCAAGTTATTATGGGTGGCAGAATAAAGAAAAAGAAAAGGGCAGAAAAGTTAGCGGTTCCCAAACAGCTTCAAGCCGCTTGGGTATAAAAACTACTTTGCTTGCATTTTATCTAACATCGTTGACATATTTGCCATAAACCAAGTAGCCCCAGATTGGCTCCAACCACCGTCAACAGGTAAAATGGCACCGGTAATATAAGATGATTGTTCACTGCTAAGCATACCCGCAGCATTAGCAATATCATCTACTGTTCCTTGACGGCCTAAGGGCACAGAATCTGTTACTGATTTTTCTAGTTCAGGGGTTGGCGCTAAGCGAGCCATACCTTCAGTACCATGAATAGGGCCAGGCACTATCGAATTCACTCGAATACCATCTGTACCCCATTCCATTGACAAGTTACGCGTGATCATATCAACGCCTGCTTTAGCTGAGCACACATGTGCCTGATGGGTCATAGGTATAAAAGCCTGAGGGGCTGATATATTAACAACGCTGGCGCCAGGCTTTTTAAGGTAACCATGGCTAGCTTTCATCACATGAAAAGTACCGAGTAAGTCAATTTCTAACACTGAACGTATCGCATTCACCGACATATCATTAACACGCGACGGAAAATTACCAGCGGCACCCGAAATAAGTACGTCAATATCACCATCAAAAAAGTCTGCAACTTGGACAAAGCCTTGTTCAACGTCTTCAAATTGTCGAACATCAAAGGTAACACCAAATGCTTGTGCACCTAACGCGGTTAATGTTGCCACAGCATTATCAACTTTTTCTTGATTACGAGATGCCACCGCAACTTTAGCTCCCCATCGAGCAAAACCACAGGCTATACCTAAATTAATACCACTGGTGCCACCAACAACAAATACATTTTTTCCTGAAAAATCAAATTGAATACTCATATAAAATTCCTTTCACTTAAACTCGTTCACTTAAATTCGTTAGCTTTAGTTAGTTAACTTTAGCTCATTAAATTCATTACATCATCAATTGTAAGTTATCAATAAAAGTTTGATTCTCGGTATCAATAATATTAATAATTTCTTTGTGTAACCGTTTTTTATGCTCACCAAAAATAGGTCGTTTTTTATCAAAGCCTTTAGCAAATGCTAATGCTCCCGCTTGTAAAGCCTCATTATCAGAGAATGCTTGCGCTATAACATGATCTTTAGCAAGTTCATCACCGGTCACTCTACGCCCAGTTAATATCATTTCATTTAATCGATAATCAGGTATAGCCTTTTTAACAAAAGCTAACATGCCCGGTAAAAACGGAATAGAAAGATCCACTTCAGGAAAACAAAAATAGCCACGGTCATTACGCATAAAGCGAAAATCACAAGCGCAAGATAAAATGGCGCCATTGCCAAAAGCATGGCCATTTATAGCGGCAATAACAGGGATAGGGAATAATAATAGTGTTTTAAATATATCGTCCATGTCATGCATAAAGCCACGAATTTCATCCGCTTTTTTCTGCTTCATCGCCGGCATTAACCAATTAACATCAATACCTAAACTCCAATTTTTATCGTTATCAGAGGTTATAATTAATGCTTTATACTCTTCATTTGATAATACCGCTGCTAATTGCTGCTGCATTTCTTTAGCGAACTCTGGATTATGGCGATTTTCGCCATTAGTCATCGTCAGTATGGCGACACTACCCTGGGTAGTTAATTGTGTTTTAGACATATTGTTACTCGCTTTATTTAAAGTTACTTATTAAATAACCTAAACTCTGCTTAATAAATGTTTATCTAGCAGCTATTTTACTCACTTCTACGTTAAATTCGTTTGCGATAGGCTAGCTATCTCTTAAACAAAACTCAGGTTAAATAAGAATTATTAATCAATCTAACTGGTTCGACCACTAAACACAACTAAAATCCCAAGTGAATTTTTAGAAAAAACGGTGCTTACGTGTTTACCAAGCGGTTATACCATATATGGACCCTCTCCTATTGCAAGACAATTTAAATCGTTGAAATAGAATGCATTACAGCCATATATTCGGCTTTTAGCTGAGATATCATTTGATGCCTCTAGCCCTGATGAATTTCCGCCCCTATCACCTCATCAACCTAACGCAAAAATCAAATATTCAAGCCAATCTACTACAGGAAGAAGTACTCAAAAAGAAAAATATATCTACTGACTTATCGTCAGCACCGCCAATTAAATAGTAAAGATGGCTATCAATACCGTATCTCAATTTTAAAAATGAGGAAGATTTGATATGGTTTGTAAACAAAAATACCAGTCATAAGCTGACTGGTATTTTTTAAAAATTCGAGCTTTAGTTAGCGTTTTTGAATTCTCAGCGCAGTAAGTAAAAAGAAGCAATCTTTGCTTTTAACAAATTATGGCAGTCTGATTTGGATCTGAGGTGTGCTTATAGGTGACCGCTACCCATAGGCTGAGGATGAGTTGTACCAGTTTCATTAAATTGGTGATCTATTTTATACGTAGGAAAAACTGCCAAATACAAGGTATTTATTTTAATAACTAGTTGTTATAATTATTAAATAAATAACGAAGTAGTTGGTGGTTTTAACAAGTAGAAATGATCACATACTTAGTGAGATTGGTATTAACCTTAATCGAGCTTTGTTATTGGTTAGTTTATTTGTCCAGAGCCAGCCTAAAACCTTTGTGTTGTGAACGGTTAAAGTTGAAGTGTTTAAATCTGTAGGCTGAACGCAGTTCAAATGCGGGGCTGAACCAAGAGCCGCCACGCAATACCCGTTCTTTGCAGTTATTGGTAAACCAGTTGGTATTGTCAAGCCAGGAGCTGCCATCTTTTGGGGCATCAATGTAATTTACATGCCAGCAATCTTCTACCCATTCAGCAACATTGCCATACATATCGTGCAAGCCCCAAGCATTTGCAGCCAGTAAGCCCACAGGTTGAGTACCACTGGGCGTATTGCTGATATACCAGCCATAGTTGCTTAACCAACCTTCGCTAGCACCAAAGAAATAGACGCTCTCTGTACCCGCTCTGACAGCGTACTCCCATTGGGCTTCCGTTGGTAAACGGTAAGTTAAGTTTGGATAAAGTTGGTTAAGTTTATTGATGTATTTTTGTATATCTTTAAAACTGATATTTTCCACTGGCCGCCTGGGATCAACAAAATTAGCCGGATTGTTATTCATCACCAATTGCCACTGAGCTTGGGTTGTTTCATATTTGGCGAGATAGAATGATTGTTTTATTTTAACCTCGTGAGCAGGTAATTCAGGATCATATCCTATTTTAACACTGGCATCCCTGCCCATAATAAAATGGCCTGGCTTGATAAGGATAAACTCAATGTTCATCTCATCGACATAATCAGCCTTATTTTGTTCAGCTAGCACTGATGAACTATCAAATATCAGCATTTTTGTTAACAAAACACACAAAATCAACTGACTAGCTCTGTTCAGCATCTTTGCTCTACCTTATTGGTTTAGAGAATACGCTAGTTTAATCATAGTTGAGATTTTATCATTACGTTGGGCGTAAAAATTAACAGTTGAACACATATTTTACACTTAGGTGTGGTTTTGCTTGATTCAATTTGTCGCCATAGTCCTGAAACTTCATTCCACTCTAAAACACGATCCCTTCTAGTTTGGTCAGCTCCTATCGCTTTTACAGAAATATCCAAGCAATGAGAGTTTGCAATTTCCCCTCTAGCATTTGACCACCTTATGATAGTCTTTACACGCTTTAATATGCTTCCTGCATTGCTGGCGCTTGTACCATCTTTGATAGCATCAAAAATTTTTATCCAGTCTGTCTATTAATATCGCTCAACATCGATATTAGCATTCGGTTGTACATACTTTTTGTTGAATAATTTATATAAAACAATTGTCTTTGGTGATAACACCTTAGTCGCGTATTTTTCCATAAAGTCACTGCAAAGACCACCTAACAACCGGCATTCTTGTTGGCTAACCACATAACTTCTAGGATCAAGACCATCCTGTAATACCTGCCTATATTCACCCGCTTTAATTCTAGCTTCTCCTATTTTGATATCAGGATAGCGTCCTATTTTTATTCGTTGTTGCTTACCGTGTCATCTAAAGCGATAATTAAAGGTAATTATTGCGTTGCCTGTGATCCTAACGGTCAAGCCATCACGATCAGCTAGCTCAGATTTAGCGATATAAGGAGCTTAATTTTCTATCTGATAATGACATAAGTTTTGGTCCAATAATTACAATCCGTCTATGGGTACATTTTTATTTGAACCAAGAAACCCAGTGGATTTACACGGACAATTAAACAACTATAAAACATAGAGTTAAAAAAAGTCATGAATAATAAAATATCTGTGAACACCGGCGAGCAACCTACTATTCTTTGGCACGATTATGAGCTATCAAGAATAAATAGTTGATAAAAAACAACTTAATCATTAATGGATTCCTCGTGATGCACAGTGTGATGCACACGTAATCATCCGTTTCCTTATCAGTAACTTACACACAAAAACTAGAAATATCAACACGTTGTATCATAATCACTCGAATTATGGAACATAGAGCCTTTCATCTACGGAAGAGCTCCATTAAACGAACAGAACCATGCTCCTGACATCATTGAATCAGCATTAGAACATGTAGACAAAAATAAAGTTAGAGGCGCTTATAATCGCGCTGAGTACCTTGAACGTAGACGTAAGTTAATGAATTGGTGGAGTAACCATATAGCTGAAGCTGCAATAGGTAGTTTATCAGTTACTGGATTCAAGGGACTTAAACTAGCAAGTGGAGAGTAAATAATTTTATAATACGAACAAGTCTCATTCGTATTATGAAATTAAAGATATTAAATCTTCAAAATAGAACGCACCCTTAACCACATCGAGAATCACGCGGGTTTTAGTGTTTTTACATCTTCAAAAATCATGCTTCTATCTTGCATACTACAAACAACGCGCCCTGTTCGCTTTTCTTTTAATTTATGCCAAATATCAAAGCCCAATAAGATTGCTTGCTCCCATTGCTTTAAAGTGCACTTTTTAACTTCCAGGTTTTTAGTTAGTAATTTTATAGTGCGTAACAAATCATAATCTACACCACCAATATCTTTAAAGAAATTATGATTCCTGGCGTATTCAAAAATTAAAACAGATATAGCCTCATCAATAGCAATGGCTCTCCCGCCATCTTCAACCTCATCTCTTTTATAATCCTTTTTCCTTTTGCAGCCAAAAAAACCACGAACAACAGGTGACCAACCCAAAATAACGACATAAGAAAAATGAAATATATCATGATACCTATAAAAATCAGGGTCATAAGAGTTGTCTTTTAAGTGGTCACCGAACTGCCTGCCATTGACTGAAATAATCACCTTCTCATCGTTATTTTCGTCAACCTCTTCTTTAAACTCGAGAACAAACTCCCTAGGAAACCGCTCCTTCTCTATGCAATCATCATCAAGATACGAATGCTCAAATGGGAATTGCCCTAAGCTATTAATATCGTGCCACCTATCGTCGACTTTATCTAAATTTCTTTTAAGGATTTCGCTAAATTCAATATCTTCGTACGCAGCAATTGAGGATAAATACCACATAATATCCCCCATTTCCTCAATGACCTTATCTCTAAACATGTTATAGCTTTCGCCATCGCGCATTTTCTTTTTATATTCAGTAAGGAGCTCGCCAACCTCGCCAGAAAGACCCAGCAAAGCAATAGTGATACCTTGTTCCGTCTTGCTATCAAATTGCTGAGTACCAACTGCATTTGCTTGATATTCATTTATGTCCATATAACGCCTCCATATCTACTTTCCATTTTGGTGGAAAAAAGTAATCAATTGTTTTCTTGTTGGGTTTAAATAATTGCTTAATCCTGGTTCTTCCTGAAATACCAATAATATCAGGGTGTGCGACTCGACTGTACTTGTCTGTTTCACAGAATACATTTTGAATATCTATGTACTGAAGGCGGCGTCCACCTAAGTATTTAAAGTCCAAACCAAGCCTCTCAAATTCGTATTCTTGACGCTCAGTTAGCATTTTTATCAATTCGGTTTCAGTAATTCCCCCTAGCGATGTAAAGCATTTTCGAATCCCATCCCTAGCACCAGGGCCTGGGATGGTGAATTCCCTTTCTGAAAAATCAGTTATCTCACTGTAATTTATATCCGTAATATATTGATACGCTAAAAACTTACCAATTAATGGGTATGATAATAACAAATCATACCCAGCACTCATGGTAGTACAGTCTTGAATTTGAGAGGGAAGCTCTTCTTTTAGCATTTTTTCGACCAATAACATATGAGCATGATGCTTCCTTGTCACATCGAACGCTCCACACCCTGAAGCCATCATATATGCATTAGAATACAGCACTCGCCCACTATTCATTTCTTCATCAAAGAAGCGGCGAAAATGCTTAACTGAAAACGTCTCTTTTGTGATTTGCCCAAACTTACTTTCAAGTAACTCCCACGTTTCAATTTTATTAAATAACTTAAAAAGAATGATACGTAAAAACACATCTTCAATTGAAAGCTTATTGCTATATATGACATCTTTTATTAAATACTGACTGACCCTATCGCAAACCCGGTAAGCGTTAGTGAATTTATATTTTGAAATAATGTCATCATCCACACCCCCTTCATGCCCCCGCAAACGAGCCAAGAAGGTTTCGTGTCTTTTATGCGCAAACCTCCAATAAGTATCATAAACTGCAGATGGTTTAATAGGGTCTAATTTTTTAAATATCAAAACTCCACCCTGTCAGAGTATTTATTTACCAAACTCCTCGCCTTGGCTTTCGTCATTTTATCTAAAGCAGCAACACTTAACATGCAATTTAGTTGGCAAAACTTTAAATTCATTTCTTTTGCCATAAATACACCCAAATTAACCAAACCTAAATAATTACCGTACGCACGAACATCGACGTATTGCATGGCATAAATAGCATTTAAACTTAACTCCTTATTTTTAGGGTTAGGAACAAAGCATACTTGCTGCAAGCAAGGAAAACCAAGTAATGGAGTGGCCTTATGGTCTAAAGTAGGGTCAAATATCGTGGCGATGAGCGCGCTTCGTCTATGTATCCCTGAATTGTATGTATTAATAATATGCTGAAGTTGATTTACTGGTGCCTTGTATGTCCCGCCGTAAGCCATTAAGCGATGAAAATATGTGCCTTTTTTATTTCTTTTATCATTAAGTAAGGGTTTTTTAATTCTACTGTATCGCTCAAAAACCGATGCTTTTCCGCCGGAAAGACTCACAGGGAAAATTGTTCCAGCTGTTGTGTTTATCTTCGGTTGTTTTGACTTTAATCCACCTATAAATTTATTAATATCCTCTTCTAATTCTTGCTCATACTCGGGGTGTTCATCAGTAATCTTTATTTTTATCATTAAGGGAGATATCTCTTTCCCTGAACAAATGACTATTTTGTTGAGCATCTTAAGCCAGCATTCAGCAATTGAATTTCCAGTTATAATCATTCTTCATCCTCTATGTGCATATATTGGTACATACCTGAATACCCTGCTCGACTAACACGTACGAAGCACGCCCAATCAGCAGTGTAAATTTTACTTATTCCTGGAGATATACATTTAATGGTTCCATCATCAAGCAGGGATATACTCCCCCCTTCGACCTCGCATTGCGTACTAACTAAAATACTATCTCCTTCAACGGCATCAACTGCTTTTTCTTGCCACCAATCACCCACCACAAAAACATCCTTTGCCTTTTCATATTCACCATATAAACTTCGCTTAATATCCGACACTTTGATTTTTTTTAATCGCTGATAGTTATAGTTTTTAATTAGACCTAAATTATAAATAAGTTGCGTGAGCAAAGCCTCAAATGAGACCCCTATGTACTTTGACATTACGTAAATTTTTTCTGGGCTCGGGTTGGAAAAATCAAGATTGAGCTTCTTGCCTAAAACCCTTATTAATGAAGAGGGCATCAATAACATAGAGGCGAAAAAGTCAGCTTCTTTTTCTATTTCCTTATCTGAACCCGAAGCAAGCATTTCATCTATAACAGTCCCGTGCTTCAGGACATGATGGCCAAGCTCGTGAGCACAGGTAAAGCGCTTCCTCCCCTCAGGTCTTTGTGATGAAATTAAAATAACGTTGTTATCCGCCAGGTACATACCTTCAAATGACGATATTTTTATAAACCTTACATCCATCCCCATGCTTTCCGCTAAATTGAACGGGCATATTGGGGAGTTTGCTTTTGCATTCAAGTACGTTTTTCTAGTCTTTAATGCTAAGGAAACTATTTGATTTGCTCTTATTTTATTCAATTTAGCTTCCTTTGCTCTTTATCATCCTGATGGTGCTGATTAATATTTCTAAATCCTCCTCCTTCATAGAGCTCAACTCTCGGGCGGCAGCTAGAATTTCTTTATTTACATTTTTCTCTTCATATTTCTCATCTGTCAACCAGTCAACCTGAACGCCATATAACTTTGCGAATATTGAGAGTTCCTCGGCTTTAACGTTTCTTCTTCCTGCCTCAATCTCACTAATGGTCGGACGATGCATATTGAGTAATTTTGCAGTTTGCCCTTGAGATAAGCCAGCCAACTCCCTTGCTGTACGTAGTCGCCCCCCAAGAAATAGCTTATAGTTATTCATTATTTACAATCTTCTTAATGGCGCAGGCTAAGTCTGCAATAGTATCAGTACCAGTAGGCTCTTTTGTAAATACCTTTTCCGGGGGTAATTCACAACCAATAGCATCTTCTAGCGACACAAGAACTTCTAAAGCCCTTAAGCTGTCAAATCCAGCAATACCGTTAAAAACAGAAGTGCTCCCATCTAATTCAGGCACTTCCTCTTCGCACTCTTCTATATTCTCTCGTAAGCACTTGATTAGCTCAAACTCTATTTCTAACTGCGTCATATCACTCTCCATTACCAGTGGTAAGAAAATCTTACCACACGTAATATGGTTGTCAATAGATTTTTGAGTATAAATTCAGCAACAATAGGGGGTTTATGCAGCGCGCACCAAAGCATACCTTTTAACTTAACTGTTGTTTCAGTTAATGTCATGTGCCTTAATTGAAGCCCAAATAACATAACTGTAAATAAAGGAATATAATGAAACTTGCATTCACTGGAAAATCTGGTTCAGGAAAAGACTACCTAGCAACGCATCTTATAGATAACTACAGCTTTACCAGGTTTTCATTTAGCGACCAACTAAAAAAACTAGCTCATACGATATATCCATGGCTGGACCTTGATTACCCTCCGATTAAGAAAGAAGAAAAGCTTAATGTCAGAACCAGTGCCGGAGAAATGATTTCTCACTCGCCAAGGGATATTTGGTTAAGATTAAATGATTTGCGAAAAACAGAAAACTTGATATTTATTAGGATGTTAGATTGTGAGATTTCTCAATATCAAAAAAAATCAATATTAAAAAACAGTAATATAATCATTACGGACATCAGGTCTAACGAGGAATTTAAGTGGTGCAAAGAGAACTTATTTAAAATATTACACATTTGCCCAAGCAAGCAAATTTATGATGAATACGATATCGATAGACATATAGATAAAAACAAAGATTATGCAGACTTTACTTTTAAAAACAATTTTAATGGTACCGATGATTTTGATATTTTCTATAATGAGCACATAAAAAAATAGGGGTTTCCCCCTAAATCTCCAGTTCAACAAAATCTTTGTCGATGTTGTCTTTCAATATAGAGCAATAAAAATCCGGTATACACCGGTTAATTTAATCAACTTACATTATCATCATCGCTATGATCGTCGTATATTTTCTTCATCCAGTTACCTAAATGGAGATTATCGTCAGGGGTCAATTTCAAACCCGCTCCTTGTGGGTATACCGGCATATCACCATCTACCCTATGGAGTTTATTTAATTTAGACGCCACACTACTTGAACCGTGCGCATACAAAAGCAATAAACTCTTGATTGGCGACGCCTTAAGTTTACCGCCTTCTTTTACTTGGAAAATTTCGTGAAGGTATTTATTTTCCGTATCAGGGAGAGCATACTTTAAAATATTTTTATGATCCGTATATTTAGAATCTAAAATATTAACTAGGGGTTCTGCCCAATCGTCATGATCAAACCTAACAATAAAGTCGGGTAGATAATGATGCTTGCCATACCTAGTGTCACGTTTATTACTTACGTTGATTAAATCTCCAACCTGAGCAATGCCATTTCTATAGATATAAACTCTAGGTTCAAAAAACAACTCCACTGATAATGCGCCAGCCTCATAATAAAAGTAATTATAAGGAAGATCATCTGGTCTATCTTGAATCTCCCCCTTAAAAGGAAGCGAGTCATCATAGTGACGATACGCTTTATCTTTTAATGTGATATCAAATTCCTCTTGAATAGTAGAGTGGAGCATATACAAACTTACTAATTCATAAATAGATGATAGATTTCTTAATCCCATAAGTAGTTGATCTTCAACTAGGTTAGGAGTGCCTGCCAAGTACCACTTATGCACTTGTTCAAAGAGATTTCTGTACCTTGGTCTCGATAATACATATGGCGTCATCCTAGGAGGTAAGCCATTAATTAGCTTTATTCCTAACGTATTTTTATACAGGTGAATAAAACTATCAATCGATTTATTTAACTGTCTTAATTCGGAAAGATGATGACTAATGATACTTCGACGATAATTCTTTAACGCATGTTCAAAAGAAACATATCTCTCACTATCATCTGTTACAAGATAATTGCCTTGACCTTCAATAAGGTTCTCAGAGCTTTTCTTTATTAAACCGGTTAAGAAAACTTTTGCTGCGTTTAAAAAACTATAAACCACTCGGTTTTCATAAACATCAGGATTTTCAGAGATATATTCCCGAGGTGATATATTTGTTTTATATAATCGATTTTTAATTTTAAGGTTTGCGCTTTGCTTATCTGATGGCTCAATTATATCCAAATTATGCAACATCCAAATCACACTATCTGGGCCTGTGGGTGAACCATTTTCTGTGATTTCAACATTTTGTTTCCAGTCAAACTTATGATCTCTAATAAATATCCCTCTATTTTTAATCATGTAATCCATTATTTTCTGTAACAACGACACTTTCTGCATTGTGTTTTTTTGGTCATCATGAAAGTCACCACCTACAAAAGATTTTGAAAAGCAAAGCATCAGCATGTCATTCATATTGTCTGCGATATATTTCAGCATTGATGATGCCAGCTCAGCATTCGCTTTTCTTGCTTTTATATCTACCGTTATTCGATAATAGATATCCGCGTTATCTCTAAAACAAAGGGATATTTCACTTTCGCCAAAGTAATTATAAAAATGTTGATTTCTATGAATTTTAGGATCATTTACAGAAACGAATACCAATTGTGTATCAGTGATAGACTTATTTATCATTCCTACAGGCACGTCACCGATAAGCAAGTATGGTTCGCCGTACTCCTTTGCTTCAAGAGGTATAGATACTTCAATCTCAATAACATCTGTTTCATTAAGCTGAAGTATCTGCCCCTCTTTTGGAGTATATGTGGTAGACAAGTTTTGCCTACTTACATGAAAACTCCATTTAATCATGCAAAAGCTCCATAACTAAATAGGTTTAATTCGCCCTTAATGATTATTCTTGCAATGCGGTTACGAGACATTTCCATTTCGTCAGGCATTGTTTCGAGTAATTTACTTAGCCTTTGACCAAACTGTTCACCATACCCGCTTAAAAGAGGAACTACGTGTTGGCAAACAGCATAATCTAAGGCATAGAGGTTACGCTCAATAAGCAATGTTGAAGCGACATTATGATATGCATTAATCGCTTTTCTCTTACGGTAAGAAACGATGACTTGATTACCTAATTTTGGATCATCGTCATGCAGAATATTAATTATATTATCGATAATATTTTGGATATCATCAGGTAATGTATACCTTGTAGCTGCGAACAACTCGTTGAATTGCGGTCCGGATATTATTGACGATGTATTGATATTATCTATTGCATTCAAGTTGCCAACAACAGAGCCATCATGAACAATGTCGTCAAAGTGTATTATTGATGCTCTATCCAACATTCTTGGTGTGAGTATTTGTACAGAATCGTCGTGATTAACCGTTCCTAAAAACCTCAAGTGGTTAGGTACTGACAATTCTGGTTTGCTTGGATCGCCTGTAAAAATAGTTCGAGTAGATTCAACGTCAGCCATTTCTAAAAATGGACTGAAATAATGCTCTGGTTGAGATAAATTGAATTCATCAAGAAGTACGATTGCCGGCGCTGATTTTTTTTCAAGTTCTTCATCTTGCATCTGTTCTAGTAGATGATACAAACCTGTGGCAGAAGGAACAAATGATTGAGATAGCGCATTGTAGAAACCAAGCACATCTCGCGATGATGTCCAGCCTCGTGCAACTGGTATATTTAGAATACGTTTCCCAAGCCCCATGGACTGGCCTAGTAATTTAGCCAATGATGTTTTACCGGTACCTGGGTATCCACTAAACAATGTGAATTGGCTTTGCGCAATGGTAACAACGACATTAGCTAATTGGTTGAAATCAATCTTCCTTCCGATGTCACCGAGAGTTTCAGATATTTGGTTGATGTATTCCACTTGGGCATTTTCACCCCATTTACTTACATCCAGACCCGCCGGTACGCTGTAGTTAGTTGCCTCAACATCCTTTGGTGCGTTAGAGCCGGTTAATACATCAACCTCACTCTTAACTGAAAGCAGCTTTTCAACATAGTACTCAGTATCCTGCTTAACCTGTTCCTTTAACTTGTCTTTTTGTGTTATTAACGCCTTTATCTCTCTTCCTAGTATTACCTTATTTCCATCAAGAATTACTTTTTCTTGTTCAGCATCTTCTATCGACGAAAAATGACTGTATTTTTTCTGAATTGCATCGAAAGTTTCAGAGAGGTCATCGAGCTCATTTCTTTTCTTTTCGATGTCTTTATTTATAAGGCTAGTGGCTTTTTCGGCTACTTGAGCTTTGTAGTCATCTGAATCAAGGTTTTGAGACTCTTTTCTCTTCTGGCGAATTTCGCTTTCAATAGATAACTTGCTAAGTTCTAGCGTACTAATATCAGAACGCAACTCAGCACTTTGGTTATTCAGTTCTTCTTTGAATTTGATTTTTTCATCACGAAAATAACCCTCTTTATTATTGTCTATAAAGCCAATGACAATATTTTTACCGCTTTCAGAGCTAATGAATTCCTCCATTAAACTACGTCTAATTCGACCCCATTCACCATCATCTCCTGGAATAGTTAGTAATTCAAAGAACCGCTCAAAACGAACTTTATTTCCGCGATATTCTTTGGTTTGGGATACTTGATTTTTAATTAAAGGGATCATGCCTTTGGTGAAATTTCGTATCTGAGAGTTACTTACCATTATCTGGCCGTATTTCGACAAGACTTGATCGTCACTCATATAGTCAACTGTTTGTTTTGTGATGTTAAGCAGGCGTTTTACATCACCAAACAACTCTATATTATTTACTCCATACTTGAAATTCACTTCTAGATTTGATGCTATAGATGCTTTCATTTCAGAATAGTGGAATGCTGGGATATACGACTCTTTATTTTCAGATGTGTAGTCTGTAGAAGGAGTTTCAATGAAAACTTTAAATGTAGAACTGTTTGACTCTTCAACTTTAGATACAAGGAACGGCCCTTTTAAATCATCTAAATATCGCAATAAAATCATTTGTGTCAACGGTCTTTTATCTGTTATTACGTATGGGGTAGATAAACTTGGTACTTTTTCTTTAAAAACTTCCGCTACAGAAAATTTAGAGCGAATAGGTGAAGCGTGTTCAAAGGCACTAACATATTTGCAATCGCCTTCTTTAATAATATTTCGACTTTCGGTGCATTTTAATAAAAAAAGTCCATCTCCATATTTTTCTTGAATGTCGTCGTAACCTCTCATGATAAATACATGACTGGATTCGCAAAAAGGTTCTTTTGTGTTTATGGGATGTATTTCATCGTCTATTTGTTCAAATAAGGCTCTTGCTTTCCCATTGTCTTTGTCATTTCCATATGCGTGATCTAATATACAAATTATTATTCTTTCCTGAGCCATGTATTTCTCCATTGATTACTAGTTTATCGTCTACGCTTAAGTTATGCGTGCTTATAAACATTAATCATAAGTAAAATGTGTATATAATTGTAGGGTTTTTATGCTTTTACATGTATTAGATCAAGGTTTTAACCCTTACTTTTATTTTCTAAAAGAACAGACAAATCATTGAATCTAATTCATGAACGTATTCGTATCAAAAGTTCGTTAGATTGGGTGATTTTAATCAAGTCCTTATGTCTTCAATATGGCAAAGTTAGCGGTCTGAGATGAAACCGCCACAAGCATAATGAGCTTTCAGCAGTCATAGCTATTGTTCTCATTCTATAACTGTATTTTGATTTTTTGATCATGATATTAGTCTCAAAACCAATTTTTGAAATGTCTGCTATGCCAATGATTATCAAGTAGCTGACTATATGCTTAAGTCAACTAACGGGTGTTCAGTTGACCTCGATAAACACACACAATTTTGAAATATTACTATAGTGCGCACAAAAGTCGTGCAAGCCACCATCTAAAAATAAAAACTATACAGACTTTCATCGAAAAAAACATGACACCGCATGACAACGGCGTTGTTATTGAAAACATTGAACAATTTACTTATTAGATTTTTTTGCTTAGATATGACACTCAATTACAGAGCACAGAACGGGCATGCCATTAAAACCATATGAACGGCAGTAATGGCTTAGTTGACAGCCACATTAACTACCCAGTATTTTAAGTGGTAATGACAAGGCACCATTGCTTGTTTGACCAACAAACCAAATAATGGCACTTAAGCCACCTAATGTTAGGATGTACCACAAGGCAGAAACGATTTGGGCATAACGGTTAACCTAACTTATATTTAAGTAAGTTATAGTCTCTTAGTAAGTCTTTCTTGGTTTGTAAGTTAGTCGAATCAATTGCAGCATAAATTCTCTCTTTAGCAATGCTATCAAAGTTAATTGTTGAGGTGCCTGGCCATAAACTGCTGCCACTAGACATTAGCTTCCTCAATGTATCCTTGTTGTAAGATGTATCACCGTAAAGCGCAATTGGTACTAAAAAGTTGTTCTTATAATTACCAATAAAATCAATAACCGTTAAAAACTCCTTTTCTTTGTTTTTTCTTAATCCTCGACCAATTTACTGATGAAGTAAACAGTAAGAGCCTTATTCCAAGATATTATAGATATATATCATCAGTATGCATAAGTAACATAGCTAACTTAAGGAGCCTTATTTTGCATACTAAAACAACCACTAACTGGTCTCAGACTGCCATGCAGATACTTGAAACCGCAGCTAATATCATTGCTGATAAATACCTACATGATGACGTGTTCATTAATAGCCAAGCAACTAAGGATTTCTTGAGGTTCAAGTTAGGCGGATACGAGAGAGAAGTTTTTGCAATCATGCTATTGAACAATCAGCATGAGTTGATTGAATATAAAGAGCTTTTTTATGGGACCATAGATGCCGCTGCGGTATATCCGCGAGAAGTGGTTAAAGCTGTTCTGGCCGCTAACGCTTCAGCAGTGATATTAACGCACAACCACCCCAGTGGCGTATCTGAACCTTCACAAGCAGATAAAGCAATTACCCAACGATTAGTCAATGCCTTAGGCCTAATTGATGTTCGTGTACTGGATCATTTGATCATAGGCAAAACAACAATGTCTTTTGCTGAAAACAATTTATTACCCGTCGCGTCAACCATCATTAATTAACAAGAGAGTACTACCATGAAACTGAACTTTAATAAAGTGCAGGGCTTTGCTGTGCCCGCAAAACTACATTCATTACTTAATAGTGAGCTAGCGAAGATAGAAACACCTGAAATAGGCTCTTATGCCCTTACCTTCAACTTTAGAGATCCAAACTACTCTTCAGAAAATGGCGGCTATCACCCGGTCGAGTTACGACTAGAAAAACATAACGACCATTGGCAATTCATTTACATCACCGACTTTTCTTACCAAGGTGGCCCTTATCCTGAGTTGGTTAAGGAAATTGATGTGTGCTTTGAAACGAAACGCGTGTATAGCTTATTTGGTGGTTGGCTTAGTCAACGAAGCGGTAAGGAGCTTATTAAGCTTTTTCTAAGTAACTTCATTGAATATCATTCGATGGATACTTACCAAACCAAAATCAGCTTTAGATAACCCCTCGAACAAACACCGCTGGCGCTATGCCAGCTATTCAATACTAAGGTAGTCAATCCTGGCTACTTTACCAATATTAAACACCGATACGGCATAAAAAGCTCAACTACTCAAATTGAAGATATGGGTAGTTCAACGAAAATAAAACTCTTATAAATCAGTGTTTTATTTTAGCTGTTATTTCAGCTACCCAAAAGTACCGTCTCACGACAAATAAGGAAGCAACACTATGTCTGAAGTTCATGCAGTTAAAAACATCGACACAATCAAGCTCATCAGCCACTTGTTAGAAATCAGGTTTAGCAAGCAAATGAGTCAAGTGTGGGATATTGGTCTCAACTTGGCTTTACGTATTTCTGATCTCCTCTCAATCAAGTTTAGTGATATTGACGGTGACAGGTTAATCATTAAAGAAGGTAAAACAGGTAAGCAAGCTAACATTAAGTTAAATGTTAAAGCTCAGCTGGTAATTAATCAAATTCAGTTAGATCACCCAAATCATGTTTTCCTCTTTCAATCACATCTTAGCCAAAATGCGATTAACTCTTTGCCTCAACCACTAACACGAAGAGCTGTATCACAAGCCTTTGCTGAAGTTGGTAAAGAAGTTAAAGTGAAGTTAGGGACTCACTCAATGCGTAAGACTCGAGGTTATATGTTGTATACCAAGACCAACAATATATCAAAAGTTCTCAGTATGCTTAGACATAGCTCCGTCAGTGTTACCCTTCGCTATATTGGCATAACACAAGAATCAATTGATAAGGACTTTACTGATCTAGAGATCTAGTCATAACAGAGGGCTTTGATAGCCCTCTTTCTTATTGTTATTTTTTTGACTATTTATCCATCTACTCTAGGTGTCATTACTCTATAGCTCAATTGGTTTACCCTTCGCTATATTGTTATTACTCAATCAGATGTAATTCAGGGGGATGAGTTAGTGATTTAAGATCAAGTTCAAAAGAAATAGAGAATAAGGTACTACGTACCTTAGCTGATCAGTACAGCAAAAAGGGCTTTACAAATCTTAATTAAACAAGAATTAAGATAGCCCTTTCAGAGTACATATAATAGGTGAATCAACTTGAATGTTTTTTTGATCACATTTGAGATCTGTTCATAGCTAATTATCTTAATCTGCTTTCTCACTTTCATATTCACTATCTTCAGGATAGCTAATATTAGAATATATACTCTATGGCGCTTTCGCCCCCACAGCGCCTTAAAACCTAATATTCACAATTTTTATATTCACAACATTAAACAAACAAAAAAATACTAACTTGCACTACAAGGATAGAGAGGTGATTGTTTTATTACATAGCTTTACAGCAAACTATTTAAGTGGATTTAATTGAAAGTCAGCTTAATAATGCAGCTCAAGCAAACATAGTCAATCACAAGTAGTCACAACCACTCTTTTTAAGTCTTTACTTGTTTATTTTAATGTATATTTCGATTATAATATCAATTAAGCAATTAAATTTATTGAAATAATAACAATCCAAAGGCATCCTATGCAGGCTAATAAAAACTACGGAACAGGTCCTAGCCCTATGTTGGAAAAACAACGTCAACAGTTAATTATTGATATATTAGAAGAAGAACATTTCGCGAGTGTGCGTACTTTTTGCACTAAGCTGAATTCATCTGAGGCTACTATTCGTCGCGATTTAAATAAAATGTCTACACTAGGCCTACTCAAAAAAATTCGAGGTGGCGCAGAAGTTAATGATAAGGCAGCGACAAAACCTGTAAGAGCTCAAATAAGCAGTTCTTTCTTTTTAGTTGATAAAGAGAAAAATTTAGATAAGAAACAGCTCATCGCTAAAAAAGCAGTTGAACTCTGTGAAGAGAATGAATCCATTATTATTAATGGTGGTAGTTCTACTTACATGATGGGTGAATATTTAATGGATAGACAATTAAATATTTTGACCAATTCGATCGTGCTTGCCCAGTCTCTTTGGGAAACGAGTAACAATCAAATAACGCTACCTGGAGGTGAAATATATCGTTCTCAAGGTATTATATTAAGTGCTTTCGATAATGACAGTATTCCAAATTATCACTGTACTAAAATGTTTATGGGTACCCCAGGTATCAGTAAAATAGGTGTCATGGAGTCAGACACTTTATTGGTAAGAGCGGAGCACAAGCTAAAGAAACAAGCCGAAAAACTTATCATCATGGCAGATAGCTCAAAGTTAGGAGTTGCTAGTAATTTTCTATTTGTCTCTTTATCTGAAGTAGATATACTTATTACTGACGTTGATGCAGATCCTAAATTAGTACAGGAGTTTGAAGCACAAGGCATTGAAGTGATTATCGCTGATTAATAAAAACATCACCTTTTCCAGCAAGAAAATCCTGTTATAATATTTAATGATCATATAGATAAGGGGGATATTAAGTAATAAACCAAATAACGTTAAGCAAAGCGTTTTATACAAAAATTAATTAAATTTCGACCTTGTTCTGCTTTAAATATTCAATTAAGCGCCTCATCATTACCTCATATATCTTTTAAGGCAATTAAGTTAAAGCGATCCAATTAACGAATTTTTATTTAAATCATTAATACATCTTGCACCAGTTAGCGTCATTGCTACTCGCATTTCGTTTTCATAAATATCAAGCAAGTTCTCAACACCTTTTTGTCCTTGCGCTGCTAACGCATAGATATATGAGCGCCCCAACATCGCACAATCAGCTCCCAAAGCAAGCATACGTACAACATCAAGCCCTGAACGAATACCTGAATCGACAAAAATTTTCAGATCACTTTTCACTGCATCTGCAATACTAGGTAAAGCCTTAGCTGAAGACAATACGCCGTCTAATTGACGGCCACCGTGATTAGAGATGACAATACCATCCGCACCAAATTTAACGGCGTCCTTAGCATCTTCAACATCGAGTATTCCTTTTATAACCATAGGCCCATCCCAGAATTCTCTGATCCATTCCAAATCTTTCCATGATATTGAAGGGTCAAAGTTATCACCTAACCAGCCGATATAATTTTCTAAATTGGTTTGCTCGCCTCGATAAGCTGAAACATTACCTAAGTCATGAGGTTTGCCCAATAATCCAACATTAATTGCCCAATGAGGATGAAGCGTAGCCTGTAAAATTCTCTTTGAAGCAGCAAAAGGACCACTCATGCCAGAGTGCATGTCGCGATATCGAGCACCCGGTACTGGCATATCAACAGTAAATACGAGTGTTTTAACCCCTGCCGCCTTCGCACGTTCTAAAACGTTTTTCATAAAGCCACGGTCTTTAAGCACATATAGCTGAAACCACATAGGCCGTTTAATTGCAGGCGCTACTTCTTCAATAGGGCATATAGAAACAGTCGACAGGGTAAAAGGAATACCTTTATTTTCAGCGGCTTTAGCTGCTTGAACTTCACCTCGTCTAGCATACATACCTGTTAAACCTACTGGTGATAATGAAATAGGTAGACTCACCTTTTCACCGAAAATATCGGTAGATAGATCCAGCTCAGACATATCATTTAGTACACGCTGTCTTAACCCAATGTCAGCTAAATCCTCAACATTACGTGCCAGTGTACGTTCACTATAAGAGCCGCCATCAATATAGTGAAATAAAAAAGGAGGCAGCTTCTTTTTAGCAGCATTTCGGTAATCTGTTGGAGCAGAAATAATCATTGTAATCCTCTTTTAGTTACGCTATTTACCAGTAGTCATTGCAGCAATGACTACTCTTTTTACTGTTTAACGTTTACGGTTTAACACTAACGATTTAACACTGTCTGTTGGTTATGCTGCCCCATTTACAGTTTGTTCAATAGCAACTTGTTCGCGGCTACTTTGCGCTAGGTAGGCATAGGTAGCAGTGAAAAAGTACACAAGTGTTGGTGCAATTAACCAGGTGCGAATAGTTTCAATATCTTGAGTTACATAAGACATTAACCCCATATAAGCACAACCGGCTAAGGCAGCCCAAGAAATGTATTTAGCTAACTTAGCTAAAGCAGGCATATCATTACTCGCAGTTTGTGCTGAACATGCAGAAGAGCTTAAATAAGCAACTTCAGCCTCTTTACGGGCTAACTCCGCTTTTTCTGCAATTGCTGCTTCTGGGTACGTTTCTTTTGCTCCCATAATTGAGGCTAATCCACTATAAACAACCGTAGCGAACAGCCAAATCGGCACTAAGATGAAGAACATATGCAATACATCGGCAACCACTAAATAGTAACTTACTCCAAGTGATAACAACCAAGTGATCATAGCCGCCTTATTAGTGTTATTACCTTTATACTTTGACCAATAACGAGTAAAACCTAATTTTGGGAATAACCAATGCTCGGCTACTATAATCGCACCTACTGGCGCCAACATTAAGCCCATAATACCAAGAAAACCTAGTAATTGAGTAAATACAAATGGGAAGCAAGCTATGATTGTAGTGACGATACCCACTACCATGGTTACTTTAGTTCTATCCCATTTATAATTAAGTGATTGAAAGGCAAGTCCGGCACGGTAAATAGTTGGGTTAGACGTTGTCCAACCGGCAATAATAACCGCAAGTATACCCGCACTACCTAATGCTTGAAATGCGACAACACCAGCATCAAGTTCAGTGATTGACGCTTTTAATAATAAGGCCGCTGCTGCGCCCATAATACCTGCACAAATCCAAGCAACATAATGTCCAATAAACATACCTAACGCAGAGTAATAACCATATTTAGAACTTTTAGCGAAGCGGAAAATAGTCATATCGCCCATACTACCGTGCATGGCTAGATTACAAATCCAAGCAAAAGCAGCTACGTGCCAAAAACCAATATCACCACCGGTATCAACCCAAATATATTGATCTGCTACGGTTAGAAAGTCATCAAAACTTGAAATGCTTGCGACACTACTCGTAGCATCAACCAGTGTCGGCATTAATACCAAGGCGCCGACAATGAACATCAAAATCATCCAAGGGGCACAAATTTCGGCAAAGGCGGCTAATTTTTTAAAGCCCTTCATAGCCATCATCACCACAACAGCACCAACACCTAAGGCAACCAAAACAAAAGATATGTCAGTTGGATACCACTCGGTTTGCGGGGCAATACTAAAGATAATTTTCACTGCCGAGGCTGATACCGTGATCATCGCTCCGGCTAGAATACAAAATAAAACACCATTAATAACACTGTAGAGTTTTATTGTGCCGGGACCGGCTATTTTTTCAAGGTAGGCATATAAGGTTAAACGGGTATCGGTAGCAATGGGTGCTGTTACTAATGCCCATGTCAGCACGGCTAAAAGGTTACCTAACAATAATCCCCAAAGAATATCGCCGGTACCCACACCCCAAGCGACAAACAAGGCACCAATAACAAATTCTGTACCAGCAACATGCTCACCCGCATAACTGGCGGCAAAGGTTTTACCCGATTGTAGTTTATCAGCGGATACTGGTTCTGTTTCAAATTCTGCTGCAGTTGACATATTCTCTCCCCAAAAAGTCTATTTTCTTATTCATTAATTCCAACAAGAAAATAGACGTTAATTTTTATAGTTATTATATTTTTATTTATTGGATTCTTTTTTTTTGACTGTGTTTTAAACGATGCCTGAGCCATTACCACCACTAGAAGGTCTTAATTTACCCACAATGCCACGATAGTTTGCTTTGCGATAAGTGGCAATTGGGTCAATCGCGCCGCCTTTACGGAAACGCGCCATGGCTAAAATAGGCGAAATATCGGTGTTAAAAGCATTTTTAAGCGTATTACTACACATAAGTGCATCATTGTTCGTTTGATATTCAGTTAGTTGAGGACGGTTAACTAATAACGCTGATATATATGAACGTTGTACGCTAGCGGCTGAATTCATTAAACTTTCAATGGGGTCAGTCACGTTGTGTGATTGATCTAACATGTAATTCGGCTTGAATCCTTCTTGGCCACGGTATTCTGCATCAACTAATTCATTGAAAATCAAAAACTGTTGATACGGGTGCAAGCTACCACTATCTAAATCATCATCACCGTATTTACTGTCGTTAAAGTGGAAACCACCTAACTTCTTAAATTGGATTAAACGTGAAACAATCATTTCGATGTTTACATTTGGTGCATGGTGACCTAAATCTACTAACGATTTAGCTTGAGGGCCTAATTCCATTGCCGCTAAGATATTGCTACCCCAGTCTTGGATGATGGTTGAGTAAAACGCAGGCTCAAACATTTTATGTTCAATATGCAATTCCCAATCACTTGGTAAACCGGCATAAATAGTTTTCATGCTTTCTAAGTAACGTTCAAACGCACTTTGGAAGTGTTGTTGGCCTGGATGGTTTGAACCATCACCTACCCAAACGGTTAACGTTTTAGAGCCTAACTCTTTACCCCATTCGATACAATCCAAGTTATGCTGAATCGCTAAATCACGCGCTGCTACACTTGTGTTAGCCAAGCTACCATACTTGTAGCTGTGCTCTTGGCCCGGCTGGTCTTGGAATGTATTCGAGTTAATTGAATCCCATTTCAAGTTTACACTATCAGAAGTTTGCTTTAACTCAGAGAAGTCATCCACTTTGTCCCAAGGAAAATGTGGTGAAACTCGCTCGGTACATTGTGACAAGTCATTGATCACCGCACTGTCTTCTAATTTTTCCCAAATGTTACGTGGTTCGCCTTCACCAGGAAAACGCGCAAAACGTGTTCCACCAGTACCTGTACCCCAAGAAGGGACGGCTATTTGGAATTCTTCCGCTTTAGCTGTGATGTCATCAATATTAATATTTTTACGTGCTAATTGATTACCAAGTGCTTGATAATCTTCTTTTAAGTAGCTTTCTAATTTTGCGTTTTCTTCTGCAATTAACGCTTTATCAATACGTTGAGTCATAATTTTTCCTATTATTTTTTATAATACTTTTCAAAAAATAAGCTGCTAATAAGCGTGGCTTAGCGTAAAAAAGCTTCGTGTAAACCACCGTCAACCGATAGTACCTGGCCAGTGGTTTTACTTAATTGTCCAGAAATCAATAAATACGCAGCTTCTGCTTGGTCTGCAGGGGTAATAGGCTGTTTAGTTAGAGTACGTTGAGCGTAGAACATCGCTAATTTGTCGCGTAATTCGTCATCTGAATCAGATTCTGTAAATTCAACATCATACTTAGTTAACGAAGCGATCACTCGGTCACGTGGGAACATGGTACTACCTTTTACCACGGTAGCTGGAGCTAAGCCATTGACGTTAACCAAAGGTGACAATTCTACCGCCAACGCACGTACTAAATGGTTTGCTGCCGCTTTACTGGTGTCATATGCTAACGAGCCTTTTTTCGATACGACAGCATTAACACTGGTGGTTAATACCAAAGAACCTCTTAAGTTCTGCGCTTGCCAGATTTTATTTGCTTCAGTACCAACGATGTAACCACCTTTAACGTTAACGGCAAAGCTAATATCAAACATTTGGTCATCGCTCATACTGCCTTGACCAGGTGCTAAGAAGACGCCAGCGGTAACGATAACATTGTCGATACCGCCGTAAGCCATTATTACTTGATTGAACATTGCTTTAACAGCGCCGCGGTCAGTAATGTCTACTTCTAGTGCGATAGCCGGTCCACAACCTGAAATACCAGAGCCTGCGACACCGATACCTTGACCGTAAATAGCCGTTAATTCGTCAGCTGTTTTTTGTGCTGCTTCAAAACGTAAATCAGCACAAACAACATGAGCACCTTCACGAGCAACGCGAAATGCTGTTTCTTTACCAATACCGTCACCCGCACCAACAACGACAACGACATTACGTGCTAAAGGAGCTTCAGCAGGCATACGCTGTAACTTGGCTTCTTCTAATGCCCAGTATTCAATATCGAACGCTTCTTGTTGTGGTAAGGCTTGGTATTCACTGATAGCTTCTGCGCCGCGCATCACTTCAATGGCGCAGTTATAAAATTCAGTAGTAACACGAGATTCACTCTTGTTTTTACCCCAACCGATAATACCCACACCAGGAATTAAAATAACTGTTGGGCTAGGATCACGCATTGCTGGTGAATCATCACGCTTACAGTTGTTGTAGTATTGTGCATACTCAACACGGTATTGTTCAATACCCGTATTTAATTTTTCAACTAAGCTATCAAAATCGTCTTGCTCTGGATTGTAATCAACATAGAGCGGTTGAATTTTAGTACGTAAGAAGTGATCCGGACATGATGTACCCAATTTAGCTAAACGCGGAGCGTCAACACTGTTGACAAAACGTAGTGCGTTTTCATCAGATTGCACGGTGGCAATAAATTTAACTTTATTAGATAAAACACCACGGGCTACCGGTAAAAATTTACTTAATAATGCGGTACGAGCTTCATCAGATAAGCTTGTCACTTTAGCGCCACCAAAAGTCCTTTCACCTTTGTCATGCTCTTCTATATAGCGTGCTGCTGTTTCAATGACCCATAAAGAGGTGTCATAACAGCTTTTACTTTCACTGGCCCAATTGGTGTGACCATGCTGGCCCATTAAAATACCGCTAATGTCAGCACTATTGGCATAAATTTCTTCACATAATAACGCCGCTTCCCAACCAGGTCTCATCCAAGGCACGTAAGCCATTTTACCGCCCCAGATGACTTCAGTAAGCGCTTCTTGGTCTTTACATGATGCAACCGCAATAACCGCATTAGGGTGAAGATGATCAACATGCTTTTCAGCAATCATTGAATGTAATGGGGTATCTATTGAAGATGCGCGTGGATTTAAACAGAAATTACAATGTTTATACATCGGGATCATGGCATCTTCGCCTGCTGACTTAGGGCCTTTATCGTCAAATTTCTGGTAGGTATCGTCTAGCGCGTCCAATTTTTCTTGATATAAAGAAGAAAAATTCTCTCTCTTCGCTGTACGTAAATCGCCACCAGAGCCTTTTACCCATAAAACTTCAACTTGCTCGCCCGTAAGCGGATCGGTTTCCATAATTTTAGCGGAAGTATTACCACCACCAGTATTGGTAATGCGTTGATCCGCGCCTAATACATTCGAGCGATAAACTAAGCTATCTACCCCTGTTAAAGGCTTTGCTACTTCATCATCCCAAAGATAATTTACGTGTTTAAATTCTTCTTTATTATATTTCATAATGTTCCTAGCATTTATATTCTTAATATTCGTGACACGCTATCTGCCATTCGAATAATACAAAAGACGTTTTCCGTTACTAACTTAAAACTAATATCTCATGCTAAAAAACAATAGTCAATCACTTTTAATCAAATTCAATCATCAGCAAACATAATCATGCATACAATGAGTTTTAAATATAAATATCTTGAGGGGATTAAAAATAAGCTATTGTTAAAGCTATATTTTTAACTTGCAAATAGTTTCAAGCGAGTCTGACTTTAAAGAGGCGCCACCAACAAGAAAGCCATCAATATCTTTTTGTTTGAGCAACTCAGAGGCATTAATTTCATTAACGCTGCCGCCATACAGTATTGAAATATTTTTAGATAAGATGGGATCAAGCCCATAAATATATTGTCGAATCATACGGTGAACTTTTTGGGCTTGTTCAGGTGACGCAGTTTGTCCTGTACCAATAGCCCATATAGGCTCATAAGCAATAACCACTGATTTGAATTTTTTTAAGTCAATCTCATTAACCACACACGATAATTGCTCAAGGATAACAGCCTTGACATCACCATTTTCCCGTTGCGCTAGACTTTCACCGATACATAAAACCGGTGTTAAACCTACATCAATGGTTTGATTAATTTTTTTAGCAATAAGACCATTAGATTCTTGGAAAAGAGCTCGCCTTTCTGAGTGTCCTATCAGAACATATCGACAATAAAACTCTTTAAGCATATCAGCAGAAACTTCACCAGTAAAAGCTCCGCTATTGTTTTCATTAACATTTTGAGCACCAAGCTTTATATTGCTACCAACGATATACTCTTTAACTTGGTGTAAATACGGGAAAGGAGGGCAAATAACCAGTTCAGTATTTTTAAGTTTATTATTAAACTTCAACATGGCCATCAACAGCTTACTATTAGCTACTATACTGCCATTCATTTTCCAATTAGCGATTATCAACGTTTGTTTCATTTAAACCTCTAAGGCGCATTTTAGCCACTGTTCTTTATAGTTAAATAACGCTGTTAAACTGGTTTCATTCGCTTGACCAACGTCAATATTGCACTCAACATCATCCCACGTTGTTAAATATCCCGCTCCTTGAACAGTCCCGGTAGGATCCTTTGATAAAAGGACAGCTTGTTTTTTTCTTAATTGGTTTAATACGGCACATAACAAGGGGTTTATAAGAAAAGCACCTTCAATAAATATTTTTCCTTTAGCGTCTAACATGTCTAACTGATAGTCGATCATCAAAGCACAATAAAGTGTAGCAAGCGCAATACCGCTAATTGGGTTAATATCGCCAATAAAGCCACTATTTCTGCCACCAAAAGGGCCACTACCATCACTAAAGTCAGGTAAAGCAAAAACTTGTTGCTCTATAATTTTTTGTAAATCGTTTTCATCGAATTGCTCACCCAGCCAAGAGCCGGCTTGTTCACATATTGCTTCAAATTCTCGACCGCCCATAAATCGTGCACAGGCAATGGGCCTGCCCGTTGCATCAATATTAGCAAGCATATCTTTGTTGGCATCTAAATTTTCTAATGGCACTTGTGTTGCCATTAGAATCGTCCAAGTGCCGGTAGAGATAACGGTGAATGGTGCTTGACCTTGTGTCAGGCGATAACGCAGAAAGCTGGCATTACTATCATGGATACCATTGAATAATTGGCAATCAGAGCTCAAGCCTAATTCGTCTCTCAGCTCAGGTAAAATCTCACCGCAATCAAACCAAGCGGGTTTAAGTGGTGGTAGTAAATCTCGACATTGTAATGTATCAACCAGTGATGAATAATCACCTTTCTTTAATGACCACAAATCAGTATGGCAACCCAAAGAAGTTATTTCAGCATAGCGCTGACTAGTGAAGCGCCAGACCCAATATTGCGGATACATTAAAATATCAGTAGCACTTGAAAACTCCTCAGGGAATTCTCTTTTGAGCCAATAGAGCTGGCGCCCGACGTTTAAACCACCGGGTAAATCAGGAGAGTAAGTTTCACTAAATTTAGGACGAATATCGACATACTCTGGAGTAGCTGGAGTTATCCCTTGATATTCGTAGTCCAATATTGGTAAGACAAGTCCATCACTATTAGCGGCATTCCTATTTATTAATGCCGCCGTAGCACCATGAGTAGTTATACTTATCGCACTAATCGTATAGCTTTTAGTAACTTCCTTAATTCCTTCAACTATCCACTGCCAAATAGCCGAAATATTAATGCTTGGATAATCCCCCTTTAGCTCAACAACATTTTTTATTTGTTTTGAAAAAATAGAATCGAATACATGGTCTAAGACATGCAGTTTTACATGAGTTTTACCAATATCAATCACCAAAGCGTATGTTTTATTATTATTTGTCATTGTTCGTTACTTTTCATCGTTATCTTTGTATCTGGCTGACATTAGCCAATGTTTAAACCACAATAACACTCAATAACAGTCACAACAAGTCACAAGTAATCATAGTTAAGATTTAGCATTAGGCAAGCTAACCAAGATGAAGGGCTTTTTATAACAATTTGGCATTGGAATGAAAACCGCAAACTGAAGAATTATTTGCATAAGTTCAAGCCATAAAAATAATTTGAACTAGGTTTGCACAGTGCTCTAATTTATAGCTCAAAAAATTTAATCACAGCCCTAAGCCTTCAATGCAACCATAAGCCCGATAATTATCATCACCACACCTGCCAATAGGTTTAGCACTCGTCTAGGCTTTTCTTCCTGCAAGAATGAAGACAATTTATAAGCCAATAAAGCATAGGGTAATTTTGCACCGCCAACAGCTACCGTAGCAACAGCCATTAACAAGAGAATATCAAAGCGGCTAGTCTTAGATAGATCAATAATGTTTGGTAAAAAACTGACATAAAATAGTATAGCCCTAGGTGCAGTTATCGTAATAATAAATCCTGCGGTAAAATTATTATGCCATGTAGATGCATCAACCTGCTCTAACTCTACTTGCTTTACTTTAGTGCTAAGCAACTTAATCCCTGACCAAACCAAATAGGCACTTCCAGCGTACTTTACCATCACAAATACCCCATCCATTGAAGCAACTAATGCACCAATGCCAAAAACGACGAGCAAAATGAAGAGCATATTCGCTACGACAATGCCCAAAATAGTGATGAGCCCTTGCGTCAAACTCGATGCCATTGTTCTAATAATAACTACAAATATACTAGGGCCTGGAACAATGGAGAGCACAAACATAGTGACAAATATTGTCGCTGCATTACTAAAACTCATATAAATCATAGGCCAACCCTATCATTACCAGTAAATATTTTGATATTTCATCGATTAAATATACGGGCAATAATTTAGATCAAAGAACACATACTCATACAGATCATAGCAACACATTAAGCGCTGATGACTACCCATAATTTTCGATCTGTGTGGAAAAAAATTAACAGTAGTAAAATTAATCAAGATGAAAAACTTCATTTAATGTTGTCGTTTTTGGACTGCCATCAGCATTTGTTTGCATAATATCAGCCATATATGCCCACCATTTTTGGCAAAGCTCTGTATTTGCAATGGCTTGCCACCTTTCTTCACTTTCAATTTCAACATAGCCAAAAAGATGGCTAGCACCCTTATCGAGAAAAATTGAATAATTATGAGCGCCATGAGATTTCAATAGCGATTGAAGCTCAGGCCAGATCAGATCGTGTCTGCGCTGATATTCTTCGTGTTTATCAGGATTAACAGACATAACAAAGGCTTTACGAATCAACTGTCTGCTTTCTTCGTAGATGTCTATGGCCATAATTTAAAATCTCCATTTCTTTTTGATTTAATCTGTGTATTTTAATAGCTGTTTAATTAAAACTTATTTAACCAAGTCATAACCATTTAGGTGTCGAACAATAGTTATTAAAATGAGAGCTTCATATGATTGAAACTCTCACATTCAAAATATTGCGTGAAAACCTATACATTCAAAAATATATAGATTTTCAGTCTGCTTACTGTCTATTCAAAACTATAGGTTGAAGTTAAGAATATTGAGCGGGGCGAGGTTGTTGTTGAACAACACTCCACAATTCATTTTTAGGTGTAATACTACGATCTAAGCCACTAAAATCACCAGCACCTTGCCAACTCATAACACCGTGCTCATTAGTAACATTATTAATGTTTAAATTAAGTCTGAACTCTTCAGTAACAAAGTATGTTGCACCAATATCAACGGTTGTAAACCCTTATGAGCATAGTAGACATAATGTGTACCGATTAACTTATATCGATGAGCGGTTACATAGAGGCAACACCTCATCGTAGGACGATTAGAATATTAACCTGAACGGCTACATATACCGAAACTAATCAATAAAATAAACAGATATTAAGTCTGTAGTTATTTACTATGGAGCTTAGATAGCTGAAAGCTTTTGTTATTAAAGCATTTATCCACAGAAATCACCCAGACAAAGACCGGATATACCACTTTGCGGTGCGGCCTTAAATATTAGAGCGATATACCCCACTTTTATGTTCACTACCTTCAAGGAAAGCCGACATTAGCAGTATGTTTTTATCTCATTTCGCCACCAAAGTGTGTTAGAAATATTTATAGTTTCATAAACCAATTGTATTCTGTTCTCAAATTCAATTTTTGTGATAAATACAAGCCCAATTCTTTTAGTTGAGCATTATCTTGGTAGTTTATGATTAACGTTTTTAATTTCGTTAATGCTTGTCTGCTCTGCCCTGCACCATCTAAACCTAAAACATAAGTATAAGCATATTGTGCGTTACTAGGCATCAACGTTATTGATTTATCAAGAAGGACAAGCGCTTTTTGTAATTTTTTCTGACGTACAAAATGCAATCCATATGAATAGTGCAACGCCGCAGAATTAGGGTTGTTTTTAATGCCTTTTGACAGCACAGAATTCACTTGAAATGGTCTTTGCTGAGCACGATAAATATCAGCTAAGTTGATATAACCGGTTGCAAAATACGGTTCTATCTTAATGGAGTTTTTAAATGATTTTTCTGCATCCGTTAAATTATTCATTTCAATGGCTAACACACCTTGATTCGCCACCCCTTCTCCACGCCAGCTATTTACATTATTGGCATGAATTAATTCTTTAAACGCTTGAGCAAAAACTTTTTGATTTGCCGCTGAAATTTTACTGCTGACCAGACTACGTGCTGCCGCAACCCTGACCGCTTTATAGTCGTCGCTTAATAATGGCGTTAAATATTTTACTTTCTCAACGGGTCGCATCAGGGTTGCTACACTGGCAGCATTTAATCTAATTAATGCTTCCGCGTGAGTTAAATAAGGCACTAAAACGTCTGCGCTTAATGTTGGCGTAGCATAGCTAAGTAATTGAATGGCGGTTGCTCTGCTAATGACATCAAGTTTTTCATCAGCAATGATACTAAGGTGCTGATCTAAAGAGATTCCATGGCCACTATTTAACATCATCAATAATTGTTTACTTGCTAATACTATTTTAGCCTTACCATGCCATTTTTCTAACTTTTCATTTGCCCACTGGTTTGATTTATCATCATGGCAACTAGTACAGGCATTTGGGGTATTAAAGCCTAATGATAAATCGGGCCGTGGAATTTTAAAGCTGTGATCGCGTCTATCGTCAACACCCATATACCTATTTTCAGGCATGTGACAGTTAACACATTGAGCGCCTGCGGAGTTATCCTTATGTTGATGATGTTCTTTTACGCTATACACTTCTCCACCATGACATTGCAGACATAAGCCATTTCCTTCAACTTTTAACTTCATGGTATGTTTGTTATGACAATCTAAGCAATTAACGCCGGCAGCAAACATTTTACTTTGTAAAAAAGAACCATAAACATAGACTTCTTCTTTAATTTGTCCGTCAGCATGATAATTGGGGCTAGCTAATAATTGAGGGGTAAATTGATCGAAAAAAGGCTTTGTCGCATCGATACCATCAGTTAATGGTGCACGTAAAGAATGACAGGCGAAACAACCATCCATAAATGCATTATCGCGTTGTTCTCCTTGCCAGTGCGCCGTTTTATCACCAATATTTCGCAACCATTGCCCTGTAGGATGCTTTATTGACGTGACATCTTCAGCGACATTGCGTTGTCGAGTTTTCCTTACATGGTCTGACATATCGCCATGACAGGATAAACAGCCGACATTGATGTTATCGAATTGGCTAGTGAAACTGTTTTTCTCAGGATTATAGTCTCGAACTAAACCATCAGAATGACAGTCTGCACACATGCCGTTCCAGTTTTGCAAGGGCTGACGCCAATGTAATCTATCTTCAGGACTAATTTCTTCATGACTATAGTTATGATACCAACGTTGGCCCCCCTCTGCTTTGTTACGGCTATCCCAAGCAAAGGGTAAAACCTGTAACTTTCCTGGCTCTGTTTCAACTAAATATTGTTGCAATGGAAAATGACCAAAGGTATATTTGATCGGATAGGTATCGGTTTTATCCTCATAAGAAATGGTGACTTGATAACGGTTATCTTTAATAAAAAAAAAGGCTTTTTGACCGTAATGCTCAACCTGTTTGTTATCAAAATTAGCTAATACTGAGCTTTTATCGGCAATGGCCATAGCTTTGGCATGATCAGACTGCTGCCATTCATGTTGTGACGACTGATGGCAAGAAATACACTGCTGATTGGTTATCGGATTATCTTTTTGGAACTCATGTTCTGCTAATTCAACTGCTTGCACAGATAAAGCAGCTAGAAAACAACTAAAAGCGATACCACATAAATAAAAAAACTTCAAAATATATACTTACCTTAAAAAACTAAACTAATGATTAACTTCGCATAATGGTTAACTTCGTATTAATGCTTATTTATACGGTTTTACGTGGGGGGAAAACTTCCATTAACTCTTGTTCAGTGAATTGCCAATGTTGTGATAATACGTTACCAATCCAGCTTAAACTATTAGTTACTTCCCAGTCGATTTGTTTCCATGCTCGACAGTGCTCATGCAGTGTTAGATACATCAAAGCTAACGCAGCTTCATCTATTTTATCTTCATCAATATCCATGATTTACTCCTAAAGCCAAAGAGCAAAGCTTTGCTTTGTGGAATTATACAATTTGAAAATTATATGGCGAAACATGTAGTGATTTTTGCTCTAGTCTTGTTTGCCATAAGTCATGCGCATTCTGTAGACGAAGCCAATGGTCTGCTGATGGCTTACCAAAAACTAATTCAAGACGTACCGCCATTTCAGGTGTTACAGAGCTTTTATCACCGATATGCCATTTACCCGCAAAAAATGTGTCGTATCCGCCATCGCGAAATTTCTCTGCAATGGTGACTTCATCTGCTGACATGGCATGCGAGTATGGGGCAGGGGCAGGATCATGACTATCAAACCTTTTTCGTGTTCGCCAATTGACGCCATATTTATCGCCGATCCACTTTGTTATACTATGGTTGGTGACATATTTTCCGGTCATGATAGATGCCCGAGATGGGCTACATGCCCTAAATGCCGCATAGCCTTGCGTAAAACGAACCGATTTTTTGGCTAATTGATCTCTATTGGGCGTTTCATAGAATGTCGAGCCCTCAATACTTAAATATTTCACTCCTAAATCATCGACTAATACAAAAAGTACATTCTTATACTGTGCTTTCGGAATAACTTTATTTTCTGCAAAGGCGTTGGCACAACAAACGTTAGCAGCAACAAAAGCGGCGGTGACAAGATAAGTTTTTTTATCTGCGTTAAAATAGTCATAAATGTTAAAGAGCCTACAATAGGGAGGGGTGGAAAGATAAAAGCTTTATACAAATATTGCATAAAGCTTTTATAAGGGTTTTAACGTTCTTAAGATAACAAAGTTAAGGTATATTATTTACTAAGAACATTCCTTGAGGTAACAGGGTACCATTCAACAAGTTTTTTCGATAAGTGAGCTACTAACGCGGGGTTTGTTGCAGCTAAATTAGTTTGCTCATACTCATCATCGAGTAAATTATATAAACGCGGCCCTGAAAGTACATCTTTATGGTACTTCTGGTAGCTGACATTTTTACCATCATAACTTAATATTAGCTTCCACTGTCCTTCAATCACCCAGCGGTATAATAGCGTTGATTCTGGATTGTTTAAATCATCCATGTCATGGGCAAAACCTTCACCAAAAATGGCATCACGCTCAATAGGTGTTTCATTTTTCATGTTAGCAAATAAATTTTTACCTGGTAGCTCACTTGGAATGTCAACACCAGCAGCAGCTAAGATGGTGGGTACAATATCAATACTGCTTACTACTTCTGGGCGCATTTGTGCTTTAAATTGCTCGGGCCATGAAAACATAATAGGCGTACGAACTCCGCTTTCACCTGGACTTTGCTTTGAACGTGGTAAAAAACGACCCGTTATCGTCGGGTTAGTCACCCAACCATTATCAGAGACAAAAACTATTAAGGTGTTTTCTTTTAAGCCTTTTTTCTCTAAGTGATCAAATAATTCACCGTTAGTTTCGTCAAACCATTCAATCATTGCATAATATTTAGCAATAGAGATAGGCAAACCTTTATCGGTGTATTTTTCTAGAATGCGTTTAGGTGGAGTGTGTGGCCAATGTGGCATGAAAGGGGCATACCATACAAAAAATGGTTTGTTAGCGGCGCTGGTTTTATCGATAAAGTTTGTGATTGTGCTTAAACCTTCACGACCTATCTTTAAACCATCATCGCCATGACGACCACTCTTTTTCGGAAAACCACGCGTCATGCCTTCATCAAAGCCACCACGTTGGAAACTACCTTCCCACCATTTACCGGTTTGTAAAGATACATAGCCTTTATCTCTTAATAGCTCAGGTAAGGTTTGTAGTTGATCCATTTTAGCGATAATTTCTTCACGCTGCTGATTATATAATTCACCTTTTGGGCCACCAGGTAATTCACGCGATGGATCATTACCGGTAATACCATGCTGATATGCATAAAGCCCGGTAGCAATAGTTGCCAAAGAAGGGCGACAAAGAGATGTCGGTACATAACCACGTTTAAAGGTAACGCCTTCATTGGCTAATTTATCAAGCGATGGCGTTTTAACAATGTCGTGACCCATAAAGCCGTAATCGTTCCAGGCATGATCGTCAGACAAAATTAACAAAATATTGGGGGGTGTTTTTTCTGTAACGACTGCTGCAGTGCTGGTATTTTCAGTTTGTTGGTTTGAACATGCCGAGATAAGTATTAACGCCGCAACAGGTGTGAATACTTTTAGCGTGTTTTTACTGGTTATTATGGTTGAAGTGAGCCATTTAAAAGGTGAATACATAATTTTTTCCTGTGTTATTAATCTGTTACGAACTCATCGCTCGTTGAACTCATTTAATTGATTTTGATTGGTTATGGTATATTTATTTAAGGGGTAAAACAATTATCTAGGTACTTGATAAAGGTAACATGTTAACTATACATGCTACCTTTTAATAGCATTACCTTCTTTTATTAGAACTCGTAAGTCGCAGTAACAAACAGAGATCTAGGCTGTTGATGAATTACAGCATAAAGTTCATTTGCTGGTGCAATACTTCGATCAAGTGCACTAAAATCACCTGCACCTATCCAACTCATCACACCATGCTCATTAGCAAGATTGTTTACATTAAGGTTCACAGTAAAGTTTTCGCTAACAAAATATGTTGCCCCAATATCAATCGTTGCAAAACCAGCTAAATCGAAACTGTTGTTAGCATTTGCAGGTCTGTCACCTAAATATCTAATAGTCATAAATGCAGACCAGTTATCTTCAGTATAAGCACCTGTTAGTGATCCTTGGAATTTTGCAGAGTTTGCCGCGTCTCCGTCAGAGAAGTATTCGATATAATCGTCTTCTCGACCTAGTGCGTCAGATCTCCAAGCAGCATTTTCAGTACTTGTAGAATCCTGGAAAGTTGCACTTAGATTTAAGTCAAATTTATCGGTTAAACTATACTGTCCCTCAACTTCAAGACCTATTGTTTCAATTGATGAAAGTAAAGAAGGGGGTACATAAGTAGTTCCATCTGTATCAGTGAACTGTACTGGTGAGCCAAATCCACCAATATCTGTTAATTCTGTATAAAATGGAGTTAGCACTAAACGATAATCATCCCCTGTTATAGTATGACCAAGTTCAAGTTGTTTTATAGATTGAGGTTTATATAGTCCATTATTTACAGCACTACCCGGATCGACATAAGCAGCAACACTTGGTGCTTTCTCACTATCTGCATATCTTATGTATGTTGATTGATCATCACTCCAACGATAAGTAAGCGCTCCGGTAAATGCGATTGAATTAAAATCATATTTATATCTTACTGGGAAATTAAGTGTCTGAAGTGTATTGTCGTATAAAGTATTTGGATTACCATCAAGGCCACCAGCTTCATCGGTATGTTGACTTGCCACTTGGTTATAACCTTCTACTGTAATATTTTCACTTCTAAACCCCCAATTCAAGCTCCAGTCTTCTGAAATTTCCCAAGAATGTCCAAAGAAAAACGAAATTTGTTCTTGCTCTGCTTCACTTGTAAAGTTTTGGAAAGCACCAATTCGTCCTGCCCCAGCAAAGCCATCAGGGCTGGTGATTTGTTGTACCGTACCATCCTCCCTTTCAATTGATATGTTTAGTAATTCTCTGTTCGGGTCAAATTGACTCAAACCTGTACCACCTTCACCACTACGCCACCACATATCCGAAAATGAATAAAACATACCAAAAGAAACAACCATGTCTTCAAGTTCTTTATTAATTGTTAACTGATTAATAAATTCATCAGCTCCTACATCAGGGGCGAAGGCAGTTTCGACAAGTATGGCATTCGGTAATTCAGGTGCATCAGGTAAATCATTTGATAAAACAGTATATTCACCACCATCGGCATTAACTTGTGCTCTTAAATTATCAGCGCCATCTCTGAAAGATATAATACCATCATATGGCTGGAACCCATCTGGATCTGTTACACCCACTGCTAAAATACCATTACCAAAAGGAGCAGGGCCGTATATACCTGCAACATCTAAAGCCATTCCAAATATTGCTGCACCAGTGTTCCAATCAGAATGATTTTCTGAATATTTGAATTTGTTTTGCAATGACCAACCATTATCAAAATCATGATCTAATGTGAACCCATAAACTTCTGATGTATTATGAATCGCCTCTTGTGGATCCCAATGATCAGTATCACTAACAGGACCAGGAATATAATTTCTGCTATTTAATGCAGGAAAAGAATGAGGAACTCGGGGAGGATTAACTGAACTGTCATAGTCAAAAGCTCCTAAAGGTTTTGCTTTTTTAAATCCTGAAACGGGGAGGAATGGGTCGAACAAATTGTGATCATTTAAATTTTTATAATTTAACTGAAAAGAGCCGTAATCATATTCATAAAGGATATTTGCTCTTATTTGTCCACCATGATTCATTGAGTAACCGGGATCTCTAGCACCAGTTGAATCTCTATAAAAACCACCAACAGCGAAAGATAGTTGATCTGTTATTTGAGAACCATGGTAAAAATCAGTCCTATAATATGGGTTGCGACCCTTACCGCCCTCAGAACCAAATTTTCCACTAATTATGCTACCTGGATGTGAGGCACCTGTTTTTGATAGATAGTTAAATATCCCCCCAGGAGCATTTGCACCAGTAATAGTAGCGGCCCCACCCCGTACTGCTTCGACCCTTCGTGTCATTAAATCTACACGAGTAAACAAATCAGGACCATAATTGGTCATTATTGCATTTTGAACAGGCAATCCATCTTCCTGAAGTGAAACGTAAAAATATCCATTATTACCATCTAGAGAATTTGCTGAAATACCTCGTGAATAAACAATGTTCCTTACTTCACCTAGAGCTGAGTTTACAAAAACTCCTGGAATATCTTTTAATACATCCGCTGCCCCTGTAGCCATAGTTCTTCGTAATTGATCTTCATCAACAGTAGAAATAGCAACAGCAGATCCGTCCTCACTTGAAGATTTAAAAACCCCTGTTACAATTATTCGTTCAACTTTTTCTTCTGGTTTTTCGGATGTAGCATTTTTATCTACTTCTTGAGCACCATGTGCAGAAGTGAACATTAATGCAAAAATGGATGCTAATATTGTTTTTTGTGTTTTCATCTTGCTTTCCCCAAACGTGTTTTATAATAAGTATTATTTATTTTTTTCTCAAATAATTGATAAAAATAATTAGAGTGACATTAAATTACCATCAAGAAAAACAAATAACAAGCAAAAACAATCACAATTAATCATAGCGCTACAAGAAACAATCATATACAACATGAAAAACCAACATAAACTATTGAAATTTAATCATTTAATGCGAAAACATACAATATTAAAAATAAATAAATAAATAAATAAATAAATAAATAAATAAACATGTTTACGATTGTATTCTACAAAACAAAAAGCTTTTAATAGCTAATTTTAGGGAGAAACATTTATATTAACCGTGTAAAACCCATAATCAATCATATTTAGTCAGACATGATTAATTTAAGGCTATTTTCTATCGTTCGATCTACAAAACTTCAGGGGATTACTAATAAATGAGAGGGAGGTATTGGGGGTAACTATAAATTATTGCTAAAGTGCTTCTATTAGTAAATAAAAGCAACAAGGTAAACCCCAAAAGGCGTTATGTGCCCGATAGAGCTGAAGTGATGATGCTGCAATCCCTGCATTGATAAGACCTTTGACTGAATGGGTTATTAATATACTGATAACTTAACAAAGATTTTCTATAAACGGTATTTTCTTGTTGATGAATAATGATGAGGTAACCATATCACTACAAGCAGATAGTGAGTGATAGGGCTAACTGAGTTGGTGGGTAGGTACTACAATGCCGCTATATGCGACAACGTTTCAGGGTGCGACTTTACCAATTTAAGCAGCGTAACCGCTTGTCCATTAGGCGCACTACGTCCTTGCTCCCAATTTTCTAATGTTCGCACTGATGTATGTAGGTAGTTAGCAAAGACACCACGGGACATGTGAAATTTTTCACGAATTGATAGTATTTCGTTTGGTGAGATCACCAACTCATCCGCAATTTTCATCTCATGCGTCTTCAAGGTTAACTTACCTTCGCTATGGTCTTTTGCTTCGTTGAGAGACGTTGTTAGCTCTGCAAATAAATCACGTTTGCTCATTTTTCCAGACCTCCATAAAGTCTTTAAGTTGTTTTTTCTGGGTAGTCGTCAAATCTGACACTTCATTTTTGGCATACACGGTAAGTAAATAGAAACGACTATGTCGGTCGAAGTAGTAATAAATGACTCTTGCACCACCACGCTTACCTTTGCCTTTTGCAGCCACTCTAATCTTTCGCAATCCACCAGTACCCTGTATCACATCACCCTTAACAGGCTCCGATAACAATTCACGCTGGAATGCACTATATTCATCATCTGACATGTAGTCACTGCGATGTTTTTCAAAAATACTCGATTCAACAAATACGGCTTTCATTTATTAAGTATACGTAATATGCGTATAGATGACAAATTATCTTTCTATTACTGATTATCAGCAGATTAAATGATGATGGATTGTAATGATGCACCTTTGCCGGGGTGTGTTGCATTATGCACTTGCTTTAGCTGCTCAATCGACACATGCGTATATACTTCAGTGGTGGATAAATCACGATGACCAAGCAGTGTTTGGATACAATTTAACAACATACTCATGTTTTTACTTGGGCATATAGGTAGCAATTAACAATAATTTGAAGTGAAACTACTATGGCGCTTCGTGCCCCTAAGCGCCACAGAATCATATTTTTTCTCGATAGTTATTGCTCTTGATCGGCATTGTTGTTTAATATAAAAATAACAATAAAAACCGAAAAGGAAATACAAATGAATAAAGGTCAATTGGTAGATAAAATCGCTGAAAGTGCAGATATCACAAAAGCTTCTGCAGGTCGTGCATTAGATAGTTTAATAGGTGCTGTTTCAGCTGAATTAGCTGATGGCGGTGATGTTGCGCTAGTTGGTTTTGGTACATTTAAAGTATCAGCTCGTGCTGCGCGTAAAGGCCGTAATCCGCAAACTGGCGCTGAAATTCAAATAGCTGCGGCTAACGTACCAAGCTTTAAATCCGGTAAAGCCCTCAAGGAAGCTGTTAACGTTTAACAGTATTTAAATAGCTTTAATGACTTTCAAAGGCCGCTAATAGTGCGGCTTCGCTACTCACTTAAGCGCTAAAGAATTTTGTTACTTCGATTACTGTAGTGTGAGTTATGATTTTATTTTCATCAGCCATTCGATTGATTCACTTAAACTGTATTGCTTAAGTTTATCTTTGAGCCAAGCAATGACATCGGCTTCTTTAAGCGGTTTAGCTTCTTTACCTGATACTTGCTGCTCGCTTTCATCACGAAGGTCTATTTTGTCCTGTACCCATGCGTTAACTTCATCCTCTACAAAAGCTATCGCACGATCACCAAGCGGTACGGACTTGGGAAACCGGCCTTCATTCATAAACTTGTAGATAGACGACCGTCCTAATCCGGTGTGGCTCATTACTTCTTTTAGCCTAATTAATTTCATTTTTGTATTCCTTCCTGTTGGTTCACAACATTCAGGTCAGCTGTAATAAATAACCTAAGCTTCCGCTTGCTCTGGTGGATAAAGGCTATCCCACACTATTTCACACCTACATCACCTAGTTGTAATGCAAGATTTGATAAACCCTTATCAAATTATAAAGTTAAAGGTCATTCAACTTAGGAGAAAATTATGTGGAATTTACTACCGTTTGTTACCCCATTTACGAGTTTTATCGAAGGGGTCGTCGATTCATGCCGTGATTCAGTAATACCTACTGTTGGTAGCATTGTGTATTGCGAGCTCTACTGTGGTTATGCCGAGCATAGTGGTGTTTACGTAGGTAATGATGAAATAGTGCATTTAAATGGTAATGGCTTGATTGAGGTTGTTAGTCCGAAAGGATTTATGGCTAACACTACGGCTATAAATATTTACGTTTCATGCGATGGGAGTGAGGCGTCTGGTGAGCAGTATGTTGCTGACAATGCAATGCAGATGCTAGGTGAGTGTAGAAATTACAATATCATCTTAGATAATTGCCATCAGTTCATTTCTGGATGTATTTCCAGTGATTTTGAAAATAGCTGTTCGTTTATGTGGATGTTAAAAGATGAAGCAAATAAACATCTAAACACCAACACATGGAGACAATGGGACTCTGATTGCTACTAAGGTTAATGAGAAGCTGAGCCAACAGCTAAAGCTTCTTTTTTTTGTGATAATAGTGCACTTTAAGCGATGCTCTGCTTCTAACGCCATACAGGCTTAACTCCGACTATAACCAAAAGGACTGTAATCAGGGAGGAATACCTTGTTTTTCATCCGAGCAAAATAACTTACCCTAAAGAATAAATCACTAAACTTATCAGGATGTAACCCAAAATGACCATTTTTAAATGCTATATGGTAAAAAGGCTTATCCGGTACATGGATTAATCTATTTACTTTGAAAGGTTCGATATCTAACGCGGATGACCACGCCTGGTGAATCCTTTTAAGCATGCTACCTCCAACATTCAGGATATCGCACTCAATGCAGTTATATGCATCTAGGTTAAAAAGTAAAAATACTGAATAGTAAGGTTTAGCTGCTCTGTCAAATTCTTTACTCCAAAGGTGCCGAAGCCTTGAAAACAGAGGCTTACCACTGAGTTCGTTACGTTGGGTAAGGTCAGCTGCTATTTGTTGCTCTAAGTTCGTTAGGAAGGCTTGTATAGTATAATCAGAACCTGCTTTAACCTGCCACGGTACTTTCAATGTTAATCTCAGGGCACAGGTATTTTGATGTTCACGAAAAGCATTCTTTAAAGTGAATAAGCTGTAGTCGAGATACTCTTTGACTAAATCGCCTTGGCTAGTGATAACTGGATACTGTTCGTACCCAGGGAATTGATATCTGTGCAGGTCTGGATTGGTTAACGGTTGGAACATGGAATTACACCTCATGGTTTAAGTTTCATAAGGTGTACTAACTCTATTATTTATTACACGTTAATTACAACTATGATCATTGGGTCCCCACAACTGCGTAATTCTCGATAGCAAAGACTAGCGTGAAACCATGCTATCGCTACATAGCATGGAAGGCACCTTATTCTTCAATACTCTCTTCTAAGGAGGGATTCTGTTTATGATATTTACTGACAAACTCATGAAGCTCATCCATTGAATAATTACTACACCAGAATGACTCTCTTTCTTCTTCGAAGCATTTATCTGTAACTCGGGCGAGTTTACTATAGATATGAAACCTAGATGAAAGTGATTCTTCTATCGGTAAATCATCAGAAACGGTCGTTAGCAAAAAATGATTAAATCTGACAAACCGCTTTGATTGTCGACTCGTTAGCTTTAACGTCACCGCCCATGCTAAAATGACGCAGTTAACTAATTCAAAGTAATCTGATGTTGGCGTACCGTCACTACAAAGGAATGAGTCATCGTTACACAGTATCACTAATTCATAAAACGGCTCATGGTGATATAAACTGTATTGTTTAGACCAAATGACTTTTACGTTACAGTCAGCTAATTCTTCTTTACAGTTCTCCCGTCTTGTCTTCAGCTGATCTTCAGCTTCTTTGCTCAATTGATTTACGAATGTGTCTATAAGCTCATCAGCTTTGCCCAGTTGTTGAATGGGTATTGTTAAGCTAAATCTAGAAATACAAGTTGTTGGCTGGTCATTGAGTGAGCCATCGATCATGCGATAAATGGCTTCTACGTACTCATGTACCAGATTCTTATCTCTTAATTTCAAGCCTCTATAGTTAGTGCTATCAAAAGTAAAACGTTGTTTGTTATTTGCTAATTGAATCATGTTAAATCCCCTATGTTTAATTCATAGGTGAGTAGCATGAATAATTTATTACACGTATCCATACAACAAATGAGTACAATAGAGCTAACTTAAATAGCTTTAGAACAGATATAAGCATTATTGACGACTACATCCCAATGACTTAGTGCCATCTCCAAAGTTTTTTGATCTCAATTTTGCCAAATAAGATATGGCGAAGAATAGATCGTGATAATCTTCTTGATATGATGGTGAGTTACTATCTAATCGAAACAGTCCGTTATTAGTAAAGTTAACTAAACCTTCAACCTCCCATAATTCCAAGCCTATGGCCGAAGCCCAAGCTTTCTTGATACGAGCAGCCGTGTTACCTTTATCAGCAGTTATATCGCCTAAATGGTTGTAAGCATCCTTATTGAAGAACAACACGAGATGATGGTGATCATTCATCGCAGTATCTTTTTCTCGCACCCAGATGTATCTAAAATTACTTGTAAATACGCGAATCCCCATTTTACTCTTATTATTTAGATCTGCTATGAGTTGTGCTTTCAATGATTCAATAAACCTCGATATTGCAGTGTTATCGTAAGCAAGGGGAACATCAAGACAGTTAATAGCTTCAGGGAAACGTAAGTCAATCCTAATAGCCAATATACGATTACAATCCATTACAGCATACTGCATTACCTGATCTATTTTTGCTAGGTATTCACGTACCAATGGCCCATGTGATACTTGTACTTTCATCCCGTTAAAGTATCTATCAGTATGAATAGTTAAGTTAGGGTTAGTTTTCAATCTGGCATTCATGATTAGTTCGCTTATGTTAGTTAAGAACATAAGCTTGGTAATGTATGTAAATTTAGATGGTATTAGCCAATGTATGACTGTTGATAAACTTAGTTAGTATTAATAGGTAGGTTAACTATAATTAATAGCTTAGGTTACTAGATATAAAGATAAGAATGATATTGTATATATCTACTACTAACATTCGGGTGTTACCATTATTCCTTGTATGACTGTTTGAATTTAAAATTAACGATTACTAGCCTTATATAAAAAATAACTCATCACTCTGGAAGTAAATTATATTTCAATATCATATCGATCACTACGCATTGACTATTGATGATTTAGGTAGGTACTGACCTGGTCAACTAAATTCAGTCACCCTAGTTAAGCAACCATTTCTAATTCTCTATTCAATAATTCAAATTTATTTGGACTTTGGTAATTCAGATAAGAATGAAGCCTGTGGCTGTTGTACCACATACTTATATAATTCAGTACATCCTGTTGTGCTTCATAACGTGTTTCATAGTTACGCCAATGAACGCGTTCTTGCTTTAAGCTACCAAAGAAACTTTCAGCAACGGCATTATCCCAGCAACAACCTTTTTTGCTCATGCTACCTACAAAGCCATTTGACTTGAGTAATCGACGATATTGATGGCTAGCATATTGAACCCCTTGATCAGAATGAACTATCAGTCCTGCTTTAGGTTGTCGTTGCCAAATAGCCATCGTTAACGCATCACAAACAAGCTGCGCTTTCATCCTAGATCCCATGCTCCAGCCAACGATCTTACGTGAATATAAATCAATCACGACGCATAAATACAACCAGCCTTCTGATGTCCAAACGTAAGTGATATCACCTACCCACGCTTTATCTGGCGCTGTTACAGCAAAGTTTTGGTCAAGCTCATTTTGATAAATGGGCTTATTGTGATCGCTGTTCGTTGTTACCTTGTATTTCTTTTTATAGCGAACCCAAACATTCGCTTCTCTCATTAATTTAGCTGTTTTGCTTCGGCTAACCGGAAAACTCAGTGTATTGAGTACTGTCTTAATGCGTCTAGCGCCGTATGTATTGTCACTGAATTTAGCAATATCTTTGATCAACTCAACCATTTCTTGATGAGTAGGGTCATCAATACTATTGGCTTTACGCTTTTGATAACTGTAATAGTTATTACTTTTCACACCCAGTACGTGACACATTAGCGCCACTGGCCAGATCTTCTTATGTTGGGCAATGAACGAGTATTTTACTTCGTTTCTTTGGCAAAGAAGACCGTCGCTTTTTTTAAGATCTCACGCTCCATTTCAAGGCGCTTTACTTGTGCTTTTAAGTTTCGGATTTCTTCTTGCTCTGGTGTAAGTTTGCCGTTACCACGAAAAGCGTGCCCATCATCATTGTCAGCTTCTTTTATCCAACGGCCAAGCATGTTGGGATTTACACCTAAGTTTCTAGCGGCTTCTGCCTGAGAATAATTTTGCTCGACAACGAGTGCGATTGCATCGAGCTTAAATTCTTTTGAATATTTTTTACGTTTTGTCATTTTCTATCTCCAGTTAAGTTCATTATTCCTTAACTGGGTAGTCGAATCCATTAAACCACGTCATACTAATTGGATAGACAATACTATTATTAACCGCGATAAAGTCCAACATCACTTTTGTCCTAACATGACGAACTGTACAAGAAGCTTTCTGTTGTTCTAACTCATTTCTACGTTTAATATCTTGTTCTATTTGGCAATTTAGTGAAAGTAAAAAACATTCCCATTGCATCATTATTATCAGGTTAAATCTGCTAAGGCACTCTTCGCCCTATCCTCACCCCATAAGTGTTTTGGTATTCTTTCAAAGAATTTTTAATGACTGTAACATGAGGTGTTTTCTTTATAATTAAATTAGTTTCATATGGTGTTACCTACTTTGTTTTTTTCAACGACTACAATCGAACGACATAGAGCCATTATCGAAATGCTTTATTTTTATTCGGCTAAATGCGTATTCCACTAGATTTATAATAAAATAACCAAAGAATAGTTAGATATCTTACCTACACCTCACTGTTTTATTGAAGATAAATGAATAATCATTGATAGAATGGTACTTACACATTAGTTATAAAACAATTAAACTTTAATACTAGTAAAATTCAATGTAGATATATCGCAAATTATACATAACTTTATTTAACCTTATAATGTATAGTTTATAACTATTATTGTTTGGTTTAGGAACTAGGTTTATGGTTATTAATAAAGGTGGGAAGAAGTTTAACCCAAATGCTTTTAAGTGTGATTGGTTACCTTATGACCATTATGATGGTGTTGATTTTTTACTTAATTCAATGGCCTTAGAGGAAATCATTACACCCAACATAAATGAAAGAAGTGCACGTACAACTATTGAGGATTTATTGAGAACTAGAGACAAAGAAAGGGGTGACGGAAAAAAACTCAATGAGTGGCTAAAATCAATCTACTATGAACAATTTTTACCGATAGAATCTACTAGTTGGTTTGATAAAAAAAACCTAAGGTTAAGCAACTTTCTTTTATGTAAACTTTCTGGAATTTATGATCCTGGGGTAGTGGATAAGTTCGTTTGTATTGGCCAACCAGAAGAAAACTACAAAAAAATTGAAGAAATACTTCTCAAAGATATCATCAACTTTGATTATAAAATGCAAAAATTAAAATCGTTGCAAATGGAATGGAGTGTATTGATTCAGTCGCTCAAAAACTACAATTGGATTACTCCTGAAAATGAAATTGTTACTGATTGGGCTTGGGAGTACTTAAATAAAAAGCTCCCTGGATTTATTAGAAAAATTCAATTTGTCTCCGAAAAAGATAAGCGAGCAGCCATTATTGCGTGTATTGATTCATATCCTTGTAAGGCCTTAGCAGAAAAGCAATTATTTTTAAATAAAATGCAGAATTCAAAAAGAATTGCTGAATATGAAATGAAACAACCTAATAAGAAGCAATACAATTTTAGAATGCATAAGGATATCCAGGCTCAACTTGATGTAATTAAGGATAAGCTTGGCCAGGATAAACACCAGATAGTTGAAGAGCTAATTACTGGTAAGTACAAATCTCTTATGGATGTGTGAATAAATATTAGTTGTTGTTGAAAATAACTTGGTAAGTGCTGCAAATGGAGCCATAAAATAAAAACCAGCTTCTATTCATAATTAGTTTTTATTTAATGCTTTTTCAATAAGTTCCCAATACAGCTGATAAGCCTCACGCTGCTCATCTACCCAATCATGCTTATTGTAAATAGCCATAATTCCTCCTAACTCATGACCTAGCATTTTTTCAGTAACGTGTGGCATTACTTTGTTTTCACTCAGACGAGTTGAAATAGTTCGTCTAAAATCATGAGGCACAAAAGGCTCAAATTTAAGGTGGTTATTCATCCGTTTAACAAACCGATTAATGGCATGAGTAGTTAATGGCGCGCCCTTCTTATCACCCTCAATGAGGTGAGTACGCTCAAGGCCATAAATTAAATCTAATAATTTTATTAACTCAATAGATTTAGTACTTAGTGGCCGTCTAATCGCTTTTTTAGTTTTAGACCGTTTCTTAGGTAAAACCCACAAAGCCTTTTCTAAATCAAACTCTGAACGCTCCGCCTCGCGTATCTCACTATTTCTAGCTCCAGTTAGAATAAGTAGTTGTACACAGACTTTACATTTTGGTGTCGCTTTACTTGACTCAATTTGCCGCCAAAGTCCTGCAACTTCACTCCACTCAAGAACTCGATCCCTTCTGTTTTGATGGGCTCCAATTGCTTTTATTGGAATATCAAGACAGTGAGAATTGGCTATTTCTCCTCGTGATTTAGACCACCGTACTACAGTTTTAATCCGCTTTAAAATACTACCTGCATTTCCAGGTGTTGTCCCTTTTCTAATATCATCAAAAAATTTGATCCAATCTGTATATTTGTACCGCTCAACATCAATGGTAGCATTGGGTTTAATATATTTGTTTAGAAATGATTCATATAAAATAATAGTTCTTGCGGATAATTCTTGGTAAGCATATATACTCATAAAATCATCACACAATTCGCCAAGTAAACGACCTTTTTTCTGAGTAATAGCATAACTTCTAGGATCAAGACCATCTAACAAAGCTTGACGGTATTCCCCAGACTTTATCCTAGCATCAGCCAATTTAATATCTGGATAACGACCAATTTTAATTCGTTGTTGCTTACCTTGCCATCTAAAGCGATAATTGAAACTAATTATTGCGTTAGTTGTGATCCTTACAGTTAGCCCATCACGATCAGCTATTTCTTTTTTACCAGAGTAAGGTGCTTTTATGTTTCTGAGTTTACTATCACTTACTGACTTTTTTTTTGTCTCTTCTTCTAATGGCATAACAAAACCTAAATATAATACGATCCGTCTATGGGCACAGCTTACACTTTTATGATGCACATTACGATGCACACTTTACAATTAGCTATAAAAAATGGCAGTGAACATTAATGGATATGAATTCAATAAAACATACTGATATTAAAAGAGAAAACATAAGATCAGCATGGAGTAACAGAAAACAATGAACACTAATAAACAACCTACTATTCTCTGGCACGATTATGAAACTTGGGGCATTTCCCCCAAAGTTGACAAGCCTTCGCAGTTTGCCGGCATTAGAACAGATCTCGATCTCAACATCATTGGCGAGCCACAAATGTTTTATTGCCAGCCGCCGCAAGATTACCTGCCGCACCCCGAAGCCTGTTTAGTGACGGGTATTACCCCGCAAAAAGCGCAGCGTGAGGGCTTAACTGAGGCTGAATTTGCTAAGCGCATTAATGACTTATTTAGTGTGCCTAATACCTGTGTGGCCGGTTATAACAATATTCGCTTTGATGACGAGGTATCGCGCTACCTTTTCTATCGTAATTTTTATGACCCCTATGCCCGTGAATGGCAAAATGGCAATAGTCGTTGGGATATTATTGATATGGTGCGCGCCACTTATGCGCTGCGTCCTGAAGGCATAAACTGGCCTACTATTGACCGTGACGGTGAAGAAGTCGTGAGCTTTCGTTTGGAGTTATTAACCAAAGCAAATGGTATTAGTCATGAGTCTGCACATGATGCAATGAGCGATGTTTATGCCACTATTGCTATGGCCAAATTGATCAAAGATAAACAGCCAAAACTGTATGATTTTATTTTTAATTTAAAAAGTAAAAAACAAGTAGCTGAATTACTTAACGTTGCCGACATGACCCCAGTAGTGCACACCTCAAGTAAAATATCATCAGCGCACGGTTGTACCAGTTGGTTTGCGCCTATTAGTTATCATCCGGTCAATAAAAATGCGGTGATCTGTGTCGATTTAGCGCAAGATATTGCACCCTTATTGACGCTTAGCAGTGAAGAAATTAAGGCACGTTTATATACTCGCCACGACGATTTAGCCCCGGATGAAAAGCCTATTCCGGTTAAGTTAATTCATATAAATAAGTGTCCCGTTGTTGCTCCGGCTAAAACATTGTTACCCGAAAATGCTGAGCGTTTAGCCATACCCCGTGATTATTGTTTAGACAATTTAGCCTTATTAAAACAGCATGCCGAGTTAAGAGATAAACTGAGTGATGTTTTTGCCAGCTCTGATTTTGATAATGATGACGTAGATGCCGAGCAAGCGTTATATGGTGGTAGCTTTTTTAGTCACAGTGATAAAGCACAAATGGATATTTTACGCGGTTTATCGCCAGAGAAACTTGGCAGTCATCCGTTCAAATTTCAAGATCAGCGCTTACCCGTGCTGTTAACTAGATACCGCGCACGTAACTACCCTCATACCTTAACTATCGAAGAGCAACAGCATTGGCAACAATATTGTCAAAACAAGCTGCAGTATGGTGGTAAGGGTATTTTAAGTATCGATGAGTTTATGATAAAAATTGAAAACCTCGTTCATGAGCATGAAGAGAACAAGAGTAAAATGTTGGTATTAAAAGCGCTCTATGAATACGTGCAAGGTGGATAAGCTGCCGTATTTTAACTGTTCGTGCTACCATATTGTTAACATGTAAGGTAAATAGACACATAAACAATTCAGTATGAAAGAACTAAAAAATATAATATTAATTGCACTTGGCTCTTATTTACTGGCCTTTGGGGTAACCTTTTTCCTACTGCCGGTTAATATCGCCACAGGCGGTACCCCCGGGATGTCAATTATATTGCATTATCTCACTGATATTCCAACCGCACTGGCCATGGTGTTAATTAATATTCCACTAGTGCTAGCCGGTTTTAAGTTTATAGATTTTAAGTTTGCCGCACGCACCGTTGTTGCCATTATTTTAACCGCGACTCAGGTTGATCTATTACCAAGGATCATTTCTTTCCCCCCTATTGATAGTATATTGCTATCTACCATTTATGGTGGTGTGTGTATTGGCGCAGGTATAGCCATAGTGATGAAAGGCCAAGCATCCGCAGGCGGTACTACCATAGTCGCGCAAATTGTCGCTCGTTATTCTTCTTTTAGATCGGCTCAGGTCATTATGTTTTTCGATATGATTATTATTATCGCTGTGGCTATTGTCTTTAAAGATATGGAGTTAGCATTGTGGAGTTTAATTGGTATTTATGTGACCACAAAAGTTATCGATAAAATTCTAACCGGTGCAGTAGCTGAAAAAGTGGTTCATGTGGTTTCAAATGAAACTGGCAGTATTGGGCTAGCTATTTCAGAAGAATTAGGCAGAGACGGCACTATTTTAACGGGTAAAAACTTAATGGAGCAAAATGAGAAAAAGATCTTATTAGTGGTAGTGGGTGCTCGTCAAATACCTAAGTTACAAGCAATAGTGTTAAGTCGCGATGAAAATGCCGTGGTACTGGTGATGGATGCATCAGAAATGATTGGCTCAACGGCACACGCAACCACTTAAGCAGCGGTGTGCCCTCTTTGTGACGCTATTTTCAATACGCGCAAATAAACGCGTATGATTGTTTAACGTCATTGAACCAAATCAAGCAGAGAAAGTAGCCATGAATAGCAGCATAAAGAAGAGTAGCAATAAACTGCTGCGTTACCAACAAAGCTCCGTTGCTAATATTTTTGATAAAGAAACACAGCTAATAAAACAAATACAAGCAGGTGAACTTAGCCAGTGCTTACTGTTATGGCAAGCCAAAGAAGCGACCTTGGTATTGCCTGCAGGCAGAAAGTGGTTAGAGTCCGAGGCGCTTATAGCGGGCTTATTAGCCGATAACTGGCGGTTACATTCACGAAAAACCGGCGGCGCGCCCGTGCCGCAATGTCCGGGCATTATTAATTTATCTCACCTTTACCTTTGGTCAAATGATACCCCATATTCAATCCCGCAAGCTTATAAAAACTTATGCACTGTTTTGCATGGTTTCTTTCGTCAATTTAACTTAGTGAGTCAAACACACGCAACAGCGTTTTCTTACTGTGATGGTGACTATAATATTAATATAAACGGCAGAAAAATTGTTGGTACTGCACAGCGGGTTATCTTGAAAAAAGGTGGCGGCAAGATAGTATTAGCACAAGCATTTATTCTTATTGATGTGATATTAGCTGAGATCGTAAAGCCGGTTAACTTGTGTTATCAATTATCAGATAAAACGGAGCGGGTAAAAGCGCAGGTGCATACCACTCTTTTTGAACATATTACTGAGCGACCGACAATAGATCAATTATATCAACAGTTAACCCAAGCTTTTGTTGATAGTGCTTTATACCCATGATACTTCAAGATACGAGTTTCAGGATTATTTTATAAGTGCTAGCCAGTCTTAAATTTATTGATTTTCGTTTCGGCACACCAACAACTTAAGCAGCGGTGTGCCCTCTTTTGTGACGCTATTTTCATTGATTAAAAAGAGATAGCAGCGCCAACGTGTAATGCCCGAGGTTGACCACCAAAGAAACGATAAGAGCCAAAGGTATAGTCGGCCCTACTGGCATACTTTTCATCGGTGATATTTTCAATACGCGCAAATAAACGCGTATTATTACTTATCGCCATTGAGCCTCGCAGTTGTAATAAATCATGGCCCGCATAATCATGCTCATTGGCGGGGTCTAAATAATATTCGCCCATATGTAACCATTCTAATTCAAGTTTACTGTTATCACTGGGCTGCCAAGCAATACGCACATTAGCCAGTTGCTCTGGTGCGGTATCGACTTTATTACCCTTTACTACGCCGCTACTCGCTCGGTCAAATTCATACTTATGCTGGCCATAGCTATAGCTAAGGGCAATACTTAGCTGCTCAGTTAACTGATAGTTAATGCTTAATTCAGCGCCTTGATGAGAGGTTTTACCGTCAGTAACATTTAACCCGTCAGCATCACGAAAAAAAAAGTTATCTTTGGTCATGGTATAAACAACGGCTTCATAGCTTAGTTTATTAGTTACGCCACGCAAACCAAGCTCTACACTGTCAAGTTGCTCTGAGTCAATCTCACCTATCTGTTGTTGTTTTTGTAATCGATAAATGTCAGTGGTTTGTGGTGCTCTAAACCCTTGTGACCAACTACCAAAAAGTGCCATATTATGTAAACGATAATTAAATCCTAACTTGATACTGGTATTGTCAAAGCTGTCATTACTGTCTTTGGGGCGTTTATAGAGGCACTCAATCGGCTCATCATCATTATTCACACAGGCGCTACCGTCTGCTTTGGTGGTACCGTCGGCAAGTAAGTTATCATATCGATAGTGAGTGGCATCAAAGCGCACACTGCCGGTAACATTAAGCTGTTGCGTTACTTGCCAATCAGCCTGAATATACGGCGCAATGGTTGATGCAGAGACTTGGTAGTCATAATGAAGACCTTGTTGACGGGCTTTACCCCAGCTATAACTGTCTGCTTTTTGTTGGCTTTGGCTTAACTCTCCTTCGGTCCAGTCAAGGTCAACGCCCATCACTAAAGCAACATTTTGCGCTAGTTGCCAGTGATAACTATTCACCATACCAATACTGTAGTGACTGTTTTCTTCAATGGCCTTTGATGGCAGATAATGTTGACGAAATTCCATCTGGTTGAGTCGAAAATAAGGGGTTATGGTAAAGCTGCTATCCGCGCTTAATTCATGCTGCCAACGGGTAGCAACACGCACGGATGACCATTTTCGATAAGCATCACTATCGCAATTTTTCTCCATGGCATTGCTGTCTTTATAAAGGTTTTCATCTGCGTAAGTTGAGCTATAGCAATCAGTGCCATTGTCACCCGAAGAGATAAACCCTGCGGTATTTTGGTCAAGCACAAAGCCTGAAATAGTCGTTTTAAACTGGTCATCACCATTTACATAGTCATGGCGCAGCCCTAGTTTTAATGAGGTAAAATCACTATTATCACGGTAACCGCCATCATCAATGACCTGAATGTTACCACTAACCCCCTGATTATCTGATTCACTACCAATCGTACCTTGTAGTTGGTATCTATCATTAGGCCCGGCAAGTAAGGTGACATCGCCGCCATTGTGTGGCGCTTTAGTTAACACATTGACCACACCATGAACCGCATTAGAGCCATAAATAGCACTGGCTGGGCCTCTGATAATTTCCACTGCTTGTGCCTGAGCAAGGTTTAACTCTGATAAGCCATTGTTATTAGCAAAACCGACTGAGCGAATAGCAATGCCGTCTTCAAGGAATAAAAAAGCGCCCGCAGCACCAGGGCCAGTTAAAACAGGGGAACGAACCGAAGGTAAAGATTCCATGCCGTTATTGCTTTGCACATGAACGCCCGCGGCTCTGTTTAAAAGTTCACTGGGATGCACCGCGCTAACTGAGACAATATCTTCAGGCGAAATACGGTCGATATTGCCTGCTAACGTAAGCAGACTAGCTTGCTGACGACTGCCAGTGATTACTATAACCTCTGGCATTTCTTCGCTTTTATTTTCTTTAGATGTTTGAATTATGTCTGTTGTCGCCGGTGCAGCGTAACTTGCAATAGAGACATAGGCTAGCGTGAAGATAGAAATAGGTAATCGTTTTAATGTGGTCATTCGCTTAGCCTCTCTCTTTGAGGGGCGCTGAAAATGAAAGGCATGGACATTTTGCTACTGCTTTATAAAGAAGAGAATTGAAAAATCGTAGCATAATATTTATCAATTTTATAGCTGATAAATAAGCAGATTCTTATTATAAATCAAAGATACAATAATCAATTACCTAGCAGCGATATGATAATAGCCTTCAGCTACTTTACTACCCAAGAAGACTATAACCGCTAATCCTATCGATCTAAGCCATAATCAATCGCATAACGCATCAGGCCCATGGTGGAATCAATGCCCAATTTTTGTTTTATATTGCGCTTATGGGTTTCAACGGTGCGAACACTAACATTAATCTCTTGGGCGATACGTTTATTGCTAAGACCTTGCGAGATAAGTCTTAAAACCAGTTGCTCACGCCTGGTAACAATACCGCGTTGTTCTCCTGCGAGTTCCTTTGACAGAATTTCAGTAACCTCTGAGCTGAAATAAGATTTACCAGAGATAACTTTTTTAATGGCCACTATTAACTCTTTCCCGGGCACGTCTTTTAAAATATAACCATTGGCACCATGGCGCATCGCGCCTAAAATATACTCTTTATTATCATGCATACTTAGCATAAGTACTTTATAATCAATATCTTGCTCTTTAATTAATTCAAGTACGTACATGCCATCCATCTCCGGCATATTGATATCCATTAAGACAATATCAAATTCAAGGCTCTTAATAAGCTCCAACGCTTGTTTACCGTTTTCGGCTTCGCCAACAACCTCTATGCTATCGTCAAGACTTAAGCGATGCTTCAGCCCTTCTCTAAAAAGTGGATGATCATCTACTAATAGCACCCTAATCATACTTTTCCCCTTTATTTACGTTTTCACTCGCGTTGCTAGCATTATAACGCAGTTGTGATTGTGGTATACGGGCTAACACTGTGGTGCCATTATTGTCTGAATTAACCGTTAAGTTACCTTGATAAAAACTTAACCTCTCTTTAATGTTACGTAGGCCAATTCCTTGATGAGCTTTAGTTTTTTTATCACCGCTTTTATCATAACGGTGGTAATCAAAACCTTGACCATTATCAATAATTTCCAATACCAGCCAGCCTGGCGTCAATTTTAAGGTGAGTGCCACCGTTGAGGCACTAGCATGGCGTTCAATGTTGGTTAATGACTCTTGAGCAATTCGATATAATGCGATTTTAACTTCCGTTGATAATACGTTTCTAACAGATAAACGCTCTACTTTAACATCGATACCCGTTCGCTGGGAAAAATCTCTACCAAGTTCTTCTAGCGCTGCGCCTAAACCAAAATCTTCTAGTATTCCAGGATGAAGCTGATGTGAAATAGCGCGAATGTCGCCCATTATTTTACATATAAGCTCCATGGAACGATCCATTTCCTTACTGGCATCATCATTGTTTTGTTGCTTTAATTGCGCTGTTTCTATGGAAAATTTTGCTGCGGCAATAGTTTGACTAATACCGTCGTGTAACTCTCGAGAAACTCGTTTACATTCTTCTTCTTGCGTCTGAAAAATACGCTCATTTAGCTCCCGTAATTTACGGTTCGCCAGTTTTTTTTCACTAAAACGAATAAACTGTCCAGAAACAAAAATGGCAATAACGGCGAACAAACCAATGATAAGTGTCATTATCGAGGTATTACGGATATGTTTGCCAATAGAAGCATTTAGCAGTGCAATCTCTTGATCAATATCATCAATATAAACGCCCGTGCCAATCATCCACTGCCAATCATCTAAAGCTTTTGAATAGCCAATTTTTTTAGCAACCTCTCCATCTTTGGAGGGCTGATTAAAAACGTAATTAAGGTAACCACCGCCTCCTTTTGCTTGTTCAATAAGACCTTGAATCAGTTTAATGCCATTTCTGTCCTCAAGATCTAGCCAATTTTTGCCAATACGCCATTCTTGACCGGGAACAACTAGTGCTGTGCCATCAAAATCATAAGCAAAAAAATAGCCGTCTTTGCCAAAACGCATATCTGCTAATGTTTGTTTAACTAATGTTTGCGCTTGTTGCACCGTTAAGTTTTTATTTTGATAAATATGTTCTGTAGCACCTTCTGCAATAGCGACATAGTTACGTAATTCTTCTTTGCGATGCTTAATAACGCTTTCGCGATATTCTTCAACGGTTTGCTCCGAAAGTGATTGATATTGCACCTGCGTGACAAAAAGTACACCTGACAGTGCTAACACCAATGGAATGATGGTAACTAGCTGTAATTTTAAATTTAAATTCACTTAAGCCTCTATAGATTTTTACTGATTTATCAAGCGTGCTAAATCGTAACTTTCGCGGTTGTTGCTTTATCCACTAAATAAATAATAGACTGGTAATCAATACCTGAATGATGAGATAAGCCTATTTCACACGTTCTACTATTACTATAGCCAGTGTTACAATTTTTTGGCACTTGAGCTTTTAATGGTGCCAGTGCATTTTCATTTAACTCTGGGGTGGTAAACCCCTTGTCACCGGCAAAGCCACAGCATTGTATATCTGCTGGTAAAATAACGTCAGTACTACAGCGCTCTGCCAGCTGTTGCATTTTCATCGCTAAGCCCATGGTTCTGCTAGAACAAGTAACATGCAACATCACGGTTTCATCAAGTGGTGAAAAATCTAAATAATTAACCAAGACATCTTCAATAAAGCCCACGGGTTCATAGAGTGATAAACCACTGACTTTTTCTTTATTTTCTAATAACATTGCTTTACACGGGCTAGTATCAATTAAAATAGGATATTTACCTTGCTCGCTTAATTCACTTAACTTATTGAGTAAGGAATTACTCTTCTGATCTGCTTCACAAAACATGCCTTTACTATTAAACGGCATACCACAACACTCACCAGTAAAGTCTGGGCTTATCACATCAAAGCCAGCTTTTTCGATTAAAGCAAAAGTGACTTGGGTTAACGAGCGCTGATCGGTCGCCGTTATTGCTTGTCCCATACTACGGCTGGCACAGCTTGGGATATAAACTACTTTGGGACGAAGAGTTAATTCATTACAGGTAGAAGTTTTAGGCTGATAGTGAGCTTTTTGCGGTAAATATTTACTCCATAAAGGGATTTTATTCATGGAGAGTTTTCTTATTGTGCCAGTGAGCCCGCCCATTGCCTTGCTGCCAATAAGTCGATGACTAAAACCGGCAACAGCAAGAGAAACACGGGTCATTTTTTCTACCGTAGCAAAATTATTTGCTAAAGCCTTCGCTACACCTTGATAGCTTTTATTGTTTCGATGACGCAGCTCACGAATGAGATCGCCGGTATTAATACCAACCGGACAGCGCTCCGCACACAAGCCCGTTGCTGCACAAGTTTCGATGCCTAAATAGTTAAATTCTTGTTCAAGCTCTGCCAATAATTTAGGGTTTTCATTGGTGTCAGTAAGGCGCCTAATTTCTCGATAAATGGTGATACGCTGGCGAGGAGTAAAACTTAAACCCTTTGAAGGGCATATTGGCTCACAAAAACCACATTCGATACACTTATCAATAATAGGATCCGCTGGGGGTAATGCTTTTAAATGCTTAATATGGGCATTGGGATCGTCATTAATGATAACGCCAGGATTAAGTAAGTTATCGGGATCAAATAATTGCTTTATTTGTTGCATTAACGCTAATCCTTGCTTACCCCATTCTAACTCAATAAAGGGTGCCATATTACGGCCAGTACCATGTTCAGCTTTTAGTGAGCCTTGGTAGTCAACCGCAACTAGCTGACAAACATCATCCATAAATGCTTGATAACGATCTACTTCAACCTGTGTTGCAAAGTTTTGAGTAAAGACAAAATGTAAGTTTCCATCAAGCGCATGACCAAAAATAATGGCTTCATCATAATGATATTTATCAAAAAGCGCTTGCAGATCAGCAACTGCATTAGCAAGCCTGTCAACAGGAAAGGCAACATCTTCAATAATGACGGTAGTGCCGTTTTCACGTACCGCGCCAACAGCCGGAAAAGTCCCCTTTCTTATGGCCCAAAGCTGAGAATATTCACTCGCTATATCAGTAAATTTAATGACATTAGTCTGTTCAAATTCAGCGAGTAATGACTCCAGTTCAATAACCTGTTGGCCTAGTAACTCGGCATTGTTAGCACGAGTTTCAATCAATAATGCGCTAACATTTTTATCAAGCGATTTAATAAAATCAGGTAAGCCATCCATATCACTTACCGAAGCTAAAGCTCGGCGGTCCATTAATTCAACGGCGGAAACATTGGCATTAGCTAATGCCGATACCGCATGGCAAGTTGTTTCTATATCAGGAAAAAACACTAGCGACGATGCGCGGTATTTATGTTCAATAACCGTGTTATAAGTAATAGAGGAAATAAAACCTAATGTGCCTTCAGAGCCTATCATTAGGTGGGCCAGAATCTCGATAGGATCGTCAAAATCAATTAACGAGTTTATTGCATAACCTGTGGTGTTTTTCAGCCTATATTTGTGGCTGATCAATTGCGATAAATCTTTGTTATTTTTCGTTTTTAACGCCAGTTTTTTTAAATTTTCTAGAAAAACACTATGTATTTCTTTAAACTGAGTAATACTTCCTTTATCACTGGTATCAAGCACTGAGCCATCATGTAAAACTACGCGAATACACGCTAAAGTATGGTAACTATTTTGGGCGATACCACAACACATACCACTGGCATTGTTTGCGGCAATGCCAGCAATTTTACAAGTGTTGATAGAAGCAGGATCAGGGCCTATTTTTCGCCCATAAGGTAATAAATATTTATTCGCGTCAGCACCAATAACACCTGGTCCTAATTTTATTTTAAGACCTAAATCTACTATTTGATGAGCACGCCAATTGGTGGTCAACATGATCAAGACAGAATCTGATTGTGCCTGCCCAGAAAGGCTGGTACCCGCGGCTCTAAAGGTGACGGCAAGCTTAAACAACGCCGCTGCTCTTAATACCTTTACTACTTCATCTTCATTATCAAGAATTAATACTAATTGCGGCACTAAACGATAAAAACTGGCATCAACACCATAGGCAAGTCGTTTGGCATAGTTATTTATTATTCGCTCTTTAGGTAAAAAATGAGCTAACTGCTTGGAAAAATCATGATATTGCGGTAATAACATTACAAACTCTCTTCTTAACTATTTTAAAGTAGTACATTTGGCTTTAATAAAGCATACAAATATAAGCGCTTATTATTGAAGCTAACCTTAACTCACTACATTATCAATAATATTAAATGCCCGATTAATGCGATATAGGTAAATACACGTATTTTATCTACGTGTTTATACTTAGTTTTAGTGCTGCCAAAACAGTATCAGCTCGGTGATGGTGCTTTTTAATTACGCTTAACACTATTTTTTGTTATAGTTTAACCACCAAATTCGACGTACACATTTCACCTACTAATTTGATCATTATGGATTTATTCGTACTAAAAAAAATCATTTCAATTTTAATCATGCCTATTAATTTGGTGTTAATCTTATTAATTTTGGCGATTGTTTTTTTTAATAAACGCCCTAAAGTCAGTTTTAAATATCTACTCTCAGCAGTACTATTATTAGTGTTATCTTCAATGCCAATTATTTCTAACACCTTAATGGTTAGTATTGAAGATAATTATCAAGCTTTTACCCGTTCTAGCATACCTGTTGATTATATTGTTGTTTTAGGGAATGGTCATGCAAGTAATGACGCTTTACCGGTAACAAGTCAATTAAAAGTTGCCTCGTTACAACGGCTAGTAGAGACCTTGAGGATTTATAAAATTCACCCGGAAGCAAGAATCATCACCTCAGGTTTTGCTGGTGATGATCCGGTATCAAATGCAGAAAAAATGAAGCAGTCATTAGTACTTTTAGGTATTGCAGAGCAAAAAATCATTACCGAAAACTTTCCCAAAGATACCGAAGAAGAGGCACAACTCATCAGCCCAAGAGTACAAGGGACTAATGTAGTGTTAATTACCAATGCCGAACATATGCCAAGGTCAATGAAATACTTTCAACTGCAAGGGATTTTTCCAATTGCAGCACCAACGGGCTATTGGGTTAAAAGTCAGCATAATAAAAATAGCTGGACTGATTATGTGCCTAGTAGTAATAAATTAGAACAAACTACCGTTGTCTGGTATGAAAGTTTAGGTCGGCTAGTGCAATGGTTTAAAACGCTATTCAGCTAAGTAAAAATGACTATACTGGGTTGTCAATATCAATAAAAACAACCTCTATGCCCTGTTCTTTAGCAATATGCTCACCAAGTGCTTTAACGCCGTAGCGCTCGGTAGCATGATGACCAGCGGCAAAGAAATGGATATCCATTTCTTTGGCTATATGGGTGGTTTTTTCTGAAACTTCACCTGATATAAAGGCATCAATGCCCTGCTCTGCGGCTAATTCAATATAGTCTTGCCCTCCCCCTGTACACCACGCAATTGTTTTAATTGCTTTGTTCGATGGCGGCGCTATATGTAAACATTCTCGGTTAAGTTTTTTATTAATTAACAATGCTAAATCATCACCGCGGGTTATTTCAGGTAATTGACCTTGTATGGCGATACTTAATGGATTACCCAACTCTAACGGCCCAGTTACCGCTATATTTAACAGCGCTGCCAATTGGACGTTATTACCCAATATTGGGTGAATATCAAGGGGTAAATGATAGGCAAATAAATTTATATTATGCGTTAATAGTGCCTTAATTCGACTATGCTTCATGCCACGAATAACGTAAGACTCATTTTTCCAAAAGTAGCCATGATGAACTAACAACGCATCCGCTTTTTCTGCAATTGCTAAATCAATTAACGCTTGTGATGCGGTAACACCGGTGACTATTTTGCTGATTTGTTCACTGCCTTGAATTTGCAAACCATTTGGCGCGTAATCCTTTATTTGTTCAGGCTTTAATAGTTTATTTAGATATTGTTCAAAATCATTGAGTAGCATGCTTTTTCTTCTTATTTTATTTTGTTTTGTTTTTGATGGAGATGACTTCTGTTAGTAGAGTTAACATTCATCGTTGGCACTTTCACTGGGCTAAATTTAGCTCTTATCTGCCATTTAGGTTTAATAGGTGTTAATGGTAATACTCTTTTTTTAGCAATGATGACATAAACAGAGCCAAAGCTAGTAAAGTAATTACTGGCAAATTGTCGCCAATAGTTGGCGACAAGGTGCTCGCTCATTTTCCCAGCTAAACTACTGTGCACAGTACGCTCATCACTCAGAATTTCATAGCCCATTAAATGCAACCAATCTTTCACTCGCATGGGAGAGAAAAAATGTTCGTTCCACGGCGGCTGTTTTCTTCTATAAGGTACTGCCCGGTTAAATCCGGCCAAAGACAAGGGGTTAAAACCAGTAATAATAAGATAACCATTGGGAATGATTACTCGATTAGCTTCGCGGATAACATGGTGTGGATCAAGTGAAAATTCTAATGCATGACTGAGTAAACAAACATCAACGCTATGCTCCAATAAGGGTAAATCATCTAACTCACCAATAATGTCTGCTTGTCCTTGTCCTACCGTGCGAGTAACACAACAACTAATTTGGTGTTTTATCGGGCTATTTTGTGTACTAATTTCATTACTTAACGCCCCTACTTTTAATAGGTGATAGCCAAAAAACTTTTCCCACCATGGTGTTAATATTTCCTCAATCGCGGATAAAACAATATTACCGTTAGGCAGCTCTTGCCAAGATTTAGGATAATGCGGTTGTCGAAATGCTAGCGCGGGTTTCATAGGGCATGTTATTCAAAGCTAAAAGACGTATAATCAATTATATACTGAGTATGAGCAAGTTGGAAATTTCAGATGAAGACAATAGCATCAAACGATTCACCTATAGTGACGACTCCCGTACATGTTACGCCAATAAAAGCCTTTACTGACAATTACATTTGGGCTATTACTAATAAAGAGATGGTGACATTAGTTGATCCCGGTGATGCTAATGTTTGCATTGAATTTTTAGAAAAAAACCAGCTAACGCTTAGCGCAATATTGATTACTCATCATCATGTAGATCATACTGGCGGCATAACTAAATTAGTTGCCTATAGCCAAGAAAAACAGTGGCCATTAACCATTTATGGGCCTGCAAATGAAAACATCCCTCATTGTGATGTTAAACTGAATGAAAATGATACCGTTGTTTTAGCTGATCTTAACACTAGTTTTCAAATAATTGACTTACCTGGTCACACAGCTGGACATATAGCTTACTTTGCTAATGGCAACTTAACGCCTCTTTTATTTTGTGGCGACACCCTATTTTCAGGGGGCTGTGGTCGACTCTTTGAAGGTAGCCCCAAACAAATGTTGAACTCATTAACTAAGCTTGCTAGTTTACCTGAAAACACTCAGGTGTATTGCACCCATGAATATACTCAAGCTAACTTAGCATTTGCACTAACGGTAGAGCCAAACAATCAAGAGCTCGTTAATTACCATAACCGAGTTAAGGTATTACGCGCTAAAAACCAAGTAACGATTCCAAGTACTATTGCCCTAGAAAAGCAAATAAATCCCTTTTTTCGCTGTCATACACAAAGTATACAATCTAGCGCCCAACAATTTTCCACTAACACGCAGGCGACAACACTCGATACTTTCACGACAATTAGGCGCTGGAAAGACCAATTTTAACGTGTTAACCTTACAGTCCACTGCTTTTGCGAACGATTGTCATAATAAACACTGTTCTGCGTTTTACATTATTATTGGTTATACATGAAATACTTTTTATTCCCTGCGTTAATTATCCTAAGTGGCTGTCAAAGCACTTTGTTATCATCAAACAATACCGATGAAACTTATTTCCCCTCCGAGCAAATCGCTAACACTGCAGAAATAAATCAGGCATTACTTACCGATGAAAATATTGATGTAATTCACCCTGTTGATGATGTTGATTTTTCCTTAGTAAAGGGTGAATCAGTACAAAGTAGTGATGATGTATGGCAACGTATACGTGGCCAACTAACCTTTGATATCCCGCAAAACAACCGCGTTATTATGCAGCGTAACTGGTACGCTAAGCACTCAAGCTACCTAACTAGAGTGGCAAAGCGCGCCGAGCCTTTTTTATACTATATTGTTGAAGAACTAGAAAAAAATAATGTTCCAGTAGAGCTAGCATTATTACCTATAGTTGAAAGTGCTTTCGATCCCTTTGCGTATTCACATGGTAGAGCCTCTGGTATGTGGCAATTTGTACCTGCTACAGGAACACGTTTCAATATGAAACAAAACTGGTGGTACGATGGACGTCGCGATGTGATTGCATCGACATCAGGTGCGATAAAATACATGAAGTATTTACATAAATTCTTTGATGGCGATTGGTTACTCGCCCTAGCAGCGTATAACTCAGGTGAAGGTCGTGTACAAAGAGCGGTAAGAAAAAACAAAAGCCTAGGAAAAAAAACCGATTTTTGGTCACTTGATTTACCTAAAGAAACCCGCGCTTATGTGCCAAAATTACTGGCGCTTGCCGATATAGTTAAACGCCCTGAGCATTTTGGCCTCACACTTTACGAAATTGCTAATAAAGAAGTCATCGCGCAAGTTGATATTAAATCACAACTCGATTTAGCCAAAGCGGCAGACCTAGCTGATTTATCCCTCGCTGAATTACAACGACTAAACCCTGGATTTAACCGTTGGTCAACGGATCCCGATGGACCACATCGACTATTATTACCTAAACATAAGATTGCACATTTTGAACAAGGCTTAGCGAAATTAACCAAAGAGGAGCGCTTAGCTTGGCAGCGCTATAAGATTAAAAATGGTGATAACTTAGGCTACATAGCGAAAAAATTTCACACTAGTATTGAGTTAATACGCCAAGTAAACGGCATTAACGGTAATCAAATACGCGCAGGCAAACATTTGTTAATTCCTGTCGCGGCTAAATCACTTGATAGCTATATACTCTCTCAAGATCAACGTATCTCGAAAAAACAAGCAAGAGCACAACAAGGCGTTAAAGTAACCCATAACGTTGTTTCTGGTGATAATCTTTGGGATATCGGCCAACGCTATAAAGTGAGTGGCAGTAAAATAGCCAAATGGAATGGTTTTGCACCACGTGATCCTCTTAAATTGGGACAGAAGTTAGTTATTTGGCAAAAAGCTAATGTTTCAGTCAAAGCAAGCCATCGCATTGTTGAGCAAGCAATAATGCGTAATATTACCTATAAAGTACGCCCGGGTGACTCTTTCGCCCGTATCGCCGACAAATTCAATGTCCGTATTAGTGATATTGAACGTTGGAATAACTTGAGCCGAAATAAATATTTACAGCCAGGACAAAGGTTAAAGCTCTCAGTAGATGTAACAAATAATATTTAAAATATAAAATACAGTTTCGAGTTCAATCATTACGAGTCACGAAGAAATTCGTGATGAGTAGCGAAAAGCTGAGAGAAGTAACTAGTTAAATCGTTACCGATCACCAAAAACTAGCGGCAAATATGCTTTTCGTAACTCGAGACTGCCAAGTCGATACTAGCAGTTCGCAACTTGTTTATAACCTTTGGCTTTCAAAGTCGATAAAAAAATCTTGCGTCGTGGTCTTATCATCTTGCTCGATTTCTACGCTAAACCAAAGTCGCCAAGCCATTACCTCTTCACTACAACTTGCCAGTAAGGTTTGTGCAATAACAGTGTCACTGCTTTTATCAGCCGGCTGAAAAAACACCGGAATTTTGCCCATAAACATAGTTTTCCCTTCAAGATAACTATTTACGTTTTTTAATTGAAAGCTTTTACTAAGCGCAGCAAATGTTAACTGAATTTGAAACGGTAACTCTGTTTTTAATTTTCCCTTGTCAACCTGACCTGAAAAATCAATAATAAAAGTGCCTAAATCGGTATTCACTTCACAGCTACTTTGGCTCGCTAAACAAGTAAAGGGGATTTGTGGCTGAGTACTACTCTTTTGAGATGCTTGTTGTATTGGATTACAAGCGAATACATTGAAAATAAATAATATAACGACAGCAATTTTAATCATTGATAATTTTATAAGTTCAAGCAATTGTTATTATTGCTCGTCTCCCTTAATATAATCGGCCTGTATGTTAACAAGTAAATGACGACTGTGCCTAGCCAAAGTATGCGAAAAAACAGCAACACAGGAAATTAATTTATCTGATAGTGATTTACACAAAAGAATAACCACCAACGTAACTTTCAAGCTTACTATAGGAAAAAAGTCTGCCGATAGCTTATTAGCTGCATTTTTATTGAATATTATCGAAAGAAACGCCAGTTATACTGGTAACAACCATAGCATTACATTACCTATTAACCGAAATGACATTGCTAACTTATTAGGCTTACGTCGTGAAACCCTCAGCCGATTTTTTTCTAAACTCCAAAAAAACCAACTAATTCAAATGGAAGGAAAAAAAAACACAGCTAATTTCGCCAGAAAAACTTAGCCAGTTGGCTGGTTTTTAGCGAGTAGTCTATTTTGTTAACTATTCAAATCTGTTTGATTTTCAGTCCACTATAACGTAATAAATTCTTAACCAACTCCTCATAGCCACACGATAAATGTGGGCAATTAAGTTTAAAGTTGATCTATGTCAAATTTAAACAGATACGGCGGTTGATTTATGTCATGCTCAAAGGGTAAAATTACCTTGTATATGGCATATTTAGCTCGATTTTGTGACATATATCATCGCCTTTTGGCGAACACACAAAAATAGTTTAAATATTGTACGTTTTTAATGTGTCTGATGTTAAAAGCGTCTTTATAATTGTTTTCCATTAATAATAACACTGCGGAATCCATAACATGACCATTAGTAATACGTCAGCAGTAGACTACAACTTCGATGTTGTCCGTCAATTTACTGTGATGACTGTAATCTGGGGGATCGTTGGTACACTGGTAGGTGTACTTATCGCGGCTCAATTAATTTGGCCTGCGTTAAACTTTGATACACCTTGGTTAACCTACTCTCGTCTTCGTCCACTACATACCAATGCGGTAATTTTTGCTTTTGGTACTAGTGCTTTATTTGCTACCTCTTACTATGTGGTACAGCGAACTTGTCAAGCCCGATTATTCGGTGGCAAGTTAGCTGCATTTACCTTTTGGGGTTGGCAGGCAGTTATTGTCGCTGCTGTAATTTCTTTACCTTTAGGTTATACCTCAACTAAAGAATATGCAGAGCTTGAATGGCCTATTGATATTCTTATTACTATTGTTTGGGTTTCGTATGCCATTGTTTTCTTTGGTACGCTTATCAAACGTAAAACCTCACATATTTATGTAGCCAATTGGTTCTTTGGTGCTTTTATTATTGTTATTGCTGTATTGCATATTGGCAATAGTATGGTAATACCAATTTCGGCAATGAAATCATACTCTATCTACTCTGGCGCAATTGATGCCATGATGCAGTGGTGGTATGGACATAATGCCGTTGGCTTCTTATTAACAGCAGGCTTCTTAGGAATGATGTACTATTTCGTCCCTAAACAAGCAGATCGCCCAGTTTATTCTTACCGCTTATCTATTGTTCATTTTTGGGCATTAATATCTCTTTATATATGGGCTGGTCCGCATCACTTACATTACACCGCATTACCTGATTGGGTACAAACTGTTGGTATGACAATGTCTATTGTTTTATTCCTACCTTCATGGGGTGGCATGATTAACGGTATTATGACTCTTTCTGGTGCATGGCATAAACTTCGTCATGATCCAATTTTACGTTTCTTAATTGTTTCTTTATCTTTCTATGGTATGTCTACCTTTGAAGGCCCAATGATGGCAATTAAGTCAGTAAATGCCTTATCTCATTATACTGACTGGACTGTAGGTCACGTTCACTCAGGCGCATTAGGTTGGGTAGCTATGATTTCAATTGGTGCAATGTACCACTTAATTCCAGTGTTATTTAACCAAGGTCGTATGTATAGCATTCGCTTAATCAATATTCATTTTTGGATTCACACCGCAGGTGTTGTCCTTTACATTGTCGCGATGTGGATTTCAGGTGTTATGCAAGGGTTAATGTGGCGCGCAGTAAATACTGATGGTACCTTAACTTACAGTTTTGTTGAAAGCTTAACCGCATCATACCCCTTCTATTTCATCCGTTTCATCGGTGGTGTGTTAATTGTGGCTGGCTTTATCTTAATGGCCTACAACATGTTTAAAACTATGGGTGCAAAAGATAACACCCTAAAAGCTGTTGAAGAAACATAAGGAGAACAACCATGAAAAATATACATGAAAAAGTTGAAAAGAATGTTGGTTTGTTCTTTCTATTTACTGTTTTAGCTATCAGTATCGGTGGCTTGGTAGAAATAACACCTTTATTTTTTCAAAAAGAATTAGCACAACCTGTTGATAACTTAAAACCTTATACCGCACTACAAATGGAAGGTCGTGATGTTTATATTCGTGAAGGTTGTCATGTATGTCATAGCCAAATGATCCGCCCATTTCGCGCTGAAACTGAGCGTTACGGTCACTACAGTGTTGCAGGTGAACACGTTTGGGAGCATCCTTTTTTATGGGGTTCAAAACGTACAGGTCCTGATCTTGCCCGTGTTGGTGGTCGCTATAGTGATGATTGGCATATTGCTCACTTAACCGATCCTCGCTCAGTTGTACCTGAATCAAACATGCCTGCATATAACTGGCTAAATAAAAATGTCCTTGATGGTGTACTCACTGGTAAAAAGCTTTCGACCTTTAACTGGTTAACGCGCAATCGCAGTCATAAAGATGAACAAGGTAATGCTATTCCTCTTTATACCCAGGCTGAAATTGATGGTGCTGCTGATGCAGTAAATGGTAAAACTGAAATGGATGCCTTGGTTGCTTACTTGCAATCTCTTGGGCATGCATTGAAGTAGTGATTAGTTAGGAATAGCTGATGGATTACGGAACACTCAGAGGGCTTGTTGCCCTCCTTATATTGGCGTTATTTATCATCATTGTAGTTTGGTCTTATTCGAAAAATCGTGCTTCATCATTTGATGATGTAGCTCTTTCGATTTTTGAAGAAGACAAAGCAGCAGCGATAAATAAACAACGTTATCTTGATAAAGACAGCAAACAGGAGACGAATAATAATGTCTAGCTTCTGGAATATATGGGTTTGGGTTCTTACCCTAGGTTCAATCGTAGGTTGTTTTATTTTACTACGTTGGTGCTTAAAGAACTTTGCAGGCGTTGAAGAAGGGGAGTCTATGGGACATTCCTTCGACGGTATTGAAGAATTAAATAACCCTCTACCACAATGGTGGAGTACCTTTTTCTTATTGACTATTGTGTGGGCATTTGGTTATCTAGCGCTTTATGGTTTAGGTAGCTGGGGGGGACTTTTAGGTTGGAAAAGTTCAAACCAAGGTATTTTAAGCATTGCCGAATCTAAAGCAAAAACCTTAGAGTACTTGCAAGAAGGTTCAGGTGTATTAGTTCAATATGATCGTGAAGTGGCACAAGCTGATGCTAAATACGGTCCAATTTTTGCTGCTTACGCTGCGCGTAGTATTGAAGATTTAGCGACCGATGCTGAAGCATTGAAAGTAGGACAACGCCTATTTATTCAAAACTGTTCACAATGTCATGGCTCTGATGCTCGTGGTACCACTGGCTTCCCTAACCTAACTGATAAAGACTGGTTATATGGCGGTAGTCCAGAGAAAATCAAAGAGACTATCATGCACGGCCGTAAAGCGGTTGGTATGATGGCTTGGGCTGGCGCTATTGGTGGCGAACAAGGTGTTAAAGAAGTTGCTGCTTATGTTATTAGCTTAAGTGGTCGTTCTATCAATGCAGACCTAGCGAAGGCTGGTAAAGCTAAATTTGGACTTTGTGCCGGTTGTCATGGCCCTGATGGTCAAGGCAGTTTAGCGATGGGTACACCTATGGGTGCACCAAACTTATCGGATAACACTTGGTTATATGGCGGCTCACAGCGTGCTATTGAAGAATCTATTCGCAATGGTCGTGCTGGTGTAATGCCTCCTTGGAAAGCTATTCTTGGTGAAGAAAAAGTACATGTAATTAGTGCTTATGTTTATTCTCTTTCTCAAGATTAAAAGTAAGACAAAATTGTAGCTAATAACGGCGTAATAGTTATTCTACAAACAATAAAAAAAACCCTAGCTAACTTACTGTTAACTAGGGTTTTTTATTATTAATTTCTGATAAAGAATACTAGCTCACAATACAGAAAAACGCTATAATAAGCGCCAATTTTATACAATACAAAAACCTTTGAACTTTATGAAAACATTATGGTATCGTGAGCCTTGGGCTTGGTTAGTTTTTATTCTTCCTTGTATCGCAGTTGTTGCTAGTATTTCTACTTATATTATTGCCAATACCAATCCTGATACATTAGTGGTCGGTGATTACTATAAAACTGGTAAAGCCATAAATTTACAAGTGGCTAAAGTCAAACAGGCACAGAAATTAGGCATGCGTTTCGCTTTAAAAGTAGCAAACAATGAACTGGTTATTAAGCCCACAGGTATTGAAAAAATATTTCCATTGATAAATATCAGTTTTTTCCACCCTACCTTAGAAGAGCACGATTTCTATTTATCCCTTACCCCTGATGGTAATGGTTACTTTAGGCACACCTTCGACCATGATATTTCAGGCAAGTGGAAAATTACCTTAACGCCGTTTGAAAATCATTGGAAAATTCAAGATACCATTAGCCTACCGCAACATGATTTTATTGACATAGTGCCAAATCCAATCAAAGCACAATAATTTAGCTTTATACCCATGATACTTCAAGATGCGAGTTTTAGGATGCCTGAGCGATTCATGATCAAGGCGCATTTTTTTATTAAGGGTTGTTCCCTTAAAAATAGATGCAACGAAGACTATGGATTACTCAGACATCCCCGTAGGGCTGGTTTAGAAACGTTTTATGCTACGTTATTGATTTCGAAGGGAACAACCATTCTCTTCAATCAATACCTTGCCTAAAGGCGTTTCAAATTCCAGCTGAATCCTGCATATTGAGGTAACATGGGTATATATTATTAACGCGTAATTCGAAACTTATCTTTATGCCAAGTACATCATCTAAACCACAAAGTTGTTTTCACTGCAACGAGATTGTGCCTATAGGCATAAAACTTTGTGTCACTATCAATCAAAAACAACAACCTATGTGTTGCATAGGTTGTCAGGCTGTTGCCCAAACCATCGTTGACAATAACCTGACTCAATATTATCAAGTGAGAACAGAGCCAGCGACCAAAGGTACAGAGCTGGTGCCTGAACAACTACAAAAAAACCAACTGCTTGATGAAGAAGTGCTGCAAAATGAATTTATTTATCAAGATAAAGACTTTAAAGAAGCTATTTTAACGGTAGAAGGTATTAGTTGTGCTGCCTGTGCTTGGTTAATTGAAATGCAATTAGTCAAACTAAAAGGCATTGAGCAAATAACGGTTAATGCGACGACGCAAAGAGCGACAATAAAGTGGCAAGATGAGCAAGTAAAGCTAAGTGAAATCCTTAGTGCCATTGAACACATTGGCTATCAAGCGCTTCCCTTTAAAGCGAATGAAGTAGAGCAACGCAATAAAGTCATCGGTAAATCATTTATTAAACGCTTAGGTATCAGCGGCATTTTAATGATGCAAATTATGATGATTACCGTCGGTTTATATTTTGGTGCTTTTGCCGATATGGCCGAGCATAACAAAGTTTATCTGCGTTGGGTTACTTTTATTTTAGCCATACCTATAATTTCCTACGGTGCTTTTCCTTTTTACCTTGGCGCTATAAACGCGCTTAAATTAAAGCGTTTATCAATGGATGTGCCCGTATCTATCGCCATTATTTTAGCTTTTATTGCCAGCGCTTGGGCAACAGTAACAGAGCAAGGAGAGGTTTATTTTGAATCGGTATCTATGTTCACTTTCTTACTGCTTATTGGCAAGTTTTTAGAATTTAGGGCTCGTTCTCACGCCGCGCAAGTATCCGCAAACTTATTAAAATTGATGCCAATGACGGCGACAAGGATCAGCCGTTGCGAGTTACGAGTGACGAGTGGCGAAAGCAGTACAGAAGAAATTGGCGAGTTTCGAGATACCAGTATAGAAAGCAGAGAACAGCAAGAAGAGTTAGTCGCGGCTAAGTTATTGGTAAAGGGTGATTTAGTGTTAATAAAGCCCGGCGAAACTATCCCTGCTGATGGCGTGATTGTTACCGGCAACAGCCAAGTAAATGAAGCAATGTTATCTGGTGAGCAATTACCGTTAAATAAAACTATTGATGATAGAGTTTTTGCTGGCACCATTAATGGTGATGGCAATTTAACGGTAAAAGTACAACAACCAAGTAATCAATCGTTTTTAAGCCAACTGATTCGTTTAAGTGAACAATCACAAGCCCATAAACCCAAATTAGCACGCTTTTCCGATAAAATAGCACAATATTTTGTCGCTATTATTTTAATGACCGCCATTGGCACAGCCATTTATTGGCAACAACATCTACCTGAACAAGCATTTTGGATCACCCTATCAGTATTAGTTGTCACCTGCCCTTGTGCCTTATCCTTAGCAACACCAACCGCATTAACCTGTGCGACTACTCGCCTTAATCGCGATGGTATTATGATCAAGTCTGCTCATGTGATGGAAACCATGCCAAAAATAAACACCTTTGCTTTTGATAAAACCGGCACCTTAACTACCGGTAATTTTGCCATCGATAAGGTAGAAGTATTATCAGCAGATAAAGTTTATAACAAAGCACATATTTTAGCCCTTGCTGCCGCATTAGAAACGTATTCTGAACACCCAATAGCTAAACCTTTCAATGAGTATCGAAACTTCAACGTAAATGCTACTAATGTCAAAGTACATTCAGGTAAAGGCGTTAGTGGTATAATTGACAATAAAACATTTCATATAGGCAAACCTAGTTGGCTATTAGCTCACTTTACTGATGCGCAGGCAAAGCATGAACAATTAATAAATGCTTCTTGTGTCTTAGTATATGAAAAAAACCTTATCGGCGCTTTTTACCTGATTGATAAAATAAGAAATGATGCTCAAGCATTAATTACTCACTTAAATGAGAACAATCAAACATTAATGTTATCCGGTGATAGTCAAAATTCTTGTGAAAAAGTTGCTAAATCATTAGCAATACCGCACTACTATGGTGGCTTAAGTGCAACAGATAAAATGGCTAAACTCAAAAAGCTACAAAAAGAGCAAGATGCCACCGTTGCTATGATAGGCGATGGCGTTAATGACTCGCCCGTTTTTGGCGCGGCCCATGTATCGATAGCCATGGGCTGTGGCACCGACATAGCTAAAAGTAATGCCGATGTCATCTTATTAAATAATCAACTGGCCAGTATCAGTACCTTAAATAATATTTCGGTAAAAACTCGCCATATTATTTTCCAAAATTATTTATGGGCATTTGGTTATAATGCTATGGTCTTGCCGCTAGCCGTTGCTGGATTCATTACCCCCTACATGGCCGTTATTGGTATGTCGGCAAGTTCAATTTTAGTGATTACTAATTCACTACGTCTATTAAAAAAATAGTTTACTTAAATCTGTTACTTAAAACATTAAGGCTAAAGTTTATGAGCATTATTTATATTTTAATTCCAGTGGCCGCATTACTGACAGCCTTTGGTATTTATCTTTTTTTCTGGGCGGTAAAATCAGAACAGTTTGATGATCTTGAAAAGCAAGGAATGAGTATTCTCTTCGATGAACAAAACAATAAAAGTAATGAGTTGCAAGATACGAGTTACAAAGAACAAACACAAGAAAAAGAACATAACGAGTTGCGAGATACTAAGTAATGAGCTTGGATTTATTATCTGCGTTTATTATTGGCTTACTTGGCTCAGGACACTGTATTGCTATGTGTGGCGGCATAACGACTATGCTTACTTCGGCAATTCCTAACAACAAGTACGATAGTAATCAACAAATCCCCATTAATAAAAGCGAAACAGAAACACCAACAAGTAAGTTTACTTTAGTATTTTGCTATAACTTAGGGCGAATAGCTTCTTATAGTTTTATTGGTGCTATCGTTGGCCTCACTGGCTCTATTGCGGCAAAAAACATAGGTTTACCACTGGCTAGTTTAAGAATAGTTTCGGCAATATTTCTTATATTATTAGGTTTATACTTGGGCCAATGGTTAATGTGGCTCAATCGAGTTGAAACATTAGGAAAAAAATTATGGCAATATATTTCACCGCTAGCGGGTAAAGTCATTCCAGTAAATACGCCATCAAAAGCACTTGGTCTTGGTGCTATCTGGGGTTGGTTACCCTGTGGTTTAGTTTATTCAACACTTACTTGGGCCTTAGCAAGCAGCAATATGATTGACGGTGCTAGTATTATGTTTTTCTTTGGCTTAGGCACATTGCCCGCCCTACTAACCTTATCAATCGGTTTTGTTAGCATAAAAAACATACTAGTCAAGCCAGTTTTTCGAAAAATGATGGCTTTATTATTAATATCCTATGGTATTTATAGTTTTATTGTTGCATATCAACAAATGTTCTAATACCATAGTATAGTCCTAATAATTAGAGTAAATACATCAATTACTTCTAAAAAAACTGAGTAGAATATGTCGAATAGTAATTGCCCTGGTACACAGCATATTAAATGTCAAAGTTGCAGTATTAGTGAACTTTGCTTACCTTTTACTCTAAATGATCAAGAGTTAAATACACTTGATCAAATTATTGATCGCAAACGCCCTATTCATAAAGGCGATAAAATATATACGGATGGTCAAGAGCTACAATGTTTATTTGCCATTCGTTCGGGGACATTCAAAACCTTTACGGTAAATGAGCAAGGTGAAGAACAAATTACCGGCTTTCATCTAGCTGGTGATTTATTAGGCTTTGATGCTATTGCCGACAATGAACACAAAAGTTTTGCTCAAGCCCTTGAAACATCGATGGTTTGTGAAATCCCTTACTCGAGCTTAGATACATTATCTAATACTATGCCTAAACTTAAAAAGCAAGTGTTACGTTTAATGAGTAATGAGATCAGAGCAGACCAAGAAATGCTGACGTTACTGAATAGAAAGAATGCCGAGCAACGTGTTGCTACCTTCTTAGTCAATCTAAGTGATCGATATCATGCTCGCGGGTTATCTTCAATGGAATATCGCTTAACCATGACTCGTAGCGACATTGGTAACTATATTGGTCTTACTGTTGAAACCATTAGTCGTTTATTAAACCGCTTTCATAAAAATGGTTTAATCAAAGTTGATGGCAAGTTGATCATTATTTTAGATCTTGACCAGTTGATTGATTGTGCCTCTAACTAACCCCGTAATGTTTCCTTTGCTCTAAACTAACTTTATAATACTTATTTATTGAGTTAGCTAATATAAAATTTCAAATAAATTGATTTAAAACAAGCATTAATTTCACGCTTTTGCTATAAATTAACTAAGCTTTATACAGGCTAGTATTTTTATTTCATCAGAGTGAGGTTTTTTCATGGAAACTTATCAAAATATTTTGGTTGTCATTGATCCGACAACCGATGAACAAAAAGCTTTAAAAAGAGCAATAGATTTAGCCTCTACCATAAAAAGCAGCGGTGCCAACCAAATAAAGCTTTGTGCATTTTTAAGCATTTTTGATTTTTCTTATGAAATGACAACAATACTCTCTAGTGACGAACGTGATGTCATGCGTCAATCAGTGATCAAAGACAAAGAGCTTTGGCTAGAAAACCTTATCAATAAATTAAACCCTGATATAGAAATTAACTGCCAAGTGGTATGGCACAACCGCCCTTTTGAAGCCATAATCGACCGAGTAATCAAACAAGGTTATGATCTTGTCATTAAAGGCACTCATCAACATGATAAATTTAAATCAGTGATCTTTACGCCTACTGATTGGCATATTTTACGTAAATGTCCCTGCCCGGTATTGCTAGTAAAAGAACATAATTGGCCAAGTAACGGTAATATTCTCGCGGCTCTCAATGTCGGTAGTGATGAAGCAGAGCATCACTCACTCAATGTAAAAATAACAGAAGAAGCTAAGCAATTAGCACTATTGATCCAAGCTAATGTTCATCTAGTAAATTCATTTCCCGGTACACCCGTTAACATTGCTATTGAAATACCTGAGTTTAATTCAACTGAATACAACGAAACAATGCTTAAGCACCATCAACAAGCTATGATTGCTCATGCTAACCAATTTGATATTAGCGTTGTTAATACGCATGTTGAAGAAGGGCTTCCAGAAACAGTAATAGAGCAAGTTGCAGCGAAACTTGATGCCGAGCTGGTCATTCTTGGTACGATAGGCCGAACAGGGATTTCAGCAGCATTAATTGGTAACACCGCTGAGCATGTTATCGATCAACTTAACTGTGATGTACTCGCCTTAAAACCAGATGGTTACATTTCGCCATTGGCAGATTAAAACTAGTTCCTTTATTAATGGCTAAACATTGAAGATGTTTAGCCATTTCTTTTTTACTGTTGTCTAACTTTAATGTTCAATCACTATGAAGCCAACTCCTTAGTAATAAAATCAAATGCCCCTGTTATTGCCGTAACTTGCGCGGTAATACAATTTTCATCATCAACTTTAGGACTATCTGGATACACTTCAGTGGTTGTTACATAAGTTGCATCAGTTAATCCCATACAAAGGCCCAGCTCTCTAGCTGCATAGTTAATTACGCCACACTGCTCAACCGCTACGCCAATAAGTTTTCCGCCTTCATCAGCAGGTGCAATATGAGTAACGCTTTTAACCGCCTTAATAACTGCTTGTTGAAATTCAGCTTGTGGAGCAAGGGTATTAGCAACTAGATAAAAACCATCGGGAATATTCCAGTTTTTTTGCTCTATGGCATCACGCGAAGACAAAGCAGGTCTAAAAATAGTATTATCTGTATCTGTAGTTTCATGCAAATCAATATGAATAATAAAGTCAGTATCTAAAGCATCAATAAAGGCAATTAAAGACTGTGACTCTTGTGCTGGGCTGTTAGCATAAAAAGAACGATTAGGATCAATCGCTTTATTGTTCCATCGATTGATAGTTTCAAAAGCCCAAGGACTTACACAAGGCACAACAACTAGATTAAATAATTCACTGTAATTACTCCCATTACTATCAGCTTCATTATGCAAAAATCGTAAAGCCCCTTGTATGCCACTGGTTTCGTAACCATGAACACCACCGGTAACTAATACCGATTTTTTATCTTTGTGCCAATTTTTACTTTTAACGGCAAATAACGGATACCTTTGTTTATCAAGTGTTAAAGCTCCGTATTGCTGGACATTAAAATAAGGCTTTAATTGGGTAATTTGACTTATTACTTCGTCTTGATAGCTGCGTTTGATCGTTTGTTCATTAAACCATTGTTGCCTTTCATCATCAGCCCATTTTTTCCTTAAAACACCTATCATTATTTTGAGTCCGCACGACCCATAAATTTATGCTCGCTAGTGTTAACTTTAATTTTATCACCGGTAGAAATATGCTCAGGTACTTGCACAATTAATCCCGTTGAAAGGGTTGCTGGCTTAGTGCGCGCACTGGCTGAAGCGCCTTTAATCGAAGGGTCTGTTTCGGTAATGACTAAATCAACTGAGGCAGGAAGGTCAATGGCAACAGGAACTTCATCAACAATGATCACAGACAGGCCTTGAGTCTCTTCATTGATAAATAACAATTCTTCGCTGATACTTTCTTTATTCAAGTTATATGGTGTGTAGTCTTCGTTATCCATAAAGACATACTCATCACCATCAATATATGAAAACATTGACGGGCGACGACTTAAATCGGCAAAATTAAGCATATCATCGGCCTTAAAGGTTTCATCGACTTTAGCACCAGTAACAACATCATATAAACGCATTCGGTATAAACTCCCCCCTGCTCTACCTTGAGGTACAGAACGAGTAATATCTCTAACAATTAATACTTTACCGTTATGCTCTATCGCAGCATTTTTCTTTATATCACTAGCCTTTGGCATGAATAAATTCCTTAAATTAAATTTTTATAAATGAGATAATCCAAGAAAATACCATGAACTCACGTTAATGCAAGCAATGAATGGCAGAAATGATCCGCTAGCTGTAATCATTTTTTAAAATTTTATTTTGTTTTATAAGAAATAGCCTAAAACAGCTAATATTAAAATTAGGACAAAGAAAAAGACTAATATAATTACTTACATTAGCCTTTATTGAATTTTTCAGTGATGGTAAATACATCACTCGTAAGAACGCTCTAACCATGCTATTTGTAGCTTTAACTCAGTAATTTCATTGTTGGCATCGGCCAATTGTTGCTGAGTTTTTTTATGCTCATTAGTGCATTTATCAACATTCAACTCAGTATTTTGTGACATATTACTTTTATCCTTATGCGCCATATACTCTGACAATTTTGGTTGCTTGTCTGTATTATTACACAGGGACTTACCTAAGTAATATTTTTATCTAATGATTATTGCTATTCGCATCAATAATACTGATATTACCACATCAGATCATCAGGAATTTGGTAGTCTGCATAAGGGTCATCTTTATCGACTTGTTCATCAAGCGCTTTATCGTTTTGTACTAACACCACATTATTGTCTAGCTCGCTCAACTTTTCTGCCGTTTCACGAGTAACTAAATAAGTAACGCCATCTAAACCACACAATGCTAAACGACCACTGACCAATGCTTTATGGGTGACTGCATCTAATGGTAACTTTTTGATTGTAGTATCGAAAGTGTAATTGTAATCATTATCACCGGCAACATTTTTGATCTGGTGGTGAATAAGAATTTGTTTAATACGTAACACTTGCTCTTTGTCAGCGAGCTGCTGCCGCTTCTGTTCATTTAACGTATTATCTTTTGACTGTTTATCTGTTTTAGCCTTGGCTAAGCCCTGCTGAACTTGCTCTTGTAAACTAGCACCATGCTGTACACCGCTACGCTTTTGTTTATTTTTCTTACGTTTATCTGCATTGGCTTGACGCGTTTTTTGCTTGGTCGTTAAACCCGCTTTAAGTAATTGTTCTTGAAGTGATGCCATAGTAGTTTTTCATCGAAAGTAATTGATATACTATTCTACCAATAAACAGCAATGAAACATACCTAGTTTAGCTGCTCTCTATATTATAGTAACACTATGAAAAGATTACTTAACGAGTCTGATTTGGTGCGGAGCAACAGGGTTAACCTTAAGATCTTTCGTTATTGACTGACCGTTTTGATACCTATGATAAGAACACTGTTTAAGTCCCATTTTTTGACAAAATTCATTAAAGCTATTGAAATCGCTTTTAGTAAAGCTTTGCTCATTTTTTGTCAACAGGCCATCTATATACATAGCGTCGCCGTTAATATTACAGTTTGCAATAGCCGAATAAGGTTTACCGTATTCTGAAACCTTTAATGCACGAACCATTTTTACTTCGAAAATCCATTCTCCAATTTGAACATGTTTAGACATTGACTCTGTCACTTTAAACCTCTAAAACTTTAAGCATAAACTTAAGTAATTATCATTACGTTGATTAAAAATTATAACATTTGATTAACCTGAAAATCTAAACAAATATAGATCTTTTTCTTTTATCAAATAAAAACAAATGCTTCGCTAGTTAATATTTATCAGTTACTCTTATTAATATTACTACGCAAGTTATTTCACCCATGATAAAAAAAGCAATTATTTCCCTATTATTTATCAGCTCGTTACTCATTGCCTACAGTATTACTTGGCTATATAGCAAAATAGATAACGCATTGCCCTTACTCAACGGTAAAGAAACTGTCTTTGGTTTACAAAATACCGCCGTGATCGAACGTGATAGCCAAGGTATTGCCACGATTAAAGCGCAAAATCGTGTTGATGTAGCCTTTGCTACCGGCTTTATTCATGCTCAGGAGCGATTCTTTCAAATGGACTTACTGCGACGTAAATCAGCAGGAGAGCTCGCTAGCTTGTTTGGTGCTCTAGCATTAAATTATGATAAGTCAATTCGCCGTCATCGTTTTAGAGAAAGGGCACAAACCATTATTAATAACTTACCAAACACGCAAAAAGCGTTATTAACAGCCTATACTCGCGGGGTAAATCAGGGCTTAATGTATTTAGCATCAGCACCTTTTGAATACCTACTTTTACAACAAGAGCCCACACAATGGCGTGAAGAAGACTCTATTTTAACCATTTTTAGCATGTACATAGATTTACAATACCCTGACGGCCAACGAGAACGTTCTTTGGGATTAATGAAAGCGATTCTTTCAGCTGACGTTTATGCTTTTTTAAATCCTAAAGGTAGTATTTGGGATGCCGCAATAGATAATAGCCAATACCAACCAGCACCTATACCAACTAATGCATGGCCTGCGGCTGCCAGTACTTATGTTCATTCTTTATCAACAACAGCCGCAACAACAGTGCCGCACCGTTCTTTAACAGCAGTCAATCGGTATCACGCTGATGAATTTCCCGGCTCAAATAGCTGGGCTATTTCAGGAAAAATAAGTAGCACCGGGAGTGCTATTATCGCTAATGACATGCACTTAGGTATACGCGTACCCAATACTTGGTTTCGTGCTAGCTTTGAATACCTAGATAAACAAAATCCCGTTAAAATTACTGGTGCTACCCTACCAGGTACCCCGAATATAGTCATAGGCAGTAATGGCAATATTGCTTGGGGATTCACTAATAGCTATGGTGATTACAGCGATATAGTTATTTTAAAAACCACCGATGATGCTACGCAATACCTGACCCCTAACGGCGCTAAAGACTTTAGTTACCATAAACAAATTATTGACGTAAAAGATGAGCAACCAGTAGAGATCACCGTTAAAGAAACTATTTGGGGTCCTGTTATTGGCAAAAACCATCAAGGACAATTATTAGCTTATCGTTGGGTAGCGCACGACCAACAAGCGGTAAATATCACCGCAATAGAGTTAGAGTTAGCGCAATCAGTTAAACAGGCTTTTACTATTGCGGCACGCAGTGGCATCCCTGCACAAAATATAATTATCGGTGACAAAGCAGGTAATATTGGTTGGACAATTATGGGACCTATTCCCGTAAAAATAGGCAACATAGGAGAAACACCAGCCTTTTGGCATCAGGGTAACAATCGTTGGCAAGGATATCTAACGCCAGAGCAATACCCAAGTGTTATCAACCCTGAAGATAATCGTTTATGGACAGCAAATTCTCGCGTTGTGGGTGGTAGCATGCTACAGAAAATTGGTAACGGTGGTTATGCCCTTGGCGCACGTTCACAACAAATTCGTGATAATTTATTTACCCTTAAAGAATTTGATGAAACAGCATTACTAGCGATAGGTTTAGACGACCGTGCACTATTTTTAACACGCTGGCAAACCTTTTTATTAACTAGAGTACTTAACCAAGCGACATTAAGTGAGCATAAAGAGTTTAGCCAAATACGAAACTTATTATTAAAAGATCAGCCCTTGCAAGCAAGTATAGATTCTACCAATTATCGTTTAGTAAGGAACTTTCGCATCAATGTCCGTAACTTAGTCTTTAGTGAATTAAATAACAGTTTTCACCAGTTAGATGACGGCTATAAGTTTCGAAGCATCCGCCATCAAGTTGAAACACCGTTATGGCAACTGATCAACCAGCAGCCTGAAAACTTTTTAATGCGGCCATTAAATAGTTGGTCCGCTTTGTTTAACCAAGCCCTAAAACAAACCCTTGATGACATGACCACAATAGCAGCAGATGGGCAACAAGCATTAGTTGATGCTACATGGGGACAACAAAATACCACAGCGATTGAGCACCCACTGAGTAACGCTATTCCTTTCATTGGAAAATGGCTAGATATGCCAGCAATACCACTGCCCGGTGATAGCTATATGCCTAGAGTTCAAGGAAAAGCTTTTGGCGCTTCACAGCGAATGGTCGTTTCACCTGGTCATGAAGAAACAGGTATTTTTCATATGCCGACGAGCCAGGCAGGACATCCTTGGAGCCCTTATTATGGTATGGGACATAGTGATTGGGAAAAAGGCAAGGCATCGCCTTTTTTACCTGGCGAAACCAAATACACACTGACGCTATTAAGTTATTAGTTTCGAGTTTCGAGTTTCGAGTTTCGAAGCAAGTAATCCACGACAACAATGAGAGAAACAATGACAACATTAATTTGGTGCTTATTTATCGCCACACTATTACCACTTTTAGCAAAAGGACCCGTTGCTTATGCTATGAATAAGCTTGGTGGCTATAACAACCAGCATCCACGCGAACAACAAAATAAGTTAACCGGCTTTGGTGCTCGTGCATTAGCGGCACATCAAAATGCTTTTGAATCATTAATTATTTTCGTACCTGCTATATTATTAGCCATAACAACACAACATACTGATACAAATATAGCATTACTCGCCATAATACATGTGTGTGCACGAATTCTTTATAACTTATTGTATTTAATAAATATTGATAAATTACGCACCTTAGTTTGGGGCATTGCCACATTTAGCAGTTTTGCTATTATTTGGCAATGTATCCCATAAAACTAACAAGTGAATAAAAACAGTCTAAAGAAACTATTGACAGAATTCAGTAAAGCTAGATAGAGTAGCTGCTCTAGAGAAATTAAACCTTCCGTATTGAAGGTTTTTATTGACTAAACTACTCATAGCAACAACAGGAAAATACAGTGAGCGAAAAATTAGATTTAAACGAAATACGTAAACAGATAACCACTTTAGATCAAGACCTACTAACCTTATTTGCTAAACGTCGCGCACTAACACTCAATGTTGCTAAAAGTAAAATACAACAAATTCGCCCTATTAGAGATCAGCAACGGGAACAAGAGTTGTTAATTCGTTTAATAAAGCAAGGTAAAGAGTTAGGTTTAGATGCCCACTACGTTACCAGCGTTTTTCAAACTATCATTGAAGATTCAGTGTTAAATCAGCAAGCTTTTTTACAAAGCTTAGCGAACCCTGACATTCAAACACCAGCAGTTAGCGTGGCTTTTCTAGGGGATAAAGGCTCTTATAGTTATTTAGCTAGCCACCGATATTTCTCTCGACGTGCAGAAAAAATTATTGAATCGGGTTGTCAAAGTTTCAGTGACATTCTCCAACAAGTGGAGTCTGGTCAAGTCGATTACGGTATGTTGCCTATTGAAAATACCAGTTCGGGAAGTATCAACGAAGTATATGACTTGTTACAACACACCAATTTATCTATTGTTGGTGAGATTACCCAACCCATAGAACATTGCTTACTTACCGCAGTAAATACTCGCTTAGATAAAATAAAAACAATTTATGCCCATGGTCAGCCTTTTGCACAATGTAGTAATTTCTTAGATAAACAACATAATATTCGCATAGAATATTGCGAGAGCACTGCCGATGCCATGCTTAAAGCTTCTGAATTACAAGATGACACTGTCGCTGTGATTGGCAGTGAAGAAGGTGGACATTTATATCAATTACAAGCACTAGAGAAATCGATAGCAAATCAAAAAGAAAACCATTCTCGCTTTATTTTAGTCGCGAGAAAATCCGTTGAGGTAGCTGAACAAATACCAGCAAAAACAGCTATTATTTTAGCAACAGGTCAAAAAGCAGGAGCGTTAGTAGAGTGTTTATTAGTACTAAAAACAAAAGGTATTAATATGTGTAAACTTGAGTCTCGTCCTATTCAGGGCCGCCCGTGGGAAGAGATGTTTTATATTGATGTCGAAGCTAATTTAAAAAGTTTCGCCCTACAAGAAGCCATTAGTGAAATGACCGAGCACACCAATTTTATTAAAGTACTTGGTTGTTATCCTATTGAGCACATTAGCCCAACAAGTGTGCCAAGTAGTGCCATAATATAATACTTCAATGGCTAAATCTGCACCCTACATCAAGTCGTTATCCAAATAAATAACGGCTTTGTTATAGCAAAATAGAATAAATCATTTTTCCCTTAGCAAAAAAAGAGGCTTACCCTTGAATAAACTAGCTGTTTTAGCTTTTACCCTATTAGTATTTCTTAGTACCATGCTTTGGTATTTGGCCAATGGCTCACTAAATGAATACCTTAAAAGTCAAATTGAATTACAAGGACATTATTACACCGGTCAAAAAGCTAATATCGCTTTAGCTAATTTTTCGCCTAGTACCGGCACCGGAGAGTTTAAACAGTTCAGCTTGGTAAACTTAAACCATCATCAAGCCAAACATGCAATTATAATTGATGTAGCAAATATTGAGTTATTGAAACAGCCTACTCAACCTTTATTAACAACAATAAAAAAAATAACCATCAACAAGTTGACCTTAAATATTGAAAAAAATTCAGGTAAAGCAAGTAATATAGAACAACTTATTGAGAGAGTAAAAATTACGCTTGCCCAAGACTATCCTGAGTTATATCCTAACCTAAGTGCCAAAATATACGCTCTGAACAATCCGCAACTCAATGCTGAGGAATATGCCCTAAAACACCCACAAGCAGGTCCAATTGTTGAGCACACTAAAGTGAAGAAAAAACGCGGCAAGCCACAAGCTACGATTAACATTACCAAAATAGCAATCCACACAGTAGCGTTAACTATGATGAACGATGACTTAGCTAAAACAACGCTGCTTCATGATGTCAATATAACAGCAATAGGTGGCAAACAAGGTATTGCCACAAATCAGTTAGGTGGTGAAGTTTTACTTGCTTTATTAAATTTGGCGAACCAAAGCTAAAATAAGACAATAGAACATTCAGTTACATGCCTATGTACATAGCTCAGGAATATCATTCCCGTGGTTACTTAAGCGGGAATCTTAGTCTACAGTGACGAGAACTTCGATTCAGCTTTGTAGTTCCAGACCAAAGCTAAGTACCTACGTCCTGTCTCTTATACACAACTTTTAAATCGGTTGGATTTATGATCTAATACTCTTTTTTATTTCCTTATAAATTGATATGTATAATCCAGAAACAACACAATGGGCTCAATTAATTTTTGGTCAAGCTAATTTAGGCGATCCTCGACGAACCAAGCGACTAGTCCAACTGACCAGTGATATGGCTGACAATGCTTCAAATTCAATTGTTAAAGCGTGTAGCTCATCTGCAAAAATAGAAGCTGCATATCGCTTTATCCGTAATGAAAAAATTTCCCCTGATGAAATTGCAAATACAGGCTTCAAACATACCTGCGAAATTATTAAGAAAAGGCCACTAGTGCTTGCTATTCAAGATACAACAGGCCTGACATTTAAACATAAAGTAACCGATGAATTAGGTGACGTTAGTTGTTCAAAAAATAAAGCCTCAAAAACGAGAACGCTTTATGCCCACTCAACATTGGTGCTGGATGCACAAACAGAGCAAAGTATCGGATTAGCTAATCAGTACTATTATTACCGTAATAAAAAAGTACCAGGCACACGAGCAGAACAACAAAACAGAACATTTGAAGAGAAAGAAACCTATCGGTGGAAAGCCTGTTTTGACGAGGTAAAATCTCGTCTTGGTGACGTATCAAATGTAATCGATATCTGTGATAGAGAAGCCGATATTTATGA
>JABSOW010000016.1 GCA_013215465.1 Colwellia sp. | reverse complement strand
ACTTGTATCACGCGAATATCTACTTTGGCTTCCAATAAATGTGTGGCAAAACTGTGCCTCAGGGAATGCATAGAAATTTTTTTAGTGATACCTGCCGTAGAAACGGCGGCTTTGCATATCCGACTTAAATGCCGAGAGGTCATATGATAAAGTGGGTTATCACCAGGAAATAACCAGCCAGCTTTTAACATCTGCCCCTGTTGATTCGCAAAACGCCACCAGTTGCGTAGGTGTTCAAGTAATGCGGGAGATAGCATGGCGTAACGATCTCTGCGGCCTTTGCCTTGTTCAACCCGTAGTGCCATTCGTTCACTGTCGACATCGCTGACCTTGAGATTGACGACTTCACTCACCCGTAAACCAGCGCCGTAAGCCACGGCCAATGCTGCCTTAAACTTCGGGTGCATTGCCGCTTCAATGAGTTGCTTGGCTTCATCCATACTGAGTATTTCAGGTAACTTACGGGCGACCGGTACACTGCTGAGCTTAGACACTACCTCAGGTCTATCGAGTGTGTTGCTGTATAGGAAGCGCAAGGCGGTCAGGGTGACGTTGATAGTTTGCCCTGAAGTGCCAATGTTGACCAAGTGCAACTGAAATAGTCGCAAGTCTTCAGCGGTAGCATTCAGGGGAGAGTGTTGCAGGTAATCACAGAGTTTAGAGATGCCTCTAACGTAAGCCACGAGACTACCTGAGCCGAGTTTACGCAAAGTGACATCGTCTTCAAGACGTTTAAGTAATTTAGGTGGGAAATAAGTGCTAATGTTCATGAGATTAACTCCTCTGGTTGTAGGCGAAATGCCTGAGGAGTTAGAGTATTAAAAAGCATAAATGTTAGAAGGAAATGCAGTGTTAGCCAAGAACACCATTACCGCGTGAGCGGTTTAGTTCTTTGTGGCAAAAGTGACGGTTAGCTACTATCTCACTTAGGAGGCTAAAGCGAGATAGCAATATACTTATAATATCAGCTACCTTTGAAACAAGGGAGTATAAACTTAGGCAGTACTAGTCTAAAAATCAAGACTGTTTTGTTCGACCCTGTAACAGGTTTTGGTTGACCTGTTTTTTAAATTTGTACGATAAAACCCTAATTAACTCAGGTTAATAGTGTGGTGGCGGTGGCTCTACTTCATCATTATTTGATGACATACTCCCCGCATCTTTTAGGCGGTTGGCCACTAATTGAATTTGCTCTTTCAACGCTGAAATTTGCGTTTGATGTACGGCTAATTCTTCACTGAGTTGTTCAATCACATCATCTTGAAAAGTGTTGCGAGACTCCAGGGCAATTATACGCTCTTCTAGTTTATTGATTTCTGTTTTTTGGCTGTCGTTGGTCATTTACTTAATTCTATTGTTACAGGTTAATGTGCTTGGGGAATATGCCATAGTTCAGCATATCCAGAGGAGCTTTCTGTTATTAGCGTGCTATTATCGCTAAAAGCTAGGCTATAAACAACGGCTCCGGTAGGTCTATTTGCTTCTTTTGGGGTAACACGCCAATTAGCGGTGCGTTTTCCTGTGGCGATATCCCACACGCTAACTTTGCTGCTTGCTGCCCCTGTCACCAAGGTTTTGCCATCAGGTGAAAAACTCACCGAGCTAAATACTTCGTGACGTTTAGTGCCTTTTAGCTTACTGATTAATTCACCCGTTTTTAAATTCCATATATGGGCTGATTTCATACTATCAGCCGAGAATGCAAAACGCCCTTGGCTATCAAGGGCAACTTTTGATACTCGGCTGGTGTGATTAAATTGATAAATGACTTGCCCGGATACTGTATCCCAAACATAGGCAATAAAATCATTGCCACCTGACATAGCTACTCTGCCGTTGGGCATCATATCAACGGTATTTATTTTTTCTTTATGACCTAAAAACTCTAAACGCCTGCCGGTATCCACCGCTACATGTACCACGACACCATTACTTTTGCCGATAAGTAAGTAATTACCATTATTGCTAACGGCAATATCACGAATGTTTGACTCACGTATCCGCCAGTAACCTTCTGACTGACCAGTTTTCATATTCCACAAGGCAAAGTTTTCTCGACTAGCGGTGAGTGCATGGCTATTATTATCACTGATATCAATGGCTAACACTAAATCATCACTGCTATCTTGTTTTTGTGACCATTGGTACGTTAAGGCGTTTTTTTCTAAGTCCCAAACGCTAATGCCGTGATGAATAGATGAAATAACACTCCACTTGCCGTCATTAGAAATGTCAGCAGCGTAGCTACCTTCGATGGCGTGTTGAAATCTTTGAATGGGTTTATCGCCAGAGGGGCTACATGCGGGCAAAAAAATGCCTGACAGCAATAGAGTGACTGAAATTTTCATCACCGATAACAGGTGCTTTTGATGTTTTGAAAAATTAAGCAACATATTAGGTCTTTTTTATTTTATCATTTCTCGTTAGTATAAGGCGTTTTTTTAAATTGTTTAGCTTTATTTTAGTTAAGTTAAACTGATAAATGGATTGGGGAATTCTCCAATTGTGATGTTTTAATGGAGAAATTAATGAAATTATTTAAACCCACTTTAATTGCGGTTGCTTTATTAGCGGTGGTTGGTTGTCAAGAAGGCGCTAAAACAGAAGAAGCGAAAGCACCAGTATTAGATACTGAAATACAAAAACAAGCCTATGGCCTCGGCGCTTCTATTGGTAGTTACATGCAACGTAATTTAGATGAACATGACAAATTAGGGTTAGCGCTTGATAAAGAATTAATCGTGCGTGGTTTTGTTGATAGTATTAATGATAAAGCAGTAATTGAAAAAGAAGAAGTTCAAGCATTGTTGGCGAACTTAGAACAAATCATGAAAACGAAAAAACAAGAAATGTCAGTAAAAGAAGCTAAAGAAAGTTTAGAATTTGGTCTGAAATTTCTTGAAGACAATGCTAAAAAAGACGGTGTAAAAGTTACTGAATCAGGTATTCAATATTTAGTATTAACTGAAGGTGCAGGGGAAAAACCTGTGGCTACCGACACAGTAAAAGTACATTACAAAGGTACTTTTTTAAATGGTGATACTTTTGATAGCTCATACGATCGTGGTGAGCCGGCGGTATTCCCATTAAATCGTGTTATTAGAGGCTGGACTGAAGGCGTGCAACTTATGTCGGTTGGTGCGAAATTTAAATTTACCATTCCTTCAGACTTAGCATACGGTCCAAATGGGAATCCACCACGTATTCCGGGTAACTCAGTATTAGAGTTTGAAATTGAGTTATTAGAAATTCAAAAAGCTGAGCCAGCTCCTCAAGTAGGTGCTCAACCTTCAGCAGAGAAATAAGTTTTAGTTACACGTAAATAGTTACTAGTAATACCGTAACGAGTTGCGAAAAGCCAGCTGCAAATTATTGTAGCTGGCTTTTTTATGTTTAGGATGAAGGATACGTCGCGATGCCATGAATGGTAAAGAGCGTGTATAATATTTTTATTTCAAGTCGCTTTCATTTTATGAAAAAATTTTTAATCATCGGCTGGGTTTGGCCTGAGCCTAATTCTTCTGCAGCAGGTAGTCGAATGTTGCAATTAATTCAGTTCTTCCATCAGCAAGACTATGACATAACCTTTGCGTGTACGGCTCAACGTACTGAGCATATGGCTGATTTAGCTCAACTGAATGTAGATTGCACCAATATTCAGTTAAATTGCTCAAGTTTTGATTACTTTATCAATAACTTACAACCTGACGTGGTGATGTTCGACCGTTTTATGATGGAAGAGCAATTTGGTTGGCGTGTTAGTGAACAATGTCCACAAGCGTTGAGAATATTAGATACTGAAGATTTATTTTGTTTACGTAATGCTCGCCATAATGCTTATAAACAAAAGCGCACTATGACCAATGCTGACTTGTTGACTTCAGATTTAGCGCAAAGAGAAGTGGCGGCAATTTTTCGTTGTGATTTAACGCTAATGATTTCACCGGTAGAAATTGCATTGTTGACCGATTTATTTAAAGTTGATGCGAGCTTATTACATTACTTGCCCTTTGTTTTTAATCAACAGCAGCGACAACAAGATAACCCGTCTTATGAGCAGCGACAGGGCTTTATTTCTATTGGAAATTTTCGTCATTCACCTAATTGGGATTGCGTATTATGGCTAAAACAACAAATTTGGCCATTAATTCGTCAGCAATTACCAAAAGCTGAATTGTTGATCTGTGGCGCTTATCCGCCGCCGAAAGCCACTGATTTACATGATCCAAAATCAGGGTTTTTAGTTAAAGGTTGGGTTGATGATGCGATACATGCGATGCAATCTGCGCGAGTATGTTTAGCGCCTTTACGTTTTGGTGCCGGTATAAAAGGCAAATTGGCTGAAGCGATGTTATGTGCAACTCCTTCGGTCACTACCGATATTGGTATTGAAGGTATGCAAACCAACTTAGCTTGGCCAGGAATGGTGGCCAATGAGGCGCAAACGATTGCGGATGCTGCGGTAAAACTTTATCAACAAGCGAGTGCCTGGCAAATAGCGAGTGATTTAGGGGCTGAAAATGCAGAACAGTTATTTGAACAAGTTAAACATTTTAAAGCATTGTCAGGTTGTATTGATGCGCTACTAGCTAATTTAGAGCAACACCGGCAGCATAACTTTATTGGCTCTATGCTGAATCATCATCACCATAAAAGTACTAAGTATATGTCGCAATGGATTGAAGTGAAAAACAAACTTTAATACCAATTGAAGTAATGAATTGAGACGTTCATTATTTCATTTGGTATAAGCAATGCTTCGAGTTAACAGTTACGAGTAGCGAGATGCCGCCCTATCAGCCGTGTCTCTTCGAAACTATTAACTCAAAACTGGCAACTATAATGTAGCTACAAGTATTTTTGTTAATCGCTGTGCGGCTAATAGTAACCTTTGTTCCATAATAACTTGATGGTGGCTAAAATAATTTTTTGGCAATTTTATTTTACCTGTCAGTTTTTGGCAGCTGCCTTGGTTATTTACTTGGCAATAGTTCAAGCTAGCACTTTTTACTAACTGAAAATATTCCTCAGCCCATTGCCAAACCTGTTCTGTTTGCCAGTTTGGCTGCGAATGTTGCTGCCACTTTTTTGTTAATAACGTCAACCACTTTGCTTTACTTTTTCTTCCTTTATATAAAATACAATCATCCCAATAGCTATGTAAATTTTTGCACTTCGTTGTTAAGTGGGAAAATTTAACCTTATTGCCGCCTAAGTCGTCGGAAAAACTGATATGCAAAGGTTGATGAATATCACCTAGCCAATGGCCTAAAAAAAGTAATGCTTGTGTTTGTTGCCAATTTGGCTTTTTTTTGGTTTTAGCTAATATTTGTTGATGCTTTAAAATAGCTTGAGGTAAACAGTTTTTACGGCAATCGTTGGCTTTTATACTACTGTGATCGCGCGGTACATTCATATAATGCCAAGGACGGTACGCTTTGAATTTATCTAAGGGTTTGATCGCATCAGCCCAAGTACAAGCGCTAGCAAAGGTTATTTGGCTGTTTGGTTTTTTATAATTGTAATGGTTAATTAAGTGCTGATGTTTTTTTGGGATAGCATTAAGTAAAGCCGATAGTTGAGTTTGTTGTGCGAGCGGCAAGTGCTCAAAAGCTAATTGACAAACAATTTGGTGACCCAGTTTTCCTAAGGCAAAACTGGGATTAGCATAAGCAATAAATATTAAGATGAAAAAAAATAGCTTGGTTATCAAAATTTAACCCTAGATACAGCGTTATGGAGCCAGAGTAAAGCTAAGTACCTACCGCCAGTACGAAAAATAACACGAGGCTGACGGCGGAACTATTGTACTAATCAACAAAAATTTGCATTTCTTCGCCAATTTGCTTACGCATTTCCATTAATTTTTTCGCAGTGCTATGTTGTTTTTTATCTGCTTCGGTTTCAGGAACCCACTGAGGTACCTGTTCGGATTGGCCATTTTGATCAACAGCCACCATAATCACAATACAATGAGTCGTTAAGCGACGGTTTAATGATTTTGGATCACAAGCATTAACTTCTACTGCTATATGCATCGAAGAATTGCCGGTGTAAATAACTTTGGCTTCCACTTCTACTAAGCTACCGACATGTATAGGAACAATAAAGCGAATTCCACCCGCGTAAGCCGTAACACAATAACGACCACTCCAACCCGCTGCGCAAGCATAAGCGGCTAAATCAATCCATTTCATTACTGCCCCACCGTGTACTTTTCCACCAAAATTGACATCTTGCGGCTCAGCTAAAAATCGTAGGGTAATATCCCGTTGTGGCTTATTCATGGTTTAATCTCTTGAGGTTATATATTAAGAGAAATTTAAATGGTTAGCGTTAGATAAGCAAATAACAAATCATTAGCTTTCCCCTTACTTTGAGTATATCTACCCGTTCCAGGATGTCTGAGCAATTCATTATCAAGGTGAGCATATTAACTAGCCGAAATTGATTTCAATTGCCGATAAAGCTTTATATCATGCCAAAGAATATGGTCGAAATTGTGTTAACTTGCATAATGCTGATGATGGCGAATATTGAAAAACGCCATTGGTACTGTTAATGAAAGCTTTTATATTTAGGCAATAAAAAAGCCTTTCTCAAAGAGAAAGGCTTGAAATGCTCGCTTTATGGTCTTGTTGAACAAGCTTCTTATTATTTATTCTTGCTAGCAATTGTTATTATTATTTAGACTTCTTTGCCTTTGCGGCTATTTTATACCAAAGCGTTTTCCCCGCTGCAACAACTTTAATAGAGTATAAACTCGACGAATCTTTTCGTACAAGGCGTTTTTTTTGATACTGATTTAGCTAAGTAACTGATTGTTACTCTATTTAAAAATAGCTAGCATAGAATTATAGCTTAAAAATATTTTTAATTTATTATTAATAATTTGTTGAAGTTCATAAAAGCAATTGATTTGGCGCATAGATCCAAAATTGTACCAGTGCTAGAATACGCGGCATAAATTTCTTGTTATCTTTAAGTAATAGCAACGAGAGCAAGCAGACAGTAAATGAATTTAGAGGATTTGTTGGTGACAGAATTAAAAAATGATAATTATTTACGTGCGTTATTAAAACAACCAGTAGATTACACCCCTGTATGGATGATGCGTCAAGCCGGACGTTATTTACCTGAATATCGCGAGCTTAGAGCGACGGCAGGTGATTTTATGTCTTTGTGCCGTAATGCTGAGTTTGCTTGTGAAGTAACTATTCAGCCTTTACGCCGTTTTAAGCTTGATGCAGCTATTCTGTTTAGTGATATTTTAACTATCCCGGATGCGATGGGTTTAGGTTTATATTTTGAGACCGGTGAAGGCCCTAAATTTACTAATCCAATTACCTGTAAAGCCGATATTGATAAAATAGGCATTCCTGATCCAGAAGATGAATTGGGCTATGTTATGAATGCAGTGCGTACTATCCGCAAAGAATTAAAGGGTGAAGTACCTTTAATTGGTTTCTCTGGCAGTCCGTGGACGTTAGCAACTTATATGATTGAAGGTGGCAGCTCAAAAGCTTTTACTAAAATCAAAAAAATGATGTTCTCAGATCCGCAAAGTTTACACTTGTTACTTGATAAGTTAGCAGACTCTGTCATTACTTACCTTAACGGTCAAATCGCCGCTGGCGCGCAATCAGTCATGGTATTTGATACTTGGGGTGGTGTGTTATCACCACGAGATTATAAAGACTTTTCACTACAATACATGGCTAAGATAGTTGACGGTTTAACTCGTCATGCAGATGGTCGCCAAGTGCCGGTTACTTTGTTTACTAAAAATGGCGGCATGTGGTTAGAAGATATTGTCGCGACAGGTTGTGATGCGGTAGGACTTGATTGGACAATTGATATTGAACAGGCTAAAGCACGGGTAGGTGATAAAGTGGCTTTGCAAGGGAATATGGACCCGTCAATGTTATATGCACCTTTACCTCGTATAGAGGAAGAAGTAGCGAAGATCTTGGCTGGTTTTGGTCAAGGGGGCACAGGACACGTGTTTAACTTAGGTCATGGTATTCATCCAGATGTTAAACCTGAGCATGCAGGGCACTTTATTGAATGTGTACATCGTTTAAGTAAGCCATACCACAAGTAAATAGTAACGAGTTACGAGCAATAATAGTAGCGAGCTCTACCGAGTTTGCTACTATTTTTTTACTCGTATTTCGACTGCTCGTACCTCACGTTCAGCATGAATGGAGTCTTTACCTACTTTTACGCGAATATAAGCAGATTTTCCGTTCGTCCTGAGCTTGTTGAAGGGTCGAAGGGCTCAGTCTTCATCTACGTCATAAGCGCTAAAATCAGTTATGCCCTTTTCTTCTAAGATGCGACGTACGCTTGCTGGTAGTTTTTCATTATTATCTTTCGCTAAATCTTCATCATCAGGTAAAGGTTGACCAGTAAATGCATGTAAAAATGCTTCACATAATAATTCACTGTTAGTCGCGTGACGTAAGTTATTTACTTGGCGTCTGGTACGTTCATCAGTTAATACTTTCAAAACACGTAAAGGAATTGAAACGGTAATTTTTTTTACCTGCTCGCTTTTTTTTCCATGCTCGGCATAGGGATTTATATATTCGTCATTCCACTGAGCCATGTTACTTCCTCAATATTATTCTAGTTATCTTATTATACCAAATGAAATAATGAATTCTCGCTGAATGTTCAACTCATTACTTCAATTGGTATTAGTTATAAGATAGATTTTACTGGTTGTTGAAATTCAGTCAAGTAGAAGTTTAGATGTCCAAAAAATCTTGACCTAAATAATCAAAGAGTTTAGAGTTATAGACGTCCAAACATCTAAAAAACCAAACAAACAAATCAATCAAAAAAATTAAATAAACAGAGTGATTGAATAAGAGGAATGACTATGTCGATCAATAAAATGACCACTGTTGCTGTACGAGCAGGTATTAATACCGACCAACACTATGGTGCTGTGGTTGCACCTATTTATTTATCAAGTACTTATTCTTTAAAAGGCTTTAACGATAAGCGCCAATTTGACTATTCTCGCACGGGTAACCCTACGCGTGCTACTTTTGCTCAAGCTATCGCTAAATTAGAGCAAGGTAGTGTTGGCATAGTTACTAGTACCGGAATGGCTGCAGTACATTTAATCTGTCAGTTATTATCAACAGATGATTTGGTGGTGATCCCTCATGATTGCTACGGTGGCAGCTTTCGTTTATTTACCCATCTAGCAAAACGTGGTCAATTTAAATTAATTGTGGTAGATCAAAATGACCAGCAAGCCTTAGCCAAGGCATTAGCGCAAAAACCTAAATTAGTTTTATTAGAAAGCCCAAGTAATCCGCTATTACGCTTGGTAGATATTGAGCAAGTCACTAAAGCTTGCCATAAAGTAGGCGCTTTAGTTGCGGTTGATAATACTTTTTTATCACCAGTTTTACAGCAGCCCCTGCTACTTGGTGCCGATATTGTTTTTCATTCCACTACCAAATACATTAATGGTCATAGTGATATTGTTGGTGGCGTTTTAGTTACTAAAGATCAAGCGTTAGGTGATGAATTAGCATGGTGGGCCAATTGTATCGGTATCACTGGCAGTGCTTTTGATAGTTTTTTAGCGACACGGGGACTAAAAACCTTACCTATACGTATTAAGCAACACCAAGAAAATGCAGAACAAGTGGCTAACTTTTTAAAGGCCCATGCTGCTATTGACGTCGTTTACTATCCAGGGTTTACTGATCATCCTGGTCATGATATCGCTAAAAAACAGCAAGCTGGCTTTGGTGCCATGCTAAGTTTTGAAATAAAAGGTGGCGTGAAGGCAGTGAAAAAATTATTTGCTAATTTAAGTTTATTCACCTTAGCGCAATCATTAGGTGGGGTAGAGAGTTTGATCAGTCATCCGTCAACAATGACGCATGCGGGTATGGAAGAAGCCGCTCGCCTGGAAGCAGGTATTACCGATTCATTGGTGCGAGTTTCAGTTGGCATCGAAGATATTGACGACATTTTAGCTGATTTGGCTCATGGTTTAGCACAGAGCCAAATTGCTTAGCGACAACTAACAAAATATAGCATGAGTTTAGTGAGCTAAAACGTCGCTAACCGAAAGAGTAAAATGACCACAATAAATATACCTGAAAATAAACTGGTAAAGCACGCTATTAACGTCCATAAATTTGGCGGTAGCTCGGTAGCTAATGCGCAATGTCTTGAACGTGTACTTGATATTATCCGTCAATAATGTCAGTTAAATGACATTATTGTTGTTTCTGCTAACGGTAAAACTACCAATGCTTTGTTTGCGCTGCTTTGTTTGGTTGAAGCTGCTGAGCAAGCTGATTTTACTGAAGCGTTAACTGGGTGTTTAGTTGCATTAAAGCAACAACAGTTAATACTCATTAATGTGACTTTATGGACTGATGTCGATGGCATTTATAGTGGCGATAAAATTACCGCAATTGCTGGTATATTTTCTGGCATATTATCGTGGTTATTTGAAACTTATGACGGCTCGGTTGATTTTTTAACCTTGCTTATTGACGCTTTAGCTCAAGGTATTACTGAGCCAGATCCCCGTGAATATTTATCAGGTCGAGATGTGCAGCGTAAATTACTTATTTTAGCGCGCATGGCCAGTTTTGAATTATCACTTGATGATATTGACTGTAAAACTTGGTGCCTAAGGCACTACAAGGATTAACGACAGCAAAATTTTTAGCAAGGGCTAATGAGTTAGGTGACTTTTTTGCTAGTACATTAGTTGCTGTTAATAGCAACTAATGCTTGTATCCGTTATGTGACACTTTTGCAGTATAATGAAGAGAAAAATAAACTAACAGCCCAAGTAAGCTTAGAAATTTTATCAATAACTCATGCTTTTGCAAGCCTAACACCTTGTGATAATATTTTTCAAATAAGTAGTCAATGGTATCAAGAAAATCCACTTATTATTAGGGAGTCTGGCGCAGGAAGGGATGTTACCGCAGGTGGCTTACATTCTGATCTAGTCAATATTTGTCAGCAATTAATTTATAGACAACACCAAGTAAAAATAAAGGGGCTAAACTAACTTTAGTGACTATGCAATTCAGTGAGTTATTTTATCTCAACTGAGCTGTTTATTAATTGAATAACTATGTTGCATAGTTTTGTTTTTTCTAGCATTATTGACTTTTATTTATATTTTTTATCGACGTAATGGCTAAACCTCACCAGCATCAAACACACTACACTCTTCAGGTTCAGATCTTGCTGAGTAAAATTTATGGGCGTAGTAAACTTAAAGACACTCTGCTTGAGCAAGCAATTCATTTTTTTAATCATCAAGCTTTTGTGGCAACGGATGAAGAATTAAGTGAAGAACACCTTGAGCTACAAAAACTAGAGCGTATCGACCGTCATCATCATTTACTTAATATTTGTCATGAAATCATCGAGTTAACTGAAGGTGATAAATTTGAGGAAAGTAATCGTAAGTCAGCTAAATTACTTGGTACTATTCAATTGCTTAGCCCAACAGAAGGCAAGAGAGTTACCGTAAATAACGAGTATTGTAAATCGTTATATAAAGCAGTGTTAAGCTTACGCTTATTAGATCGACTACTGTTTGATGTTGAAATAACCGATCCTCATATCGCTAATACATTAGCTGAATTTCCTGAGCTTACCTTTGAGCAGTTTGATCTCGATGCCCAACGGCGGGTAATAGATCAAATCAAAATTCCATTATTGATGGCGGTGTTACTGCAAGATATCGGTATTTATCATCATGAAGCACAAGATATACTTATGGGTGAAGGTTCGACCAAAAATTCCCAGAGAACATTGACTGTCGATGAACGAAAAAAGCTTTTAACCATTAATTATAAACAAACGTTGAAATACATAACTGATGGATTAAGTGTAGCTGTTTATGTTGGAAACTCTAAAGAAGAGCGCCACCAGTTTGTTATTGATGAGCAAGTAAAATTGCAATTTTTACAACAATTAATTAAAAGCAGTTTTAAGCCAAAACAAAGTGTTGGTAATTTATTAAAAGTACCGCAAATATACACCTCTATTATTTTTTCAACTAAAGATAACTACAATTATAAGGTGTTACCTAAGGTTTATCAGGTATTAAATAAAAATGCTGAACTAGGGTTTTGTTCACAAAAAATTGTTGATGCCCTTTATCAAATAACAGGTATGTTTCCTCAAGGCTATGGCGTGATTTATATGCCAGAAGATGAATATGGCGGCTGTTATGAATATGCTATTGTCAATCGATTATACCCAGTTTCGCCTGAACAACCTTTATGTCGTATAGCAACGAGAAAGTTGGCTTTCATTGGTTATGGGCACAATATAGAGGTGCAGAAAACAAGTAATTTATACTTTCCACATATGGCTAAAAAAATAGCCCGCTTAAGTAAAGAACGCCTGAATGAAATACTTGAGTTGTTATCTTCAAATTATCAGGAAAGACAAGAATTAGATTTACTGCCGCGTTGTTGGCATGCAAATGAATTTTTTTCAGTTAGAGCTCATCAAAAACTGTGGAATAAAGGCGAGTAGTAGGAGCAATTAGCTTGCTAACTTGTTAAGAGTAACCATGGCCTTGGGCTTTATCGTTATTGCCACCTGCTGCCCTAGTGTTAATAATGACTCGCTGTAAAAACTTAAGCCGGTAAATGAAAGCTTAGTATTGGTGGTTAAACTTGATAATAAATAATGATAGCCTTGCTCAGTTATACTGATGGTTTCAACAACTGTATTTGCTGTTATGTTTGACGATAGCTCAAGATGTTGTGGTTTGAGCAGTAGTTGTTGGTTTTTATTCACAGTAATTAATTGTTTATCTTCGATTTTACCAATAGCTGAATCAAAATATTTGCTATTGAGGCTCTTATGTATTGGTATAAAGGTACCTAGTTGTAAAAAGTCAGCCACTTGCCAGTTAATTGGTTGCTGACAAACGTCACTTGGCGTCCCTGTCTGTAAAATTTTTCCGTCGGCCATCACTGCAATTTTGTCGGCAAAGGTAAAGACTTCGTCTTTATTATGAGTGACAAAAATGGCGCTAATATCTAGCTGTTTTAATAGCTGACGTATTTCTAACATTAATTCATTGCGTAAGCGGGCATCAATATTTGAGAAAGGCTCATCGAGTAATAGCAAATTAGGTTTTGGTGCTAATGCTCTAGCAATGGCAACCCGTTGCTGTTGCCCGCCGGAAAGTTGATGAGGGTAACGTTGTGCTAAACCATCAAGCTTAAGTAATTTCATCAATTGCAGTAATTGTGATTTTTGTTCCTTTTTTGATTCTTTTTCTATGCCAAAGCAAATGTTTTTTGCCACGGTTAGGTGAGGAAATAATGCGTAATCTTGAAAGATCATACCGACATTTCTGTGTTCAGGTGCCAGCATGTTCTTTGGGGTAATTGTCAGGTTATTATTAGCTGTGGCAAAAGTAATTGAACCATTATTTTGGGCGATAAAGCCAGCAAGGGTATTTAGTAGTGTGGTTTTTCCGCAACCACTAGGCCCCACTAGCCCTAAAATATCACCCGGTGCTAGTGTTAAATTAATGGCTGATAAAATAGTGTTTTGTTGTAATTTTACCGATAAATTTTTAATGGTAACTAATTCACTCACAATGTTTCCTGTTTTTTATTTAGCCAAATAATGGGTAACAAACCGAGTAAGACAATGAGAATTGCCCCTAGCGCACCTTGTTCTAGCATTTCATCTGAAATCAATTGATAAACTTGGGTACTTAAAGTTTCAAAATTAAAAGGCCGTAGTAGTAATACCGCTGGTAGCTCTTTCATCGCTTCGACAAAAACTAATAACCATGCTGCTAAAATTGACGGTTTTAATAAAGGTAAATGTATTTGTGTTAAGGTTTTTCCTAAACCTGCACCTAAACTAGCAGATGCGTGCTCAAGTGACTTGGGTATTTGCCCAAGGCCACTATTAATAGTGCCATTGGCAATGGCAGCAAAGCGTACGACAAAGGCAAAGATAACAGCAAAAATTGAACCAGATAAAACTAAGCCCGGTTCTTTGAATTGCCATAAGGCTGCTAGATAATTGATACTATGATCAATAGGGCCAAAGGTGGCCAACATTGCCATTGCCAATACTGTGCCAGGGATAGCATAACCGAACCCTGAGATTTTTTGCGGGATATCACGCCAGTTATCATCAGAGAGCCTTTGATAAAGCGATAAAATTAGCGCAATTAAGGTGCAGAGTGTCGCCGCGTATAGGGCAATTTTAATACTGTTCATTCCCGTGGGCAGTAATTCGAACAATTGCTCGGTATTGCTGTAGTCAAGCGCCATCATAATTAATAACCCAAAGGGCAAGATAAAGCCAGCAAAAGCTAGCAACCAACAAAAGCTGCTGGCGATAATTTGCTGTGTTAATGATAACTGAATAACGGTATGTTCACTATTAGGGCTATTACTTTGATGGCTCTTTTTAGCGTTTGCCTGTTGCTCTGTCACTACGGCGAATAGAATAAATAACATCAATATGCTTGCTAGTGCATTAGCACTGGCTAATTCGCCATAACCTAGCCAAGTATCATAAATGGCGGTAGTGAGAGTGTTTACGGCAAAGTATTGTACGGTAGCAAAGTCGGCTAAAGTTTCCATTAATACTAAACTAGCAGCCACTGAAATAGCAGGGCGAGCTAATGGTAGGGCAATTTTAAGGAAACTTTGTTGTTTAGATAAGCCGAGTGAACGGCCAGCACGTAACAGGTTTTGATCTTGTTGCTCAAAAGCTGTGCGCGTTAGCATATAGACATAAGGAAATAATACTAAGGCGATAATGATCGCGGCACCCAATAGCGTTCTGATATCAAAAAAGTAATAATCACTAGGGGATTGCCAGTTAAACCATTGACGTAAAGCCCGCTGAACCGGGCCAGCATAGTCAAACAAGTCAGTGTAGAGGTAAGCAACTAAATAAGCTGGCATGGCTAATGGCAATATAAGCAGCCAGCGCAGAATGTTATTAGCGGCAACATTGGTATAGACAATAAGTGAGGCACAACTGACACCAAAAAATAGTGATAGTAAAACCACCATAAAGCCTAACAATAAGGTATTGCTGATATAGCTAGGTAGAACCGTTTGCCAAAGGTGACTAAATAAATCCCCTGAGGCATTGATGCCAGCGTAAAGCATTACTAATACCGGCAGTATTAGTAATAAGGCAATTTTCCAGCTAATGATCCGCCAAATAAGATTGACTTTTTTTGTTATTACCACAATGATTCTGAATTATATTTATATATCAAACAGTGCCTTATCAATAAGCTTTAATGCTGTTTTTCTATGTCTTGCCACCGTTACTAACGACAACTTATCGGCGGTAAATTTCCCCCAAGATGCCACTAGTTTTGATGGTTTTACATCAGTTCTTACTGGGTATTCCATGTTAGTTTCAGCATAAAGTTGTTGGGCCGGTTTTGAAACTAAAAACTCCATCAAGGCTTGGGCATTTTTTTTATTAGGTGAGTATTTAGCTAGTGCCATTCCTGAAATATTAACATGAGCGCCACGGTTGTCTTGGTTTGGAAAGTTAATATTAACCGCTTGTGCCCAAACTTTTTGTTTGTCATCGTTTAACATTTTGCCAAAGTAATAACTATTGCCCAGTGATATATCACATAAGTTTTGGTGAATAGCTTGTACTTGGGCACGATCACTACCTTGAGGCTTGCGGGCTAAATTAGCTTTCATTTTCTTTAGCCAAGTTAGCGTTTGCTCTTCGCCGTGCTCAGCGATCATCGAGGCAACTAAAGCAACATTATAGGGGTGTTTACCACTGCGGGTACAAATACGTCCTAGGTACTTTTTATCGGCTAAGTCTTCGTAATTAATATTAATATTGCCTAAGCGTTTTGATGAATAAATATTACGTACCCGTGTCGTTAACGCAAACCAAGTATTATCTTGCGCTCGGTATTGATTAGGTACAGCATCATTGATTGTTGATGAGTCGAATGCTTGCAATAAATTGCGCTCATGCAACTCAATCAATCGGCTAATGTCTGTGGTTAACAGCACATCAGCAGGGCTATATTTTCCTTCACGAGCAAGACGTTCCGCCATGCCTTTTTTAGCAAAAATAACATTTACTTTAGTGCCAGTATTTTGGGTAAAAAGATCAAATAATGGTTTAACCAAAAAAGGCTGGCGATAAGAGTAAACATTCACTTCATCGTTAGCATTTACATTAACAGAAACGAGCATGCTAATGATAAAAGTGAGTAATATTGATTTTTTAAACATAGATATACCTTGGCGCAGATATTTTCGTGCGCGTTAAAAATAAGAAATAGTTAAGCTTAATGACTGTTTTTACTTCGATGGTATTGGTATACACCACCTAGCCCCATGATTAACAGAATAATAAATAAAGCCTGCCAAATGAAGTGATTAGGCTCAGCTGTTTGTTGCTGGTTATTTTGTTTTTCAAGTTTTTGTCCTTCAACTTGCTCACTTTGACTTTGTTGTTGAGCTTTCATTTGTTGCTCATTTTGTAACTTTTGCTTAATAACTTGTTTAGCTAGGTCTTTCATTGTGGGCTGTTCAAGTACGGCAGATAAACCAAAGCCGTTAGCAAGTTGCTTGACATTTTCACGTAGTGCATCGTTTAAAACAATTAAGTCGTATTGATTTACCAGTTGTATATATTGCTCAACTAATTGCTGTAAACGCTGTGGATCTACTTGCCAGTAGTCTTTACGTTCTGCTTCTAACATTCTAGCCATCATTTTTGCCAGTGATGCGGGATTGGTTTTTTTAAACCATTCATCTAGGTCAATATTAAGCTTGTCATTGACGTAGATATCAAAATATTCATCCCATTGATCGTTGCGTACTAAGTTAGGATCAACCACTTGCCAACCAAAAAAGTTATCCATTTTAGCGGCTAGTGACACGGCACCCGCGTAACCCTCTTTTTGCATTGCTTTGATCCAACGGGGATGAAACATACGAGTTCTTAACTCTTTTGCCATAAATAAAGCGGCATCTTCAGCTTTAGGCTCGGTAGCATTACGTAAATTTGAAATCACCATGTCAGGGCTTTTACCATCAATATTGCGTACTGCTAAGCTAATACCGCCAAAGTATTCAAAAGGATCATCGGAACTTAACATGCCAAATAAATTGGATGAACGAGAGAGTAGGGCAATGTCAGTACCTGATAGTTGTTTGGCATATAACTGAAGGTCTTGGCCTTGAGCATTCTTAGCTTTTTCACCCCAACGAGAGCTGTCACTACCAAAGAAGAAGCCCATTTTCCCTAAATAGTTATCAGAAATTTTCTTATCGCTGTCCCAAGTATCACTTGCCCAAGTTGGGCCATCAATACCTGAGCCATAATCACCAGAAGCGTTTGAGAACATGCGGATTGTTGATAAATATTGTGCTTCATCAGCTTCAATGCCTTGCTCAGTTAATTCAGCCTGAATACGTTGGCTATTTAACGCTACATGGTTTTTCCATTTGTTATCCCATATGGATTCACTGTCAATTTTCAGCTCTGCAACTTGTTCTACTGCTTTGGCTAGCATTTGAATAACACTTGGAAATGCGTCGCGGTATAAACCTGTTGCTGACAGCACTACGTCAATGCGTGGGCGTTTTAGCTCGCTATAAGGAATAACTTCGGTACCAATTACTCGACCACCTTTACTCCACTTTGGGGTAACGCCCATGGCGTATAGCACTTGTGATTCTAACACCCCGTAATGACGCATGGTTTCAATTGACCATAATGAAAAGGCCATTTTGTCAGGAAGCTTACCATGTTTTTTCTGGTAATTATTAATCATTTGATCAATAAGTTCTTGTCCTTGTTCAAACGCTGCCTTGGTTGGTACTTTTGCAGGGTCAAAACCATACAAGTTGTAGCCAGTTGCTAGCGACTCTGGATGACGTATCGGATCGCCACCAGTTTTGACTGGAATATATTTGTTAGACAAAAAATCGGTCATCGCCTCCAATTCATGAATGCCGGTTATCGCTTGATATAATCTTTTACCACGGCTAACAAATGCTTTTAATGCTTGGTCTAAATCATCGAATGCCACAGGGCGTTGGTTTGTTCGATTATCAGTGCTGCTCTTCGTACTGTTATTAGCTTTATTATCAGACTTTTCATTAGAGCGGACAATATAGTTTTCAACGAATTTGAAGCCGGCTAACTGGTTAATTTCCCCTTCAAGCGGCTTACTGTGTGCAGCATCAGCATCAGCATCAATAGCCTTTTTATGATCACTGCTGTGGTAGCTATGACTATGGTCGATATCATCGCCGTCAACTTCTTCACCGGGTAATGCATAATATTGGTGCTCAAACTCACTGGCTAGTTTAGTAAAGTCATTACCTAGCATTTGAATTAAGGTGGAAATTAATAACTCTTGTTCAGCAAGCTCGCCAAAGGTATGCAGCCCTAAAGGTTGGTTGGCAGTCGCGAGTGACTCCATATGGATATGTAAGTCATCAAAAAAGCCATCGTAATTTTTATTTATCTCAGCTTGTTGCCAAGCGATGTCTTTACAAATATTAGTACTGAAACATAAGTCGACAATTTGCTTGGCCGTTTTCTGTTTTACACCGCCTTGATCTAATGATTGATATTGATGCATTAACTCATGTAAGTGACTCATATCACCGTGTAAACCTGCCGCGGCAAATGGTGGCGTCATATGTGATATAACAGTGGCGCGACCTCGTCGTTTGGTTTGCATGGCTTCGCCGACATCGTCAACAATAAAAGGATAAACGACCGGGGTATCCCATACGGCTAAATTACCTTGATCGTAAATAGATAAGCCACGTTCTTTACCCCCTAAGTATTCTTGAGAGCCATGCGTGCCTAAATGTACAATAGCGTCACTGTGCCAATATTCTCGGGCGTAAAAATAGGCCGCTAAATAAAAGTGGTTCATTGGCACTATGCCTTGGTGATAGACCGCATCTTCATCATTTTTTTTATCAGTACGCGGCGGTTGCCGCATTATTAACACGTTACCATCACGCATACGTGGCAGAATAAAATAGTGTTCGCCATCTCGCTCTACCGCCATAAAATGATCTTTTGGATCGCCCCAATATTGATTAATTGGCTCAGTAATTGTCGTCGGCAAGTTATTAAACCAAGCTAAATAGCTTGTCATTGGCATGAGTTCAGCTAGATCATCGTCTAGTAATTGAGATAATTGATAGTCGCGGTAGAAGGGATCTAAAATACGCTTCACATTATCAGTTAAGTAGCCTTGATCGCGCTGGTTTGTTTGATAGCCTTTAGTTGCTAAATGTTGGCTAATGGCAGTTAAACTTGCGGGAATATTCATAAATGAGGCTCCCACATCTTGATCGCCCCAAATAAATATGGTTAGTTTTTTCTCTTGGTTGGCTTTGTATTTAAGCTTAACTAGGTTGACTGCTTTATTAACTAAATGCTCAAGCTGATAATCAATAATTTGAGTGGTTTGAGTTTTCATATCCATAGCCGCAACTACCATAGGATCGACCACGCCAGCGCTTTCTGGTAATACTAAAGTAAAGGACATCATACCGGCTGATACCCCTTGCTTGTCTGCTTCCCAGGCTTTTTGATCGCCAGAGTAATAGGTCATTGCCTGTATAACAGGTACACCAAATTGTTCAAATTCTACTTTACGTTGATTCGCCCAATGGATATTTCTAAAGCTAATGATCAAGTCAATTTGGCTGGTTTGTTGTACCTTGTTAGCGAGCTCGTCCTCTAAATAAAGTAGATGACGATAGTCACCACTGGCTCTACTCAGCTCAAAGAAGAATGGCACCACATAAATACCTTGGTCTTCCAGTTGCTTAATAGTGGCATCAATAAGCTGAGTTTGTTCACTTTCAATCAATGCTCTTTGTAGTAATATCGCAATTCTGGGTTGATTCTTTTTCGGCATTGACCATGCTTGGTAAGCGGTTAAACTATTACTGATCAAGTTAGGCTGGCTGGGATGATAAATACCTTGCATCGGGAAGATAATTGGCGCTTGAACCGCGATGTTATTACCTTGTTTAAGTACATCTTCTGAGAAAAAGCTTAATAAGTTAGCTAAGTTTTTTCGTCCGGCATTTTGCCAATAATCGCTTAATATTTGTAGCTGTGCCGTAGTAAAACCTCGGTTTGATTTTGGGTTGTTTAACCACTTTAGGCTGATAAATTTTGTTTGGCTGTTAGCATTGATAAGCGAAAAGTATTTACCAAAAGTTTTTGCTGCTTCATTGGCTGAAACGGCATCAAAAATAATAATGTCTTGTTGATTAAATAAGCTTTGTGCTTGTTGCAGGTCTTTTAAACTACGTGCTGATTTATAGGTAATCTGCCAGTTATTTATTTGATTTTTAGTAGTGATTTCTTTTAATAAACTGACTTTTGCCTTGTTAGAGTGGGCAGAGCCAACAAAGAGTAATTTTGTTGTTAATGTTTCATTGGCAACAGTAAAGTGGCTTGTTAATAAGCCCATTACTATAATTAATAATGGTATTAAGCGGAATGTGGGACGATTGATTCTCATTTTTTTTGCTCTAATCTTGTGCATTTATTTTATCGTGTTTGGTCTGTTTATTCGGCGACGTAAATAATTGAACCATCGGCCATTTCGTAAGCGGTACCTGCTTTTTTACCTGTGCCTGCACCGGTTTTTCCTTGGCTTTTAAATGATTCTATTTTATTGCCTTTTTTAACAATAATTTCCATATTTTCTTTGCCGGCATTTTTGATCACAGTAACGTCTTCGGATAAAAATGGGTTTAGGGGGTTTTGTGCAATGGCAATTAATAAAGCGGCGATTAATACTAAAAATACATCGACTAAATTGACCAATGACAACGCCGGGTTCATGCTGTCATCTTCATCAAGCAGCCTCATTTTTTTGCTCCTTTATTTCAATTGGTTGAGCAAGGTGTGTAACAGGGACATGCTGTAATAATGGTGTTAGTGCCACTAATTCTTCGGCTAACCAACGTTTTTTTACTGATGCTATCCAAAAGGTAATGGAAGCGATAACTAAGCCAAAAATCACCGAGGAAAAGGCAACAATAAGATTGTCACTTATACCTTGAATATTGCCATCACCAAGGCTTTTTAAGGCGGGCCCCATTGGCACCATGGTAGCTATTAAGCCTAACATTGGCGCTAAACGGCTAACGTTTCTCACGCCTTCAAGGTCACAAAGTGCTGCGACATCCAGTTGGTCTTTACTAAGGTTTGGCTGATTATTGGCTAACTGAGACAGGGTATAGCCAGCTAACGTTAATTGTTTATTTTCTCCCAGTTTGCTTAATAGCAATTGTTTAAACTGTGTTTTGTTTGTTCTACGTTGCACCGTTTGAGCAATAAATTGCCCTGCGGCAAATAAGGCATAAATAAATAATGCACAAATGAGTAGTAGTACCGGGGCCATAAAAAAATCTGACAATTGATACATGGTTTGTTCAATATAGCTGATCATAAGAGTTACTTAAAAGTTAAATAGAAAAGCAAAAGCGTTACTTAAAATACAGCTAACTTAAGTAACGCTATTGGAGAAAATCAGTGTTGAATTACAATGCTTCTACACGGAATGAGTAGTTACCTGAATTACCATCAATATCGTAATAACTGGTGATTTGTAGTTTAAAAACACCATTAGCATTTTTAACTAAATAGACACCGTATTGCGACCAAATTTTGTTATTACCCTCAAGACTATATTTATACCAAGGAGCTGATGCTATGGCATTAATTGTGTATTGATCTGATTTAAAACCGTAATATGAAATGCTTGCTACTGGAATACCATCGTAACTATTAGTAAAATCTTGTCTTGCCGTGGCATCATCGGCTAAGGTAAGGGTAAAGTCTGCACCAGTGCTATCATCAAGACAAGGTATTTTAATATCCCAAGCATCGCCACTAGTGACTATATTATTTACATCAAAATCGACATAAATTACCTCATTACTACTACACTCGGTTGCCGCATCAATCAATAAATCCGTAGTGACAGTGTCAAATTCTGTCGCGCCTGATAATTGATTGGCAAAGCTAATGGTAAAGTCAGACATGCCATAGCCAGCCTGCGTTAATGCGCTAATACTAAACTTAGTTATGGTGGTGTCGGAGTTGACAATGTAGTAATGGTCAGCCGCCGCGGTTACTTGGTGTGTAGCAGGGTCATAGTTGTAAAAATCATCTAATATGCCATTGGTTTCATCGGTAGAAAACTGGTCATCAGCGGGCACATCTACGCTTGTTACCGCAATAAAATCATCTAATTCGCCATCCGCGGTGGCATTGACAAATTTATCAACGACAGCTGAGCCATCAACAATAAAGTCACTGTTGTTATTGGTAAAATAAAGTCCGACAGGAGAGATTTCATCGTCACTATCGTTATTATTTAAAAATATACCTGTACGTTTAAAAGCGATATCCCATTCTGTGCTAGTATTCGCTTGCTCTTCAGTTAATTCAATCATGGATAAAGTATCCAAGTCCAAGTAAGCAAAGGTTGGCTCTCCTATGCTTCCTGTGGTAAATGGACCATAAATTAGGCCGGCTTCAGGTTCGATAATCGTTTTTTCAGTGCTATCAGAGCTACTGCCACAGGCGGTTAAACCTAATGCTGCCGATAGGCAGGCGGCTAGGGTAAATTTTTTGTTCATGCTATTCTCCAAGAATAATGTTGTTTTTAATTGTTAGTTGTTTATAAGCTTCTACTAAAATTGATAGTTCATCCCTAAAGTAAGGTTTCTGCTAGATACTGGCCGGGAATCAAACGCATTTAAGCTGTTGGCATCAGCATCTTTATGCTCATTTAAAAGATTGTTAATTCCTAAATTCCATGACAGTTGCTCATTAATAGTTTGGTTAATATTGATATTTGCATTAAACCAATGGTTATTAAGAACTTGGCTATATGAGCTTTGATATGCTTCATTTGATTGATAAACAAGATAAAATAGAACATCGAGTTGATGCTCATAGTTATGATAAGTCACATTGGTTTTTAGTTGATGATAAGGGCGCCCGGTAAGGCGTTGTCCATCTTCATTTCTTGCATCTAAATAGCTGTAATTTATTTGCCCGGACCATTCATTAAAAGTAAGATCAAAACTAAAATCTAGCCCTTGAATGGTGGCACGAGCGACGTTTTGATATACCGAAATATCCAGTTGAGTTTCTGCTGATTTTTCTGCATCGCGAATCGTTTCAATAAAATTTTTAGTTTTAGCGTAGTGAGCGTTTACTTCTACATTTAATTGCGCTTGATTAAACCAGCTTGAGCTTTTAAATACCTCAGTGTTATAGCTTAAGGTAGTATTGATGGTATTTGCTTCTTCAGCTTTTAAATCGACTGAGCCGAGCACCATATAACCCAAATTACTATGATCAAATATATAGAATCGCTCTTTTAAACTAGGTACTCGATAACCTTGACCAAAACCATTTCGCCATTGCCACTGATTTTCTTTGTCGCCAAACTTGTTCAAGGTGCTTACGCTAGCGGCAGAATGAAAACCAAAATCTGAGTCATACTGAGAGCGCATACCAGCCAATATTTGATAATTTGGCTCAATCCAGTTCGCTTGAATAAAAGCATCAATATTCTGGCGAGACTCATCATCAATTTCAATAGTGCCAGCTGCAGGCTTGATTTGCTCTAGGTTGTCAAAATGGATAACGCCACCGCTAACAATTTCTAACTCTTTCCTTGAAGAAATATATTGACCATTAATTTCTGCAAGATTAATGTCGGTATCTCTAATGCTATTTGACTGACCACTGGTTTCTTTATGGTTAATATAGCGGGCGTTTAACTGCCAACTACCTTGCTGAATTTCATGTTGTTCATTATTAAAAACAGCAGTACTTAAGGAAAAATCTACTTGGTTTTGTTCAACTTCAGAAAGATAGCTAATAATGCTGTCTTGTCCGGGTACCACTGAGACAGGACGAGACTTATCTTCATGCAAGTATTGATATTTAACTTCAGCAGTTACTTTATTATTGCTAAGTAAGTTAAGCGAGTCTGTTTTAGTGGAGAGATTAATGAACGATTTTTCCATACCACTGGCATCTTGCTTAATGGTTGATGGCTCATAATCAAAACCTGCGTCATCAATGTGCAATAAGCTTATTTTATAATCCCAATCATCTGAAGAAATACTAGCATTAACTCTGGTGGTATATGACAGTGGCTCACCACTTATCGCGTCAGCATAATGACTAATTTGTGTACTAATTGTTGCTTGGTTTTCATCATAATCTTTAGTAATAATATTTATAACACCACCCATGGCTGAGCTGCCATACATAACTGAGGCCGCGCCCCGTAATACTTCTATTTGCTCAATTTCATTGGCATTAATTTGATCTAAATCAACAGCTGAACCGGCAGGAGATATGAGTGGTTGGCTATTGATTAACACTAAAACATGATCACCATCAAAACCTTGCATTTGAATGTTGTAGCCACCCTTGACATTACGAGAAATTACCACGCCTGGAATGTAATTAAGCGCGCCTGCTAAAGTTCCTTGCGTCAGTATTTGAATGGTTTCTTGATCAATAACCTGAATGGATACCGGAGAATTAGAAAGTAACTTTGGTGTGCGTGTACCAGAAACAACAATGTGTTCAAGATGATTATCACTTGCTTGGTGGATAACTTCAGCTAAAGACGTCAGATTAAAACAGGTGAAATAGAGAACAATAGAGGTTTTTATATAGCTGGGAAGAGTACTTTTCATTATTAAATCTAATTGAGAATCGTTATTGTTCACATGTTAATCTATTTGTACATTCATGTAAATAAAAATGATTCTCAGTTGTATTTGATTGGTTGTATTTTTCCGTTAATGTTTGAAAATTTTTAGTACTTGTCCAATAATTTGTTTTTTATTTATTGGACCGAGAACTTCAACAGTAATGCTAGCTAAGTTTTCACCTTTACACCAAATCAAGCCATTTCTATCTATCAAAGCAACGTTTTTGATCAGTAAGCCGTATTGAGGGTGGTCTATCAAAATGGTTTGTTCAGGCTTTACTTTTTTAAACTTTAGCCAATGAATAACCAATACATAGCTATACTGAGGAATCCTCGGAAACATGCTATGTCCGGTTACCTTCCAAATTTTTAAACCAAAAAGTTTCATGGAGTTATACCAAATAAAATAATGAATGAGTCAATTCAGAGCTATGTCAGGAATGTTAGAACAAGCAAAATTTGTGCGTATATAGTCACTCTATATCAAACAAATTTGTGACGTTATCACTTTCTTGACAAGCTCCCAAGGGCGAGTTTAAAGGTTTATTTGCCGCGTTATTGATTTTGACAAGGACGCTACATGGATGTAGCTTATTAGAGAATGCAGGAGCACATTCTCCTGAATGACCATTCTCTTCAATCAATGCCTTGCCTCTAAACCTTTTAATTCTCGCTTAATGATCTATTCATTACTTCAATTGGTATTAATACAGGATAGATTAAATTTTGCTCTGGTGGGTATGGGCATTGCGCCGTATAAGTTTCAAAACCTTTACACTGCCAAAATATTTTGGAAAAACGATTAACTTTGGTTAATAAAGATAAGGTTGCTTCTTTATTGATGTGCTGTTTGGCGCTTGATGCTGCTAGCATAATACTATGTACCAGCTGATGAATTTCAGGAAATTTTTCTAATTGAGGTGCTTTAATAAAGTCTCCCCAAATAATGGTAATTTCTTTTTTAACTTTAATACCATGCTCTTCTTTTTGAGAAACTAAGCGTAAAAATTGCGCTTGATCACTGAGAGATAGTTTGGATTTCTCTTGTAATTCATTGATTAAATCAACCATTCTTATCATGGTTAATACTGCTAGTTGCGCATGAATGGGATCATAAATTTTGCAAGGAATATCGCAATGAGCTGAAACGGTTGAAAAATTTAATTTTTCGTCTAATTTTTGAATTAAGTTATATAACACGTCGTTATCCTTCTACATTGTTTTTTTGTTTCGTTGATTTGATACGATAATTTTTATTTAACGTTTTGCTATATAAAATAGCCGCTACGATCATTACCGGTGCAATCCAAAATAAATGGCTTAATATTGCCAAAGGAGAGCTATGATCATGACCGGCGTGGGCAAATGTTACGGCGCTAAAAAAGCTCATAAAAATCATTAAAATTAGTTGTTTGGTTTTCATGGTATTTCCTTGTTTGATTTTAGGGTTTAATGTAAGTCACATTGCTGTGCATCAAGATCTTGCTTAAATTCTTCCAATGATTGCTGACAACTTGGACACATAGGGTGCCTTTTAGAAAACATAAGAATTGGCATAAATGTAATCTTTAAGGCATTTGATGCGATAAGCTTCATATCTTCACAGTGTTCATCTGAAGTTGTCATTGACAACATTCGCTTATGGGGAATTAATAAATATTGTAAAGATAAATCGGGATTATTTTGTACTTCAAATAGGGTTGCTAAATTATGCGAAGCACATATCCATGCCATAAGTAATTGAATGTCTTTTGTATTAGCAGCCCATAATGTATCAAGATGACAAGCAGCTTCTTTATAATAATACTCAGCTTGTAACCAATTTTTTTTATGGAAACAGTCATTACCATCTGTTAGTAAACTTTGCCATTGATGCATAATTTTCTCGAAAATATTTGTTAAAAAGGGCTATTTTATTTTAGCTAATGCCTTGTCTACAGCTTCTTTATTCATAACGACGTTACTTCTTATTGCATTCCAATCATCTAATGCTTTGGTTTTATCAACATTCTCACCAATTTGAATAACGCCAATCATGCCCATAACAAAATGAGGCAGGCATTTAGCTAATACCACGCCTTCTTCGTTGAAAGTAACTTTTGTTGCTTTGCCATAGGGGGTTTTGAAATTTGACTTATCAGACGGAGCTGAAAATGAGACGGCATTATGTGATGGATCAGAGGGAACAAAATTTACCGTATCACCTACCGCAATTTGTAATAACATAGGTTCAAACACCATCATTGTGCCGTTGCTACCGCTAGTTAGTAATTTAATAGTATGTTCTTTTGCATTTATCATAGTTGAACAAAGTAGTAGGCAAAGGCTGAATATTTTCAATTTAGTCATTTATGTAATTCTCAGTTTATCTTAATTAACATAAATGGTAATCATTCTTATTTACATTTGCAAGGTTTTTTACTTTTTTGGTTAATTAAAGGAAAATGAAGGCAATATATTGAGTTCCATCAAATCATCAAAAAAAAACTAGTTTAAAATATTAGTTTTAACGTACTTAATTCTCAACATAAATGGATTGGATAATAAAAATGAAAAAATATGTTTTAGTTTTATCAACACTATTACTTTTGTTAACGGGCTGCAGTAAATTGATTGATGTGCAACTTGACACCGAAGTGACGGTATTTTTGAGCAATAATGGTGAGAAGCAAATACCGTTAACTGCGAAAGATGCAGAGTACGTTATGTTGAAGGAATGGCTGGAACAACATAAAGCTGGCTGGTTATCGACATCGGGTCGATATTCTGGTGGTGTTTACCTAACATCAGGTAATTATGGTATTCAAGTAACCGATAGTAAAGTAGTGCTCTATTCGAGTATTAGAGATAACCCAAGGGCTATTTATGCTCAAGAAATAGAACGCAGTGATCTTAGAGCGCTTAAAAACTTGGGAAAAGGAGAACGTTAGTTGACGTTCTGACACTTTTGAGATTGTTTTATATTTATAAACAATATCGCTGGATCATTGCTAGTAACAACTTGTTTGTTTTATCAATTTCACTGTGGGCTAAAAATTCATTCGGTTGGTGAGCTTGGTTGATTGAACCCGGGCCTAATACAATCGTTTGACATCCTAGTTGTTGAATAAAGGGGGCTTCTGTCGCATAGTTGACTGCGCAGCAGCTGTGACCGCTGATTTCTTCGGCAATGCTAACAAAGCATTTTTCTTTACGGGCACGTTTTTTTTGTTCAAAACTAGGTGAGCTAGGGTGTAATTCTTTAAAGTTGATACGGCCGGGATATTGTTCAGCTAAAGGCTTTAACGCTTCACTTAACCAATGTAGTAGTTCGTCATCACTCATACCCGGTAGTGAGCGTAAATCAATATCTAAGTCACAGTGGCCACAAATACGGTTGGCATTATCACCACCTTTAATTGCACCAAGATTTAAGGTTGGCGCTGGCACGTCAAAGGCTTCATTATTATAGTTTAAGCTGAATTCTTCTTGTAGGCTGATAAGTTCGCCAATCACTTTATACATAATTTCAATGGCATTAACACCCAAACTCGGCTTGCTAGAATGGCCAGACTGTCCTTGCACACTAATACGATGTGACATGTGCCCTTTGTGCATCATCACAGGCACTAAGTTAGTAGGCTCACCAATAATTGCCACATCAGGTTTTACCGCTTGACTTTGAGCAAAAAAACGCGCTCCAGCCATGGTGGTTTCTTCATCGGCAGTTGCTAAAATATATAATGGTTTTTTAAGTTTCTTAGCATCAAGTCCTTTACAAACTTGTAATATAAAGGCGAAAAATCCCTTCATATCACACGTGCCTAAACCATAAAATTTATTATCTTTATCAACTACGCCCATAGGATCGCTTTGCCAACGGCTTTCATCAAAAGGTACGGTATCACTGTGGCCTGCTAATAATAAGCCACCTTCACCACTGCCCAGTTTAGCTAGTAAATTATATTTATTGTCACTGTCTTTATGTGCACCGGGTACTTTTTGGATATCAATACTAAAACCTAGTTGCTCAAACCATGTAGCAAGTAGTTGAATTACTTCAAAATTACCTTGATCCCAACTGGCTTGGGTTGAGCTAATAGAAGGGCAAGCAATTAATTGCGTCAATGATTGTTTGAAATTAGGTAGTTGTGACATAAAAAATCCGAATAAAAGTTTAAATAGTTATGCTGATTTATTGCATAACTACCCATTAGCTGATAGATTATCAATACAGTGTAAATAACCTACTTTTATCAGGCTACTTTTTTCATAAGGCACAGTGTAATGCTAATTGTTCAAAGAATACGACGACAATAGATAATTATTTTATTATCTATTGGATGCTTTAGTTATAATAGCTTGGTTGCTCTCCTGTTAAAAGCATGTTGTTATTAGTTTATTTGAATTTTAAGGTTGTACGTGGTGTCAGAAGTTAAAAAGGTTGCTGTTATCGGCGCAAGTGGTTATGCCGGTGCTGAATTAGTTGGTTTATTGTGCCAACACGATAAAGTTTCAATACAACATTTAGTGGTGTCGGAAAATTCCTCTTCCTGTGGAAAACTTTTTAGCGAGTTACATGGTCGCTGGCAGGGGATCTGTGATCTACCCCTGAAGTCTTTTTCCAAAAAATGGTTTGATGAGTTTGCTAAAGAGCTAGATGTTGTTTTCTTTGCTACCCCTCATGAGTTTAGTGCTGATTGGGCCCATGCTTTTGTTGAGGCCGGTGTTAAGGTATTTGATCTTTCAGGTGGCTTTAGACTTAAAGATCCTGAAGATTACCCAACTTTTTATGGTTTTGAACATGCCAATATAGAGGCGCTAACCAGTGCTAAATATGGTTTAGCCGAGTGGCAGCAAGATGATATTGCCAATACAAATTTAATTGCCGTTCCAGGTTGTTATCCAACGGCCAGTTTACTTTCTCTTAAGCCTATCACCACTAACAACTTTCATATTGAAAACTCACTTATTGTCATCAATGGTATTAGTGGTGTTAGCGGTGCTGGTAGAAGTGCCTCTTTAGCTACTAACTTTAATGAAGTTAGTTTAAAGGCATACAATATTTTACAGCACAGACACCAACCTGAAATATCTCAAGAAGCTAATGCCCAAGTGATCTTTAATCCGCATTTAGCACCTTACAAAAGAGGCTTGTTGGCGACAGTGACTTTGCAGTTAAAAACAGACATTACTGCCAAGCAAGTAACGCAAGCTTTTGAGCAAGCCTATGCTGATAAACCATTGGTGAGGCTAGTGAATACTTGGCCGGAAATTGGCAATGTTGCCAATACCCCGTTCGCTGATGTACATTGGAAACTTGATGAAGAAAAACATGTGCTTGTGGTTAGTTGCGCGATTGATAACCTGTTAAAAGGCGCAGCATCACAGGCTGTACAATGTTTTAATATTTCTCTTGGTTTACCAAGTGAGTATAGTTTACTGTCAGTAACGAGCAAGTAGCTTCGAGTTTTAGAGTAGCGAAGTGAAAGTGTCTAAGAGCAAACAATAAGAGAAAGAAAATGAGTAATCCTAAACCTTTAGTGATAAAAATTGGTGGCGCAATTCTTGAAAAAGAAGGTGCCTTAGCAAACTTGCTAGCTGTGATTGTAAATCTTAAAACGGATGCAAAAGTAGTTTTAGTCCATGGCGGCGGTTGTGTCGTTGATGACATGTTAGCGCAAGCAGGTTTTACTACCGTTAAAAAGCATGGTTTAAGAGTAACACCTAAAGAGCAAATAGGCTTAATTAGTGGTGCATTAGCGGGGACGGTAAATAAATCGATAGTCGCTACTGCTAATAGTATGAATTTACCTGCTGTAGGGTTATCCTTGACCGATGGTGATATGATTCATTGTAGTTTATCACCACAAAATTTAGGGCAAGTGGGTCTTCCTAGTGCAAAAAATAGTACATTATTAGATATCTTGCTTAATAGTCATTTTCTACCTGTAATTTCTTCCATTGGTGCTTTACCTAATGGTGACCTAGTGAATGTGAATGCTGATGATGCTGCAGTGGCTATTTGTCAGCTATTAAATGCACAACTATTATTATTGACTGATGTTAATGGCGTAAAAGGCGCGGATGGCGAGTATTTGTCTAGTTTAAATGGTGAGCAAGCAAACACGCTCATTGAACAAGGTGTAATTGACGGTGGTATGACCGCTAAAGTAAATGCCGCTTTACATGCCGCAAATCAATTACGACGAAGTATCGCGGTTGCCAGCTGGCAATCGCCAGAGCAAATTATGCAATTGCTTAATGGTCAGGGTGTCGGTACACAAATTCAGCCTGACTAGCACCTTGTAGCCTTCTCACGTTAAGAAACGATGAGGAGGTGAACAGTAATCAAATATTTTAAAAGAAGATACTTATGTCGAACCAATTAAACCATTTTTTAGCTGATGATCAGTTGAATAAAAGTCAATTGTTAGCCTTGATTGAGCTAGCAATTAAAATCAAAAAAAATCCAACAGACTATAACCAAGCATTAGCGGGCAAGTCAGTGGCGATGATTTTTGAAAAGCCGTCGTTAAGGACCCACGTTAGCTTTGATATAGGTATCAACAAGCTTGGTGGTCATGCCTTATATTTAGACCACCAAAATGGCAAATTAGGCGAACGTGAACGTGTCAGTGATTATGCTAAGAACTTATCATGCTTTAGTGATGCTATTGTTGCTCGGGTATTTAGTCATGATTCAATTCAGGATTTAGCCAAGTACGGTAGTGTGCCTGTTATTAATGCCTTGTGTGATGTCTATCATCCTTGTCAAGCATTGGCCGATTTCGTTACCTTAACCGAGCTACTGCCGTCTTTAAATAAAAGCGAGTTAAGTAGTGTAAAATTGGCTTACGTCGGTGACGGCAATAATGTTTCCAATTCATTGATGATCATGGCGGCAACTTTAGGTGTTGATTTCACCTTGGTTACGCCTACTGGTTATGAAGCACAAAAAAATATTGTCGAGATAGCACAAACACTAGCAGATGAATCAGGTGCAACATTAACTATCACCACAGATGTTGAAGCTATTGGCAAACAAGATGTTATCTATACCGATACTTGGATTTCAATGGGCGATGAAGATGCGAGTAAGAAAGCGCAGCTATTAGCGCACTTTGCTCCTTATCAAGTTAATCATCAATTGATGACCAAGGCGAACGCCAGTGTAGTAATGCATTGTCAACCAGCACATCTAGAAGAAGAAATAACCACTGAACTGTTTGACAGTGAAATGGCGGTGGTATTTCAGCAAGCAGAGAACAGAATGTGGGCACAGAATGCCGTGTTGGTTACCTTGCTTAGTTAATAGAAAACAGAAAATTGCGTCATTCTTGAGGTGTATTGTCGGGAATCCATAGTAGAACAAGCTAGATCTTCGATTAAGAAACTTCGAAGATGACAACTTTAAAGGCTTGTTATAACCAAATTTAAAAAATTATTAGAGAATAAAATCATGACTATTCAAAAGAAAAAAATTAAAAAAGTAGTATTAGCTTATTCGGGTGGCTTAGACACCTCAGCCATTATTCCATGGTTAAAAGAAAACTATGATAATTGTGAAGTAATTGCCTTTTGTGCTGATGTTGGTCAAGGGGAAGAAGAGCTAGCTGGCATTAAAGAAAAAGCCATCGCTTCAGGCGCTTCTGAGTGTTATGTAGCCGATTTGAAAGAAGAATATGTAAGAGAGTATATCTACCCAATTCTTAAAACAGGTGCAGTTTACGAAGGTCAATATTTGTTGGGTACGTCAATGGCACGGCCTATTATTGCTAAAGCGCACATTGAAATAGCCCTAAAAGTAGGTGCTGATGCGGTTTGTCATGGTTGTACTGGTAAAGGTAATGATCAAGTACGTTTTGAATCGTGTTTTGCCGCCCTTGCCCCTGAGCTTACGGTAATTGCTCCTTGGCGTGAGTGGGACATGGTTTCTCGTGAAGACTTACTTGACTATTTAGCCGAGCGTAATATTCCCTGTGCAGCATCATTAACTAAAATTTATAGTCGTGATGCCAATGCTTGGCATATCTCTCACGAAGGTGGTGAATTAGAAGACCCATGGTGTGAGCCGTCTAAAGAAGTGTGGACGATGACGGTTGATCCGATGGATGCACCTGATGTAGCCGAAAAAGTAGAGTTAAGCTTCCTTGAAGGTGAATTAGTTGCTGTTGATGGCAAAGACTTTAGTAACGCCGCTTATGACGCATTAATGTACTTAAATGATAAAGCAGCAGCCCATGGTGTTGGTCGTATTGATATTGTTGAAAACCGTTTAGTCGGTATGAAGTCTCGTGGTTGTTATGAAACTCCGGGCGGTACGGTATTAATGGCTGCTTATAAAGGCTTAGAAACACTTATTTTAGATAAAGAATCTTTAAAATATCGTGAATCGGTAGGTCATGAATTCTCTCATGTTATTTATGATGGTCGTTGGTTTACGCCATTAGCAAAAGCACAATTGGCTTCAGCTGCTTCTTTTGCTGAAAAACTTACCGGTGATGTCGTGGTTAAGTTATACAAGGGTATGGCACAAGTAATACAACGTCGTTCTCCTAATAGCCTTTACTCAGAAGAGTTTGCTACCTTTGGTGCTGATGATGTTTACGACCAAAAACATGCCGAAGGTTTTATCCGTTTATTCAGTTTATCTAGCCGTATTACTGCGCTTTCTCAGAAGAAGAAGTAATCAAGGCTTTACTTGTGAGATGTGGCGGGCGCTTTAGTGTCGCGAGCTCTTTTTATAGTATAAATAACAATGGCTTTACTTGTGAGATGTGGCGGGCGCTTTAGCGTCGCTAGCTCTTTTTATAGTATAAATAGTATTTTCGAAAAGAATTGGAGTAAATAACGATGGCTTTATGGGGCGGACGCTTTAAAGAGAAGGCGAGTGTACAATTTAAAAAATTCAATGACTCACTGCCAGTTGATTACCGTATGGCAGTACAAGATATTGTTGGTTCAATCGCTTGGGCTGAGGCATTAACAACTGTTGATGTGCTAAGCCAAGATGAATTCACACGTTTAAAAGCGGCACTGTTAGAGCTTAAAGCATCAGTTGAAAATGATCCTCAGCAAATTTTAGCCTCTGATGCGGAAGATATTCATAGTTGGGTTGAAATTAACTTAATTGAGAAAACCGGTGATTTAGGCAAGAAGCTCCATACTGGCCGTAGTCGTAATGACCAAGTAGCGACAGATTTAAAATTATGGTGTAGAGAAACTGGCGGTGATATTTTATTTGCCTTAGTTAATTTACAACAAGCACTATTAAACTTAGCTGAACGTGAGAAAAATACGGTATTACCGGGTTACACCCATTTACAACGTGCGCAACCGATAACCTTTGGTCATTGGTGTTTAGCGTATGTGGAAATGTTTAACCGTGATATTGGTCGTTTAAAAGATACTTTATATCGTGCAGATACTTCGCCGTTAGGCTCTGGTGCATTAGCGGGTACCGCTTATCCTATTGACCGTGATTTATTAGCGCATAATTTAGGTTTTAGATGTGCGACCTTAAATAGCTTAGATGCGGTATCTGATCGAGATCATGTGCTTGAGTTACTCTCTAATGCCAGTATTTCTATGATGCATTTATCTCGTTTTGCTGAAGATTTAATTTTCTATAATTCGGGTGAAGCCGGTTTTGTTGAAATGAGTGACTTAGTTAGCTCAGGTTCATCATTGATGCCACAAAAGAAAAACCCGGATGCTTGCGAACTTATTCGAGGTAAAGCGGGGCGTGTTATAGGCTCGCTTACGGGTATGATGGTAACCATGAAGGGCTTGCCACTTGCTTATAATAAAGATATGCAAGAAGACAAAGAAGGGCTTTTTGATGCCCTCGATACTTGGCAAGAATGTATGGAAATGGCGGTACTTGTTGCCGATGGTTTAAAAGTAAACCGTGCCCGTACTTTAGCGGCCGCACAACAAGGTTATGCCAATTCTACTGAATTAGCTGACTATCTGGTTGGTAAAGATATTCCATTTCGTGAAGCACATCATATAGTGGGTGAAGTTGTGCTAGCCGCTATTGAGGCAGATCATGCCTTGGAAGAATTTTCGTTGACGCAATTACAAAAATTTAGCGATAAAATTGAACAAGATGTTTATCAGCATTTAACGATAGAGTCTTGTTTAGATAAACGTATGGCTTTAGGTGGTACTTCAAGAACACAAGTACAAAAAGCGTTAGCTGATATTCAAGGTAATCACGACAGCTTAAATGGTCAAGTGGTTGGTGCGCCAAGTAAAGATCAAATTAACATGGCGTTAAAGCAAGTAAAACAACGCTTGAATGCACAAAAGGCGGCGGCGCTGTCAGTGCGAAGAGCACGAATGTCAGATGTTGATAAAATATATCAGCAAGTAAGTTACTGGGCAGATAAAGGTGAAATATTACCGCGTTCACGTGACAATATAATTCATGATATTCAAAACTTTGTTGTTGCTGAAGTTGACGGCGATGTTGTTGGCTGTGCTTCTTTGTATATTTACCAAACGGGCTTAGCTGAAATACGCTCAATTGTGATTGATAAATCTGCACATGGTCAAGGTCAAGGGCAAGCTTTAGTACAATATTTACTTGAATTTGCTCATCAAATGGAATTGCATAAAATTATTGTATTAACGTATGTTCCAGAATTTTTCAATAAGTTAGGTTTTGCTTTAATCGAAAAAAGCTCATTGGCAAGTAACATCATTGAAGACAGCGAACAAAGTCCACATAAAGATCCCGCTGATGAAGTAGCGATGGCATACATTGTCGATCGTTCAGGTACTACTTAGTAAAATAAGTTAATAAGTAAGATAGTTTTACTCAAGTAAAAAAGGAAAACAGAATAGAGCTCATGGATAATAAAAGTATTGTAAAATGGTTTAGAAATGCGGCGCCTTATATTAATGCCCACCGTGGTAAAACGGTGGTATTAATGTTTGGTGGTGAAGCTGTTTCACATGAAAATTTTGCTAATATTATTCATGATATTTCTTTGTTACGTAGTCTGGGTGTTAAGTTGGTGATCGTGCATGGAGCACGCCCACAAATTGAAGAACGCATGATACAGCGTAATATTACCCAAGTAATTGAAAACAATATTCGTGTTACCGACGCTGATACGTTAGTGGCGGTAAAAGATGCCACCGGCTCTTTACGTTTGCATATTGAAGCCTTATTAAGTACCGGCTTAGTTAATTCACCTATGCATGGCTCACAAATTCGCGTTAGTACTGGTAATTTTGTTATTGCCAAGCCTATGGGTGTTCGTGATGGTATCGATTACAAATATACCGGTAGTGTGCGCAGAATTGATTCTGATGGTATTAACATGCAGCTAAATTATGGCTCTATTGTTTTGTTATCACCAATCGGTTATTCGCCTACTGGTGAAGTATTTAATCTTGCTTTAGAAGATGTAGCAGCACAAACAGCTATCGCTTTAAAAGCGGATAAATTGATCACTTTAACCGAAGATGAAGGGTTAATCGCTCAATCCGGCGAATTGATCAGAAGCTGTAGTGTTCGTACCGTAAAAACATTATTGGATGAAAAAGATTGCCATGTGCGTCAGTTATTGCTTCGAGCAATTATTCAATGTGGTGAAAATGGTGTTGAACGTTGTCATTGTATAAGTTATCAAAGTGATACAGCATTATTACAAGAACTATTTACCCGTGATGGTGCTGGTACTTTGATTGCTAAAGATCATAAAGAACAAATAGCGACAGCGACTATTGATGATGTTGGCGGTATTTTGGAATTACTTGCACCGCTTGAAGCCGAAGGTGTTTTAGTAAAACGTTCACGTGAATTACTTGAGGTAGAAATTGATAAGTTCACCGTGATAAAAAAAGAAGATGTTATTATTGCTTGTGCCGCTTTATATCCATATGTGGATGCGAAAATGGGCGAGGTAGCATGTGTCGCTATTCATCCTGATTACCGTAAAGGCAATCGCGGTGGACGTTTGATGACTGCTTTGGAAAATGCCGCTAAGCAACAGCAACTTGCCGCTATATTTGTGTTAACAACGGTAAGTGGTCATTGGTTTCTTGAGCAGGGTTTTATTGAACAGCCGACAAACAAGCTCCCTGAAGGCAAACAAAAGCTGTATAACTTACAGCGAAAGTCAAAGGTTTTCATTAAAGAAATTTAATTATGGTGTTGCAGATAATTAAGTTTCTTTAGCTCAGTATTACCACTAAGGAAAGCCATAAAGTCCATGCTATTTAGTGCAGTATAATACCAATCAAACTAACTAATTTTTTACATAGCTTGGTTAATGTCTCAACATATAATTCGTCCTTATTTATCAAAATTTTACCACCAAAGAGTGCAAACAAGATTGAAAGCAACTGGACGATTATGATCTTACTCTAATGGCTACTCAATAAATCTTGTGTGGTTATCTATTGTTAGATTTAGAGTTTTATTCGTCGCATTATATCTAACGGCGAGATATGACGTGGCACTATAAAATGTATATATCAGAGCCTGAGCGTTTATGAATTTCACCTCGGGCAAGTAAGCCATCTACAGCGGTTTGTACTTGCGCAATATTGTGAGAGTATTTCTCATTGGCAAGCCATTGATTACATATTCGCAATGCTGACCCTGATGCATCAGGGTGTACTGAAAAATAATTGATAATACCCATTTGAATTTCACTGTGCAGATCTGCAATTTTCATTATCATTCGCCTCATGTTATAGCGTTTATAAACAAGCTTAGTTTAATTTACGGCATTTTTCCTTCTCAAATATGCAAGATTACTATTAGTTTTGTCATTTTAGCGACTATGATTAAATAGGGGCTGTATGAAATACAATCGAAATAAAGTAGAGATTGGTCATTATATGTCTAAGACCAATATTCATCTACGTGATGAAAATGTGAAAATAGCTTTTGGTGACGAGTTTGATATAACAGATGTGCTAAAAAACAACCAAGTTGAAATTTTATATCATCAAAAAAATTATACCTTTAATATGGATGTTTTAGATGGCGCTATTATTGCTTTAAGCCATTAGAGTAGATGACAGATAACTTATGAAAGTAGCACTATGGATAGGTGTTGCCAAATTCCCTTCTCATAGTGCCTAGTGAGATTTTTGTTTTAAGTATTTTATTTTAAGTAATAGCGCCTACCATCATATTTATCGAAATAATGTCCCAAAAGAGGATGGTCAATTTGACTACTATCTTCGTTCGCTAACAAGTTTCTTTCTGCAACATAAGTCGATTGTAAGGATCGATCGACCAACACATTATACCAAGGCTTATCTTTGGGTGGTCGAGTACCAGCCATACTTTCATACCAATAGGCGCTATGGTTAAATACTGCATCTATACCCACAATAACCCCACGATAATTGAATCTCTTGTGATAAATTATTTGTCCAATATGAAATTTTGCCGCCATAAGCTGTACTACCTCGTTAGTTATCACTTTTGACCAAAGGAACGAAACGAACTGGCAATACTTTGCTTTGCTTAAGTACACCTTGGCTATCTTTTTCTAGTAATGTTAACTGCTGATTTGAGTATTGGTCATTGACTGGAATTATCATAATACCTCCTGGTTTTAGTTGGGCAATTAACTTAGTTGGAATTTCACCTCCTGCCGTTACTATAATACCGTCAAAAGGTGCCTGCTCTGGCCAGCCTTGATAGCCATCTCCGGTGCGAATAGTAATATTGCTATAATTTAGCGCTTTCAATTTCTTTTCAGCATGTTGCGCTAATTCAGGGATAATTTCGATGCTAAACACTTTAGCCACCAGACTTGATAGCACTGCCGCTTGATATCCTGAGCCGGTACCAATTTCCAGCACAATATGACTCGCTTGCGGATTAATCAGTTGCGTCATTAAAGCAACTATAAATGGTTGAGAAATGGTTTGATTATGGGCGATAGGTAAGGGTCTGTTGTCGTAAGCATATTGTTGTAGCTGTTTAGGAACAAACTCATGCCTAGGCGTGTTATACATAGCAGCAAGAATATCAGCTCTTAGCTCCGTAATACCAGTATAGCTAGCGGTTCTTTGAGTATCACTGATAATTAACTTAAGCATATTAGCACGCAAATTTTGACCTAGCTCATTAACGCTGTCTTCACTATGGTCATTGATGATAGTAAAGGAGACTAATGCCATTATGAGCAAGAGTACAATCCGTTTAACCATGTTCATTACTTATCACTCGCTACTAAGAGTGGCGATAGCTTAATTATAGCACCCTCATGAAATTGTACTGTTAATCAATAGATGAAAATATCCGAACGATTAACTGCTTGAGCTGATAAATTTATCATTCTAGCCAAGTACAAAATGTACCGGAAAAAGGCTGCTAACCAGTATTAGTTACTACTGTAATCAGAGTTTGAGGTCAGGGATTCTAAATAAACCGCCCTGTGCGGAGCCGTATGCAGGGTGATGGAACTGGTTACCCGATTGTGTGTATTATTCGATTAGCAAATATATGTCTGTAATCATTTCATTTTCTTGAACGTCAGAAAAAAAACTAATCCTTTCGAAAAACAAGGGAAAATCTCTAACTTTAAAAGTTGAGCCTGTAAGCCATTCTGAATAAAGGTAATTTACAGCCACAGCAATCCTCTCTCCTTAGCAAATTAATATTAAACACTGCCAAGTTCCTAATCTTGACTAAAAGTGCTCAATGTTGATAGCACATAACTACCAAAGCAATTACCTTGGCAGTATTAATCAATTCAAAGCTAAAACAGTTCTTCTTGGTCGTTAACGCCATCTTCGTTTTGAAATATATCAACACTATTATCCGTGCTTATATATTCGGTAGGTACAGTACCCATTTGAAAGTATTCAAATAAACTACTTTTATTGGTTTTAGTGGTTAGCTTACCTGTTGCTTTATCAATACGCACAGAAACAATTTCAGCAGGTGCCTCAAAATTCTCGTTAGCAATATCTGTTAGTGCAACTTTCATAAAACTTATCCATGCCGGTTGGGCTGATTTAGCACCAAATTCTTTGCCGGTAATTTGATTTTTACCTAGATTTTTGTTGTATACAGATTTACCTAAGTTACGACTAGGATCATCAAAACCTATCCAAGAAGTTGTCACTAAACGACGAGTAAAGCCAGAAAACCACGCATCTTTAGCTTCATTAGTGGTACCTGTTTTACCGCCAATATCACGACGATTTAAACTTCTGGCACGCCAACCAGTACCTCGCCAACCACTGTCTACAGACCAATCCGCTCCCCAAATAGCACTATTAAGTGCTTGGGTGATCAAAAACGCATTTTGCGCTGATATAGCTCTAGGCGCTGAAATTAATGGTGGGCTAATGTTTTTTTCGTCTACCAATGTACTGGTACTATTTTTATCTATGTTTGAATTTATATATTGTTCCTTTTCGTTGGAGTTAGTTGAAATTTCACATGGCTCACAGGCAAGTACTGGATTCGCTTGATAGATAACCTTTCCGTGTGCGTTTTCAATGCGTTCAATTAAGTATGGTTCGATTAAAAAGCCGCCATTGGCAAACGTGGCAAAGCCAGTAACAAGCTCTAACGGCGTTAATGAAGCTGAGCCTAAGGCTAATGATTCATTACGAGGTAATTCATCGGGTGAAAAGCCAAAAGATGAGAGATGATCAACGGTTTTACTTATACCAATACTTTTTAATAATCTTACTGCGACAACATTTTTTGATTGTGCTAAGGCTAAGCGCATTCTAATTGGACCAACATATATTTCTGGCGAATTTTTAGGTCGCCATACCACACCACTACTTTTATCCCATTGATTGATAGGAGCATCATTAATTAAAGAGGCGAGAGTATAGCCATTTGCTAACGCTGCAGAGTAAATAAAGGGTTTAATATTTGAGCCCACTTGACGTTTAGCTTGCGTTACTCGGTTAAATTGGCTCTGCTTGAAGCTAAAACCGCCAACGGCAGCTTTAATAGCGCCATTATCTGGTGATAAAGAAACAATGGCTGCGCTGGCTCGAGGTAGTTGGCTTAAATGGTATTCGCCAACTAAATTTTTACTAGAATCAACTATTTTATTAACTAATATCACATCACCATAGCGAACTATTTCACTCGCTATTTTTGGCGCTTGACCTTGTTTTTGATCGTTTATATAAGGACGCGCCCAAGCCATACCTGCCCAGGGTATTATTGCTTCTTCATTATTTTGTAAGGTGATATTGACAGTTCTTTCATTAACTTGAGTAACAACCGCAGGCACTAACATTTGATAGTAATGAACAGCGCTAAGTGCTGTTGCAATTTCTTCAGCTATTAATGGTGAGTAATTGGTTGATAATTGGGTATTGTCATTTGTTTTTGAGCTGGTAATGTCGGCTAGCTCGCCACTAGGGCGAAGAGAGATAATCGCACCACGATAGCCATGACGCTGATCATAGCGTAATAAATTGGTGGTAACAGCAGCATGAGCGGCTTGTTGTAATTTATTAGTAACAGTAGTAAACACCTTAAAACCACCAGTATAAGCTTGTTCTTTACCGTAGCGAGTGAGCATTTCTTGATGAGCCATTTCAGCAATGTAAGGGGCGTTCAATTCTATTTTAGCACCATGGCGCTTGCTGGTAATAGCGGCAGTTTTTGCCTGTTGGTATTCTTGCTCAGTAATATAGCCACTAACTAACATTCGCTGTAATACGGTTGTTCTACGTAACTTAGCTTTTTTGATCGAGCGGATAGGGTTATAGGTAGAAGGTGCTTTTGGCAGACCTGCCAATACGGCTATTTGAGCTAGACTAAGTTGATCAATATCTTTGCCATAATAGACTTGTGCGGCAGCACCGAAGCCAAAAGATCTGTGCCCTAAGGGTATTTTATTTACATACAGCGTTAGTATTTCATTTTTAGTTAACAAGCTTTCAATATGAAAAGATAAAAATATTTCTCTCACTTTTCTAATATAAGTTTGTTCGCGAGTTAAAAAAAAGTTTCGAGCTACTTGCATGGTGATGGTGCTAGCACCACCTCTACTGTTTCCTGTTATTTGGCCAATAACAGCGCGTGCCATGCCGATAGGATCAACACCAAAGTGAAAATAAAAACGGTCATCTTCGGTGGCTAATAATGCATCGATCAGCTGCTGTGGAATCTCATCAAAAGTTAATGGCTTTCGTTTTTTTTCACCAAATTGAGAAATTAATGAACCGTCAATACTGTAGATTTTCATCGGCGTTTGCCATTGAACATCCTTTAACGATTTAATGTCGGGCAATTCATCGCGCAAAGTCAAATATAAAACAAATATGCCAAAAACAATAATAAATCCTAAGGTAACAGTAAGCTTGAAAAGTTTTTTGACAGAAAGCACTACATTCCCTCTATTTGTGGATAATATTGTCATATAAGATTAGTATATCTGGTAAACCATGTAATGAATGTATTTATGTGAAAACATGTCTAAAATAATTACAACAATCTAATTTAGTGGACTGTTATGCTAGATAACTTATGGAAAAAGAAGACGACTATGATGGTAGGGATCGATATAGGGTCTCATGCAGTCAAAGCTGTTTTACTCAGCCAAGGTATTGAAGGCTATATTATAGAAGACTTCGCAATTGAACCAATGACTCGTGGCGCCGTTGTTGATCGAGAAATTCAAGATATTGAAGCGGTTGGTAATGTTATTGCTAAAATTCGCAAAAAAATATCAATGAAGGCGAAAGAAGCAGTAGCAGCAGTATCGGGGCAAACTGTTATCACTAAAATAATTTATATGGATGTTGCTCTTAGTGAAGATGAATTAGCTAGTCAGATTGAAATAGAAGCCGATAGTTTAATTCCTTATCCTTTAGATGAAGTAAGCCTAGATTTTGAATCGTTAGATGTTAATGAATCAGATCCGAGCAAAGTTAATGTTTTACTTAGCGCCGCCCGCACAGAATCTATTGAAGCGCGAGTTGCAGCCTTAGAGTCAGCTGGTTTTCATGCGAAAGTTATTGATATTGAATCTTATGCGGTGAGTAGATCACATGATTTATGTCTGTCACAATTACCTGAAGATGCGGTAAATAAAACGGTAGCAATTGTAGATATTGGTGCAACCATGACGCTTTTTTCTGCAACCAAAGCAGGAAAGCATCTTTATAGCCGTGATCAAATATTTGGTGGTGAACAATATACTCGTTCAATTGTTTCATACTATAACAAATCATTTGAAGAGGCTGAAGAAGCAAAAATCTGCCATGATTTGCCACCTAATTATACTTTTGAAGTGTTAGCTCCTTTTCATACCATTTTAATGCAACAAATACGTCGAGCAATCCAAATGTTTTTGACTTCAAGTGGTGCCGATAAAGTTGATTATTTGCTGGTCTCTGGTGGCACGGCTTCAATTGAGGGTATAGAAAAATTACTCACCGATGAATTGGGTATTCATACCGTTATTGCTAACCCTTTTAATAATATGGCAGTAGCAAAGACAATAAATGCAGATGAGTTAGCTAAAATTGCCCCACAATTTATGGTAGCAACAGGATTAGCTTTAAGGAGTTTTACGCCATGGCATATATAAATCTTCTCCCTTGGCGCGAAGAAGCACTCAAGGCAAAGCAAAAAGAATTTTTTATCATTCTAGCCGCTGCAGGGGTGTTTGCCTTTGCTTTAGTTTTTTCGGTTAACCTATATTTTCAAGCGCGTATAGATGGGCAACAAGCACGTAATCAGTTTTTGCAAAATGAAATTCAATTATTAGATATACAAATAGCAGAAATAAAAACTTTAAACGATAAAAAATCGGCATTACAAAAACGAATTGATGTTGTAGCGCAATTACAACGCAGCCGTAATGTTGGCACGCAAGTACTTGATGAAATAGCCACAATAATTCCGAATGGAATTTATATCACTCAACTTGATAAAAAAGGCAATATCATTCAAATTACAGGAAAAAGTGAATCAAATAATCATTTAGCTAATATGATCAGAGCAATTGAGTCATCAGATTTATTTACTGATGCTACTCCAGAATCAATTACCGCAGACGATGGCTCGCCTAAACTACTTAGTAGTTTTAAAATGCGAGTGACAATTAAAGGGTTAGTGGATGATTCAAATACTAAACTTGCTAAGGCAGCAAATGGAGGCGGTAAGTGATAGATGTCAAATTTATAATCTCTGTGCTAAGTAAAACTTTGATGCCTTATACCTTTAAATATAAGGGAGGTACATTTTGAAATTTGATACATCACAATTTGAAGGTTTAGAACTTGAAAGTATCGGTCAGTGGCCAGCAGCAGCGAAGTTGGTACTTACTGTTTTTTTATCCTTTGTTGTTGTCGGTTTAGGGTATGTTGGTTTGGTTAGTGATAAAATCACACAACTTGATCAGGTCATTGCTGAAGAAATCACCTTAAAGCAGTCTTATAAAATTAAATACCATGTAGCGGCTAATTTAGAACTATTTAGAGCACAAATGCTCGAAGCAGAAGATATTTTTGCTAATCAATTAAGAAGCTTACCTAATAGCCATGAAACGCCAGGTTTATTAGACGACATTACCTTTATTGGCACTATAAGTGGCTTAGACTTTGTTAAATTAGAATGGCAAGCTGAAATAAGCAAAGAGATATATATAGAGTTACCTATTGATATCGAAGTAAATGGCTCTTACCATTCTTTTGGTAACTTTGTCAGTAAAATCGCAGGCTTACCTCGAATTGTTACGTTGCATGACTTTAAAATAGCGATTATCCAGACCAGTAAAGATATGTTGAATTTAAAACTTGAAGCTAAAACTTACCGCTACCAAGAGGCTAAAGTACAATGAAAAAACTAGCTTTAATTACTTTGGTATTAGTGAGTGGTTGTTTTGATGATACCACTGATCTTAGTGCTCACCTTCAACAGGTTAAAGCAACAACAACTAGCCAAATTGATCCTATGCCAGAAGTACCCCCATTTAACCATTATGATTACTCGGCATTCAATTTAAGAAGCCCATTTTCTTTACCCAAACCAGAAGTCATTCAACAAAAAATTCAACAAATGTCGGGATGTTTAAGTCCTGATCCTCGCCGTCGTAAACAACCATTAGAAAAGTTTGCACTGGGTGATATAACAATGCGTGGCACCATGGGAGATGGTGGTATACTTTGGGCTTTGGTCGAGGCCTCTGATTTCACCCTACACAGGGTTGCTATAGGTAGTTACATGGGTTTATTTAATGGTCATATAATAGAAGTAAATGTTAAAAGCGTAAAATTAGTTGAACTAACGCCTGACGGTGCAGGTTGCTGGGTAGAACGTGAAACAGTGATTAAAATTGCTCTATCAAAATCCGCAGGGTAAAGGGAAATAATAATGCTAGTTAATATAATGAAAAATTATAAAATCTTTACTAGAGTGGCCGAAATCAGACAAGCTTGGCTTGCTTGCTTAACGATGTTAACACTTGTTAGTACATCTTTTAATCTCAGTGCAGAGTTAGCAAGTGATAGTAAGTTATTAGGTATTTCTTATAATACAATTCAAAATGATCAGATTGAATTAGTCTTTGAATTTTCGACAGAAATACTTGCACTACCCGCAGTAAAAACCTCAATGAATTCTGCTTATGTTGAGGTTGAATTTTCTGCCAATATCTATGATGAAAATATTAAAGAAACGCTGATTAATCATGCGGGTATCACCAATGTTGTGGTTGATAATAGCTCTGGCAAAGTTGTTGCCTTGATCAATTTAGAAAAATTATCTGTGTTTGATGTCGCTTTAAATGGTAAACAATTCTCTATTACTTTTAATTACGGTCAATCAGCTGAAATTGTTGAGGCATTAAGTCCCGCAGGTGAACAATTTATTAATCATGTAGAGTCACTTGATTTTCGTTTAGGTGAAAATAATTCTGCTGAAATATTAGTGTATTTAAAAGACAGTATGGTTGCTGTTGATGTAAACGATAAATTAGGGAAAATTAATGTTGAGTTTCATAATACACAAATAATTGAAGATTTGCTTTATAAGCTAGATGTAACCGATTTTGGTACCATCGTTTCAGGTCTTGAAACCTTTAAAGAAGGGCGTAACGCTCGTTTAGTAATTGATGTTGATACACTATTTACTTTTTCACATGAGCAAACCGATAACTTGTTTATATTAACGGTTAAAGAAAAAGTAAAGAAAGCGCCTGGTTACTTAGGTGATAGCGAAGATTTTACCGGCCGGAAAATATCACTAAATTTTCAGGATATTCCTGTTCGTACCGTGTTGCAAATTATTGCTGATTATAATGAATTTAACTTGATCACTAGTGATACCGTCACAGGAAATATTACTTTGCGCTTAGATGGCGTTCCTTGGGATCAAGCTCTCGATATTATCTTGAAAGTGAAAGGTCTTGATAAGCGTATGCAAGGTAATATTTTAATGGTCGCGCCAAGCGATGAACTTGCGGCCCGAGAAGCTAAAAATTTACAAGCCCAACGGCAGGTGGAAGAGTTAGCACTATTGTATACTGAATATGTACAAATAAATTATGCTAAAGCTAGTGAGTTCGCTGACTTAATTAAAAATGAAGATACTAGTATTCTATCGGCTCGTGGTAGTGTTTCAGTAGATGAGCGCACCAACACCTTATTAATTCGTGATACAGCAAAAAGCATTGAAGATATTAAACGTATGGTTAATATTTTAGATATTCCTGTGCGCCAAGTTATCATTGAAGCGCGTATGGTAACCGTTAAAGATAATATAAATGAAGAATTAGGAATTCGCTGGGGAATTACCGATACCGATGGTCAATATGCCACTTCTGGTTCTTTAGATGGTGCAAACTCGGCTAATGCAGGTCTTGTTCCTACGTTAGCAGATCGATTAAATGTTAATTTACCGGTAACAAGTCCTGCAGGAGCTTTGGCATTCCAAGTTGCTCGATTAGCTGATGGCACCATTTTAGATCTGGAACTGAGCGCGATGGAAAAAGAAAACAAGGGTGAAATAATTGCTAGTCCTCGTATTACCACAGCAAATCAAAAAGAAGCTTATATTGAACAAGGTGTTGAAATACCTTATCAAGAAGCATCTTCAAGTGGCGCAACGGCAACACAATTTAAAAAAGCGGTACTTAGCTTAACGGTAACGCCACATATTACTCCTGATAACAAAATTATCTTGGACTTAGTGATAACGCAAGATACTGTTTCAGATGTCCAAAGTGGCCAAGCTCCTGCAATTGATACTCAGCGTATTGGTACGCAAGTACTGGTGAATAATGGTGAAACAATCGTGCTGGGCGGTATTTATCAACAAGCAATTATAAGTACAGTCTCGAAGGTACCAATATTAGGTGATATTCCCTATTTGGGTTGGTTATTTAGAAACACTAGCCAGTTTAATGAGAAAAAAGAATTACTAATTTTTGTAACTCCGCGCATAGTGACCGAGCATTTTTAGCTCCAATTTATAATTTAATTGACGTCAAGTAAGTTTTTTATTCTACTTAACGACAATGTTGCTTGCAATCTTACCCTAACAATTGCGATAATTACGCCCTTGAAATTCCTGAGGGAGACCTCTATAACGTCAAAAGGTATTTAGGCAGATATTGTTAATCTCCTTTTGATATGATCTGTAACGAACGAGTATTAAGTAAATCTAATGGCAGAAAAACGTAATATCTTCCTGATTGGGCCTATGGGCGCAGGAAAAAGCACTATAGGTAGAGAGCTTGCTGAAAGACTACACCTTGAATTTTTTGATTCTGATCAAGAAATTGAACGTCGTACTGGGGCAGACATTGCTTGGGTTTTCGATCTTGAAGGCGAAGAAGGTTTTCGCAAAAGAGAAGAGGGTGTTATTGACGACTTAAGTGAAAAACAAGGCATTGTTTTAGCTACAGGTGGTGGTTCGGTAATTAGCGACCAAGTTCGTAACCGTTTATCGGCACGTGGTATTGTGGTATATCTAGAAACCACGATAGATAAACAAGTGGCTCGTACTCAAAGAGATCGCCGTCGTCCATTATTGCAAACATCAGAAGAGCCTCGCACTGTATTAGAAAAGTTAGCAGTTATACGCAACCCTTTCTATGAAGAGATTGCCGATGTGATTATTAAAACTGATGATCAAAGTGCTAAAGTTGTGGCGCACAAAATTATTGAGCGTTTAGACTTTTAATTTTTATAGTCCTTACAGTAGTAGAGCCAAAACATGCCAACACTTCAGCTAGATTTAGGCACCCGTAGCTATCCAATTTATATAGATTCAGGTCTGTTTAATCATGCAGATCTTTTTTCTTCTCATATTCGAAATAAGCGCGTTTGTATTGTTACAAATACTGTCGTAGCGCCTCTCTACCTTGCTAATATCAAAGAAAAATTAACCAACTTTGAGGTTGATGAAATTATTTTAGCTGATGGTGAAGCTGAGAAAAATTTAGCTAATTTTGAACGTATTATGTCGCATCTATTAGCGAATGAGCATGGTCGCGATACCACGCTAATAGCTTTGGGTGGCGGTGTTATTGGTGACATCACTGGTTTTGCTGCTGCTTGTTACCAACGTGGCATAGACTTTATTCAAGTTCCGACAACTCTTTTATCACAGGTCGACTCTTCTGTAGGTGGCAAAACTGCAGTAAATCATCCGCTTGGTAAAAATATGATAGGCGCCTTTTATCAACCTAAAGCGGTAATTATTGATATTGATAGCCTTGCTACATTGCCAGAGCGGGAATTTAGTGCTGGTATGGCTGAAGTCATTAAGTATGGCATTTTAGGTGACTATGATTTTTTTGTTTGGCTAGAGCAAAATATTGCTGCAATTAAAGCTGGCGATAAAAACACCTTAACTCAAATGATTGAAAAATGTTGTCAATGTAAAGCTGATATCGTTGCCTGTGATGAAACAGAAGCTGGTGTGCGAGCTTTACTCAATTTAGGTCATACATTTGGTCATGCTATTGAGGCAGAGCAAGGATATGGTAACTGGCTTCATGGCGAGGCTGTTGCTGCTGGCATGGTACTTGCTGCTAAATTAGCAGTAGCAATGAGTTTGCTGGAAGTGTCAGATCTTTGTCGAATAGAATCACTTATTAAAGCATTTGATTTACCGATAATAGCGCCAAAAACGATGGGGCTTGATGATTTTGTTCGTCATATGCGCCGTGATAAAAAGAATATTGGCGGAAAATTACGTTTTATTGTCCCTACCGCTATTGGACAATCAGAAATTCGTGATGATGTGACCATGGAAATACTTCAGCAAATTCTATAACTGTTTGTGCTTTCTAAAAGGCAATGGAAAGCAAAATATTATAGAAAGGGTTGAATATGTCAGCACTAGCGAACACGCGAATAAATCAGATGAAAATTAATGAGCCAGCTGATAATAGCGTTGAAGATGATATGGTAGATATATCAACTGCAGCAATTAGTGTCATAGCCCGCATTGACTATATACAACGTTTTTCAAAACAGATGGCTGTTGTTGTTGATAAAAACCCTGCAGTTTACTCCAAAGTAGCACGTCAATACTTAGCTAATATTAGCCAAGAATCGGGCAAGCAAGAAATCAATGTTGCCTTTGTGGCAGCATCCAGCAAAATAAACGATATTCAAATGCGCTGTCGTTTAATTGAGCAGTTATTTGCCAATACTCTATTCGATCCTGAACAATCTCTTGCTGTGAGTATTCTGCGATTAGCTAAACAAAATAATGGCACCATTACTGTTATTGTTGAACATGCTCAAGCATTATCATTACAAATAAAATATGAGCTTTGTCAGCTTGTCGATATTGCAAAGAAAACAAAAAAAAATATCAACGTTGTTATATTTGGTTTAGAACAAACAGCAATGGAAATAGGACAAAATAAAACTATTTTTGATAAGAAAACCAGCATTATAGATGCTAGTAGTGGACAAGTTCTTGCTTTAGGTCACGCGAGGTTTAAAAATAAGTCAGCAGTGTTAAAAAACTATACCTGGTTAAAAATAAGTGTGGCTTCTTTAATTGCTCTGTTGATAATACTCATTTTTTGGTTTTTATTAACTGAATCTAAAAGCAGTAACTTGGTGACTTTACCTGAAACACCATTAGTAAATGAAAATCCTATTATAGTGCCAGCAAAAACAAATATATTAATTAGGCAAAATAACCTTGCTAGCGTTACTGATGTTAATCTTGCCTTATTAGAGCAAAATACTAGTGATAATTTTCTTGTAGCGACCGCGGCAAGGGAGGATATATTGCAAGCATTGATGTTAGCTGAGTCAACTGTAAGTAATAGTCAGATGGCGGAAAATAGTGAAGAATCAAGCTTAATAGTAACAACTCCACCAGTAACGTCAAAGCAAGTTAAGGTATCACTATTACCTGGAACATTAAATGAACAATATTATTTAAATTCAGAAAAAGGTTATGTTGTACAAATAAGGGGTTTTTCTGATTTATCAAGACTAGAAGAATTTATTAAAAAAAATAAAGATCTAGAGTATTTTAGTTATCAGAAGAGCTTAAATACGCAGAAATTTTTTGCACTTACCAGTAAGATTTTTATCAATAAAACCCAAGCAAAGGTAGCAATGAACAAGCTACCCCAAGCTACAAGAGATCTAGGTTCATTTTTAAAGTCGGTTTCAACAATTAAGCGTGAAATAAATACCGTTAGTCAGCAATACAAGCTACAATCCGCTTCTAAGAATAAATATAGAAGAGACTAGTAAGCATTAGTCTAAGTAAGCGCTTTAACGTGGGATAAAAACCCATACGCTTTTATATTTTTCAAAAATATGAAAATGGATATAGCATCTATTTATCAACAAGCAATCATGTTAGCTTTAGCTACTAATAATGTATAGGTTTCTTTTGTGACTAAAGCTCAACCACGCACTGGTATGCGATCAGCCCTGAAATGGGCGGGAGGCAAAAAAAAAATTGTCAGTGAAATAGCTAGCCTATTACCTAAAAAGGGTAAAAAAAGGTTAGTGGAACCTTTCGTTGGTGGTGGCTCTGTGTTCCTTAATTTAGAGTTTGACGAATATCTTTTGGTAGATATGAATAAAGATCTAATTAATTTATTTAACATAATTAAAAATCAACCGACAGAGTTTATTGCCGACGCTCAAAAGTTCTTCAATGGGGATCATAATCAGCCGGAAAAGTATTACGACTTTAGAAGTCAATTTAATCAATCGGATGATCCATATGAACGCTCTCTATTATTTTTGTATCTAAATAGACACGGTTATAATGGTTTATGCCGCTATAACAAAAGTGGTGGCTATAATGTGCCTTTTGGCCGGTATAAGCATCCATATTTCCCAAATGAAGAGCTAAAATACTTTTCAGAAAAAGCACAAAAAGCAACTTTTATGCAAGGCGACTTTGAAACAGCCTTTGCTCAACTTGAAACTGATGATGTAGTCTATTGTGATCCACCTTATTCTCCGATAAATCGAACGTCAAATTTTACCGCTTATGCAGGTAACTCATTTACTGATGAAGACCAACTAAGGCTGGTACATTGTGCAGAGGTAGCAAGAAGTAAAAAAATACCTACCTTGATCTCAAACCATTATGTAGACTTTACTCGCGAGCTATATAAAGACGCCAATAAAAAGAAATTGCTTCAGGTACAACGTTCAATAAGTCAAAAAGGAAAAGGTCGTATAAAGGTTAAGGAAATTTTGGCGTTATATAAATAAAACCTAAACTTCATCATTTATCAACTAAAATAGCTAAGTGCTCGGTATTACCAGAGTAACTATGGCAATTAACACACCAATAAAAACGATAACCCCCAGAATGCCGACAATAATGAAATGGCTAAACTTTCCTTGGTTAAAATCTCTTGCTCGGTTCTTATTACTTTGTACGCCGAAAAAAGCTGCCGCAACACTTTTAATGGTGTTAATGAGTGATGAGTTTTTATAAGTCATTTTTGCTGCAACCAATAAGTTATAAATGAGTGAAAACTATAATGCAATTCCCCGACTAATACCAATACCCATAATGAATTGGCTAATTCATTATGGGAAGGTTAAGTTGAAACTAATATCAGTCAATACACGACATTGACAATCCATTTAAGCTTTAGGTTTGGTGTATTACTATCAATGCGGGTGAGTAGCCTTTATTGCCAGTGTACCTGACTATAATGCTACCGCAGCTTTTAAAGTATTTTATCGGATTTGATGCGCAAGTTCAGCTTTACCGCTTTGTATCAACTTCTCAGCTATGCTCTTTTTTACTTGTACTGGTTTATTTTGACTCAGTTTAAAGTGCCCCTCAATATTATTAATACTTACCTTAAAAAAAGTAATGGCCGTCAACATTTGTTGTACTTTGTTATTGCTCATCTGGGTTAATTGCCAGGGCTGTTTCTGTTCACGTTCGAAAAACTGGCTACTTATAAACATTTGCTGATACTTTTGCTCCGGCGTTTGTATTATGTTGGCAAAGCCCGTGACATGAACTTTGGCATAATTCCATGTGGGCACCACTTGCCCGCTGCTATTGCCATTTGAACCGGCATTATCATGGCAGTGAGGTGAAATATAGCCTTGCTCACCATGAAAGACTAAACTCACTTGCACATCTTTTTGCGTTAATAGTTTTTTTGCTAATGGATGCTGATTACTGACATGGGCAACTAGCACCTTGGTCTCTGTTTCAGTAAAATTTTCAGTATGCTCAGCGCATTCAGTAAAATGAAAAGGTATATGGCTAATGTGTGGTAATGGTTCATCCATATTCACTAGCAGTGTTGCTAATGGGTTGTCAGCAATCAAAGCGCATAATTTATGACGCTCTTCTGCACTTGTTTGAAAGTGTTTAGGTGGATACATGGTCATACCAAATGAAATAATGAATTAGTCAATTCAGAGCTGTGTCAGGGAAGTTAAAACAAGCAAAATTTGTGCGTATATAGTCACTCTATATCAAACAAATTTGTGACGTTATCACTTTCCTGACAAGCTCCCAAGGGCGAGTTTAAAAGGTTTATATGCCGCGTTATTGATTTTGATAAGGGAATAACCATTCTCTTCAATCAATGCCTTGCCTCTACACCTTTTAATTCTCGCTGAATGATCAATTTGTTACTTCAATTGGTATCAAACTCCTCTGAGCTGCGAGCTGTATTTAATAATGCTGTTTTTACCTGTGGCCACTCATCATCAATAATGCTGAACATTGCCGTATTTCTAAAGTCACCATTAGGTGAGCGGCGGTGTTTCCTTAATATACCTTCGAAATGGCCACCAATACGCGCAATAGCATTACGTGATTGTTGATTATTTTCATGAGTACATATTTCGACACGAGACATCTTTAAGTGCTCAAAAGCATGTTTTAGCATTAGGTATTTTGCATGTGAATTTACATAGCTGCGCTGAAAATCAGGCGTGATAAAGGTATGGCCAAGTTCAATGGTTTGATCTTGAGCATTACCACGAAATAAGCGTGTTGAACCAATGACTTTATTCGTTTTTTTATCAATAGTGACAAATGCGAGTTGTAGCCCTTGCGCCATTTCATTAATTGCTTCTGCCATCCATACCTTGGCAATATCATGGCTTTGACAGCGGTTTATTGGCATATGCTGCCAAACCTGCGGATAATTACCGGCTAAACAAAAAGCGTTAAGGTGTTGCAAAGTCATTGGCTGTAGTTTTATTAAGTTGGTTTCTAGCGTAATGGGTTTAAGCATAAATGGTTCCTTTCAAAGAGGAGTGAGCGGTAATAGTTGTTATTATGGTTATTTTTGGTATAACTACTACAACCAGATTTCCATAAGTTGATAGACCAGATTGAAAGCGTTAACCTTAAAATTATCTTCTGAAAGTACGACCTCAGGTAAACAAGCAAAATACTTAGCTATTGCCGACGCATTAAGAAAAGCCATTAAAGCAGGGCAGGTTGCTCCGACTGAAGGGCTACCCTCAGCCCGTAAACTTGCTCAGCAGTTATTAGTAAACCGTCATACCGTAATGGCGGCTTTGGCTGAATTAGTTGCGCAAGGTTGGGTTGAAGCGAGAGAACGTTCAGGATATCGGGTAGTAGCACACCTACCGATCCAAAGTAGTCTGGTGATAAATAAAGTGCAACAAACACAGCAAAGTTTTAAGTGGAAATTTCGAGTAAAACAAAACCTAGCTGTTACGCCAAAAATTAAAGCCAGCGAATATTCTTATAACTTTTCTGGCGGGCAGCCAGATATTAGAAAATTTCCTTTTGATGAGTTTAAAAGTCATTTTGCCCAAGCTTGTCAGCGACCTAAAATTGATAATTTAAGTTATGGGGATAGCCGTGGAGAAGCCGATCTTATTGAAGAAATTTCTACCTATTTACGACGTGTTCGTTCTATTACTGACAAAGAACTTATGATTTGTAATGGCTCGCAAGAAGCTTTATATATGATCTCACAATTATTGTTACAACCAGGTGATAAGGTAGCGGTTGAGCAGCTTGGTTATCCGCCTGCTTGGGCAGCCTTTGAGCGAACAGGTGCACAATTGATTGCCATCAAACAAGATGAACGAGGCATAATACCAGCGCACTTAGCCCAAGTATTTGCCCAGGGTAAGGTTAAATTGCTTTACCTTACCCCGTTACATCAATATCCAACGACCGTATCATTGGATATCTCTAGACGTATGCAAATTTATCAATTAGCAGTGCAGTATGGCGTGGCTATAGTGGAAGATGATTATGATCATGAATTTCATTATGACAGCCAACCCATTGCACCTATGGCAGCAGATGATCCCGCGGGTTTAGTTATTTACATTTCTACTTTCTCAAAATTGATGTTTGGTGGTGCACGAATCGGCTATGTTGTAGCAAGTAATACTTTAATTGAACGACTGGCGGCCTATAAAGCGCTGATTAACCATAAGTGTAATGTCTTAGTGCAGCAATCGGTGGCTAAGTGGATGCAGCAAGGGGGATTTGAAGGACACTTGCGACGCATGACTCGTTTATATCATAAACGTCGTGACTTTATGGTTTTACAGCTAAAATCTTATCAAGAACAAGGCCTACCAATACATTTTGAAATACCGGCAGGCGGTATGGCAATATGGTTAGATATGGGTAAATCTATTGTTGGCTTAAAAGAAAAACTGTTAGCTAAACGGGTATATTTACAAACCGAAGTAGAATTTAATATCCGCAAGAAATTATCCGATGACGATTTATCTGATCTGGAATTATCTGACAAAAATTTACTTGATAAAGAGTATCGTTTTATCCGTTTGGGTTTTGCCGCAATGAATGAAGTGGAAGTCACTGAAGGTTTAGCTATTATTATGGCTACTTTGTACGTTTAAAAGTAAATAACGCTAATGTTAAGGCAAGGTCGTAAACTGTGCCATGATATGTTTTGGCATGCATTTGATAATATGTGAGCAATTAATAAAGTGTTAATCGGTTAGCGAGTAACCAATTAACACTTTGTTGTGATATATTCTTTTATTAGTTTCTAGCTAGATCTTAGAATGATTTACCTATGCTAAACACTAAAGATTCATCATTTTCTATGCCGCCATTTAGCTCTTTAGAGTTAGCAATTAACGCTACGCCTATATCAAAACCAGATACATCAGCGCCGTAACCTAGCTCTATGTAGTCGCCGTCAAATTCGTCACCCCAAGTGCCGTAGGTCGCATAAAAACCTTCGTATTGTGCAGTAACAGCAAGGAAGTTGTAATCTTGATCTGAACCGGCTTCAACTTCCCAAGTACCTATGCTATAGGCAAAAGATAAAAATTCGTATGAAGCACCTAGATTAACTTCATTATACTGAGTATCAAAATCACCAGTATATTGGTAAGAAGTAAAGCCAACGCTATAACCAAAACCATTATCTAATTCATTAGCGTAACTACCATAAAGATCAACTTCTAGGCCATCTTGTACATCAGCAACCCAAGTACCAACAGAAAAGTTACCTATTTCATAATCAACACCCGCGCTAGCTGATGCGGTATCTGTTTGTACTACACCACGGAAAAAATATTGTGATACTACGCCAACATTGGCACTTAAGCCTTCAATATCAGTAGCAGATGCTTGAGTTGAAATGAATGCAGATGTAGCTAAAAGTGAAGTCAGTGCGATGCTTAATAGTGATTTTTTCATGTTAATCTCTTTAAATTATTATAAATAATGCGAATCTATTTAGTATTTTGCAAAGATGATGCCTGAGTGCCCAGAGTTAATTAAATATAGTTAATAAGTAAAATTAAACAAAGAGTTAAGCTTTATAGTTGATTACTATACTAAAAAAATATACTGATATACTGTACTAAGGTTGCTTTGTTGTGGTGCAATTCAATTTGTCTTGGTCAAATGGGGTGCACTATTTATATGCTGTCGTGAAACTCGCATTTAACCTTAGCTTGGGTATAATGGCGATAACTTTTTTTAGGGCTTTTTTATTATGTCTTCTTTTTTAATTGCACCTTCAATATTATCTGCTGATTTTGCTCGCTTGGGTGATGATGTTGCTAGGGTTTTAGCAGCAGGCGCTGATGTTGTACACTTCGATGTTATGGATAATCACTTTGTCCCTAATTTAACGTTTGGCCCTATGATTTGTCAGTCATTACGTGATTATGGTATTACCGCGCCAATAGATGTGCATTTAATGGTGAAACCTGTCGATAGCTTAATTCCTCAATTTGCTAAAGCCGGCGCTGATATCATTACTTTTCATCCAGAAGGTAGTGATCATGTAGATCGCACTTTACAGTTAATTAAAGATCATGGCTGTAAAGCGGGTTTAGTTTTAAATCCGGCCACACCATTACAATGTTTAGATTTTGTTATGGACAAACTTGATGTCATTTTATTAATGTCAGTAAATCCAGGTTTTGGTGGACAATCTTTTATTCCAACTACTTTAGATAAATTACGATTAGTAAAAGAAAAAATTATCGAAAGTGGTCGAGATATCCGTTTAGAAGTTGATGGTGGTGTTAAGGCTAATAATATTGCCGAAATTGCTGCTGCAGGTGCGGATATGTTTGTTGCCGGTAGTGCGATATTTTCTCAAACAGATTATAAAGTTGCCATTGATGAAATGCGTGCAGAATTAGCAACAGTTTCAAATTAATTCAATTGGTATAATTACCGATTAAAAATCTTTAAGGTAAAAAATAAATAATGAGTAAACCTATTGTATTAAGTGGCTGTCAGCCATCAGGTGAATTAACTATTGGCAATTATTTAGGCGCATTAAAACAATGGGTCAATATGCAATCTAGCCATGAGTGTTACTACATGTTAGTGGATCAGCATGCCATTACTGTTCGTCCTAAAGCTGAAGATTTACGTAAAGCGACTCTCGATGGCTTAGCGCTTTACCTTGCTTGTGGTGTAGATCCAGCGCAAAGTACTATTTTTATTCAGTCGCATGTGCCAGAGCATGCGCAGCTTAGTTGGGTATTAAATTGTTATACGCAAATGGGTGAATTAAACCGTATGACACAATATAAAGATAAGTCGCAGAAATCTGAAGCAAATATGAACTCAGGTTTGTTTACTTACCCAGTATTAATGGCTGCTGATATTTTGTTGTATCGTGCAGATAGAGTGCCTGTTGGTGATGATCAAAAGCAACATTTAGAATTAGCACGTGATATTGCCACTCGTTTCAATAACCTCTACGGTGATATTTTTACTGTGCCAGATCCGTTTATTCCTCAGCATGGCGCACGAGTAATGAGCTTACTTGAGCCAACTAAAAAAATGTCGAAATCAGATACTAACCCAGGTAACTTTATTGGTTTATTAGAAGATCCGAAAAAAATAGCGAAAAAAATTAAACGTGCAGTAACCGATTCTGATGAGCAAGCGCGTATTTATTATAATTTGGAAGAAAAACCAGGAGTGTCTAACTTACTGTCTTTGCTTTCATGTGCCACTGGTAAGTCAATTGAAAGCTTAATACCAGAGTATGAAGATAAAATGTATGGTCATTTAAAAGGTGATGTTGCTGATGCTGTCGTGACTATGTTAGCGCCTATTCAAACTAAATATCATCAATATCGTCAAGATCATGCTTTTCTTGAGCAAGTGATGAAAAGTGGCGCTGAAAAAGCGTCGCTTCGAGCGAGCAAAGTATTAACGTCGGTTTATGATGCCGTGGGTTTTATTCCGCGCCCATAACTAAAAGTTTCGAGTTAATAGTAACGAGTTATGAATAATTTTCTTCATAACTCGCTGCTGGTAACTTATTTATTCACTTAAAGCTTCTTGCTTGGTCTGGTCAAAAAGCTTACTACTGTTATCAATAAACTCATCAACGTTGCTACTGGTAGTGAATAAAAAGCTAGGCATCATAATGGTGGCGTTATAGTTAGGTCTAGGGTTGAAATCTGGTTGCTTACTATATTGAATTAAATAGCTGCCACCAAATAATAAAAGGGTAATGCTTGCCGAGACCACTATTCGTCTTTTACTACTCATATGAAAGCCGATATAGCTATTTAACCAGAATAAGCTAAAGGCCAATATGACCGAGGTGAAAGTCGCTAACATTGGTAATATGGTGTCACTTGAACTGTTAAAAGTGACGATAGTTTCTAGAATGTCGCTAAACCACATCAAATTAAATAACGCAAAACTAACGCCAAGCTGGGCCATTAGACGGGCATCTTGTTTACTTAAATGTGATACCAAAGCAACGCCTGCAGGCCATAAAGCAAACCCTAATGACATACCAATAGCAGGTACGAGCAATTGGCTGAAATTTACTTCTATCGGTTTGTTAAAGTAAATAATACTACCCGCTATTAGCGTGAAAAAAGTGATACTGATAAATAGGGCTAACGGGTGGCGCATAAGATTGATAAAGCTTTCGAATGGACTAAAAGCGACTGTTGCCTCAACCGTATGATCGCTAAACAACAACCGTAACTGGCTTTTACCTAAACTGATCACATCACCATCACATACTATATGTTGATTTGCAGCATGTTTTTTTTCTTTAATGTTCTCGACAAAGGTACCATTAACCGTCTGGTTATCAGTTATTTGCCATTGTTCATCAATAAAATCAATACTAATATGGCTTGGACAAACATGGGGATCAGCTAAAATAATATCATTATGATAATCTCGGCCTATATTAATACTTGGTTTATCGAGTTTATGTCTATGTAACAGTTTATGATTACGATTAATTTCTTCAATAATTAGTTCTTTTGCCACTACTTCTTTTATCGAAAATTCCTCTTTTGTTAATTCCATGATACAGCCTCCATAAATTTACGGGTGAACGCTAAAGCATTTTTTTGATTAACACCCGCAATAGTAAAGTGGCTTACTAATGCCTGTTTGTTTTTGTCTATTGAAGCACTTAAATACAGTACATCGAATAAGTCAGGAAATTTCTTATACGCACGAGTGCAAAAAATAATTTTGTTATTTATTGTTTGATTGTTAGGCATAACTAAATCATGGTGGCATTGGTATTGGGTAACATTGTCTTTTCCTGCTCTATTACCGGCACCAGCATGGGCTATTTGTTGTTGGTATAAATGATAAAATTTATTAGCACCGATATCTTTTGCTTGCATATATCGAAATTCAATCTCCATAGAGCCAGTATAGAAACGTGAGGAAAGGTAAGTGTTTTCATCTAATGAGCAATTGGCGACGGCAGTTAAAATTAAGGCATCAGCTTTGTCGGCATTTGAATTTCCCCAACAACGAATAAATGGCACATCAATAATGGGTATTATTCCTTGTTTGCCAAGTGGTTTTGCTTGCCATGGGCTATTTAATATTGCGCTCATTAATTTATTTTGGTTAGCAGTTAATTGTGCCGCCATTTGTTGCTCAATTGATTCCGGTGGTGCTTGCAGAAAATCCTGATATAAACTGTTCAGCTTATCGTGGGGCACTAAAAAGCCAATTGAATTACCTGAAGTGGCGACGTTAATACCAACAACTTCTGCCTGTTTATTTACCACAGGTCCGCCACTCATACCTGAGTTGATTGAACCAGTAAAATGAATGCGCTGATTAAAAGACTCTTTTTTCAAGCCATTATAAGTACCGGGAACAACTATCATGCCTAAATCATGAGGATTACCTAAGGAAAATAACTTTTCTCCTTTATGCGGTGCACTTTGAGCAAGCTGGAAAAAAGTAACGTCATCGCTACTTATAGAGTCCATTTCACGTTTAACTAAAGCGAGATCATTAATCACATCAACACTTTGCAGGGCTAATGAACCAGTATTTCCTTTACTGTCTAAATATTCAATACGATACTTTTTGGGATGTAAGGCATAGCTTGAAATAACATGATAATTGGTTGCTAGAATACCATCTTTGCTAATTTGAAAGCCTGAGCCAATAGACGACTTTTCACCACTGGCTTTATCGATTAATTTTATTTGATAAAGAGAGGGTTTTAATTGATTAAATAGTTGCTCTGCTTGTTCTGTGGCAAAACTACTACTGCTTAGCACAATAAACACTAAGGTAAAAAAAGATTTCATCTATATTCCTACTAAAAAATTACTATTCCATTGTGCCACTGTTAGCGTATTAGTCACTTAATATTTTGACTATTATTGTTTTTCTTCTAATATGCAGGCGAAAAATGAGTAAAGTAAATTAGCTTTATTGATCTAGTGCAAATAAGCTGAATTCTGCCTGCGACAAATTGTCGCGCATTGTGCATTTCCCTTTGTTTTAAATAAGTTAAGCCGTGAGAATGAGCGTAATTAATTAACTTATAAACATGAAGTGAAACACTATGCGCACTTTTCTTACTCCATCAGCGATTGCTGTAAAAATATTTTTGTTATCAACCATTACCTCTTCAACTGTTATTTTTTCTGGGCAAGCTTTAGCTGATGAAGCGCCAGATGCCATTGATGAGTTAGAAGTTATCACCATAACTAACCAACGCCATCATGGCTTGGAAGGAATGAAAGGCTACGCGCAAGGGTACACTAGCGCACCTGATTTAGCTGATTGGCTCACTTCTGTTCCGGGTGCAAATATTAATAGTAATGGCCCAATTACGGGAATTGCCCAATATCGAGGCTTATATGGCGACAGAGTTGCCGCTTCTATTGATGGTCATCCTGTTATTGGTGCCGGTCCTAATGCGATGGATACACCGCTAAGCTACTCAACACCACTTATTGTTGACTCTATGACCGTGTATCGTGGTATCGCACCAGTATCAGCGGGCATAAATACGCTTGGTGGTGCCGTTGAAGTAAAAATGCGTAAAGCCGAAACGATGAACAACCAGGCGACCGAGTTATCGGGTGATATGCAAGCGGGATATCGTAGTAACAATAGCGCTAAAACGTTATCTGGCGTTACCAATATTGCCACAGGTGATGTTGCCGTATTGTTGTATGGCAATAGCCAAACAGGCGATAGTATGGAAAGTGGCGACGATGTTGTTATTAGCCCAACCGATTTTGATAAAGTACAACTTGGTGGCGATATTCGTTATAGCAAAGGTGATCACGAAGTCGGCTTAAGTTACCACTATACTGATACTAATGATTCAGGCACACCCGCTTTACCCATGGATATCGAATATATTGAAAGCCATCGAATTACCCTTGATGGTGCCTTTAATTTAAGTGGTTGGCAAGGTGAATGGCAGTTAGGGTATATCGATGCAGATCACGGTATGACTAATTTTAAAATGCGTCAAAATGATGATCTAACTAAGTATCGTCGTAATAACGCGACAGCAGCAACCTCTGATTTTAAAGTTAACTTAACGAAAGACTTTGGCTTTGGTGAGCTTGCCTTTGGTATTGACGGTTATTTTGCCAGTCACGATTCAGTTATCACTAATCCTAATAATATGATGTTTAAAGTGATTAATTTTAATTCAGTTGAAGATAATCGCTATGGTATTTATAGCCAATGGGAAAACCAGTTTGACCAAACTAAGCTGCAACTTGGCGTTCGATTAAAGCGTGCCGAGGCTAATGCAGGTGAAGTTAGTTCGTCAATGATTATGATGTCTAGCATGATGGGGATGCACGCAGGAACTGTGCAAGATAATTTTAATAACGCCGATCGAAAAGTATCAGACAATAATGTTGATATTGCGTTAAATAGCCAAACTAAATTGTCAGATAATTTTTCTTTATCTTTAGGTCTAGGCATTAAAAACAGAGCGCCATCCTACCAAGAGCGCTATCTATGGATACCGATGGAAGCAACCGGTGGCTTAGCCGATGGTCACACTTATATTGGCGATATTAATCTTAAATCAGAAACGGCTTATCAAGTCGATTTAGGGCTAAGGTATCAAGATGACAAGGTAATGCTAGCGCCACACATTTTCTATCAAGCTATTGATGATTACATTCAAGGCACGCCAATAGGCATGGCCGATATGTCGGCTAAAATGATAGCAAATATGATGGCGGGTGACACTAACCCACTAAAATTCTCTAATGTTGATGCGAAACTTTATGGTTTTGATCTGAATGGCTATTATTATATTAGCGAGCAAATAGAGCTATCAACGATTATTAGCTATGTACAAGGCGAACGTCGCGATATTGATGACAACTTATACCGTATTGCACCACTTAATGGTCAGATTAATATACGATACAGTAGCGACGACTGGATGGTTAAAACCAGCCTAGTGATGGCGGCCAAGCAAGATGATGTATCAAGTACTAACGACGAACAGAAAACATCAGGTTACGGTGTGGTTAATATAGATGCTCAATATTTTGTTAATAACGACCTAGCGCTACGCTTAGGTGTTGATAATATTTTAGATAAAAATTATCAAAATCATTTAGGTGGCTATAATCGCGTTAAAGGTACTGAAACAGCTGTTATGTCAAGATTACCTAGTGAAGGTGTTAGTGCTTGGGTTGAAGTAACCTATAGCTTTTAATTTATTGTAAATAGCGATGCTCAATTTTTGATTCAACCATGTACTTAGTAGTAGATAAAGCCAAGACTGATTTATATTAGTCTTGGCTTTTATTGCTTGTGGATAATTATTTTTAATGGTTAATTTAATCGCTATATAAATAGAGCGGTTAAACGTGATTGTTATTTCATCGTGAATGTAGGTATTATCTCTTATTATCTGAAAATCATACCAATGCCCCTTCTATAAAGAGTGAGATCAAGCATGACTGACAGCTTAACCTTTGAACAAGCAGAGCAATACCTATTAGCTAAACCAGAAGCGTCTTGCTATTACCCGTTTGGTGATGAAGTAAAAGTTTTTAAGGTGAAAAATAAAATGTTCGCTACGTTAGCACTGGGTAAAATGGGCAAAGATGATGGCAATAGGCAAGATTGGTGGTTGAATCTTAAATGTGATGCTGAAGAAGCTATCATGCTTCGTGATATATTCCCGTCAATAATCCCTGGTTATCATATGAATAAGCGTTTATGGAACACCATTATCCTAGATGGTTCAATCCCAAAAGGGGAAATTGAGCGGATGATGGATAACTCGTTTAAATTAGTGGTTAGTAAAATGACCAAGCAAGACCAGCAGTCAATCTTGGTGCATTTATGAAATGAAGGAATATTAGCTTTGTTCCATTGTAAGTTTTTTGATTACTTCAGAGCCAGTAGAAACAGTTGGTAGTGACCAAATACTATTGCTTTCACCATGAAACGCTCGTTGTTTTGTTTTAATACTTCCATAATAAAAAGTTCCTGAAAATATTAACGCTACTAATTCAATAATATAAGATGAATAATAATTAACTGGCCATAAGCTTAAACTTGGAACTACATTAGTTAATAACGTTGTTAATGGAATAAACAAGCAAACAATGAATAAAGTTTGTTGTAAATTAATGGCACTTATTGCTGCCCCTCTCACAAAACTATAAAACACAGCAGTAAAAAATACGATGTAGTAACAGGTTAGATAGCTTTGATTAATTTGTGCACCGAGTATATATAACCATTTACTTATAAGCACTGTACATACAACAGCTAAAATTGAGCCTAAACATATGCCAATAGTTAGCGAAGCCATAACGCGATTCGACTTAGCTTGTATTGGTTGCTTCTGACGGCGTTTCTCTAACCATATTAAGTTACCACTATAGAACAGAAATGCACCTAACAGCCCCATAATAAAATAAATCCAGCGTCCAAAGTCACCTGCAAAACCACCAAAATGCAAAGAGAAAAAACTTGCCACAAGGGGAGTATAAACATCCTTATCTGTTACAGGAATACTGCTAAAACTAATTTCATAAGTATAGGGGTTCATATAAATAAAATCCCCAGTATTGTGTCGCATCATTTCTTCACTATTCACAATAGTGATACCAACAGAGGGGTGAGGTGATGATAAGCCAGTAAACTCCAGTGATTTTACCTGATAACCGTCTGTTAACTCATCTACCTTTTCTAAATAACTAGCAATAGGCGGTAACTGCTTAACGGTGTATTCAATTTTAGATTTTTCGCCTCGTTCAAATAAAGGTTTATCGCCATAGGCCACGCTTAAGCCACCATAAAAAGCATCATGAAACGCAAAAACAATTACAGTTAACGCAATTATTAGATGAAAAGGTAAGCTGATTATGCCAATTAGGTTATGACTATCAAGCCAAAAGCGATTCACTCCTTTGTTAGTTCTTAAAGCAAAAAAGCTCTTTAGCAAAGTTGGCAGCAAAAAAATAACACCTGAAACTAAGGCTAAAAAGTAAAGTATTGCAGCAATACCTAAAATTAAGACACCAATATCTTCATGTCCTACTTTCCCTACTATCCCAGCAGTACGATGTAGCGTATCAATCAGATCACCTAGTTCGTTAGTGTTATTAATTTGAGTAATTAATTCTCCTTGCTCAGATAAAGTTGCATGTATCACCACATTATTTATCTGTAACCCTCTTCCTCCACCTTCTTCAGACCAGATAAGTGGAGATAATTTTTCATTAAAGTTAACAGTAAATCCCTGTTGCGCTTTATCAAATGTTGATGAAGCTTTTACTATTAAGCTATCAAATTTCTCTGTTGATACTTGTGGTAAATGGTGGTTTGAAGGTGTTGCCCAATGCGATATTTCATCTTCAAACATACTCAAAGAGCCAGCATAAAAACCAATAAATAGCACTAGGCCTGCAACGATACCTGTCCAAGTATGAATAGACTGGTAAGTGCGTAAAATATCACCACTAATCTTCATGATAACCACCTCAATAGAAAAAATATGCCATAGAAAAACATGTTTGCAGAGCCTAAGTAAACAATAGCTTTGAGACCTGTTTTGAAAAGATAAGTAAAGCTTAATATTAATAACCAAATAGGCGCTATCATCCACATATTAAATTGCACTTTTACTGGTGCATCAATGCCACCAGGTCCATGCCAAGCAAATATAGCAACTATGGCGTAAGTTAGTGTTAAACCAAGAATTATTCCAGCAATTGTTTTTGACCACCAATGAGGTTGAATTTTTTGTTCAGCTGTTAATCTTGTCATTATTGACTTCCTTTATGTTTATTCGAATCAAGCATTAAGCTCAATAATGGAATAATCATTAACATGATTGAAATAGTGAAGAACCAAAGAAAAAGAGAAGCAGACATTACATGTGTCTGATACCACGAAAAAAAGGCTAAAAGCCAAGCACAGTATCCTATTTTTCGCCAAAACTGAGAAAGATTTTTCTTTATCAATCGTTGATTTTTATTGGAAATATAAACCAAAACACTTCCGGTAAATGAAAAACTAAGCGCTAGTATTAACCACATTTTTGTACTTCCCAGCATGAGTATATGTCAAAAGTTGCACAGCTTAATCTAAGTGAGAATTATTAGCAATTAGATTTGTTGTTTTCGAGCGATATTGTTGATTTACATCTTTTTTTTACAAATTTCATATAATGTGAGTGAGAATGCTTTGCATTTGCATTACTGTTGGTGTATTTTCCTCGCCAATAAAAATAATAAGATTAGAAAGTTCAATCTATTAAATAAATTTAACAAAATAAGGCTCTCATGAAACACAAATTATTTAAACTAAATGCAATTGTAGTGGCATTGTGCTGTTCAACAGTACCAGCAGCGTTTGCTGATGATGAACAGCAACTACAGTCAATTGAAAAAATTACCGTACTGGGTGAAAAAACAGAACGTTCACTCAAAGATACTAGTTCTTCAGTATCGGTTATTACCGAAGAAACATTAAAAACCATGCAAAGTTTAAGCATGAGTGAAGCCATTGCAGGTATTCCCAATGTTGTTGTTTTATCGGGCGCTGCTCCCGATATTCGTGGTGTCTCAGGTAATGGTGGCGCTTCAGGATTTAATGCGTTTAGTGGTGGTGCTAAGACTCGTGTATCTACTTTAATTGATGGGGTAGTAGAACCATTTGTTGCATTCGTAACGGCTGATTCAGGTATTTGGGATGTAGAACAAGTTGAAGTGTTCCGTGGCCCACAATCTACCAGTAATGGTCGTAACAGTATTGGTGGAGCTGTGTATATTAAAACTAAAGACCCATCATTTGAGTGGGAAGGTGCGGCTCGTCTAGGTTATAGAAATCAAGATAGCTATATTGATACTTCTGCTGTTATTTCAGGGCCGCTAATTGATAATGAATTAGCCTTTAGAGCGTCATTTCAACGGCTAGATGGTGACACTATTGATAATCCAGTTATTTTCGATACCAACCCACCTCAACATGATCTTAATGCCATTGAAACGAATCGTTTAAAAACGAAACTGTTATGGAAACCAGCGGCAATTGAAGACTTTTCAGCGTTATTAACTTACTCAACGAATGATGAAAAAGGTAATGCAGGGCGAAAATATTATGTAAGCGATGATCCTTATTCTTATGAGCCTATAATTCCTACCTACATGGATACAGAGTCAGAAACCATCAGCTTAAAGCTGGACTATATAATAAATGATTCTATCTCGGTTGATTTCCTTGCCGCAAAAATGGATTACCAGTGGGCAATGGACACCTACGACGAAACCGAAGCCGCAGAACAATTCATAAAAATGGATGAAAAAAACACTACGCTTGATGCAAAAATTAATTTTGGTAATAATAATCCAACCATAAATGGATTTATTGGCTTTGCCTATTTTGAGCGTGAGCAAGATTTTTATAGTGAAGGCGCCTATCCTTACAATGGTGATGACACCAGTGATTCAACAGCAATTTACGGTGAACTGAGTTACGCTTTTGCTGATGCTTGGACAGTTATAGCGGGCGGAAGAATTGAGAAGGAATCACAAAAGCGTGATTTTTCAATGCCAGGTAGTGGCATCAATAATGCTAAGTTAAATGAAGACAATACTATTGTATTGCCTAAGTTAGTTTTACAGTATCAAATTTCAGATGAAACCACCCTATCACTTAGTGGCCGTCGTGGTTACAACTCAGCAGGTGGCGCGTTAAGCTGGCCAACAAAGCAATATTACTATTACGATGATGAGACAGTAGACACCTATGAGTTTACTGTTCGTAGCGGTTTATCTAATGACGTAAACCTAAGTGCCAATGTGTTTTTTAACAATTTTGATGGTTATCAAGCGGTAAGCTCATCACGCGCAATCGTTAACATGGATGAAGCACAAACTTACGGCGTAGAATTTGAAGTATCGGCAATGCTTACAGATGATTTCCAAGTCAATGCTGGTTTAGGGTTATTAAAAACTGAAATTAAAGACGCGGGCGAAGACTATGCGGATGCTACAGGTAATGAGCTAAACTCAGCGCCTAAAATCACCGCAAATGTTGGTGGTAAATACTGGCTAACTGAAAAGTTAAATTTCGGCATTTCAATCAACTATGTTGATGAATATTTTGGTGATTTTGCAAATAGCGAAGAGCGTGTGGCTGGCGGTTATGTGTTAACACGACTTAATGTGAATTATGAAACAGAAAATTGGTTGATTACTGCATTTGTTAATAATGCATTTGACGAACAAGAGCTTGTTTCTTACGAACCTGTTAGTAGATCATACCCTAGAGGTTATGCGGCTATCGTTTCCCCAAGAAATATTGGCGCTTCTGTTACTTACTCATTTTAATCTTTAAACAAGGCTCTACTATACATAGAGCCTGAACGTGTAAATTACTACCACCCTAAGTTTTGAGATTTACTATGGCGATATCACGCAGCGCAATGAAGTATTGGCACGCTATTCATAAATGGAGTAGTTTAATATGTGGAATACGATCATTTTAGATAGCTCAATTCCGAAAGGGGCAATTGAGCGGATGATGGTTAACTCGTTTAGATTAGTGGTTAGTAAAATGGCTAAGAAAGATCAGCAGTCTCTGTTTATTCACATGTAGCTAGTGCATATGTAGGAGCCATTTAACTTGTCAAATGGAGCTCGTATTTTATCTGTTGGTGCAAAACACGAATAATAAAAATATCATTTCTGCGGGCTTGTAACCTCTTTATCCCCAAAGTTTATTTAATTACATTAAAGCAAACCGAGCTAAAAACTAGCACGTTTATTGTTCTTGAATAACTTTCAACCAAAGTAATGATTTTATCCTTGGTTTTATTGTTAGTTTTTGTTATTGCTAAACTAACGAATTAATGTTCAGGAATTACTGATGGTATTAGTACAAAAGGATACGATAACTGCGGTGGATAAACAACAAATTAAACAGGCGTCTGATGCCGCACTTGCTTCAATTTTAAACCTCACTTTTTTGCCAGGTATTGCCTTTATTTGGTTAATGCTAGCTCTCAAGAAAATGCCACCAACCAGCATAGGTTATTATCACGCAAAGTTAGGTATCAAACTTAATCTTGTTGCCTTTGTTGCTCTAGGTATTGTTTCAGTGTTGATGGTGATCTTAGGGGGATTTGATTCTGCTTGGACTTGGGTTTATGTTATTACTTACTTTACCTTTGTACACACCACATTTATTATCTTAGCCGTTTGGGCGCTTACGCGTGCTTGGTCTGGATTAAAATTAAAGTAGTTAGAAGTAATACCAATTGAATTAATGAATACACCAGAGCCTTTAGGATAGAAAAAAGTTCCCATATTCAGGGGCTCACTTGCTTTTTTTCTACCGGACAAAAAGCGAGTCAGATGCTTTTGTGGATCAGTCTCAATTCAATTCCTCTAAGTATAAATGGCATTCTGCAAAGCCTACTTAGTTCGTATTGAACCGATTATTATTTGATATCAGAGTGAATTCATCTTTGGCGGAAAAGGCATCTCTGCAACCCAAAAATAATTCTAAGCCTAACTTTTGATTAAGTCAATCTGGCTTTTTGTTTTTTAAAAGCCATAACAACGAGCTTAATGTCTTTCTAGCCAGTTCAACGCGTGAGGCCATAAAACCTGCGACTTTCGACTAAAAAATTTCATATGCCCAATTTTATCTAAGCCATAATCGGCAGAAAATAGAGTAAGTGTTTTCGGATTTTATTTTGCTGAATGTAAATTCTATAGAGGAATTCCACTAGTTTTTGTTTTTCCCCAACTTAATAGCGTATTTTTGGGCTTTCGCTTTCCATAGGCGTTTAGCCAGTTTTTGCATATCAACATCTTTATCGCCTTCGTCAATAATTTCATGACCAATAAGGGTTTCCAAAATGTCTTCCAATGTTAATATTCCCCTAACCGTACCGTATTCATTTACAATCAGTGAAATATGATTTTTACCAAGTAACATTTCCTTCATGGTTTTTGACAAGAACATATTATCTAAAAAAGTTGGCATTTCTCTTACATAATTGCTTAAGCTAATATCAGTATTTCCTCTCGCCTGAGCCAACAATAAGTCGGCTCGAATAACGAATCCAACAATATTATCTGGATTTTTGTCATAAACAGGTATTCGAGTAAAACGATTTTTCTGGTGTTTATGAAAAAATTCACCGACTAACAGTGCTTGCGATTCACTAAACATAACCGTTCTTGGTGTCATTGCTTTTTTGATCTTAATTTCTTGTAGTAACAACAGGTTTTGCAATATTGTCGCTTCTTGTGCGTCTATATGACCTTCCTCTACACTTAGTTGCGCCATAATAGAAAATTCATTTCGTTTAAATCCCGGTGATTCTTTTTTCACCATACCCTGGGTGATAAAATCTAATACCTTGATAAATGGGCTTAATATTATTATAAGAAACTTTATACTGTAGGCAGTAACAGGTGCTAACCGCTTCCAATAAGAAGCGCCTAGTGTTTTAGGGATAATTTCTGAAAAAACCAGTATTAGGAAAGTTAATAGTGCTGTTACCACACCTAATGAAATATCTTCTAATACCAAGGTTGCTTGAGCGCCAACCCCAGCAGCTCCAACGGTATGTGCGATGGTATTTAGCGTTAGAATAGCCGCTAAAGGTTTGTTTATATCCTCCTTTAACTCACGTAAAATTTTACCTGCTTTTTGTCCTTTTTTTTCTATCAGGGAAATATATACCCAAGAAACACTCAACAATACGGCTTCAGCAATAGAACATAAAAACGAAAAGAATAAGGCAATAAATAAATACATTACTAAAAGAAACATAGGCTCCTTTGAGCGCTATTGCATGCAAAGTAATTACCTGAATAGCCGACTATTAAAGTATGTGCTATTTTCATAATAGCCTATTTTAGATAACTGTGATTTTCTTTACATTTATCGTTAGCTAGAATTAATAGCTCTTGGCCTTTTTTATCACTTCGTAAGCTATTTATTCCATACCAAGCTGTTATATCCATCAACCATATTATGGTCTATTTAATGCCACAAAAACATCAAGTGTAAAGATAGTAAGGTGCTCTTTTTTACCACGAAAAATTGATTTTTATAAGAGCGTCGCCACTTTGTTCTCACTTGTTTTGACAGAGTAAACTTTAGTATAAATTTTTAAGGCTTTGTAAATGCTGTTGATAACGATAAAAAAAATCTAACTGTAAATCAATGCTCAATGACTTAGGACTAATCTCTTGAATTTTTTTAATGATCTTGTCAGCCGGCCAGCCATAAGTTAACAGGATAAGACCTGCCACTAAGCCTGTTCTACCAATACCACCTTTACAATGTATGGCAATAGTGCCACCTTGATGAATAACGTCTAGTATTGATTGACTATGCTGTAGCCAAAGCTTTTCAAAGACCTCATTAGGCGCGGCATCATCGATAATAGGTAATTGTAGCCAAGCAATTTGATTATCCTCACATAGACTCGCTAATGATGAAAGGTGATTTCTCTCCATTTCTTCATCAAACATGAGTGTCAGTAGTAAATCAGTGCCGGCCTGCTGCAACTCAACAATAGAAGCGTCAAGGGCTACTGCTTTACTACCAGGGCAAGGCGTTAAAATAAGCTGAGCGCCGGTGTCTACAGCTAAAACCTTAAAGGGGTGCGGGTTCATAATAATCACTTATCTAGCGAAAGTTATAGCAAGCAGACTAATTAGTCTGCTTGCTATTAATACAGTTTGCCAAAAAAGTGAGCGCTAAATTATTTTTTGTTTTACTGTTCGGTAGTAACTAATCAGTTCTGCTGTCGAGCTATCATGCTTTTTATTAACAGATTGATCACGTAACTCTTTTTCAATTTCATTGGCCAGACCTTTACCTAGCTCTACACCCCATTGATCGAATGAACATATTTGCAAAATAATCCCTTGAACAAAGATTTTATGCTCATACAAAGCGATTAAACTGCCAATAGTACGTGGTGAAATACGCTCCATCAAAATAGTATTGGTAGGGCGATTACCTTTATGAACTTTATGGGGCGCTACTTTATTGATGTAATCATCAGTGCGGCCTTTAGCCTTTAAATCAGCACGTACTTGGGGTTCATCAACCCCTTGCATTAAGGCTTGAGTTTGGGCAAAAAAGTTAGCCATTAGTGTTTCATGATGTCCTTGTACTGGCGTAACACTCTCTACTGAGCCAATAAAATCAGCAGGGACAACATTATTACTTTGATGCAAATACTGATAAAAAGCATGTTGACCATTAATGCCAACTTCGCCCCAAATAGTGGGTACGGTTGGATAATCTATTTCACTACCATCCCAAGCAACTGATTTTCCATTACTTTCCATTTCAGCTTGCTGCATATAAGCAGATAACATGTGTAATGCTTGGTCATAAGGTAAAATGGCTTGTGATTGCGCTCCTAAAAATGTGCAATTCCAAACACTTAATAACGCTAAAATAACCGGCGCGTTTTGCTCAAGTGGAGCTTCACAAAAGTGGTTATCAATTTCATGGGCTCCCTCGAGTAACTCAATGAATTTTTCAAAGCCTAAATCTAAGGCAATCGGTAAACCAATGGCTGACCATAATGAAAAACGACCACCAACCCAATCCCACATATCAAAAATATTGTTCTCTTCAATGCCAAAGGCCATGGCATTTTTTTTATTGGCACTCACGGCAACAAAGTGTTTAGCGACGGCTTTATCATCAAATGATGAAGAGGTTAGCCATTTTACCGCGGTACGGGCATTAGTCATGGTTTCAGCGGTAGTAAAGGTTTTACTGGAAATAATAAATAAAACATTTTCAGGATTTAGCGGGCGAAGTACATTAGCAATTTGCGTGCCGTCAACATTAGAAACATAGTGTACATTTAAGCTATTATCGCTATAGTGTTTTAAGGCTTCTGTGACCATTTGCGGGCCAAGGTTTGACCCACCGACACCAATGCTAACCACATCGGTAATGCGCTTACCTGAGTAACCTAGCCATTTGCCTTGGCGTACTTGCTCAGAAAAGCCTTTCATTTTACTTAACGCTTGCTCAACTTGGTCAGTAATATTTTCACCTTCAAGCATCATCGGCGATTTACTGCGATTTCTTAACGCGGTGTGGAGTACCGCTCGGTCTTCGGTAAAGTTAATACGCTCACCGTTAAACATTTTTGTGCGCCACTCTTCCAGTTGGCATTCTTTCGCTAAGGCGATTAATTTATCAAAGGTTTCGCTGGTGATTTGATTTTTTGAGTAATCAAGCAAAAAGGTCGGCAATTGAATGGAAAATTTATCAAAACGCTGTGGATCAGCAGCAAATAAGTCATTCATGTGCTGTTGCTTCATTACTTGAACATGCGTGGTTAACTGCTGCCAACTTGGCAAAGATTCTCTAGATTGCATAATTATCCTATGAATAATAATCTGGTAAAAAGTATGTATTGGGGCTAAATAAAATAATAACACTTCACAATATGAATTATTTGTTAAATAAAATTCAAGTTAGGTAAAGTTAAATATCATTAATTAAAGGTAAAGCAGCAAAAGCACCTTTTCTTTGACAGGTATAAGCGCCACATTTAGCGGCAAATACAACCGCGTTAGTTACTTTATCTATATCGAGGAGCGCACTAGTTAAAGTGTCTTTTTTACTCTGCTCAGTCAGTGAAAAGATAAAACTTGCGATAAAACTATCTCCTGCAGCGGTAGTATCAACCGCAGTAATAGCAGGTACGTCAATAAAGCTTGAGAATGATGATGAAAGTACTTGTATTGGCTTTGGTCCATCAGTAATAACTACTAATTTAATATCCAGGTTAAGTAAATTTTCAATATAGGCTTGATAACTTTGCTTAGCTTGAGCCGCTAAATATTCTGCTTCATCCTTACTTAATTTAACTAAATCACTAAGTTGCAGGCAAGTGTCAACACGCTCTGGCAATAAGTCTAGCTCATTCCACAGTTGTTGACGTAAATTAACATCGAAGCTTACTAGGGTATCATGCTGTTTAGCTTGCGCTACTGCATACAGGGTATTGTTATTCATATTGGTATTGGTCAAAGTGTTTGAACAAAAATGAAATATGCTTATATCTTGCCAGTTGATCTGATCTATTTGTGATTTTTCATAACAAGTATCTGCGGTATTATCACGATAAAAGTTAAAAGTTCTTTCACCCGTTGGGTCTAAAGTCACTAATACTACTGCGGTCTTTTCTTGTTCAGTTCGGTATATGTACTTATTATTTACCCTGTTTTTTTCTAGTTCTTGAGATAGCATAACGCCGAAATTATCACGGCTAATACCACCGGCAAAATAACTTTTACCCCCTAATTTAGCATAGGCTACTGCGACATTCGCTGGTGCGCCACCCGCCATAGGGTAATAGCTTTCACCTTGGTCATCAGGTAAAAAATCGACTAACACTTCACCATAACTGAGTAAAGAAAACATAAAAAATCCTCATACACGCTCTTTCACATCCATGTGACCGCGACATACCGTTCATCTTGAACATAAAAAAAGCCCACCGAAATGGGCTTTACATTATTTTATAATTAAAACTTAACTGTCTTAGAAGTCATATCTAAGCGTTAAGCTACTGGTTCTACCTGTGATACTTCTGCCGCGGATAATACCGTTGCTTGGTAAAGAGGCTTCTTCAACTTCTGTTAGACCTTCTGTATCAAGGAGGTTATTTATATTTATTGATACAGACAAAGTATCAGATAACATATAACTTGCAAAAGCATTTACCTGAGTGTAGCCATCCATTTTTAAGTCATTTGTATCTTTTGTATAAGAATCAGTAGTACCAATGAAGCTTACACCTGCTGAGCCGTCGTTAAAGTTATAACGTGCCATTAATGAATAAACAAAGTCGGCTTGTCTCGATGGTGTGTTACCCACAAGTTCCGGTGTAATTCTATCTTCTACAATCTCAGCATCAACCCAAGTTAGGTTACCACGAAAATCAAAATCACCGATAAAGTAACTAGATTCTACTTCAACGCCCACAGACTCATAATCTCTTGAAAAATATGTTTGGCTAGTTGCTTCAAAGTTTTGCTCTTCAGTTTCAGCTTTAAATGCTGTGGCAAATATTGAAAAATCGTTTTGACGGAATTTTACACCAAGTTCAAATTGGTTAACCATGTTAACCGCTGGTTTATCGTCAACTGAGCCGTCAGCCTGAATAACAGTACCAAAAGCTAAGCGGTCAGCATTGGCACGACCACCTCGACTTACGCGAACAAAAGAAGCTAAATTTTCATTGATTTGGTAGTTAGCACCTACTGAATATGAGGTGTAGTTCCAGTCATAGTCGACTAGTGACGCATTGGCGTTGTCGATAGACGAGACACTTTCTTCTGGTTTAGAGATAACACCATCACGATTCATATCCACTTGAGATTGAACAGCACCGGCGTATGTGCCTGTGGCGGTACCGCTGTCGTGACGTACACTTGCATCAATAGTAAAATCACCTAGTTGCGATGAAACGGCAATATATGGTGCGCTAATACTGTACTCTAAATCATAGTTACGTTGACAACAGTTGCCCCATGCAGGAACCCCATAGGCGTATAAACCATTATCTGAATAGCTAGTACCATCAGCAGCAGCCACATTTAATAACGAAGCATTATCACCATTGATTTCCATTAAGTATGAATTCCAAAGCCAAGACATTTCTATTTTTTGAAATGCTTTGTAGTAACCAAAAGTAACACTAGTATCGCCAAAGTCTTTCGTTAGTTTGAAATCATTGACCAGTGAGCCAAAGTCACTCATTTCAACATCAAAAGTATGGATACGCATAACTTGTTCATTGCCGCTAACGTTTTGACCTGCCATAACGCCGTTGGCATAGCTTAGTGTTGCACCATCACCAGCAATGCTTGCAGCAATGCTTGAAGCGCTAGCTATTTCAGCAGGGAATGGCGAAACGAAGCTAGCTTCAATACTTGTTTGTCTAAAACGGTTTTCAATTGACCAATCATTACCTAAGTCAAATACCGCTTCAACACCAATAGAGTCTACTTTAGGGCTCATGCCGTCTTGTACGTTACCGCGACGTCGCTGACCATCAGCACCTAATGATAGTGTTTTAGTCAAGTTGACTGTTTGTAATGTATCAGTTAGAGAATCGTAATTAGCTACTGAGCTGCCATCAGCTTTCACTGGCATTGGCATATAACTTATAGCGTTGTCATCTAAATGCTTGTAATAAACACGAATATAACCATCATCAAAATGTTTAGTTAAGTTAGCTTTGATTTGGCCACCTTTATTGGCAGTGTAACCAGCCTCGCGAGGACCTTCACCTTGACGGATAAAACCACCAAAATGGAAGTTAGTAGTGTCGTTTAACTCACCACCAAATTCAAAATCAGTACGTAGGGTGTCATAATCTAAACCAATTGTAGTCGCTACGCTGCCTGAATCACTTTCACCTGTTTTACTGATAATATTAATAATGCCACCGGGTGCATTACTTGCCAAGGTAGAAGCTGAACCACCACGAATAGATTCAACAGTCGCCATAGTGCTATCTATGCGAAGAAAAATATCAGAGTTACCAAAAGCAACATCACCAAATTGCATGATAGGTAAACCATCTTCTTGCAGTGACAAAAATTTAGCGCCACCAGTGGCTACTGGTAAACCACGAACAGAAATATTGGCATTACCTTCACCACCTGATGCTTCAACGCGAACACCTGGGATAGCTCTAAGCGCTTCAGCGCTAGTTCTAGGAGTAGTCACTTCCATTTGCTCAGCAGAGAAACTACTTACCGATACGCTTGATGCCATTACCGTGGTGCCTTTAGCAACACCTGTTACCACAATACGCTCAAAATCTAAGCCTTTAGCTTCTTCTGTTTCTGCGGCACTTAAGCTGCTGCAAATTGCCATCGCCAATGTGCTTAATATGAACTTTTTAAATTTTATATGTTTCATGTACTCACCCCATGTTTAATTATGTTTTAGTGTTTTTAATATAACCATAGACTTAATCGCTCAAGGGCTAACTTAATCGATTAAGTCTATGGTTGCTGAAAATTAAACTTATTGCAAGTGTTTATTTTTCAGACAAAGAAGGTTGTATGGAACTTATGTTTAATCTATTGATAATATTGAAATTTATTTTAAAATCTTTTCTTTAGTTGGATTTTTTATCAAATTAAAAGTGGCGATTAAGGTTAGCGCTGCGGCGAAAAACGTTGCTAAATAGAAACCGTAAGTTACATGACCAAATAAATCACTTACTATGCCCATAAGTAACGGCGCTATAGCAGCAGAAACGGCAGTAAAGAAAAGGATTACACCGGCTACTGCACCATGTTTAGCTTTAGGAAAGCAACTGATCCCCTTGGAATTTAGAGTGGGATATATCATGGACATAAATAAGCCTGACAGAGGCAATAGAACTACTGCGGCATCAACACCGATAAGTGCGGTGCCTAAATAGCAAAGAAATACCGCTAATGAAAGCCAAAACATTACTGGCTGCCAATCAAAGTGCTTTAATAAAAAGACCCCTAAAAACCTACCACCAGCTCGTAAAGCGAAAAAAATGGTCAGTGCATAGGTCGCTAGCCATACCAGTGAACCGCTATATTCCGCTAATAATGTTGGCATCCAAACATATATGGCAACTTCAGTAGCAACATACAAAGCTATTGCCAATGAAAAACCAATAGCAAAAGGGTCTTTCATTATTTTAAGAGAGCTCTTTAAGTTGATTTTTTCATCAGCACTTTTTTTAGTTTTTGGATAGTTTGTTTTCATGGCTGTTAAGCAGAGTAAAACACACAATAAGCCGGCACAAATATATAAGTATTTCCAAGAAACCCCTGATATTAATAAATAACTAACAATAGCAGGGCCGACCATTGCGCCGATACCAAAGAAGCCCTCAACGGTATTCATGGTTGAAGTGTGCTCTTTATTTGATGTTGAGATATCACCAATGAGCGCTAAAGCGCCTGTTTTGAATAAACCTACAGCGATACCAATCAGTGCCAATAAGGAGAGAAAGTAGAAGAATGAATTACCGATAGAAAAGAGAAAACAGGCAATAGAAAAAATTAAAAGGCCGGTTATTATGGTGGCTTTTCTGCCCCATTTATCGGCGAGATAACCTAAGAATAAACCGCTAAAGGCAATAAAAATCATCGGAACATAATGAAAGGCACTTGCTTGTGTCAAACTTAAATTATAGGTACTAATTAACTCTGGAATAATAACGCCAACGGCATCAGATGTCATGGCAAAAACAAAAAACATCATATAAGTTAATAATTTAATTCGTAATATTGATGCTTGTTCTACTGAGGATACGTCTATTTTTATATTACTAGCTTGTTGCATAATTATCTCTCTTCATCACTTTTGTATAATCAACTTATAAAGGTATAAATTGATTTACTTTTTAATTTTATAACATCTACAAATATTTCAACAATTGATAAAAAATAAAATTGTTCTTGAAAATTATTGCCGACTAGTTGAATATATATCTTAATCGATTAAGATGCAACTCTAAAAATAATGGCTACTTTATGAAAAACAATGTCCAGTTGATTACCTATGTAGATAGGCTAACAGGTTCAAACATCAATGAACTTAACAATATCCTTAACGAACAGTTAGCAGGTTTATTCTCAGGAATACATTTGTTGCCGTTTTATTATCCTATTGATGGTAGTGATGCGGGTTTTGACCCCATTGACCATACCCAAGTAGATAGCCGTTTAGGCTCTTGGCAAGATGTGAAAACATTAGGGGAAAATTATGATCTTATGGCTGATCTTATTGTTAATCATATGTCAGCACAATCAGCTGAATTTCAAGACGTACTAAGTAAAGGTAAAGATTCTGCCTATTGGGATTTATTCTTAACTAAAGAGAGTGTTTTCCCTGAAGGACTAAGTAAAGAAGATCAAGAAAAAATTTATCGTCCAAGACCGGGTAGTTGTTTTACTAAATTTGCTTTGCCTAATGGCGAATCAGCTGACTTTTGGACGACTTTTACCGATACTCAGATTGATATTGACGTGACCTCAGCGGGTGGGCAAGATTATTTAGACCGTATTTTGGCTGAATTTTCTCAAAGCAATGTAAAAATAATCCGTTTAGATGCTGCCGGATATGCGCTTAAGAAAGCGGGTACCAGTTGTTTTATGCTTGATGATACCTTTGAGTTTATTAAAGATCTTACCCTAAAAGCGAATAAGCTTGGCATTGAAACTTTAGTGGAAATTCACTCTTACTATCAAACCCAAATTGAAATAGCTAAGCGTGTTGGCAAAGTTTATGACTTCGCCTTACCACCATTAATTTTACACAGCTTATTTAATAAAGACTTTAGTGCGTTAGCCAATTGGTTAAAAATTTCACCGAGAAACTGTATTACCGTATTAGATACTCATGACGGTATTGGTATTATTGATGTCGGTCCAATGGAAGGTAAAGCTGGGTTGTTAACTAATGAAGAAATTGATGCTTTAGTTGACGAAATCCACCTTAAAAGTGAAGGTGAAAGTAAACTGGCTACTGGCGCCGCAGCAAGTAATGTCGATCTGTACCAAGTTAACTGTACATACTATGATGCCCTTGGAAAAAATGATTTTGATTACTTAGTGGCGCGCGCGCTACAATTTTTTGCTCCGGGTACACCGCAAGTTTACTATGCAGGTTTATTAGCAGCAACCAATGATATGGATTTACTTGCCAATACGCAGGTAGGTAGAGATATTAATCGCCCTTATCTAGATAAAGCAAGTATCAATGATGCGTTACAAAAGCCGATCACCAAAGCGTTGACTAAACTTATTGGCATACGTAATAGTAGTGAAGCCTTTAATGGTGAATTTACCCTGTCATTTGAGCAAAATGAACTCAATATGCTTTGGAGTGCTAAAGACTGTTCAGCAAAACTAACGGTAAATTTGATTGTAAATAAAGCGTTAATAAATATCATTAACCAAGGTCAAAGTACGGTAACCGATCTAAATACTTTATTGTCGAAATAACTAACGTTATATTAAACAGGCCATTAACATCAACGGCGATTAAATAAAGGTACAAGAAATAATTTTTTGTGCCTTTCCTCCTAGATTGATACTCATTAACGTACTCTAATACCAATCAGATTAATTAACTATTCAAATTATTTAAATAATTCATAAGTTCATAAAATGAAGTATATTCTCTTGCTCATGCTGTTCATCAATTTTCCCTAGCAAATGAACAAATCCTTACTTATTTAATACAAAAAATACTAGTTAACAACTTTTACCATATACGACATGATAGGGAATTTTTTCGGTATGGGTGGCTTTGTTAATAAAAAGCTCTGCTGCCTTGATGCCTTTTTCTTCGCTATTTTGGTGTATTGTTGTTAACGTTGGCGTAGAGCGTAATGCTTCATCGATGCCATCGAAACCAACTACTCTTATGTCTTGCGGCACTGAAATTCCCATAGCATTAATTTCTTGTAAAGCGATTAAGGCAATCAAATCACTCATACAAATTATCACGTTAGCGCGAGGCTTTGCATTTAAGGCTGCTTTAACTGCCATTAACGCAAAATGATGATTATTTTCATGAACATTCCAAATACCAACACTTGATAATTGTACCCCTGCTTGCTCAATTGCTTTTTTATAGCCAATGAAACGCTGATGAGCAATAGAGCAGTCTATATCTAAGTTAGAAGTATCGTAAACACGACAAGTTAACTCAGTATCAAGCAAGCGCAACCCTAGCACAGCAATTTTGTCATCAGGTGACTGAATGGCAAGTTTAGCTATTTCACAAGCGGCATTTTCATTGTCGATACTAACGGAGGCTTTACGGTCAATATCAAAATCAGCAGTAACTACTTTTTTCCGGGTTAATCGCAATTGTTCTATTAGCTCAGTATTACGAGGGCTGCCATAACAAATAAAACCGTCGACAAAATCTGACACCGAGTTTATATTTTCAGAAATTCCTGAAAAAAGTAATAAATTGACTTTATTTTTTTCTAAAACAGAAGCAACGCCTTGGACAAATTTACTGGCTACGGGATCCGTTACCATATATTCAACACTATCAGGTAGCACTAATGCCACAATATTAAACAGCCCTTTTCTTAATGATTGTGCGGCTTTATTTGGCCCGGCATAACCCAGTTCTTTACAAGATGCTAGGATCTCCTGTCTACGCTTTGCAGATAATTGATCGGGTCGACTAAAAGCGTTCGAAACCGTGGCATTGGAAACACCAAGCATTTTAGCAATACTTTTGAGTGTCCATGTTTTGTTTTCTGGCATGTTACCCCTTTGCGGTTTACACATAGCTGGTGTTATTCATCACCTTATTTACTTAATAAATTTAGTATACTCGAATTTACTGTTTATCTGGAATATGATTACGGGAGCCATATGATGAGCTTGGCGTTTAAACTACCAAGGAGTTAACAGTGCGATTATATTTATTACTACTTTTATTGATGATAACCAGCAGTTCTTTTGCTCAAGAATATATTGTTGAGATCCACAAAAAAAAATTTATTCCAGCCGAGATAACGATTGAGCAGGGTGATCAGGTTATTTGGAAGAATATTGAGAAACGTCAGTATCATAATGTATGGTTTAAACAGCTTGATAAAGAAGAGCCTGATTATTTTTTTCCGGATGAAAATTATCAACGTCGCTTCGATAAGGCGGGTGACTTTTCTTATGAATGTGGTCCACACCCGCGCATGAAGGGACGGGTGATTGTTATTGAAAACACCAAGTAAAAATTTATCTTTTACTCGCTTTATTTTTACTAAATAGTTGTCTAGAAGAGTTTTAAATTAACATCAAAGAGGGTATCAGAAACCTATGATAATAATAGCCTTAATAAATACAAGGTTATATTATCATAGGTTTTTTTATCTAAATAACCTCATTGTTTTTTGATATGGCGCAACAATAGTTAACTTTTAGACACATTTTTACACAACTCATCGTAAACCTTGATTTCTATCAAGCTCCCTGACTGTAGTTCTCGCTATTATTTCCAAGCTTTACTCACACAAGTAATTTTTTGTTCGCAAAATGTAGATAACTTGTTGCAAGTTATTACCCATAACTAACGCATGAATTTTAATCATTCATTAAGGGATACACCATGTCAGAGAGCTTTACTAAAGGCATGGCAAGGAATATTTATTATGGAGGAAGTGTTTTCTTCTTCTTAATATTCTTAGCTTTGACTTTTCACACCGTAAAAGAGATGCCTAAACGGGATCATCGAGAAAATATAACCGAAGCGGTAGAACGCGGAAAAATGCTATGGGAAGTGAACAACTGTATTGGTTGTCATACCCTTATTGGTGAAGGTGCATATTTTGCTCCTGAGCTTGGTAATGTTTATATCCGTCGTGGCGGAGAAGCTGGATTTAAACCATTTTTTAATGGTTGGATGAAAGCACAGCCATTAAATATACCGGGTCGTCGTAGAATGCCTAACTTCCACTTAAATGATCAAGAACTTGATGATTTAGCTGAATTTTTAAAGTGGACGTCAGAGCTTGATACTAATAACTGGCCACCGAACATAGAGGGGTAACGGATGAATACTTTAAAATATCAATCACAAGCAGTAGCAAAACCTTATTTTATTTTTGCTATGATTTTATTCGTTGGCCAAATCTTATTTGGCTTATTAATGGGCATGCAATACGTTGTTGGAGACATTGTTGGTGATTTAATCCCCTTTAATGTTGCCCGTATGGTGCATACCAACCTACTGATAATATGGATTTTATTTGGCTTTATGGGCTCTGCCTATTATTTGGTGCCAGATGAAGCGGAAACTGAACTCTATAGCCCTAAATTAGCCATAGCGCTATTTTGGATATTTGTTGTTGCCAGTGTCGCTACCATTTTAGGTTACTTGCTAGTACCTTATTCTAGGTTAGCTGAAATTACCTATAATGAGTTATGGCCAACCATGGGACGTGAGTTCCTTGAAATGCCAACTATTACTAAAATTGGTATTGTTGTTGTTGTCTTAGGCTTCTTATTTAACCTAGGTATGACTATCTTAAAAGGTCGTAAAACTGCCATTAACATGGTGTTAATGACTGGTTTAATTGGTTTAGCGGTATTCTTCTTATTCTCTTTCTATAATCCGGTTAACTTAGCATTAGATAAATTATTCTGGTGGTTTGTTGTTCATTTATGGGTAGAAGGTGTTTGGGAATTAATCATGGGCGCAATTTTAGCTTATGTATTAATTAAAGTGACTGGTGTTGACCGTGAAGTAATTGAAAAGTGGTTATACGTAATTATCGCGATGGCACTTATCTCAGGTATTTTAGGTACAGGTCATCACTTCTATTGGTTAATGACTCCTGAATATTGGCAGTGGGTTGGTTCTATCTTTTCAGCACTTGAGCCGCTACCTTTCTTTGCTATGGTATTATATGCCTTTAATATGGTTAACCGTCGTCGTCGTGAGCATCCTAACAAAGCTGCTACATTATGGGCATTAGGAACAGCGGTAATGTCGTTCTTAGGTGCAGGTGTTTGGGGTTTCTTACATACGCTTTCTTTTGTAAACTATTATACTCATGGTTCACAAATTACTGCTGCTCATGGTCACATGGCTTTTTACGGCGCTTATGCAATGATCGTTATGACGATTATGTCTTATGCTATGCCTAAGTTACGTGGTATTGGTGAAGCTAACTGTAATAAAGCGCAAGTTGTAGAAATGTGGGGCTTCTGGTTAATGACTGTTGCTATGGTATTTATCACCTTATTCTTAACAGGTGCCGGTATCTTACAAGTATGGTTACAGCGTTTACCTGAATCTGGTGAAGCATTAAGCTTTATGGCAACTCAAGACCAGTTAGCTATTTTCTACTGGTTACGTGAAATTGCTGGTGTGTTCTTCTTACTAGGTTTAATTTGTTATATTTCTAGTTTCTTTGTTACTGAAAAGAAAACAGCGTAATGTAAATTGCTACTAATGAGTTAATCATTATGAAAAGAATAAAACCGTGAAGTTACCTTCATGGTTTTTTTTTGCTGTGAGCTTGGTATAATCTTATATTATTATCGTCAAGCTTGAGGAAAGGTTATGAAACGAGTAGTACTCTATAGTATGGATAAGTGCCCTCATTGCCAAAGCGCTAAACAGTATTTAGAACAGCAAAGAATACCTTATCGGTTATGTAATATAAAATCACCTAATGGCCAAAAAGAGTTTGCTCTTACACGGTTACGAGGCGTACCTGTGCTAAAAATAGGCGATAAATTATTAAAAGGCTTTTCGGTTAATGAATTTAATAAACTGTTTAAATAACAGACGTTAAACTTGCTGTTTAACAGAGTGAGTATTTATATGTAACTGTCATTAGGATTAAATGCCAGTTACATTGTTTTTAGGTTTTATAGGGATATTGTGCCGTGCATATTCGTATTTACAATCGAATTACTTATTGGTAATAACTCTAAACGTACTATGACTCATCATTTTGTTCAACAATCATCACCGCTACAGCATTTAACCATAGATGCCATCACCCTCGTGCAGAATTACTTAGATAGACTTGGTTATAAAGCGCAAATCCATTTTGAGTTAGAAGGGTGTTATCGTTTTAAAAACAACAGGGATCAAAAATTAGATTTTAGCCAAATTAATCAGTGTTTACGCCTGTTAGATATTGACGGTGAAATTGTCTGTGAATATTGGCGAAATCAGTGGGAATACGTATCCCTTTTTAATGGTCAAACGCCCTTAAAAGAGGCCTGTAATTTACAGCGCATTATCACCAAGTTACCGCAACTTTTTCAACAGCTTTATGGTAAAAATACGGTGATAGAAACCTTGATTCAACCAGTGGTTTGGTCTGGCGATCAAGGTAAGCTTATTACGGGTTCTAAGCAAATTTTCACTAATGATACTCGTGCTGTGCACATCCCTAATGCGGTGCAGTTAAATGTTAGCGTACTGGATAGTAAAGATAATAATCTTATTGCGGAACCAGGTTTCGGCGAGTATTTACAAAATTGCTTTTTGCGAACCAGTCTAGAATGTTGTTTATTATATTTACCTGAAGAAGCTGCTTTTGAGCGTTTAGCGTTGAAAACGCGCTATGGTTTAGCACAAGAGCTATGTTCACCGGTAGATATATCGGGTGGTCATCAAGGTAGTATTGCTTTATATAAAAAGCTTGGCAAGCATAATCAAAATATGGGTGAAGAGCCGTTATTATACGATAGTGATAATAAGGTCTTATCCGTACAACAAAACTGGCAAAAAACGGCTCGAATAGAACACAGGTTAGGCGCTGCGAGTATTCACTATAATCCTTTTATTAATGTACTTTATGGTTTATTAAATGTGTTAGATGCAGTGCAAGCTTATGAACAAGAACCGTGTTTATTAACCGGCAGTTTTGCTCCAATCGCTTTACCGTCGTCGCTTTTTACGCCTAAATCAACTACCGCCACTTTAGGCGCAGTTGATTTATTTAAAGGCGGTACTTGGTTTAGTGATAGTATTAATTTTGTCGAACAACAAGCTACTATGGTGAACGAAAAAAGTGTACTTGACTGTCCGATGACGTTAGGGGATAAAATAAAACAAGCAATATTGGCGCCTTATCAGGTAAATATTGTTATCTAGCCGCTCTAATTAATTAAATAAAATAAGTAATTTATGGATATCAATAAAAGCAAGCAAGCTAAGCCGCCACTGTTAAATGGCGAGAATATTAGTGCTAAAAGAGCGGAGTTAAAAAATTATTTCAAGCAAACATGGGCTGAATACGAGTCTCTTTTTTCCCTTATCAATGACGATAGTGCCTATTATTTAAGACCAGAGCGTTTACGCCACCCATTGATTTTTTATTTTGGTCATACCGCTAGTTTTTATATCAATAAACTTATGTTAGGTAAATTTATTACGCAGCGGATCAATGGCAAATTAGAAGCCATTTGTGCGGTTGGTGTTGATGAAATGAGTTGGGATGATTTAAACAGTGACCATTATGACTGGCCTAGTGTTGATGAGGTTCGAGTCTATAGAGAGCAAGTGGCTAAGCTAGTTGAAAATTTAATTGAGCACATGCCACTGTCATTACCCATTACTCAAGACTCATTAGCGTGGATTATTTTAATGGGTTGTGAACACGAACGTATTCATATTGAAACTTCCTCAGTAATCATGCGCATGTTGCCTTTGCATTACCTTAGTTCAGCTGAGCCTTGGTCCACTTGTCAGCTTACCGGTAAAGCGCCTATTAATGAGTTAGTGCCAATAGCAGGGCGGCTAGTGGAGCTTGGTAAGCCCCTTAGTGATGATACATTTGGTTGGGATAATGAGTATGGTTATGAGCAGTTAGAGGTTAATGATTTTAGTACCGCTAAGTATTTAGTTTCTAACCAAGAATATTTAGCCTTTATTGCGGCTAAAGGTTATCAGCGACGTGATTACTGGACCGAAGAAGGGCAACAGTGGCTGGCTTTTACTAAAGCAACTATGCCTCACTTTTGGTTTAAAAAAGTCAATGACAATAATGAAGAGGTTTATTGGCAACGAAACTTATTAAATGAAATACCTTTGCCACTAAACTGGCCAGTTGAAGTTAACTACCTTGAAGCTAAGGCTTTTTGTCATTGGAAAAACAGCGAGAGTAGCACTAATGAAAAGCAGTTTATTCGTCTACCTACTGAAGCTGAATGGCTTTGCTTACGTGACCACATAACAGGTGACTTAACCACTTGGAAAACAACGCCGGGTAACCTTAATAACGAAGGTTATGCTTCATCTTGTCCCGTTGATCAATTTGAACACCACGGGATTTTTGATATTGTTGGTAATGTTTGGCAATGGACTGAATCAACCATTGATGGTTATCAGGGGTTTGAAGTACACCCTTTATATGATGATTTTTCTACCCCTACCTTTGATGGCCAACATAACTTAATTAAAGGTGGCTCATGGATTTCAACGGGTAATGAAGCAACAAAACACGCGCGTTATGCCTTTCGTCGTCACTTCTTTCAACATGCGGGCTTTCGTTATGTGCAAAGTCAATATCAGGAACTACCTAATCTTGCCGCTAATCATTTTGAAAAAGACGTGGATATTTGTCAGCAATTACATGCTCAATACGGACAAGCTAAATCTGCTATGCCATTAGCCGTAAAAAATTATAGCCAACAAATAACCGATGAATTAATAAAGTGTGTTAAAAAATATCAAGTAGCGACTAATAGCTGTCTTGATTTAGGTTGTAGTGTTGGTCGAACCAGCTTTATGTTAGCGCAACACTTTAATCAAGTAGATGCGGTTGATTTTTCCGCTCGCTATATTCGCCATGGGGTACGCTTACAACAAGGGAAGTCTGTTCGTTATACCCTAGAGAACGAAGGGGATATAGTTGATTTTTATGAATTCAACTTAATGGCTGTTGATTTGCCTTGTCGAGAAAATATACTTTTTAGCCAAGGTGATGTGAGTAACCTCAAAGAGGTTTTTACTGGCTATGACGTAATTCTTGCTCAGCATGTACTTGAACAAAGCTATGATCCTCGTTTGTTTTTACAGCACGTTCATTCGAGGTTAAATGCTAAAGGTTTACTAATTGTTGTTTCAAGTTATGATTTTGATGAGCAACAAACAAGCAAAGATAACTGGCTAGGAGGGCTAAAAATCAATGGAGAAAATGTTACTGGTTTTGAGGGCTTATCATTAGCACTAATTCCGCATTTTAACTTATTGGAACAGCAGCAGTTAACGCGGCCTATTAAAATCAATCGGCGAAATTTCACCTTAAGCTTTCCTCATCTAAGCGTGTGGCAATTGAAATAACCTTACTTATTTTTTAACTGTGATCTCGTATCTCCTAAGTTATTCCGTTTGTCCTGAGCTTGTCGAAGGAAGCCCCTACCGGGTGCACCAAATCAAAACGCCATATTAACTATACCGTACCACTTTGGTGCGCTTGTATTCTCACCATAAAAAAAATATAGTTAACATATTGATTTTTAATGGATAATAATTTTGGCATGTGAATTGTATTATAACGTTCAATGAAAATGACAATTATAAATAGAGGTCTGTTATGAAAATAGTTAACGCAATCATTAAGCCGTTCAAACTAGATGATGTTCGCGAAGCCATTTCTGAAATTGGTGTTGAAGGGATCACCGTTAGTGAAGTTAAAGGTTTTGGTCGTCAAAAAGGACATACCGAATTATATCGTGGCGCTGAATATCAAGTGGATTTTCTCCCAAAAGTGAAATTAGAAATTGCCGTAAACGATGATATTGTTGAGCGTTTAGTTGAAACCATTACTAAAGCGGCTTACACCGGAAAAATTGGTGACGGAAAAATATTTGTTTATAACCTTGAGCAAGCCATACGTATTCGTACTGGCGAGCAAGATTCAGAAGCCTTATAAGGAGAAGCACAATGGAACAGAATATTTTTCAACTTCAATATGCACTTGATACTTTTTATTTTCTTATGTGTGGTGCGTTAGTTATGTGGATGGCTGCTGGCTTTTCTATGTTAGAAGCTGGCTTAGTGCGAGCTAAAAACACCACTGAAATTTTAACAAAAAACGTCGCCTTATATGCTATTGCTTGCATTATGTATTTAATTGTTGGCTATGACATCATGTACGGTGGCGGCGTATTTTTAAATGGTATAGCGCTCGATGGTGCCAGTGACGCCGAAGCATTAGTTGGTGCAGTGTTAGCTGAATCTGCAGAGGCAGGCTTTGATGGCGGTGCAGTCTACTCAAATGCAGCAGACTTCTTCTTTCAAGTAGTATTTGTTGCTACGGCTATGTCGATTGTTTCTGGCGCAGTTGCTGAGCGGATGAAGCTTTGGGCTTTTTTAGCTTTCACTGTTGTTTTAACCGGTTTTATCTACCCTATGGAAGGTGCTTGGACTTGGAATGGTGATTCTGTCTTTGGTCTTTATACCTTAGGAGACCTTGGTTTTTCTGATTTTGCTGGCTCAGGTATCGTACATATGGCCGGTGCTTCAGCGGCATTAGCTGGGGTGTTACTACTTGGCGCTCGTAAAGGTAAATATACTAAAGATGGTAAAGTAAATGCTATTCCTGGTGCTAATTTGCCTATGGCTACTTTAGGTACTTTCATTTTATGGATGGGTTGGTTTGGTTTTAACGGTGGTTCAGTATTAAAACTTGCCGATATTAACAGCGCTAACTCAGTTGCGATGGTGTTTTTAAACACTAATGCTGCCGCCGCTGCAGGTGCAATTTCTGCACTAGTTTTTGCTAAAATATTATTTAAGAAAGCTGATTTAACCATGACATTAAATGGCGCGTTGGCTGGTCTTGTTGCTATCACTGCTGAGCCATCAACGCCTTCACCATTACAAGCGACACTGTTTGGTGCTATCGCCGGTGTTATTGTGGTGTTATCTATTCTTGCCCTTGATAAAGTTAAAATTGATGATCCAGTAGGTGCTATCTCTGTTCATGGTGTAGTTGGTTTCTTTGGTTTACTTATTGTGCCAATTACTAACTCAGGTGCTAGCTTTAGTGGTCAGTTAATTGGTGCGGCAACTATTTTTGTTTGGGTATTTGGTACTAGTTTTGTTGTTTGGTATGCTTTAAAGAAAGTTATTGGTATCCGCGTAAGTGCAGAAGAAGAGTACGAAGGTGTTGATATAAGTGACTGTGGTATGGAAGCATATCCAGAGTTTACTCGAGGTTAATTGTGCTAGTGGCTAAAAAAAGCTCAAGTTAATATTAATACTTCAATGATAAAAAAGCAGCGATTTCGCTGCTTTTTTATATCCCCCATGAAACTCTTAGTAATATGGGGATAACTATTAAAACGCTTAGCGTTTTTTTCTAATATTAAACAAGGTAAGTAGCAACACAGACAGAAAAGCCATAGTACCACCGCCACTACTTTCTTTAGGCGTTTCTTGATTTATTAAGGTGTTTTTAGTTGGGGTTAAATTAGCATCAGTGACCTCAGAAGAATCAATAATATCAATTTGAGTTATAACGACAAAGTTTTCAATACCTGGCGTTGTTTGGTCAGTACAGTTTTGACTGCTGTAATCAGTCATAGGAATACCTATCAGACCACTGTTGCTGCATAAGCCTAATGCAGCAATTTTATTTATTACGGTCATACCATTACCAATGACTTGACCAAAAACAGTAAAGCCACCATTTTGTAGGTCTAAATTACCTTCCTTAGCGGTACCAGTATTATTATCGTTTAAATTAAAAAACCATTGATCGGTGGCACTGTTTGGATCATTACCGAGTTTTGCCATGACAATAGTACCTTTAACATTAGAATATACCGGCTCATTTACTACTGCAGCGTTAGTTTCAATGCGCGTTAAAGGCCAGTCGCCTTCAAAACTAAAACCACCACCTTGTACCACAAAATTAGCTGAAACCCTATGTACTACTGAATTTGTGTAATGTTGATCGTCAATATAATTAAGAAAGTTTTCGACTGTTTTGGGTGTGGTTTGATCAAATAAATTAACTTTGATTGCACCTTGCGAAGTCTGAAACTCAACAATAGTGGCGTTACTGCTCGATGAAAAGCCTAATAGACTGATAGCAACTAAAGACACTAAACAACTTATTTTAAACATTATTATTACCTAAATTAAAAAATACTAGGCAATAATAGATATCCTGATGCACGGAGACAAGGTTTTTGTTGTTATTAAATTGCAAATAAAGGTTGTTCTTTATTTAGTCACTGTGAGTTCAATCAAAATGTAGCTTTGCTAAGGTAAGCCTCATCTACATTTGAGCTAATTCGATAATGGCGTGTTTTAAATGTTTTTATTGGATGGCTATTATTTGATGTTTTTCAAAAAGTGACATTAACTAATCAAGTAAATGCCACTGCCGCTTTCATCACTTTACTGCGATCCTGTTTGGCTATTGATGGGTAACAGCAAAGAAACCACAAATAGTGTAATAAAAGTAAAATGTAGCCTTACTTTATTTTTAATAAACCTCGATAAAGATCAAGTGATTTCATTGCTTTTAAATGCTATAAATGAGTTGAAATACTCTATTTTGTCTTGTTATGCTAAATGAGCATAATTCTTCTGCTTGGTATTACTATTTACTCAAGGTTTGCTATGTGGCGCATGTTATTGCTGTTTTCTTTATTTTCATTAGAGTCCTTTGCTCAAACAGAAGACATCACTCAGCAACTTGCTAATATTGCTCTGCAAAAAGATAAAGTTGCCGTAATAGCCCAATTAGATAAATTACTCAATGATCAACAATTAGACGCTATAGATCGTATTAATATACTGATACTGCAAAGTCGAAGTTATTTAGCGTTAAATGATTTTAAGCATGCATTACGAGTTATTAAAATAGCTAAAAACATTGCGCTTCAAAAACAGTTACTGCTCAAGCAAGCCAGTGCGAATAAGTTACTTGGTATTATTTTTTATTATCAAGGTCAATACCAAAAATCGCTCAACTCTTATCAAGCTGCGCTTAACTATTTCAAAAAACAAATGTTTTCAGCTGAGGTCGCTATTAAGCAGGCCAATTTATGGAACAATATTGCGTTAGTGCAAACCGCACAAGGCAATTCGGTAGCTGCGCTGAAAAGTTACCAGCAAGCAGAGCCTTTATATCAACGTTTTGGTGATGAAATAGACAAAATTGATATTCGTTATAACCTCGCTACGCTTTATATTAGTTTACGACGCTTTGATATTGCTATTAGCATGCTAGAAGAGGTTGTTGCTAAAAGAGCTGACCTTGGAGATGATTATGGGGTGGCCAAAGCCTCAGCAGATTTAGGCGTATCGCTTAAGCATTCAGGTCAATATCAAAAGGCTGAACAATATGTTTTAAATGCACTTGCTTACTTTGAAAAACATGGCAATCAATTTGATGCTACTTCTCAGCTACTAAATATTGCAGAAATAAATTATGAATTATCTAACTTAGAAAAAGCACACGGCTATGCAACTATGGGAGTCGAGCTTGGTAAAAAAATAGGTCATCAAATGGTTTATGCGGGTAGTTTGCATACGCTAGCTAAAGTTTTTTTTCACCAAGGTGATATTGAACGTGCTCGCATTAATGTTGAATTATCAGATACGATAGCCCAAAAAATGGGTTTCCAAAGGTTGATAAATGAAAATTTAGGTTTAATTTCACTCATTTATGCGGCTAATCGTGAAACAACAAAGGCATTAAACACGCAGTTATCTTATCAAAAAGCACAGTTAAAATTATCAAATGAAACGCTTAATGAGCAAATAGTTCAATTTGAATCGGCTCAATTTTCTCAACAAGTAAAAAGCTTACAACAAAATAAAAAACTTCAGCAGTTAGAATCAACTAAAGCAGATCAGCAACGACAATTTACTGCCTTAGGTGTTGCTTTTTTACTGGTGGTATTGTTTTTGATTTATCGTCGTTATCTTGAGCGTAAATTAACCAGAAGACTAGAGGATAGAGTTAAAAAGCGGACAGAAGCCTTAGAGCTTTTAACCAAAGAATTGCAAGATGCCAATATGATCAAAAGCCAATTCTTAGCTAATATGAGCCATGAAATTAGAACACCTCTTACAGCCATTCTGGGTCAGTCAGAAGCGATTATTTATGGTGATTTTGATGATGCTAGTATACTTAAAGAAGTGGAAGTTATTCATAGTAATAGCTTGCACTTATTGGAATTAATTAATGATATTTTAGATTTAAGTAAAATAGAAGCAAACAAGTTTGAGTTAGAAAATAGGCAGCAAAACTTACATAAAATAGTGAGTGAATTAGGTTGTTTTTTTACCGAACAAGCGCTGAGAAAAAACTTATCTTTTACTATTAGTCATCATTTATCAAGTCCTTTTATTATAAATATTGATGGTTTAAGGCTTAAACAAATTTTAATAAACCTTTGTTCAAATGCGATAAAGTTTACTAGTGAAGGTTGGGTTACCCTAGATATTGCTATCATTGAGAAAACATTAATCTTTACTGTAACAGATACCGGAATTGGCATGAATGTAGAGCAACAGGCAAAAATTTTCAATAGCTTCACTCAAGCTGATAATAGCATTAATAGGCGTTATTCAGGCTCTGGTCTAGGGCTGTTTTTATCGGCTCAATTGGCCAAGGTGATGTCAGGTCAAATTAGTGTGACTAGCCAAATAAATCAAGGAAGTACCTTTGTTTTTAAATTACCCTTTGGTGACACTTACCCCGCATTAATGAATACTGAAATTAAAGGTGACGGGCTTTCCCATGCCTATGATGACAAAAAACGTTATAGTGGCAAAATTTTACTGGCAGACGATCATGATGATAACCGTCGCTTAGTTACCCGGCTATTAACCAGTTTAGGATTGGAGGTATTAAGTGCTAGTAACGGCAAAGAAGCCATTGACTTGGCTGTTAAACATAAACCTGTTTTAACGCTATTAGATATACAGATGCCTGAAATGGATGGTATGCAAGCCTTGAAAAAATTGCGTGAACTTGGCTGTACTTCCCCTATTTATGCATTAACAGCCAATGCCATGTCTCATGAAATAGCTCAATATTTAGCATTGGGCTTTGATGGACATCTAAAAAAACCGATAGAAAGGAAAATATTTTTAGCGACTATTGACCAATATTATCCTGAGCAAGTAGCAGTAGAAGAAGGGCAGGATAATACACCTGATAGTTTTTATATAGCAGATCTGGTGCAATCATTTATCGCTAATTTGTCACAAGATAAATTAGCGATATTGCAGTATAGTGGCAGTAAATATTTTGACCGCTTGGCTAGCGCTGCACATAAAATAGCAGGGGCGGCAAAAATGTTTGGCTTTGCCGAGTTATATCAAAGTGCCTTTGAATTAGAGCATGCAATTAAGCGCAAGCATATTGACGTTGTTGAAGATCTAGTTCATTGTTTACTTGATGAAATTAGCTTAATTCAACATACCAACAAAATGAATAGTGATTTATGAAAACAACGTTCTCTTACTCACAAGTATTACTTGGCGTTGCCATCGGTTATTTAGCTTATGCACTGCTGAGTTTTACTAAAGAAATACCAGAGCTTATTCGTGCTGTTGATAGAAGCACTCCGCATATTTCCGCGATAGTAAATGAAGTTGAACTAGTGCGGGTTGAAGTGGCTAAGGTTAGGGACTTAGTTGATAAACAAATCCCCGCTATTTTACTGCAAGTTGATACGACTTTACCCCTGATAGTACAAGGATTAGCACAAAGTGAGCAATATGCTAATCAGTTACCGCAGTTGTGGCGACACTTAGAAAAAATAGAAAGCCGAATACAACTATTACAACAACAGCTACCTAGTGTATTACAACGTGTTGATGCAGTGATAGCAGCAGCCAATTCTACCACGGAAGAATTGGCTCAGTGGCGTCCACACTCAACACAGTATTTTAGCTGAGATTAAGCACTCACACCAAGATATACCTCAATATTTAACGCGCGTAGAAGCAATAATTATTGATGCTAAAACAATAGGAAAAGAAGCAAGTAGTGGTTTAGTTTCAGGCTTTATACAAGGTGTTATTTCTTTGCCATTTGATGTGGTTTCTGGTTTAACAGGAATTGTTGATGCCAAATCGTTATCGGCGAAATATTTAACCGTGAAAGATCTAACCACTATACAAGATAAAGTGTTGTTATTATTGAGTAATAATAACAAGCAACAAGTTTTTTGGCACAATAATGACAGTGGTAACCGTGGTCAAATAAAGAAGAAACCTAAGTTTACACAAAATGGACTATCTTGCCATAAGCTAACTTTTGTTAATCACTTTAAAGGCCAGCAGGAAACGTTAAATAAGGTGATGTGCCAAGATAAACATGATTTATGGCAAGTGATGTAACCAGAACACTTTTTTTTGTGTACAATAACGAAATAAACCACCTTTAATTATAGGGATTTCAAATGGCTAGAGAACAATTTGGCATTTGCGCTGAGCCTAATTTACATGGCAGTTATCTACTTTTTAATGCCTTAGACAATAAAAATGCTTTTATTCGTACGGCGTTATCTCGTTTGCCAGCATTGTTTGAAGATTATGCTGATCAATATTCCGAAGCCAATTTAACGGGAGTGGTTGCCATTGGTGCCAATTATTGGGATGAGTTTTATCCGCAAGCGCGTCCTGTGTTATTAGAGCCCTTTCCGTCAATGAACAGTGATGATCGAGTAGCACCGAGTATTAATGTCGATATTTATATTGAGATCCGCAGTGATCGTGCGGATGTTAACCATATTGTTTGCTCTAAAGTTTGTCAGCTACTTGCCGATAGTGTCGAATTAGTTGAGCAAGTACAGGCATTTCGTTTTTTAGATGGCCGAGACTTAACTGGTTTTGTTGATGGCACAGAAAACCCTAAGGGCATGCATCGTAGATACGTCGCTTTAGTAAAAGAATGCGATGATGCCATTTTTTCAAGTGGTAGCTATTTACATACACAACGATATCAACATAATTTAACCCTCTGGAATTCATTAAAAAATAATGAACAAGAAGATATTTATGGTCGTACAAAGCTAGATAATATTGAGTATGAAAGTCAAGATAAACCCTTAACTGCTCATACTAAGCGTACCAATTTAAAAGATGAACAAGGTGAGACTCTTGAAATTTTACGGCAAAGTATGCCTTATGGTGATATGAAGCGCCAAGGGTTATTTTTCGTGTCTTATTGCCATTCACCGAAACCATTTGCTGTGATGTTAAAAAGCATGATTCATGGTGATCAACATGGCAATGTCGATCACCTGCTGAAATATACTCAAGCTGAAACGGGGGCGGCCTTTTTTGCCCCGAGCTTAACTTTTTTGACTGAGCTTAAAGGCATTACAGACAATAATGAGTTTGCATAGCTTTGTTTGGCGATAAAATGAATGGTAATTAAAGAAACTATTCTATATCTAATGGATCAGCAGATAGTATAATTCCGGTATTGTCTGCATAAATATAATCATCAGGTAATATCGTCACGCCGCCAAAATTGATAGCTATATCATTTTCGCCAAATTCATTGTCGTTGGCGCCAACTGGAATTGATACTAAACCTTGAATCCCTAGTGCTACTTCTTCAATGATGTCTACATCACGAACGCTACCGTAGCAAATAATACCTTCCCAGCTATTTTTTGCTGCCGCTTCGGCAATATTGATGTCTATTAATGCACGTCTGGTCGAGCCACCGCCGTCAATAACTAATACTTTACCGGTACCATCGGTAGCGACTATTTGCGCTATTAATCCAGTACCTTCAAAGCACTTTATAGTGACAACTTTACCTCCAAAAGAATGTCGACCACCATAATTACTGAAAATAGGATCAATGACATCAATTAAATCTGCATAGGTATCACATAGTTGCGAAGTATTATATTCCATAACAAAGCTCTTTTAATAGATAATAAAACTATCACAGTATAACTTGTTAAGATGAAATTTAAATAGCTACTTGTATTTTATGGTGTAAATAGCTTTACAGTATAAAAAACGTATATCATAAAGTATTTATAATTTCGTAATATTGATCATTGCTTCACGTGAGTGACCTGAAGCTTTCAGTTCAGTTAAGTAATGCTGCCAGCGCTGCTTGTGTTCTTTGATCAGTAGTTCTAGATAGTCAGAGGAATAAATAGCACTGTGTTGATCATCAAAAGAAAGCCGATAACCGTGCTTACCCACATTTTCTATTGCCATTAACTTTATCGTTTTTTTATGGCTAACCAGTATTTTTTTTTGGCTATCAGTTGTTGGAGGAAAAATACGTAAATATTCAAAGGTTAATTGAGAACCCTTACTCTTAACCGTGTTAATAGTAAGGGTTCTTTCAGCATTATTGATAATAAAACCGGTAATAGTCATATGGTTTATTAATAACTCAAATAGTTTAAAGGATAAAGCGGCTCAAATCTTCGTCTTTAATTACGTCACTCAAGGTATCATCAACATAACTTTTGTCGATCAGTATGGTTTCACCTGAGCGTTGGTCGGCATGAAAAGATAAGTCTTCTGTCAAGCGCTCCATCATGGTATGTAGTCTGCGTGCACCAATATTTTCAGTGTTTTCGTTTACTTGCCAAGCTGCATCTGCTATCGCTTGCACGCCATCGTCACTAAATTCAATATTAACACCTTCAGTCGCTAATAGGGCAATATATTGTTCCGTTAGTGAAGCAAAAGGTTCGGTTAAAATTCTAACAAAATCATCAGAAGTTAAGGCCTTTAATTCAACACGAATAGGTAGACGACCTTGTAATTCAGGAATTAAATCTGAAGGCTTAACCATTTGGAATGCACCTGAAGCGATGAATAAAATATGATCTGTTTTGATCATGCCATGCTTAGTGCTAACCGTTGAACCTTCTACTAAGGGCAGTAAATCACGTTGTACTCCTTCACGTGAAACATCGCCACCGCTATTGCTGTCAGCTCGTTTACAAATTTTATCAATTTCATCAATAAAAACAATACCATTTTGTTCTACTGCGTAAATGGCTTTTTGTTTAATATCATCGTTATTTACTATTTTAGATGCTTCTTCTTCTTGTAGTGCTTTTAAGGCATCTTTAATTTTTAATTTACGTTTATTGGTTTTATCGCTCGATATATTTTGAAACATGCTTTGCAACTGTGAAGTCATGTCTTCCATACCAGGAGGAGCCATAATTTCAACGCCAACTTGTGGTGCGGCTAAATCTAGCTCCACTTCTTTATCGTCTAATTTTCCTTCGCGTAATTTTTTACGAAATATTTGACGTGTATTGGTATTTTTACTTTGTTCATCATTACCAAGACCATCACGAGCAGGTGGTAATAAAACATCTAAAATGCGTTCTTCGGCGGCTTCTTCAGCTAAATGTTGCACCCGACTCATTTCGTCTTCTTTAACCATCTTAATCGCCATATCGGCAAGATCTCGAATAATGCTTTCAACTTCTTTGCCGACATAACCCACTTCGGTGAATTTTGTTGCTTCGACTTTGATAAAAGGCGCACGAGCTAATTTAGCTAAACGGCGAGCAATCTCTGTTTTACCAACCCCTGTTGGACCTATCATCAAAATATTTTTTGGCGTTACTTCGTTGCGTAAGGCTTCATTTAACTGCATACGGCGCCAGCGATTTCTTAGCGCGATAGCAACTGCGCGTTTCGCATCACTTTGACCAATAATGTGGCTGTCTAATTCGTGAACAATTTCACGTGGGGTCATATCTGACATGTTTTTTCCTTATACCTTGCCATTTTTTTAGCAAGACAATTAGATTGATATAAATGAACGGCAGTAATCCGTTTGTCCTGAGCTGGTCGAAGAACGTTGGTAATTATAGCTCGTCTATCGTATGTTCTTGGTTAGTAAATACACAAATGTTACCAGCAATAGTTAATGATTTTTCTACAATCTCTTTAGCACTTAACTCGGTATTTTCTAATAAGGCGGTTGCTGCCGATTGAGCAAAGTTGCCACCGCTACCAATAGCAATTAAATCATTTTCAGGCTGAATAACATCGCCATTACCGGTAATGATTAATGAGGCGGTTTCATCGGCCACAGCAAGTAAAGCTTCAAGTTTTCTCAAGGCGCGATCGCTACGCCAATCTTTTGCTAATTCTACCGCGGCTTTGGTTAAATGACCTTGATGCTGTTCAAGCTTACTTTCAAAGCGTTCGAATAAAGTAAAAGCATCGGCAGTACCACCGGCAAAGCCAGCAAGCACCTTATTATTGTATAAACGGCGAACTTTTTTTGCATTACCTTTCATTACGGTATTACCAAGTGATACTTGCCCATCACCACCAATGGCTACTTTGCCATTGCGTCTAACTGAAACGATAGTAGTCATATTAATTTCCAATCCGAATAATTATATTTTTAATGTAAATTAAATTGGGATCATTGCTGATTTTTCAAGGAGGGAGTTAAATTATTTCAATAAGAGAACTTGGCAACGATTAATACTATTATTTCTTAATTTATGCTTATCTTGCTCTGCTAATCTTTTGCGATCGTAGGGACCTAATATCACTTTATACCAAGTACCGTTACTCCCTATCGATTTCTTTACCATGGCTTCAAGCCCGACAAAAGCAATCATCGCTTTTAATGTTTCGGCGCGTCCAGTGGTTTTGAATGAGCCACACTGTAATCGATAAGGACCTTTTTGTTTTACTTCGTATTGACCCACTTCAATTTCTTTGGTTTTTAAGTTTTCAACGTAGGTCCATTTTTCTTTCGGTGGTTTAGGTAGATGCGCTTGTTTTTTTACAGGGGCCGTGATTATATTTTGCATAGGGGCTTTAGTCGTTGGACTTGTTTTTAAAAACCATAAACCATAAGCAAAAGCGGCAATTAATATGATAATGATAACGCCGCTCAGTTTGGATTTAAAAGTTGATTTTGGGGCCGGTGGCGGCGTGTTTTTTGTGTAAGGGTTATTTTTTTTCTTTTTTACTGGTGTGCGAGCAATATAATCTTGATTTGACATGAGATAGCAGGAAAATCGCGGAAAAGTGTGGTTATTCTAACGATTCACCAGTTTAAATCAATAGGGTCAATATCTAAACTCCACCGTACTTTATGTTGCCATTCATTATTTGGTATTACTGTTAATAACTGTAAAATAGCCATATGTAACTCTTTTCTAGATTTTGATTGCAGAATTAAATGGTAACGGAATTTACCCGCCTTTTTTTCCATCGCAGCAGGCACTGGTCCGGCAAATTCACAGTTTATTATTGTTTGCTCTGTTAGTGCCTGTAAAAATTTTTCAGGGTAACTTGGATAGTTTGCTTCAGCGCGAATTAACGCTTGAAAACTAAACGGGGGTAGTCGTGCTTGCTTGCGTTCAACTAACGCTTGTCTGGCGAAATGTTGATAGCCGTTATGCACTAAATCTTGTAATAATGGGTGATCTGGATAACTCGTTTGTACCAGTACTTTTCCGGGTTTACTAGCACGACCAGCACGACCAGCTACTTGGATCAGTAATTGCGCCATTTGTTCGCTGGCACGAAAATCAAAACTAAATAACGCACCATCACCATCAAGTACAGCGACTAATGTTACTTCAGGAAAATGATGGCCTTTGGCCAGCATTTGTGTACCAATTAATAGTTGATGTTTTTTTTCGGTGATTTCTTGCAGTAACTTTGTTAACTCACCTTTTTTTCGGGTACTGTCTCGATCAATCCTCACGACACTAACATCAGGAAATATTTCGCTGATACGCTGCTCTAGTTGTTCAGTTCCTTGTCCAACAGGGGCAATACGAACACTGCCACAACTAGGACATTGCCTTGGTACTCTTTTTTGGCTACCACAATGATGGCATATTAATAACTGTTGTTTTTGATGAAAAGTGTAAGGTTTGTCACAACGTTGACAATCGCAAAGCCAATGACATTCCTGACAATTGATCGCTGGCGCATAACCACGACGATTTAAAAATACTAACACTTGTTCACCGCGCGCTAATGTTTGTTTAATTTCGTGTTTCAACGTACCGGATAGACCAAATTCCATTTGCTGTTTGGCCACATCAATTAGTGAAATTTTTGCTTTACGGCTTTTGCCTGCGCGTTGATGTAGTTGATGATATTGATATTTACCGGAAAGAGCATTTTGTAGTGATTCAAAACTTGGAGTAGCGCTACCTAACACAATAGGGATATTTAATTGTCTGGCACGTAAAATAGCAATATCACGTCCGTGATAACGAAAGCTATCTTGTTGCTTTAACGAACTATCGTGTTCTTCATCAACAATGATCATACCTAATTGATGTAATGGCGAAAAAACAGCAGAACGAGTACCAATAATAATAGCGGCACTACTTTGTTGGGCATTAAGCCAGGTATCTAAACGTTCGGTGTCATTTAAGTTGGAATGATGCAAACAGATAGGCACATTAAATCGTTGTTCAAAACGTAATAACGTTTGTGGTGTTAGGCCTATTTCAGGCACGATAACTAGCACCTGCTGGTTATTAGCGAGCACATTTTCCATCGCCTGTAAGTAAACTTCGGTTTTTCCTGAGCCGGTAACACCATCAATTAAGTGACAACAAAACTGTGTCAGTGATTGATTAATTGCCGCGACAATAATTGCTTGCTCGGTAGAGAGTACTTGTTTATTTTCTTGCGCTAATGCCTGCTCTTGCCAAATAAATGGGTGAGCTTGTTGTTTGGTTTCTACTATTAACGCTTTTGCGGTCAGTGCCTTGAGTTGTGCTTTGCTGTAGCCTAAAGTTCGTAATTCAGCCCAACTTATGCCTTGATGCTTGTCTATTAATTGATAAAGCGCGAATTGTTTCGGTGCTTTTGTTGCTACTTTTTCTAGTTTTTTTTGCGTTATCTCGGTGATTTTTTCACTATGCCAAACCATTGGTGGTTGTACATCTACTTTTTTAGCTTGGCGCAAGAGCTTTGGTAACGCTTGTTGAAATACATCACCGATTGGATGATGATAATAATTTGCACATAATGTTAGAAAAGCCACTAAGGAGTCGCTTAAATGAAAAGTATCGTTAAGGCGTTTGGCAATGGTTTTTATTTTTTTTTCGTCAATATCACATTCACTAGTAACCGCTACCACAATAGCAATAACTTGTCTGGCGCCAAATGATACCGCAACTCGCTCGCCAATATGTATTGGCGGCTGTTGCATATCCTTAGGAATTTGATAGGTAAATAGCTGTCGCATAGGGACAGGAACAGCAACCTGGACATAACTTTTAGGTACTAGTTGGCTAGAGGTTGCTTGAGCGGTAATTAGTGGTTCAGACACGTGATAAATATGAGAAATTAATGTTTTTAATGATTACTATCTTAGCGCAATTACTGTCTTTTTTTAATAAGTCTTTTAAATCAATTTTGTCCTGCTTTTACTTGCAGTCGTGGCTGCAATCCTTTATTATTCGCCCCCATTAATTTTACACCGTATGGTGCTTGGCGTTTTCTATTAGTTACTTTTAATTAGTTAATAGTAATAAAACGGCTAAGTGGCGATACGCCCAATTTCTCGAAAGAGATAGAGGTTCCCATGAAAAAAGGCATTCATCCTAATTACGTTGAGTTTACAGCAACTTGTTCTTGTGGCAATGTTATTACAACTCGCTCAACAGCTAAAAAAGACATTCACTTAGACGTATGTTCTGCATGTCACCCATTTTACACTGGCAAGCAAAAAGCTGCTGAGACTGGTGGTCGTGTTGATAAATTCAACAAACGTTTTGGTGCACTTAGTAAGAAGTAAGAAGTAAGTTTTACTTTTTAGCTGATTTGCTCGTAGTAGCAAGCATCAAACGAAAAAAAAGCGCCGATTGGCGCTTTTTTTGTGAGTAAATTTATAAAAAATAACAGAATAGGCGTGATCTTCTCAGTAATCTTCTGTATAATCCGCGCTCCCTACGTTACAAACTGTCTTTTTATTGCTTTAATAAGGTGGCTTATTAGTAGTGAATGGGCGTTAGGCTCGATACTCGAAGGGGTAATTGCGTGGTCTATTATTAACCGACAGGGAAAACTTAACTTCTCTTTATAAGTAAGAGAGTAAAGTTTTGACTTGTTATTTAAGTAACATATTTAATATTGGGTTTTTTAATGAAAACTTTTGTAGCTAAACCAGCAAGCGTACAACGCGAATGGTTCTTAGTGGACGCCGAAGATAAAACTTTAGGTCGTATCGCTACCGAAATTGCTAGCCGTTTACGTGGTAAGCATAAAGTAGAATATACTCCTCATGTTGATACTGGCGATTATATCGTTGTTATTAATGCTGAAAAAGTACGTGTAACAGGTAACAAAGCGAAGGGTAAAATTTACTACTCGCATACTGAGTTCCCTGGTGGGTTGAAGCAAATTAGCTTTGAAAAGCTAATTGAAAAAGCACCAACACGCGTTCTTGAATTTGCAGTGAAAGGCATGTTACCTAAAGGTCCTTTAGGTCGCGAAATGTTCCGCAAATTAAAAGTGTATGCCGGCCCTGAGCACGCGCATACTGCACAACAACCACAACTTTTGGAGCTTTAAGCAATGGCTGATAATCAATATTACGGTACTGGTCGTCGCAAGAGCTCAACTGCTCGTGTGTTTATGAAAGCTGGTAACGGTGCAATCACAATTAACAAACGTGACATTTCTGAGTACTTCGGTCGTGAAACTGCTCGTATGGTTGTTCGTCAACCATTAGAGTTAGTTGAAATGTTAGAAAAGTTTGACTTCAACATCTCTGTAGTAGGCGGTGGTATTTCTGGTCAAGCTGGCGCAATTCGTCACGGCATTACTCGTGCATTAATGGAGTTTGATGAAACTTTACGTGGCGCTTTACGCGCGGCTGGTTTTGTTACTCGTGATGCTCGTAAAGTTGAACGTAAGAAAGTGGGCTTACATAAAGCACGTAAGAAACCACAGTTCTCAAAACGTTAATTTTCGTTATGCTCAGCATTTATGCTGCGTTATTATCATTATTTGTCCCAGTCATTTAGTTAATCTAAATTCAAGGACTCTTAATTCAACGCCTGCCTAAATGCCGATCATTTAGAAAATAGCAGCCACATAGGCAAAATATCTATATGGCTTCAAAAAACCGACCTTGTGTCGGTTTTTTTATGTCTATACTTTCTCTTCCTTTCAGTAATAAATTTCATTTACTCTAGTCTAAATATGCTTTATTTATTCTATTTCAAAGTATTTCAAATTATTTCTGCTTTTACAGTGCCTAAGCCCCTTTTTACCTTGTAAAAAACCGCCTATTTCTTTATGATCGTAAAAATTTTTTGTCGATATGCCGTTTGGTATAAACCTGATCAAACAAAAACAACAGCTATACGAGTTTAGAAACGTTTTTTGTCTGTGTTTTTTGGCTAGTAAAGTGTAGTGAATAATAATTGTTTGGTAATCAATGTAAATTGGAGAGTGTGAATGAGCAATGTGCCTGTAAATAACGGCCGCCGTCGCTTCTTAACTGCGGCTACTGTCGTTGTTGGTGGTGTTGGTGTAGCCGGTGTTGCTGTGCCTTTCATTGGTTCCTGGAATCCTAGTGCTCGCGCGAAAGCTGCGGGTGCTCCAGTTGAAGTCAATGTAAGTAAGATAGAGCCGGGTCAATTAATCCGTGCTGAATGGCGTGGTAAACCTGTTTATGTCGTCCGTCGAACTAAAGAAACCTTGGACGGTTTAGCAAAACATGACGATCAGCTTCGCGATCCTAATTCTGAAAAAGCGCAACAGCCAAGTTACGCAACCAATGCATATCGCTCTATCAAGCCTGAATTTTTAGTAGCGTTAGGTGTTTGTACTCACTTAGGTTGTGCACCGACTCATCACGGCGGTGATTTTGATCAATTCGTTGATGGCGTTAGCAATGGTTTTTTCTGTCCATGTCATGGTAGTAAATTTGATATGGCTGGCCGTGTTTTTCAAGGGGTTCCTGCACCATTAAATTTAGTGGTTCCTGAGCACTCATTCAGCAGCGATGACACCTTGTTAATTGGTGTTAGTCCCGATGCAAATAAGGGAGAGGCATAATGTTAATGAAATTATGTACTGATTTTATGGGCTGGATAGATAAACGTTTGCCTGTGACTGATGCTTGGAATAAGCACTTAGCTCAATATCCAGCACCGAAAAACTTTAACTTTTGGTACTTTTTTGGCTCTTTAGCCATGTTGGTGTTGGTGAATCAAATTCTTACTGGAATTTGGTTAACCATGAACTATGAACCTTCTGGTGATGGCGCGTTTGCATCGATTGAATACATCATGCGTGATGTCGATTACGGTTGGTTGTTACGTTATATGCATTCTACCGGCGCGTCAGCATTCTTTATTGTGGTTTATTTACACATGGTGCGTGGCCTAATGTATGGCTCATATCAAAAACCACGTGAATTACTGTGGATCTTCGGTATGTTGATCTTCTTGGTGCTTATGGCTGAAGCTTTCATGGGTTACTTATTACCTTGGGGCAATATGTCATATTGGGGCGCGCAGGTTATTATCTCTATCTTTGGGTTAGTTCCTATTATTGGTGATGATTTAACACTGTGGATCCGTGGTGATTATGTTATATCTGGCGCTACCTTAAACCGTTTCTTTGCACTGCACGTTATTGCTATGCCATTGGTCTTAGTGATTTTAGTATTCTTGCACATCTTAGCGCTACATGAAGTGGGCTCTAATAACCCTGAAGGTATTGATGTTAAGAAGAAGAAAGGCAGTATTAAGCCTGAAGATCAAAGTAAATTTAAATTCCATAAACAATATACGGATAAATACGATATTGTTGACGCTATCCCGTTCCATCCTTATTACTCGGTAAAAGATATTATGGGTGTGGCTGGTTTCTTAATCTTATTCTGTTGGGTATTGTTCTTCGCACCAGAGGGCGGTGGTTACTTTATGGAGGCACCAAACTTCACACCAGCAAATGGTTTGAAAACTCCAGAGCATATTGCGCCAGTATGGTACTTTGGTCCTTTTTATACCATCTTGCGTGTTATACCTAATGCAATGTTAGGTGCTATTGGTATGTTCTCCGCTATTATAGTGTTGTTCTTATTACCTTGGTTTGATCGCGGTACGGTTAAGTCGGTACGTTATCGCTCGAAGTTGCACTTATTCAATTTAATTCAATTTTCAATCTGTTTTGTTGTGCTTGGTGCTTTAGGTACTTTACCTGCTACACCAACGGCTAATATGATAGGTGCTATTGCTAGTTTTGGTTATTTTGGTTTCTTCGTTGCTTTATGGTTCTACTCGAAGAATGAAAAATGTAAGCCAGTACCAGAGAGGATTTCACACTAATGAAACAATTTATTAAAGCGCTTGCCTTTGGTTTAGCGACAATAGTGTCTGTGTCTGCCCTTGCTTCATCAGGAGGTGTTCATTTAGATCACGCTAATAATGATTTAACTGACAAAGAGTCATTGAAAAAAGGTTTTAAAACCTATATCAATTACTGTTTAGGCTGTCATCAGTTACAATACCAACGTTACAACCGTACCTTTAAAGATTTGGGTATCGATGAAGCGGACGGTGTTGCTAACTACATGTACACGGGTGACAAAGTAGGCGGTCATATTTTAAATGCCATGCCGAAAAAAGAAGCGGCAAAATGGTTTGGTAGCGCGCCACCAGATTTAACGCTTGAAGCACGTTTTCGTAGCCCTGATTGGATCTATACGTATTTACGTTCATTTTATATGGATGAAAACCGTCCCTTTGGTGTCAACAATAGCGTATTTAAAGACGTTGGTATGCCACATGTATTGCAAGACCTGCAAGGCGTTAGTTCAATTGATGAACATGGTAACGTAAGTCCTGCTATGGGTGGCACCTTAACTGTTGAAGAGTACGATGTTTTGGTTCGTGATTTAACAAACTTTTTAGAGTATGTTGGTGAGCCAAACAAACTTGAACGGGAAGCGATGGGCGTTAATGTATTAATTTATTTATTCATCTTCTTCATCGTTGCTTACTTCTTGAAGAGGGAATTTTGGAAAGACGTACATTAACTATTAGTTTCTAGTTATGAGTTACGAGCTATACTTTAGTTCGTTGCAACAACTGTAAATTATTGGGGGCTTCGTGCCCCCATTATCCGTTTTAATAAAACGGTTTTTAAGCACTTTATTTATAAAAGTAGGAGGCCCTATGGCCGTAGCAGCAAATAAACGTTCAGTGATGACGTTATTCTCGCATGCTGATGATATGTATAGTCATCAAACGCGTATAGTATTGGCAGAAAAGGGCGTTGGCGTTGATATCAATTTCGTTGATATAGAAAATTTGCCAGAAGACTTAATTGATTTAAATCCTTACGGTACAGTGCCTACATTAATCGATCGTGAATTAGCCTTATATGAAGCTAAAATCATTATTGAGTATTTAGATGAGCGTTTTCCTCATCCACCCTTGATGCCTGTTTATCCGGTATCACGTGGTCGTAGCCGTTTAATGATGCACCGTGTTGAACATGATTGGTATAGCCTCGCTAAAATTATTTTATCGGGCCCTGCTGATAAAGCCGCAAAAGCTCGCCTAGAATTAAAAGAAAGCCTGTTAAGTATTGCGCCTATTTTAAATGAAGCACCATACTTTATGAGTGAAGAGTTCAGCTTGGTTGATTGTTATATCGCGCCATTGTTATGGCGTTTACCTGCTTTTGGTATTGAGCTTGAAGGACAAGGTTCAAAAGAGCTTAAAACATATATGCTGCGTTTGTTTGAACGTGAGTCATTCCAAGCATCATTAACTGAAACAGAGCGTGAATTACGTTTTGGTCACCCTGCTTAATGGTTGATTCTACTCAGGTGAAAATGAGTTCTAATAAGCCCTATGTAGTCAGGGCTTATTATGACTGGATTTCAGATAATGATTTAACACCTTATATTATTGTTGACGTAAGTGTCTATGGTGTTTTAGTGCCAATGTCATACGTGAATGATGGTCAAATAGTGTTGAATGTTGCAGCATCGGCAGTAGGAACTATTGCCTTAGGTGTTGAAGCCATTGAATTTAGCGCGAGATTTGGCGGTAAACTTGAGCATATTACCGTACCCTATGGTGCAATAGCAGCCATTTATGCAAAAGAAAATGGCGCGGGTACTTCTCTGCCGATAGAACATCCTAGCGAACAAGATATCAATGATAAAGATGATGTTGAGAGCCCAGTTAAAGCTAAACCAAGCTTGAGCAGTGTTTCATCTTCAGCTAAAACGGGTGAGCCTAAAAAGTCAACAAAAAGTAAAGCGACTTTAAAAGTTATAAAGTAAGGCTTCGATAGTTAGACTACTCGTTCTTCGTGCTTAGTACGAACGGATAAATTTGGTTTTATCTGTTTGTTCTAAGCTTGTCGAAGGAAGCTTGTCGTACTTCGACTACTCGGTCTTCGTGCTCAATCTGAACGGGTGATCATTTGTTGCTCGTGCTCAGTACGAACGGGAAAATACTGCTTGTGCTGAGGATGTGTGCTTATAAATATTCAAACGCTTTAAAAACTCTGCTCACACCGCTAATATTACGGGTAATATTAATTGCAGTATCCGCTTCTTTTTTTGTTACTAAGCCCATTAAAAACACTTCAGCATTTTCAGTAATAACTTTAATCACATTACCATTAATCTCATCACTGGAAAAAAGCGCACTTTTAACTTTAGATGTTAACCAAATATCATGTGTTTTTGTGGTAATAGAGGTCTGATTGCCTATGCGAATTTGATTATGAATACGTACCACCCCATTGATATCATTTATTATTTTTATTGCTTGATCTCTAAGGTAAGTATTAGGTGCTTGGCCAATAATTAGCACAGAGCCATTAACACTAATAACGTGTAAATTGGTATTGTCGTTTAATGACTTATTTTTAGTTATTTCATTATAAGCGGTTACTTCAATACTCTGATCATCAATTTGATTACCAATACTTCGTCTATCAGTGGCCATAGAGGCGCTCGTAGTGATGGCAACTACAGCAACCGCGGCACAACCTTGTAGTACTGAAATAGCAAGTAAAATACTGACAAGTTTAAAGCATTTATTTTTAAGGTCTCTAGAAAAAGTAAACATAAAAATTAAGACTCCGATTGAGGAAATAAAGTGGTATCGATAATTTCACATAAGCAATGTAGCACAATTAAATGTACCTCATTGATACGTGCAGTGCGTGCAGAGGGAACTCTGATCTCCACATCACCTTCACCCAATAAACCAGCTATATCTCCGCCATCATTACCAGTAAGCGCAATAATAGGAATATCACGAGATACCGCACTTTCCACAGCTTTGATCACGTTTTTAGAGTTACCACTAGGTGAAATGGCCAATAAAATATCACCGTTATGACCTAATGCACGAATTTGCTTAGAGAATACTTCATCGTATTGTGAATCGTTGGCAATTGAGGTAATGGTAGCGCTACCTGCAACAAGATTGATAGCAGGCAAACTCGGACGTTCAGTTTCAAAACGATTTAATAATTGCGAGCAAAAGTGCTGAGCATGTCCGGCTGAGCCGCCGTTACCACAAGCAAGCATTTTATTACCTGCTAATAGACTTTGCACCATCATCATACCGGCTTGTTCTATGGCAGGAGAAATAGCTTCAGTAGCCGCTATTTGTGTTTGAATGCTTTCAGTGAAATTATTTTGTATCTGTTCTAGCATGGGGTAAAGCAACTCCGGTGTTGTACTGTTAGAACTCAAAAGGCATTTTTGAGCCAAGTTACCTGTGGTTGGTTAATATTACCTTCTAAGGCAATAACATCAAAACGGCATGGGGTATTATATTCGTTTAAGTTGGCTTTATGGAAATAAAATGCCACACAATGTCGAATTTTATTTTGCTTGGCGATAGATACTGCCTCAACGGCACTACCAAAGTGGTTATTCTTACGATATTTTACTTCAACAAAAACGAAAGTATCACCATCACGCATCACCAGATCTATTTCACCTTGTCGACAATGTATATTTCTGTCAATGGGGGTTAAGCCATGCCGTATAAGATAGCTCTCAGCAAACGCTTCGGTAACTTTACCGCGAGCATGACTAGTGTCGGTCTTATTCCATAGCAATTTGCATCACCTTATCATTTTGGTATCTTCCCCAAATTAGGCTACGAGTTAAAATGTTTTTTTCATTAAGCTTTAATACCCCAGTTTGTCCAAAATGTCGAATATAAGGCGCTTGTTGCATTAACGCGGCTTTATTAAGTAAGTTGTAGCTATCATATCCCATAGCGAATATGCGCGATAAACTGTCGGTACGTTTAGGCCAGAGCTGATGACTTAACTGAGCCAAATTTTTATTTTGTTGCTTGGACGCTAATAGCCAAGGCATTTGGGTAAATGTTAAACCTTGCAAATCGTTAGTACTACTATTGTTATTATAGTAATCAAAGTTACTATGGCTACGAGAGCTAGCAAAAACTGGGACGATAGTAGCAAAAGGGCTAATATTTACATCGATGTAAGGCTTCATCAATCGAGTTTGCGCTGCTGAGCCAATTAGATAAATCATATCAATGTCACGGCGACTTCTCGACTCAGTCTTAATGTTATTTTTAAGTCGACTTTGCAATTGTTTTATCCGCGTTTGACTTGAGTTTACATCAAGGGCCTCTTTTAGACTTGCTTGCATTTGTTTACCTTGGTTGAAGTAAACAATATCAACCTCATTGCCGGTTAAAATTTGCCATTGTTGACTAAAAGCAGTAGCTAAGCGTTTTGACACTCTATCTTGGTAGCTCAGAATAATGGGGTGGTGATAGTTTTGCTGGCTTAGCGTTGCCGCCGCTTGTATGGCTTCATCTTCTGGGCGCATAGATAAAACTGTTTGATAGCTAGCGAGCTTTTTATTACTCGGTAAATTAAGAAATAGAGTCGGAACTTGCAGCGTTATTTGTTGCTCACTTAGGGTTAAATAGCTTGCTACACTAGACTTTAATAGTGGGCCAATAACATGGTCGATGCTTGATTCACTAAATTGAGCGGCAAGTGTGGTCCAGTCTATGTTGTTGGTGTCAATAAAATGAATTTTTTTGCTAACATCATTTTTATAAGCAGATAAAATTCCTTGTTGTGCTGCTAAACCGGCACTTTGCTGAGTACCACTTAATGGTAATAGCACGGCAATATTTTTAATTGTGTTTATAGATAGCGTTGTGGTTTGTAATTGTTTAACGATAAGGCTAGCGGGATGAGTTGGAAAGCGCTGCTGCCATAATCGTAAATAGTGAGAAAATTGTTCACTATTAGCACCAAATCTATGGCTATAACTAAGTAACTGCTGCCAACCTTTAATAAAAGGAGGATCAGTCTTAATTAATTGTGCCAGTTGCCACTGATTTAATAATTCAAGTTTGTGCCATAATGAAAAAATATCTTGCGCGGTCGAGTCATCATTTAATGAAAAAGCCATTAATTCGGCAGTAAGTGCTTTTACCGGTTGTTGCTTTACTGCTAATGCCGCTTGTAAAGCGAGGTAATATTCCAGTGATAAGGTCAACGGCGCAGTAAGACTTTCAGCATTAACATAAGAAACTAATTCACGAGTAAGTAATAATTGTTTATACGCAGCTTGATGATGGCTTAGTGCTTGTAAACTTTTAACTTTAACGAGCAATAATCGATAAGTGTATAGGTGATTTTCTTTAACTAAAGCAGTTGCTTTATTCGCTAACCAAAGCGCTTTTGAAAAGTTTTGTTGTTGTAAAAATAATTCACTGGCCTCAACTAATAGCTCATTGATTTGTACAGACAATAGCGGCGTTGCTGCTAAGTTGTTTAGAGTTTCAGCTAATGTTAGTTTTTCTTCAGCTATTTGCCCAAAGGCTATTTTATCTGCTTTTTGACTCTCTGTTTTTGTCGATGTTTTTTTCACCGAAGTATACGTACTACAGCCGTTTAACAAAAAGGTAATGAGTAATATTGTGCCAAATAACATATTGGTATGTTTGTACTTAAGTAACCTAATCAAAGCAGTTCCTTGTAAAGTTAAGACTGAAAAATTAGTTTGGCCCAAATAGGAAAAATCCGTGCGTTTTTATCTCAGCATGGGGTTATAATAAACGCCATTGCAATGAGTCTCAACTAAATTAAAATGAGAGAAGTCAGTTTACATGAGCGAATTTAACATAAACCCCGGTACCTTATATATTGTTGCCACTCCTATTGGCAATTTAGGTGACATCAGCTCAAGAGCTTTAGCTGTATTAGCACAGGTTGATATTATTGCTTGTGAAGATACCCGTCATACGCAAAGGTTATTGTCAGCTTATGCAATTAAAAATAAAACTTTGTCTATGCACGATCATAATGAACGACAAAGACAAGATTATATTGCGCAATTATTGCAAGAGGGTAAAAGCATTGCACTGGTTTCTGATGCAGGTACACCACTGATTAGCGATCCCGGTTTTCATTTAGTGCGTCACTGTCGTAGCCTTAATTTACCTGTTTCTCCTCTTCCTGGCGCTTGTGCTGCCATTGCAGCCTTGAGTGTTGCAGGCTTACCTACCGATAGGTTTTCTTTTGAAGGTTTTTTACCGTCTAAATCTGGCGCGAGACAAAGTACACTATTAGCACTAGCAAACGAACCTAGAACGATGGTGTTTTATGATGCACCAAGGCGCGCTATTGATACCATAAAAGATGTCGTGAGCACGTTAGGCGGTGATCGTTACGTTGTTATTGCGCGGGAGTTGACCAAAACTTTTGAAACCATTCATTCAGATACCGCTGATAATTTACTTGCTTGGTTAGAACAAGATCCTAATCAGCTTAAAGGTGAAATGGTGTTGATCATTGAAGGCCATAAAGTTGATGTCAATGCTATATCTACTGAGGTAATCAAAACATTAAAGTTGTTGCTCGGCGAAATGAAACCGAAAAAAGCCTGTGCTATTACCGCTGAAATTCATGGGGTAAAAAAGAATGCCTTGTATGATATTGCCCTAAGCTTTAAAGCATAATTGCTGTTGAATTGATAAAGAAAGGCAAATAACCTTTAAAACGCGAACAATCGATTTTTCAACGTGGAGAATAACTTGCTCACGGTCTAGCTAACAGGTAGAATGCGCGACGAGTTGACTAGACAATCGCTGCCTAATTTACGTAAGTATTTTTAGGGGGAGGAAAGTCCGGGCTCCAATGAGCAGGGTGCCAGGTAATGCCTGGGCGGCGCAAGCCGACGACAAGTGCAGCAGAGAGAAGACCGCCGATGGTTGTTTCTTCGGAAATTTCACAGGTAAGGCTGAAAGGGTGCGGTAAGAGCGCACCGGATTACTGGTAACAGTAATTGCAGGGTAAACTCCACCTGGAGCAAGACCAAATAGGGTTTCATGATTATTTAAACGTAAGTTGAAATAATATAAGCGTGGCTCGCGTGGAAACCGGGTAGGTTGCTTGAGCCTTAGAGCGATTTAAGGCCTAGACGAATGATTGTCACTTTTCTTCATTTCGATGGAGATAAGATACAAAACCCGGCTTATGTGTCAGCTCACCAATTTTAGTAACCGCTTGATCTATTTATAATAGTTCAAGCGGTATTCTAAAATTATTTCAAATAAAATCGTTATATTCAATAAATGGTATACGGCCTCGAATTTCACTCTCTCAAATTTCAATGTTTCAAAAATAGCAGCGTCAACATTATTCAAAATTGTGGTACACACATTGGTACACGGTTGTTAAATATTGGCCAGCTTGAGTGAGCAACGTGCAGGCAGTTTCTGGTTTTAAATATTTATACCACCGAAAATCCACCTATTACTTAAGAGTAAAAGTACCTAAGCGCCTTGGCGCAAGGGAGGTCAGGCTTTGTCTTAGGACTAAAAAACTGTGTGTTGCTGTGGTGGTTTTAGAGAGGCTTTTACCGACAGTGGCACGGTTAAAACAACTTATTCGCTCAAGAACATTAGACACTGACTCCAACTGTTTGCAGTTTACTCAAATCAAGGATGCTATGTTAAAACAGTTAACCATTGCCGATATTGATCCCATGATAGCCAAGCTTGAACAAGGCTACAGTGATGGTGGTCATTCAATTAATGCCTTAGGGCACCAGCCAATCGCAGACCTTGATGATAGTTTCCAAGAGCAGTTTATTTATATTGCACAAGCTGATAGTAACGAAGAGCGTATGGCGCGTTTTGACGAAGTAGCAAGCCAATTGACCGCCGAAAACAAATGGTCTTTTGTCGAATTCTTCTCCACGATAATGAAAGCCTTATCAACGATGGGCGGTGATAACGCCGACACAGACGGGCTATCACAGCAAGCGAACGAATTACTTACCAGTAATGGCTATAACGTCAATCCAAATAGCCTGTCTTATCGGGTATTACTCAGTAAACTAAAAGCCAGTAATGCCATTGGGGATGAACTACTTGCGTCCATTTTCTCTGAAGACTTTATTAGTGAGCGTGAGTTGCAAAGTTTACTGGCATCAACACCTGTGGCTCAGCAGGTAGTGGCACCAACACCGATAGAGCCAGAGTCAACAGCGCCATTGTTTTCTCAGGTTTATGCCGAGTTTCTTGAGCATAAAATCAACAAAGATAAGCTGTCGGAAAAATGCAAAAGAGTTATGAGCGATTACATATTGTTTGGCTGGCTATAGCGATAGATAAACCTATTGATACTTATACCCCACAAAATATAGGGCGTTTTATCGACAGGTGTTTTGAACTACCTAAAATGAATATTAGTCCGTACAATAAAATGACATGGGAGCAGCGGCTTGATGTTGATGTACCAGAGGAAGATCTACAGTCACCTAAATTTGTTGAGGCTCTTAAATATAATCTAGCTATCATCAGCAATCTCAATACAATCAATCAATATAACCATGGTAACGTCCGCTGATAAACTATCAATGGATACCCTGAGGAAACTAATTGATAAGAAATTTCGATTAAAGTTAATAGATAGAAAATTATCAGCAGCTTATAGTCGATTGATAGTTAAAATAACTGCAGTATAAATTTTATAGACTGCGACTCTAACTCGCAAAGGGTCACAAAGCGTATATGGACTCCACGTATTTTACAATTAATAATTTCACATTAAACAAGTTAAGATGCGGTCGTATATACGGCT
>JABSOW010000015.1:58091-114878 GCA_013215465.1 Colwellia sp. | reverse complement strand
TTCAACATAGTATGATCTCCTTAATAGTTACTGTAACTCTAGACTAGTTGCTAGGGTTGTGGAGTCCATACATCGCCATAGAATTATGAAATGGATGTCCGCTATATGATCGGAAAGTTGACGTTTGATATTTTGACTGGTTTTCTTCCGCTTTGCACCAAGGGAACATTGGCACTAATAAATATTAGTGCCAAAAGCTAAAAAAATTGGAAAATTTGGTTTAGTCATTTGAGCTAAAACCTTATTTAGTCTTTATCCATCATTTTATTAAACATTGCTTCAAATGCTATTTGCATTTCAGGACTTTGATCTGTTCTTGGCTGGTTTAGCTTTTTAATTAGCTCTGCTTGACGATAATCAGGTACATCTCCATAGCTATACAAAGTGGTTAAAACGCCTTGATGCCCTAGGTTTTGACTCCATGCTTTAAACTCTTCAGGGCTTTGGCATAATTGTTCACCTATTCTAACTAAAGTATCTCTAAAGCTATGAGGGTTAAAATACTGTACTCCTGCACTTTCAAAAGCGCGTTTAAATATCACACGTATTGGGTGTGCTGTTGCCCAATGTTCTTTTAATACCCCACAGGCGCTAAACTTTTTATCTTTGGTGTTAGCTACTTTCGTTTTGGGAAATAGTGGGTCGTCATGACTAAACAATAACTCTGTTTTTAAATGTGCTAGCCACTCGGTTAATATTTGAATTGGTAATTCCCCCCACTGGGAAAAAGTAAGTAGTAAACCTTTTACTAAATTTGGTTTTTACCTCCCTTGCATCTTGAAACACTGAGCCATTTACTAAATCTACGTGCTTAATTTTAAATGACGCTACCGCGCTATCTCTTGCACCCGTTAATAAAATAAATGCCATTAATGCCCGATTTCGTTTTTCTAAATCGGTTACGTTTGGCATTTGCTCTAATACATGGGTTATTTGCTCTAAAGTCGCTACTGGCTTTTTCCGTTTAGCGCCAGCAATAGGCGTGTCTTTTTCTGACAAATTAAAGTAATCTACATCGGTATAATTAAAACGAGATTTATAACCTGTATGCTGTGCTAACCATTGAAAGAAAACTTTCAGGTGATTACATGTGCCATTGATGGTCGATTTACTTAAATTTCCACCTGTTTTAAGGCTTTTTTGAGTCAGTAGTTTATTTTTAAAACCGACCGCTTGATTAAAATAAAACGCTTTAAAATCTTTAAATTTATTGTATTGCTCAAAGCGTGTTATTGCTTTAGCAATGCAATCAATAGATGCCTCACTATGGCGTTTTGCTTCTTTCATAAATGTAAAATATTTACGCTTCATTCTTTCATTATTTATATTGTGATTTGCCATGCTGATACCTTCATTATTTAAAGAACTGTTTACGGGGCTATTAAATAACTAACCTAATGGTGAAGAGAATCTAGTTTTATGTCTGAAGCCAATCCAGCGAGAATCATGACCTTTGCATCGCCGAAAGATTTTTGCCGGTGGCTCAAGGTGAATCACGCCATCGAAAGTGAACTGCGGGTGAAGATATTCAAGAAAAATACTGGGATTTCGAGCGTGACTTGAAAAATTCACAGACATGCTTGTCCGCAAAGAAAAGCCTACTTAGGTTTCAAAAAGACGAAAAAGGCATAGCAAGGCTATACAGCGGCATTGGTTTCTATGGAGATTTAGATAATTATTTCACGTATATATATTATAAAATATTCATTATTAACCCTAATACTGCTTATTAGCGGTTGCGCTAATGTGGTATCAAAATACATCTCAAGTCAGCAAAGCTTTAATTTTGAAAATATAAGCAGTAATGAAAATCTACTTCTTCAGGGTTATGTAAAATCTAAATATTGTTCAGAGATAAATGCAATTTGTATTAGTTATCTTGAAGCAAAAGCTTTTATTAACAAAAGCACCTTGCGCTATGATGTTGCTATTGAAACAAGTAAAAAAACAGAAAATGTTACTTTAGCAATAACAAAGAATGATTTATCTACAACTTTTCATGGAACCGTGATATTACTTCACGGATTTAAAGCATCAAAAGAGTTTATGACTAATTCAGCTCTTTATTTTCGTTTTATTGGCTTTAATGTGATAATTCCTGATTTGTTAGGGCATGGCGGCTCTGACGGAGAAATTAGTTTTGGTGTAAATGATAGTCATATTATTAATGAACTATTAAAAAGTAAATCAGATATTGAGTATCCTCTCTATCTTCTAGGTAATTCTATGGGGGCTGTTACTGCATCTTACTTGGCGAGTAATAATGATATTTCAGGTCTTATTCTTTTGGCACCAATGACTAAATTTGATGAGGCTGCTGTTAATTATGCTTTGAGTTATTCGCCAATAATTTCAACTTTTTTTTCAGAAGAAGTGATCCGTCAAGGGGCTATTGAAGCTTTAAATGAAGCTAATATTTCAGTTGAGCAAACTAATATAAAGCCAATTATCTCAGCTCTAAATGTTCCAGTGATTATTTTTGCTTCAACTAACGATCAGGTTGCACCTTTTAGCTATTTTGATTCTTTATCAAGCCTTAAAATATCAGTAATAAAAGTAAATGACCGTAGTCATCCTAGTATGAGCATAATAGGAACACAAGAGCATTTATATATTCAAGAGTGGCTAACATCAAAAGCTAACCACACGCCCTGAGGTGGACAACAACTATTAAAACTTACTTTCTTAATAACGAAGAGCCCTTACTCTTTCACACCTGTAGATATCTTGATTCGTCATACGGCTTCCTTGTTTTCCAACACCAAAATAACATTATCATTTATTAAATATATAACGAATAATAAAAGAAGGATAATCTTTAATTAAACGCTCTCTAACATGCTTATGTAAGTAAGCTCTTTGCAACCATCTGAGCCCAAATTTTTTAATCAAGGGATGATAGTAATCAGGCTTTATCGCAGTTTGTGTAATAAAGCCACCACAAGTAATAATTAAAGTTAGATTTAGGCATGCATCTCTACATCCTATAGCAAATTTTTCTTGCATAGGTGTCCCCATACCAACAACAATATAATTAGCCCCGGAGTTATTAATCTGGGCATAAATATCATCAAAATTATTTTTTATAAAACCATGATGACTATATACAATATTTAAATTTGGAAACAATTTAATCAAATTTTGACAAGCTAACTCGATTTCATTTTCTGCGCCACCAATAAATGCGACTTTCAAAGCATTATCTGCAGCGAAACTTAGAAAATTATTCCCTACTGATGATAAGTCAAAACTTGCTCGGGTTATTTTATTTTTCCGTCGTAGATTGGTTAAATAACAAAGAGCCATACCATCAACAAACCAGTAATCAATACCGTGAATTAATTCAGCTCGTTTAGCAATCAATGAATAAGAGAATGGATTAACAAAGCTGACAATATTTGCAGAAGTATTATCTGATGCCAATATTTCTTCGAAAATTACAGAGTCATTTAACTTTGCTTCTAAAGCCGAACTTACAAAGCCTTTTGCCATTTAATTTTTCCTTTCTTTTCACACAAAAACGCATAGTCACTTTTATCAAATTTATATTTATTTATTGAATATTGGGTAAAAGCATTTACAAGCCCTCTATCAATTTCAATACCCATGGGGCTATAAGGATATAAAAGACCAAACTTCATAACATGCAGGGTTTTAATCTCTGAAGTATAGTCAGTCATTATATTACCGGATAACACTTCCCTTGGCCCAGTTAAACAGTCAACACTTATGCAGTCTTTGCCTAAAATCACAGCCTCGGCAAGCACATTAGGAAAGCCTTCAAAATCAGAATGTAGTATAAAGCAATCTGAATTTGCTATAATAGCATGAGGGTTATCTTGATGACTTAAGAGCTTGATATTTCCCGTCTGTTTATCAATGATCTGCTGCAAAACTTTTTTATTGGGGCCATCCCCCATAATAATTAAAATGTCATTTCTATTGTTCTTTAAACAGTATTCTTGAAAACTTAAGACCATAGATTCAAATCTTTTTTGATCTGACAAACGCCCACAGGCACAAAAAGTAATAACTTCGTCGGCCTTAGAGAAACCAATACCAACAGCAGCATTCCCTTGTGTTAAAATTTTAACAATAGGATAAGTATTGTGAATAACACTTATTTTACTTTCTGGTATAGAAAAACGTTCAATTAAATCCTCTTTAATACCAAACGAATTACAAATCACCTTTGCTGCTTTAGGATAAAAAGTCTGAATAACAAGTTTTGCGATAAAAAGAGTAAGTTTGGACCTAGAGCCGTATTGTCTTGATAAAAAATTTCTGACATTAATGATGACAGGTATTTTGCAATTTCTAGCGATAATTATTGATAAAATATTACTCCACTCTAAAAAAGAAATACATTTGTCAATTTTGTTTTTTTTGACTACTTTTTTTAATCCTGTAATCAAACTAAATACGCCGAATACACGGGAGATAAAACTGACACCAGAATTCGCAGCAATATTATGATAGACAAAACCATATTTCTTAATTTGTAAGATCATATTATCGGAAGGTATATGAAGTGAGGTAATATGAATATCATTACCATCGGTAATATAATTAGCAACATTGAGAAGCTGCCTTTCCGCACCACCATTTTCAAGTCGGTCAATAACAAACAATATATTCATAATGTATCGCAACTATCTTTTTTCAAGTTACTGGTCCTAAATCTTAATCTTTTGGCATTTCTTAACGCAGTAGAAATAGCAAGCATTAAACAACACCAAAATGCCGATTTATAGCCATCAAAAGGGGCGCTAGAAAATGAATAAAAGAAAGCTAATAGTAATGTACCATGTGAAGCAATAGCCAAATTCAATATTACTCTATTCTCGAGTAAACCTAATTTATATGCCCTAATTATTACTTTACAGTTTTGAAAGCTAATAAAATAAATTAATCCGGAAAACGTCAAATAATAAAAAATCCCAAAGAAACCATACCTATATAAATAATCTAAATATCCATTTTCAATGACGAAATCATAAGCGCCAAGATATCCGGTATGCCAATACTCGATTCCAACTTGGAGTGCTGCATTACTTTGTCGTATTCTAGTGGTAGTAGAGCCGTCCATTTTACCATCACCAAAAGCATAATTGATAAAATTTTCAATATGAGTGAGCTCTATGTCAGCAAAAGAAAATAACAGTACAACTAAAAACATCCCAATAATTAATGATTTAATGGCCTTAGCTTTTCCTTTGATATTAAAAATAACCAGCAAAAATGTGAGATAAATTATTGACAAAAATGATGCTATATAACCTGTTTTTGATTGCGATAAAAGAACAACAATTAATGCTAGCCCGGCTAAAAAGTAGCCTTTCTTTTTTCCGAAAACAAAAGCATCTACCAGCGTAAAATATATAAAAAAATTAAAGACAAAACAGGTAATATAAACCCATTCAAAAGTCCCCGGTGCGCGAACTCCCATAGGGCTAGTTGCTAGCCTAGCATTAAACAAAGAGAAGACTGTTGTTTCGGGTTTTATTAGCTGAATAAGAACAACTAAAAATTGAATTCCATAAACTATATATATGCTTGTGTGTATTTTTTTATAGTTTGAGCCATTAAAATAAGCTAAAAGTAAGGTATAAACAGAGCAAAAAAACAGAAATAATAACAATTGCTTTATTGGTAAATACACTCTTCGTGCATCAGCTAATTCTATATTTTGAATAAACACAAAAAACAATAGTACAAAAAACAATAAATATGCTGCTGAAATATCAGGAACCCTAATTTTCTTGTACAGAATTAAAGCTAATCCGCCAAAAAATAAAGGCAGCATAACAAAATAAAGTTTCTGAGCTACATCTCGACCAGCAAAATCTAAGATGTAAGTAGGCCAATAAAATATGGCAAGTAGTACAATAAGAAATACATTAAGACGTATCATTAGGGGCTGTTGTTCTTTCACCTTGGTAGCCAAATCATTGCACGCGCCAGTGCTAGTATACTCTCAAACTGTAACTTCAATTTATCGTACCTAGTAGCTATAGCACTAAGGTGCTTTAGTCTTGCAAATGCATTCGCAACTAAGTGCCTATATTTATATAAGCACCCATTAATATCACCATTACCTATTTTTAAATTTTTTTCTAGGTATTACTGGGCTTGAGATTACCTTTCTGCCTTGTTAACGAAAGGATGAACTTCATCATCAGGGCCATCAACCAACTTACCGGTACGTATTGTGTGTACAGTTTCAATGCAATGCCGAGCGTCTTCAATACCGTAACCTCGCCCAGCTAGTATCTCTTTATAGCTGGTAGTATGCAGATCAGTAAAACCGCCAGAAAACTCTATTTCACTTCCATCTACGGTAATTGAACGATATGTCGGCTGTTTACCAACGACACTTTGTGGTAAATCATCCGCATCAATAGATAGAAACCAACGAACTTTCGCTTTTTCATATTCTAGGTAACCGCTTGCTTTATCGTTATTCATAAAGTGAACATCATTTCGTTCTAATTTTCCAAATATAAAATGAAGCATATCAAAAAAATGTACTCCAATATTGGTTGCTACACCAAAAGACTTACGAGGATCACCCTTCCAACTTTCCATATACCATTTTCCACGCGAAGTAATATATGTTAATTCAACTTCATATTTACCTTCACGTTTTTGCGATTCCACTTTGCTTTTTAAGTCTAAAATGGCCTGATGATGTCTTAGTTGAAGAATATTAAATACTTTTTTACCTGTTTCTTTTTCAATTAAAGCGAGGTCGTCTAACTGTTCCAACGTTGGAACTAATGGTTTTTCACATATTACATCACAACCTAAACGTAATGACGCAGCTATATGTGAATGATGTAAGTAATTTGGCGAACATATTGATACGTAATCAAGTTTTGTCTCTGGATCTCTTCTTAATTTGTATGCATGGTCATAAAATCGTTCAAATTCTGTAAAAAATTCACTTTGCGGCGAAATACTGTCAATAATGCCGACGGAATCATTAATATCGTAGCAAATGCTAAGATTGTTATTAGTCTCTTTTACTGCTTTCATGTGACGAGGAGCGATATATCCTGACGCACCTATTAATGCAAAATTTTTCATTTTAATCCTTTATGCCTTTATTATGTGTTGCTCTGCTTGACGATATTTACCGCGGGTATCCACAATAAGTTTTGCATGTTGTCGAATTAACTCGTAATCGAATGCAGAATGATCAGTTGCTAAAACAACCGCATCAAATCTGGCCAAGTTTTCTTGGGTTAATGGTTCAGAGCTTAGGTCAAAACTGTGTTCGCGCATTTTAGGAAACACAGCTACATGCGGGTCGCTATAAGCAATTTTCACCCCTTTTTCTACCAGTAATTCCATTATTTCAACCGAAGGTGATTCACGCATATCATCAACATTCTTTTTATATGCAATACCCAGTATTAATACGTTACTACCTTTCAAAGATTTTTCGCTATCGTTTAATCCAGCAGTTAACTTCTCAATAACATATGCCGGCATAGCTTGGTTCACTTCACCCGAAAGTTCGATGAAACGAGTACTTATGCCATATTCTCTTGCCTTCCAAGTAAGATAAAAAGGATCAATTGGAATACAGTGACCACCTAGTCCAGGGCCAGGGTAATACGGGGTAAAACCAAAAGGTTTTGTGGCGGCAGCATCGATAACTTCAAAGATGTCGATGCCCATTTTATCCGCTACAATTTTCATTTCATTGACCAAACCTATATTTACAGCGCGGTGAATATTTTCAAGTAGCTTAGTCATTTCTGCTACTTTAGTTGAACTGACCGGTACTATTTTATCAATAGCAGGAGAATAAAGCGCAATACCCACTGCTAAGCAATGCGCAGTATGCCCTCCGCAAACTTTGGGAATAGTATTCGTTTCAAAGTCTGGATTACCCGGATCTTCACGCTCTGGCGAATAGACTAAATAAACGTTTTCTCCAACAATTAGTCCTGTAGACTCAATTCTAGGAAGTAATTCTTCTTCTGTAGTTCCAGGGTATGTTGTACTTTCTAACGATAATACCTGGCCTTTTCTTAAATATGGAAGTAAAGCGTCAGTCGTATTGGTGACATAACTTAAATCGGGTTCACGATATTTATTTAAAGGTGTAGGCACACACAGAATTAGCGCATCACAATCGCTTGCTTTAGTAAAATCGGTTGTTGCTTCTAAACCTTGTTCTATTGAGCTAGTTATTTTACTTGCGCAAATGTGCTCAATATAACTTTCCCCTGAATTAATTTTTCTCACTTTATCTTCATCAATATCTAAGCCTATCACTTTAAATCCTATTGATGAATATCTGATAGCGAGGGGGAGTCCAACGTAACCTAACCCTACAATACCTATAACCGCTTGCTTTGCTTTAAACTTATTAGCTAATTGATTGTGCATCTTAATCTCATGTTTTATTTAAACTATTTTTTCTTTCTAGGTATTACTGGGCTTGAGTTTCGCTTTCGAATTTTATCTCTAATAGCGTCACTATCATAGCTTTTGTCGGCGATAACAAAACACCCCAGAGGTAATCATTCAATCAAAGAACAAACCCTAGAAAACACCCATTATTTATCTCTTTACAAGGACTGATAAAAATCTAGCTGTTTTTTAAAGTATCCTTTAAAACTAAATTTATTACTGGCAATCTTTTTAGCTTGCTGGCTTTTAGCCTCACTAACATCGTTATCAGCTAAAGATTGGAGCATAGCCTTTTCTAAAGCATCTATATTATGCCTGTCAACGATAAAAGATGCGCCTTCAAACTTGTCTGCCCCATCTTCATTTGGAATAATAAGTGGTAAGCCATACCCACAAGCCTCTAACATACTATTATTTAACCAAATAATATCTGCGTACAAAATATATGCTCTACATTTATTAACATGCCTCCAGGCATCTTTAGTAAAGGGGATCAGCCTGACACATTGTTGTAAAGAGTTTACTTTTATATAATCAGTAATCGTCTTTTCATAGTCTAATTCAATTGAATAACCTTTATCATTAGACAAGCCGATGATCGTCAACCTAGCTTCTGGGTTACTTTTATTTACTCGATGAAAAGCTTTCACCATATCATAGACATTTCTCATCTTTCTAATCGAATTCAAATACAAAAACTCTTGCGAGTTAACGCTAAATTTACTTAGTGAAAAATCAAAATTCTCAGGAAGAACATTATGAATTTGTTGAAACTTCTGTTTGGGAATTGAAAGCTTTTCAAGCACAGCAGACATATAAATCTCTTTTAGAAGTAGTTTATCTGCAAGTAAGAAACACTGAGTTAATAAAAACTTTCGCCTAAAATTAAACTCATTCAAACAAGAAACCTCACTCCCACGGCAAACCCCAACCACAGGGATACTCTTTATTCGGCAAATTAAAATAGTTAAAAGAGCTAAAAAAGCAGAATCAAAGTATACCTCAATGTGGTTTACACTTTTTTTGTTAGATTTTAATATTTGCCAAATTAACGAAAAAACATTTCCATAGGAGGTTCTTAACTTAACAGCGCTATAAAATTCACTTAAATAATCCACTCTTTGCATTGATAAGTAGTTAATATCATAAAGTTTTTTTTCATGAAAAGGTTCGTACATTTTTACCAATTTATCAATAAGGCAGTCAAAACCAATGACTAAAATTTTCTTTGGTTTAAGCATTATTTTCTCTACTCTCTACAATTGAAAGCATTTCAAATACTCTCTCTTTATCGGTAAAACTTGATGGGACACTTGAAGTGTGTACATAATTTTCTTTCATTGAAATGATGAAGTCTTCGATACTTTTGAGTTTTTTAGCTGGATTACCTACATACACATAACCCGCATCCAAGCTTTTTGTTATAACACTGCCCGCCCCTACTATAACATTAGAGCCAATAGTAACGCCTGGAAATATTAAAACATTCATGCCAATAAAAACATTATCACCAATAATATTCCTACCATATTTATAGTACCGACCTGCTTCATTCCTAAACAACCAAGCAGAGCCATCATGGGTAATAAACTTTGTATCTGCTGCGACAGTAACATTATCACCAATGCTAATTAAATAGGGCTCACTTCCCCACTCTCTTATATATAGTCGACAATTATCCCCTACTTGCACGCCTTTTTTTCTAGCGTGAGCGATACTTCCAAATAAAACGTAATATAGTAGCGAATATAATACCCGCAGTTTTTTTATAATAAAGCCCATAGGAGCTCCTAACTAATTAATGATTTTTGATAAAAATAGTGTTTTTAGCCATAGAAGTGGACCGAACAGAAATTTTAAAGTATTGCTCTAATTAGAAAACCTAATTTTGTTAAAATATATCTCATAGGATAAAGTGTAACCCCATTTTAATCAGCAGACTAAACAGTAACCAGCCAGCAATTACCGCCAGCGATGATTTAATTAATGTAAACCAAACTTTTAAAGAAGATAATCCGTAAAAACTGAAAACCCATAAACACAACAAATAAAATACCGCACCAGAAAGAGCATAAGCCTCTACGATAAAGTCCTGAACAAAAAAATAGGCAAAGATAATAGCGGACATTCTGATACAAAAGCCGGTGACTGTTAGCGCTAACATTTGCTTTTGTTTGTTTTTTACATGCATAATCATTGATATTGGTGATGATAAAAATTGCAATACAAACCATAAAGTCATCCATGAAACAAGTTCTCCAGCCCTAACCCAACTTTGACCAAAAACAATGTGGAATACTTCTGGAGCAATAATACCAATAAAGAAAATTGGCCCTACACCTACCTTCAATAACCCCTCGAGTGTATTTGATGTAAGCTGCCCAAGTTCATTGTTGGCATTCTTCAGTGGTGCATGCGAAAAAAAGACTTGCCCTATTGAACTACCAATCAAGGTCATTGGCATTTGCATAACTTTCATCGCCAGCATAAGGTATCCGGCCTCTCCTCCAACAGCAAAAGTAGCAATAAGAATGACAGGAAGGTGAACCCCAGCATTATTTGCCAATACATCTAAGGTTGAATATTTGGGATAGTGTTCATACTTTTTAACTAACAATTTGATCGTTGTTAGTTTAATTTTGGAAAATTGCTTTTTCTCAGCCCTGATTAATTTCGTTAACATTACCAGTATACCAGCGGAACTTGTCATCAGTTGCCCAAAAAACAATAAATAGCCTGCAGATGTCACACCGCCTACAACTTGAATTCCGCCTCCAGAGCTTGCTTGAACCACCCTTGTTCTGGCTATCAAGGGAAACCCTTTTTTGCGGGTAAACCAATATTTTAACGTACTATAAACTGCCGAAGATAATACGCCAAAAGGGATCAAATATATTATCAACGCTGGTAGTTTGGTAGCCGCTATAAATTCATCCTTAAATATAAATAACAACAACGCAAGTAGAGTACATATTACCAATGCAATTATTATTGAAATCGCGACTAAATTCAGAGCAGTTGCATTTTGCTTAGGAAGAGGAATAGTAACATCAAACCTAAGGCACGCTGCCGTAGAAAGTAAAGATACAATAGCAATATATAAAGCTAGCATTGAAAAGTCACTTGGCGAATATAGCCTAGTTAGCACCGGCAAAAGTGAAATATTAATAATTTGCGCCATACCAGAGCCAGCGACTAAAACAAGTATTGAATTTAAGTACCCCGAGTTAGACCGCCCTTTGAGCCTATCAAACAATAACGAAAATCTGGTGATTACGCTCAAAAGCACTGTACTTTGGTAATATAGGGATGCATAGGTAAGCTAAATACTTGTTTAGCTAGTTTTTCAGCGATAGGAAAATCACCGCTTTGATAGCCTAAATCAACAAAGGCTGTTTGTTGGTGCATACAAATACCATAATAAATTACCGTTGGAATCCCTTGTTCTTTATATGCTGCCATAATTTGATCACGATTTTGATCTAACAAGGTATATTGTGCCCAAGAGCTTTTATAACCTGTGGGCACTTGAGGTGTTTGGTATTGCTTAGCTAATTCATTTTCATAATTAGCAGCGGCTTTATTACGGCTAATCAGCTCTTGTGGAAATTCAGCTAATTTTTCTAATAAAATGGCCGCTTGAATAGTGTCTAACCGACTATTCATACCAATGCGTACATTGTCGTACTTGTCACTACCTTTACCATGAACTCGGTAAGAGCGTAACAGTTCAGCATACTCATCATTATTAGTAAAAACAGCACCACCATCACCATAACAACCTAAAGGTTTGGCTGGAAAAAAACTCGTTGTGGCAATATCACCAAAGCTACCTGCTTTTTTAGTGTTGCCTTGAACATCGGTAATTGAGCCTCCAAAGCCTTGCGCTGCATCCTCAATAAGTTTTAGATCATATTTTTTTGCTATTCTTTCAATTTCAGGATAATTAGCCGGTAAGCCAAATAGATCGACGGCAATAATTGCTCTGGGCTTTAGTACTCCTTCAGCAATCACTTTTTGAATACGTTTTTCAAGATCAATAGGGCAAATATTAAAAGTCTGCGCATTTGAATCGACAAAAACGGGAGTTGCATTAGCAAAAGAGATAACTTCAGCCGTAGCAAAAAAAGTAAAGGTAGGGCAAAAAACCGCATCGCCCTCTTTGATATTTAAGACCATTAATGCTAATGAAAGTGCATCAGTACCATTCCCACAAGTGATTACATGTTTAACACCAACATAAGCAGCTAGTTTTTGCTCTAGCTCTTGTACTTCAGGCCCCATAATATATTTACCATGGTTAAGTACATCCGCTATACGCTTATCAATTTTGCATTTCAAATGTTGGTACTGTGCTTGAAGATCTATAAATTGCATTTTTTACTCTGAAATGGTGATTAGGGTTGAATCATTCAATTGATAAATAACACCTGTATGTTCACAAGTAACCGATATATTACCGAATAATGGCAAGTCTAGTTGCTCACCATACTCACTCATCCAACCAATTTGTTTAGCGGGTACCCCAACCATCAGAGCATAAGGCTTAACATCTTTATTTATCATCGCCCCTGCGCCAACAAAGGCATATTCACCAAGTGTAACACCGCAAATAATAGTGCAATTAGCCCCTAAAGTGACACCTCTTTTAACCAATGTATTACGATATTCATCCTTACGTTCTACACCTGAACGAGGGTTGTAAACATTGGTAAAAACCATACTAGGTCCACAAAATACTTCATCCTCTAAATGAACATTGTCATACACTGAAACATTGTTTTGTATTTTACACTTATCACCAATAGTTACTTTATTACCAACAAATACGTTTTGGCCAAGAGATACTCCTTGGCCAATTTCTGCTCCACTACAAACGTGAGCAAAGTGCCAAACCCTAGAGTCTTTACCTATTTGTGCACCATCATCAACAATGGCACTTTCATGTTTATAATAATCAGCCATAACTTTCTTTTTACCTACTAATAATTTTACTAATGACTTTACTAACAAAAGGATATACATCAGAAGAGTTTGTAACAGCATATTGATTACAAATACTACTTACAATTGCAATATTCACTGGCTAGCTTGACGCCTAACTAGCGATGATTTTTGCGACATTATACGGGAGTTTGAGGGCAGTTTCAGTATTAATATCTACGTTTGCTATGCTGGATAACAAAAGATAACAATTAGTGTTGATATTCAAAATTGATAAGCACTTTGAAATTTATCTGCTTTGAGCCCATAATTTAAAGCAGTGAAATTTATAATAATCTTGCTCCACCGTATAAAATACAAAGAATATGTAACATGAAGTTTCATGACTTGCTGCTTACCCATAAGTACAGTATCATTATAATTCGTACTTAATCTATATACTTTCTAGTCGCTTATTATATTCATGGTTTCACTCAATAATTTCACTTTCATTAGCAATTTAATCGCTAAATTACCTCAGCAAAAAATAGCACAGGTTATTAGTGTCTGTTTGTTGGTTTATATTACCTCTATCGCGGCTAAAGTCACTTGGTTGATAATGCCTAATGCTAGTCAAACTATTAGCAATAATGATGTGGGTAATGTTAAGCGAATTCAAAGTCAATCACGAGATAAAAACCTTGATTTATCTAAGTTACAATCGTTAAATTTATTTGGCGCTTATAACGAGTCGATAATTGAAACTACCGCAGTGGTGGTAAAAAACGCACCTGAAACACGCTTACAGTTAATATTATCGGGCTTAGTTGCTAGTGACCAAGTTGGCACTGCCGCTGCTATTATTGAATACAAAAAGAAGCAAGAAACTTACGGCATTGGCGACGTTATAAAAGGAACACGTGCGAGCCTTGAACAAGTTTTAATTGATCGCGTTATCATAAAACAATCAGGTCGTTTAGAGACACTTATGCTTGATGGTGCTGATTATAGTCAACCAGCACAAAGCGTTTCGAATAAAAAGAACAACAATGAAAAATTGTCTACAAAACTAAAATCGAGTGTTGTCGATCAACGTTCTAATAAAAAATTAAGCCAAAATGCTCACCTTTTGCGAGCCGACTTAATAAGTGACCCTGGAAAAATAACCGATTACCTTCGTATTTCACCCGCACGTAGAGGGGGTAAAATTGTTGGTTATCGTTTGTCGCCAGGTAAAAACCCTGAATTTTTCAAATTATCAGGTTTGAAATCTGGCGATATCGCAGTACAAATGAACGGGCATAATTTACTGGCACCATTAGAGGCAGTACAAGCAATGTCAGCCTTAAAAACCGCACGCGATATTTCATTATTAGTTGAGCGTAAAAACGACTTGATTGAAATACTGTTTACTATTGATTAAATAACTATTTTCATAAGCATTAACTTTTAGCATTATTAAAGAAGCAATAAGGAATTTTCCATGGGCACAACCTTAAACGTATTTGTGTTTAAGCAGTTAACTCACAAGTTTAAGCAACTTAAGAAATTGAGCGTGATTTTGATAACAGCATTTGCCTTTAGCGGCATATTTGCTGTTGGGCAAGCGAGTGCGGCACAATATTCTCCTAGTTTCAAAAACACTGAAATCGTTGAGTTTGTAACCATTGTTGGTAAAAATTTGAAAAAAACTATGATTGTTGATCCTAACGTGCGCGGTAAAATTAATGTGCGCAGTTATGATTTACTATCAGAAGAACAATATTATCAATTTTTCTTAAATGTATTAGAGGTTTACGGTTACTCTGCTATAGAAAGAGATAATAACATCGTTAAAATCATCCGTAATAAAGATGCAAAAACGGCGGCAATCCCTGTCATTGGCAGTAATAGTAAGGTTCTTGGCGACCAAATGGTTACCCGCATTGTTGAAGTGAAAAATGTGACTGTGCGTGAATTAGTGCCACTGTTACGACAATTGTCAGATCAAGCGGGTGGCGGTAATGTAACCAACTATGATCCTGCCAACGTTATCATGCTCACCGGTACTGCAGCAACGGTAAATCGATTAGTTAAAATTATTGAGCGTGTTGACAGAGCTGGTGATCAAGATGTAGAAATTATCAAGCTAGAATATGCTTCTGCGGGCGAAATGGTACGTATAATCCAAGCGATGAATAAGCAGTCAAGCGGTAAAGCCGGTCAGGCAACATTTTTAATTCCTAAAATTGTTGCCGATGATCGTAGCAATAGCGTTATTGTTAGCGGTGAAATAAAGGCACGCGAACGTGTGGTTCGATTAGTAAAGCGACTTGATAGCGAACTAGAAACTAATGGTAATACTCGTGTTTACTATCTTAAGTATTCAAAAGCTGAAGACTTGGTAAAAGTACTTAAAGGTGTTAGTAAATCCATTGCTTCCGAAGGAAAATCAGCTAAAGTAAAAAGCAGTACAAAAACGAATACCAGTATTGAAGCGCATGAACCAACTAACTCCTTAGTTATTACTGGTCAGCCCGATATGTTACGTTCGCTTGAAGCGGTTATTCGCCAATTAGATGTACGTCGTGCACAGGTATTAATTGAGGCTATTATTGTTGAAGTGTATGAAACTGATGGTATTAGTTTAGGCGTACAGTGGGGTAATGCGAATTTTGGTTTTACTCAATTCACTAATGGCCCAGCTACTATTGGCTCTGTTGCGGCTGGTGCCAAGGCGGCAGAAACCAAAAAAGGCGAGTTTGTTCCTGCCTTGCTGGGAAGTGACAATCAAGTAATTCAAGAAGGTTATTATAAAGCCGATGTTGAAGGTGATCTTACTTTATTAGGCGCAGCGTTAGGTTCAACCAGTGGTTTAGTTACCGGTATAGTTACCGGTGACTGGGCCGCTATTATTCAAGCAGTGAGTACTGATACTAATTCAAACCTGTTAGCCACACCAAGTATTACTACCCTTGATAATGAAGAAGCCTATTTTATCGTTGGTCAAGAAGTACCAATTATTACTGGCTCAACGAGTAGTAGTAATAATAGTAACCCTTTTCAAACCGTAGAACGTCAAGAAATCGGTATTAAACTGCGAGTTACACCACAAATTAATGAGGGCTCTGCCATTCAGCTCAGCATTGAGCAAGAAAGCTCCTCTGTCAGCGGTAATACGGGTGTTGATATTTCAATTAATAAAAGAGAAATCAAAACCACCGTCATGGCTGAAAGCGGCGAGATGATAGTATTGGGCGGTTTAATTGATGAAGATGTGCAAGAAAGTGTGCAGAAAGTGCCGCTGTTAGGTGATCTTCCTTTTATTGGTCACTTATTTAAATCAACCAGTAACAGCACTCGTAAGCGTCATTTAATGGTATTTTTACGTGCCACAATAATACGTGATGCAAGCTTAATGAATGAAATCAGTGAAACTAAATATAACTATATTCGTGCTGAACAAATCCGTAAGCAAGAGGATGGTTTATCATTAATGAGTAATGATAAATTACCAATATTACCCGAATGGAATGATGATTTAGCATTACCACCTTCTTTTAAAGACTATCAAAAAGCTGTTCAAGAAGATAAATTAACAGAAGAAAACTCATCAATAGAGAGCTTATTAAAAGAGAGCTCATCAAAAGAGAATAATGAGTAATGTCTGAAGAAGTCATTAAAGACAAAAAAGTCGCAGCTGAGCAAGATATAGTGCTTGATAGCATAGTAGAGAGTTCAGCAGAAACCTCTATCGCTTGGCGCTTACCTTTCGCTTTTGCTAAGCGTTATAGTGTGCTTTTAAGCAAAAATGAAACAGGTTACGTTTTACACTGTTTAGCTAACATCGGTTTAGAAACCATTGTCGAAGTACGCCGTATTATTAAAGCGCCTTTTAGTTTTGATGTGCAAGAGCTAGCCTCGTTTGAATTATTGTTAACCGAGGCATATCAGCGAGATTCTTCAGAAGCACAACAAATGATGGAAGATATTGGCAATGAAGTTGATTTATATTCACTTGCCGATGAAATAACCGAAAGCGAAGATTTATTAGAAAATGAAGATGATGCACCAATCATCAAACTTATCAATGCCATGCTTAGTGAAGCCATTAAAGAAAGTGCCAGTGATATTCATATAGAAACTTTTGAAAGTACTTTGCAAATTCGTTTTCGAGTGGATGGTGTTTTACGTGAAATTTTAAAACCTAATCGAAAGTTAGCTTCTTTATTAGTTTCGCGTATTAAAGTTATGGCAAAGCTTGATATTGCCGAAAAACGTATTCCGCAAGATGGTCGTATTTCATTGCGTATAGGTGGACGTGCCGTTGATGTTCGAGTATCAACAATGCCAACAGGTCATGGTGAGCGTGTTGTTTTACGCCTACTTGATAAAAATGCGGCACGGTTAGATCTTGAGAACTTAGGGATGACAAATGCCAACCGTGATATTTTTAGTACCTTAATAGACAAACCCCACGGTATTATTTTAGTTACTGGCCCTACTGGCTCAGGTAAAAGTACTACTCTGTATGCCGGTTTAACCCAAATTGATGAAAAAGAACGTAATATTTTAACGGTAGAAGATCCGATAGAATTTGCTATTGAAGGCATAGGACAAACGCAAGTAAACACCAAGGTTGATATGACGTTTGCCCGTGGATTAAGAGCCATCTTGCGTCAAGATCCTGATGTGGTGATGATAGGTGAAATTCGTGACTTAGAAACCGCGCAAATTGGTGTACAAGCAAGTTTAACCGGTCACTTAGTACTGTCTACCCTGCATACAAATACTGCCGCAGGCGCTATTACCCGTATGGAAGATATGGGGGTAGAACCATTCTTATTGTCGTCTAGCTTATTGGGTGTACTTGCTCAGCGATTAGTTCGTACTCTTTGTCCACATTGTCGAGAAAGCCACCTTCCTGATGAAGAAGAATGCTCTTTATTAGCCTTGCCACATGACAACAAACAAATCATTTATCGTGCGGTTGGCTGTACAGAATGCAACCTCAAAGGTTACAAAGGTCGAACAGGTATCCATGAGCTTTTAGTGGTTGATGATAAAATAAGAGAAATAATACATAACGGTCACGGCGAACAAGCCATTGAAAAATATATTCGCACCAACACAGCTTCTATTCGCCGTGATGGTTTTGACAAAGTAATGACCGGGCAAACAACACTTGAAGAAGTGCTGCGTGTAACACGAGAAGATTAATGGCTGCTTTTGATTATCAAGCGGTTGATAGCCGAGGAAAAACGAAAAAAGGGGTTATTGAAGGCGATACCCCAAGACAAGCACGAGCATTACTACGTGAACAAGGTTTAATGCCAACAGAAGTTGTGCCAACATTAGCCAGTAAAAAAAATAAATCAGGAAAAAACAGTAGCCGAAGCAATCAAGGTAAAGTGTCTGCTGCGGAGCTGGCATTAATCACTCGTCAATTAGCCACTTTAGTTGAGTCTGGTTTGCCTCTTGAAGAAGCGTTAGTCGCCATCGCTGAACAAGGTGAAAAAAACGCCATTAAAAGTATGATCATGGGCGTACGTACCAAAGTTACCGAAGGTTATGGTTTAGCCGAAAGTATGGCTGAATATCCGAAAGTATTTAACCACCTTTATCGTGCTATGGTTGCCGCGGGAGAAAAATCAGGTCATTTAGATAAGGTATTAAACCGTCTAGCTGATTATACTGAACAGCGGGAACAAATGCGTTCACAACTTATTCAAGCATTAGTTTACCCCGTTATTATGACCGTCGTTGCCGTTGGTGTTATTGCCATTTTATTAACTAAGGTTGTACCACAAATTGTTGGGCAATTTGAGCATATGGGAGAAAACTTGCCCGGCTCAACTAAGTTTTTAATTGCTAGTAGTGAGTTTTTACAAGCCAATGGTTTATTAATTGTATTGTTTGTCGCTATGTTAATGCTGTTATTTTCACAGCTATTGAAAAAACCAAAATTTGAAATGGCTTACCACCAACGAGTTATCGCCTTACCAGGTATTGGTAAGGTTGCCAAAGGGCTAAATACCGCTCGTTTTGCTAGAACACTAAGTATACTTGCTGCCAGCGCCGTTCCATTGTTAGAAAGCATGAGAATTTCAGGCGAAGTGCTTGATAATTTATATATTAAGCAGCAAGTGAAATTAGCCGCTGATAAAGTACGTGAAGGGGCAAGTTTACGTTTATCGTTAGAGCAAACGAAATTATTTCCCCCAATGATGTTACATATGATTGCTAGTGGTGAAAAAAGTGGTCAACTTGAGCAAATGTTAGGTCGTGCGGCCGATAACCAAGATAAAGAATTTGAAGCATTAGTTAATATTTCTTTAAAAGCATTTGAACCCGCGTTAATGGTCGTTATGGCGGGGATTGTTTTATTTATTGTTATGGCAATATTAGAGCCGATTTTGAAATTGAATACCTTTATTGGTGGATAGCGTGTTGATGATAATTGCGGTTATTCAATGTACATCTATTAAGTTAAATTTACGTTAGAGAAGTAGTTAGGAAATATTATGGTTAAGAATACGTTTAAAAGTTCACAGGGCTTCACCTTATTAGAAGTAATGGTGGTAATTGTTATCATCGGGATGATGTTAAGTGTAGTGGTACCAAATTTAATGGGTAGTCAAGACACGGCTAAATTACAAAAATCAGTGCAAGACATAACGGCATTAGAAAACTCGTTAAGCATGTACAAGTTGGATAATTATGATTACCCAACTACAGAGCAAGGGTTAGAGGCGCTAACAACACAAACTGACATAGAGCCTATTCCACGTCGTTTTCCCGAAGATGGTTATGTAAAGCGTCTTCCAAAAGATCCATGGGGTAATGAATACCTTTTATTAAACCCAGGTGAACAAGGAAAAATGGATGTATTTACTGCTGGACCTGATGGCGAAGTAGGCACCGAAGATGACATAGGCAATTGGAATTTAGGCGACTACCAGTAGTAAGCATTCACCTTGTTGCTGTAAAGGCCAATTTAGGCGGAAAAAGCACTCATTGGCTAGCGTCAATTCCGTGCTTTTTTCTTTAAATTGAACCATACCGCTTAAAGGGGAAACTTACTTTTAGTTGAAACTTATGAAAAGCCACTATTCATTATTCTCACCCACAGCAACAAAAACCAAAGGCTTCACTTTGCTTGAAGTTTTGGTGGTCATTGCGTTAATAGGCTTGATTGTTTCAGTGGTGCAATTTAACTTTTCCGGTAAGCGTCCCGAAGATACCCTAAAAACAGCCAGTTACCAATTTTCCGAGCTTTTTGAAAGTGCAGCATATTATGGTTTGCTCAATAATATTGAGCTAGGTTTATATATTGATAAAAACAGTTATCGCTTTTTAGGCTACGATGGCACTAAATGGAGTGAAATACCTCAACAAGATTGGTTAGCCGCACAAGAATTACCCGAAGGTGTTACCTTTAAACTGGTGTTAGATGATCTACCGATTGAAGAGCCGCTACTTTTTGACTCATCAGTATTCAAAACTAAAGATGATGAATTTCTCTCTTTTGATTCTACCGAGCAAACGAAAGAAACTGAAAAAGAAAAGTTGCTATTGCCACAAGTATATATTTTATCAGGTGGCGACATCACCCCGTTTAGCCTCACCTTTAAGTTCAATGAAGAAGTTTCACGTTATGATGATTTATCCGAATTAGCTTATCGTGTTAGCGGAATTTACAGCACACCTTTAACGGTAGAAGGGCCAGTGTTAGATGATTAATAACTTACCAATAAAAAACCTTCAAAGCAAAAAACCAACAACATTAGGCTTTACCTTAATTGAAGTAATGCTGGCAATGGCAGTATTTTCTATCGCAGGTGTCGCATTATTAAGTACAGCAAACAACAATGCCCGTAACATTGGTTATTTAGAAAGCAAAATGTTTGCAAATTGGGTTGCGTCAAACCAATTAGTCGCGGCGAGTTTAGAAAAAAAATGGCCGCCAAAAAACAACTTAAAAGGCGAAGTAGAACTAGCAGGCAGAGCTTGGTTTTGGCGGCAAAAAGTTATCAAAACTACCGACAAAGACATGCGCGCTATTGTGCTAGAAGTTCGCTTACATGAAAATGATGAATTAGCCTTAAGCAGTTTAACCACCTATATTTCTAAAGTGGAGAAATAATGTTAGTTAACACTTACACTACCGCTAGCACAGGCAGTTATTCACAACCGCACTTGCCATGGCAACAGTCTAATAAAGGTTTTACTTTATTAGAAGTGCTGATTGCTATCGCTATTTTTTCTCTTATTAGTTTGTCTAGTTTCACCATATTTGACTCAGTATTAAAAGCTGATGAAACATCAAAACAACATAGTAAGCGACAGAATGAACTGCAACGGGCTTTTTTGATTATTGAACGAGATATTACCCAAATTGCCCGTCGTAGTATTCGTCTTAACGGCGAAGCACCCCTAGAGCGATTGATACAAAGTTCGAGTGACAGCTTTGCCAGCGAAGAACAAGCAATAGCGTTTGTTAGACACGGTTGGACAAACCCAGGGTTATTATTACCCCGTAGTGATATGCAAGCGGTAGCCTATAGGTTAACCGATGAAACACTACAGCGTTTACACTTTAATTTTGTTGACTCTGTTGTTGGTGAAGAGCCAAAAATAAGACCCTTAATCACTGATGTAACAGAGTTAGCGTTTAAATATTATGATGGTAAAAAATGGCAAGACACATGGGCTAATAATTTATTACCCTTAGCCATTGCGATTGAAATTGACACTAAAGATTACGGGGTAATTCGTCGACAATTTTTAGTGCCCGGTGACGGGCAAGGTAAAAGCTAGTGATAATTTCTTTAAATAAATTTCACCAGCAAAATGGTGTCGCATTAATCACAGTAATGTTAATTGTGGCATTATGTGCCGTTATTGCCAGCCAAATGACCGCCCGCTTACAAGTACAAATGCAACGAAGTGCTAATATAACCTATAATCAACAAGCCTATTGGTATGCTATGGGCGCTGAGGCATTTACCAAAAGAGTTTTAATTACTGTAAATAAAGACGATAAAGATGTTACCCATCTTGGACAAATTTGGGCGCAAGGTGAAACTACCTACCCTGTTGATTTTGGCGAAATATCAGGTGAAATAACTGACTTACAAAGCTGTTTAAATCTTAATGCTTTAAGAGCACCACTAAATAACACCACGGCTGACAATAACAAAAGAAACAAGAGAAACAGCAATAGTGACAAAGTGCCTGCTCGCCTCGCCTTCGAGGCATTATTAATTAACTTGCAATTAGATGAGGTTAGCCAGTTTGAAGCAGAATCAATGGCTGACTCTTTAACTGATTGGCTCGACAGTAATAGTGGTATAAGTAGTGCTGGTGGCGCCGAAGATAATGATTATGCATCTCGGCAGTTTCCTTACCTTGCCGCAAATAATTATTTAGCGAGCGTAAACGAATTAAGAATAATAGAGCATTTTACGCCAACAATTATTGAGGCAATAAAGCCCTATGTCTGTGTTATACCCGCGAGCGATATGCATAAAATAAATATTAACACCCTAAATAGTGAACATGCACAACTATTACAAGCTTTGCTTGATTCTACGTTAGATGAAGCACAAGATATATTAACTGCTAGAGCAGACGATGGTTTTGCTACTATTGAAGATTTTTATAATTTACCCGAAATTGTTAAGCTCAAAAATTTTAATGATAAAAAAGATCAGTTTGTAGTTGATAGCGAATACTTTAAACTAAAAGCTAACGCCAGTTTCAATAATAGCTTTTTTGCAATGAACTCCGTAATGAAAGTAACAAATAATAAATATATTGATGTGATCAGTCGCACCGTAGGACGCAATTAATGGCCGAAATTTTATACCTACGCCTAGGTAGTCAAATTCAAGATAAAATATCTTGGTTGATATTTAACACAGTAGAACAAGAAATAATTGCCAGTGGCGAATTAGCTAATGCTGAGCAATTAACCGATTTAACAGACAAAGCGCAACAGCGTTTGGTAAAGGTATTTGTACCCGGCTGCGACGTATTGTTAAAGCGTTTAGTGGTGCCAACTAAGACACAACGTGCAATGCGCTCTGCTGTGCCTTATATGCTTGAAGATGAGTTAGCACAAGATGTTGAGCAATTATTCTTTGCTTATGCCAATATTGCTGAAAGTGAAGAAGGCCACAACTGCTTTGTTGCGGTTACCCAGCGTGCGCAAATGCTGTTATGGCAAACTTGGTTAGCTGATGCCAATATTCAAGCAAAAACACTGCAGCCTGATGTGTTGGCTATGCCCTATGTTGATAAACAATGGAGTGCTATTGCACTGCATCCCACAGACGCCTCGACAAACGCTTCAATAAGTCAAAACCAAATAGTGGTTCGCCTAGGTGAATGGCAAGGCTTCACCCTTGATAGTGAAGCCTGGCAGTTTATCCTGAATAATTTTTCAACTGAGCCAAGTGGTACTTCAGGGCAAGAGCAAAATGACATTGTTATCAATGCTTATTCAGATTTACCTAATTTGAATGAAACATCAAGCTCAAATGGCTTTACCACGGTTAAAGCTGAAGAAGAGTTACCATTGGCTTTATTTGCACAGCACTGTCACCACAGCAACTTTAATTTGCTGCAAGGCGAATTTAAAGTAAAAGAGCATCGTTCAAAAAATGTTAAAAACTGGCTTTGGGTAGCCGGTATCGCTGTGTGTGCACTGTTACTTAATGTCAGTTATAAAAGCGCCCAATTATGGCAACTCTCGGCGCAAAAAACGCAAGTAGAAGCGCAAATTATCGCCCATTATAAAAAAGCATTTCCTAGTGCTAAAAAAATACGTATTGGCACGATAAAATCACAATTGAATAGAAAAATAGCACAACTTGGTGGGGTGAGTGATCAAGCTGGCTTTTTAGCTATGTTGTCAAAAGTACAACCTGCTTTTGCAAAAGTGCCCGAATTAAAACCTGAGTCATTAAAGTTTGACGGGAAAAGACAAGAGCTTCGCATACAAGCCATTGCTGATAATTACCAACACTTTGAACGTTTTAAAGCAGCGCTTAACAGTGCTAATTTAACGGTTAAGCAAGGGGCGCAAAATAATCAAGGGGAACAAGTAACAGGCTCATTCTCTATTGTTAGTAACCAGAACAAAACAAGTAGCACCAGCAGAAAGGGAGGCTCATAATGAATTTAGCTGCAATTAAAACATGGTGGCAAGGGCTTAACCTACGTGAGCAACAATTAGTGTTGGCCATGAGCGCTACTTTTTCAATTTTTTTGCTTTATAGCCTAGTATGGCAACCACTAAATGATAACTTAGCGAATAGTAAAAAAAGTTTGGCTAGCCGTCAGGCACTATTAACTTGGGTGGCGGATAATACCGCGCGTTATCAAAGTGTTAAATCTGTTAGTGGCAAACAAAAAAGTAGTGCTAGTTTATCAAGCATTATTAACCGTACCGCAAATCAGCAACAGCTCACTATTACGCGTATGCAACCACAAGGTGAACAATTGCAAGTGTGGCTTGATAGTGTTCCTTTTACCCAACTGCTATTTTGGTTAGAGCACTTGGCTAACAATGAAGGTTTGCGAGTACAAGCGATTGATTTAACAAAAGCCGATAATCAAGGCGAAGTACGTGTTCGCCGTTTACAACTGACTAAACAGTAAAGCACGTCAATTTATATAACGATAAAAGTTAAGCAGAGACAATAAATGAAAAACAAATTAGCCATAGCGGTTATTTTTTTAATAACCTATATTGGTTTTTTAATCGCAACATTACCCACAACTTTGGTGTTAAATCAAGTTTCCCTCCCTAAAAACATGCAAGTGTCAGGTGTTACCGGTAGTATTTGGAGTACTGAGATAGCGCAAGTAAACATAGATGGAACGAGTGTGGCGAAGGTAAACGCTAAACTAAGCTTTTGGTCTTTATTTACTCTAGCACCTAAACTATCGATCACTTTTGGTGACTCTTTTATCGCAGGCCCTGAAGGTAAGCTTGAGCTAGTACTATCGGCAGAGAAAGTTGAAATAAATGAGCTTACCTTACTAGTAAAAGCTAACGAAATTGCCCAACAGTTTACCCTACCCTTACCTTTATCAGCGCAAGGCGATGTTGAGTTAACACTGTTAAACGCAACAATAGATCTGGCAAACAATAATCAATGTATTACTGCAAACGGCAGTATTTCATGGGCAAAAGCTGGTGTGGTGGCGCTAGAGAAAAACATAAAACTAGGTAACTTAAACGCGGACATTAGTTGTGAAAAAGGGGCTTTGGCGGTAATTATGTCTCCTAAGAATGACTTAGGGTTAACCTTTAGTACCTACGTGCGTAACGGCGGTAAAATCTCTGGTAATGGTTATTTAAAGCCTGGTGCAAAATTTCCACCAGCCCTTAACGATGCCTTACCTTTTTTAGGTAAAAAAGACCGTCAAGGTCGTTATCGTTTAAGCTTTTAAACTTTTAAACTTTTAAACTTTTGATGTTAGTGGCTGGCATGTTCAGCTATTTAAAAAGATAAATATACCCTAGTTAATTTTGACTGCAATGAATCGTCACCTCCGTAGTCACTTTATCGGAGGTCTAGTGCAACTGAATTCAAGATCCCCGATTAAAACACCTCGGGGATGACGGGTGACACCTCACCTTCACGGTCATTTAATCAGCTCTCTACTGCAATAAAACGGCACGCTTGGGGTTTAATTTTACCACCTGCCCAATATAGTCTTGATTATTTTCGCTATTAATAAAGCCAACCGTGCTACCAATATACAGCTCAGCTGTTGACATGCCGCGTTTATTGTTAGCAACAAGTTCGGTCGCAAGACATTAATACGTTCAAAATCTTCTAACAACTTATCAATAGCTACTTTTAATCGAAATAGCTCAAAGTCGCTTGCTGATTGTAGTGCTTGGAAAACAGATTGAATATTCATTTTTTAACGTACCTTTGTATAGAATGGGTGTCCGAGTTATTTCGTTGCAGAGAAGACTGTCACTTGATCAAACAATTTAGAGTGGGTGTCCGAGTTATTCCCGAGTTATTCTCATTGGTGCAAAGAGCTTTTCACAACAGCTGACGTTCTGTCGTCGTTTCACATCATGATGTTGGTAATACAAGGTGAGTGCTTTTTTGTTACCAATAGCGCCATGGAACAAGTGACGGAAATCTTGTAAGGATTAACCAGTTTACTGCGCTTATGTTTAAACGTTGTAGTAATTCAGGTTGCCTTTAGGCATATGTTCTCTAGAGTTACCAACAAAGGGTAGTAAGTTACTCGGTTGTTTACCCAGTTTGGCTTTTATTACTCGTATTTTAACGCTGGTATGGGCTGAGTCTTCTGGAGTATCGGCTATTGCTTCATCTTTACTAAATTGTTGAGTAAAAGTTAGAGTGTGTGTCCGAGTTAATTTGATGTAGGCAAAATACCTCGGGGATGACGTTCCTGAGCCATATAAATAGACACGTGATTTAATTAACACTCATTAATTCCATATAAATATAGACAAATATAAGTATTACTCCATAAAAACATGGACACCAATTGACTTAACCTCCATAAATACATAAACTGGAAACACATATCAATCCGCATTTATATGGAATCATAGTGAATATTAAAGAGTTAGTGGTGAAGCAATATAGAGATATTATTGATATTGCCACCCAGAAGACGTTGCATTTAACTACACCACCTGAAGGGTGGCTCAGAACAAATAGGAAAGCATTAAAAATGCCAGCTAAAATTATTTTAGAAAGAGCAGGTATTAAAAAAAGTGAGCTATACCGGATTGAAAAAGCAGAGCTTGAAGGAACATTAACACTAAATAAATTAAAAGAAACGGCAAACGCAATGGATTGTGATTTACACTATGCAATTGTTCCTAGGGGAAAAATAGATACGCTCATTAAAGATAAAGCCCGTCGCCATGCTGTTAAGCTTCTTGAAAATGCAAATGTACATATGCAACTTGAAGATCAAGGTACAACATTGGAGCAAATAGAGTTACAAGTTAACAAAGTGACTGAGCAGCTTATAGCAGAAATGCCAAATTGGTTCTGGGAGGAAATACATGATCACAAATGAATATGTAGAGGGGGCAACCCCACTAGATCCTGATGAGTTAGCCGGATTAAAATATAAACATATAACCACTAGGGGGCAACTTGATGAACTAGAGCAAGCTAACATCGTTACTGGCTTACTTTGGCTCAAGAAAAGTATTGCAAGGGATGATGTATTAACGAGTAATTTTGCTATGGACTTACACAAAGCATTATTCAAAGATGTGTGGACTTGGGCAGGTACCTTTAGGTTAACCGAGAAAAATATTGGTATTGATCCTTATGGTATTTCAGTTGCCCTGAGAAATTTACTCGATGATTTATCAGCCTGGATTGAATATAAAAGTTATCCACCTGTTGAAGCAGTACTCAGGTTTCACCATCAACTTGTAAAAATCCACCTTTTTCCAAATGGTAACGGTCGATTTTCTCGTATATATGCAGACATTGTTGCCGAGAAGTATTTTTCCATTCCTCCTATTAATTGGGGAGGGCGCGAGTTAGATAAAATCACACAAATACGCAAAGATTATATAAATGCATTGAGAGCGGCCGATGGTGGTGACTTATCAATAATTTTTGAGCTATATGGTTGTGATTAACACAGAAGTGTCAAATCCAGATATGGCAACAAAACTAAGCAAAAAGCTTTTCACAACAGCTGACGTTCTGTCGTCGTTTCACATCATGATGTTGGTAATACAAGGTGAGTGCTTTTTTGTTACCAATAGCGCCATGGAACAAGTGACGGAAATCTTTGGTTAGGATTAACCAGTTTACTGCGCTTATGTTTAAACGTTGTAGTAATTCAGGTTGCCTTTGGGCTATGTGCCCAGTTTTGTCTTCTCTGATACAGCGCCCTGTTAGATCAATTAACTCAAGATAGTCCTTTAGCTCAAACGGTAAGCCTTTAGGCATATGTTCTCTAGAGTTACCAACAAAGGGTAGTAAGTTACTCGGTTGTTTACCCAGTTTGGCTTTTATTACTCGTATTTTAACGCTGGTATGGGCTGAGTCTTCTGGAGTATCGGCTATATTGCGACTTTCTCCTTTTTACTTTGTACTGATTAAGGTAATATGTCAGAGATTTTAATAGCTTAATAATAATTCAACTGTTGCAGGTGTGCATGTCATGTTAGATAACGGTTTAATCAAACAAAGGTTTAATTGAATATGAATAATAAACTTATAAAAGGAATTGCTCAAAGTGCCTTAGCCCTGTCACTAGCTTCTTGGTCATTAACCTCTATTGCTGACGAACCTGGCGCGCCACCAACCGATATTCTTTTTGGCTTACCGGTAGTTATCGAACCTGGGAGTGATTTGATTCTAGTAGACGGGGGTGGAGGTTTTGGCACGGCTACAGTTATTACCGGTGATGATAATACTTATTTTGACGTTTCGCCGGTATTTGGGGCTGGTATCAATTTTTACGGTGCCACTTTGAATACTTTTGCTATCCACGCTTCAGGACAAGTATCATTAGGTCATGACACCGAATCCTATTCCTCCGACCCCCTTTCAACATATGCAGCTGGGCCAATGTTTGCGGCTGTTAAGGCAGATTTAAGTGCAAATGACGGAAACCCAATAAGCCCAGGAGGAAACTCAACAGGAACCAATACAATCTATTATCATAATGATATCGTTAATAATATCGTCACTGTCACCTGGGATGATATCGGTAAATGGCAGGAGGGCAGTCTTGTTGGTTCTGCCTTTCAAATGCGTTTTCATATGTTAGGAAATGGTAACTTCGTTGTTGAAAATAGATATGAATCGGTTGACAATAGTGTTGGGCCAGCAAGACTTGGTTGGACAAATGGCGATTTAATCAATTTTGATGACCCATATCCTTCTGGGGATGCCAATTTTGGCAATTTGGTAGCAACGGAAAGCAATATTAATCATCCGGGTGTATTTGCGTGGTTATTTGTTAATGGTCAAGTTGTAACTTCAACTGCTAGTAATAAAGTTTTAGAAAAGTCAGTTAATGATACAATTGTTGGCTCTTTATCGACTGAAGATGCTGATGTAGGTGACACCTTTACTTATGAGTTATTAGATAACGCAAATGGCCGCTTCGGTTTATCTATTATTGATGGTAATACCTATGTTGTAGTTATTGACGGTGGTAGTCGTTTAGATATTGATGATAATGAAACCCACGATATTACCGTTCGTGTTACAGATTCACAGTTACATACCTTTGATAAAACCCTAACGGTTAACGTGATTAAAGTGCCGGTCTTTTTAACTACCTCAGATATAGTAGTTCCTGTTGATCAATCGATGAATTTAACCATTAAAACTTTAGTTGAACAAGGTACTGCTATTCCTACCATCACTGCTACTGGTTTACCTGCTTGGATGAACTTTGTTGATAATGCCGATGGAACTGTTACCTTATCTGGTTACCCTTCATTTGAATTAACGTTCAGAGTAACGTTAACCGTTACCGATGGCCTTGGTAATCAAACAACACGTACCTTTAATATTACCGTTGAAGAGCCTAAAGAAAGGACGGAAGATAGTAGTGATTCAACAACTACAACGGTTACTATTACTGAAGAAGGTGGTAGTAGTGGTGGTTCTTTTGGTTGGTTAACGTTAATGGTACTTGGCGGTTTATTATCGCGCCGTAAATTTAACTAAAGAATATTACATTTCTTATAAAAAAGACCAACAAATGTTGGTCTTTTTTTTGCCCTAAATATAAGTATAAAGATTAAACTCAAGTGATATCAAAAAATATTATCCTTTACTTAGAGAAGATTGAATATAATCTGCAGTACACATCACTAAAGCCGCTATCGTTAGCGAGGGTAATTCGCCATCTCCACTAGAGGAAAATACACTTGCGTCAGTAATGAATAGGTTTTTACAACGATGACTTTGCCCATATTCTTGAAAAATAGTTTCTACACCTGAGGCTATTAAAAGTTAGAGTGGCTGTCCGAGTTATTCAATCCCGAGTTATTACATCAAAAAATGAAAGAAGCAACTGGATATTGGTTGTTTTATACGTATAATAATTGCACTCTATTTGCCATTTATTACACTTTACTAATGCACTATAATTATTAAGCTTCAGAAAAAATTCTAAAGACTAGTGCAAAGATAATGCTCTATTTAGAAGAAATAAAAGAAATGGCATCCGGCAGCACAAATGCCAACTTGATTAAATATATACCAATAAAGAATCGACGTGAATGTCCAGTGTTCATAGAAAAACATAAAAATATAACCTCACCGACCCAGTTAAATGAAATTGCAAATCAAAGGTTTCGTATTGAAGAAATAAATACTCAAAACGCATATAAATTGATAGACCAATCTAACATACTCAGTGTCGATGCTTTCTTGGCTTCACACAAACAATTTATGAGTAACTTATTAAATAACGCAGGAGAATATCGCAAGGCCGACATGAATATAAGGTTTCGTAAGAAGTCAATCTACACAGCGCCACCAGCTATATTTATACCTGCAATGATTTCGACGCTTTTTAATTTTCTTAATAATACCGAAGAGTGTTTAATTATTAAAAGTTGCGTTTTATATAATCAAATAGGTCTAGTTCACCCATTTTCAGATGGCAATGGTAGAGTACAAAGATATTGGTTTTTAAAGTCACTAATGGAAGTAAATCCTATATTCTATTATTTACCCATCGAAAGAATACTAAAACAAAATCACATCAAGCACATTCAAGCTCTTCGTTTATCAAACATTTCTGACGACGCCACCCCGATTATTGAAATGATGTTAGAAACAGTTATATATCAAGGTTTAAAATCTCTTTTTGAGACTAAAGCCTATGCTACAACTTGCAAAGTATGAATTGAGCAGACTTGAACTAGGTATAATAACCATTTAAGTGGTGTAATTGATTTATCCTGAGCTAAGTTCATAACCCATATTACATCAGAAAACAGCGTGCTAGTCGATTGGCTTGACTACCACCGCTTTGATATTATTTGTTCGATACGACTTTAGATAAAGCCCTATTTTTTTATAAATTAGCGTGGCTGTTCGGGTTATTTCTTATCAGTTTATCTGGAACTTTATGCTTTATTTAATGTCACATATAATGGCATAATAATGCCCCATTTAACGGCATCAGAATGTCACATATAATGGCATAAGTTTAGACTCCCCTACAAAAGGCATTAAAATAAATGAATAAAGTATTAATTGGAATAGTTGTGGTTATCTCTGCATATTTAGCTTACGGCTCACTAACTAATGAAGAAGATAACACAGCCATTACAGCTGAAAAATCTTTAGCTATTCAAGAAGAAATTGAGGAAACTCCGGTACCTGAGGATGTATATGAGAATACAGGCACCACTATCGATGGACGTTACGTGTTAAATATAACGACTGACACCACAGAAACGAGTCAAGAATTTACTTTTTCTTCAGACGGCACCTTTGAATTAAGCAGACAGATGATCAGTCCTAACCCTGCTTTAGCGGGTAGTATAGAGGGGACTTATTTCATTCAGGGTAATACTATCAATTTAGTATTCCCTGCTGACAGAGACAAGAAAACATTTTCATTGGATACTGCTGAAATGACGATAAAATCAGAGACTGAATTAGAATATGGCGGTTATATCGCTCGCCTAGATTAGTTTACTTTTTCAGTGAAATGGGGGTAAGTACAACATTGCTATAATACTGTGTTTACTTACCTTTAACTATATACCTCGTATTTATCTTTAGTTACCCTCATAGCGGCATTTAGCCGCTATTTATTCATACTCTTTAACATCGCAAGCGCTTGCTTGTTTTCTAATTTAGCCGCTTCTTTTAACCACTTTAACGACTGTTCTCGGTTTTTTTCAATGCCTAAGCCTTTGCCATATAACATAGCCAATTTTAATTGCGCATTGTCATTACTTTGTTGTGCCGAAGTCAAATAATAGTCATAAGCCTTCACATAGTCTTTTTCGGCAAAAGCATGTTCGGCCAAGTAATAAAGCGCCACCGGGTTATTATCTGTTGCCGCAGCAGTAAACCACTTTAGCGCCTTTTCAATGCTTTGGTGCTCTTGCGTGGCTGTTAAATAATATAGCCCTAAATTAACCTGTGCTTCCACACTGCCTCTGTTAGCAGCGCGGGTGAATAAGGTAATGCCTTTAGCAATATCCTTGGTTACTCCCGTGCCATTGAGGTACAAAATGGCGAGATTATTTATGGCATAGATATCGCCTTTATCGGCAGCGTAGCTATAGTGTTTTACCGCTTCAAGGTAGCTTTGCTGGTACAAGGTACCTGTTTCAAACAAACGACCGATTTTATATCTAACAGCCGGGCTAGTGCTTTTTGCCGCTAAACCAAACCATTTCCTCGCCTCACTATTACTTTGTTTAACATCACCTTTACCGGTTAAATAATAATAGCCTTTATTATATTGCTCTGCCGCTTCACCACCCAAAAGGGCTTGGAGTATTATATTGTTAGTTGTTGTTTGCTTATTGATATTTGTACTTTTTACGTCTGTATCTGCAAGTGCATTCGATATAGACAAAATTAAACATAGTGTGATTGGAATGACCTTCATTTTCCCCCCAAGTAGTAATGAGTAAGTTGTATTGAGCTTGTTCTCGTTAGTTATGTCGCCTATAGGCTATACAAAAGCTGTAACTAATAACGTGATTTTTAAAAACAAAAAGGAGGCCGAAGCCTCCTTTATATCATTAACTAACTAGTTCAATATTTAATAAAAAATACTGATTAGTTATTATCCTGCCAGTTAAATGTACCAGAAGTGGTTAATGAACCAGTAATTGCACTTGTAACTGTTGTATTGAAACCAAACTCAGTAGTACCAAACAAGATTGAATCAGCATCAACTGCTGAACCTTGAATTGTTAAAGTAATGGTTTTATGGTCAGCACTTAGAGCAAATGAACCATTCACTAGAACAGCTGTTGGAGAAGTAATATTACTAACAAATGCGTCAGTGCTAGCTCCGTCAATGCTTACTGAGAACAAGTCATTCAACAAATTCACACCATTTGCATCTGAAGTGTTAGCCGTAATTGCGCCAGCACGTAGAACATCAGTGTTATATGAAGGATGGTCATTAATGTGAGTTGAGAATGTATTAAGAGTAGCTGATACATCTATTGGATGTGTGAAAGCGATAGTATATGTAACTGCACCATCATCATCACCAGGGAAGGTTCCGAAATCAGCATCATTATAACCATTCGTTGTCACACTGTAAGAAAACACACCAACAGCATCAACGGCTAAGAAACGTGGAGCAACAACTTCCCAACGACGAGTATCGGCAAGAGCTGGGGCACTTTCCATACCACGGTCAGAAGCTGAAGTCATAGGGTTAAACTCTGACCATTGGTTACCTGTAGCATCGGCAATGTTATCCCAATCAATTAGCGCATGTTGCTCACCTTCAGGAAGGTTATTGGTAGTACTTGCGTCATCATCGTAAGCAAACTCATTGTTAGCACCAGATTGGAATAATGCAGCTGCTGCTACATTTTCAGTACCATCTAATGTAATTGTCATTACATTACCAACGATAACCGTGTTTGCAGCTACTACGTTAAGAGTAATAAATTGATCCGTATCTGTTGGGTCAAGAATAGTAATACTTGCAGGAGTACCAGCATGAATAACAGGAGCTTCATTGAATGTTAGCTCTAATGTTTCACCATTCCAAATTGCTTCAGTCATCATTGGTGGGAAAGTATCTTGAATAAATACTTGTGCATTGGCAGTAGATACGTTATCACGACTATCCGTAACAGAACCAACAAAGCCTAAATCAGCACCGGCATCCAATGATAAAGCAACAACACTTGCCGTATCGAAAGTTACTAAATCAACCGCAACTACTTGACCATCAACATTAACAGCAACATCATTAAGTGCAGCATAACCGTCTAATGTAGTTGAACCACTAAATGATGGAGCCGTAGTTGTTAAGGTTACATCTTCGTTAAACGCTACGCCAATTTTGGCAGAAACATCAGCCCAGTTAGCGTAAGCTTTTTTATCGTAGATTGGTGTTTCATATGCAATAGGCGAAGGGACACTAGTAGTATAAGTTGTTACACTAATAGCTTTAAGAGCTGGAACAGCGCCACCTAAAGCAGTCACTTCTGCAGCAGTTAAACGATTAGTCATATCCGCTGTTAATGAATTTAATTCATTGTTACGATCATCAGCTAAATCTGTTTGACCTGCTAAGTGACGAGGTTGAATATGAATAATAGGCTCGCCAGCTGCCGTTGCTGTAGTACCCGGAGCTGAAATTTCACCACCGTTACCAAAAGAAGCATTAGCTGTTGCGCCGTCTACTATATCTAAACCAGCACGAGGTGCAGGTTCAACAGGAAGACCTGCATCAACATCTAGGCTAGTAATATTGTAACTTTCTTGTAAAACAGTAGTAGGTGCAATTGCATCAACTAATGTTACAGTCATAGTGCCAGCAGTAATTACATCACCAAAACCATTTACTGGTGTTGCTGTAATAACATCATTATGTTTCGCAGGTTGTATGTGAATCGTAGTAACGCCAAGAGCATCTGTTTCAATGTCTAGACCATCAGCACCTGGAACTGCTAGAGTACCTGGAGTAACGACTACATCATTCAATGTCCAAACCAAGCTAGCAGCGTTAGTACCATCGTAGCTTACAACAGCGTAATTTTGAACAATTGATACTGTTGTTAGTGCTGCTGAATCACGAGCAAATGCTAATGCTTGTAAACGAACTCCAGAATTTACATCACCATCATTTAACTGAGTAGCAACGTTTGCAGAAGCTTCAAAGTTATCTTGGAACGCTAAGCTGTAATCAGATAAGTCAGTAGAGTTACCGTCTTCAGTTGTTTCCGCATTAAAAATTTGCGGACCTAAAGTTACTGTCGCTTCATTTTCAGGTTTAGAGAATGTACAGAAGTATGCATGGGTATACACTGCTTTAGTAGTAGTTACAACTTCAACAGCATCGTAACCGATAGTAGCATTGTCAACTAAGAATAAATCATCGTTAGCATCTAGTGCAGTCCAATGAGGGAACCAAACATCAACTTTAGTGCCTTCAGCAAGGTCAGCAACAAAAGTAACTGTTGCAAATGTACCGTCTGCAGATAAGGTTACTGTAGCATCAGTTACAGTTGCAGAAAGAGTTTCGCCCGGAGCGATAACTTTTACGCGTGCTTCAGCAGTTAAGTCAAATGTAGCAGCCATTTCTTCAGAGAAGTTAATAACGAAGTCATTTACTACATCTTGAGTTAATGCAGCATAGTTGATTGAATTATCTACTACTTCAGTTGTACCAATTTGACCGTCAATTGATTTAATGTACGGTGCAACTGTTACGTCAGCATCTGTAAATTCAACTGGACATACTTCAATAGTACCTAAGAATTGTGAAGAATCTTCTGAACCAGTACTAAGACTCATTGAATTAAGAGTTACAGTAGTTACTTTAACAATAGTAGTTGCAGTTTCAGCTACAGCGTCAATAACAAGAGTAGTTAAAGTAGTTACAGTTACGTTACCAGTAGTCACACTAACATCACTAACTATAGTAGTACCTGTAGGATTAACAGTATCAACAACAGTAGTAGAAGTAGAATTAACAGTAGTAGCAGTATTTAAACCTAAACCACTAGTAATTTCCCAACCTTTTTTGGCTGTAAGAGTGTAGCTAGAGTTTGCAGCTAAACCAGTAAGAGCGAATTCACCATTAGCATCAGCGCTAATTGCATGATTATCTTCAGCGTTAGTTATCTGAGCGCTATCAATGCTATCATCAGCATCAGCATCAATAGTAACAAAATCTAATGATAATATATCAGCTGTATTTAAAAGTGGTTGGCCTGTTTCACAGTGACGAATATAACCATAAGCACCTGCATTTAGCATAGGAAGCACAGCAATACTTGCTTCTGCAGTAAAGCCATCGATAAAGGTTTGCGCAGTAGCATCTGAATTGCCACCATTTTGGCCTTGGCCTTGGCCGCCAGTATTGTTTACTTGAGCTTCAGGAGTAACAGTTACTAACGCGCCTAAGTAGGCGTCTGTACCAACAATAGTAACAACTAATGAATCAGAAATACTGTCATCATCTTCATTACCTTCATTATTTACACCAGCTACACTAGTAACGGCAACATTAGTAAATACATATTGGCCACCGGCATTTGTTACTGTTTCAGCAGCACCTAAGTACACTGCTGCACCTTCAATAGGGTTACCATTAGTATCAACAACAACACCTTGAACCGTACCTGACAATTCAGTTTGATTGCCCACAGCATTCTGTGTTGCATCTGTTTGAGTTTGATTATTTGAGGTATTTGCATCCCCATCTGAATCGCCACATGCAGCTAAGCTTAAACTTAGAACTACCGCTAGTGCTACTTTTGTTTTATAAAATTGAGTTTTATTAACCATTATAGTGTTCCTATTCACTTAAATATGATTTGAATACTCATATGCAGAGCAATATGAGTAAATTTTAATTCTGTTTTTTCGGTTTACAACATTATCATGCTTTACGGATAAACAATATCTATCTTCTTGTGTATTATTGACAGATAAAACTTACCGTAGAAACACTCTATTCATAGTTAAAACCTGAAACAATACCTTGTTGAAATTCTGCTTCAAACTAAATTTTACGCCACATATACAAACACGTAAAAAAAAACATAACCGACAATCTAAATTGTTTCAAAAAGATATTAACGTGATAATTTTTATTAAGCAACACAAAAGTTAATTATTTCTTACATATACCAGACAAAATCGTTTAAAAGTTGTTCTATATCGTCATATCATGATCAAGGTGGAAAATTAGTATAAATGTTGCCAAAGGCAATGATGCCAAGTCTATTAAGTTATAAGCTCTCAGCGATAATTTAAAGGCCTAGAGGCAGGGTCTTGATTGAAGATAAGGGTTATTCAGGGGGATATGCTGTTGCAGTTTCTAATAAGCTATATAATATAGCAGCCTTATCAAAATCAACAACGCTAGATAAAACACCTCTAAACCAAACGCTTGGTAGAGTCTTAGCAAAGCATACTCATCATGCATCTGCTTTTAATAGCACTATTATTAATAAAAAGAGCTATCTTGTTGAGAATTAGCTCAGGCGTCTTAAAACACGCAGTTTGCAATGGTTTGGCAGTGGAATATAAGCCTAATAGCATTGTTATAATTTTGTTACTACTACTACTACCTTTAAATTATTTAACTATTGCTCTAATAGTTAAATTATAAAGGATGAACATGGTTAAAAAACCTAGCAACATTATTGATTCTGCAATATTAAAGTATTCACCGGCAAGGCCTATTGCCGAAAAGGCTACTGCAACAGTTGAAATAAGCACAAGTGTTTGTTGTGAGCTAAAGCCGATACGCTGAAATATGTGGTGTAGGTGATCTCGGTCAGGTTTAAATGGTGATTTGCCATTTTTATAGCGTCTGGCCACAATCGCTAGCATATCCATCAGTGGTATGGCACATATCCATAGCGCAGTGACTGGTCTAAAAGAGGTTTGCTCACCTTGTGTGCCCATGGTTAACAACCAAATAACACTTAAACCAACAAACATGCTACCGGCATCACCCATAAATATTTTTTTAGTCTCTTTACCCAGCAGTTTTTCAAATACGCCTAAATTAAACATTAAATACGGAATGGTAGCAGTAGCCAAAATCAACGGGTAACTTAAATAATTTGTTTGTCCGCTCATAATAAATAAAATGGCAATAGAGGTGAAGGTGTTAATGCTTAGGCTACCAATTAAACCATCGATACCATCAATCATATTATAAGCGTTAATAACGACTATTATTGCCACATAAGTAAAAAGTACTCCCATTGGGCCAAGAGTAATATCACCCAAGCCAAATAAATTACCTAGGTTAGAAATGTAACCACCAACACCATATATCATTAGGCTGGCGATAATAATTTGCCCAATAATGCGTACCCGCACGCGCAAATCAAATTTATCGTCTAAAACGCCAATAAAAACCATCATCGCTGATGCGATTAAATACATGCGTAATTCAAGGGTATTAGGTAACCAAAGAAGACTAGCAGCAAGCACTGCTATAAATATTGAAATACCACCAATAAGCGGAATATGACCTGAATGCTGTTTTCGTTCGTTCGGCTTATCAACTAAGCCCATGTCAATCGCCACAGGTTTAAAAAATTTTATCGCTAAGAACGCAAAGCAAAAAGAGGTAAGTGCTGTAGCAACCAATGTATACATGTTTAGTTCCATAACGTTCTTGTTAACTGTTTATTATTATTAGCGGCGAAGATTATACTAGAGTTTTTACTTTATTTCAGTTTTAATTAATAATGGTTTTTATTATTTAAATTACCAGCAATTACACTTATGTTTGCTACAAGTACTTACTACAAGTACTTACTACAAGGCTGCAGTAAACACTGCATTATTTAGCAATTTCAATCTTGGCATTAACTAACATTTTCTTATATTGCTTTGCCAATGCTTGTTTGGCATTGTCATCACCATGGACAATTTTTATATGTGTGGGTTGAGCCGCATGCGCTTAACAAAATTAATTAGCCCGTTTTGATCTGCATGGGCTGAGTAGCCACTAATGGTATGTACGCCAGCGTTAATATATATACGCTTACCGTCGATAAAAACATAAGGCGCTTTACTTGGTTTGCTGCTATCAGTGATAGTACCCTCGGCGATAGTACCGTATTTTTGAATATCACGCCCCAAAGAGCCTTGCGCTTGATAACCAACAAAGAGAATATCGGCAGTTTTATCGTTCAAAAACTGTTTTAAGTAATTAACTATTCTGCCACCACTACACATACCACTGGCGGCTATAATTATTGCCGGTTTATTACGTTTGGCTAAATAGGCCACTGTTTGCCTATGCTCTTGGTGACTATCAACCGTATAAAGTTGTTCAAAGCTTAACGGGTGTCGGCCTAACTTAAGTTTTTGTTTGGCTTCTGCATCCCACAAATTTTTAAATTCTTTATAATGTTCGGTAAATTTTGCCGCCATTGGTGAATCAATAATAATATCGATATTTTGCCAAAGGCTTGAATTGGCTTTTCGCTGGATAATTTTTTCTAATTCATAAAGCAGCTCTTGTGTTCGGCCTATGCTAAAAGCGGGAATTAACACTACCCCATTGTCTGCTACCGCTTTTTCTATAATTTTTTGTAGCTGTTTAGTTCTAACTTTTCTGTTTTGATGGTTTTTATCACCGTAAGTTGACTCTATAACCAAGGTATCAGCACGATATGGGCTTTTGGGTGCGGGTAATAAGGGAGCATAAGGCGCACCAAGATCGCCTGAAAATACCACCCGGTGCTTTGGTGTTTTGTTTGATTTTTTAATGATATCAATTTCAACATACGCAGAGCCCAAAATATGCCCTGCCATTTGAAATTTAATTTTTGCTTTGGGTGAACTTGCCTCTGCTGCTGCGTCTCTCCCCTCTACTGGCTCTGGGTGAACAAGAAGCGCAGCGTCACTTAAAGCCAGTGATTGCCATTTTTTATAATCTAGTGCTATTAACTGCTTTTTAAGTAATTTCAAGCAAGCATTAATCATTGATTTATTACGCGTTACCCCAACTTTTAACGCATCTTCAATAACAAGGGGCAGTAAAGCCGCTGTTGCTGTAGTTGCATAAATTGGCCCTCGAAACCCTGCGGCAAGTAGGTAAGGTATTCGGCCAACATGATCAATATGACAATGGGTAACAATTAATGCTTGTACCGTACTGATGTCAAAATCAATAGCAAGGTGCTTTTCATTATTTTCAGCGCCGTTATTCTTGCCCTGCTCTGCTCCTTGAAAAAGCCCACAATCAATTAAAACAGAGTTTTGCTCATCAATGTGAAGTTGATGGCATGAGCCAGTTACGCCATTTACTGCGCCATGATGTTGAATTTTCATAAACAATCCTTGTTTAATTTATGTGCCTATCTATTAACTTTAAGCTTTTTTATTAACTGTTTTATTTCCCGCTTTATTAGAAAAGTAACGGATCAAAACAATCAACACCGACAGCATACCACCAAGTATAGTGCCTAACACTACAATTAAAGCACGTTTAGGCTTGGCATTTTCTTCTGGTATCTGTGCGGGGTCAATCGTTTTTAACACATATTCTGCTTTAACTTTCGTTAACATCATGTTTTTTGTTTGCTCTTCAATAAGCTGATAAAAAACGCTTTCCATCGACGCTACATGAATATTTTTTAATTGCTCGGTTAAATAATTAATAGAGTCTTGGGCTTCTTTTTGATCTTGATCTCTCATAAATTCATTTACGTCGCTAATCAACCAATTTATCCATTGCTGCGCCATTTCAGGTGAATAATACTCTAGCTCTATCGTAATCATAGTGGTACTTTTATCTTGAGACAGGTTCAATAAGTCAGAAAATACTACAAATGCCTCCCATAAAGATGGTTTTGCCTTTTTAGGCGCTTTTGCTTCTCGTAACCATTTATTATTAGTTAGATCATAAATGGTATCATCTATAATCAAGGTATTAGTGGCTATATCCCATTCTTTACCCGCCATAATTGGCACTAACAAGTTATGCTTTTCAATAAATTTTTGAATAAATGTACGCGATTTTATTATCTCTAATGCTAAATCTGTTTTATTGCTTGCTCCACCACCTAAATTGATGCCCGCCATACTTGCTAAACCACCAAACTGACCTGCTAATGCAGATAAACCACCCGCGCCTCCTTCATTTGATGCCGGCGCTAATATTGCTGAAGCTTTATAAACATTTGGTTGAGAAAGAGCAAAGTAAATAGAGGCGACAGCAAAAACAAAACTAATAATAATTATTGTTATTTTTCCAGCCCAAACAGCTCGCCATAATTCAGCTAAATCAATTTCATCGTCTTGAGTTCGAGTTTGACTTTGTTGCATTTGTGCTAACAGCATTTGCTGTTGCACCATAGCTAAATTAGCCGACGAGAACTGATTTTGATCATTAATTCCCTGTGAGCCGTTACTTTCCACGTTTTTTGCCACGCTATTCTCGTCGTTTTTTTCTATTATTTTAGACACTTAATTACTTCACCAATTAAAAGATTTTCGCTTTTTATCTATCTGTTTATAAATTAAATACCACTAATAGCCGCTATCGCTACCGCGGTGTTATACATGATAGTGGTTGCACTAGTCCATAACGTTAAGTTACTCATGTACTCAGAATCAAGTGGTACTACAACGGTATCACCGGGCTTCATATTATCACCCGCATTACTGGCAAACCAATTGCTACTTGCCATTAATTTTATGCTGCCATTAGCAGCAATAATGTAAACTCTCTCTTCATCAGCACGCTTTTTACTGCCGCCACTTTGTGCTAAGTAGTCTTGTGCGGTTAAGCTTTTATCATAAATATGAGAAGAGGTAACCTGTACTTGCCCGATAACATTCACTGAATTTTTTAAGGTAGGTACGTAAAGTACATCACCATCCTCAAGTAAAATATCGTAATCATTATCTTTAACAACTTTTGGTAAGTTAAGTACTAAACGGCCTATCGGTTGCAATTTAGTAAGATCTTCTAGCATCGCTTGAACTTCATTATAAGATTGCGAATAATTACTGTCTGATAAAGACTTAGATGCCATTTCAATACGTAAATCACCGGATAATTTAACGAGATTTTGTAACTCTAATGCTTGCAGTTTAATGCGAGTAAATACCGAGCCTTCTTGATGGGCAAAACGCGTAAAGCCGCCAGCTTTTGCAATTAAATCAGATAAATTTTCGCCGCGGCGGATTGTATACTTACCAGGAAAAACAAACTCGCCTCGTAATTCAACCACATGATTTTCACTCCAGGCAGGAATTTTATGGATATTTAACCTATCTTTGCTTTGTAATAAAATATTATCATTTTCTTCACCTTGTAACGCTGATTTCAGATTCACTGAAATAGAGCGCTTACTCACAAATTGATCACGAACTACATTGCGAGTGAGCTCTGCACGCGCTAAATAGGCTGACTCATTTAAACCACCTGCGGCGGCAATTAAATCATCAACTCGGCCATTACGCGCCAGCGGATAAACACCTGGAAATTTAACCGAACCATCAATTTCTATTAGCTGTATCGGCTGCCCCGAACCACCTTGGTTCTTCAACTTTTGAATAATAGGCAGCAATAAACGTTGGCGAGAAAATAAAGCCAGTTCTTTTATATCAACTTCTTCTTCAATTTCACCACCTGACATTTGTACAATAGATTGGTTAACCAATTTGGCTGTTTCGTCTACTTCCATTTCAACTAATTTATTTGCATGGTCATATTTTTGCCAAAACAGTTTAGTTTTAAATTTATCTTTGGCTAGTTGCTGCTCCTTCTTAAAGAGCTCTTCTTGAGTATAAGCAAGCATATCAAGCGATAAATTATTTTCGGTCAATTTAGATATCCGAGAAAACACCAGTAACTTATCACTTGCTTGTAATAAAAGGTTATCTTCAGAATCCACATTGGTGATGGCTTTAGCAAGGCTAAATTGTAATATTTCTATATTGCGCGCAAGGTCAATTTCTCGAATAATCAAGCTATAATTTAAATCAGCATTCGCTAACAAATGTGAATTCACCTGGGGTAATAAATCGGTAACTCTTTGCCCTTGCTGCCATTGATATTTCCCTGGACGTGTTAAGGCACCAATTAAGGTAATCGATTGTGAAAACATATCAGCGGCTTTCATCACCCTAACAAAATCACCCGCTTGCGCTTTTAATGACAATTGTTTGTCGTTAGTAAAATCGATATTAACAACGCTACGTAAACTATTTAGATTGTAGCGTTCAATAATGGTTGATTTTGCATAAGCACTCGGTAATAAACCGCCGGCCATCGCCAGTACATTAGCAAAATCATCTCCTGTTACTAATTCGTAAATAGCTGGACGACGTACTTCGCCTTCAATGGATACCGTTTTACCAACTGGCGCAATAAAAACCACATCGCCTGATTGTAATAATGCGTCATTGCTAGAGTCACCTTGAATAAGCAGATCGTATAAATCGAGTGTTTTAATTAACCTACCAGCACGCTTAAGTTGTATATTGCGTAAACTGCCGATATCACTAATGCCACCTGCAGCAAAAATCGCATGAGTTATGCTTGATAAAGAGCTTAAATTGTATGGACCCGGTTTATAGGCATCACCTAAAACAAATATTCGCATTGAGCGCAACGACGCCATGCCAATAACAACATCAACACCAATAATTTTTTCTTTAATTTTCGCAATTAATAAACGTTTCATTTCAGTAAAAGACAAGCCCGCAACCGTAAAAGGCCCATAAGATGGAAAAACAATTTGCCCTTCTCTGTTTACTTCTAATTCAAATTCATTACTTTCTTTACCAAATATTTGAATAGAAATTCGATCACCGGGCGCCACCATATAGCCCGAAGGAATAGCTATATCCATGGTTGGCGCAAAGGTTTGCGGGGAATTGGCAAAAACATCATAACCAAAAGGCTTTAATGTTTGTACCTGTTCAAAATTTTCATCTTCTTCGTCGGTATTTTGAACAGGGTTACCCTGCTCATCAAACTGAGTACCACGAGGGTACATTTGAGTATTTTCTGTCAGTTGTTTATTGTCACCTTTGCCGGATAATTGCTCTTTAATATCATTAAGATCACCAATATCAATGCCCATGCTTTTCGCTAACGCCTGCTGCTGCGATGGCGGTAATTTTTTAAACTGTTCTATTTGAGCTTGACTTACTTGATAAGAAAAAGCTTGAGTTGAAAAAATCAATATTGAAAAAGCTACAAAATGAAATGTAAACTTCGTTAGTACCAGAGTGAGTTTATTAAAGAGTTTTTTAGTGATCATAATCATTAACGCAAGGTGTTCCTGTAATGCGGTTTCCCCAACCAATTTAACATGCTTAAGCTTGGCGGGAATAAAGAGGCTTTTGAGCCATAATGCTCAAATTATTAACAATCGAAGTTTAACAGCATAGTAACAAGCAAACAATAGTACTATAGCCAAGCTACTTCAAGATGATAGTTTGGGAACACATAACATGATAACTGCACAAATTTTGTTTGCTGTACAATAACTATTTTTTACTCTTTTCAGTAGGCGGCTTAGGAATAACTTTTGGCTTAACACATTGAGGGGTATTGCCACTATTTTTCTCCGCTAAATAGTAGGACTGAGAAAGTGTTAAATGTTCATTTAATTGTTTAATTCGTGTTTCATTTGAAGGGTGGGTCGACATAAACTCTGGTGGCGTATCTTTACTTAGTTTTGACATGTTCTGCCATAAATGAACACTTGCTTGTGGGGCAAAACCTGAGCGAGCCATTAAGTCTTGACCAACGATGTCTGCTTCACTTTCATGAGACCGACTATAGGGCATGATAACGCCATATTGAATGCCAATACCCAACCCAGCAACCCAAAGGCCTTTATTGTCAACATCACTTGCTCCTAAAGCAATAGCAGCAACAGCCATACCCATATTAGATATTTTATTGGCTGACAAACGTTCGTTAGAATGGTGTTCAAGTACATGCCCCACTTCATGGCCAATAATTGCCGCTAACTGATGTTGATTTTCAGTTACCTGTAAAATGCCAGTATAAACCCCTATTTTACCACCTGGTAAAGCAAACGCATTTACTTGCGCTGAATCAAATACTACTACTTCCCATTCACCTTGATGGGCAAATTTTGGCACATTAGCCGTAATTGCATTGGCAACACAAAGCACAAAATCATTCGTTGCTTTATCTTTGCTAATTGGGATTTCTTTTTTCATTTGCTCAAATGAAGTAATGCCCATATGGTTAAGTTCAGCTTCAGAATAAAGGGACACCTGATTTCGGCCTGTTGAAGAAGTTGAACAAGCTGACAGCGCTAACAAAATAAAACAAACAGAGAATAGTTTTTTCATCACGGTAAATAGTTTGCGGTTAAAAAATTATAATCGCATTATAACCTTATTTTTTAAGATAACATCCAGTAATAAAAAGAACGCCTTTGCCTAACTCGCTTAACGACTCTGTAACTCGCCTGTTAAAGCACTATTGTTATGCGCATAAAAAAGCCGAGACATGCTCGGCTTTTCAGATATATCATTTTATATCATACCTATGTAGTTTACGCTTTACCCTACTAATGCTAGCAGTATACCCGCAGCAACCGCAGAGCCAAGCACACCCGCCACGTTAGGACCCATAGCATGCATCAGCAAGAAGTTATGAGGATTAGCCTCTAAACCTACTTTGTTTGCAACCCTAGCAGCCATTGGCACCGCTGAAACGCCAGCAGCACCAATTAGCGGATTAATAGGCACTTTAGAAAACTTATTCATTACTTTAGCCATTAACACACCTGATGCGGTACCAATTGAGAAAGCAATCGCGCCTAATGCCAAAATACCTAAGGTTTCAACATTCAAAAATGCTTCTGCACTTAGTTTTGAACCAACACCCAAGCCAAGTAAAATGGTAGTGATGTTAATCAATTCATTTTGTGCCGTTGAGCTTAAACGATCAACCACACCAGATTCGCGCATTAAATTACCTAAACAGAACATACCCACTAGCGGCGTTGCTGCCGGTAAGAAAAATATGGTCATTAGCAGCACACCTAATGGAAAAATAACTTTTTCTATTTTAGTTACTGGGCGAAGTTGCGCCATTTCAATCTTACGTTCTTCTAAAGTGGTTAACGCTCTCATAATAGGCGGCTGAATAATTGGTACTAACGCCATATATGAATAAGCAGCTACCGCAATGGCGCCAAGTAATTCGGGAGCAAGTTTTGTTGCTAAAAATATCGCCGTGGGACCATCAGCGCCACCAATAATAGCAATGGCAGAGGCATCTTTTAAGGTAAACTCAATACCTGGCACCGCGTTCAGCGCTATCGCACCAAACAAAGTAACAAAAATACCTGTTTGTGCGGCAGCCCCTAAAAGCAAGGTTTTAGGGTTGGCGATTAACGCGCCAAAATCAGTCATCGCCCCCACACCCATAAAAATAATTAAGGGGAAAATACCGGTTTCAATACCACCATGATAAACATAGCTCAAAAAACCGCCTGCTTCACTAAAGCCAGCCATAGGGATATTAGTTAAAACCGCGCCAAACCCCATGGGCAATAATAATAATGGTTCAAATTTTCGAGCAATAGCGAGGTAGAGTAAACCACACCCCACTAGCATCATGATCACCTGGCCTAACTCAAAGTTAGCTAAACCAGTTGATAACCATAATTTATTTAAATTATCCATGGTATCCCCTATGAAAAGCTAAGTAAGGCATCACCAACAGCAACAGAATCGCCCTCTTTAGTGTGCACACTTGTAATAACGCCGGCATTTACCGCACGGATTTCTGTTTCCATTTTCATCGCTTCCATAATGATAACAACGTCACCGGCTTCAACAGCGTCACCTTCACCAACAAGCACTTTAAAAATATTACCTGATAAAGGCGCATTCAACGTTTCTTCCGCGGTAATAGAGGCAGATTGCTTAATGGCATCATCACCAGCTGGAAGAGTAATCGCTTCAATAGAGCCGCCCGGCGCTACAATCACATCATAAATTTTACCATCAACACTTACCGCATAGCTTTCTGGTTCGGTAGTTGAGCTTAGCTCTGATGATTTGGCCACCTTAGCACTTGCTTTGGTAGGAATAGGTTCAAAAGCCGCCGGGTTGTTACGGTTTTCTAAGAACTTCAAGCCTATCTGTGGGAATAACGCATAAGTTAATACGTCGTCAATAACTTCATCTGCCAGAGTAATACCTTTTTCTTTCGCTAACTCTTGCAATTCTGTCGATAACTTATCTATTTCTGGGTCAAGCAAGTCAGCCGGGCGACAAGTAATCACTTCCTTACCGTCTAAAACGCGAGTTTGTAGTTCAACATCAACAGGAGCAGCCGTAGCGCCGTACTCACCTTTTAATACGCCCGCAGTTTCTTTAGTGATTGATTTATAACGTTCTCCCGTTAGTATATTCAATACCGCTTGTGTACCAACAATTTGTGATGTTGGCGTTACCAGTGGAATATAGCCTAAGTCTTTGCGAACTTTTGGGATCTCAATTAACACTTCATCAAACTTATCGCTGGCGCCTTGCTCTTTAAGTTGATTTTCCATATTCGTTAACATGCCACCCGGTACTTGTGCCGTTAAAATACGGGCATCAACACCTTTTAAGCTACCTTCAAACTCAGCATATTTTTGTCTAACCTCGCGAAAATATGCCGCTACTTCGGCCATTTTCTCGACATTCAAGCCAGTATCACGTTTAGTGCCTTCAACAATAGAAGCAATCGTTTCTGTTGCTGAATGACCATAAGTCATGCTCATTGAAGAAATCGAAGTATCAATAACATCAATATCGCAATCAATTGCTTTCATTTGTGTCGCAACACTTAAACCTGTCGTTGCATGACAATGTAGCGCTATAGGTAGTGAAACAGTTTCTTTAAGGCGACTAATTAGCTCAGCGGCATCGTAAGGTTTTAATAAGCCTGACATATCTTTAATACATAAAGAATGTGCGCCCATATCTTCAATTTGCTTGGCCATAGTCAACCAACCCTCAAGCCTGTGAACAGGGCTTTCGGTATAACTTAAAGTGCCCTGTGCATGGGCACCCACTTTAATAGCAGCTTTAATTGATGTTTGTAAGTTACGAACATCATTCATTGCATCAAATATGCGGAACACATCAACACCATTAATATGTGCTCTTTCAACAAATTTTTCTACCACGTCGTCAGCATAGTGACGGTAACCTAGAATATTTTGACCGCGAAACAACATCTGTTGTTTCGTTTTTGGCATCGCCTTTTTCAACGCACGAATGCGTTCCCAAGGATCTTCACCTAAATAACGAATACATGAATCAAACGTTGCTCCGCCCCACGATTCAATAGACCAGTAGCCTACGTCATCAAGTGTTGATGCTATTGGCAACATGTCTTCTAAACGAAGTCTTGTTGCTAAAATGGATTGGTGCCCATCTCTTAAGACAACTTCGGTAATACCTAATGGTTTGCTCATGATTGTGCCCTTATTTTTTTGAATTCTGTTGAGAGTGCTTCTGGCGATATCGGTTAATCGATCCGCTTATTGCTGCAACAATGGCGGGAGATATCTCACCGCTAGCAGCTTTATTATGTTTTTTATTCGAACGATTAGTACTTGGTGCAATAGTATCTGGGAATTTAACCGCTAACTTTGCTAACACAGTAGTAATAAAAAGTATCAATAGGCTTAAAAAAGCGAATACAACTACCATTCCGGTTACCATAAGAGTGCCAGCTTCTAAAAACTGTTCTGCCATACTGTTCATTTTTTATTCTCATTCGTAAATTTCAGAAATTAGAATAATCACTCCAATTATTAAAAACAAACATTATTTTGCAGTTTCAGAAAAATAATTTCACGTCAAGCCATAAAACTGTAACATTCAGTCTTTTTTACTATTTATTCAAATTAAATTGCATAACCAAAGGATTGTATACAATATGAAACTATTGTAAATCAGCTTTACAGCGTAAACAAAGCTGATTTTATACAATATACAACACAGAGTGATTTATGCATTTTACCTGCATATTATTCAATTTAGAGCTGATACAACTAACTAACCACAACTAGAGCAGTATAAAATTCATTCATAATGTCTATTTTATTAAGTGAATAACCGCTAATCCATAATAAGTTCAATACACTCGGCTTTCCAATAATAGGCTATTGGTATTTAAGCAGAAATAAATATCGCTACTGATGACTTTGGTACCGAATATTCTTCATTAGTACAATTAAGAAAGATGCCCATTTGATTACTTAAGATGGATCGAAGTTTTGTTTTTCATATGGTCAACAATACTAGTGATGCTGCGATAGTAAATGCCACTGTGTATATGGCTCACATGTTGGGAATGGAGGTTGTTACCGGAGGAGTGGAAGATGAACAAACATTAAATAAACTCAAAGAAATAAAATGTGATATCGTTCAAGGTTATAGAGGCATAGGTTTCGAATATAAGTAGCCTTGACCATAAGGACAAGCTAAAGAACTAAGTAGATTGTTTATTTCTTCTGTCTCTACACCTTCCGCAATAACGTCTAAATTTAACGCTTTTCCCAAAGCGATAATGGCAGTACACAGAGCTAAATCTTCATGGGATGTTAATATGTTCTGTATAATGGACTTATCTATTTTAATTGAATTCATCGGAAATGCGCGTAGATAAGAAATAGAAGAGTGACCAGTACCAAAATCATCAACTGAAAATTTAACTCCTAGAGTAGATAATACCATCAGTCTATTTACTGTTTTAGGTGAAATAACTAAGGGTTTACGTTCTGTTAACTCAATGGTTAATTTCTTCGCCAACTCTGGTGTTTCTTTTACATACTTCGCAACCAATTCAATAAAATCATCTGAATTAAATTGATTCGCTGAGGCATTAATAGCAATATGTCGATCTTTTATGCCCTGCTTAGCCCAAGCCTTTAATTGCAAACACGCTGCTTTAAAAACCCAATCACCTATTTTTAATATTAAATTGCTCTCTTCGGCAACTTCAATAAATTTTTCAGTATTGCGGAAGCCATTTTCATTGTTCGGCCATCTCAATAAAGCCTCATAATAAATAATTGCCCCAGTTTTTAACGAAATGATAGGTTGATAATGTAAAAGTAATTGGTTGTTATCTATTGCAAAATTTAGCTCTAATTCCAGCTTATGCTTCATTATCGCTTCTTGATGCAACTGTTGGTTGTAGAAACTATAATTATTGCGCCCAAGTGCTTTAGCTTGATACATAGCTCTATCACTGTGATCAATTAACTCACTTGCTGTTTGGGTATCAGTAGGAAAAATAGCGATACCTATACTGGTGGTCACTGAAACAGCTTTACTGTCAATTTGAATAGGCTGTTGAAAAATTGCCATAATATTTTCCACTAACGTGACAAAATCAGAGTCCTTTTTGACATCTTTTAACAATAATGAAAACTCATCACCGCCCAACCTTGCCACGATATCTGAGCTACGAATAGCATGTTTTAGTCGGCGGGCAATTTTGGTTAACAACTGATCGCCAGCCGGGTGTCCATAGTTATCATTAATAAATTTAAAGTTGTCTAAGTCTAAGGTTACTAAAGCAAATTTTTGCCCTGAACGCTCACTTTGTTGAATAGCCTTAACGAGTAACTCATTAAAAAGACTGCGATTATACAAGCCGGTTAAGGTATCAAAATGAGCTAACTTTGCTAGCTTAGCTTCAAGATCTTTACTCTTTAAAGAGTAGCGAAATGTCCTTTCAAGTAGGTGAGAGGTTAATTCACTTTTTATGATGTAGTCATCCGCACCTTTTTCCATGGCATCGAGATCTGTTTGATAATCATCGACTCCTGATAACATAATAATAGGGGGAGCAGTTGCAAATTGTTGCTTTATCTCAACAATTAACTCTAAGCCTAATTCAGCGCCTAAGCGGTTATCCAAAAAATAAAAATCAAAGTGCTCTGTTGCTATTTTAGCTTGAGCAGACTTAAAATCCTCTGCCCAGTGGATAGCGCCAACATCACCGATTGCCTCGATTAATAGTTCCTCGAGTAAGACGTAATCATCTTCATCATCTTCAACAATAAGAATTTTAAATTTAGAATATTTGTTCATTTTTAATTATTTCTTTGGTAAAGAAACTAAATGAAACCAATAATCCGTCACAGATTTGATCATTTCTACTAAGCTATCGAATGAGACTGGTTTCATAATAAAAGAATTCACCCCCATATCATAAGTTCGAGCAATATCGGCTTCCGCTTTTGAAGTGGTTAAGACAATTATTGGAATTGATCTAAATTTTTCGTGTTGTTTTATTTTACTTAGCACTTCTCTGCCATCCATTACCGGCATATTTAAATCCAGTAAAATTAACCCTGGTAGTGCTTGGTCAACTAAGTGGCTATATTCACCTTCGCGGTTTAAATACTGTAACAGCTCTTTGCCATTATTAGTGAAATCGATTGGATTACCCAGCCGAGCTTCCTCTAAGGCATCATTCACCAACAATTGATCATCTGGATCATCATCACACATATGTATTCTTATTGGGGTTAAACGTTCATTCATAGATTTTCCTTAAATAAATCCTTAGTTTTATATTTCGAATAATAAAATAAAGCATGCACCTTTACCCAATTCTGACTCAACGTATACCATACCATTGTGTTTTTCCATAATTTTTTTACATATTGCCAAACCAATACCTGTGCCTTGATATTGGCTACGGCCATGTAAACGTTGAAAAACTTCAAATATTTTATCGGCGTACTCTTGTTCAAAGCCAATACCATTGTCTTGTATTTTAATTTGCCAATACTTTATACTTTCTTTCAATACTTGTTGACTAGTTATCGTAATAATTGGCGCTTGATTGGCTTTGGAAAATTTAAGCCCGTTGGTTAATAAGTTTAAAAATACTTGATATAGTTTACTACTTTCCCCTAAAATAATCGGTAGTTTTTCAAACTTTATTTGCGCCGATTTTTCATCAATACTTAGATATAGATCGTCAAGCACCTGATTTAACACCTCATTTAGATTTGTCTCTTTTAAGGTAAAATCTTCACTACCCACTCGAGAAAACCTCAATAAATCATCGATTAAACTACGCATTCGTGTTGCTGATTTTTGCATTCTGTCAATGTAATCAATAGACTTTTCATCATCAAATGTTTCACTTCGTTTATGCAGGCGATCACCAAACGCTTGAATTTTTCGTAACGGCTCTTGTAAGTCATGGGAAGCGATATAAGCAAACTTTTCTAATTCAGCATTAGATTGCGTTAATCTTGAATTGATACGATCTAATTCTAATGCCTTGGTATTTAACTTTTCATGAGTATCTTTTAACTGCTCATGATGTTCTATTTGAGTTTTATAAGTTTGTACATAATCTAAAACCAGCCCAAGTAAAGGGATAACATAGGCAATAATTTTTAAAAAATGAGCAATATTAAAGTCACTATCAAACAATCGTTGAGAGCCAAAGGCCATATGCAGTTCCACCGCAACTTCCGGTAAGGCACTTAACAATAAGGCCGTGGCAAAAATACTAGGATAACGCTTAGCAAATAATGGATAAATAACTAAGCCCGCAAATAGAAATAGTACCAATGGCACAACATCATAGGGACGGCGAATAATTGCATCAGGAAATTGCGTTTGCGGTAAGTTATAACTGGTTGCTGCAAAGTAGATCAACAAATAGCCAATTAATGCAAAGACTAGGCTAATAATAATAATAAATCTGAAACCTTTATCTGCAGTTATTTTTCTACCAGACAAAAATATGCCAACACCAACAATCATAATAACAGCATTAAAAACACGAGATAATGCCCAAGTAAAGGGAATTAAATCTTTATTTTCAGCAACAGCACTTATTAATCTGGTCGCAGCTAAGGTGTGAAAGGCATCCATAGCGCCGGCGCAAAACAAGGCGACACCAATAACAGGCGTGGTAATATCATTGGTGATGGAATAATGACAAAAAGCCAATAATACCACGAAAATTGCCGCACTAAATGCGGTCCACTCAAGCAATGCATGAGTAAAGCCACCCGATAATTGATAAAACATATCATCGGTTGTCACTTGAGAAACTATCGATGCAGGAACCGTTGTCGGTACGTGAACAGCATTACCAAAATCAGCGCCAATTAATTGTAAAAGAAAAGGGATAACACAAATGGCAACAACGGCGATAATAATAGAGCGAGGTAATCTATATTCGTCTTCAATATAAAAAAAATTTATCATAAAATGTTGATTTTTTTAAAAATATTTAATTAAGTATAATACAGAACATTAATTTTTTGTTGTTTATTTTGAAAGTATAAGTCTGAGTATAAGTCTGAGTATGGATAATTCAGTCGCTTAAGCAGAAATGACATTAAAGGTATTAAGGTATTAAAAAAGGCAACTCACGTTGCCTTTTTATCGATATTTTTACGCCTGAGTATTATACCAAATAAAATAATGAATGAGTCTATTCATTACTTCAATTGGTATTACTCCTCTTCGTCCACAGTAGCATCTTCAATTTGCTGCGGTGTTAAAGGCTTTTTACGTTTAATAATTTTCATTGCGCCTGCATCTTCTTCAAGGAAGGTTTTTTTAATCACTTTTCTTGGTCTAGTATCCGCAGGTGTTTTACTTTTGACCGCATCACGTTTTGCTTTTACTACTTTAGCTTTTTTCGGTTTTAAGCCTTTGAATTTAACTTTAATCCCTTCAACTTTAGTAAAGGTGATTTTTTGCTGTAAAAAAGCTTCAACATTTTTAAAACTTAACCAGTCATTAGGACCCACTAACGAAATAGCATCACCTTTAGTTCCCGCACGCCCCGTTCGTCCTATACGGTGAACAAACTCTTCAGTATGCTTTGGCATATCAAAATTAATCACGTGGGACACGTTAACTAAATCAAGGCCACGCGAGGCTAAATCGGTAGTCACTAATATTTTATGCTTACCTTTAGCAAAGCTGTCCATGATCAGATTACGTTGGCCTTGGTTTAAGTCACCACTTAAGGCAACCGCATTAAGATCCGTATCCGTTAGTAGCTTAGCTAAACGATCAGTATCGCTGCGTGTCGCAGTAAAAATAATAATTTGCTGCGATTTTTCTGTCGCTAAAAAGTGATGTAATAGTGCTTCTTTTTGGCTGAGATTATCGGCGAGGTAAAAGCGTTTGCTAATATCAACGTGTTCAGTGTGCCCGGCATCAATTGCAATTCGCTTCGGTTTTCTGAGTAATTCAGTGGCAAACTCATTCACTTGTGCGTGATCTAAGGTGGCAGAAAATAGTAATGTTTGACGTTTACGGTGATCGGCTGCCTTATTTATTTGCCCTAGCTCTTTGCTAAAGCCTAAATCAAGCATACGGTCCGCTTCATCTAAAATAAGTAGCTCTAAACCATTTAAATAGAAGTGACCTTGAGTTAAATGATCAGCCAATCGACCCGGCGTAGCAACAATAAAATGTGGATCTTTCTCTAACACTTTAACTTGGTCGTTAAAGTTTTCACCACCTAAGATCAACACCGCTTTAAATTGAGTATTGGCAGTAAACAAGCGTAATTGGCTAAACACTTGTTTGGCCAATTCACGTGTTGGCGTTAAAATAACAACGCGCGGGTCACGTTTTGACAACGCACGGTTTTTAGATAACCGCTGCAACGCAGGAATGATAAACGCCAATGTTTTACCTGAGCCTGTTTTCGACGAAGCAATTAAATCATGCCCCGCCATCGCCGCAGGAATAGCCTGTTGCTGAATCTGTGTTGGCTCGCTAAAACCAAGATGAGCAACAGTATTCATTAAACAGGTATCTAGACCAAAATCACTAAATTGCACTAGGCATTCTCCTACATTTAGGTAAAGTAGTTATACTTATCATTAAGCTTATTATTAGAGAGCTCATTAACTAGCGGCAATTCGTGCTTCTACTACCAGGATGGCTTGATCAATTCTTGCTAACACTTTGCTTTGATCTAACAAGGCTAAAGTAATATCAAGTGATGGCGAGTTACCGCCACCCGTTGCCGCAACACGCAGCGGCATACCAACTTTGCCCATACCTACTTCTAGCTCTGCTGCGGTATCATTAATTGCCGCATGAATAAGTGCCGGTTGCCAATCAGTTAACGCGGCTAATTTTGCTTTCACTAATAATAACGGCTCTTTAACAACTGGACGCAAATGCTTTTTCACCGCTTTGGCGTCAAGCTCAGAAAAATCTTCAAAGAAGTAGCGTGAAATTTCAGCCATTTCTTTTAAGGTTTTAACACGATCTGCTTGTATTTTAACTATTTCAGTTAACGCTGGACCATTGTCAGTATTAATACCTTGGTCATTCATATGCCATGCTAAATGCTCAGCAACATATTCAGGGGCAAGCGTTTTCATATAATGCTGATTAACCCAAATAAGTTTATCGGTATTAAATCCTGATGGTGCGCGGTTACAATCTTTCAAGTCGAACAATTCAATCATCTCTTCACGAGAGAAAATTTCCTTGTCACCATGTGACCAGCCCAATCTTACTAAGTAGTTTAGTAAGGCTTCCGGTAAGTAACCATCATCACGGTATTGCATCACACCAACGGCGCCATGGCGTTTAGATAAACGTTTGCCATCATCACCTAGTATCATCGGAAGATGGGCATACTCAGGTAAGTCTGCACCTAAGGCTTTTAGAATATTAATTTGCTTAGGAGTATTACTGATATGATCGTCACCACGAACCACATGACTAACCTTCATATCCCAATCATCAACCACTACCGTTAGGTTATATGTTGGCGTACCATCACTGCGGGCAATAATTAAATCATCTAACTGTTCATTACTAATAGTAATGTCACCTTTAACCATATCCTTAATAACAACATTACCATCAAGCGGGTTTTTAAAACGAATAGCAAAGGGTTTATCCGCTGGATGATCGGTACGGTCACGCCATAAGCCATTATATTTTTCTATTTCGCCTTTTGCCTTAGCTTCTTCACGCATCACATCGACTTCTTCGCTGGTGCTATAACAGCGATAAGCATTACCTGAGGCAAGTAATTGTTCTATTACTTCTTTATAACGGTCAAAACGTTCAGTTTGAAAATATGGACCATGAGTCCATTCAAGGTTCAACCAGTTCATACCATCCATAATGGCATCAACTGAAGCTTGAGTAGAACGTTCTATATCAGTATCTTCAATACGTAGAATGAAGTCACCACCATTTTTTTGTGCATAAAGCCAACTATATAAAGCAGTACGAGCACCACCAACATGTAAATAGCCGGTAGGGCTAGGAGCAAAACGAGTTGTTAAAGTCATAAATTTCTCAATTTTGTACGCGATAGAGCCAACTTGAGCTCAATGCGATAATTAGGTCTTAAAAATTGGCGACATTTTATCACTGTGCTTAAGTTATACCAAATGAAATAATGAATTAGTCAATTCATCCCTACAATTGTATGTGGTTTTTATGTTGACAGCTTTTTGGATCTCCCTATAATACGCACCCACAGAGACGGACGATTAGCTCAGTTGGGAGAGCACCGCCCTTACAAGGCGGGGGTCACTGGTTCAAGCCCAGTATCGTCCACCATTATTTATTTAATGGTATAGAGTTCTTTTATAAAGAAAATCTCTGAGTAAACAAAATATCGCGGAGTGGTAGTTCAGTTGGTTAGAATACCGGCCTGTCACGCCGGGGGTCGCGGGTTCGAGTCCCGTCCACTCCGCCA
>JABSOW010000015.1:0-57843 GCA_013215465.1 Colwellia sp. | reverse complement strand
CCGTCCACTCCGCCACTTTTGTTTATAGTAAGTTAGACATGATATGTCGGACGATTAGCTCAGTTGGGAGAGCACCGCCCTTACAAGGCGGGGGTCACTGGTTCAAGCCCAGTATCGTCCACCATCATTTATTTATGCTATAAATACACAACTAAATATTAAAATATAAAGGTCAAGAACCTTCTACCCTTTACAGCCCGCGCCAGTCACTGGTTCAAGCCCAGTATCGTCCACCATCATCAATACTTCATCCATAAAACAATTTAAAAACAAAACAATTCAGAAATAACATCAGTTAAAAAAGCACCTTCTACCCTTTACCACCTGCGCCAGTCACTGGTTCAAGCCCAGTATCGTCCACCATTTAATTTCTATTTAAAGCTAAAACAAATTTCATATTAAATTTATTACTCTCAAGAAAACAAAGTACACACTTACCGAAATTTTCTTATTACATAGGGACTTAGGCCATTTAAAAATCACTTAGTCTGTTTGATTAGCAACGATGCTTTGCTCTTCTGCTGCCGTTGCTATTTGAGCAGCCATATCGCTGACAGCAACAATTGAAAATAGGCCTGATTTATTTATTCAATCAGACTTTAAACTTATCCTATATTTTAGTCTTAATTTTTTAGTCAAATAATATGTTATTTCCCTATAAATACTAGGTCTCATAACGCGCTAAAAACATTAATACGGCATCATCAGCAATTATTTTCTGCTGCTCAGGTGATGGGAAGGTTTGGTTCAATAATAATTGTGGCCAAAAAGCACTGGCCTTAATCAACCCTAAGAATTGTTGAGCAGCATAATGACTATCTACCGCTTTAAGTCGGCCATCATTTATCGCATCATTTATCCAAACATGTAAGCCATCTTTTTGTTGATCTAAATGCTCCAAGGTACTCGACGCTAATTCTGGAGAACGAATAAGTTCGGCAATGGTGATGCGGTTTAAATCACGAAAACATTCTGATCCTAACAATTGAATTTCACTCATCGCAGCAATATGCAATTGTTCCGCAAGAGGCTTACTACTTTGGTATTGTATATTTACCGCTTGGCTAAATGAATCACAAAGTTGTTTCACAATATTATGAAACAAAATTTCTTTACTAGGAAAGTGATTGTAGACGGTACGTTTTGATACTGCTGCTCTTTTTGCTAATGAGTCCATACTAGCACCGAGAAATCCTTTTTCTTTAAACTCTTCTTGAGCGGCAGCTAAAATGTCTAAACGTTTTTTTTCCGTTAGGGTTAATGATTTTTTCATAAAACTAACTTTCAAATCTTGGACCATTGGTAAATACTACACTGTTTAGTTTACTTTTCAATAAAAATGGGTAAACTGCACCGAGTAGTTTACATTTTATTTTAATCTGTACTGAATTTTTAATCCTTATTGTTGTTATTTTTTTGGTCATTTACTTATAGGTTTTTTATGTCAACATTTCGTTTTAGGTTAAGTGGCCAGCTAAAGCCATTTATTCGTGGTTTTTTATTGTTATCATCCAGCGCTGTCCTTGCTACATCACTATCAGGCTGTGAACAAGCACCACAGTCTGCGCCTGCAAGTATGAAACCTGCAACCGTGTCGGTTATGAGTATGACAACCCAATCAGTCCCTTTTAGTATTGAATTGCCTGCCACATTATCAGGTGCCAAAGAAGTGGAAATTCGTGCGCAAGTGTCCGGTATATTGCAAACTAGAAATTTTAGTGAGGGTGATAAAGTGACGGCCGGACAGTCTTTATTTAGTTTAGATGCTAAAACTTATGCCGCTGAAATGACAAAAAGTAAAGCCGACTTAAATGCTGCTATGGTTCGTCTTAAGCAAGCGCAACGTGAAGTTAACAGAATAAAACCTTTACGTGCTAAAAATTCAATTTCACAACGAGAGTTAGACAATGCAATTTCGAGCGTTGATATTAACTTAGCAGATGTTAACTCTATGCAAGCTAAGTTAGAGCAAGCGCAATTACGTTTAGATTATACCAAAGTAACCTCCCCTGTTACCGGTATTGTTGGCCGTGAACTGGTTTCTGAAGGTACTTATGTTTCTGGCCCTGAGGTATTGTTAACACAATTAACCCAAATAGATCCTATTCGTGTGCGTTTTGGTTTATCTGAACGCGAGCAATTACAAATGCGTAATGATGCCGCGGCAGGCTCACTTACCTTGCCAGAAGAAGGTCATTGGAAAACCAGAATCAAATTGTTTGATGGTTCATTCCATCCTCAAATTGGCCAAGTTAACTTCAGTGATATCCGTATAAATGCCAAAACAGGTACTAGTGAATTACAGGCGATTACGCCAAATCCCAATTTTTCTTTAAGACCCGGACAATTTGTTCGTATTGTATTAGAAGGCGCTGTACGTGAAAATGCTTTTGTCGTGCCTCAAAGAGCGGTTTTAGATAATGGTCTTGGCAAATTTGTCTATGTTATGGCCAAAAATGACCAGGGCATAACTGTTGCATTACCTGCACCTGTTATTGTTGGTGAATGGGTAACCCAAGCAAAAGGGATAGCAAATGGCTGGATAATTCGCCAAGGCTTAAAAACCGGCGACCAAGTAATTATTGATGGTATGGCACGTATTTTCTTCCCCGGTATGCCAATACGTTTAGCTGATGATCAGTTAACGTCTACCACACAGCAATAAGGGGCAAATTAATGTTTTCTCGTTATTTTATTGATCGACCTATATTTGCTTTTGTCATTTCTATCTTTATTGTTTTAGCCGGATTGGCGGCTATGCGTAGCTTATCTATTGCGCAATACCCAGAAATGTCCCCCCCTGTTGTTCAGGTTACGGCTGTATATCCTGGTGCGTCCGCCGAAGTATTAGAACAAACAGTGGCTACCCCCTTAGAAAATGCCATTACTGGGGTTGAAGGCATGATGTATATGTCATCAACATCAAGTAGTGCAGGTGCAACAACAATCACTGTTACCTTTGAAATAGGCACAGATCCAGATCAAGCTTCAGTAAATGTTAACAACCGTGTTAAACAGGTAGAAGCCCGCTTACCTGAAGAAACACGCCGTCAAGGTGTGGTGGTTGCTAAGAGTTCATCAAGTTTTTTACATGTGCATGCCTTTTATTCGCCTGATGGTAGCCGCGAAGCATTATGGACTTCTAATTATGTTACCTTAAACATTATTGATAAAATCAAGCGTATTCCAGGCACTACCAACGTACAAATTTTTGGCGCAAAAGATTATGCCATGCGTATTTGGTTACGCCCTGATGTAATGAGCCAATTAGGGGTTACTGTTGAAGAAATTAGCAATGCGGTACGTGAACAAAATTCACAATATGCTGCGGGTAGAATAGGCGCAACCCCCACTTCCCTTAGTCCGCAATCGTTGGTTTACAGTGTTAAAGTACAAGGGCGATTAACCACCGCAAAAGAATTTGAAGATATCATTATTCGCTCGAATACCGATGGTAGTTCATTACGTTTAAAAGATATAGCTCGGGTAGAATTAGGCTCAAAAGATTATGATTTTGATGGCCGTATCAACGGTAAAAAAGCGGTATTACTAGGCATATTTTTACAGCCTGGGGCTAATGCCCTTGATGTTGCCGATGAAGTTAATAAAACCATTGAAGAATTAAAAACTCGCTTCCCGCCAGGACTCAAACATATACTGCCTTACGATACTACCCGTTTTGTCAAAGTCTCTATTCGAGAAGTATTAAAAACACTTGGCGAAGCCATGATACTGGTATTTTTAGTGGTTTTCCTTTTCTTACAAAATTGGCGTGCTACGTTAATTCCTCTTATGGCGGTGCCCGTATCCTTATTAGGTACTTTTGCTGGCCTTTATATGCTGGGCTATTCTATTAACACCCTGACTTTATTCGGTATGGTCTTGTCTATTGGTATTGTGGTTGATGATGCCATTGTGGTACTGGAAAATGTCGAGCGTATTATGCATGAAGAAGATATATCGGTTCGTGATGCCGCAATAAAAGCGATGGAAGAAGTCAGTGGCCCAGTCGTTGCTATTGTATTAGTGTTATGTTCAGTATTTGTACCGATTGCCTTTTTAGGCGGCTTAACCGGTGAGTTATTTCGTCAATTTGCTATCACCATTTCTATCTCTGTGAGTTTATCTGGTTTAGTAGCATTAACCATGACACCTGCTTTATGTGTCTTAATATTAAAACATGAAGATAAAAAAACAAACTTCTTTTTTAACGGCTTTAATCAATTTTTCACTAAAGTTACCGGGCACTACGTCACGGGTGTAAGCTTCTTTCTTCGCCGAGGTTTATTAGCCTTAATGCTGGTTATAGGCATGGTAGTAATCACAGCAAATATGTGGTTAACAACGCCAAGCTCTTTAGTGCCTGATGAAGATCAAGGCTATTACATTTCAGCGGTTTTTTTACCTGATGGTGCGTCATTGCAAAGAACTAAAAAAGTAGTAGATAAAGTAATAGCAGCGATAGAATCAAATCCAGCGAATGAAAATGTTATTTCTTTTACTGGCTTCGATTTTCTTGGTGGTGGTTATAAAAATAACGCCGCTACTATTTTTGTCACGCAAAAACATTGGGATGATAGAGAAGTAAGCACTCAGCAGTTGGTGGGGGAGTTATTCATGAAAACCGCTAATATTAATGAAGCATTAGTATTAGCCTTTAACCCACCAGCGATCCCCGGTCTAGGAAGTACTGGAGGCTTTGAGTTTTATCTACAAAACCGTGGTGACGGCGGGGTAGAAAAATTAAAACAAAGTATGCGGGCGATGATGGCGGCTGCCCAGCAAAGCCCTATACTTGCCGGAGTACAAACGTTATGGCGCCCAGATTCACCACAATTAACCGTGAAAATAGATCGTGAACAAGCACGTGCTATGAACATTCCTATCAACAATGCTTTTAACGCTTTAGCTGGAACCATGGGGACCTATTATCTCAATGACTTCAATAAATTCGGCAGAACATGGCAAGTATTAATGTCAGCAGAGCCTGAGTTTAGAATGAACCCTAAAGACATCGCTCGTATCTATGTGAAAAGTAATAGTGGCGACATGATACCTATCTCTGCCTTTGCAGAGATTAATTATAGTAGTGGCCCAGACAGTTTAGACCGATACAATAACTTGCCTGCTGTGAAACTATTAGGTAGCGCAGCACCAGGGTATAGCTCTGGTCAAGCGATAGCCGAAATAGAACGTATTGCCAAAGAAGTATTACCATCAGACATTAGCTATGAATGGACGGGTACCGCTTATCAAGAAAAAAGAAGTTCTGGCTCTACTGCGCTTGCCTTAGGGATGGCCGTTATTATGGTATTTTTAATTCTAGCTGCCCTATATGAACGTTGGTCTCTACCGCTATCAGTACTGTTGGCTTTACCTTTTGGTATTTTTGGTGCCTTGGTTTCTGTTTGGATTACTGGCATGACAAGTGATGTTTATTTTCAAATTGGTTTAGTCACCTTACTTGGTTTAGCCAGTAAAAATGCCATTTTGATTGTGGAATATGCCTTAATGAAAAAGCAAGATGGTTGGACAACGGGGGCCGCTGCACTAGAAGCTGCTCGCTTGCGATTTAGGCCAATTATCATGACATCGCTTGCCTTTATTTTAGGGGTTATTCCCTTAGCATTAAGCTCAGGTGCCGGTGCAGGTGCTCGTCATAGTGTTGGCACGGGTGTTATGGGTGGCATGATAGCGGCAACATTTTTGGCAATATTCTTTGTACCACTATTCTTTTACTGGTTAACCGAACGTAAAGTATCTGAAAAAAGAAACCAGCAAGCTATTATTGATGAAATCGCTCAGCACCATGAGCAAGAGCGGGCTGCTAAGTAATACCAATTGAAATAGCATAAAGTTAAACAAAGGTTAAGGTTAAGGTTCAGGTTAATCAAATATTTTGAACATCAAAACCAAAAACCACTACGAATAAAAGCTAACGTGACACCTTTACGTTAGCTTTTATTCTACAACCTCAACGACTTAATTGTTTTTATTGGATTACTTAGCGTACATAAAAGTACTAATTATCAGTAAGCGCTTTGATTTTCGCTTTAGAGAACCAAGCATAAAGTACCGGCAATACAAATAAGGTCAATAACGTTGCAGTCACTAAGCCACCAACTATGACACTGGCCAGTGGTCGTTGAATCTCAGCGCCAACACCATTTGACATCAACATAGGTATTAGGCCTAATGCCGAAGTTATAGCCGTCATCAATACCGGACGCAAACGTGATACCGCGCCATCAAAAACCGCTTTTGATGTGTCAATACCGTCTTTAACCAGTTGATTAATACTTTCTACCATCACCACACCATTAAGCACGGCAACACCAAATAAAGTAATGAAACCAACCGAGCTTGGTACTGATAGATACTGCTCGGTGATATAAAGTGTGAAAATACCACCAATAACAGCTAAAGGTACGTTAACTAATATCAGCATCGCTTGACCAACCGAGCCAAAGGCAAAGTAAAGTAGTAAGGCAATTAACGCCAGTGATAATGGCACTACGACAACAAGGCGTTGCTGTGCACGTTGTTGGTTTTCAAACTGACCACCAATCACCACAGAATAGCCTGCTGGTAAGTCCACTTTACTGGCAATGGCTGCACGAATATCAGCTACTACACTGCCCATGTCACGGCCCTGTACATTGGCTTGAATAACCACACGCCTTTGCACGTCGTCACGGCGAACTTGTGGCGGACCTGACTCAAAACTAACGGTGGCGATATCGCCTAAACGCACCCAAGCACCGGTAGGTGATTGTATTCTCAGATCGGCAATCGCTGCTTGGTTATTACGATACTTTTCTTCAAAACGCACGTAAATATCATAGCGTTCATTACCATTGATTATTTGGCCAGCACTAACGCCGCCAATGCCATTTTTAACCACGGCCATAACATCGCCCACCGACAAACCATATCGTGACAGTTGTTTTCTATTCGGTTTAATCACTAGTTGTGCTTCACCCGCGATTTGCTCTAGCGCAACGTCTCTAGCACCGTCAATTTTTTTGATAGCCGCTTCAATTTCTTGACCTTTACTCGCCAGCATAGCTAACTCAGGACCAAACAGCTTAATCGCAAGTTGCGCTTTAACGCCAGAGAGTAACTCATCGACACGCGTAGCGATTGGCTGTGAAAAGTTAAGTAATAAACCCGGAAACTGTTCAAGTTTCTCTTCCATTAAACCCTGTAACTCAATGCGACTACTCGCGCTGGTCCACTCTGATACAGGTTTTAAGCCAATGTATATTTCAATATTATTGACCGGCTCTGGATCACCACCGATTTCAGCACGACCAATTCGGCTTAGCGTGTACTCGACTTCAGGGAATTCCATTAACATTGCTTCAAGAATGGGGGCCACTGACAAGGCAGTTTCCAAACTTGATGAAGGCGCCAAAGTCGCTCTTAGGTTAATCGTGCCTTCTTCGAGCTCAGGTACAAACTCGGTACCAATTTGAGGTACTAAAGAGGCTGCAGCCACAAACAAGAGAACAGACGCAACAATAACTACTTTAGTGTGCTTCATTGCCGCTGTAAGCCCTTTGCGATAAAGCTTCTCTAATGGTTTTAAGACAAAGCTCTCTTTTTCTTTAATGCCTTTTTTAAACATATAAGTCGCTAAAGCCGGTACCACAAGTAATGCCACTAAAATAGCCGAAACAACCGCTAAAATAATACTGATAGCCATAGGTTGAAACAGTTTTGCTTCAACACCTTCAAAACTAAACAGCGGCATAAAGACAACTAAAATAATAGCAGCAGCAAAAAATACCGGACGGGCGACTTCTTTACCGGCTTCTTTTAATCGTAACGGGATACCTGCTTCATCATCGGCAGCCTTATATGGAACAAGAGTATGTGGATCAGCATCCGTATCTGGATTTCTTGCTTGAGCATTTTCGTAATGCGTTGCATCAGGTCTATTAAGATGTTTGACCATGTTTTCAACCATCACTACCGAGCCATCAACCAGCATACCAATCGCAACCGCAATACCGCCTAACGACATTAAGTTAGCGGATAAACCTATCCAAGACATCACCATTAACGCGATAGCAATAGAAATAGGAATTGAAATCAGTACTAAAAACGTGGCGCGTAGGTTCATTAAAAACAACGCCAGCACGATGGCAATGAAAATAAACGCTAAGGCTAAGGCGTTCACCACAGTATCAACCGCTTTAGTAATTAAGTCCGCTTGGTCATAAAACGGCTCAAAACGAACGCCTTCGGGCAACGCTTGATTGATCATTGGAATACGGGCATTAATACCATCAATGGTCGCCTTGGTATTTGCTCCCATACGTTTTAACACTATGCCGGTAACCACTTCACCTAAGTTTTCAATGTTACCCTCTGCGTCTCTGCGCGTCATAGTAACCGCGCCTTGGCGAATCTCACTGCCCAGTGAAACGTTAGCAACATCGTCAATAGTAACCACAGTACCTGCAACCGTTTTCACCGGTACTTGTCTAATATCGGCTAAACCTGCTTCGCCACTATTAAACCAACCCGTACCACGAATCACTAATTGCTCTTGCCCGCGGTTCATATACCAGCCACCAACATTGGTATTATTATTCTCAAGGGCGCTAACAATATCTTGTTGCGTTAACTGATACGATAATAATTTACTTGGTTCAATGTTTACCTGATACTGCCTAACATTACCGCCAAAAGACAAGACATCGGTAACACCATCTACCGGCATAACCAACAACTTTACTATCCAGTCATTCAAACTTCTTAAGGTCATAGAGTCATAACCCGAATCTTTGTCAGCAATTAACAAATACTGAAAAATTTGACCCAAGCCTGAGGTGTTAGGTCCCATGGCTGGTGTGCCTACGCCTTGCGGAATTAATTCTTTTGCAGCTTGTAAACGCTCAAAGACTAATTGGCGCGCAAAATAAATGTCAGTACCTTCTTTAAATACGACCGTAACGCCCGACAAACCGGTTTTAGAAATAGAACGTACTTGCTCGACATCAGGCAGCGCATACATTACCGCCTCAATAGGATAAGTAATTAGCTGCTCAACTTCTTCAGCGGCTAAGCCCGGTGCTTCGGTATTTATGGCAACCTGAACATTGGTTACGTCGGGAAAAGCATCTAAATTTAACTTGGGGATCATCATAATAGCTGCCGCCATCGTGGCGATCAGTGCAATAATCACTAATAGTCGATTATTGACCGACCAATCAATCATTTTATTAAACATAATCTAATTCCTTACCTAGTGGCCGTGCGGATCAAATCCGCCTTTTGCTATTTCTGAAGCAACAAAGAATGCACCTTTGATTACCACTCGCGTATTAGGGGCAATACCGATAATTTGACGGTAATGACCTAAAGGCTGACCCAGTTCAACTTCGACGGCTTTAAACTCGCCAGGGTGATCTTCAACAAATACCGTCCAGTCACCATCAGCGCCACGCATTAGTGCTGTTTCAGGCACCGCCATTACCGGGGTTTGGGTATCAAACAGAAAATTAACATTAACGAACATGCCGGAATGTAAGGTGTCATCTTTATTGCTAACAGACAATCGAACAATTCGAGTACGGGTAATGGGATCTATGGTGTGCGCTTCTTGGATCACTTTAGCGAAATATACTTGGCCAGAAAACTCAATTTTAGCTAGGGTTCCTATGGGCAAGTTCAGTTTTTTATTGGGTGAAACGCGCGCTTCTACCCATAAATTTTCTTCATTTGCCAAGACCATTATTTTATCGCCCGGCGCAACTCGTTGCCCTTGGGAAAAATCATCACTTAATACCGCACCAGCTCGTTTAGCTACCAAGGTATACTCACCAAGATTTGATGAATTATTCTTAACAATATCTTCAATGGCGGATTGGGTTAAACCAAAGGCTTTTAAGCGACCAGAGGCAGTAATATAATCTGTTTCACTTCTGAGCATGCGACTCTCACTAACGATCTCTTTACCTAATTTTTTACTACGCTGCCATTCACTGTAAGCAATACGATAGGTCGCTTGTGCTTCAGCCATTGATTCACTAAAGAGAGTAACTAAAGCTTGTCCTTTTTCAACATGCTCACCTAAAGTAGCATGACGTTTAAGCACCACAGATTCAGTACGTGGCGAGACGATATAACTGGTATAACCGTTTGCTTTGATTTCTCCGGGGGCATAAACGCTTTTAGCGAAAATTTTAGCTCTTACAGTAGACACCTTGATATTAGCTAAGGCCATTTTTTCGGCACTAAAGCTGATGCCTTCTTGATGTTCTTCAGTGGAATTACTCTTTTCTTGACCGTGAGCATGTCCGTCGTCTTTGTCACTTTCATGTCCATGACCGTCATCAGCCTTTACTACGGCAACTTTCTCGTCATGGTTATGCTTTTTTTCAGCCGAATCGGTATTTGCCAGTGTTGCCGTAGACAACATGGTTAAGCCACAAAACACACTACCGAGTGTGATTAACTTTATTTTTTTAGTGATTGTATTTTTCATCATAATTTCCAAATTTTGTAACAATGACCTTTGTTTACGACGCTTTTTTAGCGTAAAGAGCGACAAAGGTGATTTGTTTAGCTGGTTAGTTTAATTGCTTGGTGGCCAAGCTTAATTGCCCGACGCTCAATAACCACGCTACTTCACTTAACTTGAACTGCGTTTTTAGATCAATACCGGCATATAAACCCTCAGTTCGCTGCTGTAAAGCAAGTAAATAGTCTGCGGTGTTTAGATCACCTATTTGCCATTGTCTTTGCAACAATTTCGCACTATTTTCTGCTCGCCCTTTCATTAGCTTTTGCCACCGCTGTAAGTAGCTTTTATTAAAAACTAATGCGTCAGTATTTGCTTGCACTAAGAATTGTTGTTTACGAAAAACAGCGTGAAATCTCGCTTCAGCTGAAATAGCTTGCTGGCTTTCCGCTTTAGCGTTTGCTGAATAGTCATTGCGGATATTTAATGGTATTGAAAAAGTCACGCCAACTACATTCTCACGATTACTTCTTCCTACGCTTAACCCTATGGTTGGATCAGCCTTAGTCGCTAGTAATGCATATTGCGCTGCACTTTTTTGAATATTCCATTGCGCCTGCGCTTCTAAAACGAGTGGATGCTGAGTTATCCATTGCGGTGAGACTTGAAAGTTACTCACGCCCAACCCTAGCTCAGGGTAAAGTTGCTGTTCAGATAACCAGTCAGGCAAGAGCTCTTTTACTTGGGCTTCAGATTGTTTTAATTGCACCTGTATTTGCGCCATTTGGCTCAATAGTTGGGACAAATTGAAGAAAGTAAGTTCAGCATCAACCGGGCTAAGATTGCCCGATTTTTGTCTTTTCGTGACAATATCAAGCAAAATTTCTAATTGTTTTTCTTGCTCAAATGCTAATGACGCTTTACTTTTTGCCGATTGCCAATTGATTAAGGCTTGCAAAGCCTGAGCTGTTTTTTCTGCCACGGAATAGGTAAAGCGTTTGCTTGCTGCGGTTAGAGCGAAATTACCCTGTGCCGCTTTAACTTCGCGTTTATCCCATAAATCAATGGTTTGATTTATGCCCATGTGAAAATTGTTTGCCGTGCCCTCACGTTCAAAACCGGTGTTTAATTCGGGGTTATAGAGTGGAAGTTTACTGCCTTGAGCTCTTGAAAATACCGCATTCATCGCCTCACAAGCAGCCACTATATCGGGGTGTTTATTTATTTGACTATTTAGCCACGTACTTGATAAATAATTACTTTCATAGGCAAAACCATTAACCGACCACGTCATCGACATAGCTGTGCATAAAACTATGCCAGTACTTTTTACTGAGAAAAAAGTCATGATTATCTCTTAATTTAAAAATAAAACATTGCAACAAAGCTAAATTAAAGCGATTTAGGCTTTAGCTTAGGTATATGTGTGTTGCGGATAGTTGAGTTAAAATTAAATTAAGCGATAGGAGGGCGAATAGGTTCTTCGATTAAACTTTTATCAAGGTGAACATGATAAAAATATTGATTAGACACTAAAAGAGCAACTGTGGTATCGCTGTTTTTTATACTGACAAACCACGAAGTATGTGACCCTTGACAATGACCACAATGATGACAGTCTTTGATATCATGATCATCTTCTGATGAGCCCTCAAAAAATTTATTGTGGTCTAAATCATGGGAATGTTCAGTTTGTAGGTGTTGAGAGTCAACTTGATGATTGTCATCTGAATTAGCCACAGCAACAAACGACTGCAATGCAATCGATAATACTATTAAAAAGCTAAGCCAAGTGTTTTTCATCAGTATGTTCTGAACCCTATCTTTAAGAATTTACTAGGCGAATGATAATTAAATAATTTTTTAGAGTCAAGATAAAGCCTTAGCTAAGGAAAAGTGGTGGTAATAAAAAAGGACACTGAAAAGCGTCCTTTAACATCTGATACCCTAGTATTTACGAATATTAACTAAAAGGGATAAAGTAGCTTGCTTAACTTAAATGAACTTAAACTCTTTCAAATAAAGCCGCAATACCTTGACCACCACCAATACACATAGAAACGACTGCATATTTTCCTGATGTTCGTTGCAGCTCATATAACGCTTTTACGGTAATAACAGAGCCTGTTGCACCAATAGGATGACCTAATGAAATGCCTGAGCCATTTGGGTTTACTTTGGCTGGGTCAATATCTAAATCTTTCACTACTGCTAAAGCTTGAGAGGCAAATGCTTCATTAATTTCCCAAACATCAATATCATCAACAGATAAGTTAGCTTTTTCTAATAGTGTTTTTATTGCCGGTATTGGGCCTATGCCCATATATTTTGGTTCAACGCCCGCAAAGGCATAACCGACTAATTTAGCCATAGGTTTAAGACCTTTAGCATCAGCAACAGATTTGTCCATCATCACAAGGGCTGCCGCCGCATCATTAATACCTGAAGCATTACCTGCGGTAACTGAACCACCTTTTTTAAAGGCCGGACGTAGTTTAGAAAAATCTTCTAGCTTAGCATCAAAACGTACATGCTCGTCTTGATCGAAAATAGTCACACCTTTACGGGTTTTTAGCTCTACAGGTAATATTTGTTCAACAAAACGCTTATCATTTATTGCCTGCTCTGCACGTCTGTGACTTTCAAGTGCTAAAGCATCTTGCTCTTCACGAGTAACATTCCATTTTTCAGCAACATTTTCGGCCGTAATCCCCATATGAGTATCATCGGCAGGACAAGTTAATGCACCCACCATAGGATCAACCATATTGCTATCACCCATACGAATACCAAAACGCGCTTTTGGTACCCAATAAGGTACTCTGCTCATTGATTCTGCACCACCGGCAACAGCAATATCACAATCATCTAACAGTATTAATTGTGCTGCTGATATAATAGATTGTAAACCAGAGCCACATAATCGGTTAATCGTAACCGCTGGTGTAGCTGCTGGTAAACCGCCTTTAAGCGCCGCAGAGCGACTCATGTACATATCTTTTCTGTCTGAATGGGTAACACTGCCGATAACGCAATGACCAACATCTTCGCTATCAATGCCAGCACGTTGCACCGCTTCTTTAATAACTAATCCTGCTAAATCAGTGGGAGCGATATCTTTTAAACTACCTCCATATTCACCAATAGCGGTTCTAACAGCACTTACAATTACAACTTCTCTTTTACTCATATTTTATCCCTATTTATTGTATTGATTTGATTGTATTGATTAAAACTGCATTTCAGGTACTACGTCTGGTACAACCAACTCACCTTGGGTCAGTTTAATAATTTCCTCTACTGTAACGCCAGGTGCACGTTCTAGCAGATGAAATTGACCATTTTTTATTTCAATAAAAGCTAGGTCAGTTAGTACTTTTTTAATGCAACCTTTACCCGTCAGTGGTAAAGAGCAATTTGTTAGCAGTTTTGATTTTCCATGCTTTGATGCATGTGTCATGGTGACAATAATATTGTCAGCGCCAGCAACTAAGTCCATTGCCCCGCCCATACCTTTGATTAATTTACCCGGGATCATATACGAAGCAATATTGCCATTAACATCCACTTCAAAAGCACCTAAAACGGTTAAATCAACATGGCCGCCACGGATCATGGCAAACGATTCAGCCGAATCGAATATTGATGCTCCCGTTGCCATCGTCACCGTTTGTTTACCGGCATTGATTAAGTCTGCATCTATTTCTTCTTCGGTTGGGAATTGCCCCATACCCAAAAGGCCATTTTCTGATTGCAGCATCACTTCTATGTCTTCGGGCACAAAATTAGCCACAAGAGTAGGAATGCCAATGCCTAAGTTTACGTAGTAGCCGTCTTGCAACTCTTGAGCAACACGTTGCGCTATTTGTTCTCTAGATAAGGCCACAATTATTCTCCTGAAGGTCGAGTGGTTCGTTGTTCAATACGCTTTTCAAAAGTGCCTTGAATTAAGCGATTAACATAAATACCTGGGGTATGAATTTGATCGGGATCTAATTCGCCAGGCTCGACAATTTCTTCTACCTCAACCACGGTAATTTTACCTGCCATTGCTGCCATAGGGTTGAAGTTACGTGCTGTTTTTCTAAAAACAAGGTTGCCGTACTTATCCGCTTTCCATGCTTTAACTATTGCGAAGTCACCGGTAATAGCTTCTTCTAAAATATAATTACGACCATTAAACTGACGCTCATCTTTACCTTCTGCAACAGGTGTTCCCACACCAGTCGCTGTATAAAAAGCGGGAATACCAGCTCCCCCGGCACGCATTTTTTCAGCTAAAGTTCCTTGTGGTGTTAATTCAACCTCAAGTTCACCCGACATCATTTGTCGTTCAAATTCAGCATTTTCACCTACATAAGAGGCAATGATTTTCTTAATTTGACGATTAGGTAATAACACACCTAAGCCAAAATCATCAACCCCACAATTATTAGACACCAGCGTTAAGCCCTTTGTGCCTTTCCGGTTTATTTCCGCAATTAAATTCTCTGGAATACCACATAAACCAAAACCACCGGCAATAACGGTCATGTTATCTGTTAATCCAGCCATTGCCTCTTCATAGCTATTCACTACTTTGTTAAATCCTGCCATATCACTTTATTTCCCGCTATTCATTTAATTAAGTAGCAAAGAAAAACCTTTATTATGTAAAAACTAGAGACTCAGCATCTAACAATTGAATACATCTGTAAAATTGATTAATATTAATGATTAATAAGTTTTTTTTATAAGTGAACTATTTTCATGAATATAACCCTCAAACAAATTAGAGCCTTTTTAGCCGTTGTTGAGGTAAACAGTTTTGCCGAGGCCAGTGAATTACTTCACTTATCACAGCCTGCCTTAAGTATTACCATTAAAAACTTAGAAGAAAGCGTTGGCGGGAAACTACTGGCAAGATCAACAAGAACACTAGCATTAACACCGGAAGGCGAAGTTTTTTTACCTGTGGCCAAACGATTGTTAGCCGATTTTGACACTGCTTTTATTGAACTTCTTGAACTATTTTCATTAAAGCGCGGTAACTTATCACTCGCTGTTATGCCATCATTTGCTAGCACACATCTACCACAACATCTTTTATCTTTTAATAAACAGCACCCTGCCATCAAAGTTAAAATTCATGATGTTATTGCTGAAGATGCCGTTGAAATGGTACAAATAGGTAAAGCTGAATTTGCCATCAGTTTTGATCCTGGTGCCTCAGACGATCTCAATTTTGAAACACTATTCTCAGATAGGTTCGTTGCGGCTTTTCCTAAAAGCCATCCATTGATGGCAGTTAAGCACGTTGGCTGGCAGCACCTAGTTGAATTCCCCTTCATAACCTTACAACGTCCTTCAAGTATTAGGCTGCTAATGGACAATATACTTGCCGAAAAAAATATATTTTTAAATGTCACTTTTGAAACGAATCAATTAGCGACAGTGGTCCAAATGATCGCTACAGAACTCGGTGTTAGTGTTATACCGTCGCTGTACAAAAAACAATTACAAGCGTTAAACCTTGAATTCAGAGAACTGTCATCACCTGTAATTAATCGTCGTGTGGGTATTATTACTCGTCGTAGGTATCCATTATCTAAAACAGCACAGGCGTTTATAGGAGTTTTACGGCGTTATTATCAGTAATGACCTTTATAAGCACTATTTCTTTAACTGGTCGATAAATATGTAAGTAAAACATTATAAATAATTGATTCGCATTCCTTCCCTTTCAATTTTATAATACGGCAAAAATTAATATCAATTTCACCTAAATATAAGGCCTTTATTTTCAAAATGACTCTATCTACTACTAAAAAAGTAACTCCTGGTGCATACAAACTTGAGAGGAAACTCAGAGGAAAGGTAGGAAAAGCGATAGCAGATTACACCATGATTGAAGAATCTGATGTGGTAATGGCAGCGATAAGTGGCGGTAAAGATTCGTTTGCCATGCTAGATATTTTATTAACATTACAAAAAGCCGCACCAATAAACTTCAAAATAATTGCGGTTAATCTTGATCAAAAGCAGCCTGGATTTCCAGAGCATATCCTTCCAGAGTATTTTGAATCTTTAAATATCCCTTATTACGTGGTCGACAAGGATACTTACTCTATTGTTAAAGAAAAGATACCTGAAGGAAAAACAACTTGTAGTTTATGCTCAAGATTACGCAGAGGTACTTTATATTCATTCGCTGAAAAGATTGGTGCAACAAAAATTGCTTTAGGCCACCATATGGATGATATTGTCGAAACATTATTTCTAAATATGTTTCACGGTGCTCGATTAAAGTCCATGCCACCTAAATTAAGATCTGATGATGGTCGAAATACCATAATCCGCCCTCTTGCCTATTGTAGAGAGAAAGATTTAATACAATTTGCAGAATTAAGAGGCTACCCAATAATCCCATGTAACTTGTGTGGTTCCCAAGAAAACTTACAACGACAAAATATTAAAGCCATGCTATCGGACTGGGATACTATATCGCCTAATAGAATAGAAAATATTTTTAAATCATTAAAAAATGTCAGTCCAAGTCAACTTGCTGATACACAATTATTTGATTTCAATAATTTGCCCATTGATAGGACTGAAGAAAAAGACGCTTATGAGTTTTCATCCGAAACGGTATCATCAACAAATATTGATGAATCTTTGTATGTTGATGCGACACGTATCGAGGTAAGACATATTTAGTGCGTTATAGCAATTCAAAGTATTGTGCATGTCAACAGCTGCCATGCACAACAACAACTTGGTATAATGAAACAACGCTAGTCGCTAACCGCAACATCAGCTTTGGTGTTATCTTCAATTAAATATTGCTGGTTTTGTCTCAGCATTTTAGTGATATCGATAACATAATCAGCACCACGCTCAGAATAAGGCAGTAAACCCGTGGCTAAAACTTCAGGGTTTAGTGGTTGATCTTGTGCTCTTAATTCAAAGCGAATAGTTCTAAAAACCCGATAAGCATTATTAGAATTGAGGTTATGAAAATAACGCGCTACTGCTGCATCTAAGCTTTTAAAAGCCGCCACTTCATGTTTAGCACCAACATTTCTACCACTGGGAACCATGCCGCAACCTTGGCGGTAACACCAAATACCAAAGAAGTTTAACCCTATTCGAGAAAATCGCGATGTTCCCCATGCTGACTCATTTGCCGCTTGTACTAATACCAGTGGCATAGGAACCACATCAACACGAACTAATAACTCATTGACTTGAGATAATGGTGAAGCATCTTTATTAACTCGATAACGTTTAACTAATGCAGTTAACTCTTGCTGTTCCTGTATCGATAAAGGTAGTTCTAGTGATATATGCTCAAGCCAAAGGTTTAGTTTGATTCTGGTAGCAAGTAGCTCATTATTTTGTCTAACGACAGCGGGACGCATAAAATCAAAGAATTTTTTCTTTTTGCTTTTAACATCTCTAATCGCAGCAAAATCAGGTAAAATCACCTGATGTAATGGCTTTTCTAATACTTTTTTTACGATAACTTGCTGCGGTTTTTTCTCTGCTATTTTTATTGTTGACTCTTCTACTGTTTGCTCAGTAACTTTTGGTTTAAAAAAAGTAAAAGGAGCGACTAAAAAAAGAATCAATAAAAGTAACAACTCAATTTTAATTAATGTGGCACTTTTCATAAATAGTCCATACTTTAGTTATGTTATAACTTGCTATGCTGAAAAGGTATCATTGGAACCAGAATCGATTTTTTTCGACTTTGGCTCACCCGAATTATGATCTATGTTGCTATCATCACTCGTTGCGATACTTATACCGAAAATTTCACGATATATAATACCTTTAACATTGTAAAATAATGGCGCAAGGAACGATATTCCAATCAAGAAAATCACAATACCAAGCGGGGCAACACTTGATTCAAGTAATAAAATAAACGGCAATAACAAGACAATAAGTGATGAAAGTAAAAGTGTATATAATAATAATAGCGGAAAAAATTTAAAACGTAACGCTTGAATTGATAAAACAATCGCCTTCATTGGCATCATCTTTTTTTCAATAACCAAGGGTACCGTTAGTGATAAGGTTACCGCTAGAAAAATTCCGGGTAAAATAAATAACTGAAAACCTAAACTGATAAGCACCGAGGTAAATAGTGCGCACAATACTACCCAACTCGCTCGAGTAAGAAACGCAAAAGTCATTTTCGCATGCGTTTTCATACCAACAGCGTGCTGAACCCCCATCATTTCTACACCAGCCATAAAGGGCCAAATAGCCACGGTAACGACAACATTTAATAACATTCCCGCTTGCGGATCTGCTAATACTGTTTCAATGCCGCCAAGGTAACTGCTCGCGACAAAGGAAACTACCATTCCCAGGAGTAAAGAAAAAAGTAAACCTAGATTAATTGCCAATCGAGACTTGAGTGTTTGTTGCCAAGATTCAGTTAAAATTGCTTTAACATCAATTTGATAGTCGCCTTTCAAGGCACGTTCAATACTGCCACCAATTTGTACAATAGTAATTTTTTCTGGCAAACCAATACCCTTTTATAAATACGAAATAAAATAATTAAGCCATTATACCTGATATTAAATAGAATAGTTAATGACGCCAGTATTCACGATAAAAAAGCTAATTAAAAGTCGCTGAGCACTAACTGTATTGCTAAAAACAATAAAACCGCCCCCATAACACGGTCAAGTAAATAGCCTTTTATTTGTAAAAAACTACGCACTCTAGTCTGCGTTAATAAGTAAGATAATAAAACAAACCAAGCAGCGGTTGCCATCGTCATATAAAGACCATAGCTAAGTTTAATAGCAAAAGGGGTTTCAGGAATAATGATCACTGAAAACAAGCTGACAAAAAATAGTGTTGCTTTGACATTAAGGCCGTTTATTAAAAAGCCGGTAAAAAATGCTTTTTTCGCTGATGGAACTTCCGCTGTTAAGCCACTCGACTCTTGAAACTCATCATTGATAGTTTCTGGTTTTTTAGCTCTTAAACCATGCCAAGCAATATAACAAAAGTAACTTGCCGCGAGGTATTTCAATGCGGTATATAATCGTTCATCACTGGCAATTAACAAACCAATACCAACTAATGAATAAGTGACATGCAGTAAAATACCCGCAGCAATACCAAAACTAGTAAAAATGGCGGTACGTCTATCATAACGAATACTTTGCTTTAAAATAATCGCAAAATCTGGCCCTGGGCTTGCCACTGCTAAAAGATGTACGGCGGCAATAAGAAAAAACTGCTCTATATAAGTCATATCTACTCGTTAACTATTACTATGTTTTTGATGAATACGTGTTAATACTTGTTGGAAAAAATTAGCGCCTTTTTTGTGTGTCAGCTTAATGTTATTTTCTGGTATTTTTTCAGGTTCGTTATAGACTGACAATACTCTTGACATACTCGCCTCACGAATAATATGAAGAATAGGATAAGGGGAGCGATTAGTGAAATTACTCACGTCATCATAATCTTCACCGTCAAAACAATACTCAGGGTGCATACTAGCCAGTTGAAATATCCCTTCAAAGCCAGAATCAACGAGTAAATCATTGGCATAATCAACTAAATCTAAATAACGATCAAAACCACGAAAACCATTGCCATAAATAATAAGCGTGGTTTCAAGTTCATCATGACTTTGCAAATACCGGCATTGCTCAATAAGTTCATGCAGGGCTGGTTTTACTTGCTCAGTTTTGGATAAATGATAATGAATGGTGTTATTTACAAATTCTTTTTTCGCAAATGGGCAAATATTTAGGCCTATAACAATTTCATCTAGCCATTGCTTGGTCGCTAACACTGCACTTTGTTCATTGGATTTTTCTGCTACGGTCATTAAAAAGTTAAACCTGTTTATTAATTAGGTGAGCAATTTTTCAAGTAGAAATATTCACCTAGTTGGTAATATTGCTATAAATTACTGTTAATGCCATATTTTACCCTATTTTATTTATAACGCTAATAATTGTTGATGATTACCCTGTCCAATTAGCTTACTTTCATTCATTTGAGCTATTGGCATAAAATATACCAGCTTAATTTCAGCAGTATTGGTATCATTTTTATAGTTTTGATCTGCAACTTCAACTAGTGCAATAGATTGTTTAATATTATCGCTATCACGTTCTTTAACAACGTTTTTAGTCCATAACAACGGTGAGTTTAAAGGTTTATTATCCGCTATTAGCATTTCCATTTTAACTGCATAACAAGAGGTTATGAATAATACAAAAATTAACAATATTTCCATTTTTGTTAGATAACAAGATGTTGTTGATAAAATCGACATTAACGATTTAGATAACTTTACTTTTTTCATTGTTTTTACTGATCCGAGTTGTGCTATCAAAAATGACTAATTCAAGTGGTAAATGATGATGCCCCTCAATTTGGCTTGAGAACGGGTATATACCTACCCCGCCGCAAGCGACGAGGAGTAAACTCAAGTAAAATTAAAAAGGACCCGTCACTTGCTCAGGGGTAAGCCAGTAACTTCTCCAGACTTGGTTACCATGAATATAATAAACATCGTTATTATGAATAATCGACCGATCATCCCAACTTGAGTAATTCCCAGAGCCTGAATTTTCATCATTAGCAATAATGTCACCTATGTGGATTAATTCTGCGCTAGCACTGCCAGTAGTAACTTCCAATAACGACAGAAAGTTTTCAGGTTGCCATATCATATAGGTGTTGCCACCCTCACTGATTGAGGTAGTTTTCCAGCGTTCAATCGGTAGGGCAAATCTATGATTTCCCTCTGCAGTAATTACATGACTTAAGGCTTTATAGTCATATTCAACAGGGGTATAACCATTTTCATAAACAATTGATTGTATTTCTCGTGGTGCATTAACGTCGCTAATGTCAAATAGAGATACTTTTGCCCCTTCAATAACAGGAGCTATTGTGCTGGTATTGATATTTTCTTCGTCAATAGCGATGGCAGGTTCAATTAAGGTAATACGGCCTTCATCAACACTTTGGCCAATACCCAGTAGTAAATTGTCAGAAATAGGATGCAAATAAGCTGAATAGCCAGGAATTTCTAATGCGCCGGTTATTTTAGGATTATTGTTGTCACTTAAATCAATAACATACAAGGGATCTGTGGTTAAAAAGGTAACGATATAAGCATTGTCTTTAAAAAATCGTACCGCTTTAATGTCTTCATATACCAGACCATCATCACTCACCTTACCAATAGCAGTAGTATTAATGTCATTAGGCAATTGGCTAACAAGTGTCAATTCATTGTCAGCATCAAGTAATACGTTAAGTTTGTGCTCAAAGCCTATACGACTATTACCCGTGGTAGTTACCACACGTAGGTAATCACCGTCTTCACTAAATCGTAAGTTTGACAAAGTCCAATTAAAACGACCGGCTAAGCTGGCAGAATTTACATAACTAATAGCCATATCGTCAATAGAAAACTTATGAATAATTGAGGTTTCATTACTACTTTCAAGGGTATTAACACTATTATCGTAATGGGTGCCATACACGTAAATTGATTTTTCTGTGGCATATAAACCGTCAGTCAAAGTATTTATACACACAGAATTTAGTTGTTGTGGATCCTGAATATTAATGGCAGTTAACGTCATGATGGTGTCATAACCATCTTTATCGGTCGCATTCTCAGGTAATAAGCACTGCTGCTCATTGACTAAATTGTGCTCAACACCATTTTTTTCATGATACTTAGGTAATAAATTTTCAATGTCGGTATTATTAATGAGTGCATAGTTGGCGATTTTTTCTTCATCTGTGATCGCATAAGGTAGTTGCTCTATATAGGGTTGATAACGACTGACAATATATAAAACATCACCTACCCGACGGCTATTAACAATATTGCCATCAAAATTGAAGGTATTGATTATCTCAGTATTTTCAGGCTCACTAACATCAACAAAAGTAATATTAAATGTAGGCTTTGTATAAGCAATAGCTTCCCCCACTAACTGGCTTGTAGCTATATCGTAATATTGCTCAACAGACGAAATTACCGTTAAGGTGTCGTTATTAAAATATAAACCATTGATATGGCTAGTGTCAGCGTCAATATCAATCTCGCTCAGCTGACTAATTTCGCCATCTGTCGTTCTTTCCATAATTCTAACAGTGCTTTTAATTGGCAATGCTATCGATACTTCTTCTGGTGATTTTTCAGTGCCTTCTTCAGGGATAACGCTAGCTGTTTGATAAGAATAATAGTTATTATTAGCAATAAATAAATATTTTCCGTCATACTTTATTCGATCGGCTTCATCTACACCTTGCTCTTGCGTAATAGTAGCTGAAAAATCACTCTTAATGCTTGCCGACTCACTATTATCGGCCGATGTCGATTCAATGGTGTTAGAAATGGTGTTAGAACTAGTCCCTTCTGCTATACCTGGGTCTGTAGTGACTTGTTTACTCTGGCTATTACGTAAATATATACCATTTTTTACATGTTGAGCAAAAGAGATTTCTGTGTTGGCCGACAAGGGTGTTATAGCCACTGATAATTCATTTAATTGTGGCAGTTCATTGGTGGACTTAACCACAGGACTATCACTACCGCCACAGCCAACTATTGATAAGAGCGAACCACTTAATAGCACTACCGTTAACCGTTTTTTATAAAACATTGTTATTCTCCATGTGTTTTGTATTTATTTATAACAATAAACCTCTCAAGATAAAAATCTGTTGTTAAATGCTATCAAATGTAATTTGATGTAATCGTAAGTGATATCTAGTTCATTCAGTGTTAAATTATGGAAAAATCATTAAAGAATTTACCTTTGAAATACTTACCACTGCTATTTGTTTTTTTTAGTCAGCTTACATTTGCCCAATGTATAGCTACTAACGAACAGTGCGCGCCAGTTGATGAATGGGAGTTTTCATTAGCCATTGGTGCTGGGGTGTTAACTAACCCTATGCATGGTGGCAGTAATATTCCCTTAGTACTTATTCCGAAAATAAGTTATTACGGAGAAAAAATATTTTTTGAAAATAACGCACTCGGTTATAGCGTTTACGAAACAAACGAGTTTTCATTAAGTGCCGTTAGTTTAATTAACCGTGAAAATGGTTTTTTTAACCGTTGGCACCCTAGCAATGTATTTGTGCCAGTAAACACCGGCGTGCTCAACGAAAGTTCACCGGGTTTTGACGAAGCAATGAAGCAAGACCCAGCAATAGACGTTAGTGAGGTTGCTAATCGAAAATGGGCGTTAGATGCTGGTATACAAGCTAATTGGTTTATATCAGCCAATAACCACCTAAAAATAAAAGTGTTACATGACGTAAATAACGCTTATAACGGTTTTAATGGAAGATTAGAGTTTAGCCACCGTTTTACTGGTTTTGGTATGGCCAATACGCAATGGAAAATAACTACTGGGGTAAATTGGTTAAGTAAACAACAAGTAGATCATTATTATGGTATTGGAGAAAAAGATACCAATAAACCTAAGTATTATTATCAGGGAAAATCAGCTGTTAATCCTTTTATTAAAATCCACTCGAATTACAGGCTGAATAATGATTGGCGACTAACATTTACCGCACGAATAGAGTTTTTAGCACCGGCTATAAGCAACAGCCCTTTGGTTAAAGATAAAACAATAGAAACAATTTTTTTAGGCGTAGTTTATGACTATTAAAATATTTTCGTTGGTTTTACTACTATTAAGTGTTTTTGTTATACCAAAGTCTTTAAGTAGCAATACTCCTAGTAATGACGTTGAGCTATCATTAACTCCACTCGCTTGTTTTGTTAAAACAATTGGCGATGTTTGCCATTTAACCATTAAAGTTAGCTGGCAATCAGCAAGCCCTATTAATGCTTGTTTATATCAAAATGTTGAAAAAATACATTGTTGGTCGGCTAAAAGTAAGGTTACCAAGAAAATTATGGTTAGCTTGAGCGAGAGTATGATATTTTCTCTAAAAGGAGATAATAATGAAATTTATACCCAACAACAGGTTGCTATTGCCGCAAGTACCTCTAAAAAATATCGCCGCCGACTACGTGCCGATTGGAGTTTGTTTTAATGCTGCATATATTACTGGTTGAAGACGATTTACGGTTATCAACATTAATTCAACAATTTCTTCAGCAAAATAATTTTTGTGTCACCGTTCTTAATAGTGGTGAGAAAGCGGCAGATTTCATCCTTAGCAAACAACCCGACTTAGTTATTTTAGATATTATGTTACCGAAAATGGATGGTTTTAGCATTTGTCGAAAAATACGTCACCAATTTACCAAGCCTATTATCTTTCTAACGGCAAAAGACAGTGATTTTGATCATGTCTTAGGGTTAGAGATTGGCGCCGACGATTATATTATTAAACCCGTTGAACCTCATGTTCTCTTAGCTCGTATTCAAATGCTACTTCGTAGGGTAAGTTATAATAAACAACAAGATATTAGTGAAATAGTTATTGGCGATTTACGCATAGATAAAGCTTCAAGGCAGGTCTTTATGGGCGATAAACATATTGAACTTACCAGTCATGAATATGAATTACTATGGTTGTTGGCTACAAATGCTGGTGAGCCACAAAGTCGAGATTATATTCATCAACAAATGATTGGCCGAGAATACGACGGCTTAGATCGTAGTGTTGATGTACGTATTTCTCGTTTAAGAAAAAAATTGGGCGATAACACAAAATTGCCTTATAAAATAATTACCGTATGGGGTAAAGGGTATTTGTTTAGTAAGACTGCTTGGGGTTAATCAGCACTAATGTTTCGTTTATTTGTTAGTTTATACCTTGCTGTGGTGATTGGTTTATTAACCATAAATTGGATTTCAGAAACGCTGTGGGTATACTTGAGCCAACATGTAAATACCTCAAACATTGCGCCTAATAAAACCTCAATACCGACACAATTCATTCCAGCTGAACTTACCCATACCTTGGCTTTAGCTAAATCTCTGCCTGTATTGATACAAGCCGATGAGAATAAAAGAAAACTATTTGAAAAGGAAACAGATATTGCGCTAAGCTTTTTTTCTGAAAATGATATGGTCTGGTTAGCAGAGCAACAAGCTTTATTGCAACAAGGCATGCCTATTATTACTTATAATGAGCAAGAGCAATGGCTCATCTATATTAAATCGGAGCAAGATCAGAAAATATATCAGTTAGGGCCATTAAGTACGCCAGCCAATGAACAACCTTATATAAAATATTTAATTTTAATAATCTCTTACTTACTGTTAGCGGCATTTTTAGCGTTATGGACACGACCGATATGGGCAGATTTATTACAGTTAAAAAATATGGCTGAAAAAATCACCTTAGGGGATTTAGTAGTTACACACAAAGTAAATACGGGCTCACCTACCGCCATTGTAGTACAAACATTTGTTGATATGGCGAGCCGGATCACCCATTTAATTGCCGAACAACAGCAGCTAGTTAATGCCGTCTCTCATGAATTAAGAACCCCATTATCAAGATTGCGATTTTCATTGGCTCTGATGAAAGATGTCAACCCCGCTGAACTCGCTGAAATTAATAAAGATGTAAAAGAAATGGAAACTCTCATCGACGAAATGTTAGGTTATGCTCGCATTGAAAGCATTAGTCAAAGTTTACATAAATCTAACGTTAATATGAGTGAATTATTATTTCATCATGTTGATAAACAGCAACGCGCCACCGATAAAACGTTAACATTAGTGGTGGATGAAAATTTATTTTTTCATTGTCACGGCTCTTTAATTGAACGTGCCTGTCAAAACTTAATAACAAATGCGGTACGTTATGCTAAAAAGCAAGTTGTTATATATGCCAAAATTGAAGATAAACAATTAGTGATTACCGTAAGTGATGATGGCTGTGGCATACCAACAAAAGATCAAGAGAAAATATTTAAACCCTTTACCCGCATAAATAAAAGTCGTAATAAAAAAGATGGCGGTTTTGGTTTGGGGTTAGCTATTGTAAAACGTATTGTTGATTTACACCAAGGACATTGTCAGGTGACGTATTCGACACTCGGTGGCTGTAAATTTATAATACGTATCGCTGAATAAACTCATACAAAACTTTTTATTTACTCTGTTTAAAGTAAATGGTAATCAATGGTGTGATTGAAAAATTACTTAACCTAAACTCTGCTTAATAAATGTTTATCTAGCAGCTATTTTACTAACTTCTCCGTTAAATTCGTTTGCAATAGCTCCCTATTGACGCCCAAATTTGTCTTGAATTAAGCAAAATTATCAAGCTATAGATATCAAAATAATTTAATCAATATATTTATATTTTAAATAAAGCTCAGGTTAAATAGCATTAAAAAGAAACAGATAAATATAAAAAACATAGAATTAAAATAAAAAAATAGTAAACGCTAAGATAATCAAACTTTAATTTTCATACTTATTCATGCAAATCAATCGCAAAAAAAAGAAATTTTAAAGCAATTAAAAAAATCGAAAAGTGCGTAACGCCAATAATAACATGAATAAATACGCTAACGCCTACAGTATTCGTATTAACTTAATATTTGCTATCTAATGACATTAATTAAAACTTGGTGGATGTTTAATATATTAAATATCTAGCAAAATGTAGTATACTTGCCGAAATATTATTTTTATGTTGTTAACATTTTACCACTAAAGGAATATGCTCAGTAATGCGTAAATTTGACGATTCTCTGCCATTAAAACTATTGAAAGCCCGTGAAGCTGCCCTAAACTATTTCCGCCCTATTTTGAAAGAGATATCATTAACCGAGCAACAATGGCGTATTATCCGAGCCTTAAATGAATTTGGCCCTTTAGAATCGAAAAAATTAGCTGAATGTTGTTGTATTCTCAGCCCTAGCTTAACTGGCATCATCAAACGTTTAGAACAACAAAATTTTATTCAACGTCAAAAATCTAGTGACGATCAACGTCGAGTTTTACTCAGTTTAACTGATCATGCCCAAAAATTTTTCGATGAGGTCAGCCCGCGTTTCGAAGAACGCTACAGTAAAATGACAGAACGATTTGGTGAAAAAAAAATGCAAGAGTTCAAAGAATTACTTACACTAATGGCTAATGTAGAGCCTTAATTTTAAACACAAGAATTTCCTATCGTTTCAATAAAATGATAGATATTATTCCCTCCCAATAATACTTAACATATCAATTAAACTTAAAATTAATTCACCTTTAATTACCGAGTTTAATTAAGTAGGCGAGAGCTTGCACCTTACCTCGAGCAGTAACTTCCTCTAGCTTATTAGCTTCCATTTTTTCTTTATCAAGGCACTACCTCGCCGTTAACATTATGAAAAAATAAGCCATATCCTTCTCTTTAAAAATTAATTAGCATATTAAGTAGTTGACAATATACTAATAAAAAGCCAATATTAATTAACATGTTAAATAGCAGTCAATCCATTGAGCCAACTTAACTACACCGCATAAAAAATTTGATACTGAGCGCCCATTAGACGCTAAATTTTTCGGTGTTTCCTTCATCAATGGTGAACGTTGTACTACCGACTCAAGGATTTTTGTTCAAAAAGAATCTATAAAAAGTTCACTGCTGATTTCGCAGCAAGAACTAAGAAGATATTAGCGAGAACCCCTCTTAGTACTAGTACTAAAGTTGGTGCCTTAATCTCCAAACAACACTGGCAAAAAGTGACTAGTTATATCAAAGTAGATATTAAAGAAGAGACAAAAGTAATTATCGGTGATGACAGCCAACCGACTTACCTGATGAATTGAAAACGGACGTTTTATTATTACTACCATATTTGGTGATATTACTAATAATATATGCATTACTCGTGAAGATATATTTGGCTCTATCCCAATTTTTATTCCATCTAAAGATGAAGATGGTGTACTGCGAGTGATTCGTGATAACAACTACAGTTCACCTGCTACTTATGGATGACAAACAACGAACAGGTACAGAAAAAAAAGAAGGCACTTACCCCCTTTATTGACTTAAATATCAGGAGGCAGACTAGAATAAAAGCACCAATTAATATAACAAGAAAACCAGATAATAATTATATAAAAACACAAAGAAACATTAGTTTAGGAGAACACACTATGAATAAAGCACCTTTAATGAAAGTCACTGCCGCATTAGGTTTTTGTGTCGCACTATCAGCATCTGCTGTTGCTGAAACGGTTTTAAGTGTCGCCACTTGGTTGCCACCAGGACATGCCATGAATGCAGAAATGTGGCCTACTTGGGGCAAGTGGATTGAAGAAGCGACCGAAGGTCGAGTGAAAATCAAACTAGAATACGGCATGGGCCACCCAAAAAGTATGTTTGACCTAGTAGAAGATGGTGTTGTTGATGCTAGCTTTAGTTATCACGGTTATGTGCCTGGTCGTTTTAAATTACCACAAATTGCCGAACAACCGGGTCTTGGCGTTAATGCTGAAGCGGCTTCTGTTGCGCTATGGCGTGTACAAGAAAAATACTTTAAAGAAGCCAAAGAATTTGAAGGGTTAACTTTAGCTGCCATATTTACTCATGGTCCTGGTTATGTTCATACCATCAAACCAATTACTAGTTTAGCTGATTTAAAAGGTAAAAAAATACGCATCGGTGGTGGTATTCAAAGTGACTTAGGTAAACGTTTAGCGATTACTCCTATCGCAGCGCCTGGCTCAAAAGTATATGAAATGTTACAACAAGGCGTAATTGATGGTGTATTTATGCCAATGGGTGAACAAAAATCATTACGTTTATATGAAGTTGCCCCTAACGTACTAGCGGTACCTGGTGGCATGTATTTAGGTAGCTTTTCAATTTTCATTAACCCAGATTTCTTAGCCAATCTACCTAAAAAAGACCGTGATGCGATCATGAGTGTTTCCGGTGAAAAACTTTCTGCCATGGCAGGTAGAACTTGGGATAAAGCCGACGCTATCGGCTTAACCTTCGCTAAAAGTAAAGGCGTTAACGTTAATGATAGTAAAGAATTAGGTGAAGAATTTAAGCAATACAGTAAAGGCTTAGATGAAGATTGGATAAAAAGCGTAAAAGGTAGAGGCGTAGAGGCTAAAGCTGCATTGAAAGAATTACGCACCATAGCTCAAAATTATGGTAAATAAGGAGCTAAACTATGTCATTTAGTGCTTGGTTGTCAACGCACTACGAAGAACAAGGGCCAGTCAAATGGCTAGCCTTTTTTCTAGAAGTTATTGCGGCGCTAACCTTATTATTATTAATGCTATTAACCTGTACCGATGTTTTAGGACGCTATTTATTTGATAATTCATTGGATGCGGCTTCAGAGTTAACGGAAATATGTATCGCTATTATCGTCTTTGCCGAAATGCCAATCATCACTTGGCGCGGTGGTCATGTTGTTGTTGATATTTTAGATAGATTCATCGGTAAAAAAGTTATCAAGGTCTTGGCAGTATTCTCGATTTTTGTTATGTCGAGCTCACTTTATTATGTCGCTCATCGCATGTTTTTTATGGCTGAACGTTCATTACGACGGGGCGAAGAAAGTGAATACCTTGCTATTCCTATGGGACACATAGTGCAATACATCGCGATTATGAGTTGGATTACTGCCGGTTCAGTTATCACCTATGGTCTTTATATTTTACTGTTCCCACGCACTACGCCCCCCCCTGCTGATTTATCAGATACTTTACCTAAATTGAAGGAGGCGAAATAATATGTCAGTTGCACTTATAGGTTTTGCTATTTTACTGATACTTATTATTATAGTACGCATTCCTATTGCTTTTTCTATGGGCATCGTTGGTTTTGGCGGTTTTGCGGTACTGCAAGGATTATCCTTAGATAATTTTATGGATTTTCGCTGGACACCGAGTCTGTCTATGGCCTCAAAACGAATAATAGATACCGCACAAGAATATAGTTTATCGGTTATTCCTTTATTTATTTTAATGGGTAATTTAGTCACTAAGTCCGGCCTATCAAGAGAGCTTTACCATGCTTCTTATGCCTTTTTAGGGCATAAAAAAGGTGGCCTATCGATGGCAACCGTGGTTGCTTGTGGTGGTTTTTCTGCCATTTGTGGTTCAAGTTTAGCCACGTCGGCGACCATGGCGAAAGTGGCCATGCCGCCGATGCGTAAATATGGGTATGCAGACTCGTTAGCAACCGCTTCTATTGCCGCTGGTGGCACCTTAGGTATTTTAATACCACCCAGTGTTATTTTAGTACTATACGGCTTAATGACCGAAACCAGTATTCGCGAATTATTCGCTGCTGGTTTTATTCCTGGCTTTATTGGTATTTTAATGTACCTTGGCGCGGTGAAATATACCGTCTGGCGCGACCCTTCAACAGGACCTTGTGGCGAAAAAATGTCATGGCCAGAGCGTATCGAGGCACTAAAAGGTGTTTGGGGCGTACTCACGTTATTTACCGTGGTAATGGGCGGTATTTATTTAGGTGTGTTTACCCCGACAGAAGCGGCAGGCGTTGGCGCTGGTGGTGCATTTATTATCGCACTCGCTAGAAAGTCACTCACCATAAGATCGCTTTTTGAAACGCTTGCCGATACCGCTAGAACGACTACCATGTTGTTTACGGTACTGATTGGCGCCTTGATTTTTTCAGATTTCATTAACCGTGCGGGTCTTCCTGGTGATTTATTCACCTTAGTGAGTGGCCTTGATGTTTCTCCTATGATAGTAATATTTGCTATTTTGGCAATATATATAGTATTAGGGATGGTATTTGAAAGCTTATCTATGATGCTGTTAACCGTTCCTATTTTCTACCCGCTAGTGCAAAGCATGGGTTTTGATTTGGTCTGGTTTGGTATTGTGGTGGTGATAGTGACTGAAATTAGTTTAATAACGCCCCCCGTTGGTATGAATGTATTTGTCTTAAGTGCGGTGCTAAAAGATGTAAAAGCAAGCACTATATTTAAAGGCGTAACGCCATTTTGGTGTGCCGACATATTACGTTTATTATTAATCACTTTAGTTGCTCCTATCGCTTTAGCCTTACCTATTTGGCTCTATCGATAATAAAATCCAAGGTGGCAATTCCTTATGATTGTCACCTTTTTATTTCACCTCATTTATTACTTATGCTAAACACAAAATACTACTTATTCGACAGGACAAGCCATGACAGCTAACACTCAAGCTAAAACAAAAATCAACAAAATTCTTTATGCCTCAGATATAGAAAAAGGCTCAAGACCTGCTTTTCGTGCCGCGATGAGCTTATGTGGCAAGTATGAATCTGAAATAACTTACTTACACGTAATAGAGCCATTATCAAGTTCAGCGCAAAACCTTATTAAAAACATCGTTGATACCCAAGATGTTGAAGGGCTCTATCAAAAAAGTTTGGTTAATTTAAAAACTAAAATTGAACAGCGTATTAGTCGATTTTTCGAGCAAGAAATTGAATTTCATGACGCCCTTGATACCAGTAAAGTAGAATCACGTATTGAAGAAGGTGTTTCATGGGAAACTATTATTAAAGTCGCCGATGAAATAGATGCGGATGTCATTGTGATGGGTACTCGAACTCACTCTGCTATGGGGCAGTTTTTTTCTGGCTCTACCGCCAATAAAGTAATGCTAAATACCACAAGACCCTTGTTAATTATTCCATTAGGCAAGTAAACATTATTAAGTATTGACCAACCTAATGGATGGATAAATAAACATACTACTATCGGCTTGCTTATATACCCATATACTTCAAAATGCGAGTTTCTGCATATTGAGATAACATGGGTATATACCCGCTCCACTTGAAGATACTCAGCAATGGCTGCTATCGGCTTATCTGTTTAGTACCAATACCATTAAGTTTTGTCTAATCACTGTTGTTTTATAGCTTTCAATACAAGCATTATCTGCCTCTTTGATCATATTGATTTTAAATTCCCTAGCCTTTTGAAGAATAAACATCTAGGGGCTCAACCAATATTGATTTTTATCGCCTTAAAATAGGCAAGCAGCGCAAGCACCGCAAGTAAGGAAATGACTATCGGTAAGAAGAGCACATTTTGTTTAACCAGCATAACACTAAATTGAGCCAATGCAGCGCCTATTATTAGCTGGCAAAAACTAAAAACCCCCATTGCGGTAGAACGCTTAGAAGAGGTGACGGTAACTGCCGACGCTTGCGCATTAGGCAGTGAAATCCCCCGACCAAAGGTAAACAGTGTCATAGGAATAAATAACGACCAATAACTAATCCCATAAACAATAATAAAAGCAGTCATAAAAAAAGCAGCTAACGTAGCTATACACCATCCTAGTTTCAACATAGCATTAGCCCCAATGCGTTCTGATATTTGGCTAGCAATAAAGCTGCCTAACCAAAAACCTAAAGCAACAACTAGATACCATTTACCATAATCTAATGAGTTTCCAGCGAGACTCTCAGCAACAATAAAAGGCACATTAAGCACAAAGGCAAAAAATCCCGCAGAAATTAATGCATTAGCGAGCGCCAAATAAAAGAAGCGAGGAAACACTAAAACGTTAAGATAAGTTTTAATGATTTCTTTTATTGATAATGGCTTAGCTGAATCAGACTGAGGTAACGTTATAACAGGTAGATAACGATATATAGCCCACCACGCCACCAAAGCCATTACCAAAGAAATATAAAAAACTAAATGCCAAGAAAAATGTACGTTCAAATAACCAGAGAGTGTAGGAACAGTGGCTTGTAAAGAAGCAATACCGAGCGCAATATAACTTAATTTAGCCGCAGCTTTATTAGGGCTATTTTGCTCCAATATAATACTTCGTGTTAATAATAGGCTAAACCCACCACCCGTCGCTTGCAATACCCTCGCAAGTATTAACCAGTATATATCATTGGCTATAATACCAAGAATAGAGCCTAAAATATAAATGGCCACGCCCCATAACAATACTTTTTTTTGTCCAAATAACTCCACAAATAAACCACAAGATAGTTGACCGAGCGCAAAAAAAATCAAGAATAGCGTCATGCCTAATTGAACGGCATCAGCAGAGGAAGATAGCGCAACCTTTAATGTTGGCATTATTGGCGCGTAAATATTTAACGCAATAGGACCAAGAAAGGCCATGGCCAATAATACTAACTTAGGTGTTTTAATTGGAGGGGATATCAAATGTCACCATTGTATTGAGTGCATGGTATTGAGTGCATAGCACAATGTGGTACTTGCCCATAGCATTAAGTACGTGGTTGGCAGCATCGGCCTTTAACCACTGAAGAGTTTTACCTAGGTAAAATCCCCAATAAGGGCTTAATTTCAATATGTTAACTATGTCTTAAACCGAGTTCAGGTTAAATAATGTCTAATCTATATTAACTGTATAATTAGTTTAATATTTTAATATTTTAATATTTTAATATTTTAATAACGAACCAACTATACTTAACATGTTAATCAATATCAAGTGTGGCGGTAATATAAACAAATAAAGGGGGGCGATGGCAGAAAATAATTTAGCTCAAGCTTATATAGAAATACTATTCATTATAGGCCTGAGCTAGTGACGTTTACTCCATACTAGCGCTAATCTAGCCGTATTTTTAACTTTCAAATACGTGTTTAGTTTCATTTAAAACTTTCGCATAGGCACCAACAGGGAAGTTATTTAGCTTATTAAAATCAGTACCATCATAACCTACAATTTTTCCTGTAGTTTTTAAGCGCTTAAGATCAATCATAATAACACCTGCTGTAGGTATAATTTTTTCACGCCAGACGAAGAAATATAATTGTTCATCAATTTTATAATAATGACAAAGATCAGTATCTGCCAAGCCTTTTTCTACGCCTCTTAAACACTGCCATGAATAATAACTTGGATTCAAATACACATGTTCATAAGACTCATGAGGGCTATAGGTATACTGCACTCTTTTACCTACCAATTCATCGGTAACTTGATGACCTCGACCTTCGGTGAATTCAGTACCTATGGTGAATTGTAGAAAAGTTGAGGCTACTGGCGTCAATAAATCACCGTCCATCACACGTTGATATGCTGGACGCATGGTTTCTTCTCTCGAAGGCATCTTATTAATATTCGCAGTACCATCGTTGGTATTTAAATTAATAACAAGGCTTACACTAGTACCCTTTTCTTGAGATTTAATAAAATCGACGAAATAAATCCCCTCTCGAATACAGGTGGCGGTGTAAGATTCTGTAACCTTTTCACCAACACCTTCACCTGCAATTATTTCCCACGTTAAGCTATCACCGCTATGAAATGTATGTCTAATAAGCCAGCCATTGTCCATATAACAATCTAGTGTTTTTCCTGCTAGATCATTAACATATTCTAAAATATTAGAATCTGGTGCAAAACCTGCTGCCAAATCGCCCACTTGAAGCCATTCTGTTTTATTACTCATTTTTTACCCTTATATCTGATTGTTAATGGATCTATGTTGCCATTTTTAAATAGTCGATAACATCAACCTTGTGGCTGAGTTTTTAATTTTCTTTATCCATAAAACCTATGAAAATAACAGGTTTTAGGGTGTTTAATTACTTTGTATAAACTGTTTAATGGTCAACATGCATTCTAAAATTAAACAGGGGGCCAGCGCTTGAGCAGCGGGCTCTGTTTGGCGAGTGTGTAACCAAGCTAAATACGTCATTCCTCTTAATACCATAAAGAGAGGAAGTTTTTTAAGATCTTGCTCAGAAAGTTCTCGATAATTTCGATAACCGGTTATTAAGGCCTCTTTAGCGATACTATAATTAGGATCTGACTGGAAGAAATACAGTGCTGTAGCTATTTCAAATAAATGCCAGCCCATACCCGCATCATCAAAATCGATCAATCGTATTTTATCACCATCATACAAAAAATTTTCTGGCGAAAAGTCAGCATGAATCATACTAAAACGTTGTGCATCGTAGCCAAAATCAATTAACTCCTGACAAGCTTGGTTTTTTACTTTAACTAATAGTTCTTTTTGCGCTACAGTTAATAAACTTAATTCCCAAAAACATCCCCAATTAGGTGAGTCACCTAATAAGCCGTCAACATCCCAAGCTTGACGTTCAAAGTCACTTGGCCTTTGCCAACCGCTAGATTGATTATGTAACTTCCCTGCAGTTTCACCTATCTTTGTAAAAACGTCATTAATGTGTGCAGGATCTTCGCCAAGACCTTCTTCAATTGCCCCTAATTGCTCACCATCAATCCACTCAAATAAATCGACTTGTCGTATTTTATCGGCAATTTCAACATGAGAAAAATAACGTTTGTCCATTGTTGGAATCACTTGCGGTACATTAATGCCAGCTTCTTGTACCGCTTCCATCCAATGTAATTCAGATAACAGTTCTTTATCCGTATGATAGTTAGCACGATGAATACGCAAGGCATAAAATTTATTGCATGGGGTTATGATTTTAAAAACGGCATTTTCTCTTTCTTTAATAAGGGATATTTCACTTCCTTCAAGACCCCAGTCCGATAAAATAACTTTTGCGGCTTCAAGGTTATTATTGGCTTTATTCATAACTTACCCTTTTGACTTAATTCAGTAAATGCGTGGTCTAACGCGCTTAGTGCTTGGTAGGCATTCTCTTGACTAAACACAATTGGCGGCCTCATTTTTAATGCACTGCGAGCAACACCTGTTTTACTAAGCAATACCCCTTGACGCTTCATTGACTCAACAATAGCGTGTGCGGCTTCTGGTGCCGGTTCTTTACTCTTGGCGTCTAAGACCAAATCAACCACAATAAAAAGCCCTCTTTGTCGAACATCACCAATAAGACTATGTTTCGCTTTTAATTGCGCTAGCCCTTCTTTTAGGTAAGAACCAATTTGTTGAGAGTTTTCAATTAAATCTTCATTTTCAATAACATCTAATACAGCAAGTGCTGCCGCTGCAGAAACAGGATTACCCCCAAAAGTATTGAAATATTCAGCACGCGAACGAAATTCATCCATGAGCTTAGCACTAGAAACCACCCCTGCTACTGGGTGACCATTTCCCATAGGTTTACCCAAGGTCACAATATCCGGCACTACGCCAGTTTTTTCATGTCCCCACATACGGCCAGTACGACCAAAACCCGCTTGTACTTCATCAAAAATGACTAAACCGCCAGCATCACGTACATGTTTTGCGGCTAATTGAATAAATTGTTCAGGAATATCGGGTAATGACTCATTGGCGAGAATTGGACAAATTAACATAGCAGCTAAACCAATACCTTCAGTATTAAATTCATCAATTGCTTGTTTGACTTTATTGGCATAGGCAAGCCCTAATGCCTTTCCCGTTAAACCACCTAATGGGCGGTAGCTATCAGGTGTCGGAATAGACTTTACATTACAACCCTTTACTTGCCCTTGGTGAAATTGAGTGGCTATTTCATCTACAACCGTAGTGTTACCATGATAAGCATCATCAGTACAAATTATGCCCATTTTTCCGGTATGCTCGCGAGCCATTCTAATGGCAATATCATTAGACTCACTCCCCGTACAAGTCATCACTAGCATATTTAAACTTTTATCAAACGTTGAGAGCAAACGCTCTGAATATTCAACGATGGTTTCATGCAAATAACGAGTATGTACATTTAACGTTTGCACTTGCTCAGTTATCCGTTTTACAACATAAGGATGACAATGCCCTACTGTCGGTACATTGTTATACATATCGAGGTACTTTTTGCCTTCAGCATCATAAAGCCATACTCCTTCACCCTTAACGATATGAATTGGTTTGTCATAGAATAGTGGTGCATATTCACCCATCACTTTATAACGTCTAGCGAGTAGTTCATTATTATTCATTACATTGGTCCTTTATTCATTGGTAATACTTGGCTCATCACACTCGATATAACTCATGGTGGCTTGATCTAATACATGCTCGACTTGATTATCATCGGTAGGACCCATCCAGCTAGCAGTAGCAATCATTTTATCAAAATCAAGTACAACATCCGTTAGCCACGGGCCTGACATATCGGGGCCATCAACTCTAGTGGTGGTCGACTCTTCAATCCAAGTAATCAAAAATATATTCTCAGTAATGTTAACCGCATTATATTTCTCCTTTTGAGAATGGCCATCAAGCCCTCCAGATATACCTTTCCATAATACACAGTGGTCTGTTAGCCAATGTTGCTCTAGCACATGACCAGATTTATAATGTAAACGTACTGCTTTGCCCACTAAGTCAGCCGTTAAAGGGTGGCCATCCGGGCGTAAATGATAATTTTCTACCCATGTTTTTTTTACTGTGTTCGAACTCATAAACTACCTATATGCATTTAAACGAAACAATAATTTCTCAAAAATGTGCTAGCAAAGATATAAACCAAAAGGTTGATTACAGCTAAAACTTTGCTATTGAATATTATGCTCAAGCGCCTCTTTCATAAAAATCATTCAGTACCTTTGGGCTTTCGGACAGCGTTGAACCACCATCAACAACGATCGTTTGTCCTGTTATGTAAGATGCTTCATCTGATGCCAAAAATAGCATTGTATTAGCAATATCCTCTGGCTTGCCCAATGCACCTTTAGGAATTTGAGAGGCCATTTCCTTAAGACCTTCCTCTCCTGCCAATAGCGACATAGCTTGGGTGAGTATATAACCTGGTTCAACACCGTTTACGGTAATATTTTCACGCGCAAGTTCTAAAGAAGCGGTTCGAATAAAGCCATTTAATCCTGCTTTTGAAGCAGCATAATGAGTTGTAAGTGGCATCGCGACCCTAGGACCCGTCACCGATGAGGTATAGAGCAAACGGCCACCACCTTGCGTACGAAAATGTGGTAAAGCAGCCTGTGCTATCCAGAAAGAGGCTTTAAGATTTACCGCTAAGGTATGATCCAAGTTTTCATCAGATAACTCTTCAAGTGATACCATTGGAAAAACAGCTGCGTTATGAATAACTATATCGAGTTGACCATAGTGCGCTACAGTTTCAGCTACGATGTTATTAACCTGTTCCCTGCTACCAACATCTGCCTGTATTAACAAAGCTTCACCACCAGCAGCTATAATATCATTAACAGTTTGCTGACCATTTTCTCTAGTTCGAGTAGCAACAACAACTTTAGCACCTGCAGTCGCAAAAACTTTCGCGATACCTTCACCAATGCCTTGTCCTGCACCCGTTACGATAACCACTTTATCCTGTAAATTTCCTAGCATATTCATTTCCTATTTAATGTTTAAAAATAAATAACCTGAACTCGGTTTAAGAGATATTTAACAAATTGAAATATAAACAAAATTAATTTGTAGGAACTCTAGCTTGATAGTTTTTCTTAATTCAAGGAAAATTTCGCGTCAATAGCTAGCCTATTGCAAGTGAATTTAACGCAGAAGTAAGTAAAAATAACTGCTAGAGAAACATTTGTTAAGCCGAGCCTAGGTTAAATAGAATGTATAATAAAGAATGGTTTTATACGTAACAATCAACCCAAAGGTGGACAAAGTGAGACTCATAGGCAATGTTCTGAATTACTATTTTCATTTCCATAAGAAGGTAGCGCATAAAGCAAATATAGATATTGTCGCGCTAAATATGGGAGATGTGTGTCTTTAACACTATCAGTAGGTTGAAGATGATAAGTAAGGTTTTAGTTATTAACAGTTAGTTTATTTTTAACCATTCATCCTTTTTATACTAGGCTCTGTTGATCTTTCAAGTTCATAATTTGAAAGTTCAACAGACCCTATTTTGGCTTCTATTTTTAGATACAAATAAAAATCAAAAAAAACAACATGTTAAAAGATCAACCATACTTAACGAGAACATAACCTTGAATTTTATAGCACGCCAAGCGACTGACCAAGATCAAACTTAAGATAGTAAACATAATACCGTTCCAAATAATAACATCATAACTAGATTCTTCTAACAACAGGCCTGCTAATGCTGGACCACCTGCTAATCCAGCTCCTGTAGAAATATTAGTGATCATAATTAATTTTCCACTGGTATCAACATTTGCTACACAAGCCATCAAATAAGGTAATATAAAGTTAAAAGTAAAACTAAAAAGACATATGGCAACGAGAAAGTCAGATTGATTTATGGGAGACAGTAGTATCAGCATAGCTATCATTGACAGTGTTCCGCCGGATAAAATAGGCAAAACCCGGCCATACTTGGCACTTAAAAAAGCGGCACTAAGTGCCCCAAAAACACCTGTAACAGTAGCTAAAGCTAACATTTTCCCGATTGTTTCGCCGATTATTTGTGCATCAACAGCCATTCTCTCTAAATAAGTCCATATACCATATTGTCCAACATAAAAAACAAAAATTGCCACTAAACCAAAATAAGCAAATAAACTAACAAACTTAGGTTGAGCAAGGTTATCATTAAAAAATTCATTTTTTGATACTTCGCTGGCTTTACCATGTTGAGGAAGAAACCTTAGTAAAAACAGTAAAACAAAGATTAGAATAGCAACAATCAAATATACAAAATTAAAACCTAATACAGCGAACAGGTTCGGCAAAATATATAAGCCCACCGAGCCAAATAGCAATTGCCCGGTTACCCAAAAAGCAAAAATTCTATCAGGATTTCTTGTCAAACCTATAATAGCTATACAAAATGACATCGACACACCCGCTGCAATACCAACGAAGAATCGACAAACAATCAAATAAGAAAAATTTTGGACATAAAATGATGTCAAGTTACCAATAATCATCAAGCTAAGAGCAACTAATATAGTGATCCGCCAATTACTACGACTACAATAGTACAACGCGATAATTGTCCCCAAAGACATTCCTGCTAACTCAGCCGAAATAACATAACCCGCTTGTGCCTCACTAAAATCCAACACACTGACCATAGCACCGATGAGTACAGGGGCAACAAAAAGCACCACAACACTAAGCACTCCCAACACAACAATAGTAAAAACACTGAAAAAGGAGTTTACATTTGTTGTGTTCTTAATATCTAACAATCGATCCAATAACATCCTCATGTCCTCTTAGTTATTAGTATTTCGAGTTGAGAATGAGTCTGCAACCACACAGAGTATTTCCCACATCATAGTTGCCGCAACTAAAGCAGTATTACCACTTTGATCGTAAGGAGGTGCTACCTCAACGACATCACCGCCGACCAAATTAAGCCCTCGCAAACCTCGAATTAACTGTTGAACCTCTCGTGGGGTTAACCCGCCTACTTCTGGTGTACCCGTACCGGGAGTAAAAGCAGGATCAATGCCATCAACATCAAAAGAAATATAAGTAGGGCCATCACCCACAATACGCCGAGCTTCTGCGATCACACTTTTAAGTCCCATTTGATAAAACTCTTCAATATGAACAACACGCATACCGCTGTCTGTTGAGAAATCCCAGTGGGGCTCTGCTCTGCCACGTATACCAATTTGAATAGTACGCTCTGGATCTAAAACGCCAGCTAAAACTGCATTACGAAATGGACCACCATGATGAAATTTAGAGCCGTTAAATGCCCCGCCTGTATCAGCATGAGCATCAATATGGATCAAACCAACAGGTTCTTTGCGGCCAATTGCTTTTAGTATTGGATAGGTAACCGAATGATCGCCACCGGCACTGATCGGGATCACACCTGCATCGGCAATTTTATGGAAATAAGCTTCTATTTCTTCTATGCCTTGATCTAAGTTATAAGTTCTCTCAAAGTTAATATCACCATAATCAGCAAAGCGACACAATTGTGCAGGAATAATCCCACTTTCGTGATGCATAGGTCCTTCGGTCATTGATGACATTTCTCTAATTTGTTGTGGTCCAAAACGCGCACCAGGTCGGTTAGTCACACCAAAATCAAAGGGTATGCCAATTAAAGCAATATCCAGTGCTTTAATGTCGGTAGATTGAGCAGCTCGTAATAGGGTTGAATATCCCGCATAAGGTTTTACATCTGCAGAATTTTCATTTTTTTGTTGATAATATTTATTTAAGCGATCGTCATTAAAATCCATCTTATTGGCCAATTCTCGTAACTTACTCAGCTTGTTAGCATCTATCATTATTACCTCCTTAAATATATTCCCTTGCCATGATTAATGGATGACAAGGGCGTTATTGTTAATACCAATTATAAGTAAATTCAATGCCAAACGTTCTTGGAGAGCCTACAGTGCCTGAAGAAAGCCCGGCAGGAACACCAAGAAACTGCTCAGTAAAGTATCCTTCATTGGCTAAGTTTTTCACCCAACCACGTACTTTCCATTGATCGTCATTACGAGCTAACGTTAAGCTGGCATTGGTAAGTAAATAACCCTCTGTAGCAGCTCGAGGATCATTTGCTACAGAAAAGAAAACATCATCTTGCCAGTTGAAATCAACCGACGCGCGTAAACCAAGTTGTTCGCTTAACTCCCAGTAATAGCTAGCGATGCTGTTTATCGTCCATTTAGGAGTATTAGCTAAAACGTTACCTTCGGCTTTGGTTCCTAGGTTTGTAGAGTATTCAACAATTTCTGTGTCTGAATAACCTATACCTAAGCTAATATCTAAATCAGAGGTAATCAACCATCTACCTTCTAGCTCAAATCCAGAAATTTCGGCATTGCCCGCATTTTGTATTAAGAAAGCGGAAGTTTCTATGTTGGTATCAAAAATTTGTAAGTTTTGGTAATCGTAGTAATAAACAGCACCATTTATTTTAACTGTATGGTCTGCCAAGGTGCTCTTAAAACCAATTTCATAGGCGTCAAGTGTTTCCTTATCAAAAGGACCTACCTCTTCTGCAGATAAAGCAAAAGAGCCATTAAAGCCACCTGACTTAAATCCTCGGCTATAACTGGTATACAATAAAACATCCTCAATGGGTGTCCAATCTAATGCTACTTTGCCAGTCGGTTCAGTTGCATCTATGGTTTCAGTTTGTAAAATACCTCCTGTCAGGCCAAAGCGACCCAAGCCACTGGTTTCTGGGAATAAGTCTGTTGTACCACCATTAAAAGTGACTTCTTCATTAGTGATTCGAAAGCCAGCCGTTAACTTCCAATCTTGAGTAAATTTCCATTCTGAATGAAAAAAAGCAGCTCTAGTTGCTGTTTCCTGCTCATAGTCAACATCATAGTTAGTAATAAAAACAGGGTTATTACTTAAATTATAAAAATCTTTTTCATCTAAAGTATCTCGGCTATAAAAAAGTCCCGTGATTAGTGTAAAATCATCCCACTCAGCTAAAAGGCGAAGTTCTTGTGAAAATTGACTTACGTCACCTGAAAAATTCGTATGCACTAACGTATTGGGTGATGCGTCAAATTCTTCTTCACGGAAATATTCAAAACTTTCCTGATTAGTCACTGAGGTTAAAGTAACCGTGTCAAACTCCCAATCTAAGGTCAACGTTGCACCATTGCCCTTGTTATCTATTTTAGGTTCTAAATTGTAGTCACCATTAAAAAAATCGCCATCATTATCACGATATCCATTAGCGTCATAGCAACTTGAACCTGCGCCTTCTGCACAGAGATTGCCATTAGCATCAAGTAAACCTCGGTGTACCAACATCCACTGGTCACTTTTGTCTCTACCGCCATGTACATTTAATAACGCACTGAAACTTTCTGTTGGTTGCCACGCTAATTGGCCACGCCAGGCTAGTTGATCAACTTCTCCATGTTTATTGCCCGTGACTCGGTTGGTAAAAAAACCTTCATTTTGGTTTTTACTTGAAAATGATATACGACCATTTAAGGTCTCAGATAATGCACCACCAACCGCTCCCTCCATAGTATAAGTATCATAGCTTCCCAACCCAGATTTTACGTAAGCTTCAAAGTTTTCGCTTGGTTTGATGGAGATAAAACTTACCGCTCCCCCAGTAGTATTACGACCAAATAACGTTCCTTGTGGTCCTTTTAATACTTCAACCCGTTCTAAGTCAAACAATCCGAAACTCATCATCGACGTATTAACTTGATAAACCTCATCCACATAAACAGCAACCGATGGATTAACGTTTGATACAAAAGCATTTAAGCCAACACCACGAATGGTAAAAACAGGAGCAGTTGAACCTGAGGCATTTTTAACACTCAAGTTGGGTGTTTGCCCTGCTAAATCAACTGGTTGTTCAACACCTAAACTGTCAAGATTATCCCCTGTAAATGCAGTAACCGCGATAGCAACTTCATCTAAGCTTTGCGGTCGTTTTTGTGCACTGATAGTAATGACTTCAATTTTTTTTTCATCAGCAAATGTTAATACCGGTGTAGTAACCATAATCATCCCAACAATCCAGGGTAATTCTAAATATTGTTGAATACTGCGATTTTTTTTGTTCATTTTTCATTCCTCCGAGACAGGCTTATATAAATTTTCAGTTAAATTAAATACATTTTTTTAAAGCTACTGGAAAGATATTACTTGAACTTTATCATTAGATAAATTATAAGTTAGTAAAGTTTAATTTACTTATTTTAAAGTATTAAGATTTAATTAATGAACCTTAGATATAATAGCGCTTCCCTCAAACAACTAATGATCTTTAATTCCGTAGTTAAAAATAATGGTTTTTCAGCAGCGCAGGCAGAACTTAACATTAGTGCCGCTTCGATCAGCATTCAAATGAAAGAACTTGAATATCAATTAGGAATAGTTTTATGTAATCGAGGTCGAACGGGATTTAAACTTACGGATCGAGGTAAGTCCGTATATGAAGCTAGTAAAGGTTTATTTGCTTCATTTGATAATTTTAATTGTGAAGTTGCTAATATTCGCGAAGAACTTGCTGGTGAAATCCGTATAGGGCTGCAAGACAATATTTCAACCAACTCTTTATGTAAACTACATAAAACCTTTGAACGTTTTAATCAACGAAAAAACAGTGTGAAATTCAGCATAGAAGAAGCAGAATCCAGCGAACAAGAGTCACGTACATTAGAGGGGTATTATAATTTTTCGATAGGGGTATTTCATCATCGTATTCCCGGCTTAACCTATCAAAAACTATTTGATGAGAGTGTCGCTCTTTATTGTGCGAAAGGGCATTCACTGTTTGACAAACCCGATAATGAAATTCGTCTTGAAAACCTCAAAAAAGAAAAAATAGCCAGCACAGGACTACTTCAAAGCATACTCAGACGAAATGATTTTTTAACCCAAGCCCCCGAAGCGATTGCTGAAAACATGGACGCCATAAGCATATTGCTGCTTTCAGGACATTACATCGGTTTTTTACCTAATCATATTGCAAATATTTGGATAAAACGTGGCCTAATGAGACTATTGTTACCTGAAAAAACGGTAACAAATGTCGAATTTCATATGATACAAAGGCAGGGAGGTCGTCCACAATATGCAGTAGAAACCTTTATAAAAGATTTATTAAGTTGCCATAATATTGAACACACTCCATTATAACGAATCATTATATTCTATCAATGTATTGTCAAAAGACGTTTCTAACTTCAGCTTAATTTTGAAGCAACTTCAGTATATTATAATGTACCATCACTGTTAATTTCAGAGAATACTTTGGCTAGCAGTTTTGCTCTTGAGTTGACGTTAAGTTTGGTAAAAATATGGATTAAATGCGTTTTAACGGTTGCAAGACTTATAGATAGCTCTTTTGCTACTATTTTGTTTTCAGCGCCAGCCATGACCCACTCTAAAACATCTAATTCTCTATCTGTAAGGCCATAATTTTGACTGATCGATTCTCGTTGAGATATACGAACAGGTAGATAAATTAAGTTAATAGCATACTCTAAAAACTGTTGGATTTTTTCTAACTCTTTAATTTCTTTCTTACTAAACTTTGACAGCGTTGCATCACGCATCATAGTTAGTACAGCAATGATGATTCCATCACACCTAAAAAACATATCGCAGGCATGCTCAATATTCATTGGCTTAAGAAAGTCTTTATAATAAATTGATTGGCGAAATGTTTGCTCTCGATAGAGATCTTCCAAACAAACAACCGATTCACTACGGTTAACAAAGCGGCTTGGATGAGATAGGTCGAGGTTTTTATAGTGAGCTCTATACGCCTGATCCGATTTTTCATCAACGCCTTGTAACACAATACCTTTTTGCTGCATATTAGGATCAATCAGATAAAATGCAGAAGAGGTTAATGAAAAAAGTCCGTTGACTAATTCTAAGCTTTCTAGTTGAAAGTGATTAGGGAACTGTGATGAACGTAAATCTTTGTTCGGCATGTTTTATATCTCGTATACTGCGTAAATTTATTTTAACACCTTAAAGATGAATAAAACACTAAGCCACCATACGACAGACTATTTAAATCGCTATGGTAATATTACTTTTGCTATAAGCCTGAGTATAAATAACCTGAGCTCGGCTTAACAAATATTTCTCTAGCAGCTATTTTTACTTATTTCTGCGTTAAATTCACTTGCAATAGGCAAGCTATTGACGCGTAAATTTGCCTTGAATTAAGCAAAACTATCAAGCTAGAGATAGTATAAATTAATTTGTAGTTTAATTTCAATATGTTAACTATGTCTTAAAGCGAGTTCAGGTTAAGTAATTAAAGCAATACCAGTATGAGCTTACCCTAGGGCCTACAAACGACCTTAAACTAAGTTTTAATCCATCAAATTAAAGACGATCAAATCGATATGGACTTGGATCAATAATAGGCTCAACATTAGCAACTAAGTCTGCTGCTAATTGCCCTGCGGCTGGACCAGTACCAAAACCATGTCCAGAGAAAGCAGTAGCAATCGTCAGGCCAGGAATAGACTTAATCTTATCAATAACAGGATTAGAATCTGGTGTCACGTCAATAAGACCTGCCCAAGCTTCTTCAATTTCTGCATTTTTGAATGCAGGCCAAGCATTGCTTAGGTTATCTAACGCCTGCTGATTCAAATAAGTACTAATTTGAGGATCAATCGCACGTATTTTTTCAAAAGGTGAAGGACCTTTTGGCCCCCAATTGCGAGCAAGTCCCAAGTCTTTAAAAAAGTCTTTGCCAATTTTTACTTTTAAGAAACTATATTGCGTGCGAAGTTGCTCAATATATCGATGACCAATTAATAAATGGTCAAGGACAATGGGTGCAACAAGCTTACCACGTTGGGTAATAATAAAGCCGCCATCTTGATGCTTTCTAAAAGAAAAGTCTGGCCCACCAACAGCGATGTCAGTTGGTCCTTCCATTGGTTTTGTTCGTAATACAGAACAGATTAACGGCAGTGTTGGCAATGAAACACCAAGGTTTCCTAAAAAACGTCTAGACCACGCCCCACCCGCAAGCAATACTTGATCACAGCGAATTTCGCCTTTTTCAGTCATTACACCACTTATTTTCCCGTCTTCCTTAGACAAGGTACGTACCGCACAATTTTGAATAATAACAGCGCCTTTTTCAACAGCCGCTTTAGCAATTGCTGGGGTTGCAATAGCAGGTTCTGCATACCCATCAGAAGGGGTATAAAGACCGCCAAGCCACTCACCTTCCCCACCAGGGGCAAGTTGATCAACTTCTTGTGCACTTAGTATTTTTGAATCTAATGAAAGCGACTCTACTGATTTCAACCAATCTCGATGCATTGACATTTGCGCTTCAGTTTTTGCCAAAAACATAATACCCGCTTGCTTATACCCTACATCACGACCAACTCGACTAGGCATTTCTGCCCACAGTTTATCCGCAGCTACCGCTAAGGGTACATCATGTAAATGACGATTAGTTTTGCGTATCCAGCCTAAATTTCGTGAAGATTGCTCTCCGCCAATCTGTCCTTTTTCCAATAGCACTACGGGAATATTCCGTTCAGCCAAAGCTAAGGCAGCGGTTACACCGACAATACCACCACCAATGATCACTACGCTTGTTGATTGTGGAAGTTGGTCTTGTGTTTCAACTGCTTCGAGTTTTTTAGTCATAAATTATTTCCTAAAGGTTAGAGGGTGTCAAAGCCTTCGAGCTAACACCTTCTCCTTGCTATTAGCCAATAGTGATTTCTTCAACGTCTGCTGTAGAAGCACCACGGTATGCTGTTACTTCTATTTCAACTTTATAAGTCGTTGAACCTAGTGGTGGGCAGGTTGCTGTTGATGCAGGGTTAATCCCTTTAAATTTAGTACCAATGTAGGCCATAACATCATGAATGTGTGCAGGATCTTGAATAAAAACACGAGACACAATAACATCAGCAAGCGTAGCGTCTACCGCAGCCAGAGCGCGTTCAATATTGTTGAAAACTTGTTCTGTTTGCTCGATAACATCTTCTGGGATTTCTTGTGTGTCTGGATTACGACCCGCACTGTTAGAAACATAAATCATGTTATCAACCATGACTAAACGAGAGTAACTTGCGATTTCTTCAAATTTCGAACCTGTTTTAACTTTTACAATCTTAGTCATCTGATTTTCCTAGAATTTAATTTTATTTAAAAACGATACTAATATTAAAAAGGGTTTGCTGATTATTCACAATAAACCCTCAAAATAATTTCGGTTTAGCGTAATACAGGTTCATCCCATAAGTTCAGTTTCACCCCGATGCCTTTTTCTAACGCATTACGGTAGACTACAGTTGCCCATGCGACATCTTCCACTGGCATACCTCCCACAGATAGAATGATGATTTCGTCATCGTTTTGACGACCTAGTGCATTTCCTGAAACAATTTTGCCTAGATCTTCTAAATCGTCATGAGTTAACTTACCCTCTTCGATCATATCCATACAACGCATACCGACTAGAGGAATAACGTTATGAGCTGGCTTAGGAACTTCTGAATACCAAGCTTCATACAGGCCGGTGTTATCAAGTACTTTACGAACATCTGCTTGCTCCATTTCATCATCTAAGCTACAGCTTGCTGGCATGGCTAAGAAAGCACCAGGTTTAACCCATTCACGCTTAATAATGGGGTAAGTTGATGGGTCACCTACTTCACCAGAATTACAATAGCTCACTAAATCTGAGCCACGAACTACCGCCTCGACACTATCGACTGTTTGAATCGTAGTAATTTGAGGGAAAGTTTCTTTTATCCAAGCGATAAAGCTATCTAAACTTTTCTGTCCACGACCTTTTACTTTAATCGTGTCAACTTTTGGACAAGCAGCAATAAAGGCGGCAACGGTTGTTTTACCCATAACACCAGGACCAAGAAGACCAATTACCTTGGAGTCTTTTCGGGCAAGGTAACGTGCTCCAACACCTGGAATAGCACCTGTTCGATAAGCAGAAAGCAAGTTAGCTGACATGTAAGCTAAAGGAGCACCGGTATCTATGTCATTTAGAATCATCATCAAAATAGAACGTGGTAATCCTTTTTCACGGTTTGCTATGTTTGAGCCATACCATTTCACACCAGACGTTTGGAATTTACCACCAAGGTAAGCTGGCATCGCCATCAAACGACGATCTGCTGTTGGTTTAGGCATTGTCGGAAAAGGTGACTCATCGGGAAAGGTAATCATTGCACCGTGGGAATCATTGTTAGGACCAGCCATACGGTAGTCACCTTCGTACAAGAGTGTAAACATCTCTTCCATAGTGTCCACACAAAGTGGCATATCTGTAACGCCGGCTTTAATCATGTCGGGTTCAGAAAGGTAAATAAAATCGATCTTAGTGTCTAAGGACATAGGCCTACCTATATAAATGGAACTGATGTGCTATTTTTGTGTTACCTATTAATTGCCAACAAATAGTAAGTAATGCATCAATAACTTAATTAAAAATTTATTCTATATTGACTAGTCTTGGTATAAAATGTCCCCTTAGGGACATTTTTAACGGAATAGATACAGCGATGATAAACCGCTAATGGAACTCTAAATTAGAATGAATTTAGACAATTAGTGACAGTGTCTCATATTAAAATAACTGAAAATATCCGGGAGTGAGTAAATGAGTAATACTAGTCTATACAAAACGTTACCTTCTCTTATTAGCAGTATAGGTGAACGCTACTTCTATGATCGGGTGGTATGTTCTATTCAAGACTTAGGCCCTATTTCTAATGCCAGAATCATTAGCTATCCAAAAGCGGGTCAACCTACTTTCTTGGATGGCAATTCAATGTCAGAAATTGACAAAATGTACTGTGAGTCAGCGTATTTGCTAGACCCTATATACGATGTTATTTATTATAAAAAACATGAAGAACTCGTTACCTTAGACAGTATTGTAAATGATGACTTTTGCAACTCCACTTACTATGATACTTTTTATCAACGCCTTGGTTTGTCCAATGAAACCAATATTATCATCGGCACTAACGATGACACCAAAATATGTATTGTTTATACAACAAAAGATAATTATCTTACTCAGCAAGTCACTAATAACGAATTAAATACTTATTTAGATTCTATTAAATCCGCAATTATTACTCACGAGCGTATTGGAAACCTGATAGAAAAAAGCCAGCCAAGGGATTATGTAGGTCTAAATTGCAATAATAATCGTCTCACTCGTTTTGAATCATCCAATCTTACCAAACGAGAAAAAGAAATTGTCGAGCTCATTTTGGACGGCTTATCGTCTGCTGCTATTGCTGAGAAATGCTTCATATCCGAAGGGACTGTTAAAAACCATCGAAAAAACATCTATCGCAAACTGGATATCAAGTCTCAAGCTGAATTATTTTACCACTTTATTTAATATAAATTAATCTCAATAAAAACTTTAGCAAGTAACTTGGCTCTTGAATTAACACTAAATTTTGCATAAATATGTAATAAATGTGTTTTTACTGTTGCAAGGCTAATTGATAATTCTTTTGCCACTGTTTTATTTTCAACCCCTCCAATAATCCACTCTAAAACATCTAACTCTCTACCTGTTAATCCATAAGTGTTACTGATTGATTCTCGTTGAGATATACGAGCAGGCAAATAAACCAAATTAATTGCATACTCCAAAAACCGCTGTATTTCTGATAACTTAGCTATTTCATCCTCACCAAACTTTGATAGTGATGAATCACGCAACATGGTAAGTACAGCAATAATTTTCCCATCACATCTAAAAAACATATCGCATGCATGTTCAATATTCATAGGTTGAAGAAAGTCTTGATAATATAGCGATTGGCGAAATGTTTGAGTTCTATATAAATCTTCTAAACAAACAACAGTTTCACTGCGATTTACAAACCGACTAGGGTGGGATAAATCCAAATCCTTATAGATTGTTTTATAGGCTTTATCTGACTCTTTAGTGATTCCTTGTAATACAATACCTTTCTGCTGCATATTAGGATCTATAAGATAGAATGCAGAAGAGCTTATATCAAAGAGTCCATTGATTAATGCTAAGCTTTCTACTTGAAAGTGATTAGGAAATTGTGATGTTCGTAACTCTTTATTCGTCATTTATTATCTCATTTTGTATATACTCTCTAGCTCCTTGATCACGAGTAAAGTACCGCCATAGTTTAACTCTTGCGATAAGCTAACGATAAGACTCAAATGAAATAATGAATGATCTATTCATTACTTCAATTGGTATAAAAAGCGTTAAAAAAGTAATGATAGCGTTATAATTAACCTAATGAAGTAGCACTAACAGCGTGACAAGTATTTGATTTCTGAGCACGAATTCCAGGTATTAATAATACGACCGCAACAACAAATAAACCTATTGCAAGACTATTAATTAAATCGAAACCGCCAACATCAAGTAATAAAGCAGCTAGCGCTGGCCCAATAGCATAACCGACAAATTGTAGCGTCACCCCAAAGGTCACCATACGCCCTTTGCTATCAAAATCTGATAATAACGCCATTAGGTATGGCATAGTAAGATTCCATAAGCCGTTAAACAAACAAACGGCGACGATAAAACCTATCGCAGAAGGCACACCAAGTAGTAAACCAATTCCTACCGCTCCTCCTAAAATACCAACAGTCAAAGGCAATAAGCGACCATAACGACCTTCAAAAAATACCGCCATTGATGCCCCTAAAACCCCACAAAATTGTGAGGCTGTTAATCCATTAGCCACCGTTTGTTCGGCAATGCCTGCTTCTACGCCCAAGACAAACATATAAACCCATACTAAGCCAATAGCAACGTTATAAAACAATACGCCAGACAAGGTTATCAATTTAGTTGAGCGAGGGTAGGTTTTCCCCCTGTCAGCTAATTCGTCATGGACTTGATGAGAACAAGGTAAATTTGAAACAAAAAACAAACCGCTCAGACAAAATAAACCAAAAAATATTAACACACCTTCAACCCCTACCCAGGCAAAAGCGGTTGGCATCACTAACAAACCTAAAGCGCCGTAGCCAAGTATTGCAACAAGCATATAGCCCATATTACGATCAGCTCGCTGTGTTATCCCCATCATAGTAAAAGAGAAAACCATAATACCACCAGCACCTAAGCCCGTGATAAATCGCATTATCATCAATGAACTGGCATCTGTCATCAGTAAGGAAAGAAAATTACCAACACCCGCTAGAATAAGAAATATTCCTATCAATACACGCCAGTTAAAGCGGTTCAATATGAAATTAATACCAATAGCGGTAAATGCAACACCAAACATCTCTGCCGAGGCAATTAGTCCTGCTTGCTCGTCTGTATATCCCATATATTCAACTAGGCCTTGCACATAAGCTGGCTGAACGATAAACATGCAGGGGCCTATAACGGCAATAACGACAATAGCAATGATAGCTTTAACCGTATTAACATCGATAACGGTAGAGCAACTGCCCCAATAACTTGAATCTGTGTTTGTACCTGAATAAGACATATATGCTTCCTCTCTTGGCTAATTCTTTGGTTATTAATATATGATTAAAAGGTTTGAGAAATAAAAATACCGCCTCATAAGGGCGGCATAATCACGTTTATTTATCGACTTCAGTAAATGCTATATTTAGCACTTCAACAAGTTGGTCACAATGTTTCTGTTGGAAAATTAATGGCGGTGACAAAATGATTTTTGTACCTACCGGACGAATTAAAACACCGGCAGCACGTGCTGCAGCAGCAATTTCATTTGCAAAACCACTTGTAGGGTCGATTGGCTCTCGAGTTTCTTTATCAACCACTAAATCGATAGCAATCATTAACCCTTTACCTCTAATCTCACCTACCGATTTAAACTTTTCTACCATAGGTTGTAGAGCATTAAGTAAATAAGCTCCCTGAACTTTAGCATTTCCTGGTAAGTCTTCTCTTTCAACAATATTCAAGGCTTCAATACCCGCAGCACAAGCAACAGGATGACCTGAATAGGTCAAGCCAGTCATAATAACACCATTAAAGTCAGCGTTATCATCCCATGCTTTTTCCATACGCTCATTGATCATGACAGCGCCCAAGGGGATATAACCTGATGATAGGCCTTTAGCCAAACACATCATATCTGGTGCAACGCCCCAACCACGGCTACCAAACATACAGCCAGAGCGACCAAAGCCAGTAACTACTTCATCAGCAATCAATAAAATGCCATATTTATCACACATTTCGCGTACTAAAGGCCAATACGTTTCAGGTGGAACAATAACACCACCCGCACCTAAAATTGGCTCAGCAATAAAGGCAGCAATGGTATCAGGCATTTGATGCTGAATTTCACGCTCTAATTGCTCAACACAAAGCTTAGCTAGTTCATCAGGGTCTTCACAATTCCAAGGGTTACGATATAACCAAGGGGTATCCAATTGAGTAACGCCGCCTAACAATGGTTCATAATTACGTCTAAAAACGTTAAGCCCACCAACAGAGGCTCCGCCAAAATGCACGCCATGATATGAGTTTTTCAATGAAATGAACTTTTTACGTTCTGGCTCACCGTTAATCATATGAAATTGACGTGCTAATTTTAATGCGGTTTCAACTGAGTCTGAACCACCTGAAGTAAAAAAGGCTTTTGTCATTTTTTCTGGTTTAGTCAAGCTCACTAACTTAGCCGCTAACTCCGTCGCACGAGGATGAGAAATACCATCAAATAGTTGAAAATATTCCAATTCATCAAGCTGGTTCATTATTGCTTGTTTCATTTCAGGTCTGTTGTGCCCAACGTTAACACACCATAGCCCAGCAACACCGTCTAACAACTTTTGGCCTTTGTCATCAGTAATATAAACACCATCACCACTAACGATATGAATTGGTTCTCTCTGTTTTGCTTCATTTGGATGCAACATCGGATGCCAAAAATCTTTTGAATAATCTGTCATATTTTCTCTACAATTAATAATCTATAAGTGAGTTGGCATGTCTATTAAACACGCCTGCTTCACGTTATGGGTAAATTTTTATAACGATACTTTTACTTGAAAATATGCATTGCTTGTATGGTGGTGTATTCATGAAGTCCTTCTTGGCCGAACTCTACGCCGATACCTGAAGATTTAACACCACCAAACGGTACATGCGGCAGCAACTGCCCATGTCCATTTATCCACACGCTACCACTTTCAATACGGGCAGCAATTGACTTTGCCTGCTCTATATCTTTAGACCATACAGAGCCACCCAACCCCATATCAGAGCGATTAGCTTGCGCTATTGCATCTTCAATATCACTATATTTGATGATAGGTAAAGCAGGGCCAAATTGTTCTTCGTCAACAATACGCATGCCTTCAACAGCATTTGCAATTAACGTTAATGGATAGAAATACCCGTTACCCGGCATAGCTTCTCCGCCGCAAAGAATGCTGGCACCACTATTTTTGGCATCTTCAACTAATTCAGCAACAAGATTAAATTGAGATTTATTTTGAATTGGCCCAAAAATGTTATTTTCATCTAGACCATCGCCCATCGGCATATTATTAACAATTTCAGTTAACGCTTCACACACTTGCTCATAAACATCTTCATGTACATAAAGACGCTTTAATGCCGCACAGGTTTGGCCATTATTAATAAACGCCCCCCAAAATAAGCCCTCGGCTATTTCCTTAACATCAACATCAGGTAAAACTATGCCTGCATCATTGCCTCCTAACTCAAGCGTTAATCTTTTTAAACTATCTGCCGCATTTTTCATTACAACTTTACCAACTGGGGTAGAACCCGTAAAGACGACTTTATGAATTCCTTCATGAGAGGATAACTTGTGTCCCTCACGACCTGTAATCACGCTTAGTACACCACTAGGTAGTGCTTTATTTAAGATGTCCACCATTAATAACGTACTTAGCGGGGTGTTGTTAGCGGGCTTAATAACAACAGTACAACCTACTCTAATTGCCGGCGCTAAATGCCAAATAGCAATCATAAGAGGCCAGTTCCAAGGCGTGATAGACGCAACAACGCCTACAGGCTTTCTAAATAATAAGGCTTGACGCTCATCACCATCTTCTAACACCTTAGTTTCAATCGTCATAGCTGCAGTCGCTCTTAACCAGCCAACCACCGCTTCAACTTCAAATTCAGAGCCAACGCCTTTTAACGGTTTACCTTGTTCTTGAGTCAATAATTTTGCTAATTCATCTGCATTTTCAGCAACCAAATCAGCCATTTTATTTAATGCGTCTACACGAACTTGATCACTGGTTTGAGACCATGATTTAAACGCTACATTTGCCGCTGCTACTGTACTGTCTAACTGCTCTTCAGTGGAGTTAGGACAAGTATCAAGTAGTTGTCCTGTTGATGGATTAATTACGTCAAAAGTTGTTGATTTCATAAATTACCTCTTAGGTTTATTTCTTTTATATATTTAATAGGGTTTTGCTCAAAACTATGCACTAAAACTATGCACTATTGATTCAGGAGAATAACGCCGTTCTTTTGTACATAGTCCTGCCAAAGTTTAAGCATTTCGGTTAGTTTGTCTGGATACTGATTTGCTAAATTATTGACTTCAGTTGGATCTGACGCCAAATTAAATAGTTGCCATTGTTTTGCTGATGCCAAAGGCTCGTAACCGACTTTCGGACTATAATAAATTTTCCAGTCGCCAGAGCGTATACCCCGATAGTCATTAAGCTCCCAGCCGGTATAGTTCTGACGGCGCTTAATAGTGCTACTATTTGCGGTTAATAGAGGTAATATCGAATCACCTTGCATCGACACGATCTCCCGTCCTCGATATTGACTAGCACCAGGATGTTCAATACCAGCAAGTTCAAGTAAGGTAGGCATAACATCCTTAACATGAATAAAAGTTTGATTATTTTTTTGTGCGGGAAAGGCTTTCGGATAATGGAAAAAAGCAGGTGTGCGTAATCCGCCTTGTGAGGTATAACCTTTGAACATACGTAAAGGTGCACTACCGGCTCTTGCCCATGCAGAACCTAACCAAACATATGAATCAGCATTACCAATATTATCAAAAGTATTGTTACAGCAGTTAGTTATCCACTTAGTGAAACCCGGTAGGTATTCAGCAATATTATTGCCTTCTGGACCATTATCCGACATAAAAACAATGAGTGTGTTGTCGTATTGATCCGTTGATTTTAAATAGCTCACTAACTTGCCAACATATTGGTCAAGATCATCAACCATTGCCGCATACACTTCCATAATACGCGCTTGTCTCTTTTGCTCTTTTGAGGTTAATTCTTGCCAAGGTTTAACGTCTAACGAGTGAGGAAAAGCTTTCACGCTTTCATTAAACAGCCCTAATACTTGTAAACTTTTTAAGCGCTTTTGATGTAAAGCATCGTACCCTTGATCATATTTCCCCTTATATTTTTCAATAGAAGCACGCGGAGCTTGCAAAGGCCAATGCGGTGCAGTGTAGGCCAAATAAGCAAAAAATGGCACACCCGTTTTACGACCTTTTTCTATATAGTCAATCATTGTGTTGGTATAAAATTTAGTGCTATAAAAATCATTCGGTAATTTACCAACTTTCTCTTTACCTTGACGATAGTTTGCGTCACCCGCACCAAAGATTCGTAATTTATTACTAAACGCACCCGCGCCACCATCGGTTAAAACAAATGATTGTTCAAAGCCACGTGCTGCGGGGCTTGTTTCAGCATCATGTCCTAAATGCCATTTACCTGTCATATAAGTATGGTAACCCGCGTTTTTGAACAATTCAGGTAAAGACGCTACTCTGGTATTTAAATACCCTTCATAACCAGGTTTCCCTTCAAGTTCTGGCGTAAGATCTTCACCCATAATACCAAGTCCGGCAATATGGTTGTCGGTACCTGAAAGCAACATTGACCGTGTTGGTGAACAAAACGGTGCTGTATGAAAGTTATTAAGAATAACTCCTTTGTTCGCAAGAGCATCTAAATTTGGTGTTTCAATCTCACTACCTAAATACCCTAAATCATTAAAACCTAAATCATCAGCAACAATAACGATAACATTAGGACGCTGATCTTTTAAGCTTAGATCTAACGCTAACACCGCAGATGCATAAAGAGCATACAAACCCATGACGAATGCAAAAATAATTTTTTTGTACTTTTCTCTACGCTTAATCATTATACTTATTCCTCTAATCCTTAAGACCCACATAGTGGATACAGGCCATTTACCATTTAAATATATCAAAAAAATTAATAGCTTGAGTGTCATTACCAATATAATGATTAAACTATCTGTTACATTTCTACCGAATTATTTTCTTTATCCACTGTAATTAGATTTGAAATTTAACTACATATTTAAGTACCATTCTTCTATTAAAAAACTTTCGCCCAACCTTAGTTAACACGTTAACAATATTTATAATCTCTTCATATCCACCAAAAGGTTGATATGCGTATTTACAGAAAATGTAGATGTTAAAGCCAACTTTATTATTATTTTGGTCATATCAAAAAATTCTTGCAGAGACTTTACGAAGAAAGACATATTTACCGCTAAAAAGCATGCCATTCTTCTGTTCAAACTTAGGTAACCAACCTTAGTTAACATATTAACAACGTTTAAAATTTCTTTATATCCACCAAAAGGTTGAGGAGTTTTTTATAGGAATAATAGCTGTTGGAAATAACTTTACATCCCTATGCACTTGGCTCAGGAAGAGAAATTTAATGTCTTTATTTCTTTATTTCTTTATTTCTTTGTAGGTCGTACTTTAGTGCGACAAATTATCACCAGTTGATAGTATTGTCGGAATAAATTCCGACCTACATTTGAGCCTGAGTAAACTACATAGGGGTATTTTAATATTTATAGCGAGAGTAATTTCTCAATTCAAGGGGAAATTGCGGCCATTAGCGAGGGACTATTGATCTTTCTAGATTTTTTTGTAGCTGTTTGTTGGGTATTTATACAAGGCAGAGCCTTTGTCATGTAGTTGTTCAGGACAATACTCTCATCCTTAACCATTAAAAGATTGGCAGTGCAAACGAAGAAAAAAATCTGAAAGTATTTACAAGAGCAGCTTATTAAATTAGATCGTAAATAAATGGCTCTGTTGTAGCTAATTGTTGTCTATACTTATAAATGAGTCTAACTTATTGAAGGTAATAGCAATGAATACAAA
>JABSOW010000014.1 GCA_013215465.1 Colwellia sp. | reverse complement strand
TTTGTATTCATTGCTATTACCTTCAATAAGTTAGACTCATTTATAAGTATAGACAACAATTAGCTACAACAGAGCCAAATAATAATAGATGCACGGGATGATTTTTCAACATATATCAAAAAGAGAATTGATGAAAATAGACATATGGTTGAAAAGCTTTCAAAATCTCCTTTATATAAGCACTTTCAACGGCAAGAATGAGCTTATAGCTGCCTATCAGATTGAGTAAAACCCTGAGATTTAGAAACGTTAGATCTAACTTGAGCTAATACAGATAGCGAAAACACCAAACTTTATATAATTTGTCTTCGAAACTAGTAACTCGCAACCCGTAACTTTACTTATTTATCTTGTTTAGAAATGATATCCCATGCCGCTTGTATATCTTGGGTTTTTTCTTTCGCTGCCTCCATCATCGCTGGCGGTAAACCCTTGGCAATTAATTTATCAGGATGGTGTTGCGACATTAATTTTCGATAAGACTTTTTGATATCACGCATTGAGGTATCTTTGCTAACGCCTAAAATTTTATAAGCATTATCAAGTTGTCCTGCCTTAGTCGGTGCATTACTACCATTAAATTGTTGAGAGCCTTGTTGATGAAAGGCTTCACTGGCAATAATCATTTCAAGTAAATTATTTAACTGACGTGCAGAGTAACCTAAAAATTTAGCAATAGTATGTAATACTTCACGCTCTTTAGTGTCTAAATCGCCATCAATAAATGCCACTTGAATTTGAATTTCTAAGAACATCAGTAATAAATCCTGACGATTACCACAAATACTCTTAAATTTAACCAAACGCTCTTTTAATGGAAATCCGCCCGATTTACCTTCTCGAAAAGCGTCTTGTGCTTGTTGGCGTAATTCATTCGTTAATCCAAGTTTATCCATATAAGCGCGAGCAAAAGCAATTTCATGATTAGTTACCTGCCCTTTGGCTTTTGCTACATGCCCCATCACCGAAAAAGTGGTGTAAAAAAAAGCCGCTTGACGAGTAACATCATCAGCTTTACCACCTGTCATACCATCAAAATTAAAACCTCTAGCGCGATCAAACATATGACCAAGCCAAACACCTAATAAAGCGCCAAATAAACTTTTACTCAACATAAAGCCAAATAAAAACCCTAAAACCTTTCCCCAGATACGCATGCTTATATAATTACCTATTCTTTATTCGCTATTTACGTGCTAGATCTATAGCCAAACCACCTCAAGATGCTAGTGCTGCATCTTGCAGGTGGTTTGGCTATAGCTACCATATTACATTTGCTATATCATATACGCTTCATCACGTATATTTAAGATAACCTTAAAAATAAATGTTTTTTTTCCGACAACTTTTTTCCTGTAGCGCGTTATTAACGATGGTATTGTCTTTACCTACGTTTGCGATTACCACTGAGCAAGAAACGACACCACCACAACTTCAATGTGCTATCCCAACTTTTGTACCTATAGCAACAAATGCGGTGCAAGTAACCGATGATAGCATTCGTATTACCTCAAAATACTCCAGTATTGAAAAAGATCAAATTGCCAACTTTAGTGGTGATGTCACACTTATAGATAAAAGCCAAACCATAACAGCTGATCAATTAACCTTTGATCGATTATTGATGAAATTTAATGCCAAAGGCAATATACACTATCAAAATCAAAATATTGATATTCTTGCCGATGAGCTAAATGCCAGTAAAAATGACCAGTCCAGTGTTATGCTTAACACCTCCTATCAATTATATGGCAGCCCAGGTCACGGTAGTGCTGGTGAATTACAAATCAATACAACAGAGGGTTTAAGTTTATTAAATTCAACTTATACAACCTGTATAGGTGATAAACCTGACTGGCAAATAAAAGCATCTGAAATTGAAATATCAGCCGATGGTAGTTCAGGCCAAGCTTATCATGCCCAAATTCGACTCTTCGATGTACCCGTTTTGTATTTACCTTATTTCTCATTTCCAGTATCAAAGCAACGAAAAAGCGGCTTTTTATATCCTAAAATTGGTAGCTCTAGTAATTCAGGATTAGAAATTGAAACACCTTACTATTGGAATATCGCTCCAAATATAGACGCAACTATTACGCCCAATTATATGTCTAAACGGGGCATGCAATTGAAAACTGAATTTCGTTATTTAACCGATCTACAATCGGGTAACATTAATGTAGAGTACTTAAATAAAGATAGTGCGATCACATCAAACGACGACGCTCGTTACCTTGCAAGGCTGCAACATGTCGGTACATTTTCAGATGATTTTCGTGCCTATATAGATTATACCACCATCAGTGACGACAACTATTTAGTTGATATTGGTTCAAAAGAATATAACGCTAACGATGCTTATTTGTATCAAGTAGGTGAACTGTCTTATTTTGGGGAGTATTGGCAAACCACCATGAAAATACAAGATTTTGAAGTGCTTGGCAATCACCAACCGAGCTATAAAACCTTACCTCATATTGAAATTTCAGCCCAACAACCTTTCACGCTTTTCTCAGAGCAAACCTTACAGGGACAATTTGAGCTCTATTCTGAATTAACAAGCTTTGCCGCAGAAACTAAACAACAGGTCAGTGCTAATCGTTATCACGTTGAAGCAGGTTTAAGCTTTCCGATATCTACCCCTGCGTGGTTTTTAAATTCAGAGTTTAAGTTAATGCATACCTATTACCAACAAAACGACATTCAAGAGGGCAGTGACTTAAGCAAACATATTAACCGTACACTACCTAAAGTAAGGTTTCATGGTGGCATAAATTTCGATCGTACCCTGTCTTTGTTTGGTAATGGTTACACTCAAACCATAGAACCACAAATACAATACTTATACATTCCCGAAAAAGACCAATCAAACATCGGCCTTTACGATACCACTAATTTACAAGATGATTATAATGGCTTATTTAGAGACCGAAGCTATAGTGGTTTAGATAGAATTGCCGGTGCTAATCAATATACTTGGGGTGTAACAAGCCGTGTACTTGATCAATCAAACCTAGAAGTTTTTCGTTTAAGTGTTGGTCGCATACAGTATTTGTCCGACGATAATATTTTTGATGAACTTATTGATGATGTTAATGTTGATACCTTAACAAGCCAGCAATCGTCTGTAGCGGCAAATTTATTTTATCGGCTAAACCAGCAATGGCAAATCAGTAGTGATATTCAATATAACACCCGAGAAAGTTTTACCAACAAAAGTCAAATGTCACTAAATTATCAAATTGATAAATATAATTCAGTTCAATTGAACCATAGGTACACTCGTAATGTCTCAGGTAGTAGCTTAGAGCAAGCATCAGCATTAGCTAGCTTTGCTGTTAATAAAGACTGGGCTTTTGTCGGGCGACTTACGCAAGATTTAAAACAAAATCGTAGTTTAGAACGTTATGCAGGCTTGCAATATGAAAGCTGCTGTTGGGCTTTACGTATTGCCTATCATAGACACATAAACTCAAACTTAAGCGGTGATGGCTTATTCAATGAAAACCGCGATGAATTTAATAGTGGTTTCGTGCTACAGTTCATCATCAAAGGGCTAAATGCCAAACAAGATGCCATTGGCACACAAGAAATGTTTGATGCAAGTATTTTTGGCTATAAACGCCCTTACTATTTACAAAACTAGTGGTTTACCAACCTAGTCACTAATAAAATTAAGCATATAGAAACTAACAATGCACCATAACCAAGATGTATAATTCATGAAAAATTTAGTTAAAACATTAATCATCACCTGCACACTTTATGCAGGGTTAAGTACTCAAGTTCAAGCAAAAGAAGAACTGCTAGACAAGGTTGCCGCCATTGTTAACGCTGGTGTAGTACTTGAATCAGAAGTGCAAGATTTACTGAAAAATATAAAAACACAAGCTAAAAAAAATAATCAAGCGCTACCTTCTGACGGAGCATTACGCACCCAAGTCATGGACAAGCTGATTAATGACAGCTTAATTATACAAATTGGTGAGCGTATGGGCGTACAAGTTAGTGATGCTCAGCTAGATCAAACCATTGCCAATATGGCCAAAGAAAACAAATTAACCTTAGCTCAGTTTCGTCAAACGATCATAAGTGATGGTGAAGATTATGAAAAATATCGTGAAAATGTTCGTACCGAGCTAATTACCGGTGAAGTACGCCGTAATAGTGTTAGACGCCGTATTTATATCTCCCCGCAAGAAGTAGCTAACTTATTAGCCTTAATGAAAGAACAAACCAATAATGATGTCGAATATCATCTTGGTCATATCTTAATTGAATTTCCTTCAGATGCGACCCAAGCTGACATGACCGCCAGTAAAGTGCGTGCTGATAAAGTTATTGAGCTACTTAATAGTGGTTCAAATTTCACTAAAATAGCTATCGCCTCATCAGGCGGTACCAATGCCTTAGCAGGTGGTGATTTGGGCTGGAAAAATATTAACGAAATGCCAACACTTTTTTCAGAGCTAATTGCAGGAAAAAATAAAGATACGGTAGTAGGTCCTATTCGCACCGGTTTAGGCTTTAGTATTGTAAAAGTACTCGATATCCGTGGTCGTCAAATAGTGGAAGTAGAAGAAGTAAAAGCTAGCCACATCTTGATAAAACCGTCTATCATTTTAAGTGAAGCCAAAGTAGAAGTGCAATTACAAGATATGCTCGATAAAATTAATGCCGGAGATGCCACCTTTGCCGATTTAGCCAAAGAGTTTTCTGAAGGACCTACCTCTATTCGTGGTGGCGATTTAGGTTGGGCAGATCCCAGCAGTTATGATCCGGCATTTAAAGAGGCATTAGCCACCATGAAAATTGGTGAATACCACCAACCATTTCGTTCATCTTTTGGTTGGCATATCATTCAGCTAAATGATCGTCGTATGATTGATGCTACCTCACAAGTGAATAAAAATCGCGTTTATCAAATTCTCCATAATCGTAAGTTTGGTGTTGAAAGCGCCAGATGGATCAAAGAAACTCGCGATGAAGCTTATATCGAAATTTTTGAACAGGATAAATAGAGATGACTACCCGTATAGCCCTTACTCCCGGTGAGCCGGCAGGTATAGGACCTGATTTAGTTATTGCCATAGCACAGCAGGCTTGGCCAGTACAACTAGTCGTTGTTGCCTCAAAAGAACTAATAAAACAGCGTGCTAAACAGCTAAATTTACCGATAGTATTAATTGATTATGATGCTAGCCTTAAAGCTATTCCTCAAGTCGCTGGTACGTTAACCATATTAGATATACCATTGGCTCAGCCAAGTATCCCCGGTACCCTTGAGACAAACAATGGTGCTTATGTGGTTAAAACCCTCAAAGTAGCTAGTGATAAAAATATGTCTGGGGAATTCGAGGCCATAGTAACAGGGCCAGTACATAAAGGTTTAATCAATAAATCTGGGGTTCCTTTTAGCGGTCATACTGAGTACTTTGCTCATCAAGCTAACTGTTCTGATGTGGTAATGATGTTAGCGACCACAGGCTTACGTGTTGCCTTAGTTACCACTCACATACCGCTTGCCTATGTAGCAAAGGCTATTACTTTCGAGAGATTACAGAAGGTAACCCGTATATTACATACAGATTTACAAAGTAAATTCGGGATAAAAAACCCAACAATATATGCTTGCGGCATTAACCCTCATGCTGGTGAAGATGGCCATTTAGGTCGAGAAGAAATCGACGTAATGCAACCAGCATTTGCCGAACTAAGAGCAGAAGGCATTAATATTATTGGTCCCCTACCAGCAGACACTATATTCCAAGAGAAATACTTAAAGGATGCAGATGCTATTTTAAGTATGTACCATGATCAAGGTTTACCGGTATTAAAATACAAAGGCTTTGGTTCATCCGTTAACATCACTTTAGGCTTACCTTATATTCGCACCTCAGTAGACCATGGTACGGCATTAGAGTTAGCCGGTACTGGAGAAGCAGATTCTGGCAGTATGATAGAAGCTATTAACAGTGCAATTAACCTAGTAGATAGCAGTAAATAATGTAGGTCAGGCTTTAGTCTGACAATAAGAGATATTTTCATGAACAGTAAAACCCATTTAGGTCACCAAGCAAAAAAACGTTTTGGCCAAAATTTTCTTCATAATGAAGCGGTCATCAGCGATATTATTGATGCGATTAATCCCGAGCCTGGAGAAAATTTAGTCGAAATAGGCCCCGGTCTTGGTGCGTTAACTGAGCCAGTAATAGAACGAGCAGAAAAATTATCGGTAGTAGAGCTTGATAGAGACTTAGCTAAGAGGCTACGTCACCATCCATTTTTAGCGCCACACTTAACGATTTACGAAACCGATGCCTTAAAATTTGATTTTGGCCAATTAGCAACAGATAAAAAACCATTACGCATTTTTGGCAACTTACCTTATAACATTTCCACACCATTAATTTTTCACCTACTCACTTTTAAAGACATAGTTCAAGACATGCACTTTATGCTACAAAAAGAAGTAGTAGAGCGTATGGCCGCGGGTCCAGACTGTAAAGCTTATGGTAGATTATCTATTATGACCCAATACCAGTGCCAAGTAATTCCAGTAATGGAAATAGGCCCAGAAGCATTTAAGCCGGCCCCTAAAGTCGACTCTGCGATAGTGAGATTAGTACCACACCGTGATATTAAAAATCCAGTAAAAGACATTGCTGCACTTAATACCGTATGTTTAGCGGCGTTTAATCAACGTAGAAAAACTATCCGGAATAGCTTCAAAAACCTAATTAGCGTCGCACAATTAGAAAGCCTTAATATTGATGCAAATGTACGCCCAGAAAATTTAACTATTGATGATTACATCATGTTGGCAAATTTTATTGTTGATAACCCACCAGAGCCAATTGCGCCAAGGAATAAAAAACTTTCGCGACGTGCCATCAAAAGAGCACAAGAGCAAGATGATAGCTAAACATGTAGAGATCAAATGGCTGTATATTTAGTTGGTGATATTCAAGGCTGTTATAGCGAATTAGTTGCTTTATTAAAGCAGGTTGCTTTTAATCGCGAAGTCGATCAACTTTATATCGCCGGTGATCTTGTTGCTAGAGGACCCGATTCTTTAGCAACGCTTCGTTTTGTTAAATCACTGAAGGATTCAGCAAAAATAGTACTCGGTAATCATGATCTGCATTTACTTGCCGTTTATGCCGGTATCAAAAAAGTAAAAAAACAAGATCAACTCAAGATGTTGCTAGCTGCTGATGATGCTGACGAATTAATGAATTGGTTAGCCCAACAACCATTACTGCAAAAAATAGGCAATGATAACGCCTACATGAGTCATGCTGGCATTTCCCCTCAATGGACTTTGACACAAGCCATAGAGCAAGCAACGTTTGCTCAACAGCGACTGAGCTCTAGCAAGAGAAATGTTTGGTTATCATTAATGTACGGTGAAAAGCCGAATAACTGGCAGCAAGCTAACACCGAAATAGAAAAATTTCGCTACACAATTAACGCATTTACCCGTATGCGTTACTGTTATAGCAATAAAAACCTCGAGTTCGACCATAAATTAGCTCCCAACACCCTTCTTCAAAACAATAAGCAATCAAGCACAGCGTTATTACCTTGGTATGAATTATCATCAGTTATTGCTGAAACTACCTGGGTATTTGGCCATTGGGCTGCGCTAATGGGTAAGTGTTCCCATCAAAATATTTACCCATTAGACACAGGCTGTGTTTGGGGAAATTATTTAACACTATTACGTTGGCATGATAAAAAGATATTCACAGAGCCTACGCACAAAGTAGTAAGTAAATAGATATAATGGATGAAAAAGCTGCGTAGCTTGATATACTCAAAACGTTAACCCTATGTATCGGGTACAGATTTGTTCATAAAAACACCTTAAAATAGCGATAACCGCGACAAACAATGGCAATTAGTCAATGGTGTTTTATATGGATGCAGAGCTAACTATAAATAAAAATAACTAAGGTGTGTAGCCTAGTCACTCTAAGCAAATACTACTCAACAAGGAGTAACATGCTTTTGGCCGAATTATTCGGACAATCTCGAAAGTTCAACAAACCCTAACATAAGAGAATAATCAATAATTATTCCGATAACTAATGCATTTGCCTAAAACTAATTGGTGGTATTTATGAATTTAACCGTAGCGATAAAGATTATTGGTGGTTTTGCCATCATTTCAATTTTACTTATTTTAACTAGCGTAATCTCTTTACTCAACTTGAACACAATTAGTGAGTCAACCAGACAACAAAATGATTTAGCGATCCCAATGCTAAAAGGGAGTAACAAGCTGTCTTTACAGTTAAGCCAAATGGCAAACTTCACTTTAAAGGGCTTTTATCGAGATGATTTAGCGGCATTAGCTGAAGATTTGCATTCATATAAAACTATTGATGCGCAATTCATTCCCGCATTTAAACAACTTAAAAACTTAGTTCAAAATGAAAGCGAATTAATAAACAATCTAAATAAAGTCACACAATTATTCGCCAAATTTGAAGAGGAGGCCTTAGCCGTTTTTGAAAACAGGAAAACGTCTATTGAGCAAAAAAACGCCTTAAGCGAAAAAGTTAGTGTCTTAGAAGAAAAAGCTGATGATGCGGTAACCTTATTATTAGATTTAGCTGATCACCGACTAGCCGATAGTAAATTACAACGGGCAATAAGCTTAAGTGAGCAATTAGAGAATCAATTGAATAGTATTGTTTCTTCTTCATTTGAATATCGCGATACGCTTTCAGATAGCACCGCAGAATTAATAGAAAGTGAAATTTCATATAGCTTAGAAGAAGCTCAAAGCTCAGTGAACGAAATCATTGCCGAACTAACAATGAACGATATAGGTGGTGTCGCTCAAAATTTAGCCGACGATTTTTCAGGCCTAGAAGAGTTATTGTCTGCTGATACCGGCATAATTTTTCATAAAAAAGCTCAGCTAATTGCCAATCAAGAAACTAAGAAGATGTTAGCAGCGGAGGAAGAAGACACCGTAAAAGTTAACAATATATTAGAAAAACAAGTCGATTTAGCCAATCAAGCAACAATTAAAGCAAGTGAGTTAGTTAAAAGTTCCGTTGCCAGCGGCAATACTCAAACAACCTTTATTATGATTGCCTCAATTATTATTGCTATTATCATTGCCCGTTTTACTTTGATCAGTATTACCCGTCCATTGGCTCGCGTTAATGATATGTTAAATATTGTCTCTTCAGGCGATTTATCTCACAAGTTAGATGAAAGTGGTCAAGATGAATTTGCTCAGCTTTCTAAAAATTGTAATTTACTTATTGATAGTTTACGGAACTTAATTGAAGGTATTGTTAATCGCTCTTCACAACTGGCCGCAGCAGCCGAACAAACATCTGCCGTCACCGCGGAAAGCACCACAGCGATTGAAGAACAACGTAGCCAAGTACAACAAGCGGCATCTGCGACCACAGAAATGAGCAGCACGGCACAAAGTGTGCTATCAAGCGTTAATGATGCTTTAGGTGAAATAAAACAAGCCGATGATGAAGCAGAGCGCGTAAAAGTAATTTCAGCACGTAATCGTGAAACTATAGAACAACTAGCAACTGAAGTTGACTCTGCTGCGCAAGTGATCAACCAATTACAACAAGATAGTGCCTCTATTGGTGGTATTTTAGATGTTATTCGTGGCATTGCAGAGCAAACCAACCTACTCGCTTTAAATGCGGCTATTGAAGCGGCTCGTGCTGGTGAGCAAGGTAGAGGATTTGCTGTTGTTGCTGATGAAGTGCGCACGTTAGCCAGTAGAACACAAGAGTCTACATCAGAAATTCAAACCATGATTGAAGCACTACAAACGGGCGCAGGTAAGGCAGTAACGGTAATGGACACTGGCAAGTCAAAAGCTTCTGACTGTGTTAACCAGTCAGAAGAAGCCGATAAAGCATTAGAAAGCATTACTCATGCGGTTCATGAAGCTTTCGATCGCAGCTCACAAATAGCTACCGCAGCAGAAGAGCAAAGTGTTGTTGCCCATGAAATTAGTGAAAACCTTGAATCTATTGTGGCCATAGCCGAACAAACTAGTGCCGGTTCACGACAAACTGCTGAATCAAGTAGTGAAGTTGCCCGTCTAGCTGAAGAGTTACAACAATCAGTACAAGAATTTAAGTTATAAAGCTCACCTAAATCACCTTAAAACGATTCTGTAGTCACTGCTGAATCGTTTTTTTTTGTCTTTACACCCTCAAAATGAGCAACTTCTATTGACAACAATCTCTACGGCTTTATAATCTAAGGCGCTTGAAGTTAGTTTTATATTTTTGTACACCATTTCGATGTTATATTTTGCTTGTTTTACCCGTAATAGGTTTTTGACCCGTAATAATTAACCCGTCCTGTTTTATAAGTAATAGCAACACTTTTTAGCAAACCCGCTTGTATCATTTGTCTTTAACCACGTTAGAAACAAATGACAGAAGCTCAATTACTCATAAATAAATTAGGATATTCTTATGTCTACTACTACTGGTACAGTAAAATGGTTTAACGAAGCTAAAGGTTTCGGTTTCATCGAGCAAGAAAATGGCCCTGACGTTTTTGCTCACTTCAACGCGATTGTTGGCGACGGTTTCAAAACTTTAGCTGAAGGTCAAAAAGTTGAATTCACAGTAACTGAAGGTCAAAAAGGCCCTCAAGCTGAGAACATTGTTGCTCTTTAATTTTCATTAATTAAAAGCACAAAAAAAGCGAGTAACCTTAAGGTACTCGCTTTTTTTATTTTATCTTTACAAAAATACAGATTAAAAAATCATTGCGGCTCTTGAATTCAATACCGACAAAATACTTAACCAATACTTCACTATCCATTCCTAACAACATTAACTGCTTATCATTAGCCAACTGCTGAAGTGTTTGTAAATGCTTGCGTGGCAAAATAGTACCGGCAAGCCAGAGGCAACTAAAATTACCTCACTGATATCCTCAATCGTTGAAGATTCATCATCAATTCTTTAATACGACTAAAAGAGTCTGCAAGAACAAATATGTCACTATTCTAAATCTAGCACATTTTAACCAAAACCGAATACTGACAAAATTAATATTCCACGCTAATTTGATAGGAAGAAAACTTACGCATATTAATAACCCCTTTATCAAAAATAAGATATTGGCCCTTTATTCCTAACAGAACGCCTGATACGCTGGCTGTTTTATCAAAGTTAAACGAACTGATTTTAGTTAAATATTGGCTAACAGGATAATTTATATCAACAATATCTTCGTCAAGAAATTGCACGGCATCATCACCAAACCTTAATGAGATCTCGTCTAAACGCCTCTGTATTTTAGGGATCAGTATTTCAGCTTCAGCTTGTAAATCAATCGCTTCATTACTTCCTTTAAGCATTGTCCGCCAATTAGTTTTATCTCCAATATATTCAGCTAGCGCTGTCTCAACTAATCCTGACTGTAAGCGAGTGCTCACTTTAAAAATAGGTAGTGCTTGTGTTGCGCCTTGATCAATCCATCGCGTTGGTAGTTGAGTATGGCGAGTGATCCCTACTTTTAACGCTGAGGTATTTGATAAATAAACATAGTGATCCACCATACAATGCTGTTCACCCCATTGTGGCTCTCGGCAAGTTCCTAGATGATGATGACACGTTTCTGGCTTCATAATACACATGTCACATTGTGCTAGTTTAATCATACAAGGATAACAAAAACCCTGAGAGTAACTTTTTTTAGTTGTTTTACCACAATGTTTACAGGCAATTTTACCATGAAAATTTAACGTTAAGGTTTTGCCTATTATCGGATTCAAGGCAATACTTTGTTGCTCAGTTGTGTCCGAATTTATCGCTGCTAAAGGTAACTGGTATTGTACTAAGTTATTACTATCAAGTTGCGCCGTTAATTTTTCTACCGCGCCTATCTCACTTATTGGCATGTTTGCTCTCTATATTTTACTTCAATATTAAAATTGGACTTTTCGTTTTTAATTAACAAGTTTTTAATTGTTCTACTTGTGTAAGGACATTGACACACTGACTAATGCTCTACTTTTCTACGTAATTTTTTATTAGAACTGGCTTTCTTTTTTGAATCTAACCGCCTTAGGTTCGAGCCTTTGGTCGGCTTAGTTGGGCGCCTAGTTTTTTGAACAATCATTGCCGATATAATTAACTCTTTCAATCGTTTTAGCGCATCGTCTTTGTTCATTGATTGAGTTCTAAATGATTGAGCTTTGATAATAATAGTGCCATTACTTGATATGCGACTATCTGATAGCCTTAATAATCTCTCTTTGTATATGGCCGGTAAGGTTGATCGCTTAATATCGAAACGTAAGTGTATCGCGGTTTCTACCTTATTTACTCGTTGGCCTCCGTTGCCAGTGGCTCTTATTCCAGTAAGTTCAATTTCCCAATCTGCTAAATTAACAGTATTTGATATCTCTAACACTTTTATTTACCATTATTTAAAATAACTAACACTTTCTACTTATGACTCAAATCAACACTTGGCATGTTTATTTTCTTCGATGTAACGATAATAGCTTGTATACCGGTATCACCACCGACATCGAACGACGCCTGCACCAGCACAATAATACCAAGCTAGGAGCAAAGTATACGCGAGCAAGACGACCAGTAAAACTGGTTTATAGTGAAACAGCGGTAGATAGAAGCACCGCGAGTAAGCGAGAATATCAATTACGAACACTAACTAAAAAACAAAAAGAAAAATTAGTCTTAGCTCATCCTGCTTGCACTGTCATTAACCATACCAATTGAAGTAATAAATTAGTCAATTCATTACTTCAATTGGTATTAGAGGTCTGCTGAGTTACTTTTACTGTCGTTTTTTTCGATTTATCAGCTAAGTACTGTTAGAATGTCCTGTTTGTTGATTTAGTACTAAGTGAGTATTAAACCAGTACTAAATTTTATCTAAAAGTGAAGTCGTAAATATGTCACAAGAAAAAATGTTTATTGAACAATACTGCCCTATTAATAATGATCAAATCAGCTTTACTCGTCAGCAAGCGAGTGATTTTGCTAAACAAGTCGCTGATGACTTTAATCCTTTGCACAATATTGAAGCCAAGCGATTTTGTGTACCGGGCGATCTACTGTTTTCGGTAATCATCGCTAAATCAGGCCTACATAAAGAAATGAGTTTTAACTTTTCAGGCATGGTGAATGATGGCATAACATTAACTTTCCCTAATGAAATCATTAATGATTTTGATATTGTAGACAACAAAAACAAAACTTATTTAACCATTGAAGCAAGTGGTGAAAAGACTCACTGTCCATCATTAATAAATGCCTTAACGAAAGCTTATGTTGACTTTTCTGGGCATACTTTCCCTGATATTTTAGTTAAATTAATGACAGAAAATAATGTCATGATTAACCCTAGCCGTCCTATGGTCATGTATCAATGCATGAAAATAAGCTTAAAGCGTTTAGACATTACTACCCTGTCATTACAGTTAGCAAAAACAAGTTTAACTATCGAAGGAAAACGTGGTAATGCTTGGCTTGAGTTTGATTTAGTTAGCGATGGCGAAATAGTTGGTCATGGTAAAAAACATATGCTGTTAAGCGGCTTACGTGAATATTGCCAAGATAATGTAGATACTATGGTGACACAATATAAAAACTCAAAAGTCGCATATAGCAGTAAATAAGCAGCTAGGTGATTCACAACCTGAGACTCAACTGCCGTTAACTTAAAAGCTTATTTAAGGTGAACTCCTGTTATTTATATTCCTGCTCAAAATTAAGCCGCTGTGCTTGTTTGTCTTCACTACAATAGACAAACACCGCTAAGCTTTTAGGACGATTACACTGAGCAGGCTGCTGGTAAAACTTAAGCCATGCCTGCTTTTTACCTCCTTGATATTTTGATTTGAACACAATGGCATTACTGGTCTTAAACGGTGTACCTGCTGATATTTTTATCTGCCTATTTTGTTTATAAACACCACTAGACTGGCTACTTTTCTTTTTACTCCCTTTATTCTTGGTTTTACTTTTACTTTTTCCAGCTCGTCCTTGCTCACATTGCCACCATTTATCACGCGCTTTATCTTCTTTGGCTCGTAAATTAATGCCACGTTGCGATGAATAACCATTACGCTGCATTGCTTGAATATTATGCAACTTTTCTAATAACGGTTTACAGCGTTTTTTGGCCTCACTGGTAGGAGTAAACAAAAACAACACGCTAATAAAAATTATTATGTTAATAAAATGCATTCATTCAATCCTTGAATTATTTTCTATAAATTTTTATAAGTAATAATACTAGACTAAAAAGTAGACTATGATTAAATTAATTACCTGAACATGGATGTTACTAATGAAATTATTCATTACTGTTTTACTTAGTCTTTTTTCATTAAACGCGCAGAGTGCGCCGCCATCAAAGCCCGCTATTCAACAAGCAACAACCTATAAAGCCGTTACTGATATCAGCCAATATTGGCTCTCTGAAAAACTTGATGGTATGCGTGGCTACTGGAATGGCACACAATTATTAACCCGCCAAGGTAACCTTATACATAGCCCCAAGTGGCTCACCAAAAGTTGGCCCGAGACAATAATGGATGGCGAATTATGGATTAAAAGAGATCATTTTCAACAAACACTTTCTTGTGTCAGAAAAAAGCGTGTTAACGAAATTTGCTGGCAATTGGTACGCTTTATGATATTTGATCTGCCCGAGCATAACGGTACCTTTACCGAGCGAATAGCAGCCATGGCGCAATTAACTAAAAAAGTAAACTCACCATACTTATCAATGATCAAACAATTTAAACTCACCACAATTGAGCAACTAGATCAAACCCTTAACAACATCATCAAAAATAACGGCGAAGGGCTAATGTTACACCGTGGCAATGCTTATTATCATGTTGGTAGAAGTACTAATATAATGAAGCTAAAAAAACACCAAGACGCTGAGGCAGTAGTGATAGCGTACATCGAAGGCAAAGGTAAATATAAAGGCGTGCTCGGTGCTCTGCAAGTAAAAACAATCGAGGGTATTGTCTTCAAAATAGGCTCAGGCTTTAGCGATAAAGAAAGGCATCAACCACCAGCCATTGGCAGTTTAATCACCTTTAAGCACAATGGTAAAACTAACGCCGGTATACCAAGGTTTGCTCGTTTCTTTAGAATTAGAGAGCAAAGAGCTAAATAAATTAACTACTTTTTGGTAGATAAGTAAAAATTAATACTTTTAAGCCTTTACCTTGATGAGCTTCTTTAAACACTTCTGGGTTCGCCAACCGTTGTTCAAAAATACAATCTGGGCATTCACGCGCTACTTCTGCTCTTAAAAATTGTTCATCAAGATCCGGTGAATTTAAACATAACATTAACTTAGCCCCCGTATTCATCCACTGAGGAATTCGACGGATAATTTTCGCGTAATCACGGGCAATATTAACACTACCCTTTTGAAAAGAGGGTGGATCGCAAATCAGTAAATCATATTTCCCGTATTTTTTAATGCGGCTATTCGATTTAAAAATATCTACCCCTTCAAAAATAATCTTTTTGCCGTCTTTTTTTGCTAGCTGATTTAATTGATGGTTTTCTCGCCCTTTGCTTAAAGAAGCTTTACTTAAGTCGATGTTAACGACTTTACTTGCGCCACCGGCGGTAGCAGCAACAGAAAAGGCACAAGTATAAGCAAATAAGTTAAGTACATTCTTACTTTCAGCATGTTCTTTTACCCAGCTTCGACCATTACTCATATCTAAAAATAAACCACTGTTTTGTGCTTTGCCAAGTTCAATATGATACGACAAATCATTTTCAGTCACTACCGTCTTATCAATAACCTCACCGAGTAAAACTTGTGTGGGGGAAAATTTTTCATATCGACGCTGCACTTGCACACTACGACATTCACTAATTAAAGATTGCAATGCGTGTGCTTGTGCTAATAACCAAGCTTCATCTACCGCTTGATAAAGGGTAATTAAAATAACTGGGGATAACCAGTCAACATTGACATGAGATAAGTTTTTGTAGGCATGCCCTCGTCCATGAAATAGACGTTGGCAATCGGTAAAATTAGTCGCGGTGATGTGTTTAATCATAAGAGAGGTATCAGTAATGGGTAAAAGAAAGCCGGTCAATAATAACATTGACCGGCTTGCTTACTCAAAATAATTTATGCGTTATTTTATCGATATTAAAAACCAAACAAACTAATCGCAAAGAACTTCTGCAAAACCGTATTAATAAAAATAACAAATACAATAGCAGGAATAAAAGTCCCTAACGAGAAGTTAATGTATTTCTCAACCCAAGAGCCAATATAGCCATCGTTACCAATACTTAATTGCTCAGACAAGTTCTTTTTCTTCCAACGGTAACTAACAAATACACAAAGTAAAAAGCCATTAAGAGGTAAAATAGTATCGTAAAAAACATCGTACACCACATCAAAAAATGATTTTGTGCCACCTGCATACGAAGTGAATTCGGTAAAGAAAGTAACCATACCAAACGATACTGTCGCAAACACAGTTAAAATACCGGCGGTCATTAACAAAATTGATAACGCTTTTTTACGGCTATGTTTTTTCTCAGTAACTAAATAAGAAACGGGTACTTCAAGAATAGAAACTAATGAAGTGATCGCCGCGAAAAATATCAAAATAAAGAAAAAAGCCGCTACTGCGCTCGCCCCAATGTAACCTATAGAGGCTTGTAGCGCTAAAAATATTTTAGGTAAAAAAGTGAAAATTAATGATACCGAACTATCGCTTAATTCATTTGGATTAATATCAGGATTGAAAGAGAAAACGGCTGGTAAAATCATTAAACCGGCAATAAAGGCCACTGCAGTATCGGTAAGAGCGACTAATTTTGCCGAATTAGGAATATTGGTTTGATTATTAATATATGAGCCATAGGTGATTAAAATCCCCATGCCAAGAGACAAGGAAAAGAAGGCTTGTGACAAAGCACCATTAATAACACTTGGCGTAATTTTACTGATATCAGGAATTATGAAAAACTTTACACCCGCCATCGCATTATCAAGGGTGAGTACAAAAGCAACCATAATAATAAGCATAACAAATAATGTCGGCATTAATATTTTTGCTGCTTTCTCAATACCATCTTGAACACCAGCCACTAAAATAAAATTTATAATCGCGGCAACAACAGCCATAGCCAGAAATAAATAAGGGCTATTAATAAATTCATCAAAGCCACCATTACTCGCTAAATAATCTAAATTACCCGTGAGGGTTAAGAAAATGTAACCAAAAATCCATACAGTTATCACCATATAAAATACCGCAATCATAAAAGGAGTTAGCACACCTAAAAAACCTGCAGCTCCCCATAAAGTACTCTTCTGGCTTAAAGCCTTATAAGCACCAACGGGTTCTTTTGCTGTTTTTCTTCCTACCGCCATTTCTGCAATCATTACGGGTAAGCAAATTAAAAAAACAAATAAGGCATACAAAAGTAAAAATGCACCACCACCGTTTTTCGCTGCATTAACCGGAAAACCTACTAAGTTACCAATACCAACGGCAGAGCCTGCGGCGGCAAGAATAAAACCAATACGTGAGCTAAAATGCTCTCTAGATGCGCTCATAAACGTCCTTCACTTTTATTTATTATAATTCGATGATCGTTTGATGCTAGCAAGCTTTACTAGCATTGTCTTCTTTCAGTAAAGCATTACCTTATTTCAGCAACGCATTAATTACGACAAAGTGTATAATATTTTGTCCACTTTGTATTTTTCTGTCCGAAATTATTTAGAGAATAATTTCGGATTCATCACCGTTAAAATACCAACAGCATCCTCTGCTGCAATTTCAGCGACTTGCTCTATATCGTCTTTATTCAATCCTAAACTTTTACATAGTGATTGCTCAATCACAGCATCATAATCAAATTCATCACCATGGCTATCAAGTAATGCTAACCTTGACGCTAAATTTAATACTTTAACATCTTTATTTATTTGATTGCTTTGTGCTTGATTGAAATGACGAATTGGAATAATAATTTTTTCAGGTAGCTGCCAAATTTTTAGTAATTCCGCTGATATATCAGTATAAGTAAAACCTAAAGCTAACTCTTGTAACTTCCAAGGTAAATTATCTCGATTATATTGTTCACAGCGTTGCGCTATTTCAGGGCTAATTTTAGCCACTAATAGCTCGCCAAAATTTTGTAATAAACCCGCAACAAAAAGACGTTCAATATCTTTTATACCCGCTTTTATTGCTAAATTTTTAGTCACTAAGCCACAATAAATACTCATTCGCCAAAAACGCTTCAGATCGATTGCTTGGTTAGCAAAATGCTTAAATGCCGAAGCGGCAACATCCACCAGCATCATATTATAAATGGCCTGGGTACCGATAACAGTAATCGCTCGAGAAATAGTACTAATTTCACCGGGAAAACGATATATGGCACTATTCGCTATTTGTAACAAGCGAGAAGTCATAGAGGGATCAATACTAATGACATCAGCAAAATCACTAATCACTGAATTTTCATCTTCCATTAATGCTTTTATTTTAAAACAAGCATCTGGTAAAGCAAAAGAGCCATTGGCTTGTAAGGCATATTCACGTGAATTCATTATATGTCTATCCTATCTACAAGTGAGTAAAACACTGCTAAATTTATTACTTATTCTATCGAAATCAAAAAGGTACACCGCTATCTTCTTTGATATGTTCAGTAACCATATAGGTATGAGTTTTAGAAATAGCCGGTAGCCCAGCTATTTTTTCTAACACTAAGCGGTAACTGTCTATATTAGCAAACCTGATTTTCAGGAGGTAATCATAACCGCCTGCAACTAAATTACATTCGACTATTTCTTTTATTTTTATCACTTCAACTTTAAATAACTTAAACACATCTGACGTTGTTCTGTCTAAAGTTACTTGAATATAGGCAGTCATTGAATAATTAAGTTTTTTAGCATCAAGAAGAGCACCATAATGTTTAATATAGCCTTCTTTTTCTAAACGCTTAACTCTGTCTAAACATGGGCTGGCACTTAAATTAACTTTTTTAGCCAGTTCAACATTAGAAATTCTACCATCGCCTTGTAGCGTTTTTAAAATGGTTATATCTATTCTATCCAAAGGTTTTGTTTTGCTCACGGGTATAATTACACTAGATTATTCTGACTTTATATAATAATGACATAGAAAAAACTAAAAAAAAAGCTAACATACAGTGATGTTAGCTTTATATTGAACGTCGAAGCAACAACCAATACTATTACTAGAAACTTGGTCTTTCAATGAAGACACCTTTTTAGTAAAAGGCTTGTATACCGGTAATTGCTCTGCCTAAAATTAAGGCATGAATATCATGAGTGCCTTCATAGGTATTAACCGCTTCTAAATTCATTACATGACGGATAATACCAAATTCATCACTGATACCATTACCACCATGCATATCTCTAGCGGTACGTGCTATGTCTAATGATTTACCACAATTATTACGTTTCATCAGAGAAATAAGTTCGGTAGGACATTGATCTTTATCCATTAATCGGCCCATTTGCAAACAACCTTGCAAACCCAAGGCAATCTCTGTTTGCATGTCTGCTAATTTTTTTTGTATTAATTGGTTAGCGGCTAATGGCCGATTAAATTGTTTTCGATCTAAAGTATAATTACGAGCGCCTTCAAAACAGAACTCTGCCGCCCCTAAACTTCCCCAAGCAATGCCGTAACGTGCTTTATTAAGGCAGCCAAAAGGCCCTGCTAAACCTTTTATCTCTGGAAACATATTTTCTTCTGGCACAAAAACATTATCCATGACTATCTCGCCGGTAATAGAAGCACGTAGCGAAAATTTCCCTTCAATTTTAGGTGCGGTTAAACCCACCATGCCCTTTTCGAGAATGAAACCACGTATCACCCCGTCTAATTTTGCCCATATAACAAAAACATCAGCAATTGGTGAATTTGTTATCCACATTTTGTTACCCACTAGCGTGTAACCACCATCAACCTTAATAGCTCTACTGTTCATTGATGCGGGATCACTGCCAGAATCGGGTTCAGTTAAACCAAAACAACCGATCCACTCGCCCCTAGCCAGTTTAGGTAAGTATTTGTTTTTTTGCTCTTCACTGCCAAAGGCATATATAGGATGCATAACCAAAGACGATTGCACGCTCATGGCACTACGATAACCACTGTCAACACGCTCCACTTCACGTGCTATCAAACCATAACTAACATAGTTAACTTCACTACCGCCATATTGTGCAGGTAAAGTAGCTCCCAGTAGACCAAGCTCACCAAGCTCTGTCATGATTTCAATATCAAAAACTTCATCTCTATTTGCTTTTAATACTCTAGGTAGTAATTTATTTTGGCAATAATCATGAGCCGTGTCTCTAATCATGCGCTCTTCTTCAGTCAATTGATTATTTAGAAACATTGGATCTTGCCAATTATATGCAGTTAATGTTTTACTCATGGTTATCCTTGCAAAAAGTCAGTTAGTTAACTAACTATATACGGCCACTAATGATTATCATAATATATTCAAATTATAGTTTTCATATGTTTTATATATAAATAAGTGCATAAATTTAAAACAAGTAGGATGTTTTTACCTACCCTAAAGACTTAGACAATCAAACTAGCCTGGTATATAAAACAGGCAAAACTCAAAAAATACGATAGCTAGAATTAAAGAGATAAATTATTTTTCATAATCTGATTAGAGGAATGAATATATTCCTCTTCAAATTGTTGATTTGGCAAAGGCTTAGAAAAAAGATAACCCTGACCAAAGTCACAGCCAACCTTGGTTAAAGTTTCTCTTTGTTGCTCTGTTTCTATGCCTTCCGCTATAACACTTAAGCCTAATTCATGAGCAATGGTAATTATCGCCTTGCACAACGCAAAGCTATTTGGGTTTGACAAGTTACTAATAAAAGATCTGTCAATTTTAAGAATATCCAGATCCAATTGCTGCAAATAAGATAATGAAGAGTAACCAACACCAAAGTCGTCAATCGCTATACCTATACCTGATTGTCGCATATCATTTAACGTTGCTCTAATATCTTCCCTATTTTCCATAAGGGAGTGTTCTGTTATTTCAACGACGATGTTTTTGTTATTTAAATTAAGGTTTCTAAGATAACAGAGCCAATCTTGAAGAAGCTCATTACTATTTTTAAATTGTAAAGGCGATATATTGATACTTACTTGGATATCCGAGCCAAATAAATTCAACCACCGAGCCGCATCAGTACTTGCTTGCATAGCTACCCAGTGACCAAGCTCACTAATAAACCCCTCTTCCTCAACAGTAGCGATAAACTCATCAGGAAATAACAAGCCCCTCTCTGGATGATGCCAACGTATTAAGGCTTCAGCTTTACAAACTTTGTTATTTTTTAGAGAAATAATAGGTTGATAATATAATTCAAATTCTTGTCTCTCGAGACCAAGCCTAAGATCATTGATTAAAGTTTTCTTGGCTTGCGCTCGGCTTTGCATCTCAGCACAAAAATAACTGCAACGATTTTTCCCTTGATTCTTAGACTCATACATCGCCTGATCAGCATTTTTCATTAGATTATCAACTGTAGACCCGTCATCAGGATATAACGTAACCCCCAAACTGCCGGACACGTATATGCTTTCATTATCAATTTCAAAGGGTGTTGATAACTGCGTTAAAATAACCGCTGTTATTTTATCAATCTGATGGGGCAAGATAAGACCCCTTAGAATAACAGTAAATTCATCTCCTCCTAAGCGGGCAACATAATCAGAATTTCTGACACCGCTAACGATACGAGCACTGACCTGCTTTAGTAAGATATCACCGTAGTCATGACCCAAGGTATCATTGATACGCTTAAAGCCGTCTAAATCAATAAATAACAACGAAAAAGGAGTCTTATCATCAATAAGTTGTTGCAGTTCATTGTAAATAGCACGTCTGTTCGGTAAGCCTGAAAGGGCATCTTCATTGGCTTGATGATGTAATCGACTGTTGACTAATTCCAGCTCTTTTGTTCTCGACAACACTTCAGTTTCAAGCATTCGGTCTCGATACTCAACGGTTTCTAACATAGTATTAAAACAATCTGTTAACTCACCAATTTCATCTGAAGTGAGTCGTGTTGCGCGTAAATTATAGTTACTGCTCGACGTTATTTTTTTAGCAATCGCAGTCAAATTAAGTAATGGCTGAGTGAATAGTCGACTCAATATCATTGAAACGATTAAACTTAAAACAAATATTCCCAACAACAGCTGCATAACAAACGTTTGGTAAAAACTAATTCGCTTCTCAACAACAGAATTATCGGCATAAATAGTAAGCGCTCCATAGCTAATGCCATCCATCTTTAAGGCTGATGTTTTTTTAATAACAAGCATATCTTCATTGTTATTTGTGCTGTCAAACACATCCGCAATAGCTTCTTTTTTATTAGTAACTAATACTCGAAAGATCCCCTCCACCTGCACGATAGGCTCAATCAGTTCCATTACAGTATCAATATCATTAAAGATAACAGCAGCAGTTAAGCTGGGGGTGATAACAGTAGAAATCAGCTTAAGTGTTTCACTATGCGTCTGTTCAGCATTTCGAAATTCATACATCAATAATGAAATGGCAGTAATCGCTGTAGTAAAAGTAGACATCAGCATCAAAATCAATAAAAACTTACGACGAATAGGTTGAGCCGTTGAGTGATTAGTCATCTGCACCTCTGCTAACAACCTTACCCAGCCTAATGACCTTAGAGCTTACTTCAATATTGCTATTGCGCAATCCTACTGGGTCAATTTCAAAACGAACTCTTCCACCCGCTAAAAAAAAGTTTATATGCCCGCCACGCTCTATAAAGCCATCAGACTCACCGATCAGCATAGCAGCTAAAAAATTATTGTTCAGCGGATCAAATTTCAAAGCTATATTCCTATTGGCACTAAAAAAAACGGCATTACAATGATGGTTGCGGAAGGTATCAAGAGAAATGTACTGAACCAAAACGGGCGAGTTTCGTACTTTTTTATTTTGTAATGTTTGACGGGCTACCCTAACAAAACTAGGATCAGGGCTACAAATAAGGTAATTTTTATGTTTTACCGTGTCGAACCATTCACCTTTACTATAAACAGCAAAGTTAAATATAAGCCCAGCCTTTAGGGCTATTTCTCTATCAGATGCATAGACCTCACCTACTTGAGAGATGTAGAAACAAGTGATAAGACTAAGTAAACGTCGAATATTTTTCATCTGCAAAAATTCAACTAAAAGTTGAATGATAATCCTAATATGACACTTCTATCAATGTAAGTAGGAACAGTGAGAGTGTCATTCATTTTCCCGTATTCTAAATGTGAGCTATCAAGTAAGTTGTTACCTGTCACTGACAGCTGAAGCCATGGCGTTACTTCCCATCCCCAGCTAAGGTCTAATGATACATAATTATCAGTGTTATAGGCATCACCATTTTCCCATCTTATTAATGAAAAGAGAGTTTGCTCATCAGTCAATTGCACCGTGTTGGATAAAGACAACTGATGGAGTGTTCCATCGTTTGCCAGAAGAGAACTACCTTCATTTTTATAGTAATATGTTGTATAGCTATAGCTTAGCTCTGAATGTACACGCGAGTTAGGTTGCCAACTAATCACTATATCGCCGCCTTTTGATATCAACTCAACGCCTGTGAGAAAGACAACATCAACTGTTGCCGCACTTAAATAGCCCAATGCACCTAGAAGATTTCCTTCGCCTAAAAAGCTAGAAATAGCCGTAAAACTAGTAGCTGAAATACTAGGCGCAACACCGAATGCATTTTTTGAATCAGTATGAAATAAAGATAAATCTAAATTCCAGCCATCCTGGCTCATGCGGTAGCCAAACTCAGTTGATATAGAGGTTTCAGCTTCGGTACCTGCATCACCTTTTAGTACTGTTCTGATCCTCGTATTATCGAAGCTTGGGTTACCCGTGACGAGATAATCTTTTACTTTTATCCCATTAACAACCGTCTCATAATCATATTCTGCTAAAGAGGGTATTCGAACACCTTGTGAAATTGACGCCCAGAAAAAATGTGCTTCATTTGGCGTCCATGTTAGCCTAATTGCCGGCTGATGCTCCCAGCCGGTAAGATTATTATGCTCGGATTTATTACCAATAATTAAATCTAATACCTTGGGAATTAAGGTAACATTTGTCTGTAAAAACCCCCCAAACTGAGTAATAGATTCGGTCATACTACTACTTTTAACAAAAGCTGAATCAGTGAAAGGGATATCGTTATATCTATAGTTCAATCCAATATTGGTTTGGGTTGGCCCCGTTAGCATATTGAGCTGGTAATCAAAATCATAATGACTAAACTGCTCATTAAAATAGGTTTGCTCACCCTCTTGTACTGACATTGAAGCTTGAAACATTTGATTTGAAGTGTTCGACAAACGGTTATCCAAGCGTAACATCAACTGCGCATGCTGACGTTTTTCAGATTCACCTACTTCCATTCTCTCATGCGTGACTGGTGAGGGAAGTTGCAGCGTTTGGCCAATATTAATCTTAGTATAATCACCTTGAATAATTAACGCACTATCATCATTTAGGGTAAGATCAATTCTACCACCAAGGCTAGTTTTTTTTGCCTTATCTCTAGTATCCCACAGCACACTTTGAGCCGATTTACCCGAGCTTTCATTACTGCCATAAACTCTATAACTACTATGCTTGGTTAAACTTAGATCATCACCAACGCGAAAACTCACCCGATGATTTAAGCGCGAACCGGTTTCAATGTGCCCCACCGCTGAACGAGTATCTAAGGAGTGTTTAGTAATAACATTAACGACGCCATTTGTTGCATTACTCCCCCAAAGAAGTCCTCCCTGCCCTTTAATGATCTCGATTCTCTCAACATCATAGAGAGGTATATTCAGCGCTTCCCAATACACCCCAGCAAAAGCTGGATTATAAATACTCTGACCATCAATCATTACCAGTAATTTGCTCGTAAAGCGTCCTGCTGGGGTCCGAGCGCTAATTGCCCATTTATTACCATCGATTCGACGCACCTGCATACCAGGAACCAATGTCAATGCCTGAGCAATAGAGGTAACACCCGAGTTTTTTATTTTTTGACTCGACAAAACGTAAACAGAAGCCGCAGTTTTAGAAGCTGTTTGAGTGCGCTTCATAGCAGAGGTAATTTGTACATCCGTCGCTAAAAGCGACTCTAAGTCAAAGCTATTTAATTCAGAATCAGCGGCATGAATAAAAAAAATAGGAAAAAGTGTGAATACAATAATGGTAATTTTCATTACGTAACCTTGTAAATTGTTTTCAAACAAGATGATTCTCAATTAGTTTGAAAAAATAATGCATACAATGCCAAACACTAGCATTTACGGTACGTGCAGAAAATCATAAAAATGTCGTCTAAATAGTAATGTTGACATCTACAATCAATTGCAACAGGCACATACTATAACTGATAGTAGACATATTTATCTACATTGTTTCCCCCGATAATTTAGGGTTAACTGGATATATATCATAGTAATACGCAATAGAATAGTATATTACTTTATAATTTTCTTGGTCTGGGTTATTACTTGTGCTGGCACTCGCAATCATTTCTCAGCGGAAAAATATATCAACACGATATTTTATAGCATCATCTATATATTTGATACTCAATGACCGGTTTTACTTGAGATAACCTCTTTGAATTTTGCTGTATTCAATCATGGTTCATATTAAGTTAACGAGGAGGAAACCAGCGCAGAAAAATATAGCACGATATAATACCAATCAACAGCCTGTTTTAAACAAGTTTATTCTCATTAAAACTTGATCCATTAATTAATTTAATTGGGATAAAAATCAGTATGGCAGAGTAAGCTAAAGACTAAAAAATGAGATAACACATTGAAACTATAGTTAATAATTACAGCGTAGATTAACTCAGGGATTATGGCTGATATAAGAAGTCTATTTGAATAAAAACAAGGCTTACTCGTTGGAGATGTTTACAACTCCCATATGTATGAATAATGAAAATGGTGGGCCTTCCCAGACTTGAACTGGGGACCTGCCGATTATGAGTCGTGATTAACCTTATTGCATTAGCATTTCATAAAATTACACCTTGCTGAATAAACACATTAAAACAAACAGTTATGATATATTTTTATTTTACATTGCTTCATTGTATTTCATTCAGCTACACTCTTACTTGACTAACAACATGACTAAATAATTTTCTAGTCAAGTAACAAGGAGTGAATATGCTTACCGTTCCCCAAATTAAAGGCTTTAAGCCCAAAAACAATCCATATTATAAGTGGGATGTTAATGGTGAGAGGGGAACAGGAAAACTTGCTGTACAAATCACTCCTAAAGGTTCTAAGCAATTTGTGTTTAGGTATTTTAAAGATGGTAAAGCCAAGTTCATTCAACTAGAAAAACATCCAGAATGTTCACTATCTGATGCTAGAAAACAGGCTACAGCATACGGGGCATTATTAAAGAAAGGGCTAGATCCTAAAGAGGTTATAGCGCAAACAGAAAAAGATAAAGCACTGGCTAAAAAGGTTGAAGCGCAAAAGGGAAGTATCAAGCAATTATTTGTTAGTTATACGGCGCAAATGGAAAAAGACGGAAAGCGAACATATAAAGCTGTTTTATCTTCATTGGAAAAAGAGGTTTACCCTTATATTTCTCAAGATACGAAAGCTAAAGATGTAACCGCGCATGATGTAATTATTGTCTTGTCGAATATGATTAAGCGTGATGCAACAACCCAAAGCAATAGGGTCAGAAGCTATTTAATGGCTGCCTTTAATTATGGCTTAAAACATGACAATGATCCTGCAAACTATATTGATGAAGCTAAATTTGGATTAGCCTATAACCCAGTGGCCGGTATACCAAAGCAGAAAGCAGCTGAAAGAATTGGTGAACATTACTTATCTAAAACCGAAGTTAAGCAATTACTTCATGACTTAAAGCATGAATACTATCGCTTTAAAATGGGCGATAACATTAGAAATCTTCTTCAGCTAACACTTTATACTGGCGGGCAAAGACCTTATGAATTGGTAGCTTCAAAGTGGGAGTCTGTTAATTGGGAAGAAAAAACACTTTTGATAACTTCAGATATTTCAAAGAACAAACGACTCCACATAATCCCTTTAACAGAGTCAGCTATCCTAGTTTTAAAAGAGCAAAAGCTATCTGCTGGTGATAGTGATTTTATTTTCCCTCATAGGTTTGATCTTGCTAAGCATATTCGTCCCGACTCTCTTTCTCAGGCTATTTCACGTTACAGGGATAACACAGAGATTCGCTCTTTTATTCCAAGAGACATAAGAAGAACCTGTAAAACTTTAATGGGTGAACTTGGCATAAGTAAAACTATTAGAGATAGGCTTCAAAATCACGCCTTGCAAGATGTTAGCTCTAAGCATTATGACCGATATGAGTACTTACCTGAAAAGCGTATAGCCCTAGAATCATGGGAGCAACAACTTAACAATACTATAACTAGCAATGTTATTGCTTTAGGTGGTAAATAATGAATGAAACGCAAAATAAACTTCATGAAATCTCAATTAGGCTTGTGAATATATGCAATAAAGGTGCGTTAAAAATGCCTTATAATTTTCCTAAGAACATTTCAAACTCATACCATAGAATTCTATTGGATACCGGTAATATTGTAGGCTGGGAAGATAGAACTAAATTTATCTTAAATAAAGACAAGCTTATAGAAAGATTAGGCTTGGCGATTAGTCTTTATGAAAGATCAGCAGAAAATATAAAATTAATTCACAGTGAGGATGCAATTCAACACTTATCACCAGTCTTTCTTATTGAAAGTATCATAGGTGATGAAATGTTAGATAAACTTGCTTGTTCATATGTTTTTAGTGCTGTATCTGTTCTTAATTTAACTTCTTTCTATGCTTTTTGTGAATCATTTATCGATGAAGAATATTTTGAAGAGTCATATGAAAACCTTATAAAATTATGTAATGCTCAAGCAGAGTTGCTCTTAGCACAAGATGCAATAAATACTGCCAATAAATACCTTTACCAAGCAAAATCCACAATTGAAACTAAAGTAAGTTCGGATGAATTTAATGCTTATTTACTTCTAGAAAAACACGAAAAAGCAAGAAGGGATGGTGGTAAAAAAAGTCAATATATTAAGATATACAATTGGGCAATGAAAGAAGCATCCACAAGGTGGCGAAAGGAGGTAGAAGGAGGACTAACCATTACGAGAATTGGGATAATGGTTACCAATATTAAAAATGGCTATATTGAAAGTTTCCCTCAAGACAAAGCAGCCTCTGTGATACCAGATGTTAAATTGAGAGATAAAATAAGATTTATAGCAGAAGAATTGGCTCCAGAAGCTTTAAAAGGTGGAAGGCCAAAGAATTAACCCCCCCTTTAACTACTTCAATACCCTATTGAAGTGCTTTAATGCTCGTTTTTTTACGATCAACCTTACTTATATTACACATGCTTTCAACAAACTTAATGGAGTTAAAAAGCATGTTAAACACTAAAATATATTCACTAACAGATCTATCACAATTATTACAAAAATCGAAAGTCACGATATGGCGTTATTGGGCTAAAGATAAAATCCTACCTGCGCCAATTCAATTAAATGGTCGCTGTCTTGGCTGGAAACAAACAGTCATTGAAGAATGGCTCGATAGTAATACACAGGAGAATAAATAATGGACTTATTCTTTTACCCTGAAAAATCAGTTCCACGTATCGGCACCCAACCACGACAATATATTGATTTAATATTACAAGGCCCAGTTGAAGAACTTGATGCTATGTTAATGTTCAAAGGCAATCAGCGAAGCCCTATACAGGCGCTAAGAGGCGATGACCATGATCATTGGATGATTAATTCAATACTCGATAAAAAAGGAAAAATAGTCTCGCGTGAACTCGATTGGCGACACTTATCAGGTGATAAAGCACTAGATGCTCAAGCTAGACTAGAGCGTAAAAAAGAGCTTAAAGAGTTGTCATGCAAAGAAGCTGTTCAAGGCCATGTAAGAATGCCTCAAGCGATCGCTGAAAAAAACGATGCGTTTACCGAGTATTTTATGGGTCTAGGTGATGCTGCCAATGATGAGTAAAAAAAACTGCTAAGAGTTTTTAATTCAAAGCAGCATTCTTTTAATGGCTAGTGGATGAAGTTTGACGGCTAAACCACTAGCCCACATTATTAAGGTATCACAATGAAAAATCATTATCTAATTGAAGTAACTCAAAAACAAACTTTCTATTTTACAGTTGAAGCAGAAAGCGCCAGCAAAGCTATTGAACTAGCAGTAAAGCAAGATAGCAGTTTAAGCGAAGCGATGCCGCCAGAAGTAGAGCAAATTAATGCTAAATGTATTGGCGGTGATTAATGGCTAGTATCGATAGAAAAAAGCGTAAGAGTCGTTTTATTGGTATTCCTTATCATGTAGCAAACAGTGAGCAATTTGCTAATTTAAGAAGCCCAGAAGTTAAGCTGCTAATTGACTTGTTGACGCAATATAATGGAAGTAATAATGGAATGCTATCAACGTGCTATGCCCTAATGCGCAAGCGCAGTTGGGCTAAAAGTTCACTTTACCGCGCTTATGCTTCATTGGTTCATTCTGGTTTTATAGTTGTCACAAGACAAGGCTTTAAAATTAGAGGTTATCCTACATTAGTTGCAATTACTTGGAACGGAATTGACGAACCAATTAAGTGTAAATTTGATATTAATGTTAAAGCTAGTCCTGCTCCCTTGTCGTACTGGAAAGCTGATAAATCAACATGGACCATAGAGCCAAATATTAAACCACCGTAAATTATCAGCACCAAATATGAGTAGCTAATGCCTGTTAGTACTTCAAATATGAGTAGGTGATACCTGTTAACTTTTAATAGTTAACCATACTGGAGTACTAACAGGGGGTTTTAGTCTTTTTACTTGTCCCATATTGGAGAGTCTTATATATACCATAGGGTGTTATTAAGAATAGCCTTTCAATATAACCAATTAATGATACTTTAGTGTGAATAAGCCAAGTTGCAATGAAACGAACCAATCAAAGAAAATACAATCAGGTAATTATATCTAACATTGCTCGACTGCTAACTAATCGATATAGAAGACCGAGCTATAGAACTGTATGTCTCATATTGAATGAAGATGAATTGACCAGTAGTGTCGGCAACGCTTGGACTGAACGAAGTCTTTACAGAATGCTTCAAAGAAATGGTCATAGTGGTTTGTGGGGACTCCAGAAATTCAACCAACAAAACTAAGCCACAGACTATTTAAAGGGCATTTCTATAGTCCATAAAAAGGGCATTTCAGGACCACTACGCGCGATAAGACTGTTTTCTTAAATACGGCATTTTTACGGCATTAATAAGGCATCTATCCGTAAATACGGTAAATATACGGGTGGCTTACGGGCTCTAATATGTTTATTATCCAATGAATATAACGATAAATAACGGCAAAATAACGGGCTCGTTAAGTTTTTGAGGGTTATTTGAGGGTAGTAGCATTATTCATCCATAATAAATTGGATGTAGGTTAATTATAATTTCATGAAATATAAGGAATGATAAATGAAGATAATAAAAATATTTATATTCTTCTTCGCGTTATGTAGTGGGTATGTAAATGCGAACGAAGCCAAGAGTATTAATGACATGTTAATTACTGCAAAAATCGCCGGAATGTGTGGAGCTATATCCCAAATAGTTACTTTTCAAGAAACCACAAAAATGCCTAAAGGTGATGAGTTCGTACTACGTTTTCTCAATACCGAAGCAGCAAGGCTTGGAAAAAGCGTGACGGAATTTCTACAAGACTGTGTTGCTGCCTCACAAAAATATGGAGACTTATCTCGCGAGTTAGACATTTTAGCCAAGGAATAGTTGGCGATAGGATGTCTATACGGGTTAATGGCATTGATGCGCCAGAGCTACGCGGTAAATGCGAGTAAGAGAACAACTAGCAAGGAAAGCAAAACAATTCACTGTAGGGCACCTGAGAGCAGTTAAAAGCATTGCTCTTAAAGACATAAAGCGCTGTAAATACTTTAGATTGATAGCTGGTGTTAGTTATAGGACTATATGAATACTATTTTAAAAAATCATAATAGAAGATTTTTCCCTACTCACAGAGGTAACGCAAATGAGATTAATATTCTTAGTCGTTGGCATTATATTATCAGCAACATTATTGGCATCTGAGAGTGACAATTTAAAAGAGTACTTTAACCATAAAAAAGTCGGGCACAGTGCTGATTTTGGCGTATTTAAACATGATACTGATTATGTTATTTCTGTTCATGGCTTTGATAGGGATTTAGACGTATGTTTAGAAATTGTATCAATGCTCAACCAAGAACAACCTGACACATATTCCTGTAAACCCCTAAATCATGAAAAACCTTAACAGTAGCTTGGAAGTTACTTGCTATAAGCTAAAAGCGTCCAATAGGCGTCCAATAGGCGTCCACGAAATGTATTTACACAATATTTTATAATTAAAAATAATAAGGGTAGGCAATCGTTACTTGACTAATTACTTGACTAAAAATCAAATTATTATCTATTTGTAAGTGGTTACTTACTAGAAGAGATTATGAAAATGGTGGGCCTTCCCAGACTTGAACTGGGGACCTGCCGATTATGAGTCGGACGCTCTAACCAACTGAGCTAAAGGCCCATTTTCATTTACTTGGACATTTTCTGGATTTTTCTTTTGTTGAATTAATTGTTACCACTTCAACAAAGCGCGTGCAGTATAAGCATTTTTTATTTTATTGTCACCTACTGAGCTATAATATTTTGTTTTTATTTACTGTTAGCTCATTTGTTGAACAGAAGGAGTATAAAATAAATTAAAAAAGAAAAATAACAGCTCTTGAATTCAAATATTAAGTGCAATCAGTTATGCAATTAGCAAAACCTCTGATTACCTCGTCAATAATTCATGAGGGATTTTATACCCAAACCACCTCAATATGCGAGTTTCAGGATGCCTGAGCAAATCATGAGCAAGGCACAACTTTGCACCTATCATGGCGATAGGGCTAGCTTCATCATTATTTGAGAAAACCTCTAGCTTCAAAGGTAGCCATTTTAAGCCAAAAACAACCCTTGCGTGTACGCAATAGTGACAGTGATCATAAACAAATAAACGCATAACAAGTTTCGAGTAACAAGCCATGTGGTGAAATTAGTTAATATTACACCACACTAAACTTGCTACTCGTCGTTACTTATTGCGCTTTAGCATTCACTTCAGCTTCATCATTATCAAGGGCTAGCTTGTAGCCAAATGAAACATGATGATAACGAGCACTTGAGTAATCGTCATGGATAGCGAAACCAAAGTTATACACTTTACCCGCTTCAATGCTGATATCGCCTGCTTTGTCTGATTTCAATTTACGTTTAATAACCACAGACCAAGTACCATTTTTCAGTGCCGCTTCTACTTCAGCTCCTTGACCGCCATGCATATCACGAGAAGCTAAAATTTGTCCGTCTTCTACTGCACCGGTACCTGATTTATAGCGAATAATATCCATAAATTGATCAGCGTCTTGTGCGGCGGTAATATCAGCTTCTCCTTTAAGCTTATCCCAACCACCTAGCGCTTTACCACCACGACCTTTTAGCTCTAACTTAGTACGGGTTTCTTTCAAATACTTAGTGACACCCATTGCAGAGCCACTTCCAGAGCCCGTATTGAAATTTAAACGTTTAGCTAAATCACTGCCTTTTAATGCATCTTGTTTTGGCGCAAATGGCATTGAATTAGCATCCGCATGACACGTAGCCCAGCAACCCGCACGATCAGCGTATTCAACGTCATCAGTGGCAATCATAAAGGCTAACTTCATTGGGTTTTCTGGGTCCATTTTACCGCCTTCAACAAAAGGCACTGGCGCATGGTCACCGTCACTCCAAGTAAACCTTAAGTAAAGGTGATCATTATCGTGAGTGGCATCAATAGTGACATCAATACTGCCTCGTTTACCGGGAATGATATTCTCTTCGATTATTTTTTTACTTTGGCCACTAACAATGTTTTGTCCGATATCAGCAATTTCTTCACCATGACATTCGATGCAGCGATCACCTTTAGTGAACGCGCGCTTACCACCATGTCTGCGACCTAAAATCCATTCAAGTGACGCGGTACCAGGGTAAAACACACCAATATCCGTAGAGTTTGCTTTACTCCAATCAACATTGATATTACTTGCTGGTGTTGGCGTTTTTTTACTTGATACTGACGATTTTGTCTCTGTTGCTCTAGTGGCTAAAGCTTGGGCAACAGCATCAGCAATTTGTTGTTCAACTTTTGCTTTCTCAACCGCCTTATCTGCTTTAACTTGTGCTCTTTCCGCTGCTTCTTTAGCTTCAACTCGTGCTAATCCTTCAAGATAGGCTTGTGGAACTTCACGAATATAATCTGGATTTGGCGCTTCCAGTGCTTCTAGTGCTTCATCAGATAATTTATCACGCACGCTGTTATGAGCAATACCCTTGTGACAGTCAATACAGGTTTGCCCTATTTCAAAAGCATTTAAATGTTGTTTACGGGCACGAGGTTTTTGAAATTCTGGGTTCATAGATTCAAAATTATGACAATTACGACATTCTCTTGAGTCAGTATCTTTCATCGCTTTCCAAACACTTTGTGCCAGCTCAAAGCGATGCTCATTGAATTTTTCTTTGGTGTCTAATTTACCCGTTAACCAAGAGAATACTTCTTTAGAAGCTTGGATTTTACGAACAACTTTATGTATCCATTCTTTAGGTACATGACAATCAGGACAACCAGCACGAACACCTGTGCGGTTTAAGTGATGAATAGTTGGCTTATATTCTTGATAAACATTATCTTGCATCTCATGACAACCGATACAAAATTCAGTGGTATTGGTTGCTTCCATTGCAGTGTTAAAGCCACCCCAAAAAACAATACCAGTAATAAAGAAGATGACGGCACCGGAAACAGTAGTACCCAATATTAGTCGACGAGACCAGAAACTCGGTTTTGTAAATTTATTATTTGTCATGCTGATTCCTACGAACGAATGACTCGTGATGATTAAATCAAATTATCTGTTATTTTCTATAACAGCGTATCAGTGTATATACCCAAACAACTTAAAAAACTGATTAAAGTAAAGTGGTTTGCCTATATATCTTGATATAAAAAAAGGACATGACATCAGCCATGTCCTTGTGTAACTACCTTGTAAGCCGTTTTTATTTTGACCTTTGTCGGAATAAATTCCGACCTACAAGTTGTTAATAATCTTTTCAACTTTAAGCTGTATGTTTAAAGTTCAAGGAAAGAGCACGGAGTTGACGTTAGTCAATGAGTACTCTCGACGATGAAATTTAGCCTTACAGCAACAAGGTGAAGATTATGCTAAGTTTTGTGGTTTACACGGTTGTAAACATTAAACTTACCTGTTGGCGTAGTTAAACCTTTAATGCGATATAGCTCTTTAAGCGTTTTTGCATCATAAACTACGATTTCACCAAGAGGTTTGCTCGCTTCTTTACGGTTCCAAACTGAAACCCATACTTCAGTACCACCTTTGTTAAATTCCATATGTAGCGCTGCTTTACCTGGCTCTGTTGTTACACGGATAGTTTTAACAATTTCGTGTGTGTCTTTATCAAACACTTGCACTGACTGTTGAATTTCTGGTTCTGGGTGTTTCAGTTGATCAGCCCATACATACTGAGAATTTTCGTGGGTACGAATAAAGGCACCTGCACCATCAGTTTCAACTTCGTAACAAATTTTCCAAGCACTATCAGGGTGATTGATTGGATCATTACCCCAAACAGATACTAGACCAGTACCTAAATGTGTTGTGCCGCCAACAGGGCCACATTTTTTATCAATCCAGTTAGCACCAGGGCCAGGATGTGGCAAAGTGTCAACATCAATCATCGCTTCTAACTTGCGCGTTTTACTATCAATAATTACCATTTTATTTGATGCGTTAGCAGCAATTTGGAAGTAACGACCGGTTGGGTCGAAGAAACCGTCATGTAAGAATTCCGCTGAATCCATTTGTGTGATATTAAGATTGTCTAAATCACTGTAATCAACTTGCCACATTTGACCTAATTCTTTAACTGCAACCATAAACGTTGGTTCATTAGGTGTAGTGTAGATAGCCGCAACACGTGCTTCGTTAATGAATTCACCTTTAGTATTGTAGCCACGAGTTGAAACAACTTTAAGTGGGTTCAAGGTTACAGCGTCCATGATAACGAAATGCGAAGGCCAGTAACCGCCAGCAATTACGTATTTACCGTCGCCAGAAACAGCGATATCACGTGCGTCATAAGCCATTTTAGTTTCAGCAACTAACATTTTGTCAGGTGTTTGCCATAAATCAATTTTAGTGACTTTACCGTCACGACCGATAGTGTACCAGAAACGACCTAAATCTTTAACATGTTGTGTTGCGTGATGCTCTGTACCTTTAATGACATGTACCGCATAACCGGTATTGATATGAGTGATAATTTTTTTAGTATCACCATCAATAATTGCCACTGTACCTGCATCACGTTCGATAACGATGAAGAAGTTGTTCCAATTAAGATTATGTTGAGGCTTAGTCGGGTAGTCTTTAGGGGCAACAAATTCTTTAGTATGAGCACGCATTTGCGTAATTGACATTTCCGGTGGAATCGGTGGTGTCATTTGAATAAACGTTGCCATATTAGCAATTTCTTTTTTGGTAAAAATGTCATCAAAGTTATTCATGCCACCTTCAGTACCAAGCGAAATTATTTTTTCTAAACGCTTTTGACCTTTTTTCATCGTGCTTTTTGGCTCTAAGTTTTTACCTGTAGCGCCTTTACGCAAAGTACCATGACAACCAGCACAGCGTTGGAAGTATTGTAATTTTGCTTGTTCAAAATCAGCTTCAGATAGTGTTGGCTCTGCTGCCGATACGGACATACTGATACCGCCAACTGCCATCCCTATAGCTAAACCTAGTGCTGAAAGACTATATTTAATGTTTTTCATCGGTTACTCTCCAGATATTATTTATTATTGTGTTTGCTTCTTTATTCACTAATACCTGTTCTTTCCAAAATACAGGCACTAAATGTTTCTGAATGTAACTATCTGCTTATTCGACTTGTAATAATGTGATTCAGATCAAATTTTTAAAAAAATTACCACTAATAGTAAAACAAGTTGATCAAGGTCAATAAATCAAAACAAACAGTTTGCTTTACCACCGAATAATCACCTATATTCTTTGATGAATAATCAACCTCAATAACTTAACCCTATTAAAGTTAAGGTTTTTCTAAAAGAAGAGCAAAAGGTATAAAAATGAACAATCGTACTAAATCTTTTATTTATGCAATGGCAATAGGTCTTATTATTGTTATTATATTTCTTGGCTTTTTATCAAGCTTCACTAACCCTGTCTCTTGGCTATTAATTGGCGCTTTATTGCTTATTCCTATTTTTTATAAAAAGTCAGCACAGTCTAATCAAATTCAATGGAAAGATGAGTACAGTGTCGGTATCACCCATATAGATCAAGATCACAAAAAGCTAATCTTGCTATTAAATCAATTTACTGTTGCCTATGATCACGCCATGAGTGAAGTATTTGAAAAAGAAGCACTAGAAAAGTTGATTGATTACACTAAATATCATTTTGAACGCGAAGAAAAAATGATGCGCGAAAATGATTACCCTGACTTTATTGCTCACCAAGCCAAGCATCAAGAAATGATCGAGCAAGTAAATAGGTTTGTCGATTTATATAATGAAAAAGGTCACGATGCTTTAAAAGATATTAGCGAATATTTAACCGTTTGGTTAATTAGACATATTAATGGTACCGATAAAGAGTATAGCCAATACCTTAATGAACGTGGTGTTCATTAAACTCCCCTTCGACTGCTTAACGCTCAGGGCAGCGGCCTATTTACCGCTTGTCCTGAGCTGTCAAAGAGTCGAATTATCCTTACCAAGCATACTTTATTTGCAACGAGGCATTAACACCGGGTGCAGCTAGGGTTGCTAATAATGGATCATCCACAGTAAAACCATTTACATCAGACCAACGCCAATATTGACGATCGGTAAGGTTATTAACCGCGGCAGCTAAAGTTAATTGCTCATTAAAGTGATAATTAACAATTAAATCAACAGTGGCATAACCGGTTGTCGTTGCTAGCGCTACGGTTTTAGTTGGATCTTTAGGATTGCTGGTATCAATATCTGATTTAGCATCAACAATGTTGGCATTTAAAGCAATGGATACACTTTCATTCGCATTTAACCATTGCACACCTAGTAGCGCATGATTAGGTTCAATTTCATTTAGTGGTTGATTAGTTTCATTATTTTCACCCTTGCTCCAAAACATATTGACATAAGTAGTCATACTATCGCTATCAGTTAATAAGCTATCAAAATGACCTTGATAACTAAATTCAAGCCCATAAATTTGGGCACGATTGATATTTTGTGATTGGAAGATTACTCGTCCAACCGTTGGATCAAAACCTAAATTCACTTTTGTTTGAATAAAGTCTTGATATTCATTATAAAAACCAACTAAATCAATTTCATGCTTAGCACCACTATAGTTATAACCAATTTCATAGCCATCGGTGGTTTCTGATTTCAAATCAGGGTTAGGTATTGCCCGCATTTTAAACAGTGGAATATCTAAACCTATGTTGGCATCTTCAAATGGTGGTGCTCTAAAGCCTTTCGCGTATTGCACATAAAGTTTGCTATCGCTATTAACTTGATACACTACACCTAATTTTGGTGAAACACTGCTTTCACTAATGTGAACCACTGTGGTGGTAGGGTTGTCTGCTAAATAAATATCGTCAGGCTTGGGGGTTAATTTATATTTGTCGTAGCGTATCGCTGGAATAATGGTAATAGCAGTGCCATCAAGTTTAATTTCATCATTAATATAAACACCTAGCTCTTCAACTTCAGAGATGGGAAAGTCTCTTAATGGAAATTCTTCTGTTAGAATATTATTGCTTGCATCGCCTGTCGCTATCGTAGTTTTTAAGCCGTTACGCAACTCTTCAGTTTTATTTTTGCTAAACTCAATACCATAACCAATATGTTGAGCAGCAAAACTCGAATCAATATTAGTATATAAGTTAGCTCTTAATCCTTGTAGCTGTTGCTCATAGAAAAAATCTCTATCATAATGAAAATCACTTGTTAAGCTCGTTCTTCTACTCGTTTCAGTTCTATTTTCATCACTTAATTGTTCAGTGGCAGTGTTTTGATGGTAATAGCGAATAATTCCCCCTTCTAACCAAGGCGAATCAAGTACAAAATCATAACTCACTACAAAATTTTCTCGCTTGGTTTCATCATCACCTAATAACAAAGAGGTCGACTTAAAACGTCCTAAACCTAATATTGATTGTAAATTTGTTTGTGCTGAACGCTTAAAATAGTCATAGCTAAAGCTGAGTTCTTGGTTATCAGAGATTTCATAAAAATATTTGACTAAAAATGCCTGTGTTTCATTGTCTTGAATATCTTTTGCGATATCACTATCAGTATTGCTATCAAATTCATGCCCTTTACGAAGAGACGCGGAAATAAGCACACTAGATGATTCATGACCAAAAGCAGTATTCACTGATATCGAGTTACTATCGTCAACAGAGTAGTAACCTGCCTTTAGCCCTAAATAAAAGGCGTTGTCAGTCTGACTTAACAGATCCGTTGGCTTTTTAGTGATAAATGAGATCACACCACCAATAGCATCACTACCATAAGTACTTGATGCGGGTCCACGAAGAATTTCAACCTGTTTGATCAAGTCAGGATCAATATAATTTCTACCTGAATTAGAGTAGCTACCAATATTAAATTGATCAGCTACAGGTACACCATCAATTTCTGTCGCGATACGATTACCAGATATCCCCCTAATGGCAATACTTGAATTACCAAAGCGACTGCCCGAACTAACAACATTAATACCCACTTCATAACGAAGTAAATCGGCAATATCATGTATTAATTGCTTGTCTATTAATTCGCTATTAATAACAGATACCGCGCCAACAACGTCCTGCACTTTTCGAGGCGTTTTACCGATAACAACCAACGTTTCAATATTTTCATCAATGCCTTGGTGAACAACGTCGTCATCGGCAATGCTATAAGTGCTAGGCAATAGCACACTAGCTAGAGCAACAGTTAATAAAGACTTTTTAAACATTTCTTTATCCTTTATTTTCTAAATTAAGTTTATAAATAATTGCCACTATTTATAAAGCAAAATAAATGCTAAGCAGTGATCTAAGTCAAAAGAGTAAGTAACTTTAATTAAGCAACAAGCATTTATATTAAAAAATAGATCTATATCATGCTTTTATTACAGCAAAGTTATCCACTACCACACTAAAATTATGCCGTGCTAAATTTCATCCTTTTAATATTTGCTGATTTAAATCAATAAACGCTGCCCACATCCATTCGAGATCAATTTTGTGTCGAGATATGGAGAAAAAATAGAAATGGTAAACGAAATGTGCGAGTCATTAGCTTACGTGCCTATGTAGATTACTCAGGCTCAAATGTAGGTCGGAATTTATTCCGGCAATACTATCAACTGGTGCTAATTTGTCGTACTAAAGTACGACCTACAAAAAATAAAGACATTAAATTCTTCTTCCTGAGCCAAGTGCATAGGCATGTTAGCTTATAAGTAAGTTAATTAGGGTAATGGTCGCTAATAAGCCAAAACGGACATTCGACCACTTGCTTGGGTCGACTGTACAGGCTATATATCATCACCCGCCTAATGGCTGATTTAAGTAAGCCGCCAACGCTGAAGCGTGTATAATGCGGTCAGTAATTATCACTAAATAGATAAACGATATGCTCGGCTACTACCTTCATACAATAAATGCCAAACAAGCGCTAGAGGCCATCGCCAAAGGACTGTCCTGCGTCCACCTTTCCACTGATCTGAATATTTCGGAACGGGAATTTTCCATAAGTGATCAGGGTCTAGTCCTCGACGATGACAATCAACTTTCCATTGACGAACTAAAAAAAATCGTCAAGAAAACACAGCGAATCTACCTCTGTCACGATGGAGATATGGTTCCGCTGGAAGACCGCAGCTCGGGCTACTACAAGCTAGTTCCCACATCTGGCGCACCGCTGCTAGAAATTAGCGGCGTTAAGATGCATATATCCAAGGGAACAGATCCCTTTACTAGTGCCTCCGAGATGGCTCAACAGGCGGTACGTAAGGGTGACAAGGTATTGGACTGCTGTAGCGGACTGGGCTATGCAGCCATCGCTGCCCACCGACTAGGGGCAAGCGAAGTGCTTAGCATAGAGCTGAGCCGGGAGGTTATGGGGCTGCGCGCGCAGAACCCTTGGTCAAACGATTTGGGCAACGAGGGTATTGTGCAACGTCAGGGCAGTAGCTTTGAGCTTATAAAGACAATGTCTACGACTTCCTTCGATTCGGTCATTCACGATCCACCGCGTTTTTCTCTTGCTGGCGAGCTTTATAGCGAAGAGTTCTATCGGGAAATATTCCGAGTATTGCGCCGTGACGGACGGCTTTTTCATTACACAGGCAATCCACACGTAGTAAAGAAGGGTAGCAGCTTTGTTGACGGTGTCATCCGCCGGTTAAAAGCGGCTGGTTTCAAGAACGTGGTCAAGGTCGAGCATCTGATGGGAGTCAGTGCACAGAAAAAATAACATAAAAAAGGCAGCTAATTAACAGCGGGTGTCCTAGTTAGCTTTTGCTTAAAAAAAAGGTCTATAATACTAAAGCTTAGCATGGCCTAATAAGCTATTACTGAACAATTACTAAACAATCAATAAAGCATAAATAAGGTACCCCATTAATGTTCTCAACTTTATTTAAAGCAAAACCCGTTATAGATGACGAAAGCAAAGAATGGATTTTTGACACCTTTGCTTGGTGTATCGAGCAACTTGATAGCGACTTTTTTAACCATAAAAGTGAGTTGATTTTACCTAACAATAGCTTCTATCCGGGTAGTTCCAGTAGTGTCGAAGAAATGGCTGCAATCATCTTTGCTAATACTAGTAAATACACTGGCATGGCATCATGGCCGCTAAGGCTAGTATCAAATGATAGCTTTACCCCAAAACCAATGCCTCAGCTGTCTTTTGAATCAAGGCTGCGTGGTGAAAACGCTAATATAAGTGCAAATGCCACCGCTGAAAAAAGTTCTCAAGTTAGTAGTGCCGTAAGCTATAAAGTAGAGGGTGAGCAACTAATACCGACAATACCACCTTCAACACCGACAATAGACATTGCTTTTCACCCAAGCCAGCTTAACCAACCGCAAGATTTTATTGCCTATTTAGTACAAAGTCAGGCGGCTATTTTAGTCAATCAACATGGACAGCTTACCCCAGGTGGTAAAGAGGTATTAGCGCAAACTATTGATTTAGTCGCTTGTTTTATGGGCTTTGGCGTTATTTTTGCCAATACCGCTTATCAATTTAAAGGGGGTTGTGGTTCGTGCAACAACCGAAACCTTAACCGACAAGCAGCATTGCCTGAGCTAGAAACAGTTTACGCCTTAGCCTTATTTAGCGTAATCAAAGGTAGTGATATTAAACCGATAAAGAAAGAACTAAAATCTCATTTATATAAACCTTTTCGCCAAGCACACAAAGAGATTACCCTGTACTTACAACAAACTACTAACCCTGCTCACGCATTGCTAACAAGTAACGCGAGTTAGTGCTGGCTAACGCTTCCAAAATACGTTGATTAACGCACCGAGCATTATTAAGCCACCACCCATGATGGTGGTGGCAACAGGTACTTCACTAAAGTACGCCCAACCGATAAATACCGAAAACAGTACTTGCACGTAGGCATAAGCGGTTGCTTTGTTGGCATCGGCGCAGTGTAGTGCTTTTGTTAACCCCACCTGCCCTATTTGGGTGAATATGCCCACTAAAATCAATAAACCCATCGCCGCTAAACTAGGCATAACAAAATCACTGCCTAACATGATCATTGAAACGGGCAAGGCAATCATAGGGAAGTAAAAAATAATGACCGAACTGTTATCTGTTTTGGTCAATTTTTTAATAATAATATAAGCAACAGCGCTACCAAAAGCCCCCAGTACACCCGCGATAATACTTAACCATGGATAATGTACACCACTGTCTAATTGCAAATTTGGCTGAATAATAAGGAATAAGCCCAGTAAGCAAAGGACGATACAGGCGATTGTTGAACGCTGTATGATTTCTTTCAAAAAAAACAATGCCAAAATAGCGGTAAACACCGGATGCAAATACTGTAATACGGTCGCTTCTGCCAAGGGTAACGTTGTTACCGCATAGTAAACAAGCATCAGCGCAAACGTGCCAACGGTGCCGCGCGCAATTAACAACACTTTATTGTGCCCAAACATAGGTATTTTTTTACGCTTAATATCAGCGTAACTAATTATGCCCGAAACGATAGATCTTACCGCGACAATTTCGAGTACCGGAATACCTAAGCCGTTTACCTCTTTGACACAGGCAGCCATAAAGGCAAAGCCTAATGCTGAGATCAACATATACCAAACGCTCATTGGCATTGAATTTTTTATGGTGGTGAACATTGACGCTTGTACTCAAATAGAAAAAGGAAAGTTATACTCTGTTTAAGCAGTATATTTATGCATAGCTGTAAACAGCGGGGTAATTCTATCTCTGATAGCTTGATACCTTTGTTGTTCGCATAAGCCAAAGCCCGACAATTGTCTGACTTTATTACGGCCAAATAATGGCACTGTCATGCCGGAAAAAAAACGACAGTAGCTTTCCAGTGACAAGGGTTGGTTTATTTTATCTTTAAGTCGTTGTGCTAATTCCTGCATACCTTGCGTTAACGCTTCATCACTGGGCCATGGGATTTTTGTATGAGAGTGTTCAAGTACTGCTATTTGACCACGACAAACACTACAGTGACCACATTGTGGGACTGCGTTGGTGTTAGGGTTGCTGCTATCTAACTCATTACCGTCAAAAATATCATCATCAAAGTAACGGGCTAAGCTTACGGTTAAACATGTGTCTAGTTGAAAAAAACGTACTAAAGTAGCGATACGTTTAATCTCTTTTTCTTCGTTATCTTTAAAGTAGCTACTGAGATTTTGGCACAAGCTCGGCTCAGCTAATTCAGTCAAGTTTATTTTAAAAACCTCAGTAATGCCTTTTGTTTCAAGCACTATCAATTGTTGTTCTTGCAGGTATTCAAGGGCAGCAATAACTCGATTACGCTCAATACTTTTATCTTGTAGTAAAGTATCAAAATTTAAACTGCCCCAGACCTTTTTAAAAGCAGTAGCGCTAAAAATGCGCCGTAAAAAATCTTGTCGCTGTTCATTAAAGCGGCTAATAATTTCAGCTTGGGGTTGTAACAGTTTAATTTTAAAATCAGCAAAATAAGCATAAAGTGGCTCAATCACGCCGGCAAGCTCTAGCTGTACTAATAAAGTTTTCAGCGGTAACTGTTTAATATTAACGGCATTAGACAGTTGCAATATTTGTAGCTCCCACTTTCCTTCAGCTTGGCTGTCGTAGGCGTTTGTTATTACTTCTGCTTGTATTGAGTTTAATAGCATTTCAATGCCAGTAAACTCGGGTGTATCACCATAAACAAAGTTTTCCACGGTATTTAATCCGTCAAGGTTTGCTAGGGTAAAACATTGCGCAGGCAAACCATCTCGCCCTGCCCGGCCTATTTCTTGACTATAATTTTCAATAGATTTTGGCAAGTCGTAATGAATAACAAAACGTATATCGCTTTTATCTATGCCCATGCCAAAGGCAATGGTAGCAACAATTACCTGTATTTTACCTGCCATAAAATCTTGCTGAATTTGACTACGGGTATCACTGTCAAAGCCGGCATGATAAGCACAAGCATTAAACCCTTGCTGCGTTAAGTATTGTGCAACTGTTTCAGCCGAATGTTGCAAGGTAACGTAAACAATACCTGGACCTTGTTGCGCGGTAATTATTTGTGCTAGTTGCTTATCTTTATGTGCCTGCGTAACAGGCAATACGCTTAAATCAAGATTTGCTCGATAAAAGCCAGTTTGTACAATGTGCTCGTCTCGAATGGCAAACTTAGCCGCCATGTCTTGTTTTACTTTACGCGTAGCCGTGGCGGTAAGTAATAACACCAGAGGTATTTTTAACGCTTGGCAGTAACTGGGCAGTTTCAAATAATCAGGTCTAAAGTTATGACCCCATTCAGAAATACAATGGGCTTCATCAACCACCAACATAGACACAGCTACTGATTCAATAAATTGTCTAAAACGCTCGTTTTTAAAGCGCTCTACCGACACCATCAAAATGTTAATATCACCACTGCGCACCCCTGCCATTACGGTTTGTGCTTCATTAGCTTTTAAAGTCGAATCTATACTGGCCGCCGCAATACCTTTACTCGCAAGAAACGCCAATTGATCTTTCATTAACGCCAATAAGGGGGAAACCACCAGGGTTAAATGGGGTAAGTGCAAGGCGGTTAATTGGTAACATAAAGACTTGCCCGAGCCAGTAGGAAATATAGACAAGCTTGAATGCCCGCTAAGTAGCTGGCTAATAGTTTGCTCTTGCCCTTGACGAAATGAGTCAAAACCAAAAGTAGTTTTTAGCGATTGTTGAATAGTCACTTTAACTTTCTGCCGCCACTACTGAAATCTCAACCAATAATGCTTCTCTTGCCATTTTAGCGGCAACGCAAGCACGCGCTGGTGCAAACCCTTCTGGTACCCAAGCATCCCATACCGCGTTCATATCAGCGAAATAACTCATGTCTTTAACATAAATGGTTGCCGATAAGATATGCTCTCTGTCACTACCCGCTTGTATTAATAGCGTATCAACTTTATCAAGCATGGTTTGTGTCTGCTCGGTAATATCTTTGGTGGCATCAGCGGCAACTTGACCGCATAAATAGATGGTACCGTTATGTTTGACGATACGACTCATGCGTTGTTTTGTTTCTTGTCTTTCAATAGACATTATTATTTCTCCAACATATCAATAAATTTTTGTGATTGTTCAATGGCTAAATTCATTTCTTTAATCAGTGCGCTAACATCTTTTTTAATTGAAACCATTTCACCTTGTAATGCACCAACCGCTTTAGCATTTAAGTTATGCTTTAAAAATAGACTATTGTCTTTTAGTGCTGATAAAACAGGTGCCATTTTACTTTCAGCTTTGCGCATAGACTTAATTAATGACTGATAACGACGTTGTGTTTCTCTTAATGTAATTGCGCTTTGTCTTTTTAGGTTAGTACTCGAAATCTGTTTTATTTCATCTTGCCATTCGTCAAATAAAGCATCTGCGACATCTTCTATTTTTTCAATACGTGAACTGACATGCTCAGCCGCTTCTTTAGAGTCTTCATACTGCTCTTGAATGACATGGTATTGGCTTTCAAGGTCGCCGCCATCAAAGTTAATTAAGGCCGTCATTTCTGCTAATGCTGATTTAAATTGCGCTTGAGCCTCTTGCTGTGATTCTTTGGCGTCAACGACACGATCAACCATGATGTCACGCTTGTGAATTCCTATTTTTTCCATGGCTGAATAATAGGCACTAGAGCATGATGCTAACGTAAAAATACTGATAATCACGCATAGCGTTTGACTAAACTTCAACACGGTGAATTCCTTATAATAATTATTTTTTTCATTATATACCCAAGCCACTTCAAGATGCGAGTTTCAGGAGGTAACACGGGGGTATACTTTATATTATCGATAACTGAATGGCGTAGAAATAATTCATGTATTTATCGTTATTATTCCATGTTTACCCTAAGCGGCAACCGATCCATGCTAAACCTGTTAACTTACCAGTAGCGCTACCTTTGCTATTTAAGGAAAATAGTTGTAACGGTCAATTAAAATTGTAAAAATCTTAAGTCATTTATTATTGAGAATATCTGCAATAAAAATAAAAAACTATTGATTTTCAATGGATAAACCTTTTTAATCAATACTGAAGTGGGTAAAGGTTGCTAATTTATAGTTTTCTTTGCTGTCTAAATCTCTGTCAATATACTTAAAAGAGACATTATGAACTTACTAAATAATTTAGTGTTTAAACAAAAATTAATATTACTGGTGTTAATACCACTTTTAGCAACATCGTATTTTAGTTTAAGTAACTTAAATGCGTTAACATCAAAGCAAGGACAGCTTGAAAATATTCAAGAACTTATTTCCCTAACGGTCGCTAATAATGCACTTGTTCATGAGTTACAAAAAGAGCGTGGCGCCACTGCTGTATATCTTGGCAGTAAAGGAGATAAATTTTCTGATGAGCTAAAAGAGCAACGTAAGCTTACCAATCAAGCGCATATAAACTTAAATAAAAAGTTAAAAAACTTTTCTTCTAGTCATGAGAATGTGAATAAGATTCTTTCAACGATTCAAAGTGGATTATTAAAATTAGATAGCATCAGAGCTAGTTCAGATGATTTATCAATCCCACTAACTAAGGCTATTAGTTACTACACTACTCAACATCATCATATGCTCAGCTTAACTAGTTTCCTTTCAGTCATTAGCCCAACAGAAACAGTTGGTAATGCCATTTCGTATTATGCTTTTTTAGAAGCTAAAGAGCGAGCTGGTATAGAGCGCGCAGTTGCGAGTGGTAGTTTTGCAAAAGATGCCTTTACCCGAGCAGCCTTTCAAAAATTTATTAATCTAGTGGCTTTACAAGATAGTTATTTGGAACAATTTACTGCTAAAGCATCATTAAAAAATGTAAATGCTTATAAAAATACATTAACAAATGCTGCGGTAGTGGAAGTCAACCGAATGAGAGAGATAGCCGTATCTGTAGGTCAAAATGGTCCTTTTAATGTTGATGCTGGAATATGGTTTAAAAATGCTACGGCACGCATAAACTTACTAAAAGAGATTGAAAATGCAGTTGCTGATGAGTTCATTGCTGATATCGAAACACTACTTAATAAAGCAAATAACAATGTTATCGCTGATTTAGTTATTATCATTTTAACTTTTACTCTCACTATTTTTATTATTTACATTATTTTGGCAAATTTAATTAAACAGCTGAAAGAAATCTCAATAACAATGGAAAAAGTCACTGAAAATAATGATTTAACAATACAGGCAAGGGTTTTTGGTACCGATGAATTAGGTAATATTGCCAAAGGATTAAATAAAACACTAAACACCTTTTCTCATGCTATTACTGAAATAAAAAATAATAGCGTTTCTCTTGCGGCTTCCGCACAACAATCATCTATCATTGTTAATAATAATGTCACTAGTCTACAGCAGCAACGCGATGAAACTGCCCAAATTGCAACAGCAATCGAGGAAATGTCAGCAACGGTACAAGAAGTATCTCGCAATGCGAATCAGGCGATGTCATCGACACATCAAGTGAATGCTAAAGCGATAGAAAGCCAAACTGTTGTAGGGAATTCTTTAGCTGCCATTAATAGTTTAGCATCAGAAGTATCTGAAATAGGTTCTGTTATCTCTGGGCTGCATTCAACCACAACTAATATATCAAATGTTATTGGTGTGATTAAAGGTATTGCTGATCAAACTAACCTACTTGCCCTAAATGCAGCAATAGAAGCGGCAAGAGCAGGGGATCAGGGTCGAGGCTTTGCCGTGGTAGCCGATGAAGTTAGAACGTTAGCTCAACGCACCCAAGACTCTACCATTGAAATTGAAGAAATTATCAATCAATTACAAAGTGAAGCCAACCATGCCAACACGATGGCAATAGCCACTCAAAAACGAGCAGATGAAAGTATTGATGGTGCACATCAAATTGAATTATCACTCACAGGTATCGTAACGGCGGTCTCTGATATCAATTTAATGATAGAACAAATTGCGACAGCAGCAGAAGAGCAAGTGAGTGTTACAGAAGAAATCAATAAAAATGTCAATGATATAGATAAAAAATCTGCTGAAGTAACATCAGGAGCACAAGATGTATCTCTGGCATCTAACGAACAAGTAGAGATAGCGAATAACCTTGAAAAATTAGCGGCTAAGTTTTTAGTATAAGTAAGTAATTTCAGCACTACAAAGGAGTTACCGCTGAAGAGGATAAATTGTCACAAAAAACACGGATTTTAATAGTTTCTTTGCCTACCCAGGAAAGCAGAAAAATAACAGAAAAAAACCCCAAGGTATTTCAACCATTGGGGTTTTATAAAAATTGAATTTAATCATTAGGCGACGGAAAATCGTTCAAACTCTAGGAAAGCGCACGGAGCAGACGCTAGTCAGTGAGTACAGTTGGCAACGAAGTTGTTCGATTTAACAAGTCTAAAACTAAATTACTCCCATTCTATTGTGGCAGGTGGTTTGCCGGAAATGTCGTAAACAACGCGAGAAATGCCATCAACCTCGTTGATAATACGGTTAGAAACTAACCCTAAGAAATCATAAGGTAAATGTGACCAACGGGCGGTCATAAAATCAATCGTTTCAACACAACGTAAGCTAACTACCCAGTCGTATTTACGGGCATCGCCCATAACGCCGACTGAACGCACCGGTAAAAATACGGTAAACGCTTGGCTTACTTTTTGGTATAAGTCATGTTTGTGTAATTCTTCAATGAAAATCGCATCAGCGCGGCGTAATAAATCACAGTATTCTTTTTTCACTGCACCTAAAATACGCACCCCTAACCCAGGTCCAGGAAATGGGTGACGGTAAAGCATGTCATATGGTAAACCCAGCTCTAAACCAATTTTACGTACTTCATCTTTAAATAATTCACGTAAAGGTTCAACTAAACCAAGCTCCATATCATCAGGTAAACCACCAACATTATGGTGCGACTTGATCACGTGGGCTTTACCGGTAGCAGAAGCTGCTGACTCGATAACATCAGGATAGATAGTCCCTTGTGCTAACCATTTGGCATTTTTAAGTTTCTTTGACTCTTCATCAAAAACATCAATAAAAACACCACCAATGATCTTACGTTTTTTCTCTGGATCACTTTCATCGGCTAATTTATCTAAGAATCTATCTTCGGCTTTAACGTGAATAATTTTCAAACCAAAATGATCGCCAAACATATCCATCACTTGCTTGCCTTCATCTAAACGAAGTAAGCCGTTATCAACGAAAACACAGGTAAGTTTATCGCCAATAGCACGCTGTAATAACATGGCAACTACCGATGAATCAACACCACCAGATAGGCCTAAGATAACTTCATCGTCACCAATTTGCGCTTTCATTTTAGCGATAGCATCTTCGATGATAGTCGCTGAAGTCCATAGTTTTTCACACTGACAAATATCAACAACAAAGTGCTCTAAAATACGCATACCTTGCTTAGTGTGCGTTACTTCTGGGTGAAATTGTACGCCGTAGAATTGCTTATCTTCGTTGGCCATCGCCGCAAAAGCACAGCTATCAGTTTTAGCAACGGTAACAAAGCCTGCTGGAATAGCTGATACTTTATCGCCATGGCTCATCCAAACGTCTAACAAAGCATTACCATTGTCTGAAACACTATCTTCAATCGCATTAAACAAAGCAGATTTAGTTACTACTTCAACCGCAGCATAACCAAATTCCTTATGCTCAGAACTTTGTACACTACCGCCAAGTTGCTCAGCCATGGTTTGCATGCCGTAACAAATACCTAACACTGGTACATTTGCGGTAAACACATATTCAGGGGCACGAGGTGAATTAGCTTCCGTTACAGACTCTGGACCACCAGCAAGAATAATCCCTGTTGGGTTAAACTCTTTGATTTGCGCTTCAGTCACATCCCATGACCAAAGTTCACAGTAAACGCCTATTTCACGTACACGACGAGCAATAAGCTGGGTGTATTGTGAACCAAAATCTAAAATCAGTATGCGGTGATCATGAATGTTTTTACTCATGTTTGTTTTCCTACTATTTACCTAAAAGGTTTACTTAAAGGTATGGTTATAAATAACAACACCTCGAACTTTACATAGTTCAAGGTGTTTGAATTTTTTATCTCTTAATTATAATTAAGAATAGTTTAGTTCGAAGCTAGTTATTACAAGAACAAAGAAGAAGCGCGGAGTTGACGCTAGTCAATGAGCACTTCTGATGCCGTTATCGTCAAAACTACAAAGTAAAATTAGCCTGTACGGTAGTTAGGGGCTTCTTTAGTGATGGTTACGTCGTGTACATGTGACTCACCCATACCGGCTGACGTTATTTTCATAAACTCAGGTTTACTGCGCATAGTCTCAATATCTTTACAGCCAGTTAAGCCCATAGATGAGCGTAAACCGCCCATTTGCTGATGAATAATTGCTGATACCGGGCCTTTATAAGCAACGCGACCTTCAATACCTTCAGGCACTAATTTATCTGCTTCGCCATCAGATTTTTGGAAATAACGATCACTTGAACCTTCTTTTTGGCTCATTGCCCCTAAAGAGCCCATACCACGGTATGATTTATAATAACGACCTTGATAAAGTTCAACTTCACCCGGCGCTTCTTCAGTGCCCGCTAACATGCTACCCACCATGACACAATGCGCACCAGCAACTAACGCTTTAGCAATATCACCTGAAAAGCGAATTCCGCCATCAGCAATCACTGGAATGCCCGTACCTTTCAATGCTTCAACTGCATTTGAAATGGCTGTTAATTGTGGCACACCAACACCGGTAACAATACGTGTGGTACAAATTGAACCTGGGCCAATGCCTACTTTAACGGCATCAACACCAGCATCCGCCATTGCTTTCGCACCAGCGCCAGTGGCAACGTTACCCGCTATAATTTGTAAATCAGGGTATTTATCGCGAGTTTCTTTAACTCGATCTAATACGCCTTGTGAATGGCCATGAGAAGTATCAATTAATAATACGTCAACCCCTGCAGCAACCAATGCATCAATACGCTCGTCGGTGCCAGCGCCAACGCCAACAGCAGCGCCAACGCGCAAGCGACCTAATTCATCTTTACAAGCATTAGGTTTGTTTTCAGCTTTTTGATAGTCTTTCGCAGTAATTAAACCCACTAATTTAAATGTATTATCAACGACTAGTATTTTTTCAATGCGGTTTTCATGCATTAGTCCTAAAATCTCTTCCCGTGCAGCACCTTCTTTCACTGTCACTAAGTTTTCTTTGGTGGTCATCAATGCTGATGCAGGCTTAGTTAAGTCAGTTTCAAAACGTAAATCACGGCCAGTGATAATACCCACTAAGTTATTTTCACTATCAACCACCGGGAACCCGGTAAAACCTAGGTCATCAGCTTTACGCATGATCTGTTCAATAGAATCGGAGGCACAAACAGTTTTAGGCTCAGAGACAATACCACTTTCATACTTTTTAACTTGCGAAACATTGTTCGCTTGTTCAGCGATGGTCATATTTTTATGAATAAAGCCTAAGCCACCTTCTTGTGCTAAAACAATAGCTAAGCTTGCTTCAGTTACTGTATCCATAGATGCAGATACCATAGGTACATTTAAATTGATTTTTCGGGTTAAACGGGTTTTTAGATCGGCTGTATGAGGTAGTACCGTTGAATGAGCAGGTACTAGTAGAACATCGTCAAAAGTTAACGCTTCTTGGGCAATTCGTAACATCGCAATATCACCAGAGTTAGATGTGAAGTCTGTACTAAAGTAGTATAAGTTAGTACTTAATATTGCGGCAGAATTTTAACTGTTTTATTTGATTAGGTAAACATAAATTTACCTTTCAAAGACTATTATTTTAACTCGTGGATGCAAAATAAATGTCCTAATTAAAATTTATCTATATATACTATTGTTCCAACACGGTTTAACTGATTGAACAGCTCTTTTTATGGCAACACAGCACATTTTACAAGTAAGTGAGTTAACCAAAAAAGTTCGTTTTATTTTAGAAAGCGAGCTCAACACCGTTTGGCTAACGGGTGAAATATCTAATTTTGTTGCGGCTAGCTCCGGTCATTGGTATTTATCCCTTAAAGACAGCAAATCTCAAGTTCGTTGTGCCATGTTTAAAGGTAATAATCGTCGCGTTAGGTTGCAACCACGTAATGGCCAACAAGTATTAGTGCGTGCCAAGGTATCTTTGTATGAGCCTAGAGGTGATTTTCAATTAATTATTGAGCAAATGGAAGATGCCGGTGAAGGCTTACTACGTCAACAATATGAACAGTTAAAAAATAAGCTCAATACCCTTGGAGTATTTTCACAAGCCCATAAACAAACTATCCCTGAGCACATTCAATGTGTAGGTATAGTCACTTCACCTACTGGCGCTGCTGTTAAAGATATTTTATCGGTGTTAAAGCGTCGAAACCCCAGCATTAATGTCATTATTTATCCCGCACTAGTTCAGGGAGAATATGCCAGTAATGATATTTGCCATGCTATTGTTCAAGCGAATAATCGACAAGAATGCGATGTACTAATTGTTGGTCGTGGTGGTGGCTCTTTAGAAGATCTTTGGCCGTTCAATGAAGAGTCGGTAGTACAAGCGATTTATGATAGTAACTTACCCATTATTAGTGCGGTGGGTCATGAAGTTGATACGACATTAAGTGATTATGTCGCCGATTTACGTGCCGCTACGCCGTCAGCAGCAGCTGAGTTGGTAGCCAGTGACAGTAATGAATTATTAGCTAAAATAACAACATTTGAACAACGACTCATTCATGCTATTAACCGAAAAAACACTTATTTACTGCAACAACAACATCACCTACACCATAGGTTAGTGCAAGTTCATCCTGAACAACAATTATTGATACAACAACAAAAACACGATGAGTTGAGTCTGCGATTAACCAACGTAATACAACGGTTAATGGTGCAATCAGCCCAACAGCCACAACAATTACAACAAAGATTACAACAATTATCCCCGGTAAAGGTAATCACTGAGCAGCAAAATCAAATAAAACAACAAAAACAAAGATTAATAAATGCAATGCAAAATGCTTTACAGCATAAGCGTGAATCTTTTGTGCATTTAATAGAGCAAATACAATTGGTAAGCCCATTAGCAACGATTGCTCGCGGCTATAGCATTACTCGAAATAAAGATAATAAAGTGATCAATTCCATTGCACAAGTGACACTGAACGATGAAATTACGATACAAGTGACTGATGGCTCGATTAAAGCCAAAGTATTGTAAAAGTGGGAATACTTTAGAGGTGAGAGTACTAGTAAACTAGTATTGTGAAGTAATAGTATTCAGTAATAACTGACTTATTTGCTTATCACTTTGTGTGCTGAATTTTATACCAAAAGACAAGCCATCTGCTTGCTGCTTTAAATTACAGACAGAGCCATTAAGCTTAATATTATTACCACCTTGCTTATCTTCAATAATAATTTCAATTATTTTCTTTTCTGATAATAAAAGTTTTTCACCATTTTCGATATTTAACTGGCAACCGCTAATAGACAAATTGGTAATAGTTGCTTGCCAATAATTTTGGTCTATTTTTACTTTGGCATGGATATGGGTTTCGATACGAATAGATGAGCGTAAGTTTTGTATGCCAACCGTACGAGGAAAGTCTAGCACGATAATGCGTGATGGCATTAATATGGTTTGCTTAATGGTACTGACAAAAGCGAGTACTGCTCCTTCATGCCCTTCAATCAAGCCACGTACAGTAACGCCCATTCCTTGCGTTATATGTTGAGAAAACTTGCCTAACTTATTATTTTCTGGAAATTGAATTAGCACATATTTTTTAGGTAGATAACCAATAAAAAAGGTTCTAAATTTACCCCGTTGACCGGCAGGAGTAATAATTTCAATACTGACCGTTGAGCCTGCGTGCAACAAAGACAAGTTACGGTTTAAGCGGGTAGATGTTTCAATATTAGTTGCTTTCTCAGCCATAGATACTCGATTAATAAGAACAAGTTAAGGTAATTTACATTAGCTAAAGGAGGAGATAAATGCAATATAAATCAATTACAAAGAGTGAAATTACTAGTTTCTAGATACGAAGACACAACAACAGTTTGATGTATCTTCGCAACTAATCACTCGTAACTGAGTACTTATTACTTATTACTTATTACTTATTACTTATTACTTATTACTTATTACTTATTACTTATTACTTATTACTTATTATCTTTATTATACCCTTGAGTTGCTCTCGCTATTTTCTTTTGCTCGGTATAGGTAAGTTTCTTCTTGCCTGCAAATGGGTTTGAGGTTTCTCTAAATTCAATACGAATAGGCGTACCCATAATTTTTAATGATTTACGGTAATAATTCATTAAATAGCGCTTGTATGACTGAGGTAATTTTTTAGCTAAATTACCATGAATGACAATAATTGGAGGGTTATAGCCACCTGCATGAGCATATTTTAATTTAATACGACGACCTTGGTGCATAGGCGGTTGATGATCAAACACTGCCATATCTAATATTTTAGTCACCATCGACGTGGAAATACGTTTGGTCGCACTGACAAAGGCTTCTTCTACTGACGCATATAAATGGCCAACACCGGTGCCATGTAACGCTGAAATGAAGTGAATTTTAGCAAAATCAATAAAACCTAAGCGTCTATCAAGCTCGGTTTTAATTCTGTCTTTAGCATGATCTGCTAGACCGTCCCATTTATTAACTGCTAACACTAGTGAGCGGCCAGATTCTAAAATAAAACCCAGTAGACTTAAGTCTTGATCGCTAATACCTTCACGAGCATCTATGAGTAGTAAACACACGTTAGAGTCTTCAATAGCACGTAAGGTTTTGATCACTGAAAATTTTTCTACCACATCGGTAACATTTTTACGACGACGAATACCCGCAGTATCAATTAAGGTATACGAGCGACCATTATGCTCCATTGGAATATAGACACTATCGCGAGTTGTGCCTGGGGCATCAAAAACGACTACCCGCTCTTCGCCTAAAATACGATTGGTTAAGGTTGATTTACCAACATTAGGTTTACCAATAATAGCCAGCTTAATGGTATCGTTTTCTTTTGGTGCTTCGGCAATTTGCTGCTCAAGTTCTGCTTCACTAAGCTCACGTTCATAGTCTCCGTCAAACTCACCTTCCGTATCAGCGACTTTAGGTTGAGCAAGTGCTTCAATATGAGGAGTAAGCGCTAAGGTTAATAATTGCGTTACGCCACGACCATGCGCGGCGGCAATTTTATGCACCTCTTCGCCAAGACTTAATGCATAAAATTCAGCAACAGCCGAATCGGCATCGATGCCATCAACCTTATTCGCTACTAGGAAGATTTTTTTGTCTTGTTTACGTAAATAATCAGCTATACCATAATCAGCTGACGTTAGGCCGTCACGAGCATCTACTAAGAATAATACCGCATCAGCCTCATCAATAGCCGTCAACGATTGTTCAGCCATTAATAAATCAATCCCTTCTTCATCACCATTAATACCGCCGGTATCAATGACAATAAAGGGATGTTCTTCAACCTCTGCTTGGCCATATTGGCGATCGCGTGTTAAACCAGGGTAATCTGCAACTAAGGCATTTCTAGAGCGCGTTAAGCGATTAAATAGTGTTGATTTACCAACATTTGGGCGGCCAACTAGGGCGACGACAGGAAGCATGAAAACCTCAAAAAAAATGAATTAAACGCCTATATTCTGTATTAACAGAGCAACAAAGTGACGTTATTTATATAATATAAAAACAAGCAACGGCTCCAACGCAAACTGCCTAGGAACCGTATATAATTTTAGTCTAAAAAGTCAATTAAAAGTAATTAAGTTTACTTTTCAGTGACAACTATTTTCGGTGTTTCAATAGCCTGTAAATCACCATTTCGTGATTGGCTATATAACACATTATTAACTACTGTTGGTGTGGCGTGTATGCCACTGCTATCCACTTCATGGCGAGCAACAATCTCACCACTTTCTTGATCTAACCAATGTAAATAACCTTCAAAATCACCCACTACAACATAATTATCAATCACAGCAGGGCCAGTAACACCACGGTTAGCTAGCGCTAAATTACTCCAACGCTCAATACCATTGACTCTATCGATAGCATAAACATGACCGCGTAAGTTTGTTAAGAAAATAGTATTGCGATAAATTGAAATTTGACGATACGATGAATATTGACGTTTCCACACAACTCGGCCACTTTTTAACTCTATCGCGGCTAAATTGCCACGTGAAGATACCGCATAAATTTTATCACCAAAAACAACCGGTGATGTATCAACATCAATAACGCGTTCAAGTTCAGTTGATCCCGTTGGCTCACCAATTTCAGTTGACCAACCTTGTTGACCTTTATTCAATAAATAAATATTAACGCCACCTTTACCAGTACCAACGATAACGCCGCCCGATGCAATCACCGGCTGACTAATACCGCGTAATGTTAAAGCAGGAACATCTTGTTCTATTTTCCATAACTCTTCACCATCGTTAGCATTAAAAGCTTTCATAATGCCTGAAGCGCTATTTACCACGACAACGCCAGAATCAACCGCTGGTGCAGAAATGATTTCACCTTTAATATCTGCTTGCCAAACAAGCTCACCCGACTTTGCATCTAACGCATAGATTTTGCCATTTTCACTACCAACAAAAACTTTATTTAAACCCGCAACTGGGCCACCGGCAAGCAGTGCTGGCAGCCTATTATCCCAAAAGCTACGTTCGTTATTAACATCACTTAAATCAACCTTCCACAGTTGTTTTCCCGTTTTCACATCAAAGGCAACCACATCACCAGCGCGACTGGCACTATAGACAGTATCATAGGCAACGATAGGTTTAAGGCGAGAGAAGTAATTGCCACTACCATCACCAACGCTTTTTTCCCAGAGAACATTTGGCTCAAACTGTTGATTAATTTCAGTAAGCTCGGCAACTAAATTACTAGTATCTTCTTCTTCATCGGTTGATGAACAGCTAAACAAAGTGCTAGACAATAACAGCACGGCTAGTATGTTTTTGTAATTTGTCAACACGCTCTGATCAGCTTGTTTATTAAATAATACCATTGAACAACCTTATTTACTTAGCAGCGGGAACTGTAGCAGTTAAATTAACTGCTGTAGCTAAATCATCTAATTTCATTTGCAAACCAGGGCTACCAGCTAAACCGTCTGCGGCAATAGCAACTTGATAGGCATTACGGGCTAATTCTTTTTTACCTTGCAATAAATAGGTATCACCTTTTATTTCTTCAACAGCAGCGGTGAATGATTCAGGTAACGGTTTAGCTAAAGTAGCAAGTGCTTGTTCATATTGCGCTAATTCAACTTGAACCCGTGCTAAACGTAAACTAGCAATGCCTTTAATACCATCAGTAGGTGCACTAGCAATGGCTGCGGTTAATTGTGTTTGTGCAGCAACCCAATCTTGGGTATTGGCCGCATCTTTAGCTAATGCTAACGCCGTTAATGAAGCATAACTAGTTGTTGAATTTTCATTAATGAATTTCGCGGCATTTTCACTAAATCCTTTGCTATCTTTAGCACTATTTTCAATTAACGTTTGATAACTGTCTGAAACAGCCAATTCATCAGCAAGTTTATTGTCTTTATAGTAGTTAAAACCAATAAAACCGACAAAACCTAAAACAATACCAGCAATAATCATATTGCCATTTTCTTGCCAGTAACTTTTAATCGCTTCTACTTGTTGTTCTTCTGTTTGATAAATTTCCACTTCTTCACCTTCGACTAAACGTCTTAAATTAATGTCGTTAATAAACTTGGGATTTGGTCAAATGCCAAGCTTTGTTGTTCTTGTTGACCACGTAAATATTTAACCATAACCTGTTGCTCAGCAATTTCGTTATCACCTAATATTAACGCGATTTGTGCCCCAGATTTATCGGCACGTTTTAATTGTTTTTTCATATTGCCGCCACCACAGTGACTTTGCAAACGAATACCGGGTACTTGATCTCGCCATTGCTCCGCTAATTGGTTCGCGGCAATTTGCGCATCGTCACCTAAAACAACCACATAAACATCTACCTGAGCACGTACATTAGTTACTTTATCTAACTCAGTTAACATCAGTATCAAGCGCTCAATACCTAAAGCAAAACCAAAGGCTGGTGTTGCTTTACCACCAAGTTGTTCAACTAAACCATCGTATCGACCACCTGCACAAATAGTACCTTGTGCTCCTAGGGTTGTCGTTACCCATTCAAAAACAGTTCGATTGTAATAATCTAAACCACGTACTAAACGCTCATTTAATACATACTTAATTCCCGCTGCGTCTAACCGTGTGCACAGGCTGGCAAAATGCGCTTGAGTTTCTTCACCAAAGTAATCTGATAATTTTGGTGCATCCGTTAATGCTGCTTGCACTTGCGGGTTTTTGCTATCTAACACTCTCAGTGGGTTAGTATGCATACGACGTTTAGAATCTTCATCAAGTAATTCTTCACGTTCAGTTAAATAGCCAACCAATGCTTCGCGATAATTAGCACGTTCTTCATTACTACCTAACGAATTTAACTCTAGTGTGACAAATTCATTGATGCCAAGTTCCCGCCATAAGCGAGAAGTGAGTAAAATAATTTCCGCATCAATATCAGGAGTAGCGATACCAAAGGCCTCTAAGCCAAATTGGTGGAATTGGCGATAACGCCCTTTTTGTGGTCTTTCGTGACGAAACATTGGTCCCATGTACCAAAGACGCTGTTCTTGGTTATATAATAAACCATGCTGAACACCCGCACGCACACAACTGGCCGTACCTTCAGGACGTAAAGTTAAACTATCGCCATTTAAGTCATCAAAGGTGTACATTTCTTTTTCAACAATATCGGTTACTTCACCAATACCACGTTTAAAAACTGCCGTTGATTCAAGAATAGGCATGCGTATTTCGGCAAAACCATAATTACTGGCAACACGACGTAATACTGCTTCAACCATTTGCCAAATATTTGTTTCACCTGGTAAGCAATCGTTCATACCACGTATTGCTTGTAGCGCCTTATTTTTAGCCACTTATTTATTTCTCTCTGTTGTGCTTTATTGTCTGTTAATTTTCACGCAGCGCGCATTATAGCGAATAACGCCTCATACTTAAACGGGAGAATATTAACACTCTACTGGATTAATCTATGGATTTAACATCAATTTTATTTTTTTCATTTAATCGCTCATCCATCGCACGTGCTTTAGCACGAATACGTTGCTCAAGCTGATCAACCAAATTAGTGTTATCAAAGCGTTCTTTTTGGCGCAGACCATCAAGGTAGTAGCCACTTTTTTTATTACCGCCCGTTAACCCTAAATCAGAGATCATTGCTTCACCGGGTCCATTAACAATACAACCAATAATGGAGACATCCATTGGCGTCATAATGTCTTCAATACGCTCTTCAAGGGCATTTACCGTAGCAACTACATCAAACTCTTGACGTGAACAACTAGGGCAAGCAATTAAATTAATACCACGACTGCGCAATTTCAATGACTTTAAAATATCAAAGCCGACTTTGATTTCTTCAATTGGATCCGCGGCCAATGAAATACGTAAGGTATCACCAATACCTTGAGCTAATAGCAACCCTAAGCCAACAGATGATTTAACCGAACCAGCGCGTAAGCCACCCGCTTCAGTGATACCTAGATGTAATGGATTATCAATTTGTTTCGCCAATAATTTATATGACTCTACCGCCAGAAATACATCTGATGCTTTAACACTTACTTTAAACTGATCAAAGTTCAATCTATCGAGAATATCTACATGACGCATGGCTGATTCAAACAAGGCTTCTGGTGTAGGCTCGGTGTACTTTTCTTGAATGTCTTTTTCTAACGAGCCGCCATTAACGCCTATTCGAATAGGAATATTATTATCACGGGCACATTCGACCACGCTGCGAATTCTATTTTCATTACCAATGTTACCGGGATTTATACGCAAGCAATCAACACCATATTCGGCTACTTTTAAGGCAATACGATAATCAAAATGAATATCGGCAACTAAAGGCACATCCACCTGTTTTTTGATTTCACGAAATGCTTCTGCAGCATCCATAGTAGGCACACTAACACGGACAATATCAGCACCAACCGCTTCTAATGCTTTGATTTGTGCCACCGTAGCGATAACATCAGTAGTCAGCGTATTAGTCATTGATTGCACCGTAATTGGCGCATCACCACCAACAGGAACATTACCCACCATTATTTGACGGGATTTACGACGAATGATTGGAGATTCTTTAAACATAATTTATTCTTTTGTAATTCTACATTGGGTCTTTATTGTGAGATTAACGGTAAGGTAAACTTAGCAATATTACCGACATTAAAAGACGACATATCAACAGGTTTGCTATTAAAATCAATCGTCGCCAACTCCGGTTTACCTAACGTTACCTTTAACGGTGCTTTACCAGTAATAGTCATAACGTAACCTGATTTTTTAACGCCCCAGGCAATGCGTTCACCAGTGGCATCATAAATATTAACCCAACAGTCACCAGAAAAGGTAAACACGGCCGTGCTGATATCAGGCGCTGGTTCAGTTTTAGTGTTTGGCTCAATTTCAAGCGCTATTTTAGCTTCAAGTTGCTCTGCAACTACTGCATCTACTGCATCTAGACTTTGTTCAGCAATAGCTGGGACAAGGTCTATTGGTACGCTCTCGATAGCTTTAGTCGTTTCATCTGCGGCAATTTTTTGTGTCTTAGGTAATTCAGCTGCGACAACACTTTTTTTAGCTACGCTTAAATCAGCTATATCATTATTGATTTGTTGCTCTTGCTTTGAATTATCAAACAAATCAACCGACAGTTTTGCTTCTTGCAGCCACCATAACACCATCAAGCCAAACAAAATGGCGGCAATTAAATAACTAAACCACATCAAACGGCTATGCTCTGCTTGTTTTTCGGTTAAATTAGAAAAACTTTGCATTTCGCTACGTTGTACTTCAGCGACACCAAGCATGTCATAAGCACTCATTACCTCACTAATATCAACCGAGACTAATTTAGCATAATTACGTAAATAACCACGATTAAACGTTGCAGGTAACGATTGATCAAAAATATCTTGTTCTATTTCATTAACTAAGTTTGTTCGAAAATTTAACCTGTTGCTTACATCGTCTACACTGAGAGATAATTTTTTTCGTGCTTCACTCAACATTAAGCCAGGACCAACAACTTCCATATTTTCACAAAGTTCATCCACTTGCTTAGCGTTTTCCGCCGCTAAAACTTCTTTATTCATTTATTCCGTCACCATCTTAGGAGCTATTAAGTGTAATTTATCATTAATACGTATTTTTTATTACCGGTAAGATTATTCCAACGACGTAACGCCTTAATCTTGATGTTATATTGGATAGAAATACCAGACAAAGTATCACTGGTACTTACCACATCAATACTTGGAAGTTTATTACTAACACTGCCGATTTGTTGAGTTTTTGTAGAAGCACTGGTTAACGACTCTGCTATTTTAGCTTAATCTTCTATAATTAAAATTGGTTTTTTAGCAATGTGAAATATTTCTCGACCTTCAAGGGGTATTTCTTGTTCCGCTAAAACTATCTCGTCTGCTTTAGTTAGCTCATTTTGTGCCGTTTTAGCTGCCGTTAAAACCACAACGTGTTTAATTTTTTCACGCGTGTTAACTGATACCTTTGGTGCAGAAACTGGAGTAACTATTGCCTGCTTTTGGTCAAAAACTGACGTTATAGCTTTAACACTTCCCATGGTCAAAGCGGCATTAATTAGCTCAGGATTCGCGGCTGCATAAATAACTTTTTTCGTGCTTACGTTCGATTCAACTAACCGAGAATTATTTACTGCCTTACTTGGTAAGGCCTTTTTAGGAGACAGTTTTACCACACGTTTTTTTGATTTAGTAGGCGTTTCACTCAGTTGCGTTAATTTATACCTTTTCGCTAAGTTATCCGCTTCAATTAGTTCAAGTTCATTCAACAAATATTGTTGTGCCTCCCATGATTGTGGGTACATTTTCACTAACATAGTGCCATAATTTTTAGCGGTACGGCGCTGCCCTAACTTCCAATAAACTTTATAGGCTAAAGCTAAAGACTGTGGAGTAAAGCGTCGGGTTACTTTTTCAAAACGCTGTTCAAATGTTTTAGCTTGGCTAAACTCCCCCATGGCATATTGTAAACGTACCATTTGAAATAATATCGATGAACTGCTTGGGCTATGCATAATCGCTTTATGCAAATACAGTTCGGCTTTGACAAAATTGTCTTTTTGTAAAAAACAAGCCGATAAATTATCATAACTTTTAGCCACTAAGATATAACTAGGTACTGCGATAGCTTTTAAAAACTGTTTTTCTGCCGCGGCTATTTGATCTTGACGACACAAATACACGCCATAGTTATTTAAAGTATCGGCATCATCACTTTTAAGCGACAGCGCTTTTTCAAATGACTTAATGGTTAATTCATTTTCACCAACTGTTTCATAATAATGAGCAAATGCTGTGTATACTTGCACCATGTCGGGCGCAAATTTTTTCGCTTTTTCTAAATTTTGCTTGGCTTGAGCCATGTTGCTAATTTTCAAATAACCTAAACCAAGTGAAATACGCGTTGCCGCCATATCATTTCTATTGGCTTGGTTTTTCACCACCGGCGTTTTATTATGGGTAAACTCTTGCGTAACACACCCTGACATTGCCACGGATAATACCGCGACAATGAGTGATGAAATTCGTTTTTTAGTCAAAGGTTTATTCCTAATGTACCAACCATGGTTAAATGCTATTATGCTTAATTTTTAAGATAGTAACGTGATCAGACTATCTTTACCGAAATATCACCAGCTTTCACCTGTTTTTTTTCTGTTTGTGCGTTCTGTTGTAATTGGGTACGTTTAGTTCGATCGAAAACATCCCCCGCTAATTGCCCACAGGCGGCATCTATATCTTCGCCACGCGCTCTCCGGGTAATAACCGTTAAGCCATAGCTTTGTAAAACTTTATCAAAACGATCAATGCGAGAGTTACTTGGCCGTTTATACGGAGAACCCGGATAGGGGTTAAAAGGGATCAAATTAATTTTACTGGGTAAACCTTTTAATACGTGCGCTAATGCATGCGCTTGATCCGTTGAATCATTGACATGATCTAACATCACATACTCGATTGTCACTTGCTTATTGGCTTTAGAGCCTTCGATATAACGACCTGCCGCTTTAAGAAACTCTTCTAATGGATATTTTTTATTGATAGGTACCAATTCATCACGCAAAGTATTGTCGGGAGCATGAATTGAAATAGCTAAGGCACAATCAATTTTAGCTTTTAGCATATCAAGTGCAGGGACAACACCGGAGGTACTTACTGTCACTCGGCGCTTTGATAAACCATAACCTAGATCATTTAGCATGGTATCAAGGGCTGGAATTAAGTTTTTCATGTTGAGTAATGGCTCGCCCATGCCCATCATAACGATATTGGTAATTGGTCTTTTACCGGTAATGCGCGTGGCACCAATGTCATTAGCGACTCGCCATACTTGACCAATAATTTCTGACATCGATAAATTACGATTAAAACCTTGCTGGGCAGTAGCACAGAAAGTACATTCAAGCGCACAGCCCACCTGTGATGATACACATAAAGTTGCGCGACCATTTTCAGGGATCCACACAGTTTCAATTTCTTGACCACCTTCTAATACCAAAGCATATTTAATGGTGCCATCTTTCGACACTTGTTTTTTAGAAATTTCTGGTGCTTTAATTTCACAATTACGTTGTAATTTTTCCCGAAGCTTTCTATTGATATTTGTCATCAGCTCAAAATCACTGTAGCCAAAGTGATAAATCCATTTCATTATTTGATCAGCTCTAAAAGGCTTTTCACCAATTGAGGAAAAATACTCTCGCAACCCTTGGTGGTCAAGATTTAATAGATTAACTTTGCTGCTTTTATTAGCAACTTCTTTGACGCTTTCTTTGACGATAGGGTCACTCATACAACAAACTCTCACAATTTATACAGAAAAGAACAGGGAAAAGATAAAACAAGGCCGCGAATTGTACGCTTTTCAAGCGAATTTCGCAATTTTATGCTTAAGCATAAAATACAAAAAGGATTTTACTGATCACTCAGCAAAATCCTTTTAATTAATTCATCGCTTAAGCCATTTGAATTAAGCTATTAAACAATACAATTTCAACTGAGTTCAAGCATAAAGCACAGAGCCTACATCATAGGTGAGTACTTTTGACCAAAAAATCAGTAAAAGAGTGAAGTTTAAAAATGAATTAACGAGTGCGTGAGCAGATCTCTTCATCACTGAAGAAGTAAGCAATTTCACGTGCAGCTGATTCTAAAGCATCAGAACCGTGAGCAGCATTTTCATCAATTGAATCAGCAAGATCAGCACGGATAGTACCAGCAAGCGCTTCAGCTGGGTTAGTAGCACCCATAATTTCACGGTTTTTAAGAACAGCGTTTTCGCCTTCTAAAACTTGTACCATTACTGGACCAGAAGTCATAAATTCAACTAAAGCAGCAAAGAAAGGACGTTCGCTATGTTCAGCATAGAAACCTTCCGCTTTTTCTTGGCTTAAGTGAATCATTTTAGCAGCAACAATTTTTAAACCAGCAGTTTCAAAACGGTTGTAGATTTGACCAATGAAGTTTTTAGCAACTGCGTCTGGTTTTACGATAGAAAAAGTACGTTCGATAGCCATGATAAGCCCTTTTAATAAATTTAAATTTTAGTGTTATTAAGTAGACACCAGATCAACAAACTGACATCTACAAATTTTGGCGCGATTATAAACGAAATAGCATAAAACTTCTAATAATAACCAATGAATAATTATTTAAACTTCTCATAATATTTTTCTTATTTTTCTGGTCCTTTAGTCTTAGTCATCAAATAAAAAGATAAAGCCTTTTTTATCTTTAAAATGAAAAAATACTTTTTAAGACATTCAATGAGTTAGGCTGAAACTCAAGCTGGTTATGATTTCTTCCCTTTAGCTGTACAAACAAGTAATAAATATTTCACTATCATCGCCCTCAAACATCATTTTTTCTTGTTACATTTGGTCACATTGTCGAAAAATTTCTGCAATATTTTCATAGTTCACTGCAAGGTAATATTAAAAACAACCGCAGGAATATCAATGCAATTCATTAAGCGTGCGCACGGAGACGAACAACCATACTGGCCAGCAGGGCCATTTAAAATCAGATTACCTTTTATTCATTACCGCTGGGAACTACCAGAAATGATACAAGGCTTTTTTATGTTCGTGGTTGGTTTGGCCATGATTCCGTTACTTGAAAGCTATTTAGGCATGCCATATGAAGCAGCATTAGCTTTTACTTTTATTGCCGGTATAGGCTATATTTTGCCGGCATTACTTGGTGTTCCCTTGGTTCCCGGTTGGATAACGCCTGCAATTCCCGTGGTATTACTGTATTTAAAAGGTTTTGAGCCGGGGCCTGAAGCAATAAGAGCATTGTTTGCCCTACAAATTGAAGTCTCTATTATTTTTCTTATTTTAGGGGCAACCCGTCTAGGCTCTAAGCTAGTTGATGTTATTCCAAACTCACTAAAATGTGGCATTATTATTGGTGCCGGTATGGCAGCAATGATGGGAGAGCTAAAAATTGGTGGTCGTATTGATGCCACGCCAATTTCATTGATTGTTGGCTCTATTATTTCAGCCTATATCTTATTTTCTCTTTCTTTTAAAAATGTCGTTAATGAAAACTCTTTTGCCCGAAGCATTGCTAACTTTGGCATGGTACCTGGAATGATCATTGCCATGCTTGTTGGTTGGGCTGTCGGTGAATACCCGTTACCTGAAATAGAATGGGGCATTACTAACCCTAATTTTTCGTTAATGTGGGACTATTTACCCTTTACCGTTGGTTACCCTGATTTGGAGGTATTCTTACTAGCCATCCCAACAGCAATAATTGCCTATGTTATTGCCTTTGGCGATATTCTTGTTGGTTTTACCTTAGTGAAGCGTATTGATCATATTCGCGTTGATGAAAAAATAGAAGAAAATGTTGATCGTGTTCATTTAGTTACCGCTATTCGTAATGGTTTTCATGCGTTTTTAGCGCCATGGCCTGGGTTAGCAGGACCATTATGGACCGCTGCCCACGCAACCGTTGCTGAGCGTTATGCTATGGGCCGTAAATCTATGGAATCAATTTATAGTGGCGGTGGTACTTTTTGGATCAGTGGTTTACTTGCCCTATTCGCACTACCTTTAGTGACCTTATTTAAACCGGTATTACCGATCGCGCTTTCTCTTACGTTAGTGCTTACCGCTTACATTTGTATTATGGTTGGTATGGAACAGCTCAAAAATTCAACTGAACGAGGTGTTGCTGGTATTGTGGCGGTTACGTTAGCAATGCCAGATCCTAAATCTACCATGTATGCTGTATGTATTGGTGTAGTACTTTATTTTCTAATTGAGCGACCTAGATTACTGGGTAAGCATAACAGTGAAGATAACATTATTTTTGCTGATGAAACGCAGGAAAAAGAGACAGTAGCTAATAGTAATAATACTTAGTAATAGGAGAATATATAATGACTAATATAAATATTTTTGAACAGTATTTAGAGCCAAATGAAGCTAACTATATGGCGCTAACGCCCATTTCGTTTTTAGAGCGTTCAGCCTTTGTTTACCCAAACAATACGGCCACAGTAAATGGTGACATTCGTCACACTTGGTTAGAAGTTTTTCAACGTTGTACCCGCTTTGCTAGTGCTTTGGCAAAACGAGGGATTGGCCGAGGTGATACGGTATCAGTGATAGCACCAAACATTAGCGAACATTTTGAATTGCATTTTGGTGTACCCATGAGCGGTGCCGTGCTCAATTCTATTAATACGCGTCTTGATGCTGAAGCAATTGCTTTTATCCTCGTGCATGCAGAAACCAAAGTGTTAATTACCGATAAAGAATTTAGCCCGATAGTAAAAAAAGCATTACGGATGATCCCACATAAACCCTTGGTCATTGATATTGACGATCCTAACTTTAACGAAGGTGAACTCATTGGCTCCTTAACGTATGATCAATTGCTTGATGAAGGCGATGATGATTTTGAACCGCTACGACCTATCAATGAATGGAATGCAATTACCTTAAATTATACCTCGGGCACAACAGGCGATCCGAAAGGGGTAGTTTATCACTACCGCGGTGCCTACCTTAATGCTGTGAGTAATGTGATGTCATGGAGTATGGGTGAGCATCCTGTTTATTTATGGACGCTACCTATGTTTCATTGTAACGGCTGGTGTTTTCCTTGGTCAATTGCGGCAACCGCTGGCACCAGCGTTAGTTTACGTCATGTGCGCGCAGAGCCTATATTTAATTTAATTAGAACGGAAAAAGTAGGCTATTTTTGTGGTGCCCCTATTGTATTAAATATGCTTAACGGTGCAGAAGCTTCATTAAAAGCTGATATCAATCATCCAGTGAAAGTAATGACAGCCGGCGCACCACCACCAGCTTCAGTGATTGAAGGTATGGAAGCCTCTGGTTTTAAAGTAACTCACACCTATGGCCTAACTGAAACCTATGGCCCTTCTGTGGTTTGTGCTTGGCATGACGAATGGAATGAAGAAAGTGCAGAGCAACAGGCTAAATTAAAATCTCGCCAAGGGGTTCGCTCTCCCATGCTTGATCAACTGATGGTAGCCGATCCTGAAACCTTAGAGCCCATACCGAAGGATGGTAAATCTGTCGGTGAAATATTTATGCGCGGCAACCTAGTGATGAAGGGCTATCTAAAAAACCCTTCTACCACGCAAGCTGCTTTTGAAGGCGGTTGGCTTCATTCCGGTGATATCGCGGTTTGGCATAGCGATGGCTATATTGAAATAAAAGATCGCTCTAAAGATGTCATTATTTCAGGTGGTGAAAACATTTCAAGCGTTGAGGTTGAAGATATTTTATACCGCCATCCCAAGGTTCAAGAAGTGGCCGTGGTAGCAAAAAAAGATGATAAATGGGGTGAGACTCCTTGCGCATTTATAACTCCAATGCCAAATATTGAAATAACGGAGCAGGAAATGATCAGCTTTTGCCGTGACAATATGGCGCACTTTAAAGCACCTAAAACCATTATATTTGGTGAGCTACCAAAAACGTCGACGGGAAAAATACAAAAATTCATTCTGCGCGAGCAAGCCAATAAGTAGTATGAAAGCTTTTTGCTGAATAGTAGTCATATACTCAAACAGCTTCAAACTGCTTGAGTATAGCCCATTCCCAACGCTACTATTTTTTGGGCTGGCTTCTCGCCAGCCCTTTTTTTATAATAAAAAATCGTTTACTTAAACACAGGTGATTAATGTTTTTACAGCAAAAATTATCCCGTACTTTCTTTTCTGCCATCACCTCCATTTTGTTAGTGTTACTTATTGGTATCTATTGGTATTCGGTTCCGTTAATTAATAAAGAAGTATACCAAATTGAAAAAAATGCTAGTCGCTTAGTCTTAAATAACGTCTTTGAATTAGCGAGTAATATGCAACTTAGCCTAAAGCCCCAGAAAGAAGAAGTGGTTCACCGATTACGCCAAATCATCAAAAACAGTGTTATTGCCAAAACAGGTTATCTTTTCATTTTTGATGAACAAGGCAACATGCTACATCACCCGAACCCTAATATTAATGGCTCCAATGCCTTACAACTTAAAGATCCTCGGACAGGAAAATCTATTTTACAAGAGCTTATTGCTGTTGCCGATACAGGAAAAGAGCTTGAATATAAATGGGATAAACCTAGCGATGCCAATAACTACAGTTATAGTAAATTATCCTTAGTTCGTCACTTACCTGAACTAGGTTGGTATATTTGTTCTTCTGTCTATATAGACGAATTACAAAGTAGTGGTAAACTGCTTAGCCAGCGTATCTTAACCATTGGCTTTATCACCTTTATGGGCGCTATTGTTTTAGCCTTAATTTTTTCCTATTGGGTAACTAAGCCAATAAACTCACTTGCTTTGGTTGCAAAAAAAGTGAGCCAAGGAGATTTAACCGTCACCAGTGGCATATCCCGACCCGATGAGTTAGGTATTTTAGGCAAAGCATTTGACGACATGGTCAATCAAATGCGTGAAAACATTGAGACACTTGATTTAAAAGTTGCCTCACGAACAAAAACCCTAGCCACAACTAATGCGCAATTACAGCAAGCAATGAGCGAAAGTAAACAAGCGCAACAACAATTAGCCCAAGTGCAGCATATTAATGCCGTTGGGCAACTTGCCGGTGGTTTAGCCCACGACTTTAATAATATACTCACAATTATTTTAGGAAATTTACTTGCTGCACAGCAAGATAATGAAAATAACAAACCGTTATTATCCCGTTTAATTCCGGCAATAAAAGCCTCGCAAAAAGGCAGTGATATTACTAACCGTTTATTAGCCTTTTCACGACGACAATATTTACTGCCCTGTAGAGTAAATATTACGGTATTGATTGATGAAACAATCGAGTTATTGAAAGGCTCTTTACCAAGTAAAATCACCATTAACACTGATTATTCAAGTGAAAAATTACAAACTTATGTAGATGCTAATCAGTTAGAAAATTGTTTAATTAATTTAGTATTAAATGCCAAAGATGCCATGCCAAACGGCGGCGACATCACGATAATTGCTAATAAAAGAATAGTGAAAGACACCTTATTCTTTGATGAAGAAGTTAAATTAGGTGACTACCTTGAAATTTCGATAATTGATAAAGGTCAGGGCTTCTCTGAGCAAGCAATAAATAAAGCATTTGAACCATTTTTCACCACAAAACCTACTCACCAAGGCTCTGGCCTTGGCTTAAGTATGGTGTTTGGCTTTATCAAACAATCGCAAGGTTACATTCGTATTGCTAACCGTAAAAATGGCGGCGCTAAAATATCGTTGTTATTACCCTTACTTACCTATAAGGAAGAAGATCCAAATTCAAACCCTACGAGCCATGCCGCTGAAAAAGTAGTGAAAGAAACAAACTTCTCAAATAAACTGATGTTATTGGTTGAAGATGATCATGATGTACGCGCGATTATTAGAGAGCAGTTAATATCCTTTGGCTTAAATGTTATTGAGGCGAATGATAGTGACGAGGCCGAACAACTTATCAATACTATTAATGACTTGTATGGTATGGTTTCAGATATCTGTATGCCGGGTAATAAAGATGGCTTTGAGCTTGCTACCTTGTTAAAGAGTCGCTCGCCTAACTGTAAAATTGTACTGATGAGTGGCTATTTTCAACAGCACCATAAACCAGATGAAGACACGCCTATTTTGTTAAAAAAACCTTTTGTGGCAAATAAGTTATTTCAAGCATTACAATAAAAAAATCGAGGCGATAACACTTGTGAATACTAAACCTTTAATTTACGTTATCGATGATGAACCTGAAATATGTCAGTTAGTATGCCAAGAGCTTGAGCGCTATAACTTTAGTACGCAAGCGTTCACTACCGGCGAAGCAGCCTTATTGGCAATTAAAAAACAGCTGCCCTCTCTTTGTATTATTGATCTTGGCTTGCCTGATATGGATGGTTTATCATTAGTGAAAAAACTTTACGATGAGAAAAAAATTGGCATTATTATTTTATCTGGTCGAGATAGCTTACCCGATAAAGTACTGGGGCTAGAGCTAGGTGCTGATGATTATATTGGCAAACCTTTCGATCCGCGAGAACTCGTTGCTCGGGTAAAAAGTATTATTCGCCGCCTTGTGATCAATGAATTACCTATGACAACACTGCGTATTGCCATCTTTGGCGATTGGACATTTGAACAATCAACACTCACTTTGGCCAATAGCAAGGGTGATAGCTTTATGCTAAGCGCCGCTGAAACTGAAATACTGATGATATTACTTAATGCTCCTAGACAAATATTATCACGAGAGCGCTTACTAAGCGCAGATGCAACGTCGTTTGACCGCAGTATTGACGTCAGAATGTCGAGATTAAGAAAGAAAATAGAACAAGACCATAAAAACCCAAAAATAATCAAGACAGTTTACGGTGCTGGTTACATTTTTACCTTGGAAGTCACCTGGCAGTAAACCATATTGCGGTCAAAGTATATTAAGACCAAATGAAATAATGAATGAGTCAATTCAGAGCTGTGTCAGGGAAGTTAGAACAAGTAAAATTTTTGCGTATATAGCCGTTCTATATCAAACAAATTTATGACGTTATCACTTACTTGACAAGCTCCCAAGGGCGAGTTTAAAAGGTGTATATGCTGCGTTATTGATTTTGACAATGGAATAACCATTCTCTTCAATCAATGCCTTGCCTCTACACCTTTTAATTCTCGCTGAATGATCAATTCATTACTTCAATTGGTATAAGACAAACTAAGGAGCAATATAATCTCTATTTTTCTGTCGTTTACTCCTTCACCTCAGCTCCCTTAAACAGAGTTGAGGTTAAATAAATACTATCTATTACAAACTCGTTCTACGATATTGACGATATTCCGGTTGCCAAAAATTGCCCTCAATTTTTGCTAGCAACTCATCATCCGTTAGCTCTAATGCTAAATCTTGCTCATAAGCGACTTTAGCAATAGCAAAAGCAATATCTTTACTTAGCTGTGCTATGCCGGTTAAAGGTGGTAATAATTCACCCTTACCACTGATCGCTAAAGGTGATGCTGCCGCCAACGTTTCACTGGCAACTTGCAACATTTTATCAGTAATACGTTTAATGTTAGCGGAAATAACACCAAGACCAATACCAGGGAAAATATAACTGTTATTACACTGAGCAATAGGAAACTTTTTACCTTGGTATACCACTGGTTCAAATGGGCTACCTGTGGCAATGATCACGTTACCTTCAGTCCAATTAATGACTTGATTTGGCGTCGCTTCAACTTGTCTTGAAGGGTTACTTAATGGAAGGATAATTGGCTTAGTACAATGTTGTTTCATTGCTTTAATAACCTCTTCAGTAAAGATCCCAGCCTGACCTGAAACGCCAATAAGAATATCAGGTTTAGCGCCATGCATAACCTCTAACAGTGATGCATATTCCTCCTCAATGTCCCACGATTTTAAAGCGAGTTTATTTTGTACTAGTTTTTGTTGGAAATCTCTTAAGCCTTCCATCCCTTGAGTTAGTAAACCAAAGCGATCTATCATAAATACTTGGCTACGCGCTTGTAATGGCGTAAGTCCCTCGCTAGTCATTTGGCTGATTATTTGCTCAGCGATACCACAACCAGCAGAGCCAGCACCAACAAAGGCAACTTTCAATTGTGATAATTTAACTCCTTTACTACGGCTAGCCGCCAGCAAAGTACCAACCGTAACAGCAGCCGTACCTTGTATATCATCATTAAAACAACATATTTCATCACGATATTTTGTTAAAAGAGGCATGGCATTTGGTTGTGCAAAATCTTCAAACTGCAACATAACATGAGGCCAACGACGTTTTATAGCGCGGATAAATAATTCAAGAAACTCATCATACTCAGCTTGCCCAATACGTTTATGACGCGCCCCCATATACATAGGATCGTCTAATAATTTTTGATTGTTGGTGCCAACATCGAGCATCACGGGTAAGGTATAAGCGGGACTAATGCCACCGCAAGCAGTGTATAAAGACAATTTACCAATAGGAATGCCCATACCACCAATACCTTGATCTCCCAAGCCTAAAACACGCTCGCCATCAGTCACCACAATGACTTTCACTTTATTTTTAGTTGCATTACGTAAAATATCATCTATTTGATGTCTATTTTCATAAGCAATAAAAAAGCCACGTGAACTGCGATAAATGTCTGAGAACTGTTCACAGGCATCACCAACCGTTGGCGTATAAATAATAGGCATCATTTCAGCTAAGTGCGCTTGTATAAGTTTAAAAAACAATGTTTCGTTATTATCGTGAATGGCTCTGAGGTAGATATGTTTATTAATATTGGTATGAAAACAACTGTACTGACGATATGCTCGAGCGACTTGCTCATCTATAGTTTCAAATCTTGGTGGTAATAATCCGGTTAAGTTAAAACAAACTCGTTCATTTTCATCAAAAGCACTGCCTTTGTTTAATAATGGTGTTTCTAATAATGTAGGACCCGAATAGGATATATAGAGAGGACGCTTGCTTTGAGTCATTTTATTGCTGCTTTTAGTGTTGTGTTATTAATTACATGAATAATCAAAATTTATTTAATTGATACGGTGGCAGAGTATAGATTAAATGTACCAAGCAGCAAAGAGCAAGTTTTAATCTATTTCGCTAATCCATGCTAATTGAATAGCCTCAAGCACACGCTCACCACAATGTTTAGGATCATCATTAAAACGTTCAAGCTCGAGTACCCATTCCCTGAGTTCAGTAAAATGTAAAGTTAATGGATCAACCTCAGGGTGTTGCGCCATTAAATCAAGCGCAATTTCTAAGGAATCAAGCCATGTTAAGCCCTCTAATGCCATACAATAGTCCTATTTAGAAAAGTAGATGAAACCATAAATAATCTATTACTAACATTAGTACAAGCCAGAACAAAAGCAACCGAGCCTTCTTACAAAACGGGCAATCGGTATGCCACCACTGTTGGAGTTTATTCATTAACGGTGCTTTTTTCATAAACTTAACTTACTCACTAAACAAGCATTTTAGCCATAATTTAGTTAGTGTATCTTAAGGTGAAGTAACATTATATTAATAACACTTCTCCAATAATGAAATCATTTAACCAAACACCTGTCGTGCGTATTGGGTATTTGATCGTATATAAGAATATTATGTCAGTATTTATTGATCTAATTCAGGAAAGTTAGCAAAGGATTCATTACAATGGACGAGTTAATATTTTTAGGTAAAGAAGATACCAATGATGCAAATTACTGATTTAGAAAAAGAGCAAAACATCACTCCCTTATTACGATTAGGATTTCGTCCCTTTTTTCTCAGTGGCGCAATTTTCAGTATGGTCGCTATTATCCTTTGGCTATTAATGTACAAAGGCGCGATTAACCTATCACCATTAGGTGGTGGTTATTGGTGGCATATTCATGAAATGATTTTTGGCTTTGGTGGCGCCATTATTGCTGGGTTTTTACTAACGGCGGTACAAAACTGGACCGGCGTACGCGGCGCTCAAGGTACTATGCTACTAGTATTATTTTTACTCTGGTTAGCTGGGCGCATAGCATTATTGATGCCGAATATATTCTCCGAAACCCTAGCGACAATAATAGACTTAAGCTTTTTACCTGTAGTGGCTTATGTCTTAGCTAAGCCACTTATTGCCATTAAACAATACCGTAATTTATTCTTTGTGCCGCTATTGTTGCTCTTCACGATAGCTAATATAGAAATGCATTTAGCTATCTATTTTCCAGAAACGTTTAATGTTGCCTTTGCCGGATATACTGGGGTTATGTTAGTAACGTTATTAATGTCGGTGATGGCCGGACGAGTAACGCCAATGTTTACTGCAAATGGCACTAAAACCAGTAAAGTAACACCATTACCTTGGTTAGACAAAGCAACCAATGGCAGTCTAGCCATCGTTATGTTTTCATTAATGATGACGCCTATGATTGGTTTTTCTCCACAATTTTTTGGTATCATTTTAATTATTGCCGGCATATTTCAAACCATGCGTTGGTTAAGATGGCGCCCTTGGATAACCATTCGCGTACCACTACTATGGTCTATCCATCTTGCCATTAAATTTATCGCTTATGGTTTGATTATTTTGGGCGCTAGCTACTTAATTCCTGAAATCCCCAGCAACCATATGTGGCATTTATTAACCGTGGGCGGCATGGGTGGCTTGATTTTAGCGATGATTTCACGTGTTTCTTTAGGTCATACTGGGCGGCCATTATCCCCACCTAAAGCAATGACCGCTGCTTATATTTTTATTGTCTTAGCGGCATTAATTCGCGCTTTTGGCCCTTGGCTACTACCAGAAAAAACATTATTATTTATCGATATTAGTGGTACCTTTTGGTTATTCGCTTTTGGCATATTTGTTATTACCTATGCGCCAATGCTAATGAGTGCGAGAAAAGACGGTAGACCTGGATAGTACGTTTTGAAAAAGGCATATTAATTCGCAAAATCATAGTGGAAATATTAACAATGAAAGCGGTATTTTTAGACAGTAAAACCTTTAGCTCAACTATCTCTTTTACCGCCATTGAGCAACAGGTAAGTGAATTTAGTTGTTATGGAAATACCAGCCCTGAGCAGATACTTGCACGCTGTAAAAATGTAGAGTTGCTGATCACCAATAAGGTGGTATTAACTGCCGAGATATTAGCCAAACTGCCGACATTAAAACTCATTTGTATTGCCGCTACTGGTTACAATAATGTTGATATTAGTGCAGCAGCAAGGTTAGGTATAGCCGTAACCAATGTTAGCGGCTATGCCGGGCAATCTGTCGCGCAATATGTACTGGCGCAAATATTAGAATACTATCAGCAAACTTGTCATCACAACGCCAATACTGAGCAAGGTAATTGGCAAACAAGTGATACTTTTTGTTATCACGGTAATGCCATCACCGAGCTAGCCGGAAAAACCTTAGGCATTATTGGCTATGGCAACTTAGCTCAAGCGGTTATCAAACTCGCCGAGGCCTTTGGTATGAAGATTTTAATCAGTGAACGTGTTAATAGTACTGAAATTCGTCAAGGGCGGCTTAGCTTTGAGCAAGTCATCAGCCAAGCTGACATTCTCAGTTTACATTGCCCGCAAACCAAGGACACTGAAAACTTAATTAATAGTAATATTCTCGCTAAAATGAAACCAACAGCAATGCTAATCAATACCGCGCGTGGTGCATTAGTTAATAGCGCTGATTTATTGCTTGCATTGACAACGAAGAAAATAGCCTATGCCGTATTGGATGTATTAGAGCAAGAGCCTCCACCTGCTGATCATCCCTTGCTAAATGCTAACCTAGCTAACTTAAAAATTACCGCCCATATTGCTTGGGCAAGTAGTGAAGCGCAGCAACGACTAATTGATTTATTAAGTGACAATATCTCTGCTTATAAAAATGGTGAACAGCTAAATAGACTCGATCTCTCTAGCTGATATTTTTATTATTAGCATCAAAAAATCTACCCAATAATTATCAATCACAAAGTTAGGTAAATTATCTAGCGCTGGATTGTACATTTTTTCACTTTATTCACTGGTTCCATAGACTTTTATTTTATATGTCTTTATTCTTACTAAAGAATTTTCTCTCTTACTTTTATCTAGGAAATTAAAGAATGAAAAAGCTTTATCTTGTACTTACTTCATTTTTTGCACTTTTACTTATCAGCTGTAATGGTCACAACGAAGATAACACTCAAAAAAAACCTTACGTTGTAGCGACTATTGAACTCTTACTTTTGGATAGTGAAGGCAATCTTAAACAAAGCTTTGCAAAAAATGAAGTTATTACTATGCAAGCCAAAGTATATGATAAGAATAGAGCGCTAGTAACAAATAAAGCGGTGAGTTTTTCTGCACCTATTGGCACTTTATCTCTGACATCAAAGCTCACTGATAGTAACGGTTTAGCCATTGTTTATATCACTAACAATTCGCTCTCTTTAGGTGCGGGCACTGCTATAGCTAACGTTGGAGAAATCAGTTCCCAAGGCATTGATTACGAATTTATTGAGTCTGATGCAGCTGATGCTACACCAAACTTGACTACTGTGATGACCTTAGATAGCGAGTCAGTAAACCAATTCAAAACAACTGAAGAAGTACAAATAACCAGCACCTTAACAGATACTGATGGTCAAGGTGTTGCTAACAAAATCATCACCTTTACTGCTGATATCGGCACATTTAGCACCACTAGCGCGTTAACTAACAGCCAAGGTGTTGCCAGCGTTAACTTAAGTAGTGGCGATAGTACTATTGGTGCGGGTGTTTTAACCAGTAGTTATGTCGTTGATAAAAACACCAATATAAACATAAGCAACACCTTTAATTATCAAATACTCTCAACTGATGCAGCCATAGAAAGTAATATACGCTTAGGTTATTTTGACGAAAATGATAATTTTATTGAAGGAAAAATTGAACTATCAATAGAAAACAAAAACATTAGTGCTGGTGGCACCTTAGGGTTAAGTGTTGATTTAGTTGATGGAAATAATAATTTAATTACCACTCCTATCCCAGTTACTTTCACTTCAAATTGTGTGCAAAACGGCAATGCTAGTATTGATGAGTCAGTGTTAAGCATTAATGGCACAGCAAGTTCAACCTTTGCCGATATCGATTGTGCTGGCGTAACAGGTACAGACGATGTCATAGTGGCCAGTGTTTCGGTGAATAACATTACCAATACCGCCAACGAAACTATTACTATTGGTGGCGAGCAATTAGGCTCAATTGAGTTTATCTCAGCAGAGCCAACGTCTATTGTACTAAAAGGCACTGGCGGACAAGACAAGCAAGAAACGTCAACGTTAACCTTTAAAGTAAAGAGTCAGTTAGGCAATGTCTTAGCTCAACAAGAAGTAAACTTTACCCTGAGTACTTCTGTTGGTGGAATTAATTTAAGTAGAACATCTGGCTTTACTAATAGCCAAGGACTTGTTACCACACAAGTTTCAGCTGGCACAGTGCCGACACCAGTACGTGTAACTGCTTCTGCCAGTATGGATTTTAATAACGAAACAGTAACGGTACAAAGCCAATCAGACTTGTTATCGATCAACACAGGTTTACCTGACCAACGTTCAATGTCAATTTCTGCTAGTGTACTAAACCCTGAAGCACATACTAGATTTGATGCAACGTCTGTCATTACCGTGTCGTTATCTGATAGTTTTCATAACCCTGTTCCCGATGGCACCACGGTTAACTTTACCACTGAAGGCGGCACTATAGAACCAAGTTGTGTAACCACCAATGGAAATTGCTCAGTTACTTGGACAAGCAGCGAGCCAAGAGTCGAAGATCATCGAGTTACTATTTTAGCAACTGCTTTAGGACATGAAACATTCTTTGATACCAACGGCAATAACATTTTTGATACCGCTGATGGTGAAGCAATTATTGATATTGCTACTAGTACTAATTTTAATATCGATTCAGGTTTTGATAATTACCCTGCACAGTCTAGTGGCTTTTTAGATATGTCTGAAGCGTGGCGAGACGATAACGAGAATAGTGTTTACGATAACGGTGAAACCTTCCTCGATTTTAATAATAATGAAGACTTTAGTAATGCCGACAAAAAGTTCAATGGTCCTCAATGCCAAGGAGGACTTTGTGCTATCGAAGACATGCGTAGCATTCATGTCAGAAAAGCGATGGTATTAGTTATGGCTAGTTCTGACGCCGTGTTTACCCTAACGAACAGTGATGATAAGGACAGCGTGATTTATCAAAGCTCACTAACGGGTGTTAGTTTACAGCTGGCTGATATACCAGATATATCAAATGGCGGCAGTCAAGCGTTTAACTTTTCTTTTGCTGACACTAGCGTGCAAACCATGCCTTTTGGCACAACGGTTAGCATTACGCTTAGTGCGGGCAGCTTACAGGGAGACACTAGCTTTACCGTCGGAAATAATAACCAAGCAGATTTTAGCCATATGAGTTTTTCTGTCAAACAAGAGACTGGCAGTTCTCCTGAAATAGCAATTCTCACCATTACTATCACTACACCAAGTGGCTATATTACTAGTATAAACCGTAGCATGGAACTGCTATAAAACACATGTCAGCAGTTCACTATGAAAAGTTAGCTCCAAAATACTTCAAGCAAGTAATCAAACTTGCAAATGCAGTACATGGTGATGGCTATTTAACTCAACCAAGGCTTACTGATTGGGCAGCCCGTGGTATTAGCAATGATAGCAACTGTGGTTATGTTGCACTTTCCAAAAAAGGTAACAGCGAGAAGCTTGTCGGCTTTCGCATCACCTTTGCGGCACAGCATTGGCAAACTGATCAATGGTGTAGTCCTAAGCTATGGCAAGTACCCAAAGATAAATGCTGCTACTTTAAATGTAATACTGTTGATGAAAGCTATCGAGGCTTAGGGATAGGGAAAAAACTATTACAATTATCTAGCGCTGCTGCTCAAAAGCAAGGAGCACTGGCTGGGGTTGCTCATCTGTGGAAGCAGAGCCCTAATAATAGTGCTGTTGGCTATTTTACTCACTGTGGTGGCACGCTAGTAAAATCTCATCCAAATAAATGGAATGAAGAAAGCAAACAAGGCTATAACTGTATTTTATGTGGGCATGATTGCCATTGTGAAGCAGCAGAGATGATTATTTATTTTTAATGCCACTATAAAATACAACATTAACTCACTGAAAAAATAACAACTGTCACTGAAGTATTACCTGTATATCGTGGTGCAAAAATAAATAAACTGCCAATATCTGCTTCGAATACAGCACTGATATTAAAGCCTAAAAATAGGTATAACACGATTAAAAAGGCCTGGTCGCAAGAGCAATTATCTCTCACGGCATACGATCTTTTGAGTTGCTTTCATTATTCAGCCCTGAGAGGGGAAAAAAACAAATAGAGAAGCGATTGGGTAGAGAGTTATAGCTTTTGCCAGTTAATTTCTTGTTTACCATTTTGGCTCAGCCACGCATTAGCGCTAGAAAAATGCTGACAGCCAAAAAAACCACGGTAAGCTGAAAGTGGTGAGGGGTGTGGGCCATTTAGCACTAAGTGCTTACTTTCATCGATATTGCGCCCTTTCTTCTGAGCATGAGCACCCCATAAAATAAAAACACAGCCTGTATTATGCTGATTAATTTGCGCAATAATATCATCGGTAAAACGTTCCCAACCTAATTTAGCATGCGAGTGAGCTTTACCTTGCTGTACTGTGAGTACGGTATTGAGTAAAAGTACCCCTTGCTTTGCCCATGAGGTCAAATTGCCGTGAGTTGGCGTGTTAAAGCCGTCAATATCGGTACTTAGCTCTTTATAAATATTAACCAAAGAAGGAGGTACTTTAATATGACTAGTAACGGAAAATGCCAAGCCATGTGCTTGCGGCTGATAACAATAGTCACCTTTGCCTACGCCATGATAAGGGTCTTGTCCTAAAATAACTACTTTTACCTCTGCTAAATCGCAAAACTCAAACGCGCGAAAGACATCCTTTTTCTCAGGAAAAATAGTAATGCCCTGCGCTCTTTGTTGAGCAATGTCTTCTTGTAACTGGCAATAATAACTTTGCAGTTTTGCTTGCGCAATTATCTGTTGCCAGTGAGGTTTGATCATGTGGTTTCTTAAATCAAAGAAAGTATTATGCTAATAAATAAGCACGTAAATCAGAAAATTCGCTACTCATCTCTTTCGACAAAATAGGCTCACCGGCACAATCTGCTAATTCTTTTGGTAAACTAAGTGGTTGACCTAAAATACTTTCAACCACATCTTTAAACTTAGCCGGATGCGCGGTACCTAAAAACACGCCAAATTCGCCTTCAACAGCGCTATACTGCAACGCTTTATAAGCAACAGCAGCATGTGGCTCACTGATATAACCCAATTTACTTAATTGGATAACCGTAGATTGAGTTTGCTCTTCATCAATAGAAACTGAGCTAACGCAGCCATCTTCAACAATGCCCGATTTAAGCATATGCTCAACACGCGGCCAGTTATTTGGGTTACTAACATCCATCGCATTGGAGATAGTGGCAACAGTGCTGTTAGGTGTCCACTCACCGGTTTCTAAATAACGTGGTACCGTATCATTAAGATTAGTGGCAGCAATAAAGCGTTTGATAGGTAAACCCATCGCTTTAGCAAATAAACCCGCAGTTAAATTACCGAAATTACCACTTGGAATAGAAAAAACGATATCACCTAAATCTTTTTTCGCACGAGATAATTGCGCTACCGCTTCAAAGTAATAACAAATTTGCGCAAGTAAACGACTGATGTTAATTGAGTTAGCTGAGTTTAAACCAATAGTTGTGGCTAATTCACTGTCACCAAATGATTGTTTAACCAACGCTTGGCAATCATCGAAATCACCATCAACACACAAGGTTTCAATATTGTCACCTAAAGTAGTGAACATTTTTTCTTGTAATAGCGAAATTTTACCTTTGGGATACATGATAACCACGCGGATATTATCAATACCATGAAAAGCATGAGCAACTGCTGCACCGGTATCACCAGAAGTAGCTGTTAAAATGGTTAATGGCTTTTTTTGGCCGCTTGCTTTCGCATCTTTTGCAACAAAAACTTGCAAACATTTCGCCATAAAACGCGCACCAAAATCTTTAAAAGCTAACGTTGGGCCATGGAATAATTCTAAAATAGCTCGATCATTCGTAATAGGTTGCAATTGCGCCGGAAAATTAAAGGCACCAGTTACGATGTCAGTTAATTCGTTTTCCGTTAAGTCTTCTTCGACAAAAGGAAGTAATATTTTGACACTACGCTCAACTAACGGCATCGCTAGTAATGCTTCAATATTGTCGAATTTTGGCATAGTCACAGGGAAGAACAACCCTTGATTTTTACCTAAACCTTGTTTAACTGCGCCAGCAAAACTGACTTGCTCGTCATTCTCTTTTAAGTTATAAAATTTCACGTTAATTTCTCATTTTAATTTTTTTATCACCCTTTCGACAAGGTCAGGGTGAACGGAATATGCTGAGTTTACTTATGGTGCAATCTGTTAAGCTAAAAAGCAAGCTACCTTTATATCTCTACTGCACCTGCTTCATCTACTTGGCAAATATGGACAAAGCCTAAATCTGTTTGTAAGTAATTATCTTCTAACCACGTGGCAAAGGTCTGCGCTTGTAGCTCACTGTCACAAACACAAAACAACGTAGGCCCTGAGCCAGAAATACCAACCGCTAAACAGCCTTGTGCGGTTAAATAATCATATGCTTGTTGGTATTTAGGTAATAAATTAGTTCTATAGGGCTCAGCGACTACATCGGTTAATACCGAAAAAGCCTGTGCTTTATCTTGACGATGACAAGCATCAACAAAGGTTGCTAAATTTTGACCATAGCTTATCAAGTCGGCACGACTATAACTTGTTGGCAATACATCACGAGCAGCTTTAGTTGACACTTCAATACCGGGATAAGCCATCACGTAATAACAATCGTTAAAACCGGGTAAAACGCGGTTGATGACTTCACTGTCGGGTACCATCAACTGTAAACCACCTAAATAGCAAGGGGCAACATTGTCATAGTGCAAACTACCACTAATTTGTGCTTCCATTTGGCCGGTCATCTTAAGTAAGGTTTTTTCAGCAAAACTAAAACCTTTATACTTAGCATAAAACATATTTAAGCCGACTAATGCCGCAACGACAGAGCAAGCACTAGAGCCTAAACCACTCCCTACTGGCATTCTTTTATCTAAGGTCAGTTTAACTTTGCTTACACTTTGTTTGGCCTTAATTAATGCTTGATTAAATAACAGCAAACATGACCAAACAATATTATCTTCTTTGTTGCTCGGCAGTTTATCGGCAAAAGCACCGATAACCACTAAACTGTCTTCAGCAGCCAAGCCAGCGGCGTTCTCTACCGTAACGACATCACCTAACAAGGTACCATCAATAGGTTTAACCGCTAAACCTAAAACATCAAAGCCAACGCTAACATTGCCAATAGAAGCAGGAGCAAATACTGACACACATTGTTCTTTATTTGCTTCACTACTAGGAAACTCGTCATCGGTAACTATATCAGTGCTCATTAGTGCTGTTGCTCCCAAGCGAGTGTTCTTAGAATATCACCAAAAATACCCGCGGCAGTAACGGCTGCACCAGCGCCATAACCACGTAAAACAAATGGTAATGGTTGATAATAACGACTATGAATAGCTAAAGCATTTTCACCATCTTTAACACTATACAAAGGGTGAGCGCTATCAACCGCTTCAATAGACACTTGGCATTTACCATCAACAATATTGCCAATATAACGTAAAACTTTACCTGCTGATTTAGCATTAGCGACACGTTGCGCAAAGTCATCATCTAACTTGGTTAAGTTAGTCATAAAATCACTAACATCACCGCTATCATCAAAATCATCAGGTAATACTGATTCGATGTTAATGTCTGATAATTCTAATTGCATACCCGCTTCACGTGCCATGATTAACAATTTACGCGCTACGTCCATACCGCTTAAATCATCGCGAGGATCAGGTTCAGTAAAGCCGTTTTCTTTAGCAATAGCGGTGGCTTGTGAAAGCGACATCCCTTCTTCTAATTTACCAAACATGTAAGATAATGAACCCGATAAAATACCTTCAAAACGCTGCAGTTGATCACCCGCTTTAATTAAATTTTGCAAGGTATCTATCACTGGTAAGCCAGCGCCGACAGTCGTTTCATATAAAAAGCGTCGATTGGTTTTTTGTGCTGTGCTACGTAATTCTTGGTAATACTGCCATGAATCGGTATTCGCTTTTTTATTTGGTGTCACCACATGAAAGCCTTCCGCTAAATACCCAACATAGCTCATAGCAAGAGCTTCATTAGAGGTTGAATCGACTAATACCGGATTAACTAAATGATTATCACGTACAAACGCTTTGATATTATCAACATTGACTGCTAAGGCTTGTTTATTTTCAGCACCCTTTGCCATCGCTGCTTGCCAATTATCTAAATCGATACCGGCTTTATCAAAAACCATCCCTTTAGAATTGGCGATGCCATACACTGTTAAGGCGATATTTTGTTTTTTAAGACTCGCTTGCTGACGAGAAATTTGGGCAATTAATTCGCTACCAACTACACCACAACCGACTAAAAACACATCAATGGTTGGTTTATGAGAGAAAAAGTTTTGGTGGCTTATTTTCATTGCATCAGTACATTTTTGTTGTTCTATAACGACAGAAATACTACGCTCTGATGAGTCTTGTGCAATTGCAATCACGTTAACGCGAGCTTGAGCTAATGAGCTAAAAAACTTAGCAGCCACACCACGTTGATGATGCATACCATCACCCACCAAAGAAACAATTGATAACTCACCTTTTAGAGACACTGGCTCAAGTAAACCATTAAGCAGCTCTAATTCAAATTCTTCTTTTAAACTTTGCTCGGCCCGTAATGCGTCACTAGAGTAAATACAAAAACTAATACAATATTCACTCGATGATTGGCTAATTAAGACTAAAGAAACATCTTCACGGCTCATGGTGGCAAATACTCTACTTGCCATGCCTACCATTCCTTTCATACCTGGCCCAGAAACATTAACCATAGTTAAGTCATCAAGGTTAGAGATAGCTTTAACGCATTTTTTCTGATCATTCTCGTTGGAAATCAGCGTACCCGGCGCCGCTGGGTTGCTGGTGTTTTTGATCACACAAGGAATATGATACTGGGCGATTGGACCAATAGTTTTCGGATGTAAGACACTAGCACCAAAATAAGATAATTCCATCGCTTCTTGATAAGATAAATAGTCAAGTAATTTGGCTTCTTTAATCATTCGAGGATCGGCATTATAAATGCCATCAACATCTGTCCAAATTTCACAACATTCAGCTTCCATACATACCGCTAATACTGCGGCAGAATAATCTGAGCCATTGCGGCCTAACGTCGTGACTTGCCCTTCACTACCATCTTTATTGACACTGATACCAATAAAACCAGGCATTAACGAAACTTGATTAAGTTTTTCATATTCCACGATAAACTTTTCTTTAGAAAGCACTAAATCAGCCACCGCATTTAATGATGACTCATTGGTAAATAAGAATTTCTCTGGCGCTAATAATGAGACTTGTAAGCCTGATGACTGCAATACTGAATCTAGAATGGCAACGCTTAAACGCTCACCGGTACTAATAATACGAGCACGAATATGTTCAGGGCAATAAGACAACATTGTTGTCCCTTGCATATAACGTTGAAGTTGCTGTTCGTAATTAGTCAGTGCTTGCTCACAGTGTTGTGAGTTAAAGTTAGCTAAACTCGCCGATAAGTCGTCAATAATGGTAGTAATAGCGCGCTTAAAGTGATTAAGATCGGTAACCATTTTGGCTTCATCACTAATATTTTCAGCCATTGCCACTAAATGATTAGTCACTCCCTGTGGCGCAGAGACAACTACGGCAACTTTTGACGATTGGCTTTTATCTTTGATGATGTCGGCAACTTGACGAAAACGTTCCGCTGAAGCCAATGATGAGCCACCAAATTTAAGTACACGCATTATTTTTCCTACTTTATTTATAGTTAACAATTGCTCACTTTTTCACATCAAGACATATGTATCCTGCATTGTCTATTAAGTTACTCCATGTAACGTCATATGATCGTGAACTGCAATTTATTCTGAACATAAAAAAAGCCCGTTACCTTTGCAGGTCACGGGCTTCGATAAAATTATTTTTTTACACCTAGCCAGCGACCGCCATCTCAATTCGGATGGTGGTGGTGATAATGGTAATGTGCTGAGCTGTATTATTCATGGGTAGTAAAATGCCTGATTTAGTGACACCTGTCAACCTTTATTAACACCAATAAAAGATAATAAAAAGTTATAAATTATGCATAAAACGTCATAACAGCTATTTTAACAAAATATTTAACCTGAGCTTTGTTTAAGAGATAGTTACACCATTGAAATATATGAATTAAATTGTTTTTATATCTCTAGCTTGATAGTTTTACTTAATTCAAGACAAATTTGCGCGTCAATAGCTAGCCTATTACAAACGAATTTAACGTAGAAGTTAGTAAAAATAGCTGCTAGATAAACATTTATTAAGCAGAGTTCAGGTTATTTAACATCACATAAACAAATTATTATCCATGGGTTAACCTATGGCAATTAGTTGCCGAAAACTAAATAAAAGCAGGCAACCGAAAGCAACGTAGAAGCAATATAGATAAATGTCATTTTAATGCTGTAAATAGTGAGCCTCATCATAAAGACGTTTCCTTAGTAGTGAGCAATAGCGTCAATTAACGGTAAGTTATCAAGGACTATGTCAAAAATTACTCTTTAATAAACTTACAAGCTATTTTTATGCCACTTATTAATAAAAAGATACGTCTTGACCATGAATTACTCAGTAGTCCTGCATGAAGTCGTTTAAGTATAGCTTTAGAGACAGGTAATTAAATTTAACCGCGAAAGATCAACAGAGCCGGGGCTGAAAGTAATTAATGTGATGATAATCGCCATTGTAAAGCAGACTGATTGATTTTTATCCATTGCTTAGCTTGAACGTGTTGGGGAAAATATTTAGCAACAAGTTGCCAGAATTCTTGCGAATGATTTAAATATTCTAGATGGCAAAGCTCGTGGATAACAACATAATTAATCACCTCAATAGGTAACATCATTAATAAATAGTTAAAGCTTAGTTCGCCACGGTTATTACAGCTTCCCCACCTAGAGCGATATCGTCTTATTTTTATACTTGTCGGTGTTAATGACGTTAATTGAGCATATATCGCAACTTTCAGTGGGATCATTTGTTGAGCTTGCTGCTTAAAATATTGTTCAAGCTGCTTTTTAACCGCCGTAGCTAATAATACGCTATTGTATAATTTATTTTTATTACGCTGTGCAAGTACTATGGTTAATATTTTCCGGCTATTAATATTGTTATCAGTTAATATGATACGGGCTTGTTTGGCAAAAATAATATCTAACGTGACTAACTTCCCAAATAAAAACAACGTTGAGCCTTGACTAAAGTCACAGCGACATCCATTTGCTTGGCTCTGCTGAGCAATTTTAGCTTTTAACCAAGCTGATTTTTTGTCAATGAGCGTTGTAATGAACTTTTCATCCACACAATAAGGCGCTCGAACGAGCACTTGACCGTACCTAACTTGCAAAGAAAGTGTTTTGCGGCGACTACGGACAACTTGGTATTCAATCATATTATTTATTAACAATATTCTTTAGTACTACCCATTAGTAATATTCACTAAAAATATAGCTTAGCTTACGCTACTTCACTTAGTAGAGGTCTTTTCAGGCTCTTTTTCAGCTGACTTTTTAGTGCTTTTTTTGACTGGTGCTTTTTGGGGTGGCTTTTTTGCAAGTAAAGCGATTAACACTTCATCACGATGTAGAGCTAAATAAATACTCAATTCTTCACTGACGGCGTCACTGAGTTCTATGGGAGACTTTGCAAAAACATCGGCCAAATTATCAGCCATATCCAACATTTTGTCATAATCATCTGCTGATTTCTTATCCATAAATGTTTTTGCCTCCACCCCATGTCTAATGACGACAAATCGATTTTCAACTGCCATTATTATTCCTTAGTTATATTTGTGAACTTAAAATTATTTCAACTTACCGCGATACCATACCACAACAAAGATAAAGCTGTATATAAAACCAGTGTTATTTTGTTTTAAATGAAAATTTATTTACTATTTTCAATATTTAAACTCAAGATAAAACGATTTTACCGCCTATTTGGTATGTCTAATTACCACTAAATGTAAACAAACATCAATGAACAAAATACCATCAAATACATAATGTAAATATCATCATTGACTTAGCGACATAAACTTTCAATAAAAGCATATATCTTGTTACATTCTCGGTATAAGTGTTAACAACTTTTTACTAGAAATAGCACACTATTAATAGGAGCGAAGCATATAGGTTTTCGCAATTTCAACAAATTATGGAGAATATCATGGCCACATTAAAAACAGTAATTATCGCATTAACTAGCGTAATTCCTGTACTCGCTTTTAGTTTACCAAGTCAAGCGGCGCCCATGTCATCATATATAGAAACAGCTTTAATTGATGTATGTAAAGCAGCCAAAAGCAACAAATTATATAGATTTAATTCAACGGTTAAGTCTTATCGTTTAAAAGATAGAACCATCGCTTTAAAAGTAGTCTGTAACGGGGCAGATATTATCAGCTTTGCAGAAAGCTACGGCGCAGATAAAACGGCAGCAAAACTACAAAAAAGCATCGGTAGCGTGAGTATTATTGATACAGCTGCTATCGATAAGCTTCAAGTAACATTTACCGATTAACTTTTAATGATTAACTATCAATCATTAACAGAACTCTCTTGCTGGTATTAAGAGCATTGTGCTTATTTTGATAAAATTATTTAGCTTTTCGTAAAGCTAAATAATTTATCCAACCAAGACTTTCCATCGATTCTTTCTTTTAAACAAGCTTGGTTTACTGACAATCCGGCGACAATAGCAGGATAAGTTGCCGTATTAGCGCAATGTGAAGTCACTGCATTACCTGTTTGCACTTCAAATACCATCATGGCGATAGTATCTGGTTGCTTATTGATTTTATTTACTACACCCTGCTTTTTAATAAAGTCAGTGAAAAGCAATAATGCGCCGCTACTGCCGGTTAATCCTGTTGGTTTGTTATTATCTTTTCCCAACCAAGTAGTGACTAGGTTTTTTGCATCAAAACCAACAAACCAACTATCACGTAAATCATTACTAGTACCTGTTTTTCCGGCTACCTTGCTATTTTTCAACCGCCAAGTAAGCGATTTTGCCGTACCGGTTATCGCTACTTGCATCAAAGCATAATCCATAAGGTAGGCGGCATTTGTTGAAATAACTCTTGTTGAAACCGGTTCAAACTGCCACAACGTTTCACCATAAGATGAAACAATTTTATCAATCGCATGTACTTGTTCAAACTCGCCCTGCTTCGCAAACGCTAAGTACATTTGATTAATTTGCATCGGTGACATATTAATAGCGCCAAGTAACAGAGAAGGACGGGTAACAATATCTTCCTCGAAGCCGAGTAAATGGATGGCATTAGCAACATTTTCTAGCCCTAAGCTCATCCCTAAATTTACTGTTGGAATATTTAAGGAGTTAACTAAACCATCAATCAAGGGTACTTGGTGGCGATACTTACCATCATAATTTTTAGGCTGCCATTTTTTACCTTGATCATTATCACCAGAATCACTACGCAAGGTTATCGGTTCATCGGCAAGCAAACTGGCAAAATTAAATTGCTCAAAACGCTCTAGCGCCGCTAAGTAAATAGCAGGTTTAATTAAAGATCCTACTGGCCTTTTAGCGTCCAGTGCCCGGTTAAATCCTGCAAAACCATTTTGTCTATCCCCCACTAACGCACGAATTTCGGCACTGGCAATGTCGGTAACAATCATCGCAGCTTGTAAATTTTTTTGTTGATGCTTTTGCTCTAATTGAGCTAATTGGCTGACAACGCTTTCTTCTAATAGTTGTTGAGAAACATGAGAAAAACCGGTAAATACCCGAATCCCCATTTTCTGTTGATAACTGCTTAAATACTGATTAAGTTCTCGTTTGACTAATTGCAGATAAGCGGGGTATTGCTCGGTTTTAAAACGTCGATGTTTACGTATCGACAATGCCGAGGTAAGTGTTTGTTCAAACTCTTGCACTGAAAGCAAGTTTTGTTCAAACATCAAGCGCAAAATCAAATCCCGGCGCTGCTTTGCTCTGTCGGGGTGTCGCCAAGGATCGTAATAACTTGGCCCTTTTACCTGGGCAACTAAAAGTGCCATTTGGCCACTGTTTAACTCAGTTAAAGGCTTACCAAAATAAAACTTAGCCGCTAAACCAAAACCATAAATACCATTGGCATAATGTTGCCCTAGGTATACTTCGTTAATGTATGCCTCAAGCAATTGGTCCTTGCTATAACGCACTTCAATAATTAACGCCATGATTGCTTCTTTAACTTTTCTTACCAGAGTTCTTTCTCTTGTTAAAAACATATTTTTAACAAGCTGCTGCGTTAAAGTGCTACCACCTTGAACAGTACGACCAGCAATAATATTGTTATACAAGGCACGTAAAATGCCTAGGGGAGAAATCCCTTGGTGATGATAAAAGTCACGATCTTCAATCAATAATAACGTATCAAGTAACCTCGTTGGCACCTGTTCTAATGCGACTAAAACACGGTCTTCCTTATTCTCAGGTACTAATCTCGCCAATAAAATAGGTTCAAGTTTTATTTGTTCAACAGTATTCCCTTTAACAAATAACTTGCTCACTTTATTATCGGTAAAATCAATGGTTAAGTGTACAGCAGCGCTAACGTCTTCAGTAACATCGAGTTCAACATTAGGAAAAATAAAAGCACGACGATAAATAATTAACCTGCGGGCAGATTGGGCGAACTGCCCCGATGACTTTACTGAGCTGACTTTACGATAGCCATTTATTTTTAGTGATTTTGTGATCTGGTTTACATCAATGGTATCACCGATATGCAATGTTTCTATTTGACCATAAATTTGCGCAGGCACTTGCCATCGTTGGCCTTCAAAAGTTTTTTGTACTTTAGCGTCTAAATAAATAACAAAAATAGCTAACGCACAACCAAGCGCGAAGACTAATTTTGCGCCAGTAACTAGTAACCACCGAAGCCATGGTTTATTTGAACTAACTGACTTTTTAGTGTTGTGCTTTTTAGGCATAAAATGATGTGATCCTAGGTTTTGATTTTTAAATGGCGCTTGGTTTTATTGGTTGGCTCAGCGTTCGCAGGATCGTCTGGCCAGAAATGTCTTGGGTAATTTGATTTCATATCCTTTTGTACCGCTTGATAACTACCCGCCCAAAATTGGGCCAAATCTTGAGTAACTTGAATAGGGCGCTGAGCGGGTGATAATAACTCTAATAATAATGGAATACCGTCTTTATTATTAACACCTCCTATGGTAGGTGTTGCTGTTGAGCCATAAAGCTCTTGCATTGGTAGTGATACTTTAGGCGATTTCTCTGTTGAATAACGAATAGGACAATGACGCCCCGTTGGGCCAATATAAACACTAGGTGCTGCTTGTTTTAATATTTGCTGTTGTTGATAATCAAGTAAAGACAATAACATCGATGATAAATCTAACTTAGCTAACTTGGCCGTTGATTTTATTTCACCAACAAAAGGCGCAAACCAAACAGATAAACTCGCTAATAATGCGGCGTCGCTAATATCAGGTAAATTGTATGTTGAAAAATACTGATTCAACCATTGCCATCTAGCTTTCAATGCCAGGTCTTGCTCTTGCCAATTTAGAAAACCCAGCCCTTTTTGTTTCACCAGCTCACTCCACATTTTAGCGATACTTGCCGTTGTTAAGGTATTTTGAGTTATTTTCTCTTGTAAGATCAGCGCCGCTAATTTCGTTTGTGCACGAGCCATGATCCTGCCACTAGCATCATCAAAAATAGCAACTTCTTGGCTAATGATTTGATCAGTAAACACTTGCTCTATTTGGGACAAATCAACCCTAGCAGCCAAACGGACTTGTAAAGTCCCTTGCGATTGCATTAAGTCAGCAATCACTAAAAAGTCTTCTGAGGCTAAAGCATCTTGATCATTTACGCTAACACCTTTGCCATTGGCACAAATAAAATCACCATGCGCCCCACGTGCTTTAGCGACACGTTCAGGATAAGCATAAGCAAGCAACAATCCCGTTTTATCTAAGCCGATGTGCATTTTTACCAAAGCATCTAAGCCTGTTAAGTTCATTCTTTGCGCTAAATTTTTCACCTGTTTGACAATATTAGCAAGGGCACCATAAGGTTTATGCCATTGTGATTGCAACTGAGTAACTCTATGCTCAAGATTACAATCAAATCGGCTCTGTTCATTGGGTAAAATGTCTCGCTCTTCTAGTAATGCAGTAATAATACACGCGAGAAAAGTAAGTTGTGGCGCATTTTCTGGTGGTATTTCTGTTGCTATTACCGTCTTCGCACAAAGTAACATATGAGCAAACCGAGGATGACAAGGTAATTGCGCCACTTGCTCACCATGTTTAGTTAATCGGTTATGCGAATCAATAATGGCTAAACTATTAAGCTCTTGCCATGCTTGTTGCTCCTTAACTTTTGTTGGCAGCTCTAATAAAGGTAAGTCAGCTAAAGTATTCACTCCCCATCGCGCCACTTCTATTAACGTCGGTAGTAAATCAGCTTGTTGAATGTCATTGATACTTTGATCGGGTCGGCGTTCAAAATCATCTTTGGCATATAAACGAATGCACTTACCGGGCATTAAACGACCTGCTCGCCCAGCTCTTTGGATCGCAGAAGCTTTAGCTATGCGTTTTTGCACGAGTTTATTCATCAAACTAGCACTGTCATAACTAGCCACTTTTTCTAAGCCACAATCAATAACTAAGCTAACTCCCTCTATAGTCAGTGATGTTTCAGCAATATTAGTCGCCAGTACTAATTTTCGTTTACCCGACTGACAAGGCTCAATCGCTTGTTGCTGTTGCTTTAACGTTAAATCACCAAACAAAGGACAAAGCAATAAGTCATCGATAAGATCTGAGCTTAATGCTTGGACAATAAAACGAATATCAGCAACACCTGGGAGAAAAACTAACGTAGAGCCTTGATGCTCAAATGCTTGCTGTTTAATAACATTAAGGGCATGAGCTCGCCAGCGTTGAACATTAATTGGAGCATTATAAGTGACATCAACAGGGTAACTTCGCCCTTCACTAGCAACCGTAATAGCGTCTGACAAGGCTTTGTTTAAATATTCGGTATCTAAGGTTGCCGACATCAATAATATTTTTAAATCATCGCGCAAGCCTTGCTGAATATCACGCGTTAAAGCAAACGCTAAATCACCATGTAAACTACGCTCATGAAACTCATCAAATACCACTAATGCACAGTTACTGAGCTCGGCATCTTGTTGAATTATTTGCGTTAGAATGCCTTCAGTTATTACCTCTAAACGGGTGTTTTTAGAGACTTTTGTTTCATTACGCAAACGATAGCCGACAGTTTTTCCTACAGGCTCATGTAATTGATCAGCGAGATAAGTCGCGATATTTTTAACGGCAAGGCGACGAGGCTGCAATAAATATATTTTTTGCTGTGTGAGTACTTCAAGCTTAAGTAACCACAAAGGTAAACAAGTCGATTTTCCCGCTCCCGGCGGCGCAGACAAAATAACAGTAGAGTGTTCTGTTAATGTTTGACAAAAATGAGTTTTAATTGCCTCAATAGGCAGAGGGGTTAATACAGACATAAAAGCTAAACAGTAGAAAACAACAAACGTCATTGTAACAATTTTTACGCTTTAATAGTTAACCAAGTTAAAAAATAGCTAAGTTTATGATCTTGAATATAATAATAGCAACATAAGAAAAGACGATTGTTGATGGTGCGTAAACGCAATGACAACAATATCGAGCTTTGTATTCTAGCCGAGGCCACAGATCTAAATAATGCTGCTTTGCTTGTATTGGGTACTGGCGTGAGAAGTACAACATGATTAATACCAATCAGATTAATTAATGGTTCAAATTTTAATGAGGATAATTTTTCAAGAACAAGGCGCTTGATTGAGCAATAGCTGGCTATTGTGATTGAAAGCAACGATGTTATTGGATATTTAGACCATTTAAAAAGATCACTTAGTTAGCCTGATTGGTATAACACCAATACAAATAAATGTGTGAACCCTAATATTTGCTCACTAATTTACTAGCATTGGTATAAGAAAAAATCGTTAAACCTGTTCTATTAATATATAGGATAATTCGAATGCACCGACCAGTAATAACCTTATGAATAGTTGAATAAATATAAACTTGCAAACAAAGTTTAATGTGCTTACTTGGCAAGCGGTTAAAAAATTGCTATCAATAGTGTCTGATAAAATTTAATCCAAGGAGAGCTCAGTTATGCAATATTCAGCACACGGTAGTTATCGCATTGAACAACAAAACAATATTTTATTAATTGAAGCGCAAGGTTCTTTCAATGATGTTGTCACCGAACAATTCCATAAGGATATTAAAATTATTACTGATAAAATGCGTCATAAGCCATGGGCATCACTCATTTCATTTAAAGGTAATGGTGTCATCACCCCTGATGCTGAACAAAACTTAATTGAGACTACCCATTATCGAGTAGAAAATGGCATGGTTGCCATTGCTGCCGTTATTATTGATAGCACCTACGCCGACATTTTACAGATGCAGCTACAACGTATTTATCAAAGTTGCTCTGTGCAATTTAATTTCTTTAGTGATACTAAAAATGCTAAATACTGGTTAGAGAGTTTTATTAATTAAACACTAGTGTTATCACATAGCTTTATCGTAGACTTAGCTGAAACTTGTCGAATAAAGTAACGAGCAGAGATGATATTAGCCGTACAACCCGCCATATTAATCAAACGATATAAGCGATTTTTAGCTGATATACAACTGCCTAGCGGAGCAATAACCACTATCCATTGTGCGAACACAGGCGCAATGACGGGATGCGCAGAGCCCGGTGATACTATTTGGTATAGCACCTCAACTAATCCTAAACGAAAATACCCCTTTAGCTGGGAGTTAACACAAACCAAAAACAATCATTTTATTTGCGTTAACACCATGCGCGCTAACCAGCTGGTAGAAGAAGCAATTAACGCTAATTTAATTAGCGAATTAGTGGGTTACAAAAACCTTAAACGTGAAGTGAAGTATGGAAATGAAAACTCTAAAGTAGATATATTCTTAAGCCAAGGAACTTTGAACTCAACCAAAAAAGACGCTTATGTTGAAGTTAAAAGTGTAACTTTACTCGGGCAAACAACAAAACAGCAAACGAATGGTCAAGGTTTTTTTCCTGATTCAATAACAATCCGAGGACAAAAACATTTACGTGAATTAACCACCTTAAGTCAACAAGGCAGTCGCACTGTGTTATTTTTTGCTATACTGCACAGTGGCATAAATAAAGTTTCAGCCGCTAACCATATTGATGAAAAATATAGTGAATTATTAAAAGCAGCACAAACGGCAGGTGTTGAAGTTATTGCTTACAAAACGCATTTCCAATTAAAGGAAAATCAATTCATGTCAAACCAGCTAGAAATGCAGTTAACCAAAAGCATTTCAGTAAATAACCAATAAATTTAAATTATTAATTACTACTAAAAACGAGATAATAATTGACTAACCCTAGGTAAAATTGCTAAAAAAGCTTGCTCAATTAAAAAGTCAAAGACAAAAACTGAGCGACTAACGTTTACAACAAACGTAAGTTATTGATATTGAAGCCAAAGTATTTTATTTTAACTTTATTATCCCAAAACATTGATTTTTATCACTAGTGATACCATATAGTTGTGATATTTTAGGTCTATTATATAATAGTATTGGCAATTACAACCAAGGGTAAATAGTTAACTGATGTCTTCATCAAACAACCTTGGTCTTTGTAGTATTAGGAGATTCAGCATGCCAACAAGCAAAGGCAAAACATTAGGTATATTAGCGTTAGCCGGCGTACAGCCGTATCAAGAAAAAGCTAACGAAGAATATATGGACACCCCTCAGCAAAAACATTTTAAAAAGATTTTAGATGCATGGCGCGTACAACTTCGAGAAGAAGTAGATCGCACTGTGACTCATATGCAAGATGAAGCGGCAAACTTTCCTGATCCGGTTGATAGAGCCGCCCAAGAAGAAGAGTTTAGTCTTGAATTACGTACTCGAGATCGTGAACGTAAGCTCATCAAAAAAATCGAGAAAACATTACAATTAATTGAAGAAGATGATTTTGGTTTTTGTAATTCTTGTGGCATCGAAATTGGCATTCGCCGTTTAGAAGCAAGACCTACTGCCGATCTTTGTATTGAATGTAAAACCTTAGCAGAAATTAAAGAGCGCCAAATGGCTGGCTAAGTTATTGACTAAGCAAGCTTCACTAAATAATATTCTGCCCCCTAAGCGGCCACAATTATTAAGCATTAACGCTTATCGTGGTCGTTTTGCTCCTTCTCCTTCCGGGTTACTCCATTTTGGCTCTTTAATCGCCGCGCTCGCTAGCTTTTTAGATGCTAAATCTGTTGTTACTCCTCACGGTAGTTCAGGACAGTGGTTGCTGCGCATAGAAAACATTGATCCTCCTCGTGAACAAGAAGGCGCTAGCACTGCTATTTTAACAACTCTTGAAGCGTTCGGTTTACACTGGGATGAATCTGTACTTTATCAAAGCCAGCAGTCTGAAGTTTATCAAGACACATTAAGCGATTTACAGCAGCAAAATCTCAGTTATTACTGTCAATGCACTCGAGCAGAAATAAAAAGTATTGGTGGGATTTATCAAGGCCATTGCCGCACTCTTAAACGACCTAAAAACAACAGCGCTATTCGCTTAATTAACCAACATGGCATTTATCAATTTGATGATCTTTTCCAAAAACAAAAGCAAGGAAAAGTAGAGTGTGATAAAGCGTTAGCCAAAGAAGATTTTATCATTCATCGCAAAGATGGCTTATTCGCTTACCAACTTGCCGTGGTGGTTGACGATATTTATCAAAATATTAGCCATGTGATCCGCGGTTGTGACTTACTTGAATCAACAGCAAGACAACTAACATTATTTACCACATTAAATAGCTCGGCACCAGAATATGGGCATGTGCCATTAGCCGTAACAAGCAACGGCTATAAACTAAGTAAACAAAACAAAGCCCCTGCTATTAACAACCATAATCCGCAACCGGCATTAATTGCGGCGTTAAAATTTTTAGGACAAGCACCAGATCCTAATCTAATCAACGAGAAAGTAGATGATATTATTCGTTGGGCAATTAATCATTGGTCACGAGATAAGGTCGCTAAGGTTCAACAAATAAGTATCTAATAAAAGCATTAAAAAAGGTGTCGCGCGATTAAATTATTTACGTGATAATACCGACTCCCCTTATGCTTTTACTTTTAAAAGTAATTTTAGTGCTACACAAGCAAATCAATATAAACCATAGAAGTGTTTGATATGAATATTAATTTTTCTGAATTTTCTGCTAACCAGCGTTATCATTTTATGACGCAAACCATCATTCCACGACCAATCGCTTGGGCACTAACTGACTCAAATAATGGCTCGTTTAATTTAGCCCCTTTTTCCTATTTTACTGCCGTCTCAAGTGCACCGCCTATTTTAATGATTTCCGTGGGCAACAAACCCAATGGCGATAAAAAAGATACTTTAGTCAATGTAGTTAACAATAAAAAAATGGTGATACATATAGCATCAGAACAAGATGCAGCATTGGTCACTCAAACCGCAGCCAGCTTAGCTCATGGAGAATCAGAATTAACTGAGTCAGCCTTAAAAACAGTCACCTTCGATAATTTCCCACTACCTAGGCTAGCCCAGTGTGACATTGCTTATGGCTGCGAACTTTATGAAATAAAAGAACTTGGCGATGTGCCACAAAATTTAATTTTTGTTGAAATTAAACAAATATACATTAACGAAAACGTTATCGATATTGACGAAAAACAAAGAATAAAAGTGCATGCCGATAAAATAAAACCTTTAGCACGGTTAGGTGGTGGCGAGTACACCACAATCAACAAACCTTTTAGCCTTGCTAGACCTAAATAATGTTCATTAACAAAAAATAAGGAAACACCATGTCTAAAACTATTGTAATAACTGGCGCAAATCGCGGTATAGGCCTTGCTATGGCAAAAATTTGTCAGCAACGTGGTGACAGTGTTTATGCTTTATGTAGACAAAGCTCTCCACAACTTAACGCGCTAAAGGTAAATGTTATTGAAGGTATTGATATCGCTACTGATGCAGGCATAGCACATGCTCAAGCTGAGCTTGCTAATGTCGCTATTGATTTACTCATTAATAATGCAGGCATTTTACGTGATGAAAGCCTAGAGTGTTTTAATAAAAATACCATTATTGAACAATTTACTGTTAATGCTTTAGCGCCAATAGCATTAACACAAGCATTGCTTAGTAATTTATCAGCAAACAGTAAAGTCGCTCTAATTACCTCAAGAATGGGCTCAATAACAGATAATGGCTCCGGTGGTCGTTATGGTTACCGTATGTCCAAAGCAGCATTAAATATTGCCGCTGTTTCGCTTGCTAAAGATCTAGCAGCAGATAAAATCTCGGTAGGTATATACCACCCCGGCTATGTGCAAACCGACATGGTTAATGCCTTAGGGCAAACAAGTAATGGTGATATTAGCAGTGATGTTGCCGCGCAACGTTTACTCACCTTAATGAGTGAATTGACTATGGCTGAGTCCGGTGTATTTAAGCATTCTAATGGCGAAATATTGCCTTGGTAGTAACTTATCTTTAAGTACTCGTTATTTTCACTGCAGTGACCACTAAAAATCGCTGCTTTTTCATTCTCTTTTTTGCTTGATTGTTATATCATTGCGCCTACTTTTTCATTCCACCTCTATTCTTTAAAAAAGGTCAGCGATTATCAAACGCGTCATCAATTTATGTAAAAAGGTTTTTAGTCTAAAATCCAATAAAAAAACCCAAGCAACTAAAGTAGTATCTACACTCGCGCAACCAATAGTTTTATCTCGCAGTGAACATTCTGTTTCTAGACAACTACTTAGCCCAAGCGCCTTAAAAGTATTGTATCGTTTAAATAAAAGCGGCTATGACGCTTATCTTGTTGGTGGTGGTGTCCGCGATATTTTATTGGGTTTAAAACCAAAAGATTTTGATATTGCGACCAATGCCACGCCTGATGAAATCAAAGCCTTATTTCGGAACTGTCGTTTAATTGGTCGCCGCTTTCGTTTAGCACATATTGTTTTTGGCCGAGAAATTATTGAAGTGGCAACTTTTCGTGGTCATCACGACAATGCGTCAGAGCAAGAAAAAAATTGTAATAAAACCTCAAAGCAAAGTGAACATGGCATGTTACTGCGTGACAATATTTACGGCACCATAGACGAAGATGCTGAGCGTCGTGATTTCACCATCAATGCCCTGTACTACTCTACTAAAGATTTTAAAGTATATGATTTTGCCAATGGCGTTAAAGATATTGAAGACAAAGTTATCCGCTTAATTGGCGAGCCAAAAATTCGCTATCGAGAAGACCCTGTACGCATGTTACGTGCTATCCGTTTTGCTACCAAGCTTGATATGGAAATATCAGCCGAGACTAGCGCCCCTATTAAAGAGCTTTCATCATTAATGGCTAATATACCTGCTGCCCGTATGTTTGAAGAGTTTTTGAAGCTATTTATTGCCGGTAAAGCAGTCGCTAACTATAAACAACTACGCAGTTATAATTTATTTACTTACTTCTTCCCTGCTGTTGAACAAGAATTAAATAAAAATAATCAACTGCTTGAGCGTTTTATTATGCTCGCCATGGAAAATACCGATAAACGCATCCATAATGAACAACGTGTTACACCGGCCTTTTTATTCGCCGCGATGCTTTGGTATCCATTACAAAAATATATTCAACAAGTCAATATCAATAATCAACTGGCTCCTCAAGATGCTTTTTTTGCCGCATTAAGTGAAATAATGCCTGAGCAACAACGCAGTATTGCCATTCCTAAGCGATTTCAAGGGGTGATGAAAGATATTTGGATATTACAAGATAAGCTCGCTCGTCGTGAAGGCAAGCGCGCTTTTAAAACTTTCGAACACCCTAAATTTAGAGCAGGCTATGACTTCTTGCTATTACGAGCAGAAATTGAAAATACCCCTGAACTAATTGAATTGGCTCAATGGTGGACTGATTTTCAGACTGTTTCTAATGATGCTCGCATGCAAATGATTAAAGGTATTAAAAGCTCACCTGGTGGCAAACGTCGTAGTCCAAGAAAGCGTCGCAGTCCCGCCAAAAGTAGCAATAGTTCAAACGCCGAATAAACATGATGCAGCCCATCACAACAATTGCTTACATTGGCTTAGGTAGTAATTTATCTTCGCCAATTAAACAGGTGCAAGCCGCTATTGATGAAATAAAAAAAATAGCACACAGTCAGGTAATAAAAGTTTCATCGTTGTATCTAAGTAAGCCTATGGGGCCTCAAGATCAAGACGATTATATCAATGCCGTTTTAGCGCTTCAAACAACGCTAACACCACTTGAGTTACTTGATGCCTTGCAAAGTATTGAAAATAAAGCAGGCCGAGTACGTAAAGAAAATCGTTGGGGCGCGCGTATTTTAGATCTTGATATTATTTTGTTTGGTGATGACATAATTACCAGCGAGCGTCTTACCGTACCTCATTATGGTATGACAAAACGTGAGTTTGTTTTATTGCCTTTAGCTGAAATTGCCGCCGATTTAATAATCCCCTCTTCAATCGCTGCAGATAGGCAAAGTGTAAAAATTTTGAGCCAAAAGATTGCCAATAACGCAATAGGAAAACTAGTGCAAAGATGATCGAATATTGCAGTTGAAAAAAAATTATGCCAAAGTAGTCTGCTTGAGTAATTACTCAAAATAATTATAATAATAAGTGATCTTAAAAATAACACCCAAAATAGATACTTAAAAATAAATACTGCATGGAACTACTATTATGGCCAAAATAACGACATCAACCTTGTTAAAAATGAAACAACAAGGCGAAAAAATATCCACTATTACCGCCTATGACGCTAGCTTTGCTAAGCTATTCGATCAAGCAGGCATACACGCTATTTTGATTGGTGACTCCCTTGGCATGGTATTACAAGGTCAAGATGACACCTTACCTGTCAGTATTGACGATATGGCTTATCATACTCAATGCGTTAAACGTGGCGTCGAAAACACGTTGATCATCGGTGATATGCCTTTTATGAGCTACGCTAATTTAGAGCAAGCCTTAACCAATGCCACTAAGTTAATGCAAGCAGGCGCTAGCATGATAAAAATGGAAGGTGGCGCTTGGTTAGTTGACACGGTTAAAGCTTTGGTTGAACGAGGCATTCCCGTATGTGCCCACTTAGGATTAACGCCGCAGTCTGTCAATATATTTGGCGGCTTTAAAGTACAAGGTCGTGACGATGCACAAGCACAAAAAATGATCCAAGACGCACAAGCATTAGAAGCCGCAGGCGCGCAATTACTGGTATTAGAGTGTATTCCGGCTCCTTTAGGTAAAGCTATTTCAGAAGCGATTACGATCCCAACCATAGGTATTGGCGCAGGTAAAGATACCGACGGCCAAATACTAGTAATGCATGATGCTTTAGGTATTTCTTGCAGTTATATGCCTAAATTTTCTCGGAATTTTTTACAAGAAACTGGCGATATTAAAAAATCTATTGAATTATACATTAGTGAAGTAAGCCTAGGTAATTTCCCCGGCGAAAATCATATATTTAAATAGTTTCTAGTTTCTAGTTTCTAGTTTCTAGTTTCTAGTTTCTAGTTTCTAGTTTCTAGTTTCTAGTTTCTAGTTTCTAGTAAAGTATAAAAATAAAATTAAACTCCGCAAGAGATTAAAATGAATACAGTTGAAAGTATCAAAGATTTACGTGCGCAAGTTAAATCATGGCGCATGCAAGGCCTAACCATTGCTTTTGTCCCTACCATGGGAAATTTACACGATGGACATTTGGCACTAGTTAACACCGCTCATCATCATGCGGATAAAGTAATCGTTAGTATTTTCGTCAACCCTATGCAGTTTGGTTTAAGTGAAGATATTAATAATTATCCTAGAACGTTAGCGCAAGACAAAGCGAGCTTGATAAAGGTCAATACTGACTTATTATTTACCCCTACCGCAGATATTATTTATCCAAAAGGTTTTGGTGAAAACAGTTATGTTGAAGTACCCAATATTTCCGATCTATATTGTGGAGCTGCTCGGCCAGGACATTTTCGCGGTGTTGCGACAGTAGTTTGCAAATTATTTAATTTAGTTCAGCCTGATGTAGCTTGTTTTGGCTCTAAAGACTATCAACAGTTGCAAGTAATTCAAACCATGGTTGACGACTTATCCATGCCAGTTAACGTTATCCCAGTAGAAATCATTCGTGAAAAGTCTGGCTTAGCAATGAGTTCGCGTAATGGCTACTTAACGCCAGCAGAGCTAGCAATAGCACCTGCGCTATATCAAACCTTACAATGGTTAAATACTGAATTACAAAAAAGCCATCAACCAAGAGACTATGCCGCACTAATAATGCAAGCAAGTGAAAAGATTGATAATGCCGGCTTAAAAACAGATTATATTAATTTATGTCATGCTAAAACGTTAGCTCCTGCAACACCAAATGACAAAGATATTGTTATTCTAGCGGCGGCTTATTTAGGTAAAGCAAGATTGATTGATAATATGCCAGTTAGTTTGTAAGTAGTTATCAGTAGTAAAATTTTTACGTCATGCCACTGAAAATTTAGGTTTCAGTGGCATGGGTATAAGATAATTAGTATGAAACAACAACCTCTACCGCTCTTTCAGTAAGACAATCATATGATCCCATTTCAAATTCTCGACAATTCCAAGGCCGATTTTCATAAATCGAACACATAAGAGTATCCCGATCTAAAGCTGAGCACCAACCATCTTCTAAGCGTAACATCGTTTCTCCGCCCCATTCATCAAGTGCGATATGCTGGTAGGGAACACCTGTATCAGTAACCAGCAGCACCTCCAAACGGCAGCAACAAGCCTGACAATTAGCACAGGTGATTTCCGTTTTAGATATATTGTTAATATTAATGGCGATGTACATCAGCAAATAGAATAATGGTGCATTTTACCCTAAATTAGCCATATTCTACATTAATTTTCAATAGCAACTTATTAGCGTTAGGAAAAGCAAACTCTTCGACCACAATATTACACAAATATCCCAAGCACCTTGAAGTTCTAACAGAACGGGTCAAATTCAGAGACTAAATGCGACAGCCATTTAGTACAAACAATGAACAGCGATAGCATAATAGGTCAACTCCACGATAGAACGACTAAATACAAGATCAAAAAAATGACTCAGCGAACAAACACCTAAAAATTATTCTATAAATAATAACGTTTGTCACACTTCGAAGTTAATACTAAAAAGTTAATACTAATAATTTTCTGGCGCACCTGCTTGATATTGAGGTACCCCTTCTGGAATAACTTCCCAACGTGCTTTTGAACCAACATATATATGCCTACCAAGCTCAACTTTTGGATCTCCGTTAACACAGCCCAGTGTTACTCCATGAACAACACCGTTAAAAATACCGCAAAGGGTTGAACCACATTTATTACAAAATTGCAATCCAAAGCCATGCTCACCAATATAAGAAGTTAATGATTCCTCCCCGGATATCCATTGGAATTCATCAGCATCAATTAAGGCATAAGCCGATGCTTGCGAGCTAAAGGCTTTACGACACCTAGAGCAATGACAAGATTGTGCATTTTTTAAGGTACCATTAAATTTATATTTAATCTTTCCGCAAAAACACTCACCTGAAATAGCCACTTAACTCTCCATGATGCATAACGAGCTTATAGAATAACTCGTTTTTTATATTATTTATTAATCAAAATACTCTAACTGGATTATTTTTTTTTAACAATCAATACCGTTTACATTTTGGCTATTTTTATTTTTACATTGTTATTTATTCAATAGTGGCTGATTTTCTGCTTTCTGCGGCCATTTCCGAAGGGATATACGGGGATTTTAGCCTCAATGTAGGCTATTTTCTTAACTTTTCAATGTTATGACACTAAAAATACATTTACCATTGGGAATTCACTTTTTCGTGTCACGCTGGTGAATTTATTCATGGCTTTATTCACGGTGATATTGCCAAAAACAGGCTCTATTGCACCCAACCTTTTACTGTATTGTCGTCGACCAATAAAACTGTCTATTTTTACTTTCATTTTATCGCTATAACTAATTTTTTGTTGATATTTCTGAAGAAACTGTACTTGCCATAAACTCAAGATTGACTTCACTGTGAAAACCACTGGCTGCGATGAATAGGCGGCTGCGTTGCCTTTGTCATTGTTAAACCAAGATTCGAAACCTGATAGATCGGCTTTGTAATTCGCCATAAGGTTTTACAATGGGTGAATAAGATCTATAAAATCACAACCAAGATCGAGCATCAAGGTAAAAAAAAAGATAAAATAATAGAAGGAACATGAAAATGTTCCTTTTAGGATAAGTTCTACAGCCTCAACGCCCGCTTGATATGTGAATTTATTCCGGATAGCTTTTAAAAATATCTGCTGATTTTCCTTCGTCAAACCAACAAGGTCGCTCTTCCCAGAAAATATTTGCCGATGGTCTTATTTCAGGGTCGCCTGATACATAACCGGCAGGAACAATTAAAAAGGCGCCATCCCTACTAATATAAGGAACTTGAGAACCACAGTTAGTACAAAAGCAATTACTGAATCGTTTAGCTTCTGGTAAATCAAATCTCTTAATTAAGTTTTTTCCGGAGTGCCATTCAATCTTATCAGGTGTAGTAAACATCAATGAAGCAAAAGCGGAACCAGTTTTTTTCTGGCATCTATCACAGTAGCATTGATAAAACTTCTTAAAGGGACCTTTAACAGTGCTAGAAATTTTACCGCATAAACAACTTCCACTTATTTTCTTATTCATCATACAATTAATACTCCAGTGTTAAAACTATTCACAATCGTGGTAGAGCGGCCTGTTACCAGACAGACCCCACACAGATCCGGACGTGCGGAAATACCGCATCCCGCTCTTCAGTTACATATTCGCTCGTGTAAAACACGAGCCTAGTACCAATAAACCAGTACAAATTACTTACTGACTTTTATACTCTCAATATTAAAATACTCTAACATCTTCTTGAAATTACTCCAATTATAACTTCTCCTACCACTGCGCCTGTTCACCATTTATATAAGGTATGTAAAGTATAATCGTATACATCTCCCAGACTTCGGCTGTTATCGGGAAGCAAGAAGTAATTTCTAAATATTATCAGTTTTCACTTTAATTGAGGCAGCCAGTTTCTCAGTTTTAATGAGCGCTTGGCTTTGATCCATTGGTAATACTCACTTAACGTAGCCTTCTGCTTCTTCGCAGCGGTTCGGCGTCTGAGCCTTGGCTTACTGTTTGAATCGGTCCCCCAGTTAAATTCAAACACTAAAACGCCCAAGAGCTGACGAAGAAGAACGATTAAATTTTCAACGTTGCAACGCGTGTTATGAAGCGGTTAGAAAAGAGATTGTATACCTTGATGAGAGTGGCTCTGCGCACTCATGGCTATTCAAAAAAAGGTCTTCGTTGTTATGTCAGGCATGATTGGCAGACAAAAGACCGAGTGAATGTCATTTGGGCTATTGTCGGTACCCTATTCTTAACGTTGAGTGTTTTTACATGCTATGTTAATTCAGATGTATTTTATGCTTGCTTAACTCAAGACTTACTGCCAAAGGTACCTAAAGACGCAGTTATTGTGATGGGTAATGCATCTTTTCATAAACGCAGCGATATGCTCGATGCGATTAACGAATATGGTTTACTTACACCGAGAACCTATTGACTTTCGAAAGCAAATTGATGGTTCAGCGGCGATTGTTGAATTAACCATGAAGCAATCGTTAAGCTCGGGGCTTTATTCGTGTGTTTCTGTAAGCAGCGTAATAAGTTTAAATTACTGTATTGGGATAAAACCCCATAAAAACATTGAGTTTAGCTCGGATTTTTAACGTTTTTTTGTTATAATATTGCCATGAAAAATCATCAACTTACTTGTGAAAACGAGCAATTAATCCAACATATTTTAGCGTTAGAAACTCAGTTGTCTGAGCAACAAACGGTGCTTGATGAGAATAAAAAAGCTATCAGTGTTCATCAGAAAACCCTCAAAACTAAAAATAAAACACTGCTTAAAAAAAATGTCTTGATTGGTCAAAAATCAGATAAAATTGCTACGCTAGAAGAATACATTTGTTACATGACGCAGCAACGGTTTGGCGCCTCGAGTGAGAAACTCTCACTCAATCAATTGGGGCTATTTGATGAAGCTGAATTATTAAGTGATGAGGATGAGAGTGAAGAAACTTGCACCGAAGTGCCTGCTCATCAACGTAAAAATAAACGTTTGTCACTTCCTGAAAATTTACCGACCTCCGATATCATTCATGACTTACCTGAAGATGAACAATGCTGCCCTCATGACAACCAAGCCTTAAGGCACTTTGGTGACGAATGCTCAAAGCAGTTAGATTATATTCCTGCCAAGGTGACTGTACTTAAACATATTCGTCGTAAATACATGTCTCCTTGCTGCAATGATTATTTTGTTACGGCAACAAAGCCTACTCAACCGATTGAAAAATACCATGCACGACAACAAGAAAGCATTCCTATATTAGCTGCATTGAAAAAATGGCTCGATAAATCACTCAAATACCCGGTAAAGTCAGAAAAACCCACCAAAACGCTCACCTATTTAAACAACCAATGGGCTAAACTTATCCGTTACACGGAGAATAGCGCGTGGCCTATGGATCATAATCTTGCTGAAAATAGTATTAGACCGTTTGTCATCGGTAGAAAAAACTGGTTATTTGCTGCAACCGTGAAGGGGAAAAAGCCAGTGCTAATTGATACCGCTTAGTGGAAACAGCAAAAGCGAACTACATTGAGCCATCCGCATATTTAAAAGCCATTTTTACTTTATTGCCACAAGTAAAAATGGTTGAAGATATTGAAGTCTTATTACCTTGGAATATCAATAAGGCAGTTGGTTAACAGCTAACTTTAAATAAATTAATGTGATCACACTTTAGGTTATTAGCCAAAAAATATGAACATTGGCATTTTGCGAGGAAGTACAAGTAAGAAGGTAATCTTAAACCAGCCTTAAAAATTATTTATATACAACATGTGAATTTGTACAATATGGGAAAAAACATGAATAAAAAAGTAGCAATAATCGGTGCTGGACCAAGTGGTCTTGCGCAACTCAGAGCATTTCAATCAGCCAAAGATAAAGGTGCCGACGTGCCCGAGGTTGTTTGTTTTGAAAAACAATCCAATTGGGGCGGTCTATGGAATTACAGTTGGAGAACTGGCCTAGATCAGAACGGTGAAATTGCTCATAGTAGTATGTATCGCTATCTTTGGTCAAACGGCCCAAAAGAATGCTTAGAATTTGCGGATTATTATTTTGAAGAGCATTTTGATCACCCGATTGCCTCTTATCCTCCTAGAGAGGTTTTGTTTGACTACATCCAGGGCAGAGTTGAAAAAGCCAATATCAGAGATCAAATTAAATTTAACACTGCTGTAAGAGATGTATCGTTTTGTGAAGACACTAAGAAGTTCACAGTTCGTGTTCATGATCTTACTGAAGATAAAGCCTATTCAGATGAATTTGATTATGTCATTGTCGCATCGGGTCATTTCACGACACCGAATGTCCCTGAATATGAGGGTTTTAGTCACTTTAATGGTAGAATTTTGCACGCGCATGATTTTCGTGACGCACTTGAATTTAAAGGATTGGATTTGCTCATTGTTGGCAGTAGCTACTCTGCCGAGGATATTGGTTCGCAGTGTTACAAATATGGTGCCAAGTCAATTACCAGTAGTTATCGCTCAGCACCCATGGGGTTTAAGTGGCCAGATAATTGGGAAGAAAAGCCAGGTATTGTTAAGGTTTGTGGTAATACCGTGCATTTTATTGATGGCAGTACAAAAGAGGTTGATGCAATTATCCTTTGCACGGGTTACCAGCATCATTTCCCATTTTTGCCGGATTCATTGCGCTTAAAAACGAAGAATATTTTGTACCCATTAGATCTTTATAAAGGCGTTTTTTGGGAGAAAAATCCACAATTAATGTATCTGGGAATGCAAGACCAGTGGTATACCTTCAACATGTTTGATGCCCAAGCATGGTATGCCAGAGATGTTATTCTTGACAAAATTGAATTGCCATCTTTTGAAGAAATGCAGAGACATACTGAAGAGTGGCATGAGTTGGAGCAGGCAGAGGCTGATGTTGGTTATGCGATAAAATTCCAAGGCGATTATATACAGATGTTAATTGATGAAACCGATTATCCGAATTTCGATATTGAAGGTATGAGAAAGACTTTCATGAGCTGGAAAAAAGATAAAAAAGAAGACATCATGGCTTTTAGAAATAAATCTTATGCATCCTTAATGACGGGTACGCAATCACCTGCGCACCATACGCCGTGGTTAGAGGCGCTCGATGATTCATTGGAGGCTTATTTGCGAGTTAATAAGCGCAAAACCTGTGCTTGAAATGACTAGTATTTATATCTAATAAACCCGGTATTCGGCTCAACACTATAGCGCATAAAAAATCGCTCTGTAGTGTTGTATTTTTTAGAGCTGAAATGAGTAAAAAATTTTCATAGATTGAACTATTTTCTTAAGCAATCTATGAAGAAAAGAAGGGCGCTGTTTACCTGAAAACCAAAGGCACCAAACAATTAATATATTTGAATCGAGTTTAAGCCCTGTCTTTCATCCTTTTACCAAACGATTAAAAAATAATACCCTAGAAAATATCTTTGAAATTTCAATATTAAAAAAATAATTCTATTTGTTGTTAAATAAAAACCTTAAAATGGCTTTCCAACCATTATTATGTCTGCTTGTGCTTTGATAGTGACACCTAAGTTGGAGTGCATTAAGCTAACAATTTTAGTCCCAATGGTGGTAGGAAGCGTCCATCCTTCCTAGGTCATTTGGGATTAGATATCTATCGTTTCAGATAACTCAAGTGCGCTATCGACTTCTATACCAAGATAACGGACTGTGTTCTCTAATTTCGTATCGCCAAGAAAAATTTGAACTGCTCTCCGGTTTTTAGGTTTTTATAAATCAAAGTTTCCTTAGTGCGCCTCATTAAATGAGTGCCATAGGATGCTAAATTCAAGCCAATACTAGCAAGCCATTTTTTAACTATTCTTGCATTGTCAGTGCTTCATTTTCTGGACAGGTCAAAACTGAATAAAATATGCGGAGAAGGTATCTTCTCCGCAAGTTTAACGAGGGAAAATCACCATTTCCATTGCTCGACAGAATTGGGATGGACATACTCTACACCAGGGTTAAGGTACCAGTCTAAATTTTCTGTTTTTCCAGACTGAATATAGTTAAGCAATTCTGGATAAGCAGTACCAACATCTACTCTTTCCGTTGGCGTTTGCCAACCTTCTGGAATAATAAAAGCAAAAGGATAACCCATTTCATCAACAAAACTGGTTTCATCATTCAAAATATTGATCGAGGCGTCATTAACAGGGCTTTGACCGCTAAGGTGTATTTCATAACCTGTACTATGAACCAATAAGTAGGGGTCAAAAGGAGCGGGGCCTATTTGCGCTATGGCAAGAGGGGTATCCAGACTAATGTATACATCAAATTTATCCCCTTTGACGATACTGGAATCAACAGACGTATTAACAAATGAATTAAGGGGATCAACAAACATTGTGCGAGTATTTGAAAATACTTTAATGTCCAAATTATCGGTCACATCAATACTATTTACACTGTCATTACTCAAAGTAGAATCCGGCGGACTAAACAATGAGAATTGCCCGACAGCGTGAGAGCCATTCTGCAGAGGAATACGTAAATGCCAATCATGATTATAAAGTCCACCTCTAGCCACTAAGTAACCACGAGTTTTTATGGTTTTGACTAAACCTTGGCTATCTAATCCAAATTCAACTTGATAGGCTACCACCAAATCGTTGAGATCATAATCTCCTTTGTTAGGGAATTCATCTTCATAAGCAACAACATAATAGTTAGTCGAAGATGGCCAATAAAGGGAAGCCACAGTGTCAGCCTCTTGCGCAGTCAACACTACTAAAGGTGCCTCATCACGACCGGCAGCCTGTTCATTTAAAAAATCGGTATCTGACAAATTAACCAAGGCTAAGTCTTCAAAGCCGTTAGTAAAGTCATAAAAAGCTTCGGGGTCTCCTAAGCTGCCATTCGTTTCTAGTAAGGTAATTGATAACTCAACCGCAGATGCGTCAGCAAGGTCATCATCGACACGAATTTTTAAGATCGCGTCAATTGAAGTGCCGTTTAAACCACTACCAACGATATTATTTGAGCCCGTGTGCCCGATTAAAGTGTAATACGGTGTTTTATTGTTTTGCCCTGCTAGTGCTAACATACTTTGAGTTTGTGTAGAAAACACATCATAGACCGTATCGACCCCGTTTCTGGTAACCGTCAGCGCTAAGCTCGCAATCGCCACACCTTGGCTTATTGCGCTCTCTGAGCCTGACGCCGCTTCATTTACATCAACGCCAAAAACCAGGTAACCAATATCATCTGAAGTGTTATCTAATCTGAACTGCTCTAGCTCAGCGGCGCTAATGGTTTTATTTCCCTGGCCTTTAAATACGTCAATTAGTCCAACACCTTGTTTTATAGTGTCTTTTAAGCGTACGCTATCGGGTGATTCAGCAAAAGCTTGCTTATTGTAACTCGCAAAGATAAAAATCAAAGCCAGCATTAGGTAGCAAAAATAATTAATATAGAACTTATTCATAAGTTTCCTCCCAAACGATGGCTTTATCATTCTCATTCTCACTAAAAACCTCTACCGTTAACGGAAAAGCCCCTAACTCAATATTAACGGATAATTCAAAAGCTTGGTTATGGGGTAGCTGTCCTAAAAAGACAATTTGTTTGAAGCTTGATTGGATTTTTACAAAGTAAATTTCGCCTTGAAACTCAATCTCATTTAGTGGTAATAGCAGTTTTTTTGTCACAAAAACCTCGACATCAGATGGCGATATATTTTTAAAATCGGCCAGTGCTGTGGATTTTGGCTGATCAGTATCGGTAACTATTTTTTGGGGGGGGCTGTCATCCTCCCCTCCACAACCCAACAGCAATAAACTGATCGCCATTGAGCAACAAACCAGGCTATATTTATTTTTCATGATGAATACCCTCTGTATTTATATGTTTGATGTAAAGCAAATAAAGCACGGACCATACCAACTAAAAATATCCTTTAAAAACATAGAGATTTATTTTTTTTCATATGATTTATTTATTTTTAGATGATTTTTTTTTATTTTGAGAGTTTATTTTTGCAATATGAAAATAAACTCTCGGACGAGGAACATGTGAATGATTGTGCTGTTGTTCATTTGTATTGGCCATGTCAATACGTGCAAATTCAGGACAATAATCGATTGCCTGATGGTATATAAGTAAGCGCGTATTTAAGCAGTGCGCTTAGCTATTACTAAACAACCACCGTCTAAAGACGGGGGTTTAAACCAATTCCTGCGGACAAATTAACTAGAGATTAATTAATTAACTAGTAATTAACTAGGACACCCATTACAAAATTTCTTCAATGAAATACATTTGCCACAGGTTCTTCATTCACTCAAAGCTAAGTAGATTAAAAATGATTAATCGCTAATGTCGCTTACTATCTGAAAGGAGGAAAAATAGAGGAAGTGACTGTTTTCAAGCAATGAAAGCCTCTCAAGAGACTTAATGCTAAAGTTAAACGTTACGTTAACTACCGTTATTATTAGGCGAGCAGTTTCTCACAACAACTTAGGTTTTGGCGTCGTTTAAAGCCCTGATGCTGATAGTATTCAGTCAGCACATTTTCATGGCCTACTGCGCCATGAAAAAGCTTCCTAAAACCTTTCGTTAAGGTTAACCAATTTTCAGGGCTGATGTTTAAGCGAGCGAGTATGGCCGGTTGGTTTTGTTCAATATAGCCTGCTTTATCTGCTCTGATACAACGCCCAGTTAACTCGATTAATGCCAAATAGTCGTTGAGTTCAAATGGTAAACCTTTCGGCATCTCTTTTCTGGGGTTGCCGACAAAAGGCAGTAGCTGTTTAGGTTGTTTTCCAATTTTAGCCTTTGCTACTCGCTGTTTTACACTGGTGTAATCTGAGCTTTCCGGGCTTTGCGCTATCTTGGCTCTTACTGGGTTTAAATCAACATAAGCCATGCAAGCTGCAAGGGCGGCTTCATCGAGTAAGGCTTAAGATTTAAAACGCCCTTCCCAAAATCGACCTGTACAGTTATCTTCTTGGTTAGCTTGCCGAGCAATGCTTTCGTTCAGTAAGCGCATAAACCAACTAATATCCATTAACCTGTCGCGATAGCGCGCTACCGTTTCTTTTAACGTTTGCTGTAAGTATTTTATCTTCGACCCAGCCGCGTCTGTACTCAAAGTTTTTACCGGTAACCTTGTCTTCGCCACACAGATAAGCGCGACGTACACAACGGGAAATACAGTGGTAATACTGTGGCTGATTAGCTGCTTTCTGGCGGTGGTCATAAAAACCCCCTCTACTTGGATGATTAGTTAACCATAGTAAAGGTCTTAAAATTTTTCCATTAACACTGGATGTCCTAGTTAATTCATTCTTAGTTAATTCTACGAGCATAGATCAGTGTATTTAACTTGACGTGGGGAGTCATACCAACGCTTAGTTAAAAGGTGAATAAGAGGATGGCGGAGCCAACTGTTTCGCATCCGTTTGAGTAACTTGATACTAATTGAGCCTCCTCCTCAAAGTTCAGCGTTTAGCTAAACTTTAAGGTGACGAAACCAAAAGGAGGAAGCTCGATAAAATTCTATACTACTTTACACAAATATTATTGCGGGATCGACTTACATGCCAAAATTCTTTATGTTTACATCCTAGACCAACAAGGAAATAAGCTTGTTCATCAGAAGATTGGCGCAGACCCACTGGCTTTACTTCGATTACTCGAACCTTATATCGGCAATGTCGTTGTTGGCGTTGAATGCATGCACTGTTGGTACTGGGTCAGTGATTTTTGTCAGACTCATGAGGTAGACTTTGTCCTCGGCCATGCGCTTTACATGAAGGCCATCATGGTGGCAAAGCCAAAAATGATAAAATCGACTCGTACAAAATCGCTAGCCTGTTAAAAGGTGGCAACTTCCACTTGCTTATAATTACCCCAAAGAAATGCGAGCAACCCGAGATTTACTGCGTAGAAGAACTGGCGTAGTTAGGCACTGTGCTAGCCTTAAAGCCCATGTGGTCAATACTGACAGTCAATATAACTTACCTGCTCAATCGCTTAACTTAAAAAATGTCAGTGCTAGAGAAAGCTTACGACATCATTATGATGATGAAGTGGTGCAGCGCACTATTGAACTCGATATGGTCTTGCTTGATTGTTATGCAAAAGAGTTAGCCAAGGTTGAATGTTTTATTGAAAAACAAGCTAAACAACATCATGGCGCTTATCTTTATATCACTCGCTTTAAGTCAGTACAAAACTTTGCATCGTATAGCCGATTAGTTAAATGCAAAGCAGAGTCAGCCGGAAAAACCTACGGCACCAGTGGTAATAAAATAGGCAACGGGCATCTTAAATGGGCGTTTAGTGAAGCGGCTGTTTTATATTTACGTGGCAATGAGAAAGCCAAAAACCACCTTAATAAGTTACAACGACGCATGAGTAAAGGCAAAGTACTATCGGCCTTAGCGCACAAAATTGGTCGTTGTATTTATTTCATGCTTAGGGATAAAGCCGTATTTGATGAAAAAAATTTTTTAAAGGGTTAAGTCGCACAATGGCGTGAGCTACGCACCTAACTGGATGAAAAAGAGCATCATACTAATCGTCAATCCATTAGGTTTAACGATGATTATTATGCCAAGCAGCTCAAGCCACACGGTCTTGATTAGACACGCCATTGGTGCGCATTACCTTATAAGAGCAATGAGTCAACTCAGTTTACACCTTAACTGAGCCTGAAACTAACTGAAACTTGTTTAATAGCCTGTAGTCATCCTACTTGAATAGTGCCAGCCAAAGGTTAACCGATGAATGTCTAGTGCCCCTGCAACCTAGAAGGATTGAGGAAAAGCAGGCAGTGATGAGATCACACTAAGAGAGCCTCAATATATGTTTGCCGTAAACGAGTGTTTAACGACTAACCGACATAGCGAAGAAGACGAATTTACTGATTGATAACAACTAGCTGCCTAACGGCAGCTAAAAGAACACTATTGGCTATTGACGAGAGATAAGCTCATATGTGTTATACGGTTGCTATTTACCACGCTTAAAAAAGAGTGGTGTACGTCTTCTTTTTTAAGCGTTTCATTATATAAACTTTCAGGTGTTGCACCCATTTCATCTATTGCATGCTTGACCAAGGCATAACTAAGAAAGTACCACTCCGCTGGTGATGAACCCAATTTATTACTACTTAATAAATTAAGTCCAGTTTGATAATCTAATGACGATTCACCACGAATATAATCTGCATGACCTTCAACAACCCACAAAGGTAATGAAAACATTTTTAACATACCATAATCATGTTTTTGATATGAGTGAACTATTTCGTGAATTAAAACATTTCTCAAATTTACTTCATTAGATTCGGCACGATTAGCGTAAGCGAGGTTATTATTAACATCTGCATGATATAAAAATATTTTATCATCTATAACTGGATTGCCGCCAAAGCTAGATAATGCCATTGGGTTTGCCAACCCATAAAATTTACTTGATTGAAAGTCATAAATGTTTATCTCAACTTCATTTCTTTCACCATAATGACTTTCGAGTTTCTGACTAGCTGAGGCTAATATTTTTATAGCCATTTCAGTGTTAAATTTATTTTGAGAGTGAAAGTGTATATTCTTATAAGATGCAGAGTACCCAAAAATGCTAGGAAAAGTTAAATACCAAAACACATATAGTATCACCAATAATAAAATTGATTTAAAAAATAGGCTGAACAATTTTATTGCATACTTCATTGATTGATGTGATCCATGTTTACCAACGCCCCACTAAGAGGCTTTTGATAGTTGGCTAAAATGTGAAGCGAAGCGGAACCAGCCAACTTATGTTAAAAGTCCTGCTTAAATGGCTTGTTAAGCCGCATTACGCCACTTGAAAATTATATGGCGAAACATGTAGTGATTCTTGCTCTTGTCTTATTTGCCATAAGTCGTGGGCATTTTGTAAACGAAGCCAGTGATCAGCAGATGGTTTACCAAAAGCCAATTCAAGACGAACCGCCATTATAGGTGTTACAGAGCCTTTAGCATTTAAAACTTTAGATAAAGTTTTACGGCTTACATCAAGGTGTTTTGCAACATCTGTGATCGTTAATTCTAAAGAGTCGATCACTAACTCTTTTAATATTTCTCCCGGATGAGCGGGATTAAACATAGCCATTAGTGGTAATCCTCATAATTTACTATTTCAACATCACGTCCAGTAAATCTATATGTTATTCGCCAATTTCCGCTTACTCGGACAGACCAAATATCTTTTCTATCACCTTTAAGTTGGTGCATAAACAAACCAGGAAGATCCATATCATCTGATATTTCCGCTTGATCTAAGTTAGCCAGAATAAGACGTAGTTTCTTTTCGTGCTTTTTTTGTATCCCCGCAGTACTGCCAGAAGCATAAAACTTTCGAAGACCTTTATGGATGAAGTTTTTAATCATAGGATAATTGTAACCCTACAGGTGTCAGATTAATAGCAAAACTTTGACTTGCGGTTTAGACATAATGACTCCCACGAGGTGCTAGCCTCCAGATTCGTGGGTTAGTAAAACCAGAGCCATAATATATGTGTTAAACAATATAAACTGGAGGCTAACATGTACAAACATAACATACTTTTCATTGGTCTAGATACCCATAAAATCTCAACAGAAGTAGCACACATAGAAGACCAACGTGGCGCTAAACCCGTTCATTATGGCAAAATAAAAACCACCAAAGCAGCCATTACAAAATTGGCTCGGCAATATCAATCCAAATACCCACAGGCGACGCTGCATTTTGTTTATGAAGCAGGCCCCTGTGGCTATTGGATTTACCGACTACTGACCAGCTTAGGTCATTGCTGCTATGTCGTTGCCCCATCATTAATTCCTAAGAAACCAGGAGATAAAGTAAAAACTGATAAACGTGATGCGCTGAAATT
>JABSOW010000013.1 GCA_013215465.1 Colwellia sp. | reverse complement strand
GAGCAACCAAACAACCTTGAACCGCTGCTACCATGGAATATTGAGCACGGCTAGGTGCCGTTCCCTATACGCTTACGACAGTATGACAATAAAGAAGTTTTTAAAAAATGGACTAGTTACAGCCATAACAACGGTATTTTTGGGGGCTGTTATGCCTTCTCAAGCTGCTGAATATTCATGTATTTCATCCTATGATACCTGCGAAGCCACAGGGCTAATGACCGACGTGTATTTGGAGCATCCCGAATTTCCTTCAGAAACAAATTCCGATGACTTTACCTGGTCAAATGATGTATCTGAAGGGTATTCAGTTTCGCTAGCTTTAGGAGTTCATACCATAACTTGGACGCTTACAGATAACAGTAATAACGCAGTAGTTCATACTGAAGAACAAACAATAACCATTGAAGATACGACTGGACCTAAATTTGGTGCAACTCCCGAATTCACTGATTCTTTCGTTTTTAATAGTCCAGATAGTCCAGATCAGGATCCTCGATTTCCTATTGATGCGCATGGACTTTATACGACAATTACCCTTGAAATGTTAACTGGAATATTCGCTTATGACTTAGTAGATGGTCCTGTTGAATTTACTCTAAAAGAAGAATATCGATTGCTGTCAGGGCAACACCTTGATGTAGTAACATTAATAGCAACAGACAGCAATGGTACCTCAACCGAAGAAGTTCTCCCTATGGGCATTGACCCACTAGTGAGTTTTGGAGAAGATCAGCTCGCTTTAATTGGTGATGCTAACAGAATTGAAATTCCATTCTTTTTCTCTGGTAAATCACATCGATATGGTATGGTTATGCTTGAATTTTCTGGTAGCGCTGTTGATAAAGGTTTAATGCCTTACAGTTATCCATTTATGATGTATAAACTAGATGAGCTAAAAGGCTCCATATGGATTGCTACCAATGGTATCGATTTAGTTGACGGTGATACGCTTATCGTTACTTTCACTGAAGGTGACGATTATGATGATGATGATTATTATTATTATTATTATTATTATGGTAATTCTTATGTCAACAAACCTGTAGATGCTAATGAACAACTTGTTATCACCTTTACTGATAAAAATGTTGCTCCAAGCACTGAATTGAACGCATATCAAGGTTCAGATGATTATTGCGATTTGGCCCCTCTATCGAAATCTGCTTCACGCTCAAGTTCTGCTCGAATGGGCTGTGGGAATACAAAAGTACCAGGGACAGTATTTGAGAAAAGTGATACTGAAACTGTGACTATAGAAGCAATTGTCACTGATATAAATTATGATGAATTTACATTTGAATTGACTGTTGACGGTATTGATAAAGCTTATTATGTTGTTGAACTTCATGATTCTTTTCATGGTTCTCGCCCTAGTATTACACTAGAGTTTTCGCCTAGTGATGCAACCGCTAATATTGTAACTGCGCATCTTGTCATAACTGAAGTAGGTACAGAAGAACTACTTCAAGCCAGTGCTGATATACAGATAGTGTTAACAGCAGATACTCAACCATTAAATGGTGATGATACTGATGGTGATGGAATCTCTGATAGTGATGAGGGTTTCGACGATACTGATGGTGATGGCATCCCAGACTATTTAGATGATGCTGGTACTAACCGCAACGTATTAGCAATTGGTACAAACAATGATCCAATGCAAACAAAACCAGGGTTAACACTTAAACTAGGCTTAACTAAACGTGCTGCAGATGGATTTAGTGCTGCTGATGCATCGGTTAGTCAAGAGAATTTACTAACAAACGGTGATAATGGTGCTGCACCAACATCAAACAATACTGTCGATGAGTATTCTATTCCTATTTCACCCATCGTTGATTTTGAAGTAACGGGTTTAGCTGCAGGCGAAAGTATACCCGTGGTTATTCCGTTACCAAATGGTCGCTCATTACCACGAGATGCTGTTTACCGTAAATACACAGCAGAAGATGGTTGGAAAAACTTTGTGTCTGATGCAAACAATAGCCTTAGTTCAGCATCGCGCGATATCAGTGAACTTTGCCCGGCAGCAGACGACGATGCTCGTTACTTCATAGGTTTAAATGCTGGTCACCAATGTGTTCGTATAACGATTGAAGATGGCGGACCCAATGATGCTGATAATACTGTCAACGGTACTATCGTTGACCCGGGTGTTATTACAGTATTAACACCACCGGCTACACCAACAACTCCGGCTCCAGAACCAATCACAACTACCACTACCACCACAACCACAAGCAGCGGTGGTGGTAGCACGGGTTTATTAACTTTATTGTTATTACCTCTTATATTTTTTAGAAAGATTAAAGCTAAAAAATAAAAAGTAAGTATAACGAGTATAATTAAAAGGGGATGCGGGTCATTCCCTTTTTTGTGCTTGAAGATCGAAGATAATCACAGTTACATTTAAACTAAAGCCACTACTGCAACCAAAGCAACAGTGGTTTTATCAGCTCGTTATATTTTTATATCATTAAATTTAGTTTTATCACCGAATCAAACGAGTGTTAGAATAGACCACTTTATATATTAATGGGATGAGTTATGAAATATGTTGTTTTGGTTCTAATTGCATTGGCGGTATTCTTTTACTCGAGAAACTCGAATAATAAAAATTCAGCGGCAGCGATTGAAAATGTTGCTATAGGTCAAACTTTTTTAACACAGAACAAAGTTGTAGAAGGTGTTATTGAAACCGCTTCTGGATTGCAATATCAAGTATTACAACGAGGTAAAGAAACTGAACACCCAACCGCAAATTCGAAAGTAACAGTGCATTATCACGGTACGTTATTAGATGGCACTGTCTTTGATAGTTCAGTAGAGCGCGATAAACCAATTGGCTTTGGCTTAAATCAAGTGATAAGCGGTTGGACTGAAGGGGTTCAATTAATGGTTGTTGGTGATAAATTCAAATTTTTCATTCCGTCAAGCTTAGGATATGGCGATAGAGCTACCGGTAAAATTTCGCCGGGTTCATTGCTTATTTTTGAAGTCACATTATTAGAAATACAATAACGCCATCGTTGTGAAAATTATTAACATGACACAAATATTGGCAACGATAGCTACTGTCGTTGCCATAAATTGTTTGGTCATTTAAGTCGTATTAAAATTCTAATGAAAATAACAACTCAGCCAGATCTGGCTGCCATTGAAATTCTTTCAATTTAACCCTTACGCCAATAACCACCACTTGTTCATCTTGTAAAAGCTGCTTTTGCTTGTCAAAATATTCGCTGCCAATAGGAAAAGATATTTTTCCTTGCGCGTTTATCACTCTATACCAAGGAACTGCTTGCCCGCGCCAACCCGATTCAGGCACGCTAGCTAATGCCTTTCCGACTAACCTCGCCCTACCTGGTAAGCCGGCTAAATCAGCAATTTGACCATAACAGGCGACTTTTCCTTGGGGAATAAGCTGTATAGTTTGCCAAATTTGAGCATAGTACGGTTTTATTAATTTATTCACCTTTATTCACAATTGTCGCTACTGAATACGTTATTATATACCCATGTTACCTCAATATGCCGGATTCAGCTGGAATTAGAAACGTCTTTAGGTAAGGCATTGATTGAAGAGAATGGTTGTTCTCCTTGTCGAAATCAATAACGTAGCATAAAGCGTTTCTAAACCAGCCCTTTGGGGATGACTGAGCAAATCATGCTCTTCGTTGCATCTATTTTTAATGGAACAACCATTAATAAAAAGATGCGCCTTGCTCATGAATCGCTCAGTCATCCTGAAACTCGTATCTTGAGGTATCATGGGTATAATCGATAATAGCATTTATTAAGGGTAACTATGAAAATTTGGGTTGATGCCGACGCGTGTCCCGTCGTAATAAAAGAGATTTTATTTAAAGCCGCCGAACGTACAAAAATCACCACAACCTTAGTGGCAAATCATCATATTCGTATACCACCTTCAAAAGTCATCCAGTTTATGCAAGTAAGTTCAGGCTTTGATGTTGCTGATGATGAAATTGTCAAACGCGTGGCAGAAAATGATTTGGTCATCACTGCCGATATCCCACTTGCCGATGAAGTAATAACTAAATTAGGCATAGCATTAAGCCCAAGAGGAGAGTTATTTACCAAAGAGAATATAAAACCTCGACTCAATATTCGTGACTTTATGGATACCATGCGTGCTAGTGGCGTCCAAACCGGTGGTCCGCCACCTTTAAGCCAAAGCGACCGGCAAGCGTTTGCTAATCACTTAGACACCATTTTAATGCGCTATCAAAAGTCAAAAATATCGTAGCTATTATTTTATCGTCGCTCTAGCATAGTACTTGCTGTCACTACTTCGCTCAAAAAAACCTCAGTTAGCAGCAAGTCGGTGTCGGTAAAATCATCTTTTATAATGAGACTTTACCGACTAAATTGATTTCGATTGCTTTAATAAAAGTGCTTTAATTTCAATTAATTCGCGCTCAAGTTTTTCAATTTGTGCGCGGCTTGCTGGCTCGCCACCTTCAATGCTTTCGCCATGTTGTTCGGCACGGAAATTCTCGTGTTCTTTGCTCATCACTTCAAGCACTGTGCCTACCATCATATTTAAGAAAATAAAGGCCGTTAGAAAAATAAAACTAAGATAGTAAATCCAACTTAAAGGATGCACTGTCATCGTTTCATACATAACATCGGTCCAATCTTCAAATGTTGCCACTCGAAATAAAGTCAACATTGAGATAGAAACATCGCCCCACAACACTTCATTAATTTGATGAAAGAACATGCTTCCCATCGCGGCATATATATAAAAAATGACAAACATTAATAAGACAATATACCCCATACGCGGTATAGCTTTGAGCAAGGCATTAATTAACAAGCGTAGTTCAGGCACCATAGAAACTAATCGTAAAACTCTAAACACCCGTAGTAATCGTGCTAACAGTACACCTGAGCCACCCGTGGGTATTAAACTGCCAATCACAATAACCGTGTCAAAAATATTCCAGCCACTATGGAAAAAACGTCTTTTATTAGGATGGGCAAAGTAGCGAATTATAATTTCGATAACAAAAAATATTGTTATACCAAGATCCAATAGCGCTAAAACCGCCACCACATTACTGGATAAGTTATGGGTCTTAGCGCCAATTAATAACGCGGAAAATAAAATAACAGCAATGATAAGGCCTTGAAAAAGTTTACTTGAATCAATTTTTTTAAGGCGTCGTTGGGCACTAAAAATTATACTAGCCATGTTAACTACTTACGCCAACAGCTGCATCACTAACAAACGGATTACTGCGACGTTCTTGACCAAAAGTACCCATGGAACCATGACCCGGAATAAAACGAACATCGTCCCCAAGAGGGAAAATATTATTGCGAATAGAGTTGATTAATGTGGCTTGGTCACCACGAGGAAAATCGGTTCTGCCAATTGAGCCCTGAAAGATAACATCGCCAACTTGCGCTAATTTAGACTCACGATGGAAAAAAACCACATGCCCTGGTGTATGTCCCGGACAAAAATAAACTTCTAAAGTGATATTACCAAAGCTAACCGTATCACCTTGATCCAAGAATCTGTCTGGTGTAAATGATTCCGCATCAGCAAAACCAAAACGCTGCTTTTGTTCTTCAATTAAATCTATCCAAAATTGATCTTCTTTATGAGGTCCTTCAATTTTAACATTATAATGTTTTGCCAAAGCATCCGTTGCTCCTGCGTGATCAATATGAGCATGAGTAAGCAGTACTTTAGCTAACGTTAGTTGATGCTTATCAATGGCGGCAATCACTTTCTCGATATCACCGCCGGGATCAACTACCGCCGCTTGCATTGTTTCATCGCACCAAAATAGCGTACAATTTTGTTGAAAAGGCGTAACCGGGATAATTTGATGTTGCAGCATAATAAACTCTTTAAAAAACACAAAAAAAATTTTCACGATAATAACATAAATAATGCGGATTAAATCATCATTAACGGCTAACAAAAGTGAATAATTAATACTTGCTGTTCCTTACTTTACTCGGGCAACTTTACTCGGTAAGCTCACCGACAATATTAACTTATCCCTAGTAATTATAAACTCTATGTCATCACCCTCAACTACCCGTGATTCATTTCATTCGCGACTTGGTTTCATTTTAGCCGCTGCAGGCTCAGCAATTGGATTAGGCAACATTTGGGGATTCCCAACCCAAGCGGCTAACAACGGTGGTGGTGCCTTTTTGTTTGTCTACCTTATCGTGACGGTATTATTGGCTGTACCGGCATTGTATGCCGAGGTTTATATTGGTAATCAAGCACAAAGAAACCCGGTAAGTGCGCTGATACAGGCTTGTGGTAAACGTTTTAAAAAAACGGGGCGCAATGCCGGCATCATAGGTTTAGTTGGCGCCATAATGATGCTTAGCTTTTATACTATTGTGGCTGGCTGGATGTTAGCGCATGCGTTAAGCGCATTATCTGAGCTGTTTGGTTTTATTGACCTAGCCAATTGGCTGTCTACATCAAGTACTTTACGTAATATTATTTTTACCCCTATTTTTATTTTATTAAGTGCCCTGATTATTCATCAAGGTGTTCATGCCGGGATAGAACGTTGGTCTGGACGATTAATGCCTATTTTATTATTGATGTTAATTGGCTTAGTTATTTATATTTTACAACAAGATGGCGCACAAGAAGGTGTTGTCCTTTATTTAATTCCTGATTTTAGCCAAGTAATGGAGCCAAAATTAATTATTTCAGCGATGGGGCAAGCCTTCTTCTCTCTTTCTATTGGTGTTGGTGGCATGATGGTTTACGGCTCATATATGAAAAAAGATCAAGACATTGGCAAACTTGTCTTGTCTATTGCCGCACTTGATACATTTATTGCCTTCTTAGCTGGGTTACTGATTATACCGGCGTTATTTGTTGCTCAACACGCAGGACAGGAGGTTTTTAATGATGGAAATTTAATTGGTGAAGGACAACTGATTTTTCAAATACTGCCGTCATTATTTGCTTCTATGGGCTCAGTTGGTTTGATCGTCTCTTTTAGTTTTTTCGCTTTATTATCTATTGCGGCACTAACCTCTACCATTTCATCAACCGAAGTCCCCGTGTCTTATTTAGTTGAAGATAAAAATATAAATAGAAAACGCGCTACTTGGTTAGTATCTGCCATTGTTTTTATCGCTAGCATGATCTTAATCGCCTTTTTTGATCTGTTGTTTGGTTTAGTAATCCAGCTACTTACCACCATTTTACAACCCTTAATGTCACTGTTTTATTTTATTGTTGTGGGTTGGATTTGGCAACGAGGCAACCAACTTACCGATATAGCGCAATTACAAAACAACAGAAAATTAAAGGCTTTTAGTTTTTATTTACGCTATTTCTGCCCTATTCTGCTTATCATCGTTTTCATTAATGTCGCATTTTAACAGCCTTAGTGTCTGGCAAAAAAGCAAGTTCAGTGATTAAAAGTACTTAACTCGCGGTAGAAATTGCACTATCAGCAGGCGCTTGCTCTTGTAGTTCAACTTGCTCAATTTTTTCAAAACGATTAGATATTTTATCGGCCGAGGTATGAATTTGTTTCACATCAACGGCCGCTTGATCTATATGTTTGGCTAAACTAGCAAAGCGTCCTTTAAAGCGGTTAAAATCTTGTGCTAAATCTGATAAATGTGCTTGAATAATGTGTATTTGCTTGCGCGTCGCTTCATCTTTTAACACCGAGCGCGCCGTGGTTAAAATTGCCATTAAGGTAGTAGGTGAAGCTAACCAAACCCGTTTTTTATTGGCATAATCAACCAAGTCACTTTGATGACCATGGATCTCAGCAAAAATAGCTTCGGCGGGAATAAACATAATCGCGCCATCGGCGGTTTCATTATCGATTAAATATTTGCTACTGATATCATTAATATGTTTTTTAATATCAATTTTAAATTGACGTTGGGCGGCTTTTCTATCTGCATCAGCTTGTTCAAAGTCCATCATTTTACGATAATTTTCTAACGGAAATTTAGAATCTACCACCACGTTGCCAGTTGGTTTCGGCAAAAATAATACGCAATCAGCAATTTTACCATTTGATAAAGTATGTTGTAGTTTAAAACTTTGCTCTGGTAACACATTACGAATTAAGGCATTTAATTGTACTTCACCAAATGCGCCACGCGAGCGTTTATCATTTAATACTGCTTGCAAGCTCACTACATTGGTTGATAATTCAGTGATTTTTTTCTGGGCATCATCAATCAGTGCTAAGCGCTGTAGAATATCGCTAAAGGTTTTGGTAGTTTTTTCAAAACCCTCGCTTAAACGTTTTTCTACTTGACCGCTAATTTCTTGCAAGCGTTTATCTGTCGCTTGGGTAAGCACGTCTATACGCTTAGTCATTTGTTCACTACCTTGCATTAATGACTTACTAAGCTCTTCTCTATTTGCTTGCGTGGTTTTATTTAGGTGAGTTATTAACTGCTCAAGTGTTTGGTTTTGGTTTTGACTTAATGTTTGGTTAAGCTGTTCTTTCTGGCTATGTAACTCTCTTAATAATTTCAGCCGTAAATCAGCCATTTTCTGCTCAAAAGTGCTAGAGAGTTGCAATTGCTGCTTATCAAAGCATTGTGCTAACACATTGTTTTGTGAACTTGAAAAAAGCTCAATCATTGATTGTAGTTTAGTTATTTCTCTACTTTGCCTGACAACAAATAACAACACTAATAATAAAACCAACAATGCACATATAAGAAAAATAACTAAAAATTCAGGTTGTTGTAAAGAAAACACCATATTAAAAAACCAAACCACTGTAAATAATACCAGTTATTTAATCATAACTTTTCAATAACAACCAGCTATTTTAATTGCGTCCCTGGCTGATAACGATCCTCGTTAAAACCCTTGAAGCAAAGCAATTGCCTTAGATCATCCACTTGATATGAGTAGTACTCGCCTCGTGCTTTCAGCAATGAAACAATTAAGTGGCTGTTTTTATTTACTCGCTAAAAAACTTAAATCAACTATCTTTAACTTATCTCCTATTAAACGTTAAAGGCAATATTATGACTACTCATAGAACTTACAAAAAACTAGAAATTGTTGGCACTTCACCTACCAGTATTGAAGATGCTATTCAAAGCGCAATTACTGAAACAGCCGTTTCAGTAAGTAATTTAGACTGGTTTGAAGTAACAGAAACTCGCGGACATATAGTAAATAACAAGGTTGCCCATTACCAAGTCACCATAAAAATAGGTTTTCGAATTGAAAATAGCTAGGTGTTTTTATTAACAACTATTAATGATAAAATAGAATGATTATTACCCTAGCGCTTTATTTTCGCTATTTTATGTATTTATAGAGACAAAGATGAAAACCCATTTCGATGAATTATTAGACTTCCCCACTGTATTAAACTTTAAGGTTATGGGTGTCGCCTGCGATGAACTACCCGATTTAATTATTGCAGAAATACAAAAGCATACCCCTGGCGATTACGTACCAAAGTTACGTCCTAGCTCTAAAGGTACTTATGTTGCGGTGTCAATCGCAGTAACAGTTACCAGTAAAGAGCACATTGAAAAAATTTATACAACACTCAATGCCATTGAACAAGTACGCTACGTTTTATAATGGTTCCACTGTGAAATTCAGCTATACTTCACCAAAAAAAATTTAATAAGGTTTACCTGTGAAAAGTGCATTGATAATTCGACAACTATCACACATGAACTACAGTGAAGTTTGGCATGCTATGCAATACTTCACTGATAATCGCGATGATAAAACTTGTGATGAACTGTGGTTAGTTGAACACCCACCCGTTTTCACCCAAGGGCAAGCAGGTAAAGCAGAGCATTTATTAATGCCCGGCAATATTGAAGTAGTAAAAGTTGATAGAGGCGGCCAAGTAACCTATCACGGCCCCGGACAACAAGTGATCTATTTTATGATTAACTTACGGCGACGAAAAATAGGCGTTAGGCAGCTAGTCACCTTGATTGAAAATGGTATTGTTGCCGCACTCAAGGATTATAATATTGATGCCTACCCAAAATCCGATGCGCCCGGTGTTTATGTTGATAACAAAAAAGTAGCATCCTTAGGCTTAAGGGTCAGAAAAGGCTGTTCTTTTCATGGGTTAGCCCTCAATGTCAATATGGATTTATCGCCCTTTCTGCGGATTAATCCATGCGGTTATGCCGGCCTTGAAATGGTACAAACGTGCGACTTACAAGGACCACAAGATACACAAAGCGCAGGCAATGCCTTAGTAAAACATTTAATTGATTTGTTTGATTCCACAGACGTTGAATATCAAACAGGATTACCTCAAAACGATATACAAGCACTTAAGTAAGAGCAAGAGCAATACAATGCAAAATAATGACGTTATTATAAAAAATGCCGCAGCGAATACTGCAAAAAGATCAACGAGAGTTGCCCCTGGCACTAAATTACGTGACGCAGATAAAATGGCGCACATTCCCATTAAAGTAGTGACGTCAACGCGTGAAAGCATGTTACGCAAACCGAGCTGGCTGCGAATAAAGCTACCTCGTAGCAGTGAGCGTATTGATAGCATCAAGGCTAACTTACGTAAGCATAATTTACACTCGGTTTGTGAAGAAGCATCTTGTCCTAATTTATCAGAGTGCTTTAATAACGGTACTGCCACCTTTATGATTTTAGGGGATATTTGTACTCGTCGTTGCCCATTTTGTGATGTGGGTCATGGTCGTCCATTATCAGTAGATAAAGATGAACCGAAAAAACTGGCCTTAAGCCTAAAAGATATGGCATTGAAATATGTAGTGATCACCTCGGTTGACCGTGATGATCTACGTGATGGCGGTGCCCAACAGTTTGCCGATTGCGTTAAAGAAATTAAGGAACTTGCGCCAAATACTAAAATTGAAATTTTAGTACCTGATTTTCGTGGTCGCATGGACAGAGCGCTAGAAATTTTAAACCAACATCCACCACATGTGTTTAACCATAATATGGAAACGGCACCGCGCTTATATACCAAGGCGCGTCCAGGCGCTAACTATCAATGGTCTTTAGATTTATTAAAAAACTTTGGTGAAGCAAATCCAAGCGTCGCCACTAAATCAGGCATCATGGTTGGCTTAGGCGAAACTAACGACGAAGTACTGCAAGTGATGCGTGATTTACGTAGCCATGGCGTCACCATGCTTACTATCGGACAATACTTACAACCAAGTAAAGATCATTTACCTGTTGAGCGTTATGTACACCCTGATGATTTTGATATGTTTCAACGAGAAGCGGTAAAAATGGGCTTTGAACATGCTGCCTGTGGGCCATTAGTTCGCTCTTCATATCATGCTGATAAGCAGGCGGCTGGTGAAGAGGTTAAGTAGAAGCTAACTGTAGATTATTTTGTAAAAACGGGCAATTATGTAAAGTGCCCGTTTTTAATATTAATAGTGCAATAATTCAATAAATTAAATGAATAAAATATTACTCTTCCCCACCTTCAAGTAATTCAGCGAAATACGCCAGTTTCTCTAATGCTAAACTGTGAATGGATTTACGGGGATACCTGCCAGTACTATTCATAGTGCCTGCGGTTGTTGCCATTAATAACTCTAATGCTTGATCAATGGTTTCTACTGCATAAATAGCAAAATCGCCATTGGCTACCGCCTCAATCACTTCATTATTAAGCATTAAATTAATCACATTGGTTTTGGGAATAATGACCCCTTGTTTGCCGGTTAACCCTTTGTCTTTACAGAGTTGAAAAAAACCTTCTATTTTTTCATTGGCGCCGCCAATAGATTGCACTTCACCATGTTGATTGATGGAGCCAGTAATCGCTATACTTTGATCAATTGGCAATAAGGTAATAGCGGATATTAAGGCACAAAGTTCCGCCATTGAGGCACTATCGCCATCGATATGACCATAAGATTGTTCAATAGCGATATTAGCTGAAATAGCCACAGGGAATTTTTGACCATATTTATGCCCTAAATAGCCCGTTAATAACAACACACCTTTGGAATGAATAGATTTACCTAGATCAACCTCACGTTCGATATCAGTGACCCCTTCGCTACCGGCATAAACTGTTGCCGTAATACGAGCAGGCGTACCAAAAGCAGTGTCACCTATTTCTAACACCGTTAAACCATTAACTTTACCAACATATTTACCTTCAGTACTGATTAATACTTGTTGCTCTTTTATTTCATCAAGCCAAGTTTCACTTAACCTACCAGTACGACGTTTTTTCGCTGCCAGTGCCATCGCAATATGCTTAGCCGTTAAGATGCCTTGATCACCACTTTTATTCCAACAATAGTTAGCTTCATCTAGTAAGTCATTTACCTGGACAATGTTTGCTGAAATTTTGTGTTGATGTTCAGCATTCCTTAACGCATAACGTACTAACTCAAGTACCGCTTCATCGGCAATCTCTGGATAATTATGTTTAAAAGCTCGTTGGCGAATTAAGTTACCAAAAGCTTGTAAGTTGTCTTCATTTTTCTCTAAATGACGATCAAAATCTGCTAGCACTCTAAATAATTCAGTAAATTCCTGATCATAGTCTTGCAAGGTATAATAAATTTCCGCATCACCAAGCAAGATCACTTTCACTTGCAACGGGATTTTTTCCGGTTGCAAACTGTATGCTCCCGGTTGACTTAGTTCAGAATATGGATTCTCTATTGTTACTTGCCCTGTTTTTAAAGCCAGCTTTAGGCGCGACCACACTAATGGTTGGGTCAATAGCTTATCGGCGTCAAGCAATAAATAGCCGCCATTGGCTTTATGAAGTGCACCTGGGCGAATTAATCGATAACTAGTGTAACTATTACCTTGAAAACTAGAAAAATCAACATGACCAAAAAGATTTTGATAAGTAGGGTTTTGTTCATAAATAACTGGCGCACCATCATTAATCTCACGCGGCACCAGTAAATTAGGCAAAAAGCGTTCAACCATCAATTTACGCAGCTCTTTATCATTAGGCGCATCGTCATCATCACTCACTAAAATCTCTAACGAGGCATCAACAATATGTGCTTTCACTTTGTTAAGATATTTAAGCACCCCTTGATTATTAGTGAATTCTTGTTCAAGCTCGGTTAAATAAGGCTTAATAGCTTGCTCTGCTGTTTCATTTTTTAACTGACGTAATTTATCAAACGATTCACGCTTCCACAGCGGTAGTTCAAGTAATTGCTCCGCAAGCACTACCTCAAGCTCTGACAATAGTTGATAAAATTGAGCACGTTCCGTTTCATTTATGTTAGCAAACTCTTTATCATTTAATGGCTTACCATCAACTAAAGGGGAAAAACCTACTTCGCCATCTTCTTCATATAGGGAAACATTATTTTTCAAGGCGATCTCTTCAACCTTGGCAATCGCTTGATCATATTTTTTATTGAAATCTCTATCGATGGCTGATTTTTGTCTTTGGTAACCTGGGTTATCAAAAATTTCAGGAAATAAAACCATTAATTCATCAATAAATTTATTTATTCGTGATAATAATTGTTTACCATCACCGGGATTTACATAAAGCTTGTAAGGTGCATGATTCTCATCAAAATTATTGATATAGCACCACTCAACAGGAGTGGGTTGTTCTTTTGATAATGCCGTTAACATTTGTTTGATTAATGTTTGCCTACCAGTGCCGTGTTCTCCCATGGCAAAAACATTAAAGCCAACTGAGCTCATCGACAAACCAAAATCTAACGCCTCTTTAGCCCGGTTATGACCAACAAAAGTCTGCGCTATTTCACTGGGATGTTGTTTTTGAGAAAAAAGTTCGGCTGATAAAGTAGAACTGAGCTGGGAAGGATTAAGTGGGCATTGCAAAGCAGGCGTGGTGATCATGGATATCCTTGAAGAAAATATGCTTTTTATACTAGTACAGTATTAAGTGTACTCGCTAAGCGCTTTACTAACAATAATAACTCCTAACAATATAAAAACTAACTAAAAATTAAGGGTCAAGCGGCAAACGAGTAAAGCTATCACCACCACATTTAATACAAGTAGACACTTCACTAACATGCACAATATGAAGTTTTTCATCACACTGTTGGCACACTAACTCGCCAAAACCAATGATATCACCGACGTGATAAATACCATCATGTTCAAAATCTTCCAGCAGCTCAGCCCATTCCACTTGCGATTTATCGGTTAATTGCGCAAGGTTGCGCCAAAGTGTTTCATTAAGTAAGCCTAAGTAAGTAGAGTGTTTTATTTCTGCCTGATTTTGCTGATAAAAATCATATAGATCATACTTTAAGTTATTCAAAAACTGATTCAATTTTTCTTCTGTCATCCCTTCCGCTGTTTTTGCATATAATTTTGCTTGTTTAATTAATTCATTAACCCGAGGTTTTTGGATCTCTTTTATTTCATCAAGCCAATCACTAAGCTTTTGATAAGTTTCCATTAAGTACTCTTTTCTTGCTGTCATAATGTTTCCCTAGATTAGCAAAAATACCGACAAATTAATGTTTACCCTTTAAGTATATACCCAAATTACCTGAAGATGCTTGGCTATAGACAAAGTTGGCGATTAAACTTAATTAAGCTTGTCGTGCTATAGCCAGATAAGGTATTCTATCGCGATAATTTAAACTAAAATTTACGGTGCCTTTTACTCGCTTGTAATAAAGCAAATGGCGCTAATAAATCCCAAATACACCGTTCGAGACCCCATTAATGGAAGCCATTTATAATCCCCAAGCGATTGAAGCAACAGTACAAAAATTTTGGACTGATAACGATACTTTTAAAGCCATTGAAGACGAGAGCAAAGAGAAGTTTTACTGTTTAGCTATGTTCCCCTACCCTAGTGGTCGTCTACACATGGGCCATGTACGTAATTATAGTTTGGGTGATGTAATTTCTCGTTACCAACGTATGCAAGGTAAAAATGTTATGCAACCTATGGGTTGGGATGCATTTGGTTTACCTGCTGAAAATGCGGCAATAAAAAATAAAAGTGCGCCGGGTAAATGGACTTATCAAAATATAGATTACATGCGCAACCAATTAAAGTCTCTCGGCTTTGGTTATGACTGGAGTCGTGAGTTAGCCACTTGTAAGCCAGACTATTACCGTTGGGAGCAATGGTTTTTCACTAAACTTTATGAAAAAGGCTTAGTTTACAAAAAAAATGCCACAGTAAACTGGGATCCTGTTGATCAAACCGTATTAGCAAACGAGCAAGTCATTGATGGTCGCGGGTGGCGCTCTGGCGCTATTGTTGAAAAGAAAGCAATCCCCCAATGGTTTATTAAAATCACCGATTATGCGCAAGAGTTATTAGATGATTTAGATCAGTTAACCGATTGGCCTGAACAAGTAAAAACGATGCAACGTAACTGGATTGGTCGCTCACAAGGTGTGGAGATGACTTTTCAAGTTGACGGTTTAGTGGAAGATAAACAACAAAGCTTCGATATTTACACCACTCGCCCAGATACGTTAATGGGCGTTACCTATGTAGCACTTGCTGCTGAACATCCATTAGCGTTAATTGCTGCGAAAGAAAATCCTGCGCTTGCCGATTTTATTTCAGCCTGTAAAGGTAATCAAACCACAGAAGCCGATATGGCGACTATGGAGAAAAAAGGCGTTGATACTGGTCTTAAGGCTATTCACCCTATTACCGGTGAGTTAGTGCCTGTTTGGGCGGCCAACTTTGTCTTGATGGATTATGGCTCAGGCGCAGTAATGTCTGTGCCAGGGCACGATCAACGTGATTATGAATTTGCCACTAAGTATGGTTTAGCCATTACCCAAGTCATTAGTACCTCAAAGGAAAGTGGCGCTGAAAACGATGATATTGCCAAAACAGCAATTACTGAAAAAGGCATCTTAATCAATTCAGGTGAATTTGACGGCTTAGATTTTGATGGCGCTTTTAAAGCGATCAGCGAAAAATTAATTAGCGAAAACAAAGGTAAGGTTACCACTAACTTCCGTTTACGTGATTGGGGCGTTTCTCGACAACGTTATTGGGGCACACCCATTCCAATGGTCAACCTTGCCAATGGCGAATCTGTACCTGTTCCGATAAATGAACTACCGGTAGTATTGCCAGAAGACGTAGTGATGAATGGGGTAACTTCGCCCATTAAAGATGACCCACAGTGGGCAAAAACCACTTTTAATGGTGAAGACGCTTTACGTGAAACTGACACCTTCGATACTTTTATGGAATCTTCATGGTATTACGCGCGTTATTGTTCACCCAATGATGATAGCCAAATGATTGATCCCGCTAAGGCCAATTACTGGCTACCCGTAGATCAATATATTGGTGGTATCGAACATGCTATTTTACACCTACTTTATTCTCGTTTTTTCCATAAATTATTACGTGATGTAGGTTTAGTACAAGGTGACGAACCATACAAAAAACTTCTTTGCCAAGGCATGGTACTCGCAGAGACTTATTATCGTGAAGCAGACAATGGCGCGCAAGAATGGATTGCGCCAACAGATGTTGAAGTACTAGAGCGTGACGATAAAGGTCATGTTACTTTAGCAATAAGTAAACTTGATGGTCTGCCGGTATTATCTGCTGGCATGAGTAAAATGTCTAAATCAAAAAACAATGGTATCGACCCACAAAGCGTTATTGAGAAATATGGCGCTGATACTGTCCGTTTATTTATTATGTTTACTTCACCACCAGAGCAAACCCTAGAATGGTCAGATGCTGGCGTTGAAGGTGCCCACCGCTTTGTTAAGCGCGTTTATAAATTAGTACATGACACAGTGGAAACTTGTCAGGGTAACAGTTATGATCTGAGCGGCTTAACCTTAAACTCAGCGCAGAAAAAACTGCGTCGTGAATTACACAAAACCATTGCTAAAGTAACCGATGATGTCGGTCGTCGTAATACCTTTAATACCGCTATTGCTGCCATTATGGAATTAATGAACCATTTAAGCAAAGCGCCAGTGAAGTCTGATGAAGATAAAGCGGTTATGTTTGAGGCGCTACGCGCGGTAGTATTAATGCTTACGCCTATCACACCGCACATGTGCCATTACTTATGGCAAACAATAGGCAACAGTAATACTGACGTCGAAGACGCACCATGGCCAACCGTTGATAACAGCGCATTAGTTGAAGATGAGAAGCTAATAATTGTACAAGTTAACGGCAAGCTTAGAGCAAAAATCACCGTAGCCGCTGATGCCAGTAAAGAAACTGTTGAAGCGTTAGGCTTAAGTGATGAAAACGTCGTTAAATTTACGACCGATAAAACCATTCGTAAAGTTATTTATATTCCAGGCAAGATCCTCAATATTGTGGCTAACTAATATGTTTAAGCCATATTTCGCCTCGTTTATGATGACATACAAGCGTTTGATAACAGCGATTACCTTGGTAGGCCTATTATCCGCTTGTGGTTTTCATCTACGCGGTGATTATCTACTTAGCGATGAATTACAAACCTTGTATGTTAGCTCAAGCGATATACACGGCGAGTTAACTCGCTTAGTAAAACAACACTTATCTCACAATCAAGTAAAGGTGCTTAAGCATAAAAATGCTAAAGTGCCTGAGCTTCGTATCATGTCAGATAAATTAGATAGAAGAACCTTGTCGGTATTTCAAAATGGACAAGTAGCTGAATATGAACTTATTTATGCGGTCCATTACCAATTACGTTTTATCAATGAAGAGCCACAAAATTTTCGCTTTGAGCTAAATAGAGATTATCAAGATGATCCCAGTTTAGCCTTAGCAAAATCTAGAGAGCTGTCTTTATTACTCAGTGAAATGAGAAAATCTGCTGCAGATAAAATTCTACGAGATATGGCTAGAGTTCAGCGCTAGGCTTTCAGATGAAAATTTACCATAACCAACTTAGTAGTACATTAACACAAGGCTTTAAACCTGCGTGGTTGGTTTTTGGTGATGAACCTTGGCAAAAAAACAATAGTTTAGCCACACTTAAAAGCCACGCTCAACAACAAGGTTTTAGTGAGGTTATTCGCTTTAGCGCTGATAATAAATTTGACTGGCAACAAATAATTGATGAATATCAATCATTAAGTTTATTTGCCAATCAACGCATTATTGAAGTGGAGTTTACCACGGTAAAAATTGGTGATAATGGCAATAAAACATTATTAGCATTAAGCGAAATGATTGCACAAAACGCCACTCTTCAAGATGTTATTTTTATCTTTCACGGCCCTAAACTTGATGGTGCCAGCGCCAATAGAAAGTGGTTTAAAGTGTTAACCCAATTAGGTTGTTACCTACCTTTATACGATATAGAGGCTAAAAGCCTGCCTAAATGGCTACAAAACCAAGCAAAAAACATAAATGTTAATTTGGCGCCAGAGCTATCCTCATTATTAATTGAATTATTTGAAGGTAACCTACCGGCGTTAGAGCAAGAGTTACAAAAACTATTCTTATTGTTTGGTACAACACAAATCAGCTTAAGTGATGCTGAACAAATAGTGGTCAAACAAGCTAAATTTAATCCTTTTCAAATTATAGATGCTTTATTACAAGGCAACTGTAAAAAATGCGTGACTATGTTGGATCAATTACAGCAAGAAGGTACGGCTGCCGGACAAGTTATTTGGGTATTCCACAAAGAGTTTAGTCAACTGTATGCCATGCTAGATAAGCTAGCGCAGGGTCAACAGCTCAACGATTTATATAAAGAATATCGAATTTGGGATAAGCGTAAACCGCTATATCAACATGCACTCAAGCATATAAGTTTAACGAATATTAAACGAGCAATGTCACGACTAGCCGATATAGATTTGATCAGTAAAACTAGTAGTGAATTTAATGTTTTTATATTATTGGCCGATCTTTGTATAACACTTTACCATGGTGAAATAACAACAAACTTCTCATTGAATTATGAATATTCCTAGTCTTTTTTCAACCAAACTTTTTCTTAACCAAAGTAAACTAAACTATGAATAGTATTGGTATTTTAGGCGGCACTTTTGACCCCATTCACCTTGGTCATACTTTACCAGCGAAAGCGGTAGCAGATTATCTATCATTAACTAAAATATTATTAATTCCAGCGAATATTCCCCCACATAAAGCAACGCCTAATGTCAGCGCGAAACAACGCGCCGAAATGGTTCGGTTAGCTTGTAGCACAGAGCTTTTATTTACTTGTGATGAACGTGAACTAAAACGCGATGGCAACTCTTATACAGTCGACACATTAACAGAATTAACAGCGGCATTTCCACAGCAAACATTATATTTTATTATCGGTCTAGACTCTTTATTAACGTTTACTCGTTGGCATAAATATCAAGAAATTTTGTCGCTATGTCATTTGGTAGTGAACACTAGGCCTAACTACCAATTAGATAACCTAGATAAAGCAACCTCGACGTTATTAAATAACCATCAAATTCATAGTGTTAATGAATTAAAAAAGCATGAATCAGGCGGAATTTTATTACTTCCCGAGACGCTGCCCTCTTACCATAACCATCTACACCTCGATATTTCTTCAAGTGAAATTCGTCAACAATTAGCTAGTAAACAAAATTGCCAGCAATTATTAGCGCCTCGCGTCTTTACTTTTATCAATAAAAACAAGTTATATCGTTAACTTATCAGCAAACTAAACCAATACGGTTAAGTGAGTGAGCAAATATTTAACTCATTTAGAATGATCACATATTTATTCGTATTGGTATTAATGTTAATATTCACAGATTGTGCTTAACTTAACTTAAGGCACTGTGAAAAATTAACTCAAATAGAGGAAGAACCCCTTGCAAACCGAAGCACTTAACGCATTTGTAATTGAAAAACTCGAAGACATGAAAGGCAGAGAGATTATCTCTCTAAACATTAGCGACAAAGCCAATTTTGCCGACTATATGATTATTTGCTCAGGTAACTCAAACCGCCATGTAAAATCAATCGCACAATCAGTGGCAATGGAATGTAGAGCTGCTGGGGTTGAACCACGTGGCATGGAAGGTAACGATGTTGGCGAATGGGCATTAGTTGATTTAGGCGATATTATTGTTCATGTAATGACTAACGAACAACGTGATAAGTATAATTTAGAGCAACTGTGGGGCGAATAATCTCTGGTTAAAAGCTCACTATAGTTGGGTTGGTCTCACTTGCAATAGTGAGCTATTGGTTAATCAAACGCCTACTCTAGTCTCTTCTCCTTATGCGATCAGCTCAACGATGTCATAAAATCAATATTGTTTAGTCACATTATGTGCCTTATTTATTTTAATTACAGATGTAATCAATTTATTTATGAAATTAACGTTATACGCAGTTGGCACAAAAATGCCAACTTGGGTCACTCAAGGTTTTAATGAATATGCTCGACGATTTCCTCGTGATCTGTCTTTTAATTTAATAGAGATTGCTGCGGGAAAACGCGGAAAAAATGCCGATATCACCCGTATTTTAGAAAAAGAAGGCGAACAATTATTAGCTGCTATTCCTAAAGGCAGCCGTATTGTTACTTTAGAAGTAGAAGGTAAAGCTTGGACTACACCACAGCTGGCTAAACAGCTTGAACGTTGGCAGTTCGATGGCAGAGATGTAGCACTATTAGTTGGTGGCCCTGAAGGTTTAGCCCCTGCTTGTATCAAAGCTAGTGAACAAAAATGGTCTTTATCGCCACTGACTTTACCCCACCCCATGGTTAGAATTCTCATTGGCGAAAGTTTATATCGAGCATGGAGCATTAATACTAACCACCCTTACCATAGAGAATAAAGAGCATAGTTGATGGCACCTCGACGCATTATTATTGGTAATACTATCTCCACCAAGAGTGCTGAGGCTAATTTGCTTGCGCTTGTCATTACTTTTAGCTCGACTCTATTTAACCAAGATAAAGAGCATAGTTAATGGCACCTCGTCGCATTGTTATTCGCAATAATATCTGTAGTAAGGGTGCTGAGGCTAATTTATTTTCACTTGTCATTACTTTTAGCTCGACTCTGTTTAACCAAGATAAAGAGCATAGTTGATGGCACCTCGTCGCATTGTTATTCGCAATCATAGCGCAGAGGCTAATTTATTTGCTCGCCGTACTTTTATTGCCTTTGTCGGTGTTTTATTACTGCTATTAATATTATTTAGCAATATCTACTCCTTACAAGTGGACTCCTTTGAAAAATACCAAACACGCTCTAATTCAAATCGGATAAAGTTATTACCGGTAGCGCCAAACCGCGGCTTAATTTATGATCGCAACGGCGTTATTCTTGCTGATAACAAACCAGTTTATAGCCTAGCGGTAATTCCTGAGGAAGTTGACAATCTAAAAGCTAATATTGAAAAAATAAGCAAACTACTCGATATTAGTGCCGACAGGCAAGTAAAGTTTTTTAAAGCGGCCAAACGTAAACGCCGTTTCAAACAAATAGAATTACAGCCACGTTTAAGTGAACAACAAGTAGCATTATTTTCAGTTAATCAACACAAATTTCCTGGTATTTTTGTCGATGCGCGTTTAAAGCGCTATTACCCCTTCAGTGAACTAACCACACATAATTTAGGTTATGTCGCTCGGATCAATCGAAAAGATGTCAAAAAACTTGAACAACAAGGTAAATCTGAAAACTATGCGGCCACCCATGGCATAGGAAAATTGGGTATTGAAAAATATTATGAAGAAATATTACATGGCACCATAGGTCACCAAGAAGTTGAAATAAATAACCAAGGTAGAATCATTCGCACCTTGAATTACACGCCACCTATACAGGGTAAAGATCTAACCTTAACTCTCGATATTGAGCTGCAAATGATTGCCAAACGGGCGTTATCGGGGAAACGTGGTGCGGTAGTAGCGATGAACCCACGTACCGGTGGCATTTTAGCAATGTACTCTAACCCTAGCTATGATGGTAACTTATTTGTCCATGGTATCAGTAGCAAAAACTATAACAAATTACTTCAATCTAAAGACTTGCCTTTAATCAACCGCAGCGTACAAGGATATCCCCCAGCTTCCACAGTAAAACCTTTTTTAGCTTTAACAGGTTTAGAAGAACAAGTGATCACTCCCAGTACTAAAATTTGGGATCCTGGTTGGTATCAATTAGAGGGCTTACCTAATAAATATCGAGATTGGAAAAAATGGGGACATGGCTGGGTGGATTTAACTAAAGCTATTGAACAATCCTGCAACATTTATTTTTTTAAGTTAGCCTTTAAACTTGGTATCACTAAAATTAGTACCATGATGGAGCGCTTTGGTTTTGGTGATTATACCGGCATTGATATTCATGAAGAAAGTAGAGCTATTATGCCCAGTGTTGCCTGGAAGCGCGAACGTTATAATCAACCTTGGTATACTGGTGAAACACTTTCTGTGGGTATTGGGCAAAGCTACTGGACCGTGACGCCATTGCAATTAACACAAGCACTAACAACCTTAGTAAATCATGGGGTAAGAAAAGTGCCACACTTTTTAAAAGCCACTAAAAAGCAAGGCACAGATGAGGATGGGAACAGTCAAAGTACTTTAGAAGAGGTTATTTATGAAGAGCAAGCACCGCTAATATTGAAACAAAAAAAACATTGGGAGCTAGTACTCGAGGCAATGCATAGTACAGTGCAAAAATTTGGTGCCACCGCCTATACTCCTTTTAAAGGCGCTAAATATGATGCATCGGGTAAAACAGGCTCGGCACAGGTTGCCCGTATTAAACAAGACGAAAAATACGATGCAAAAACAACACAAGAAAATAAACGCGATAATGCGATGTTTATCGCCTTTGCGCCATTTAACAATCCTGAAATAGTGGTTGCTGTGGCAATAGAAAACGTTGCTAAAGGTGGTGGTGGTACCAATGCCGGCCCGGTTGCCCGACAAATTATGGATCAATATTTTGGCAATAGAGTGATTACCTCTAGCATTGATAATTCACCAGGTAAATTTAAGACTAAAACTCCACAGCAACACATACACCCATCACATATCCAAGAGAGCGACTAATGCGCGGTAGTGGCCAAGAGCAACAACAAATACGTAATATATGGCAAAAATTACATATCGATTTGCCATTATTACTTGGCATCCTATCATTAATGGCACTTGGCCTATTCATTGTTTATAGTGCCGGCGGCCAAAGCATGGCTATAGTTTACCGCCAAGCGATCAGATTAGTCGTAGCGATAGTGGTAATGCTAGTAATAGCCCAAATTCCACCCTTATCATATCGAAAATGGGCAGTACCTGTTTTTGTATTGGGGCTATTAATGCTAGTGGCAGTATTACTTTTTGGTCATGTTGGTAAAGGCGCGCAGCGCTGGTTAGATTTAGGTTTTATGAAATTTCAGCCCTCGGAAATCATGAAGTTAATAGTGCCTATCATGATCGCTTGGTTTATCAGCCAAAACAATTTACCGGTGAAAATTTCCACTATCGTATTAGCATTTATCTTAGTATTAATGCCGACACTACTTATTGCTAAGCAACCAGACCTCGGCACTTCGCTGTTAATTGCTAGCTCAGGTGTTTTTGTTATTTTTCTCGCCGGCGCTAGTTGGAAATTAATTGCTGTTTGCGTTGGGCTAGGCTCAGCATTCGCACCAGTATTATGGATGTTTTTAATGAAAGATTATCAAAGACAAAGAGTGATGACTTTTTTAAACCCCGAGCAAGATCCACTTGGCTCCGGCTACCATATTATTCAGTCTAAAATAGCCATAGGCTCGGGTGGTGTTGATGGCAAAGGTTGGCTACAAGGAACACAATCGCAATTAGAGTTTCTGCCTGAGCGTCATACTGACTTTATTTTTGCGGTATTTAGTGAAGAATTTGGCTTGATAGGGGTCGGGGTTTTACTTAGCGTATACCTGTTTATAGTGATGCGCGGCTTATGGATTGCAGTTAACGCCCAACACGCCTTCACCAAGTTATTAGCAGGTAGTATTACCTTAACCTTTTTCGTTTATGTCTTTGTAAATATCGGCATGGTATCAGGTATATTACCTGTTGTTGGCCTACCTTTACCCTTAGTGAGTTATGGCGGTACATCAATGGTGACATTACTCGCCGGATTTGGCATGCTAATGGCCATTAGTACCCACCGCCGCTTCCATATTTAATGGTAAGTGAATTTTTGTCGAACGTGCTCATTGACTCGCGTCAACTCTGCGCGCTCTCTTCAAATTAACACTAACTGCGACATTAACTACCATAAAATTATATATAAGTAAGAGAAATTATGGACACACTATGCAAGCTATTATTATTAATTTTACTTACCCTGCTAACAGCCTGTAGCTCTGGTCGCTATCAACATACAAATGATAGCACGCCAAGTAGATTACCCAACCAAGCTGAATTAAAAGATGCTACACCACGCGCAGAAGCTTATAGCCGAGGAGGTAACAAAAACTACCAAGTACGTGGTATTAATTACCAAGTGTTAACTGGTGCCCAAAATTTTGAAGAAATAGGAACCGCTTCTTGGTACGGGAGAAAATTTCACGGCCATTTAACCTCAAATGGTGAAATTTATGATATGTACGCCATGAGCGCTGCCCATAAAAACTTACCCTTGCCTACCTATTTAACCGTGACTAATTTGGCTAACAATAAATCAGTAATCGTTCGAGTCAATGATCGTGGCCCTTTTCATCAAAAACGTATTATTGATTTATCCTACAGCGCCGCTTATAAGCTCGATATGCTAAAAACCGGCACTGCGACAGTAAAAATATCTAGCATCACCAATTTCAATAAAACAGAACCACGTAAACAAACAATTGTTGTAAACAGAAAAAAATCCGTAACGAATAGCCAATTAACCTTAGCACTGACAAAAAACTACATTCAAGTTTTTGCCACGAGTAAGCTTGACTTAGCAATAAAAACGGCCAGTTTTTTATCAACAAAGCATTCACAAACGGTTAACTACCCTGAAGAAAATAACATCTATCGCATTCAAATAGGTCCTATTTTAGATAACACCGTAATAAATAAACTATTGCGAGAGCTAAAACAAGGCAGTTATCCAAACGCCTACTTAAGAGGCCTTTAACATTGCTAAAACTCACCTTGATGTTGATTTGAACATAGATAGAAAATAGTTTTTACAATTATCTCTAATTCCCCATAGCCAAGCATAATAGAGATGATATACTTTCTGTTAGTTTTGTAAAAACCACTTTTCCTATTCACCTCATTATTAAAAGTTATGTCTTTAAAATTATGCCTTTAAAATTACAAAAACCTGCACGTACATTTATCAAGTTTATCGCCAGAACCCTCTTAGGTTCAACGTTGGCTTTTTCATCCATTAGCCATGCAATTACCATTATTCCTGATGCGCCAAAAATTAATGCCAAAGGTTTTATTTTACTCGATTTTACCACGGGTAAGGTAATCGCAGAGGGCAATGCTGACATGCAATTAGCGCCAGCAAGTTTAACTAAAATGATGACCAGTTATATCATAGGTAAAGAATTAGAAAACGGTAACATATCAAATACCGATCAGGTAATGATCAGCGAAAATGCTTGGGCAAAAAACTTTCCTGAATCATCAAAAATGTTTATTGAAGTAGGCACCGAAGTGTCAGTAAATCTATTAAACCAAGGTATTATTGTTGCCTCAGGTAATGATGCTTGTGTTGCCATGGCTGAACATATTGCCGGTAGTGAAAGCGCTTTTGCCGATTTAATGAATGCCCATGCCGAACAATTAGGTATGTCGAGCTCGTTTTTTGAAAACAGCCACGGTTTAGATAGCTCTTCTCATATGACCACCCCACGCGACATGGCAACATTAGCCACAGCTATTATCCGTGAAGTTCCAAACGAGTATGCTATTTATAAACAAAAATCATTTACTTATAACAATATTAAACAATACAACCGCAACTCTTTGTTATGGGATAAAAGCTTAAATGTGGACGGTATGAAAACTGGCCATACTTCAAATGCTGGTTATAGCTTAGTTACCTCAGCGACTAAAGGTGATATGCGTTTAGTCACAGTAGTAATGGGGGCGGATAGCGAGCGAGCTCGCAAGGTAGAAAGTAAAAAACTACTTAATTATGGCTTCCGCTTTTTTGAAACATTCACCCCTTATAAAGCCGGTGAAAAATTTGCTACTAATCGCATTTGGATGGGTGATAAAAAACAAGTAGATTTAGGTATTTTACTTGATACGCCAATTACTATTCCTCGCGGACAGCGTAAAAACCTAAAAGCAAACTTTGAATTAACTCAGCAACTTACCGCGCCTTTAGCCAAAGGGACTGTGGTAGGAAAGTTATTCTTACAACTTGATGGTGAAGATATTGCGCAATACCCATTAGTAACGTTACAAGAAGTGAATGAAGGCAGCTTTTTATCAAAAATAATGGATTACATCAAATTGTTTTTTGCCCAATTTTTTGAATAACCCATTGCATAGCACCATTAAATTAAGTGACGAGTTATCACTGATAACTCGTCACTCGCTACCTAATTCTAAACGTATTCTAGAATCAAACAACAGGCTGAGTAACCAGCACCAAAAGAGCAAAGCACTGCTTTATCACCCGAATTCAAACCATCATGGTGCTTATGTAAAGCAATAATACAGCCAGCAGAGCTGGTGTTGGCATATTCATCTAAAATAATTGGCGCTTCATCAGTCGTCGGCTCTCGACCTAACACCTTCTTACCAATAAAGTTATTCATATTAATATTGGCTTGGTGTAAATAAAGTCGCTTGATATCTTCAGGAGCTAAATTAGCTTTGACCATTTGACTGGCAATTAAATTAGAGACCATAGGCAATACTTCTTTAAAGACTTTACGGCCTTGCTGAATAAAGTATTTATCAACTTCATTAGCCGTTTCTGGACTACATTGATTCATGTAACCAATATTACTACGAATGTTATTAGAAAATTGAGTGATAGGTTGCTCGGCAATTATTTTGAAAACATGTTCGCCTGTCGCTGTAAATTCATCTTCAATAATTGCAGCTGTAGCAACGTCACCAAAAATAAAGTGGCTATCTCGGTCACGGTAATTGATCTGTGGAGATAAAATTTCTGGGTTAATCACTAATACCGTTTTTGCCGTACCACTGCGAATTGCATTGGCCGCATTAATAATACCAAAAGTAGCAGCAGAGCAAGCAACGAGCATATCAAAGGCCCAACCATCACAGCCTAACGCTTGTTGTATTTCAATAGCCATTGCTGGGTATGAGCGCTGGGTATAAGCGCAAGCAACAATAATTAGGTCTATATCCGCGGCCGTTTTATTTGCCGCAGCCATCGCTTGTTTAGCCGCTGAAACACCTATTTCAGCCTGCATAGACAAGGCTTCGTTTGGTCGTTCAACAAAGGTTGGCTTCATTACATCAACATTTAAAATATCTGCTTTTGACATCACATAGCGACTTTTAATGCCTGAGGCTTTTTCGATAAAAGCACTACTGGAGTGCGATAATGCTGCTACTTCACCTTGATTAATAGCTTGCTCATTTTCACCATTAAACTTATCTACATAACGATTAAAACAGCTAACTAACTCATCATTGGAAATTTTTTCTGACGGGGTAAATAACCCTGTACCACTAATTACAACAGACATAAAACATTCTCGATCAAAAACTCGCAAAGGTATGACCACTAGTGTATTTTATTTATTCCCTATTGTCGATTAACGCTCAGTATTCCAACTAAAAAGATAGGCACCTAGAGATAAAAATATCGCACTCATCAATAATAAACAGTTTACGTGATAACTAATATCAACCAAGCTCGCACCTTCAGTGATCACTGCTCTGGCCCCTGCTACTAAGTGCGTTAACGGTAAAAAGTCGGCAAACACTTTTAAAGCTGGTGGTGCCCCTTCTAAACTAAACCATACGCCTGAAAGCATCATCATTGGCCATGATGTAACATTGAGTAAACCGCCGATTAATTCTTCACTTTTACTACGACTAGCTACTAATAAACCTAAACTGATTAAACAAAAGGCACCTAGCATACCAATGATTAATAAATCAAAATAACTACCTAACATAAAAAAGTTAAATAGTAGATTACAACCACTATAGACAATAACGGACATAAACATAACGATAAACAAACGTGAAAACAATTGTGCAGAAACAAACTCAAAAGCCGATAATGGCGTGGCTTTCAAACGTTTTAATACCGCATTTTTTCTATAACGCACAATGACATAACCAACACCGAATAGGCAGCTAAACATCATGTTCATACCTAATATGCCTGGTAGTACCCAATCAAGATAGCGAATTTTTTTACCACTAGTTTGCAAGCGAGTATAACCTTCAAGCTCATCACTAAATATTTTTTCTACTAAATAACTTTTAGCCGACTCATCATTAACCCAATAACGCATACTGTGATGAGCAATAATTAAATCGATGGCATGACGACTAAGCTTACCTTTGGCAATTTCAATATCTTTATAGTCAATAAAATCAATAAAGCGAGTTGCTTTAAAAGGCTGCTGCGACGTTATATCTTGAGTTCCTTTTATTTCATCCACCCAAGCAACTTTATAAGCAGAACGACCATCACCAGAAAAAATAAACGAGAAACCCACTAATAGCAACACAGGGAAAAACAAGTTCCAACCCAATGATGATTTGTCACGGAAGAATTCGATATTACGCGCTTTAAAAACAGCAAAAAATCGTTTTATATTCATAGGTATTTATTCTCTTAAGGAGTGACCTGTTAAATGTAAAAACAAGTCATCCAAATTTGCTGATTTAACATGTAAACCAGCTAAAGACACTTTATTGTTCATTAATAAGACTAAGGTTTGCTCAACATTACGGCTAGTTATTTCAATGCGACCAGCGAGTTTTTTCCATTGATTTTGCTCAACTAGAACTGTCGGCACCTGCGCTATCGGCAGATAAATAAATACTTCATTAAAATGTTTATTCAGTAATTGATGGGGTGTTCCTGCTTCAATAATTTTACCTTGATCCATAATGACAATATCGTCACAAAGCTGCTCTGCTTCGTCCATATAATGGGTGGTTAAAATAATAGTTTTATTTTGTGCTTTAATGTTCTTAATTAATTGCCAAAAGTTCCGTCTAGCATGGGGATCTAAGCCGGTAGTGGGTTCATCGAGAAAAATAATATCAGGATCATTAATTAATGCTAATGCCAATAATAACCGTTGCCTCTGTCCACCTGAAAGTAAACGGTTATCACGGTTTAAAAAATCTTTTAAACCGCAAAGTTCAATAATTTGTTCTTGTGCTAAGGTATGTTGATAAAATGATGAAAATAAGTTCAAGGTTTCTTTAACGGTTAAAAAGTCTTGCAAAGCGGTATGCTGAAATTGAATACCTATTTGTTGTGAGATACTTTTATCAACTTTTTTCCCTTGGAACTCTTTACCTTTATATATTACTTGACCCGCGGTTGGCGAAATAATTCCTTCCATAATTTCTATTGTAGTAGTTTTACCGGCGCCATTGGGCCCTAATAAACCCAAACAATGACCTTGCTCAACGGTAAAGCTAATATTATCAACAGCAGTGACATCTTTATATTGCTTAGTTAATTCTTGCACACAAATAGCAACACTCATGCATTAATATCTCGATGAAGTTATCCTTAACTTTATTGTACTAAACTTAAGTTAAATAACATTACATTTCATCAGATGATAACAATTATCATTTGCATTTGATCTTTTATTAGTTTATTTTATCGTTATACCAAATAAAATAATGAATGAGTCCATTCATTACTTCAATTGGTATTATAGAATTAAGCCAGTTAAATATTTAACTCCTGTATTTTTAATGAGCCAGGGGTTAAGTAAGCTACTACAAAAAGGAAGTGATTATGATGACGCATGTGTTTACTACTGAAACAGCTGCCAGTAAAGTGCAAGTTGAGCTATCTAGCCATGTACTAAAACAACTACTCAAATCAGGCTTACTGCATGGGGAAGATTGCAAATGTTTGAATGCCAAGGCAAAACAAGTCATTTGGCAAGCCCTATTGGCAACAAGTATTGATAATAAGGAAAGTCATTTATGTGCCTAAAACCTTCAACCGATTTATTACAACTAGAAGCATGGTTAAACATATTAATAGTAACCTATAAAGATCATCCCAGCTGCGGCTTAGCTCAAACGATCAACTATTACTTAAGTAGGCTATTACATCACGATGACATTGATTTTTGTGGACAAAAACGTTGTGATTATTTACTGATGCAAAAATATTGGCACTGGCAAGCTAACCATTTGCAGTTAAGCCACTGATAACACTTACTTTTAAAAACTGCTCCAGTGCTTTTTTGCCGGTAAAGTGATAAGTATCGCAAACATTACTGACACTATGTTTTTGCATAATTCTACTGATCAAGGTAAATAGCACCTCATCATTAAGATGTTGGCTACGCAATTGCTGCTTTAACCATAAATGCAAACTAAAAACACAACTGGAGTATTGTCGATACCCGTAAGCAAACGCTTCAATATTAGCGTGATCAAGTGAACTTAACGCTATTAAAGATGATTGCGGACAATACCGTTGAATTAATGCCACTAAATTGGGCGCTAAGTATTTATATTCATCTACTAATAAATAATCAAAACATCGGTAAAACTCAGTGTTTATCGTGGTAAGTACCCGCTGAGAATTTTCAGAAAGTGACTTTATTACTAATGCCGACTGCTCACCACTCGCTTTGTCTTTACTAAAACCAATACGTGCTAATTGAAAGCCATTTGTTAGCCAAAAAGACAGTAAAGACTTAGTAGCACCAAAACTTGATGCTAAAAAATCAGCATTTTGTGCTTTTGCAAAGGTCGCTATTTCAATCAAAAATAATGATCCGATTTGCTGCTGTTGAACTTGCGGATGAACAGCAATTCTCATCACGCGTAAATAATGATAATCAAATGCTTGCTCAACACCACATTGTGTTAGTAATGATTGTGGAATAAAATTATTTCTTAACCGTCTTTTTGCTTGATTAACCGCAGTTAATTCTACTTCTGTAATACCCTGTCCATGGTGATTGCCTTCATGCATCAATAAAGCGACCGCAATAATTTGTTGTTGCCCTTCATTTACCGCCATTAAACAAACAAGCTGCACCTGTTCGTTGTCCAATAACAGCTGCACATCACTGGGTTTAGTTTGATAATGCGCAGTAACGAGCACTGAAAAAACTTGCCTGAGTAAGTTTTCATCGGCAACTAATGCTGTCGAGCTAAAATGTATAAACTCAAATGACGCCTTTTTATGCTCTACATTTATATCTTTAATATAGCTACACAGACGCGGTAATTCGGCATTTAATAAGCATGCATCAAAAACTAATTGCTCAAGCGGATCTCCCGCTCGCCATCGAATAGGCTCATTTATATGTAAACTACGCCATTGTGGAAACTTTCTAGCTAAGGTTTGTTGAAACTTTAAAGTAAAACCGCGCCCTGCACCTTCATAACCATGAATAGTACTAGCAAATACCAAACGAGAGTGATGAAATAACAATTGCTCAAGTAAATACACGGGTATAGCTGCAGCCTCATCCACTAACACTAGGCTAACTTTAGGTTGCAGCTTAAGTAGCTGATCAACCGCAACAAACTCAACGAAACCATTAAGCACGACAAATTTATTACTTTCTTGATAGCCTTGTGGCAAACTTGCCGCTAATTGACGGAAAAAAATTTGCACTGAATTTAACTCTGCTGCAGTAATAACAATATGCAAATTATTATCATTTTTAGCCGCAGCTAATAATTGGGCACAAGCAATAGCTAACGCCGATGATTTACCTCTGCCCCTATCAGCAGTTAACACTAGCGGTCTCTTACTTTTCCCTTTGCTAACTTTAATGATGGCGTCGACAGCACTAACTTGCTCTTGAGTTACGCAAGCATAAGGCAATACTGCTTGTTTGGGTGAATTTACTGAGGGTATTATACTTGTGTCACTAGCTTGCTCGTTTGTAGGAAAAGTAAGCGCTGACTGTTCAAGTATTACATGCTCGGAATAATGATCAATTAACGAAAAAAATCGCTTGAAGAAGTTACCTTTTTTAGCCAATGCCATCTCATTTATTAATATAAATAAAACCCCACCCGCAACCAGAGTACCAGATAGCGCAGCAAAGGCATCCACAGTCAATTGTTGCTCAGTAAAAACGACAAAATCACTTTCAGTGCCAAGCCTATCTCGAAAACGTTTCGGAGTAATATTCGCTTTAATGAGCTTACTATTACCATAAATCAACCATGATTTTGTACCGTTATTTTTTTTTCCATGGTTAGAATGAACAATTGTTTGCAGTAAGGAATGCGACCACTCATCCTCACCAACAAGCACAATCAAACGTCGTTCATTTAACGCTTTCGCTTGTTGTTGAAAATGGTAAAACCATCGAAAAAACTTACTTTTTTGCATAATAACTTTATTAAAAAAACTATATATAGGTCCATGTTACCTCAATATTTACTATTTCAATAAAAGAAAGTACGAAGTTTTATTGAAAATATTTTATTCCTTGCCTATGTTGATATTTAATCACCGCATTTTTTAGGGTAAAGCTAATGATAAATGATGATGAGTTTTTAGACGATATTGAGGGAAGCGAAGAAACTATTGAACAAGAAATAGATATAGAATCTCGTGAACTTGCCGAACAACAGGCACAAGAGCAAGCACAAAAAAACTTACTCGCTAGAAAGCGAATTGATGATTTAATTGAGAGAAAAAGGTTAAAAGAGTTACTCGATGATTCAGCTGATTGGTAATATTTATTGCCAATAAAACCAAGATTATATTAGTTTTCTGTTAGTAAACTCTGATAAAATCATCATCAGTATTAACGCTTTTATTCTGAATTAAAATATGACCTTATTAGAAAAACTTCGATGCTTGTTTACCTTTGGACAAGGAATCGCTTTACCTTTGCCTGAAATCTCTTCTGATGCGACTCCCTTAGCACTTTTTAACCAGTGGTTTAACGACGCTAACAAATCTGGAATTTTATTACCTGAAGCTATGTCAGTCAGTAGTTGTAGCAGTGATGGCCAACCAAGCTCACGTATGGTGTTATTAAAAAATTTCGATGATGAAGGTTTTGTGTTTTTTACTAACTACGGTAGCCGAAAAAGTCATGAATTAGTTGAAAATAGTAAAGTAGCCTTGTTATTTCACTGGAATGTATTACAAAGACAAATACGTATCGAAGGCACAGTTGAAAAAGTAACCCCGCAAGAGTCAGCTGATTACTTTCATAGCCGCGATAGAGGTAGCCAAGTTGGTGCTTGGGCATCAAAACAAAGCCAAAAACTAACACACGATAGTCAACTCAAAGAGCGCATGGCACATTTTAATGAAAAATATGCGCAAGGTGAAATACCACACCCTAAATTTTGGGGGGGCTGGCGAGTTAAACCAACCTATATTGAATTTTGGCAAGGCCGCGCAAGTCGTTTACATGACCGAATTTGTTTTGAGAAAAAAGATAAAGCTTGGCAAAACTTTAAGCTTCATCCGTAAAATATTAATAAATGCTTTACATGACGTTGACCAACCTATCCGTGGTTATGGAGTATCACCACTGAAGTATCAGACTCACTACCAAAGAGTGATACCACGGCCACCGCTAAAAAAGCTGAACCGTATGAATTGCAAAAGTAGTGCAAACATTATTTATTTGATAATTCGAGATGCTATTGTTATTAACAGGAAAGATTTCACTACATAACACAAACTTGTTAATACCTTGTTATCGATTCAAGCTTGCCTTTACGCCCAAGCACAGGTATAACCTTCGTCTATAAATGTATTTTAGCACTATATCGTTATGAGCAAACACCTGTCAGCCATAATAAAATCAACACGATATAATTACTTTCTGGAGATTTTTTATGTCAACACCATCAACAAAAGACTTTTTTGGCCAGCCCCGAGGCCTTAAAACACTTTTTTTTACCGAAATGTGGGAGCGCATGAGTTACTACGGCATGCGCATGTTACTTGTTTTATTTATGACGGCTACCCTACAAGAAGGTGGCTTAAGTTTAACCGTCGCCTCTGCCGCCGCAATTTATGGCCTATACACTGGTTGTGTATACTTTATGGGACTTCCCGGTGGTTGGATTGCCGATAGGTTAATTGGTGGACAGAAAGCCATATGGTATGGCGGGATAATTATCATGGTTGGCCATATAATTTTAGCTATCCCTAGCGATTATTCATTTTTCATTGGCTTGATCTTTGTAGTGTTAGGCACTGGCTTATTAAAACCCAATATTGGAGCCATGGTTGGTCAGTTATATTCCGATAAAGATATTCGTCGTGATAGTGGTTACGCCATTTATTATATGGGCATTAATATCGGTTCAGTGATCGGTTATGGTGTTTGCGGTTATTTAATGGAAAATCAAGGTTGGCATTGGGCCTTTGGTGCTGCGGCCATCGGTATGGCTGCTGGACTGATTCAATACAAGATCACCACCCCAAATCTTAATGGCATCGGCGCAAAACCAGTTTACCCATTATCAAAAACAGCACAAAAAATTAGCTGGGCAATTATCTGTGGATTTTTATCGATTGTCGCTTTAGTAACGTACTTAATATTCCAAGGCAAACTAACCATAGTACCAGTTACCATTGCTCAATATGTTGCGGTCGCATTTTCTGCTATTTTCGTTATTTACTATGCAACCATTTATTTCTTTAGTTCATTGTCGGTGGTTGAAAAGAAAAAATTAATCGCGTTATTACTTATTTGTGTCGCTTCCGCTTGTTTTTGGTCCGGTTTTGAACAAGCTGGCTCCTCGATGAACCTATTTACCCGCGATTATACCGATCGCATTGTTGGTTCATTTGAAATACCCACAGGCTGGTTCCAATCATTAAACGCATTTTTCATCGTCTTGTTATCGCCTTTCTTTGCCGCGTTATGGATTAACTTAGGAAAGAGGCTTGTTAGCCCATCTTATGGAATAAAATGTGCTATTGGTTTAATTATTATGGCAAGTGGCTTCATTGTTATGTTCTTTGCTGCCCAACATGCCGCTTCTGGAATGAAAGTTGCCCCCTATTGGTTAGTAGCCACCTATTTTTTACATACCGTTGGTGAGCTATGTTTGAGCCCTGTTGCATTAAGCGCGGTGAGCAAATTATCTCCTAAACGCTTTGCCGGACAAATGATGGGGATTTTTGTTTTGACCTACTCCATTGGCAATATCATCTCTGGTTTATTAGCCGGTAATTATGATCCAAATAATGTCTCTCAAATACCTGCACTCTATATTCAAATTAGTTTATTTAGTATTGGTATCGGTTTGATTATTTTAATGCTTGGTTTTAAATCTAGATTTTGGGAAAATTTATCAGAAGATGAAGAATTAACTAACAACCCTACTACATCAACTAGTAATGCTTAATTAGTACTTGCTTAGCATTAGGTGGGGGTTCTACACTCCCACCTTTATTTTTGTATTGAGCAACATAAATGACCAAGCCTTTATTAATAGCTACTAAGCAGCAATCAAGAACCTCAATTCGACAAATATTGCGCAGCAAAAGAAAGACACTCACCAGCACCTTCCAAAAACAAGCCGCTGCAGCATTATTGTTAAGATTAACAAATGATGTGGTCGTAAAAAAAGCCAAACACATTGCCTTATATTTAGCCAACAACGGTGAATTAGATCTTCAGCCATTTATTCGTTGGTGTTGGCAGCAAAATAAACATATCTATTTACCCGTTGTTCATCCTTTTGCTAAAGGACATTTGTTATTTTTACGTTACGAGCATAACTCAACTATGGTTATCAATCGGTATAACATTGCCGAGCCTAAGCTAGACGTTAGATATATCAAACCGATGCAACAATTAGATATTATATTAACGCCTTTAGTTGCCTTTGATAGTACTGGCGCCAGAATTGGCATGGGTGGCGGTTATTATGATAGAACCTTGGCTAACTGGTATGAACATTACCTTCAAAATAAAGAGTCTGCCCAAGATAACCAATGTAGCCCTGTCATTATTGGCGTGGCGCACGATTGTCAACAAATCACCAAAGTGCCTGATGAAACTTGGGACATCCCACTACCAAAAATAATCACCCCTACACGCAGCATAAATTGCAAGCCATTGGGATAACACTTAATGTTTTTTTAAAACGCTACTGCTATAATCCACAGCATTAACGTCATAAATAATACTCTGTAAGGCACCCCAATGACTCAAGACGAAATGAAAAAAGCAGCAGCAATTAAAGCATTAGAATTCATTAAAAATGACACCATTGTCGGCGTAGGTACTGGCTCAACCGTAAATTATTTTATTGATGCCTTAGCGACCATAAAAAATAACATTGAAGGTGCGGTTTCTAGCTCCGAAGAGTCTAGTAAACGCTTGAAAGCCCATGGTATTGAAGTATTTGATTTAAACAATGTTGATGTTTTAGACGTTTATGTAGATGGTGCCGATGAAATAACTAAGCATATGAGCATGATCAAAGGTGGCGGCGCGGCGCTAACCCGTGAAAAAATTGTTGCCGCGGTTGCCAAAAGATTTATCTGTATTGCTGATGACTCTAAGCAAGTTACACTATTAGGTGACTTCCCACTACCTGTTGAAGTTATTCCTATGGCGCGTAGCTATGTTGCTCGTGAACTAGTTAAACTCGGCGGTGATCCTGAATATCGTCAAGGTGTCATTACCGATAATGGTAATGTTATTTTGGATGTTCATAACTTATCCATTGTAGACCCTAAAAAATTAGAAGCAGATATCAATGCTATTGTTGGCGTAGTCACTAACGGTTTATTTGCTCAGCGTGGCGCTGATATCTTGATTTTAGGAACAGAATCCGGTGTACGTATAATAGAATAGTGAACAAATATAATTAAAAAACATATATACCCATGATACTTCAAGATACGAGTTTCAGGATGACTGAGCGATTCATGAGCAAGGCGCATCTTTTTATTAATGGTTGTTCCATTAAAAATAGATGCAACGAAGACTATGGATTGCTCAGACATCCCCGTAGGGCTGGTTTAGAAACGTTTTATGCTACGTTATTGATTTCGACAAGGGAACAACCATTCTCTTCAATCAATACCTTGCCTAAAGACGTTTCTAATTCCAGCTGAATCCGGCATATTGAGGTAACATGGGTATACCTGTGTATATTCATCTAACTAGCTTGAGTTTTTATCCATTTAGGCTAAATAACTACTTTAGAGTTTATACACTATATGCTATCTTATTTGAATTATAGATATCTAGCCATCTAAACGGAATTGGTTTTTGTTAAAACCTGGCTATGATTTACGTATTCAAAAATATAAGTGCCAACTTAACAAGCGAAGCGACCCCTTATGACCACAAATAAAAATTCATTAGCAAAAGACAAAATTAAAATTTTATTACTTGAAGGTGTGCATCAAAGTGCCCTTGAAGAGCTTAAAGCAAAAGGCTATTCGAATATAGAGTATATTAAAACCTCACTAAATGAGTCCGATTTAATTGAAAAAATTGCCAGTGTACACTTTGTTGGTATTCGCTCGCGTACTCAATTAAATGCTGAAGTATTAAGCCATGCTAAAAAACTAGTGGCTATTGGCTGTTTTTGTATTGGCACCAACCAAGTTGATACCATTGCAGCACAGAAACTAGGTATTCCTGTTTTCAATGCGCCGTTTTCAAATACTCGCTCAGTAGCAGAGTTAGTACTAGGTGAAACCTTATTATTACTTCGTGGTATTCCTGAAAAAAGTGCTAAAGCACACCGTGGAGAATGGCTTAAATCAGCAGTAGGCTCAGTAGAAGCTCGCGGTAAAACCTTAGGTATTATTGGTTACGGTCACATTGGTACCCAACTTGGTATTTTGGCTGAAACATTAGGCATGCGTGTACGTTTTTATGATATTGAAACCAAGCTACCTTTAGGTAATGCTAGTCAAGCTGACTCATTAAATACTTTACTTGGCGAAGCCGATGTAGTGAGTTTGCACGTGCCGGAAACACCGCATACACGATACATGATTGGCGCTGCTCAATTTGAAGCCATGAAACCTGGGGCAATATTTATTAATGCTTCGCGTGGCACTGTTGTTGACATTGATGCCTTAGCAGAAGCGTTAACTCAGAAAAAAGTAGCTGGCGCTGCCATCGACGTATTCCCTGTTGAACCAAAGGGTAATGATGATGAGTTTGTATCACCGTTGCGTGGTTTTGATAATGTAATTTTAACACCACATATTGGCGGAAGTACTAAAGAAGCCCAGGAAAACATTGGTTTAGAAGTAGCAAGTAAATTAGCCAAATATTCAGACAATGGCTCAAGCTTATCCGCGGTTAACTTTCCAGAAGTATCACTACCACAGCACGTTAATGCCAGTCGGTTATTACACATTCACCACAATCAACCGGGTGTATTGACGAAAATTAACCAGGCATTTGCTGAGCATAGTATTAACATTGCGGCTCAGTATTTACAAACTGATGATAAAATTGGTTATGTGGTTATTGATATTGAGTCTGCTGATAGTGCCCAAGCACTTAAAGCATTAAAAGCAATTGATGGTACTATCCGCGCAAGAATATTGCATTAAGCAATCAACTAACAACTCCGCAATAAAAAAGAGATCATAACGATCTCTTTTTTATGCCTGTTTCTATACCTATTTAGCCGTCATTATTCAAATAGTTGCTCAAAGTCTTTTATGTCTGTGCATCTTCTTGATTTTCAGGCAATGCTAACTGAAAAGCGGCAAGCTTATTACAATTATCCACCACTTGGTTAATACAAGGATAGGCGCTCATATCAACATTAAAGCGCGTCGCATTATAAACTTGTGCGACCAAACAAATATCAGCGACGGTTATTTTATCTTGGAAACAATAACAGCCAGCACTTTGCACGAGTTGTTTTTCAATGGCACTAAATCCTAGGGCCATCCAATGATCTACCCATGCTGCTTTAGCTTCATTTTTTAACTTAAGCTCTGTGGCTAAATACTGCTGAACACGTAAGTTATTTAGTGGGTGAATTTCACAAGCGATATCTAATGCCAATGCCTGTACTTTAGCGCGAGCTTGCACATTATCTGGATATAAAGACAAACCTAATTCTTTTGCTTCTAAATAGTCAATAATTGCCAATGATTGATGCAGTGAAAAATCGCCATCAATTAAGGTTGGCACTAAATGATTTGGATTGATGGCGACATAATTTTCATGATGTTGCTCACCACCATTTGCAACTAAGTGTACTGAAACACTGTCAAAACGAATACCTTTAAGATGTAACGCAATACGCACTCTGTAAGCGGCAGTTGAACGCCAATAACCATAAAGCTTCATATTAATCCCATAACATTATTGAATTGTACATTTCAGCTACAGCCCCTTTTTAGAAGTTTACCCTAAGAGACTAGCGCATAAAATTTTAGATAAAGAGAATACCAAAATGGCAGCCATCAAAAATATAATCCCCGGCCCTTAAAGGAGGGGGAATTGTCATCATGTTAGCTTTTGTATTCAACCACTGTCTGCTCTATCGCGCCAAAAATACTGTTGCCATTTTTATCAAACATTTCAATGCGTACGCAATCGCCAAACTTCATAAATTCAGTACTTGGCTTACCATCAGCAATTATTTCTAACATACGTTTTTCAGCCAAACAACTTGAGCCGGCAGAGCGATCATAGTTTGAAATAGTACCAGAGCCAACAATACAGCCCGCTGATAATGGGCGTGTTTTTGCTGCATGAGCCACAATAGTTGGAAAATCAAAGGTCATATCAACACCACAACTTGGCTGACCGAACAAGTCATTATTTAAGTGAGTAGTGAGTGGTAAATGTAATTTCGCACCATCCCACGCCTGCCCTAGTTCATCAGGTGTAATAGCAACAGGAGAAAAGGCACTAGATGGCTTTGAGCCAAAAAATCCAAAACCTTTCGCTAACTCTCCGGGAATTAAGTTACGTAATGAGACATCATTAACTAGCATTAATAATTTAATATGCTGTGCAGTTTGCTCTACTGATGCCCCCATTGGCACATCATCCGTTATTACCGCAACTTCTGATTCAAAATCAATACCAAAGCTTTCCGATGCAACCTTTATTTCATCGCGTGGACCAATAAAAGCATCTGAGCCACCTTGATACATTAAAGGTTCAGTCCAGAAAGTATCTGGCATCTCTACATTACGCGCTTTACGTACTAGCTCAACATGGTTCACATAAGCGCTACCATCTGCCCACTGATAAGCTCTAGGTAGCGGTGACTCACATTGTGCTTGCTCAAAAGCAATAGCATTGCTAATTTCACCCTTATTAAGTGCTGTATAAACAATCTCTAGTTTAGGTGAAATAGCTTGCCAATCATCTAATGCATCTTGAAGCGTTAGGGCAATATCAGCGACAACAACCGCTTTATCAAGCGTTCTATTAACAACGACCAATTGACCATCACGCGTATTATTTTTAAGAGTAGCTAATTTCATAAGTGACCTTTATATTTTATAAGTTATGCCACTAATTCTACGGGTTTAGCTTCAAGCCTCAAGTAATCAGAAAAGAGAAAGGATGTAGTGGTGGAAAAAATTCTTTACATCATTTTTTCCACTGATAAAATCATTAAAAATAAGTTTTATTTAAGCTCAATGATTCAGTTTAAAGGAAGTTATAGCCCGTGGATGTGCGCCAATTGGCTTTTTGAACATTCAATAAGCCATGCAGAAAAAGGATAGGTACTAGCTAGATTTTGATAGTTTTTTTATTAATATCATACTCTCGCAATTTGTTCGCGATAGCGGTATGGCTTAAACCAAGTTTTTTTGCTAATTGTCTAGTACTTGGGTAGGCAGGATAAAGCTTGCGTAATAAATCAGCTTCAAAGTTTTTAACGGCCGCATCTAAAGTTCCTTCAAACTCTTGCTCTAAATAACCATGTTCACGAGTATAAGCAGGAAGCTGTAAATGTTCTATTTCAATTTCATCTCCTTCAAGCAATGAAACAGACCTTATTAAAACATTTTCTAATTGCCTGACATTCCCTGGCCATGGATAATGCTCAATAAAGTCACGACATTCTGGTGTTAGTTTTAAATTTGAACGACCGATTTTCTGCCCCGCATGAACGATAAAAAATTCAGTTAATGGTAGAATATCATTGCGACGTTCTCTTAATGGCGGAATATTTAAACCAAACACATTCAAGCGATAATAGAGATCTTCTCTAAATTCACCAATAGCCACTAAATTAAGTAAGTCTTTGTTTGTTGAACTAATAATACGTACATTTACCGTAACTTCTTTTTCTGAGTCAACTCGTCTAAAGCTACCATTTTGAATAACACGTAACAGTTTACTTTGAAGTTTAGTTGACATCTCACCTACTTCATCAAGAAAAACACTACCACCATCGGCAAGCTCAAAAATGCCTCGTTTACTTTCTTCATGATCTTTCTCACCAACGCCAAACAATTCGGATTCAGCAACATCATCAGGTAAAGCGGCACAATTAAGTGTCATAAAGGGTTGTTCTGCTCGTTCACTCGCGGCATGACATGCGCGAGCTAATAGTTCTTTACCTGTGCCGGTTTCACCTATAATCAAAATAGATGCATCAAGTTGAGACATACGTTTAGCTTCACGAATAACTTTACGCATACCACTACTGCTAGCTTGTATACCTGAAAAAGTATTTTTATTTGGCTCTTTAAAGGCATTTATTTGCTGGCCTAGTCGCGCTTCAGATTTAAGAATAAGCACAGCGCCAGCCAATATATATTTATTTTTTCCTACGGTTTCATCGCTCTCTTTGGCAACATGAATAGGCATAATATCGGCAACGAAATCTTCCCCTTGAAATTTTAAACGACGGGTTTGCGCGAATACCTCGGCATTATCTAACCAACGAGTAAAGTTAAAGCCTTTAAGCCATTGACTAATATGCTGACCTTTAACTGTTTCTTCATTACATCCCATAATTGAAGAGGCGATATTATTAACAATACGAATATTACCTTTAACATCAAGAGAAATAAAAGGATCTGGAAAGGTTTTAATTAACGTAACCAATTCATTACGCTCACGTTCAGAGGGCATATAAGGCGCAGTTCTTACATCATCAACACCTTCAAGTAAACGTAATTGAGGCATAAAAGTTTGTAGATCAGTGAATTCTAAATCTGGAGTATTGATGAAAATCCTGCCGGATTGTTTAAATTCAATACCACGAACATTTATACCGTGTTCAACAAAAATACCTAATATTTTTTGCCCCATACCAACACGATCATGACAAGTAATTTCCAAACGCATGCAAGAAGCCCTTTTATCGAGTAGCTCAAATAAAAAAGCTATTGTAAACTAATTTTTACAATAAAAAAGCCTAACAAAAGGATATTTGCAGACTTTAACTTTTACCACTAAGTAAACCCTTGATGGTACTTAACATCTCTTTTCGAACATCAGCCAACTTAGGTTTATCTTTAAAAGGAATAGGACGGCATAACTGCATAGTTTTAACACCTAAACGAGCCGTTAACATACCCGCTCCTAATCCTTGGGCCAAACGCCCAGAAAGCTTACCGAGTAAATCAGCACCGATCATATCCGAGCCAAAATCAGTAATAAGCTCACTAGCACCAGCATAAACCATGTTAACAAACACCTGCCGGATCAGCTTTATTCTGCTCCAATACCCTAGTTTTATACCATACAAGAGCGCAACTTTATTAATCATACGTAGATTACGCGATAAAATAATCAACATATCTATTAATGCTACAGGACTCAAAGCAACCAAAACCACGGCTTCTGTTGAAAACTTGGCAATTTCAGCCATCGCTTTTTCATCTACCTTAGTGAGGACTACACGCGAATAAAATTGTAATAACTCACTGTCACTGTATTGGGCATTTAGCGCATCTTGCCATGCTTGCTCTTGCTCTGAAACAAGATCACAAGGTAAGTTTTCACTGATTTGTTGACAAAAGTTTTTTACATCCAGTGCGCTAATATTTTGCTCTTTAGTTCGCGAGTTATGTGAGAGTAACTCACAAGCTTGCTGTTTTAATTTTTCTCTGCCTTTAAACTGTCGTAAGGTTGACCATTCACCGAATACGCTTGAAGAAGCAAGCATTACTAAACAAGATAAAATAACGGCATAGACACTAGTCATTATTGGCGAATTGACAAAGCCAGTGACAAAAAAATCAAACGTTTCAACACCAATCACCCCAACAAGTAACGTTAACGCGATACGCCATAACCAACGAGGTTTAGATTTTATTGCCGCTAAATTTTTTGCTAATGTTTGTTCATTTACTAGTGTCGGTAGCTCTTTTTGTTCATCTATTGGTAAGTAATCTTGATTATCAAATATCACTTGTTTGTCATCTTGACTGGTCTTTACTTTTTTATTCGTAACTTGCTCATTTAGTAATTCATTATCAGCAAACAGTATTTGCTGTTGGTGGGTTTTTACATCGGTTGTTTTATTACCTTTATTCATATCATTTTGTCCGCCAATAAGAATTGTAATACCTGATCCATACGAATATGGGGTAAAGGCTGATATTTTGCCATCCCAGTAATCGGTAAAAAATTAATAAAATTAAAAGCACTTTGTTGCCAGTAATCTTTTTCCGGTAATTTTTCAGGAACAGCACCAGGAAAAAGCGTAACTTTTGTGGTCAACTCTTGCCCTTTAGGTAAAGTATTGCCCTGAATAACAGAGATCTTTTGCCCTTGGTGCAGCGCTTTACCCGATGTAGTACTTTTCACTGCAGCAATAGCGAGGGTTTTCATTTCAATCGCTTCATAGTTAAGCTTATGTTTACTTTGATATATAAGTTGATTTAGTAAAGAAACCATTGGCGCATGTTGCTCAGATGTAACATGATCTGCTTTGGTCGCTGCAAATAATAACTTATCAATTTTTGGTGAGAATAACCGTGAAAATAAACCTGACTTACCATAGCTATAGCTTTCTAAAATCATATCAATGGCTAGTTGTAAATCGGCAAAGCTTTCTGAGCCACGATTGTCTGAACAAGCATTAAGTGGTGTTAAACAATCCGCTAAAACAATTTGCCGATCAAAGCGTAAAAAGTGTTGTTGGTAAAATACTTTTACTACTTGTTCTTTATACTCAATATATCTAGATCTGAGCATACCAATAAAACTATCATCGCTAGCATTTTGATAATCGTTGCCATCAATTTCATTGAAATTGGGAAACGGAAAGAATTCTAAAATAGGCGCACCAGCTAACTCTGCAGGCAAAATAAATCGCCCCGGTTGAATCACCGATAACCCCAACTCATAACGAAAGGTATGTAATAACTCGGTATATTCTTTGGACAATTGTGCTAATAATTCTTCATCCGCTGCGCCAAAGGGATCTATTTGTGCCACTTTAGTTAAAAACTCTTGAGAGAGTTTATGACGTGGCGGTGCTGACAATAATGCTTGTGTTTGCTCTGACCACTGCTCATAAGTTTGCTTGAGCATAGGTAAATCAAGTAACCACTCCCCTGGGTAATCGGTAATATCTAGGGTTAAGGTTGCCATATCAGTGGCATATTTCAATAATGATTTTTTGGGTTGATAACGAATAGCTAACCGTAATTCACTAATACCATGAGTAGGCTCAGGCCAGGTGGGATTTTCACTGGTCAGTGATGATATTGCTTTATCATAATCAAAACGAGGAATAGACAGGTTTTTTTGTGGAACTCTTTTCGCCGCAATAAAATTACCGTGATGAACGGGATCAAAAAAACTTAATTTACTACCGTTACCTTCATTGATTAATTGGTTAACAAGTGAGGTGATAAATGCAGTTTTACCACTACGACTTAACCCAGTAACGGCTAAATTAATATGTTGATCTAGGCTACGGTTTAATAATTCACTGGCTTTATTTTTAAGTTTATCTAAGCGATTTTTTTTAATGATTGCCATGCTTTTGTTTAACTGAATTTTAAAGAGCTTAATAATTGAATAGTTTGATGGTAATGATTTTTTTTAAGAAATAATAGCCTTACTTTAAACTCATAACTCTATACTCGTAAATTATCACAATTTATTTATCTCTCTTGCCACCGTAAATTCTGATGATGTTACATATTGTTCAATCGCTTGTAGCTGTTTCTCTAGCAAAGAATATTTACGGCGAATATCGTGAAAAGCCTGCTTAGGTGGTTCACCTGATTGCCACACCCTAGCCTTAACTTTTATCGATTCATGCACAGGTTCGTATTCATCATGCTTACTCACCCTTTCACCATGTGAGTACTTTGATGCTCCACCTTGGTAATATTTACTGTACTTAGCCTGTTCTTTAGGGTTTTTATCAAGAATAAACCAAGCGGCAAGATAAGCGAACATTAAAAAAGGCATACCAAACAAGACAGCTGACACCACCAAAATCCTTACTAACCAAGCTTCCCAACCAAAGTAATCAGCGATACCAGAACAAACTCCCGCTATTTTACCTTTGCTTGGATTACGATATAACTCACCGCGGCGCTTAATCATAACTTATTCCTCCAACTTGGCGTCTCCACATCTAAAATAGCTTCAAGGGTTTTAATACGATCGGCCATTTTGTCTGCCATTTCTGATAAATCAGATAACTGAATATATTCCTCTTCACTAAGCCCTTGGTTAGTCTGCCCTTTACTACGGTAATGTAGCACTAACCATATTGGCGCAACGATGACCAAAAAAATAATGACAGGTGCCATAATGATCTCTTCCACGGTATTCCCCTTAATTTTTTCTTCGATACTGAGCGCTAAACTTAACCAACAACCTGAAAAACTCGCAGCTCTGCAATAGCTATTCGAAACTAGTAACTCGTAACTTAATGCTATTTTTTGTTCATTTTTGCTTTCAATGAAGCTAATTCATCATCTACTTCTTCGTCTGCTTCAAGTTCAGCAATTTCATCCGCTAACGATTTCCGCCCTAAATCATACGATTCAACTTGCCCTTCAATATCATCAATTTTTCGTTCATAACGATCAAAACGACTTAAGGCATCGTTAACTTTGTTGCTATCAATATTTTTCTTAACCTTTAAGCGAGAGTTAACTGTTTTCTCTCGCATAATAATTGCTTTTTGTCGTGCTTTTGCATCGGCTAACTTATCTTGTAATTGTGAAATTTCATCCTGAAGCTTAATGATATGCTCTTCAATATGCATTAACTCTTGCAACAATGTTTGTGCATTTTCGCTACTTTTCTTCTTTTCGACTAAGGCAGCACGCGCTAGATCTTCCCGATCTTTACTTAATGCTAACTCCGCTTTTTCTTGCCATTGCTGCGCTTCACTTTCAAAACGAGTCGCACGACGAGTTAGTTCTTTTTTATCTGCTAAAGTTTTAGCTGAACTTGAACGCACCTCAACTAAAGTATCTTCCATTTCTTGAATAATCAAACGCACCATTTTGGCCGGATCTTCAGCTTTATCTAATAAATTATTAATATTAGAATTAATAATATCGGTAAACCTTGAAAAAATACCCATAACAACTTCCTCTTATTTTTTAATTAACGCTCTTACTTATTGTTCAAATTAATGATATTTCATTCAAATATAATAAAAACAACTATAAATTTCCTGTTAAATTTATAGTCTATACTATTCATGTTTTACGCCAAGGTGACAAGAACAGTTAACAATATGTTTTTATTGAGTTTTTTAAATATTTAAAAAACACTATTATATAGTCGATTAATAAAATACACTATTTGTTAGTGAATTTAACTAATAGCAAGTCTATTTAGTTATTTCAGCATTGGAAGTAAATTAAACTGGTATCATCATTAGGTCAAGCCATGGCGCGCTTTAATAAACAAGATAATCTTCTTGGTCAATCTAACAGCTTTTTAGAAGTATTAGAGCAAATATCACAAATTGCACCATTAAGTAAGCCAGTATTAATTATTGGCGAACGCGGCACAGGTAAAGAATTAGTTGCTGCGCGTTTACACTACTTATCCAAACGTTGGCAACAAAGTTATTTAAAGCTTAATTGTGCGGCACTTAATGAAAATTTACTTGAAACAGAACTCTTTGGTTATGACTCAGGTGCCTTTACTGGTGCGAATAAACGCCACGAAGGCCGATTTGAACGCGCAGACAATGGCACACTTTTTTTAGATGAAATTGCTAATACGTCTGGATTAATTCAAGAAAAGTTATTACGTGTTGTTGAGTACGGTGAATTTGAACGCGTTGGCGGCTCACGTACGATTACTACCGATGTACGTATAGTCGCAGCAACCAATGAAGATTTACCAACCTTAGCCGCTTCAGGGCAATTTAGAGCTGATTTACTTGACCGCTTAGCATTTGATGTTATTACTTTACCGCCATTAAGAGAGCGCCTTGACGACATTCTTATGCTAGCAGAACATTTTGCTATAAATATGGCCAGAGAATTAGAGTTCGAGCTGTTTAGCGGTTTCACTGAGCAAGCTAAACGGACAATGCTAGCATACGCTTGGCCGGGGAATATTCGAGAATTAAAAAATGTAATCGAACGCAGTGTTTATCGCTGCAATAATCCTCACTTACCTGTGCATGACTTAATTATTGACCCTTTTGAATCACCTTTTAGGCCAACCCAGCTTATTAGAACATTTGATAGAATGCAGATACAAGCAACTACTGCGATACCTTCCGCGAAGAAGAGTATTCAACAAGCAGAGGCATTAACAAGCGACCTCGCTGATAATAAAGATATCAAAGAAACAACTATACCACTTGCTGCTATTAGCACAGTTTTCCCACAATCACTAAAATCGTTGTCACAAAACTATGAAATTGAATTGATTAAATCAGCGTTAGCACATTGCCAATACAATCAAAAAAAAACCGCCCAAGCACTTGAACTTACCTATCATCAACTGAGAGGTTACTTAAAGAAATATAATTTACTTGATGGTGGTATTGCTGATGAATTATTTTAACTTTATTACGACAGGGCTACTTAGCTTATTACTGTTAACCGCGTGCAATGAAGAAGGTATACTATCATTAAGTGAACGCAGTGTTATTTACTGTGCAGAGGGCTCACCAGAAACCTTTAATCCGCAACTGGTCACTTCTGGTACCACCATAGATGCTACTTCAAACCAGCTATACGATAGGTTGATTTCTTATCAAGGCGATGAAAATAAATTAAGCCCTGCCCTGGCAAAGTCTTGGCATGTTACCCGTGATGGTAAAAAAATAACTTTTTATTTACGTAAAAATGTTGCTTTTCATCACACCGACTATTTTACCCCAAGTAGGCTATTAAATGCTGATGACGTAATTTTCAGCTTCAACAGAGCCTTAGATACTGAGCACCCCTATCACTTAGTCTCTGGCGGAAATTATCCTTTTTTTCAAAATGTGGGCTTTAGTGATTTAATTGACAATATAGAAAAAATTAATGATTACACTATACGATTTCATTTATCTCACGCCGATACTTCATTCCTAGCGAACCTTGCTACCGATTTTATGGTGATTTTATCTGCTGAATATGCCGCACAATTAACTAAACAAAAGGCCAAATCAGATATAGACACCCATCCAATAGGAACCGGGCCTTTTAAGTTAAAAGAATATCGCGTTGGATCATTAATACGCTTTTATCGCCATGAAAAGTACTGGCGAGAGCCTGCAAAAATTGAACAACTAGTATTTGATATCACCCCCAGTAATACCGGTAGATTAACCAAACTACTGGCAAATGAGTGTGATGTCGTTGCTTACCCTATCGCTCATGAAAAAATAACGCAGCGTAAAGATTTATCATTAGAAGCAGTAACGGCATTAAACGTTGGCTATTTTGGTTTTAATGTCAGTAAAGCCCCGTTTGATAATAAGTTAGTTAGACAAGCAATCCGTTACGCGATTAACAAAAAAACCTTGCTTGAAGCGGTATATCAAGGAAAAGCTGAAATGGCTAATTCATTATTACCCAAAACATCATGGGCTTTTGATGACAGTATTACTGAGCAAGAATTTAACCTTGTATTAGCAAAAAAACTGCTAGCTCTTGCTGGCTACACAGAGGGCTTTACTATGGATTTATGGGCGATGCCAATTCAAAGGCCTTATAATCCGAATGCCATCACTATGGCTAAGCTCATTCAAAGTGACTTAAATAAAATAAATATAAAAGTTAATATAATTAGTTATGAATGGAACACTTTTTTACAACGCTTGAAACGTGGTGAGCATCACACTTTTTTATTAGGTTGGTCTGCCGATCACCCTGATCCTGATAATTTTTTCACACCGATGTTAAGTTGCGCTGCTGCACATACCGGTAGTAATAGCACCTTTTGGTGTAATCAAGAATATGATGTTATTATAAAAAAAGCATTGCAAACAACAAATATTAACCAAAGAAAAAAGTACTATGCTCAAGCTATGGCTATACTTACAGAAGAAGTACCCTTGATCCCAATTGCGCACTCAAAACGTTATCAAGCCCGTAGTAACGATGTAATAGGTGATATTCTAGCACCATTTGGTGGTATCAATTTTTATCAAGTAAGCAAACGCAAGTTAACCAATAAACATACTGCGGCAAAACAGCGTAGTTTAGATGAAAATCCCCCCGCCCGTAATACAGGTGTAAATTAATTATGTTTGTTTTTACCTTACGCCGATTAAGCCTGTTTATTTTTACCATGTTATTGTTGACCCTACTGTCATTTAGCGTAAATTTTTTATTTCCAGGCGAGGCAATAATTAATTTAACCGGTGCTATCAATGCTACACCCAGTCAACTTGTTGAGCTAAATAATGCTTATCAAACTCACCGTAATATTTTCTGGCAATACCTTGCTTATCTCAGCCATATAATCAACGGTGACTTAGGGTTATCAATGGCAAGCCAATCAGATATTAGTGCTGAAATAGTTAATTTACTCCCTGCTACTATTGAACTCAGTTTAGTTGCCCTGTTCATCGCTATGCTTATTGGTATTCCATTAGGCTTTATTGCGGCAATAAAGCATAATAAAATAACTGATAATTTAATTTTGTCCATATCAATGCTAGGTTATTCAATACCGGTATTTTGGTTAGGATTATTGGCTATTTTAACTTTCTCTATTAGCTTAGGCTGGTTCCCTTCTGCTGGGCAGATCAGTTTATTATTCGAAATAGAGCCAGTAACAGGTATTCAGTTTATTGACATCCTACTCAGTGACAGCCCTTATAAGTGGCAAGCTTTTAGTGATGCTAGCACCCACATTATTCTCCCCGCTTGTGTTATTGCAGTAACCCCGGCGACTATTTTTATTCGTTTAGCCCGAACATCAATGATCGAAGTATTAGACACAAGCTATATTCGTGCCGCTAGCGCCAAAGGTTTAACTTTTCAACAAATTATTTTTCGCCACGCCATCAGAAATTCATTAATTAAAATCATTCGCCATGTTGGTTTACAATTTGCGAACTTAGTTACCATTGCTATGGTCACCGAAGTAATTTTTAGCTGGCCGGGAATAGGCCGTTGGCTGATAGAAAGTATTTATCAAAGGGACTATACCGCTATTCAAAGTGGCCTATTAGTTTTGTCATGCTTTATTTTTGTAGTGCACATTCTAACTGACTTTATTTATGCCGCATTAAATCCACTGGCGAGAGGAAATAAATATGGCGCGCGATAAAATATATTTAGAGGAAATTTTTCCTTCTCCTTTTATGCAACTTTGGTTGATTTTTCGCAAAACTCCTGTTGCTATGGTGGGGTTTAGCTGTTTTATATTTCTGATAGTACTCGCTATTTTCGGACCACTTTTAGCCCCTCACTCGCCTGTTGAAGGGCAATTCGATATGTTATTACTGCCACCAGCATGGCATGTTGATGGTAATGTCAGCTATCTATTAGGTACTGATGAATTAGGTCGAGATATGTTATCGCGCTTAATGTATGGTACGTCACTAACTTTTGGCCTTAGCTTTATTGTGGTCATTATTTCACTGGTCATTGGGGTGATAATTGGTTCATTGTCAGCGTTAACGTCAGGCCTTAAATCAAGCTTTCTTAATCATTTCCTCGATGTGATTTTATCTATTCCGTCTTTACTACTGGCCATTATTATAGTCGCCATCCTTGGCCCTGGCATAGATAACACTGTATGGGCAGTTGTGCTAGTACTGATCCCGCAATTTATTCATATTACTCGCTATGCGGTAAAGGAAGAGTCTCGTAAAGATTATGTACTCGCCTCAAGGCTAGACGGAGCAAGTCCATTTAGAATTTTGTATTATTCAATATTTCCTAACATTACCGACAGAATCATGGGGCAAGCAACCTTAGCGCAATCTGCTGCTATTTTAGACATTGCCACGTTAGGATTTTTAGGTTTAGGCGCACAAATTCCATTACCTGAATGGGGTGCAACCTTAGCTAATGGTTTAGATTTATTTTATATCGCCCCATGGACAGTTTACTTACCTGGTTTAGCTATTTTATTTGCCGTGGTGGCAACCAACCTTGTCGGTGAAGGTATTCGTCATGCGCTTAAGCTGCGCAAGGAACGCTAATGAATTTACTTGATATTAGAAACCTATCGATTGAGTTCGTCCATAATGAGCAAAATATACTTGCCGTTGATAAAGTCAGTTTATCGATGAAAGAAGGTGAAGTACGTGGTTTAGTGGGCGAGTCTGGCTCAGGAAAGTCCTTATTGGCACAAGCACTTGTTGGTGTACTAGATGATAAGTGGCATGTTCATGCTGATAGATTTCATTGGCGCGGCATCGATTTATTACGCCTGTCAATTGAAGAACGCAAAGTGCTACTTTCTCGCGATATTGCTATGATATTTCAAGAGCCTATGGCCTGTTTAGATCCCACAACAGTGATTGGAGAACAGTTAACAGAAGCCATTGATAGTGGCCAGTTATCAGGTTTTTTTTGGCAGAGAAAACAACAACGTCAAGCTGCTGCTATTAAACTGTTACACAAAGTCGGTATAAAAAACCATACAGTTTGCCTTACAAGTTACCCACATCAGTTAACTGAAGCATTATGCCAACGGGTAATGATAGCAATAGCTTTAGCAGGAAGACCTATACTCTTAATTGCAGATGAGCCAACCGCGGCAATGGAAAATACCAATCAAGAACAAATATTTAGGTTATTAGCCAGTTTAAACCAATTAAAAAACATGTCTATCTTATTGATCAGCCATGATTTAGAAAATATAACCCATTGGACCAATACCATCACGGTAATGTATAGTGGCCAATTTGTTGAAGCAGGTACAACAGCACAAATATTTAATAAGCCATTACACCCGTATACCCGAGCATTAGTTGATAGCAGCCCCAGTGCCAATTTACATTTACCGGCAAAATCTCGATTAAAGACACTACCTGGCAGTATTCCTATTTTACAACATTTACCTATTGGCTGTCGTTTAGGCCCACGGTGTCCTAGAGCGCAACAAGCTTGTGTAAAAGCCCCCTTAGTCACTAATTTTCATGGCCATAAAGTAAGTTGCCATTTCCCCCTTATACCCGTTAAAAGTCCCCCTAAAAAAATAATAAAGGGAGTATGCTGATATGACAGAGCTACTTGAAGTGAAAAACCTCAGTAAATCATATCGACATAAAAACTATTGGTTGAATAAAAAAACAACCACCGTTTTATCGCCAATTTCTTTTAGTGTAAAAACACATCAAACCTTAGCTATTATCGGTGAGACCGGCTCGGGAAAATCAACTTTAGCGAAGTTATTAGTTGGCGCAGAGCCCGCAAGTAGCGGCAGCATATATTTAAATGGTCAACTATTAGAAACTGGCAGCTATAAGCAAAGATGCCAACATATTAGGATGATATTCCAAGATTCAGGCACGACGTTAAACCCAAGCTTAACTATTTTACAATTGCTCGATGAACCATTAAAACTCAACACACCATTTGATGAATTAAAACGAAAAGAGCTTATTCGGACCACATTACAAAAAGTAGGCTTGTTAGGCGATCATATGAACTTTTACCCTCATATGTTCTCTGGTGGTCAAAAGCAGCGAATTTCACTTGCTAGGGCTATTATATTACAACCGCAAGTGATAATACTCGATGAAGCATTAGCATCACTAGATCCATCATTACGTTCACAAATGATCAACCTGTTATTAGACTTACAACAACAGATGGGCTTAGCATATATTCTAATTTCCCATAATCTAGGGATCATCCGCCACTTTAGTGACAACATTATGGTGTTATCGCAAGGAAAAGTTGTTGAGTCAGGTAAAACCCGTGATGTGATGAGTAAGCCACAACATAAAGTGACTCAAAAGCTATTGATGAACCAAAGCTTTCAGCTAAAACCGAAAAGAAAATAAGCTTAGAATAAGTTGCTTTAAAGAAGATCTATAGATTTCGATAATGTAGCGAGCTGCAAAGCCCGCTACATTTTTTAGTATTGATACTAAATGATATTAATAGTTTGTCGGCTCAGCTACTTTACCATGAGTAATTTTAGCGCCAATTTTTAATGACTCAACATAGCTTTTATAAGCTGACTGCGCTAACTGTGAGGTTTGCTGTTGAGCAAGTTGTGGGTTAGCAATCGCATCATTCACATTTACTGCTTGCAGCTCAACTAATGCTAAGTCACCATTACTTAACGCAACTGTCGATGCTGAAATAATACCCTCGCTAGGGTGAGGCAATACAAATGCTTCACGGACAATACTTTGATCTAAATCAGCACTATAACGCGCAACATTTCCTTTTGTGGTAAAACTCACATAGTTCTTAGTTAGCTGTTCAGTAATATCGTTACCCGCTTTAAATTGAACCAATAATTCTTTAATAGTGCTTTGTGCTTTATTAGTTGCCTTTTGAGCCACCAATATTGTTTTTATTTGTGCTTGCACTTCCGCTAACGGCTTAACATTGGCTTGCTGATAAGTATTTAAACGTAATATTAATGCTTCATTATCATTTAACTCCAGAATATCAGAGTTCATATTATCTTGTAAAACCAAGTCAGAAAAGGCTGCTGCAAGCACTTTAGGATCATTAAAAGGAGCTCTATTATTAGTATTTAAACCCGACTTAGATAACCAAGTAGACGTTTCTACACTAGTATTTACTTCACTAGCAGCATCTTCTAGGCTGTCTGGAAACTCAAAACTTAACCGTGCCATTTCTTGAGTTTGGGTATAAAACTCCTCTTGTGCTTTTTCACTACTCACTTTAGCCTGTAATTCAGTTTTAACCTCAGCCAAGCTTTGGATAACTTCGGCCTTAAGCTCAGTCAGTTTTATCACATGGTAACCAAAGCTCGTTTTTACTAGCTCGGTAATATCGCCTACAGCTGTTAATGCAAAAGCTGCATCATCAAAATTTAACTCCATAACACCGGCTTCAAGATAATCTAGATCACCACCATTTTCACCACTAAATGTATCATTTGATAATTCTTTAGCCAGCGTGGCAAAATTTTCCCCTTGAGCAAGACGAGCTAATACAGCTTCGGCTTGTGTTTTAGCTGTAGTTTCACTATCACTATCACCTTCAGTAAACTCGATCATAATATGTGAAACACGACGCTGCTCTGCTTGAGTAAAACTAGGTATATTATCTTGATAATAGCTAGCTATTTCCTCATCACTAACATTAATATTTTTGGCGATATCAGCAACACTTAAACGAATGTAATTTACTTTTACTTGTTCTTTATTTTCAAAGCGTATTTGATTCGCTTGATAGTAAGTTTTAATTTCTGCTTCGCTAATATCTATTTCTGCCTCAAACTGTTTTGCCGAGATAGTCGCAAAACGAATATCACGGGTTTGGTTTTGCAAAGTCAATTGTAACTTTTCTTGATAAGGTAAATTAAACTCAGTAGCTACAAGTGCTTGAGATAATTGACGACGAGTCATTTCAACACGTAAATAATCTCGAAAGTTTGATGATTGGAAAAAACCAGCTTGGTTAATAATAGCCAAGTAGCGGTTATTATCAAAAACACCGTCAACTTGAAATTCAGGCATTGCTCTAATCGTCTTTTTAATTCGCTCATCAGATACACGAATGGCAAGACTCTCTGCACTTTGATCTATTAATTTTTCATTAATTAAATTATCTAAAACACCCTGGCGAAAATTAGCCATATAATTACTATCATTAGATAAAGTATCAAACATATCGCCAAATTGTTGCGCCATTCGGTTACGTTGCGCTTGATAAGCTTTATTGAAGTCTTGTAGGCTGATTTTTTCACCGTTAACAGTAGCAACAGAAGTATCAACAGAATTAGTGTAGCTACCAAGACCTGCAACAGCAAAAGTTAATATAATAAGGCCAAGAATAATTTTGGCCGTCAAGCCCTGCGAGCTTTCTCGAATATTTTCTAACATCTTTATCTCATTTATTTAAGGTATAGCCAATAAAGCCGTTCGCTATAATATCGATAGTTTAGGCTGTAATTTTTTTTGTTGCTCGCGATTTTAGCAGATGCAGACCATCGCTTGAAGTGCAAGATTCGTTTTATTTTTTGCAACTGCTCATCTGCTGTTATCTCCATAGTATTTTAGCTGAAGATATTTTGAATAATGCACAATAACGACTCCCGCAGAGAAAAGTAAATAACCTGAGCTCGGCTTAACAAATGTTTCTCTAGCAGTTATTTTTACTTACTTCTGCGTTAAACTCTCTTGCAGTAGGCAAGCTATTGATGCGTAAACTTGCCTTCAATTAAGCTAAACTATCAAGCTAGAGACAGTATAAATTAATTTGTATTTTAATTTCAATATGTTAACTCTGTTTTAAACCGAGTTCAGGTTAAATAGATGAGATTTTAATAAGTTGAAAATAAAAGACCACCTTAAGGTGGTCTTTTATTTTATTTCTAATATAAAAATTGCTATAAGCAATCAATCATATATTAGTCGTTACAAGCATCTTTTAATGCTTTGCCCGCTTTAAACGCAGGAATTTTAGCAGCTGCTATTTGAATAGTAGCGCCTGTTTGTGGGTTACGGCCAGTTCGTGCAGCACGGTCACGTACAGAGAAAGTACCAAAACCAACTAAAGCAACTTGCTCGCCATTTTGTAATTCTTCAGTTACAGCACCAATAAATGAATCTAATGCGCGACCAGCAGCAGCCTTTGAAATGTCAGCGCCTTCAGAAATTTTCTCGATAAGTTGAGATTTATTCACAGTGTATACCCCTTCAATTGTTATTATTACAACGCTATTTTTACTTCCCTTCAATAAGGGGTTTAATAAAATTTCGTCCTGTAGAAATTGTTATTTACACTAGGTAAATGGTTTCTTTGAACATAAAGCGTAGTGTTTAGAAAAAATACTTTCTGCTAGCTCTCCTAAACATATTGCTTTGTGCATGATATATAAGGGGTCTAGCGATATAAGCGTTGTTAACTTACCACAGTTTCAGCGTTTGAAAAGCCTTAATTGCCATTTTTGACAAGTTTTTTTATTTATTTAACTTTTTGTACGGATTTAAATCAAAAAAAAACTTTTCTCGCATAAAAATCACTCTGCTTGCCACTGTTCTACTGGATGCTCAAGCGCCAGCTTCAATACTTCATCAATCCATTTTACCGGGTGAATAGACAAGTCAGCTTTAACATTTTCAGGTATTTCTTTTAGATCACGTTCATTTTCATGAGGAATAATGACCGTTTTGATACCACCACGATGTGCTGCTAATAACTTTTCTTTTAAGCCACCAATAGCCAAAATTTCACCACGCAAGGTGATTTCCCCGGTCATAGCAACATCCGCTTTTACCGGATTTCCGGTTAAGCTTGAAACTAGTGCGGTGCACATTCCTATACCAGCGCTTGGACCATCTTTTGGGGTTGCTCCCTCCGGAACATGTACATGAATATCACGTTTTTCATAAAAGTTTTCATTGATACGTAATTTTTTCGTTCTACTACGCACTACTGTCATCGCAGCTTGAATGGACTCTTGCATTACGTCACCTAAAGAGCCGGTATAAGTTAATTTACCTTTACCTGGTACTGAGGCTGTTTCTATGGTTAGTAATTCACCACCCACTTGTGTCCATGCTAAACCGGTTACTAAGCCGACACGATTTTCATCATCCGCTTTGCCATAATCAAATCGTTGTATGCCTAAATACTCATCTAAATTATCTTGATTGATAACAACACTTTTCAGCTGTTTATCTAATAAAATAGCTTTTACCGCTTTACGACATAATTTAGATATTTCACGTTCAAGGTTACGTACCCCTGCTTCGCGGGTGTAATATCGAATAATGCCAATAATGGCACTGTCTTCAATGGTTATTTCATTGTTCTTTAAGCCATTTCGCTTAATTTGTTTATCGAGTAAATGATCTCGAGCAATATTCAGTTTTTCATCTTCGGTATAACCCGATAAACGAATAACTTCCATACGGTCAAGCAATGGTCCTGGAATGTCCATACTATTAGAGGTAGCAACGAACATAACATCAGACAAGTCATAATCAACTTCTAAATAATGATCATTAAAGCTGGTGTTTTGTTCGGGATCTAACACTTCCAGTAAAGCAGAAGCCGGATCGCCACGCATATCTGAAGCCATTTTATCAATTTCGTCTAATAAAAACAGTGGGTTTTTCACCCCTACTTTCGACATTTTTTGAATTATCTTACCTGGTAATGAGCCAATGTAAGTGCGGCGATGACCACGAATTTCAGCTTCATCACGCACGCCCCCTAGCGCCATACGAATGTATTTTCGACCAGTAGATTTTGCAATAGATTGACCTAATGAGGTTTTACCAACCCCAGGAGGACCTACCAAGCAAAGAATAGGGCCTTTTAACTGACTAACTCGTTGTTGTACGGCAAGGTATTCTAGGATACGCTCTTTTACTTTATCTAGACCATAATGATCTTTATCTAACACTTTTTGCGCTAACGTTAAATTACGCTTCAATTTACTGCGTTTCTTCCATGGTACATTGATCATGCAATCAATATAACTACGAACGACCGTCGCTTCGGCTGACATCGGTGACATCATTTTCAATTTCTGCAATTCGGCTAAAGTTTTATCTTTTGCTTCCGTTGGCATTTGTGCTTCATCAATACGCTTAGCCATTTGCTCAAGTTCGTCTGGTGTTTCATCACCTTCATTAAGCTCTTTTTGAATAGCTTTCATTTGCTCATTCAAATAATACTCACGTTGACTTTTTTCCATTTGTTTTTTAACGCGAGTTCTGATTTTTTTCTCTACTTGCAATAAATCAATTTCACCTTCCATTAGTGCCATTAAATGTTCTAAGCGTTTAGCAACATTAATAATCTCTAATATCTTTTGTTTATCGGCAAGTTTTAAAGGCATATGAGCTGCCATGGTATCAGCTAACTGCTGAGCATCATCAATGCCTGAAACCGAGGTAAGCACCTCTGGTGGGATTTTTTTATTAAGCTTTACATAACCTTCAAACTGCGAAATAGCAGAGCGAATCAATACTTCGTTATCATCTTCTGAATCACCTTCAATCGACAGGTATTCAATATTTGCACTAAAATACTCTTGCGTTTCAATAAACTCCACCACTTTTGCACGCTGCACACCTTCAACTAACACTTTTACCGTGCCATCGGGAAGTTTTAACATTTGTAAAATGGTCGCTACCGTGCCGACTTCATAAACATCTTTGGCTTGAGGATCATCAATAGCGGCATCTTTTTGTGCCACCAAAAATACTTGCTTGTCATTTTCCATGGCAAGATCTAAACAACGAATAGATTTTTCTCGGCCAACAAATAAAGGAATAACCATTTGTGGGTAAACGACAACATCTCTTAAGGCAAGTACGGGAATTTCAACTACACCAGATAATTCTTCGGTCATGTGAGTCTCTTTGAAAAGTGTTATAAATTGCTGATTAGAAACTATATGGGGATAAATAAAGAAGTTACAAGCAATTAAAATAATTTTCTAATAGCAAGGTTTATTCACAATGTGCGTTTTAAGAAACAAAAAAGAGCCACAAGGGCTCTTAAAATATTAACGGTGATGTTTATCTACTCTGAAGCAGCTTGATCCTGCTTACTAGCATAAATAACTAACGGTTTAGATTCACCTTTAATCGTTGTTTCATCAACGACTATTTTACTAACATTTTCCATCGATGGTAGCTCATACATGATATCGAGTAATACTGATTCAACAATAGAGCGTAAACCACGAGCTCCTGTTTTTCTCTTCATAGCTTTTTTAGCGATTGCATGTAGTGCATCTTCTCTAAACTCTAATTCAACATTTTCCATATCAAATAATGCGGTAAACTGTTTTGTTAGCGCATTTTTAGGCTCTTGTAGAATTTGAATTAATGCCGATTCATCTAATTCGCGTAAGGTTGCCACAACAGGTAAACGACCAATAAATTCAGGAATCAAACCGTATTTCACTAAATCTTCTGGCTCAACTTCTTCTAAACGCTCTGTTAAGGTGATTTCTTCATCTTTACCACGTACTTCTGCACCAAAACCTATGCCCGTACCAGTTTGGCAACGTTGTTCAATCACTTTATCAAGACCAGAAAAAGCGCCACCACAAATAAATAATATTTTAGAGGTATCAACTTGTAAAAACTCTTGTTGAGGATGTTTACGTCCACCTTGTGGCGGAACGGAAGCAATTGTGCCTTCAATAAGTTTCAATAACGCTTGCTGAACACCTTCACCTGAGACATCACGGGTAATTGAAGGATTATCTGATTTGCGAGAAATTTTATCTATTTCATCAATATAAACAATTCCGCGCTGAGCTTTTTCAACATCATAGTCACATTTTTGTAATAATTTTTGAATGATGTTCTCAACATCTTCACCGACATAACCCGCTTCAGTTAATGTCGTGGCATCTGCCATAGTAAAAGGCACGTCAAGCAAACGAGCTAACGTTTGCGCTAACAACGTTTTACCCGAGCCAGTTGGGCCAATTAAAAGAATATTACTTTTTCCTAACTCAACACCATGATGAGAATCACCGTTACGTAAACGTTTATAATGATTATACACCGCAACCGCTAGTACTTTTTTCGCGTGATCCTGACCAATAACATACTCATCTAAACTTTCACGTATTTCTATAGGTGAAGGTAATGCTTCTTTTTTTTCTTTTGGTGAGATTTCTTTAATTTCCTCACGAATAATGTCATTACATAGCTCAACACATTCATCGCAAACGAATACTGATGGGCCAGCAATTAGTTTACGTACTTCATGTTGGCTTTTGCCACAAAATGAGCAGTAAAGTAACTTACCGTTGTCACCGTCGCCACTTTTAATATCGGTCATGCCCTACCTCTAAATATCTTAATTCTGTTAATTAGCTACAAACCGTTTATATAAACTAAGCATAGTAGTAATTTAATCATTTTTTCAATACACCATTATACTATTAAATAAGGTGCTCAAAAAACTTAACTATTTCTTTGTTCTAATATGGAGTCAACTAAACCATATTCAACTGCAGCTTGAGCACTTAAAAAATTATCTCGGTCAGTATCTTGAGCTACTTTATCTAATGGTTGTCCGGTATGCTCAGCCATTAAACTATTTAGCTTATCTTTAATATACAAAATTTCTTTTGCATGAATTTCAAAATCAGATGCTTGACCTTGAAAGCCACCAAGCGGTTGATGAATCATTACCCGCGCATTAGGTAAACAATAACGTTTGCCTTTGGTACCACCAGAAAGTAAAAATGCTCCCATACTTGCGGCTTGACCAATACAAACAGTACTGACATTTGGCTTAATAAATTTCATGGTATCGTAAATTGCCATACCAGCCGTTACCGAACCACCCGGGGAGTTAATATAAATAAAAATATCTTTATCTGGACTTTCTGATTCTAAATATAATAATTGGGCAATGATTAAATTCGCCATGTGATCTTCAACTTGGCCACATAAAAAGATAACGCGCTCTTTTAATAGTCGAGAATAAATATCGTAAGAACGTTCACCCTTGGGCGTTTGTTCTACCACCATCGGCACTAAGGTGCTTTCTGGATTAGAGGCTGAACTTTGAGAATTAATGTGTGAATTGAACTGAGATGCATGCTGTGAAGTAAACAAGTGTATACCTTCCCTAAAACCTAATGTAAAAAAATTGGCTTACATATAAAAATAAAATGGCTTATATGTTTCCATATAAGCCATTTAAGCGATTACCTAGCTTTTTGTCAATATAAAAAGCGGTATTACTTACCCTCTGGGTTCATAATATCTTTAAAGCTAGCTTTTTTGCTTGATACATCAGCTTTTTCAACTAAAAATTCAACTGCTTGCTCTTCTAAAGCAACATTTTGCATTTGCTGCATTAATTCTTTGTTGTTTGCATAGTGTTCAATAACTTCTTTTGGATCTTCGTAAGCAGAAGCAGCGGTAGCAATTAATTCATCAACTTTAGCATTATCAACTTTTAATTCGTTAACTTTGATCACTTCGCCTAATAACAAACCAATTTTAACGCGACGTTCGGCTTGCTCTGTAAACATCTCACTTGGTAGTTCAGGTAAGTTTTTTGGATCCATTTGACCTTGGAAACGTTGCATAGCTTGCTGACGTAAAACATTAACTTCTTGAGCAACTAATGCTGATGGTAAACCAATTTCATGTCCAGCTAATAAACCTTCAAGTATTTGCTCTTTAACTTTAGCTTTAACTGCTTGAGTTAATTCACGTGTCATGTTTTTGCTCACTTCTTCACGTAAAGCATCAACACCACCTTCTTCAACTCCGAAAAGTTTTGCAAACTCTTCGTCAATTTCAGGTAATACTGAACCTTCAGTTTTATGAAGAACAATATCAAATTCAGCTTCTTTACCTTTTAGATTTTCTGCATGATAATCATCAGGAAAGGTAACTTTAATGGTTTTTTCTTCGCCTGCTTTCATACCAATAATTTCTTGTTCAAAACCTGGAATCATGCGGCCTGCACCAAGTTCAAGTTCAAAGCCTTCAGCTTTGCCACCATCGAACTCTTTACCATCAACACGACCATTGAAATCAAGCGTTAACTTGTCGCCTGTCTTGGTTATGCGTTTGTTTTCTTTCCATGTTTGGTGTTGCTTTTGCAATGTTACAAACATTTCATCTAAATCGGCATCGTTAACTTCAACGTCTGGACGCTCTACCGCAATTTTTTCTAAGTCTTTTAATTCAACTTCAGGATAGATTTCAAATGTTGCTTCAAACTCTAATGGTTTACCATCTTCATTACTTTTAGCTACAAATGAAGGACGTCCTGCTGGGTTAATTTTTTCAGCAACGATGGCATCAACAAAATTACGTTGCATGATTTCACCAGCAACTTCTTGACGTACTGATTTACCGAAACGTTTTTGAATAACTGACGCGGGTACTTTACCTGGGCGGAAACCGTCAATACGTTGGGTTTTACTTACTTGACGTAGGCGATTTTTAACTTCAACATCTACTGTTTCGGCTGGAACTGAAATAGTCAAACGACGTTCCAAACCTTGTATTGTCTCAACTGAAACTTGCATTTAATTACCTCAAAAATTAGCGTGCTACGCTTTCTTATAATGCACTAAGTTTACTTGCCTCACTATAAAGCAGTAAAAAGTGCCTTGCTCATACGAACGGTTAAAATTTATGACGCCAAATTATAGCGATACAGAAAAGAACTTGCAAGAGCAGTTTGCTAGAGGATTATCGTTAGGAAGCAACATAACATAGAGTAAATTGAACAATAAAAGAAATAACTGAAATTTCAGAGCTAAGTATATCAATCAAAGATACTGTCTTCGTTTCAATTTAGTTGATGTATTTATTGAAGTTTCTAAAAAGTAAAAAGTACTCGGTGATGCAAGATTCGAATTTTAGACTGAACTTGATGACACTCAAGCTATTTACTTATTCTAGTTTTACTGCTTCGTAAATAGAAAGAAAAAACACTCAGTGATATAATATTTGAAATTGTGACTGAATTGTTGATACCCAAACCAATACTTGGACATCCAAACAATCTATAAAGAAAAATGCTCGCTGATATAATATTTGGAATTGTGACTGAACTTGAAGATACCCAAACCAATACTTGGACATTCAAACAATCTATAAAGAAAAGTACTCGCTGATATAATATTTGAAATTGTGACTGAACTTGATGACAGCCAAACCATTTACTCATTGTACTAATTCGTAGAAGGGAAGAAAAAGTGGTCGGTGATGCAAGATTCGAACTTGCGACCCCTTGGACCCAAACCAAGTGCGCTACCAAGCTGCGCTAATCACCGATTTTTTTACAGTTTTTATCACATTGACTGAGATAAAAGAAAGATGGGGTGGCTAAAGGGATTTGAACCCTCGACAACCGGAATCACAATCCGGGGCTCTACCAACTGAGCTATAGCCACCATTATACATTCTTACATTTACTTTTTAAATATGGCGCGCCCTGCAGGATTCGAACCTGCGACCCACGCCTTAGAAGGGCGTTGCTCTATCCAGCTGAGCTAAGGGCGCACATTACCTACAAAAGCTACCTTAACTTCCTATACTATAATTAGAAATTAAAATTGTTCGGTGATGAAAAATTCAAGCTTTCGACTGAACTTGATAAAACCTAAACCATTACTCATTCTACTTCTTCGTATAAAGAAAGAAAAAGTGGTCGGTGATGCAAGATTCGAACTTGCGACCCCTTGGACCCAAACCAAGTGCGCTACCAAGCTGCGCTAATCACCGATATACGCTAAAAACAAAACTGTAAATTAGCTGCTTTCAACGGGTGCGGATATTACCGAGTTGCGTTAGCCCAGTCAAACCTTTTTTATAAAAAAAAACGCGTTCGCTTACTTTTAGTGCAACTTGGTCAATTGTTAAGTAAAATCATCATTATTTACCTCTTCACCAGCGAATTAACACACTATAAATTAAAACATTAGAGAAACAGTTATAGTACCTCTACGCTTTATCATCAATTATGCCTACTACTAAGTCTTGCTTTATGGCAAAATAGCGCTGTTCTTATCACTATCATTTCAACTTAATATCCAAGGTCAAATATAAGCATTATGACGGCATCATTAATTGACGGCAAAAGCATTGCCAAACAACTAAGAGACTCAGTAAAAGAAAAAGTTAGCCTACGGGTTAGCCTTGGTCAAAGAGCCCCAGGTTTAGCCGTTATCCTAGTAGGTTGCGATGCAGCTTCTCAAATTTACGTTAGTAGTAAACGTAAAGCTTGTGAAGAAGTGGGCTTTATTTCTCGCTCATATGATCTACCCCCTAGCACTTCACAAGATGAATTATACCAACTAATAGATAAACTTAATAACGATGATGCTATCGATGGGATTTTGGTACAACTGCCCTTGCCTGATAGTTTAGATGCAAATTTAATAATAGAACACATTCATCCTGAGAAAGATGTAGATGGTTTCCATCCTTTTAATGTTGGTAAGCTAGTGCTGCGTCAACCAGGCTTACGCCCTTGTACACCAAAAGGTATTATGGAGCTGATCAAATCCACAGGTGTAAACCCGCACGGTTTAGAAGCCTTGGTAGTTGGCGCTTCAAATATTGTTGGCCGGCCGATGACCTTAGAGTTATTGCTGGCAGGTTGTACCGTTACTACCACCCATAGATTTACTAAAGATCTTGAAAGTAAAGTGAGAAATGCTGAGTTAATTGTGGTCGCGGTTGGTAAACCTGCTTTTATTCCCGGTGAGTGGATTAAAGAGAATGCCATTGTAATAGATGTGGGCATTAACCGTTTAAAATCAGGAAAACTTGTTGGTGACGTAGAGTTTGATGTTGCTAAAAGTAAAGCCGCTTTTATCACTCCCGTTCCGGGCGGTGTTGGCCCAATGACGGTAGCCAGTTTGATTGAAAATACGCTTCTTGCTTGTGAGCAATTTGGCAAATAGACCTTAAGCTTCGAGCAAACAAGGTTGCGAGTTACGAAGACTACTTAGTATGATGTCTTCGTAACGATTAACTCACCAAGTTTGCTATATAGGGCTTTAGCTTAGAATAACCAAAACACGCTTTATATGGTGTCTTGGTAACTATTAACTCGAGACTCGTAACTCGTAACTCGTAACTTACCTATGCTTTACGCCAAGTGGTTTTACCGGCACTATCTTCTAGTACAATCTTCATCGCATTTAACTTGTCTCTCGCTTCATCTGCTAACGCCCAGTTTTTATCAACACGCGCTTGATTACGCTGTACTATTAGCGCTTCAATAACAGCAACTTCATCATCATCATTTTGCCCTTGTAAAAATTCAGCTGGTGACAGTTGTAATAAACCAATAACACCGCCCAGTGCTTTTAAGGTAGCAGCAAGTGTTATTGCTTGCTCGGTATTGTCATCTTTGACCACATTGAGCTCTTTCGCAATTTCAAATAATACCGCAATGGCCTGTGGGGTATTAAAATCATCATCCATGGCATGACAAAATTGCGCTACATAAGCTGACTGTTTATCTAAAACAAAGTCTTCTGGCACATTAATATCTCTAAGCGCAGTATAAATACGCTCTAATGAAGAGCGTGCTTGGCTTAAATTGTCTGTTGAGTAATTTAACTGGCTACGATAGTGCCCTGTTGTTAAGAAAAATCGTACCGTTTCTGCATCATACTTCGCTAACACATCACGAATAGTAAAAAAGTTACCAAGAGATTTAGACATTTTTTCTTGATCAATTTGTACCATTCCCGTGTGCATCCAATAATTAACATAGGGGGTGTCAAGTGCACAACAGCTTTGCGCAACTTCATTTTCATGATGAGGAAATTGTAAATCTGAGCCGCCGCCGTGAATATCAAAATGATGGCCTAACTCTTTAGCGCTCATCGCTGAACATTCTATATGCCAACCGGGACGACCTTCTCCCCACGGCGATGACCAACTTGGCTCACCAGGTTTAGCCGATTTCCATAAAACAAAGTCTAGCGGGCTGTTTTTTGAGTCATCCACTGCAACTCGTGATCCCGATTGTAATTGTTCTAAGTCTTGACCACTCAACTTGCCATAATCGGCATAACTGGAGACATCGAATAAAACATCACCTTTGCCAGTAACATCCGCGTCAACACCGGCAATATAAGCATGTTTTTTAGCAACTAATGTTGCTATCATCGCAACAATTTCAGCCATATGCGTGGTCACTCTAGGCTCAAGATCAGGACGAGCCATATTTAGCGCATCAAAATCTTCATGCATATAAGCAATAGTACGCTCAGTTAACTGCTCAGGAGTTTCATTGTTTTCATGAGCACGATTAATAATTTTATCTTCAACATCAGTAATGTTGCGTACATAATTAACGTCAAAACCAGAGAAGCGTAAATAACGGGCAATATTATCAAAGCTAATGTAAGTTCGTGCATGACCAATGTGGCATAAGTCGTAAACCGTGCAGCCACAAACATACAATCCTACTTTACCGGGGGTAATGGGGGTAAAAATTTCCTTTTTACGGGTTAGGGTATTGTATATCTGTAACATGAGAATTAACGACTCCACTTAAATTAAATAGTAAATATTCGAATTGAAAAAAAGATTGTACCTCAAGCATCCTTTTGGATCACCATAGCTGATGCACTTTATCTCAAGTTAAGGTACAATTTGGCAAAATTTATTACGTATACGAGAATCTTATGATTATTTTAAAAACTACCCTTGGCGATATTAAAATTGAATTAAATTTTGATAAAGCACCAGAGACTGCTAAAAACTTCCAACAATATGTAGAAGAAGGTCATTACAATGGCACTATTTTTCACCGAGTGATCAAAGGCTTTATGGCGCAAGGTGGTGGTTTCACTCCTGGTTTAGACGAAAAACAAAGCCGTGCTAGCATTGACAATGAAGCAAATAATGGCTTAGGTAATAAACGCGGTACCTTAGCGATGGCACGTACACAAGAGCCACATTCAGCGTCTGCGCAATTTTTCATTAATTTATCAGATAATGATTTCTTAGATTTTACCAGTGAAACTACGCAAGGCTGGGGCTACTGTGTATTTGGCGAAGTCGTTGACGGCATGGACGTCATTGATAAAATGGCACTGGTAGAAACTGGCACTTACTCTGGTCACGGTGATGTACCCAAAGAAGATATTTTAATTGAAACGGCAGTTGTTGAATAATTCGATAACCTTTTCAACTAATGAATAGTACTAAGCAACAAGTTACTTACTTCATTGCCGATTTACATTTAGCGCAAAACAGGCCCGATATAACGGCCTGTTTTTTACGCTTTTTAAAAGGTGAAGCCACTCAAGCTCAGCAGTTATATATTTTAGGTGACTTATTCGAGGCTTGGATTGGTGACGATGATGATAGCGCTTTTTTAACCACCGTAGCCGAGGCATTAACTACCCTGTCAGCTATGGGGACGACGATTTATTATATTCACGGTAATCGTGATTTTTTACTTGGCCAGCGTTTTGCTAAAAAATCAGCAATGCTGCTGTTACCAGAAATTGATTTAATAAATTTATACGGAAAAAGTGTTGTTATTATGCACGGTGATACGCTGTGCACCCGTGATGTTGGCTACCAAAAGTTCCGTAAAAAATCCCGCTCTTGGTGGTGGCAAACGTTAGTAAAAAGCTTACCTTTATTTGTCCGTAAAAAGATAGCGAATGATTACCGTAAAAAAAGTGCCGCAGCAACCGCGGTTAAGTCACAAGATATTATGGACGTAACACCTGACGAAGTCGTTAAGTGTCTTGAAAATTATCATAGTCAGCTATTAATACATGGTCATACCCACAGGCCGGCAGTACATCAATTAAATGTCAATAATGAAGCGGCTAAACGCATAGTACTGGGTGATTGGTATGAGCAAGGTGCCTGGCTTAAAGTTACGCCAACAAGTATGCAATTAATGAATAGACCATTTACCTAATATGCATTAATGATGATTAATACAAAATAAAATCAATAACTTGCTTCTAAACCTTTTAATTACCACTTAATGAATAATTCATTACTTCAATTGATATAATGTGGTCAATAGGCCTTTCACCTATTGGATACGGGTAAAAAGAGCATCGACTATAGGGCAATCATTGATAGCGTTGTTACTAGCTTTACATTGCGTAACCATTTCATTTAATGCCGATTGAAGACGCTGTAAATCGTCTATTTTTTCTTGTATAACCCTAGCTTGTAGCATCACCATAGCCCTGACTTCTCCGCAATAATGATCAGGCTCATCAATAAATTTAAGTAAATCTTTGCTCTGTTCTATCCTAAAACCTAGAGCACGGCTACGCCTGATAAAATTTAACCGCTTAACATGAGACAGGGCGTATACTCGATGTCCCCCCTCAGTTCTCGGGGGCTCAGGCATGAGCCCTATTTTTTCATAATAATGAACCGTTTCTACTTTACAACCGGTTTTTTTCGCAAGCTGCCCAACTGAATATGTTTCAAATTTCATCTCTCCCCCCTTGAACCTATAGTAACTATAGGTTCTATACTAAAAGAATCAACGTAAAGGAGGGTATATACCCATGATACTTCAAGATACGAGTTTCAGGGTGACTGAGCGATTCATGAGCAAGGCGCATCTTTTTATTAATGGTTGTTCCATTAAAAATAGAGGCAACGAAGAGCATGGTTTGCTCAGTCATCCCCCAACGGGCTGGTTTAGAAACGCTTTATGCTGCGTTATTGATTTCGACAAGGAGAACAACCATTCTCTTCAATCAATGCCTTACCTAAAGACGTTTCTAATTCCAGCTGAATCCGGCATCTTGAGGTAACATGGGTATATGACTAAAATTATCACTAAATCAACATTAACATGCCCTGAATGTGGACAGCGAGAATTACTTGAAATGCCAACAGATGCTTGTCAGTGGTTCTACCAATGCACTACCTGTAAAACATTACTGAAACCTCTTAAAGGGGATTGCTGTATTTTTTGTTCTTATGGCTCTGTGCCCTGCCCACCAATTCAACAGAGCGGCTCATGTTCGGATTGTGAGGATTAAAATGTCTGACAATAAAATAAGAGTAAAACCTTACCTTAGATGGATAACTCTTTTCGTGGCAAGTGGAACATTATTGTGCTGTGCTTTACCCATTTTATTAGTGACCTTGGGCTTTGGTGCAGTAGTTGCTAGTTTACATTACCACATACCTGGACTTATTTTTCTTGCTGAACATAAGAGCTGGACACTAACAATAGCAGCGCTAATTTTGATGGTTTTAGCTTGGGTTATTTGGCGACCTAATCAGCACTGTCCTGCTGAACCGGTATTGGCAGCCCTTTGTAGAAAATCAACACTATGGAATAAAAGGATTTTTTGGTTAAGTTCAATGATCTGGTTTATTGGCTTTTTCACTAGTTATCTTTTATTACCAATTCGAAACTTTCTTGATTTATAGCGGAGAAGAAAACAATGAAAAAAATTATATTACTAACATTATTTTCAACTTTATCTTTATCTTTTGCTCTTTCGCTTAATGCAAAAACAATTGAAATTGATGTACATGGTATGACTTGTGCTTTCTGCGTAGATACTTTAAATCGAACATTTAATAAAATAGCAGGGGTTACTCAAGTACAAATAAGTATGAAGACTAAGAAAATTCGTATAGAAACAGCATCTGAATTACCAAGGATCGAAATGATTAAACAAGCGGTCTTAGACGCAGGATTTACGCCTACCAAAGTAACGGTATTCCCTGATGAAAAAGATAAAAAATAGTATTAAATCAATAGCCAGTATGACACTGATTGCAATGCTCAATATACAAAGTGCAAACAGTATGGGCTTAAGGTCATTGGTCGCCTTACCCATTAACCTACATGGTTACGTGGTACGTTTTTCATATCAACATCTAACAGCAGGTGACCGAGATAATTTTATCATAAGTACTGCCTACGGCCTCAGCAACGATCAAGCTTTGTTATTGGGGATCCCCTACCAAGAAAAGCCTAATGATGGAGCACGTTTTGGTGATCTATCTGCTTTATATCGTCACACGGTCATACAAAATGACTTTTTTTCAGGAACGTCAAGATTAGCATTATTAGCGGGTGCGATTGTTCCTAGTGACCATGATCGAGATCCAGCAGTACAAGCTGGATTTGTTTATACATTTTTTAAAGACAGATATGAAGTCGATATTGATGTACTTTATCAAACTGGTATAGATAACCGTCTTAATAGTGGTCGATATGATCTTTCTTGGCAGTACCGCTTATCACCATCACTTTACCCTGACTGGGGTGTTGAGTCTGAAATACACGCGGTTACAGAGCTTAATGGAAGATGGCAAGAAGGAAATGAAATAACGCATCAAGTTACTATTGGCTTGCAATTAATAAATCCAACATGGGTTATTGAAGGTGGGTTTATTAAAAACTTAAATAACAATAATGATTCAAGTTTTTTATTAAGCGCACGATTCCACTTTTAATAACTCGGTACACCGCTATGAAATTTAAAATCACTGTCTGGTGCAGAGATTAGTTCAGCTTCTACTTTACCAAAATAAACAATTCGTGCAGAAATATCTTTACCGGCTATCTGTTCAGCAAGTGCTAAATAATCTTGGTAATGGCGAGCTTCTGAGCGTAATAATGAAATATAAAAATCACCTAAGCGTTTATCAACATGTGGCGCTAACTTAGCAAACCGTTCACACGATCTTGCTTCTATAAATGCGCCACAAATTAATTTATCTACTAAGGTTTCAGGCTCATGGGTTTTGACATGCGTTAGCAAGCCTTTTGCATAACGACTTGAAGTAATATTTTTATATTCAACAGAAAACTCATCCATTATTTCTAATACTTGATAAAAGTGGTGCAACTCTTCTTTAATTAACAGTACCATTTTATCAATCAGATCTTGTCCATATTTGGTATTAGCTTTGGGAACAATTGCTTTGCTGAGCTTATTTTTGCTTGGTAGATCTCGCCAATCGCCTTCTTTACGATAAATGTATTTTTCAAAAGGCTGAAGCCAATTCAATAAAGCAACGCCACTTTCTTTATCAACGGCGTATTTACGAATAAGAAACATTGCCGACTGAGCGGCTTTTAATTCACATATTAAATGATCCAATAATATAATTGGCAGATTTTCAGGTTTAACCGCCTCTTCAAGCCAAGAGTCAGGTGTTTCGCATGATAAAAAATTTAAGATGGGGGTTAATAATGACTGAGTAGACACAGATAAAACGTCTCAATGGGAATATTTAATGTGACTATTTTACCATAGAGAAAATGGTAAACAAGCATGAGTATCTGTATCGATACTAGTCGTTATAAACAGATATTGTTAATAACGTTAATATGCCCATAAAATATAATTTAAAAGGCTTTATTTTGGCGCAGGTAACAGATTTTGTATTAGCTGATTCGGATTTGTTACTTCACGACAAAAACGTCAAAGGATCAACTAAAGCCCCTGCAGGCATAGCCTTTAATGAGGCGATAAATAAATAAAACAGTTCAGACTGTGAACTCACATCAAGCTTAGTATAAATATTTTTGCGATGATGTTTGATGGTTTCAACACTGTTATCCAATTTATCAGCAATGTATTTTATCGAATAGCCATGCAAAATTAAGTGAATTATTTTGCTTTCTCTTGGGGTTAATACCGAATTACCAAAGTTAATTAACGCATTTTCTAACTGCCTCTCTAAATTGGGTGGTGCGGTATGCTCAAGACTTTGTCGCCACTTCACTAATATGCTTTTTATTAATGGATAAACAATTTCCAGTTGCTTAACTTCGGCCCGAGTAAAGGGGCGCTCCCCTGCATGCCTAACCAGAGAAATACTCACTATGGCTTGATCTTCAAATTGAAATAAAATACAAATTTCATCAATAAAACCTAATTTTTTATAAAATAAATCGTAGTATTCAGAGTTTTCAAAACCTTCAGGTGAAACATCTTTTACCGTAAATGGCCCTTCAACTTTCTTATCTAAGGCAATACGATAAAAGGGGTCAAGTAAATAAGCACCACTATCATAAGTATCAAGCTGATATTGAGGGTTTTCATTGGCAAGTAGCCTATGGTGGGTAGTTTGTGGTGGCTGCGCCAGTGGGAAAATAGTCACCAAGCCACTGCTAGCATCAACTAAATTTTCTAAGCCTTTTAATAATTCTGCAATGGCTTCTGAACTAAAGTTTTTAGCTACTACTGCTGCCAGCGATTCATGCCAATTAATTAACTGATTGGTGCTGTTCATAAACCCCTTATTTCTCACTCTTGATATAAAACAAAGCATAACTTGTTTGATAAATTTATATGCTCCCCTTTTTAGGGGATAAACAAAAGGTAATTAACCTGTAATAGTTAATTTAGAACATAAAAATAGATTCAACACCATCATTTGTAGCTCCTTTAATGATAACAAACAGAATTAATACCAAATGAAATAATGATTTAGTCAATCCAGAGCTACGTCAAGCATGTTAGAACAAGCAAAATTTGTGCGTATATAGTCACTCTATACCCGTTCCACTTGAAAGAGGTCAAAATGAACAAGTCCACAACTACTGATACCCAAGATATCACTAAAGACTTTACTAAAGAAATAAGACAAAAAGACCAAGCGCATTTTATGCATCCTTGGACCATTTTTGATGTTTATAAAACTGAAGGTGCTTTACCGATAGCAAAAGCAGACGGTATCCACCTTGAAGATACTGATGGTAATCGTTATTTAGATGCTGTTGGTGGTTTATGGTGTAACAACATTGGCACAGGCCGTCGAGAAATGGCCGATGCTATCGCTGATCAAGTAATGAAAATGTCATACGCTAGCCCCTTTGTTGATATGACGAATATCCCCGCTACAGAACTTGCCACAAAAATAGCTGAACTAGCGCCAGGAACGCTTAATCATGTATTTTTCAGCTGTGGCGGCTCAACTGCGGTAGATACTGCTTATCGCTTAATTGGTTATTATCAAAATTGTCGAGGTAAACAGCAAAAGAAACACATCATTTCTCGCGATATGTCTTATCACGGTTCAACTTATGCGGCGATGTCTATTGGCGGTAAAAAAGGCGATCACCCTGCGGAGTTTGACTATATTCAAGGAAGTATTCATCACGTTACCGCACCAAAAAAATATGGGCAATTTAATGAAAAAACTGACGTTGAATTTTTAGACTTTTTAATTACCGAGCTTGAACAAAAAATACTGGCTTTAGGCGCTGACAATGTTGCGGCATTTTTTGCTGAGCCAATTATGGGCGCTGGCGGCGTAATAGTGCCACCTTATGGCTATCATCAAAAAACTTGGGATCTCTGTAAAAAATATGACATTTTATATGTTTCAGATGAAGTTGTTACTGCTTTTGGCCGCCTTGGCCACTGGTTTGCTTCTGAAGATGTTTTTGACATAGTGCCAGACATTATCATTAGCGCTAAAGGACTAACCTCGGGTTATCTGCCTTTAGGCGCAACCATTTTTTCAGAGAAAATCTGGGATGTGATCAGTGAAGAAGGTCATGGACGTTGCTTTGCTCACGGTTTTACTTATTCAGGCCACCCAGTAGCTTGCGCCGCGGCGTTAAAAAATATTGAAATTATGGAGCGCGAACAATTACTGAATAATGTTTTAACCCTAGCGCCTTACTTTAAAGAAAAACTAGAAACACTTAGCGACTTACCTATTGTTGGTGATATTCGCGGCCAAGGTTTTATGTGGTGTGTTGAGTTTGTTGCTAACAAAGAAACCTGTGAATTATTTCCTGAAGAAATGGATATTGGTAAACAAATCTCTAACCATGCCGATGCTAAAGGCTTAATTGTTCGCCCTATTGTACATTTAAACGTAATGTCACCACCACTAACATTAACTAAGCATGACATCGACTTTATTGTAGATACCCTAAGAGTAAGTATTGAAGCAACATTAATTGATTTAACAGAGCAAGGCTACCGCTACGAGTAACGTCAAAAATAATAGTAACAAGTGCATTAATTGAACTTTAACTTAAATAAATTACACCTTGATCAAGGGGCTACCCTTGTGTGTGGCGGTATAGAAAAACCGTAGGGGCTTGATAAAGGCTTTTATGTAAAACCCATTGTTTTTTTGCTGATGTAGACAATAAAATTCGCATTGTTCAAGCAAAAACTTTTGATCCGGTGCTGTGCATGACCCCTTATCAAAGTATTGAACAAGCCTTTGAGATTGCAAACCATACACCATACGGCTTGTCATCTGCCGTATTTGCTAAAGATGATATTAGTGCCATTAACATCGCAAAAAAAATACGCACCAGACAATACATGGTCAACAGCAACGAATTTAACTATTTATACCCGTTTGGCGGTTATAAACAATCCGGTAATGGCAGAGAGTTCACCGCAATGGCTGTTGAAGAATTCCTTGAAACCAAAGCGATAATTTCTACCACAATGCCTCTCTATAAGGTAAGAATAAGGAAGATAAAATGACTAGATCTGCTCTATCTAACAACAAGCAAGAACGTTTTAATCAGCCAATGGGCGGTAATGAAATGCCACGCTTTGGTGGCCCAGGTACTATGTTTCGCTTACCTGTATGTGACTTAACTAGTCATGACACCAGTAGTCTCGATATCGGCATTGTTGGTGTACCCTTAGATATTGGTGCAAGTAACCGTAGTGGTACCCGTTTTGGCCCAAGATCGGTGCGTAATGAATCAGTATTAGTTCGCCCATATGGTATGTATACCAAAGCAGCGCCTTTTGACAGTTTTCAAATAGCAGATATTGGTGATGTTGCCATTAATACCTTCAATTTAGCTGACTCAATTAAAATTATTGAAGCCTATTACGACAACATCATGGCGCTTAACATTAAGCCAGTAACCGTGGGTGGCGATCATACTATTAGCCTACCTATTTTACGGGCGCTTTATAAAAAACACGGCACCATAGCACTAGTACATGTTGATGCTCATGCCGATATTAATGACTCAATGTTTGGCGAAAAAGAATGCCACGGCACTATTTTTAGACGGGCGATAGAAGAAGGCTTAGTTGATCCTAAGAAAATGATACAAATTGGTCAACGTGCTACTGGTTATAGTTCACAAGATTTTCAATGGGCAATAGATCAAGGTGTACGCGTAGTGCAAGCCGAAGAATGTTGGCTGAAATCATTAACGCCATTAATGGCTGAGGTACGAGCAATAATAGGTGAAGAGACTCCAACCTACTTAACCTTTGATATTGATGGTATTGACCCTGCTTTTGCCCCAGGTACCGGCACGCCAGAGCCCGCAGGCTTAACGTCACCGCAAGCGTTAGAAATAATCCGTGGCATGTATGGTACTAACCTTATTGGCGCTGATTTAGTGGAGGTTTCGCCTCCTTATGATACTTCTGGCAATACCTCTTTATTAGCGGCTAATTTAATTTTTGAAATGCTGTGTAGTTTTCCCGGTTGTATTCGCAGATAACTAAAATGAACAGAGCAACCGATTTTGCTTTATCCCATGACTTTACAAGCTATTGAAACGTTATTGAGTTCTGCTGCTAAGTTTAATAAACTAGCTTTGTGTTTAATGATAAGGTTGTTAGTATGCAACATAAGAGTTACCTTTTTGTCTTTTGATTAAAGATCAGATACCTTTATCAAAGCGGGTAACTCTCAACTTTTCAAGTCGATGTGTTAGGTTAAATCGGAACTAATACAGTTGATATACCTAATAACATTATGCCGCTATAAAACACCTTCTTTTTTTAGCCAGCTTTCAAAATCAATAACGGTCAAAGACAACCTTTTTATCAATAACTCCGCTTCTTTTCGGCTAATATTCAAAGGAGGAGCTATCATGACATACTCACCATAAAGGCCATTATTACTTCTACGACCATAAATTAATAATCCTTGTTTGGCCGCAAATTGTTTAAATTTTTCTGTCGCTTGGTAATGTAAAGGGATTTGAGTTTTAGTTGACTTACAAGCGACAAACTCAATGGCCAAAAGCAAACCTTTGCCACGAACATCACCAATAGTCAGTGACTTACTTTGAAGTAGCTTTAATTGGTCTTGTAAAAAACGTCCGATATTGATGGTGTTTTCTAATAAGTTATTGTCGATAATTTCAGTTAATACCGCACTACCAACAGCACAAGCCAACGGATTTGCATTGTATGTATGAGCATAATTAAAACCAGTTAATTCAGCTAATTCATCAACTAAAGAAGCACTTGTTAACATTGCTCCTAGTGGTATATATCCGGCGCCTAGCCCCTTAGCTACAACAACAATATCTGGTTGAGCATCTGACCATTGATGATGAGTTAAAAAAGTTCCGGTTCGACCTAGGCCTGACATCACTTCATCATAAATTAAAAATACCCCATATTTATTACAAATTCGGCGAACTTCTTTAAAGTAAAGTTCAGGTGGGCTAATCGCACCAGAACTTGAGCCACCAACAGGCTCGACAATAAAAGCTAAGACACTCTCATCACCAAGCGCTATTATTTTACTTTCGAGCGCCTGTGCGCATTGCAAAGCATAATCATGCTCACTTACATCCCCGGCAAACCGATAATTCATCATTGATTGAATCTTAGACGATATATTGATCATCCCAGAAAACACATCGTTAAATGTAGGGTCGCCACTTACCGCTAAACAGCCTAATGTCATGCCATGATAAGAAGGTTGGCAGCTGATCAATTGATGCCTTTTAGTCTCACCTTTAGCATAACGATATTGTCGGCAAAATTTAATCGCCATATCGACCGCTAATGAACCACCAGAAACAAAAAGTGCCCTTTCAAAGCCATCACCGGCTAACTCAGTGAGTTGTTTAGATAACAATAAATTAGGTTTATTTCTAGCAGTTGATGCAAATGAAAAACATAATTTTCCCGCTTGCTCTGCCATGGCACTGAGCACTCTTTTATTACCATGACCTATATTACAAGTTACCGGTCCAGAAGAAGCATCTAAATAAGACTGTCCTTGCTCATCCCATAAAAATGCGCCCTCTCCCTTGATGATTGTAGGACGGGGAAACTCATCAGAATGCGAATAAAATAAATCTTGTGCGCCACCAACACTTGGACGATGATTTATTGTTTGTTTATTTTCCATTACATACTACTCATTATTTATTAATTTCTAAATTATTGTTACATTCGCTCAATAATAATTGCTATACCTTGCCCACCACCAATACAGGCAGCAGCACAACCATAACGAGATTTTTTTGACTCCAAAATGCGAGCCAAAGTTCCAGCTAAGCGAATACCGGTTGCACCTAAAGGATGCCCAAGTGCTAATGCGCCGCCTTTAACATTTAGTTGCTCATCACTTATATCAAAATGTTGTTGTGCATAAAGAGGCACGACACTAAAGGCTTCGTTAATTTCCCAAAAATTAATATCACTTGCTGTTAATCCTGCAATGGTTAGCGCTTTTTCAACCGCAGGAATAACCCCTTGCCCCATCAATTCTGGTTTTGTTCCCCGGTCAGCAATACTGACAATACGAGCTAATGGTTTCATGCCTGTTTTGACTAAAGCCGCTTTAGACATTAAAACAATTAATGCGGCTCCGGTTGATAAAGGCGAACTATTACCCGCAGTGATCAGGCCATCTTCTTTAAATGCTGGTTTTAACTGCGCTAATTTTTCAGCGCTGGTTCCCTTTCGTATACAGGCATCTTTACTAACTTCTAATTGTTCCATATTCGTCAAAGGAATGATTTCACCTTGAAAAAAACCTTCATCTTGTGCAAGCGCTGCTTTTTGATGAGAAGCCTCTGAAAACTTATCCATTTGCTCTCTAGTAATGAATTTATTCTCCGCTAAATTTTCTGCGGTTAAGCCCATATTCATCACAACGTTCATATCATATGAAGAGTTATGGCTAGCAACATCAGGGACTTCTAAAACACCTTGTTCAAAAAGTGAAGGCCCCATTGGTACACGAGTCATATGCTCATATCCCGCAGCCATTGCAATATCAGCAGCGCCTGAAGCAATATTTAAGGCACTGTATCTCAATGCTGCCAAACCAGAGCCACATTGTTGCTCAATGCTTCGACTAGCACATTGATCGCCAAGTTGAGACAGTAATATTGGATAACGGCCACCAAAACTCCACTGCTCTTTAACTTGTAACGCACACCCTATTGAGAGGTCATCGACATCATTGCCAGCAAAACTACTTTGTGCCAGCTGATGATCAATAAGCTGAGTTAATAATAGATCACCGCTAATATCAGCAAAAAGATCAACGTCAGGTTTATAAGGGTGAGCACGGGTAAATGCCGAGCGTGAATAACTAACTATATACACATCTTTCATTGTGATTTTCCTATGTCGCACCAACGACTAATAAATAAAGCATAAGCCTTTAAGGTATGGCGAATTGATTCAATATCAACACATTCATCTATACCATGAATATTTTTCGCAATAGGTCCGTAGCAAGTACCTGCTGTTTTATTGTAAAAATGAAATGCTCTTAAATCGGTGGTACACGTTGATAAATAATGCTCTGGCTCACGTTGAGTTAAATTTCGGTGACACTCAGATAACAAGGTAATTCCTGGATTTTGTAAATCAACTAGATGACCTTCTGAGCGGAAACCATGAAAACGTAAAATGGGTTTATATTGATTAAACTCAATACACTCACTAACCGCTAGTTCTATTTTGTCATTTACAAGCTGCATTATGTGATTACTTGTCATTCCCGGAGGAAAACCTATTCGACCTTCCATTTCTGCATGTGCAGGTACACTGGACGCCCAATTTCCCCCTTTAAATTTTCCTATATTTAAATTAAAAGGGTGCTCGTGCTGATCATAAGGTGCATGGCGATAGTTTTCATTGAGCTCATCTTCAAGTGCTTTCAAATAAGGGATCAACATCTGCAACATTTCAATGGCATTTGCCCCGGCAGTGGTATCTAAAACATGGGCAGGACGTCCTCGAATAATAACTTTGAACCATAGTACGCCTAGTTGACCACTGTAAATTTGTGGACCAAATGGCTCTGGTATTAAGACAAAATCGCCATCATAGCCTTGTTCAAGGCAAGCCAATGCACCATTACCGGTACATTCTTCTTCAATAACCGCCTGTATTGTTAATGGCGAATTGATACGGTAACCGGCATGGTGAATTGCATGTACTGCATAAATCATTGCCGCAACACCTGATTGCATATCTCCAGCACCGCGGCCATACAACCAACCATCTTTCTCCCATGGAATGTTAGGTGCCTGTGTCCACATATCAAAATGAGTTGCGCTAACAACATCAAGATGACCATTAAGCACTAGCGTTTTGCCTTCTGCTTCGGGGTTCAATGCACTAACGAGGTTATATTTTTTATCATAATCCCATTCAACAGGAGCAAACAAAGGATGTTTACCTATTTTCTTGACATCAATGGGCACTTTAATTACCGGTAGGTTTAAATGTCGTAAATTTCGTTCAACAACATCAAGTACCCCTTGCTCTTTATTTAACACGCTATATTGCTTAACCATTTCTTTGGTGAATTCGATCACCTCAGGAAAAATTTCATCACAACTGGCTAATATTTTCTGTTCTATGGTATTAGTCATCAGAATGTACCAATGTTTTGCGGAATTATTAATTGCGCATCGGTTTGGGCAATTAATTCTTCTACGGTTAAGTCTTCAGCAATTTCTTTCAGCACCAAGCCCTCATTGGTAACATCGAGCACCGCCTTATCGGTAATAATTCGAGTAATACATTTTTTTGCTGTTAGTGGTAACTTGCACTTTTTAAGAATTTTTGAATTACCCTTTTTATCATTGTGAGAGCACAAAATAATAACTTTAGGTGTTTTTTGAGCTAATTCCATTGCCCCACCAATGCCAGGGGAGAAATATCCAGGTATTTTCCAATTGGCTAAGCTTCCTTCTTGATCAACTTCAAAAGCGCCCATAAAGGTAATATCAACTTTACCGCGTCTAATCATGGCAAAAGAGACTGAACTATCAAAAAAGCTAGCGCCACTACGAATATCAATATAAGTGCCACCGGCATCGATCAATTCGGGGTTAATAGGACTATCTTCAGATATTTTTTTTGCGCCTAACAACCCATTTTCAGATTGAAAGAAAATATCCAGATCAGGGGATATATGGTCAAGAATTTTTGTTGGTAAACCAATACCAAGGTTAACAATTTGTCCATATTTAAGCTCTTGTATTGCTCTATTGATTATTTTATTTACATTCATGTCAAGCTCCAGCTAGTTGGTATTCATGCGTTAAAAATTCAACTTTTACAATTGAGTTTACAAAAGCACTCGGAGTATGAATATGTTCAGGGGATAAGCTATCAGAGGAAACTAAATTAGGTGTTTCTACAATCACTTGATTGGCAGCCATCGCCATTAATGGATTAAAATTCATTGCTGCGCTCCCATAAACTAAATTCCCATAATTATCAGAGTTTTGAGCATGAATTAAGGCAAAATCAGCATATAAAGCAGACTCTATTTTTAGTTCTTTATCCTGAAATTTTATTAACTGACTTTTATCGGTTATTTCGGTATCTATACCTACGTCTGTTAAAAAGCCAAAACAACCAGCGCCAGCATTTCTTATTTTTTCAGCTAATATTCCTTGGGGATAAAATTCAACATTAAGTAATTGTCGGTTCATCAGCTCAACAACCACTTTATTTAAACCGATATGAGAAGTGATCAGTTTATCTACTTGACCATTCTCTATTAGCTTACTAATACCGATTGAGTCTTCATTGGCATCATTTTTTATAATGACGAGATTACGCTGCCCTTGTCTTCGCAGTTCATTTATCAGAGCAAATGGTGTCCCCGGATTGCCAAATCCCCCCACCATGATGCTTGCTCCATCAGGAATGGTTGCAATAACGTCTTCTATGGCAATTTGTTTATTCATCATTAATTTTCCAAGTAAAATACAAATGTAAGTGTCATTTTTGATTTGTTTTATATGCGTGATTTCACCGCAGCATTCGTAACGGCGACATAGTGATCGTCTTCAGTGAACATATATTTATTGTGGTAGGCTAATAAAATGGTCATCAATGGCGCAAAAAAAGCTAAAAAAGTATAGGGAAAATACTCAAAAGTGCTAACACCTAAAACGGTTGAAAAATAAGCACCTCCCAACCCCCAAGGAACCAGAGGAGATGTTACCGTTGCCGAGTCTTCACAGACTCTTGAGCAGACTTCAGGTAATAGGCGTTTTTCTTTATATATAGGTAATAGCATGCGACCAGGAATGATAATGGCAAGAAACTGACTTGCACCAAAAAAGTTAACCATAATAGAAAAAATTACGTGAGTGGTGACTAAACCGAAGATAGATTTTACCAAGCTTTTTATTCTGCTTAATAACACCTCTAACATTTGGGTTTTTTCCATTAAACCACCCAAACTTAAAGCAATAAAACCTAAAGAAACTGTCCACATCATATTTTGCAGACCTCCTCGTGAAAGCAAGCTATCTATCGCTAAAATACCTGTTTGGGATTTATAGCCATAATTCATGGCATTGAACATTTCATTAATTGATATTTGCTGTAAAAATAAGGCAATTACGGCACCCGCAAAGCTGGCGACAACCATAACAAGTAACCCTTCATATCTTTTTATCGCCATAATTATTACCAATATGGGTGGTATAAAGGTAATAACAGAAAGTGAATAATTATCACTCAAGCCCACTAGTAGCGTATCAACGTCACTCTTATCAACAACAACATCAGTAGAAAGGCTTAAACCTAGAATAAAAAAAGTTGCTAAGGTCAGTAAAATAGCGGGGCCTGTTGAATAAACCATGCTTCTTATATGTCTGAACAAGTCGGCACCAACAATACCTGCGGCCAAATTAGTTGAGTCTGACAGCGGTGACATTTTGTCACCAAAAATTGAGCCTGATATGACTGCACCAGCTGTGATAGCGGGTGAAACTCCTAGCCCAAAGCCAATGCCCATAAAAGCAACACCAAAGGTAGCCGACGTTGTCCAAGAGCTGCCCGTGGATAAAGAGCCAAGACAACAAATTAAACAGGCGGAAAACAAAAAATATTTGGGCGAAAGAAGTAACATGCCATAATAAATAAAGGCAGGAATGGTACCTGCAGCAATCCAACTAGAAATCAAAACCCCAACCATCATAAGAATAAGCATGGGCAGCATGGCAACTTGGCAGCCATGTAGTATTCCGTTTTGCACTTCCTTCCAGCTATAGCCGAAAAACAATGCAACACAAGCGGCATAGGCAAGCACAAGAATTAAAGTTATATGAATAGCACCACTATTTTCAAAAATAAAAACTTGTGTAGTTATCGCTACAACAAGAAAAAACATAACACTAAAAGCACCAATGCTCGTAATTTTACTTTTGATAATATTTTCATTTTCTTGCATTTATTACACCTATATAACTTTTGTTTTTTGTAAGTTAAATTGACATTCAACCAATAAAAACATGACGACCACAACTTTATTTACTCACTAATACTGCCGCTACAGAGCACTTTATTAATCAGTTTCTTTATTTGTGGTGATTTTATGTTGAACAATCCACCTATGTCAATATATGATACATAACCCGTATTTAATGAGTAAAAGTCATGGATAATGTAAACCTAAATTCAATGAAGTCGTTTTCTATTTTTAAAGCATTATTCGAAAATGGTACCGCATCAAAAACAGCAAAAATATTGGGAATAACGCAATCAGGCGTGAGTCGTTCATTAAGTATGCTAGAAAAAAATATTGGCTTTGATCTATTCATCCGAGAAAAGAAAGGATTAATAGCGACACCAGAAGCAAAAGAACTTTATAAAGAAGTACTACGCTTGATGCATCATTTGGAAGAAACTAAACATAGCATATTAGCTTTAAGGGAGTTTGGAGTATCTCGCTTTAGAGTTGCTGCTATTCCAGGGTTAGCATTTGGCTATATTCCAAAAATCATATCAAAAATTATTGAAATAAATCCTAAACTTAATGTGTATTTTGATATTTTATCAAGTAATGAAATTATACATGCAGTTGAGTCTGGCTCTTTTGATGTCGGTTTTGTCACGCTTCCCGTGCAAAGTAAACAACTTAAAGTAGAACCTTTTATAGAAACCCAAGCAGTTTGTGTTGTTCCTAAACAACACCCTTTAGCAGCCCTAGAAAACATAAAATTAGAAGATTTAAAAGGCTGTAACCTTTTAATCCCTAATCAACCTAATATAGCCGCAGATCAGTTATTACATTTAATTGCTGAAAACAACATAAGACTGTCAAGTAAAACTGAAGCAAACCTAGCAAGTATCTGCTCATTGGTGAGTAATAATGTTGGAGTTAGTGTGATCAATCCTATCACTGTCAGTGATTTAAACTGCGAAAATATACTAATAAAACCTTTTACACCAACGATTAATTATTCATTTGCCTTAGTTTATAAAACAAATTGGCAAGAAAACAAAATGATTAAAATCATAAAAGATATTATTCAAATGACTTAAATTTAACCTATAAAAATTTCATAATAATAACTTATTTTCCTACTACCCCCTCTTTATGTATGACTAAAAATCATTAAAAAATGTAAAAACATCATATATTGTAATACATAAAAGTATATGTATATTAATCGCTGAAAATAAATTAAAAGAGATAAAAACATGAAAACAAAAAAAACGCTATTAGCAATAGCGATTGCTACATCAATAACAACAGTTTTTTCTGCGAATTTATATGCTCAAGAAAATAAAGAAAAAATAGAAGATATAGAGAAAATATCGGTAATAGGCTCTCGAGTGCAAGGACGAGGATCCTTAGACACTGCGGCCCCTGTAGATGTTATCTCTGGCGAAGATTTTGTTAACCAAGGTTCAAATGATATTGGTGATTTATTACGAACAGTCGTACCATCATATAATGTTAGCGCGCAACCCATTAGCGACGCCGCTACTTTTGTGCGACCAGCCAATCTAAGAGGACTTGCACCAGATCACACCTTAGTGTTACTAAATGGTAAGCGTCGTCATCGCTCAGCTGTTATTGCATTTTACGGCGCAGGGCTTTCAGATGGAGCACAAGGTCCTGATATATCTGTATTTCCAACTATAGCATTGAAACAAGTGTCGGTTCTTCGAGATGGTGCCGCAGCACAATATGGCTCTGATGCCATTGCCGGTGTAATGGATTTTGCATTAAAAGATGCTGCACAAGGGGGCTCACTTGAAGTAAAAGTTGGTCAATTTTATCAAGGTGATGGGGGTAATTATCAATTTTCCGGAAATATAGGCTTACCCTTAACCGATGCGGGTTTTTTAAATTTAAGTGCAGAATATAGCGAAGCAGATCCTACGGATCGTTCTGTACAAAGAGACGATGCACAATCATTAATAAATGCAGGTAATACTGATGTCGCTACCCCTGCGCAAATATGGGGCTCGCCAGAAGTTCATAGAGATTTAAAGTTAACGCTTAATGCCGGTGTTGACATGGATGACAACAGAACATTCTACGCTTTTGGTAATTACGCAAATAAAATATCAGAAGCTGGCTTATATTATCGCAACCCAAATTCTAAAGGAGGGGTATTTACTCAAGGAGACAATCATCTTGTTGCTGATTTAGATGGTATTGATAACGGCATTAATTGCCCAACATTTTTGGCTGGCGATAGCGATGGATTAAGTCAAGTAATGGACAATAGCACTGAAATTGGCGCAAATTGTTTCGTTTTTAATGAACAGTTTCCTGGTGGATTTACGCCAAGTATGACCGGAGAAATTATTGATCTTGCCGGTGTTATGGGTATCAAAGGTTATTATCAAGGTAGTGATTTATATTATGATGCTAGTGTTGGCGGTGGCTATAGTGAAATTAACTTTTCCGTAGATTCTATTAATCCATCATATGGTCCTCAAACACCTTTGCATATGGATGCAGGTACCTACATACAACTTGAAAAAAATATCAACATTGATTTAAGTTACCCTGTTGAAGTTGAGTTTTTTGATTCAGAACTAAATGTTGCCGGTGGTTTTGAGTGGCGTGAAGAACAATTTGAAGCTATTGTTGGCGATCCAGAGTCATACAATATCGGTCCTTTATCAAATCAGGGCTTTAGCTCAGGTTCACAAGGTTATATTGGCCTCAGTGAAGTGAGTGCTGGTAACTGGGATAGATCAAATATCGCTCTATACATAGACTTAGAAGCAAATGTTACCGAAAATTTACTGGTAGCACTGGCAGGACGCTGGGAAGACTTTAATGATTTTGGCACGACGTCTAATGGTAAATTGTCGTTGCGCTGGGATATTAATGATGAATTTGCGGTACGAAGCACGCTATCAAATGGTTTTAGAGCGCCCACCCCAGGACAAGCAAATATCAGCAATGTAAGTAGTGTTCTTCAAGATGGCGTGATTGTTAATAGTGGTCTTATTCCACCAACAACAGACTTAGCTATAAAATTTGGTGCAACTGAATTACAGCCTGAGAAATCAAAAAGTTTTTCTTTTGGTAGTATTATAACTTTTGATGATCTTTCAATAACAATAGATTATTTCAATATTCATGTTGAAGATAGAATTGCCGTATCAAACTTTATCTCTTTAACGCCAGAAGAAGCTATTGGTTTAGAAAACCAAGGGATTGCTGGAGCTGCTGAATTTGCAAACTTTCGCTATTATACCAATGATTTTGATACCGTGACACAGGGTATTGATATTGTCGCATCATACCCTTTCACTGCTTTTGGCGGTAATTCTAATGTTAGTTTAGTCGCAAACTGGACAGATACTGAAGTAGAAGAATCATCAAACAATCTCCTCGATGAAACTCGGATCAGAACACTAGAAGAAGGATTGCCAAACATACGAGGTAATATAAACTTTACTCATAATCAAGGCGATTGGCGTGCCCTTGCCCGAGTTAATTATTACGGAGACTATTATATTGCTCATGTATCATATGGCGGCTTCGCCTTTGAGCCAAGTGCTGAAGTTACGGTTGATCTTGAACTTGGTTATACATTAAATGAGCATATGTCTGTTACCCTAGGTGCAAGTAATTTATTTAATGAATTTCCAGATGAAAACCCTTTTGGCAGTATTTTAGGCGCAAAATATCCAGAATTTTCACCTATGGGGATTAATGGAGGCATGTATTATTTACGATTCAAATACGATATGTAATTTGAATTAGAGCTTTTCTTATTAATGAAAAATGTGAGTATTGTCTTATCGATAATACCCACATTAATCAAGCCAATCATAATAATCATCAACTACCCCAGCAATAGTGCCTACATAATAATCAACACTACTATCCGTAGGATGGTTTGCATCAGGACTTCCTCCCGCTAAGTGCCACTTGCCAATAACCGCAGTTTGATAATTGGAACTCGGTGACAGAGACTTTAAATATCGCTGTAAGGTTTGAGAATTACTGTCCATTACCGCAGGTATATATACCCATGTTACCTCAAGATGCCGGATTCAGCTGGAATTAGAAACGTCTTTAGGTAAGGCATTGATTGAAGAGAATGGTTACTCTCCTTGTCGAAATCAATAACGTAGCATAAAGCGTTTCTAAACCAGCCCTTTGGGGATCTTGAAGTATCATGGGTATAACTAATACCACTATTAATTACCATGTTGCCCAGTAATGAGTGTTCCTTTGGTTGTAGTGCAAGCAGGTGTTGCCCAAACATTATCAAAAGTAATCCCTTGTTCGGCTAGTTTAGTAATTATTGGTGTATTAGGAATATCAGATGAATAACTATATTGTGCTGATGCATCAAGCCCTTGAACGTCAGCAATAATGAATAAGAGGTTAGGCTTTTTTGGTCCAACAACATCTTCTGCCGGTGGTATTACCTCAATGATTTCATTATCATCTTTAGCGTTATCGCTTGAACCGCCACAAGCTGAAAGTATAAAATAATTATTATCGATAAGTATTTATTCATAGTGCTTAACCGCCTTAATCACAGCCATTTAGACGTCTAGGCGTAAAAGTGCTAGAAAAGTCACTTTGAAAAGAGTAGAATCTGCCGATTATTATTGTATTACTATCAATGTTTACATTTTAGCGTAGGTTTTTTTATAGCTTTAATAAATTAAGCTATTATATAAACCCTAAAGATAAATGCTAAAGTGTAATCTGCTGAGGATTTATGTCTACACACCTTTTCACTTCAGAGTCTGTTTCTGAAGGTCACCCAGACAAAATAGCCGATCAAATTTCTGATGCGGTTTTAGATGCCATTATTGCCAAAGATAAGTTTGCCCGTGTAGCTTGTGAAACCATGGTAAAAACAGGCGTGGCTATTATTTCAGGCGAAGTGAGTACTAATGCTTGGGTTGATTTAGAAAAGATCACGCGTAATGTTATTAGTGACATTGGTTACACATCTTCCGAAGTAGGCTTTGATGGTGCTACTTGTGGCATTATGAATTTAATTGGTCAACAATCACCTGAAATAGCCCAAGGTGTTGATCGCGCTAAACCTGAAGATCAAGGTGCTGGCGATCAAGGTTTGATGTTTGGTTATGCCACTAACGAAACTGAAACCTTAATGCCTGCTCCTTTATATTACGCTCACCGTTTAGTTGAGCGTCAAGCTGAAGCGCGTAAATCAGGTATTTTACCTTGGTTGCGCCCTGATGCTAAATCACAAGTTACCTTTATTTATGAAAACAATAAACCTATCGCCATTGATACCGTTGTACTGTCAACTCAACATAATCCTGATATTAAGCAAGAAGATTTAGTTGATGCAGTAATGGAAAACATTATTAAACATGTATTGCCGGCAGAGTTATTAACTGAAAACACTAAATACCATATTAACCCAACGGGTCGTTTTGTTATTGGTGGCCCTGTAGGTGATTGCGGTTTAACTGGTCGTAAAATTATTGTTGATACATACGGCGGCATGGCTCGTCATGGTGGCGGGGCCTTTTCAGGTAAAGATCCATCAAAAGTAGACCGAAGCGCTGCTTATGCTGGCCGCTATGTTGCCAAAAACATTGTTGCTGCAGGTCTTGCTGATAGATGTGAAATCCAAATATCATATGCGATTGGTGTTGCTGAGCCAACCTCAATTTCAATTGATACCTTTGGCACAGGTAAAATCAGTGAAGAAAAACTAGTTGAGATAGTACGTGATCATTTCGACTTACGCCCTTATGGCATTACCAAAATGTTAGACTTATTACACCCTATGTACCAACAAACCGCTGCATATGGCCACTTTGGTCGTGAACCCTTTGAAATGACCGTTGGTGATGATACGTTTACCGCCTTTAGTTGGGAAAAAACTGACAAGGCCAATGATTTGCGTAAAGCAGCAGGAATCTAAAGTGAATGGTGAGTTGTGAAAAAAATATAGTTCACATCAAGCATTCGCTAAAAAACCAGCATTATTGCTGGTTTTTTCATTTATAAGTAAAAAAATAGTTAAGCTCCCCCATTGTTTTTTAACACCTTAACCCCTATCTCCTTACTAATAAAATACAATTCATTAGGTTACCTAGCCACACTATGTCCAAAACAAGAATTTATCAAAATACCGATTTTATTGTTAACAACACGGTGAAATTATCTGACGATGCTTTTGGTCATATGGTGAGAGTTTTACGCTTAAGTGAAGGTGATATAGTCACCTTGTTTAATGGTCGTAAGCCTAATGGCAAAGAAGCATTTCAATACACAGCTAAATTAGTGGATGTTAAAAAGAAACATGCCAGTGTTGAAATAATCAGTCAAGAAGCAGTAAATAACGAATCGCCATTGAATATCCATTTAGGCCAAGGGATTTCACGTGGTGATCGTATGGACTTTACCTTACAAAAATCAGTCGAACTTGGGGTAAATAAAATTACGCCATTATTTACTGAGCGCTGCGGGGTAAAATTATCAAGTGAACGTTTGGCAAAAAAATGCGAACAATGGCAAAAAATAGTGATCAGTGCCTGTGAACAAAGTGGCCGCTGTATTGTTCCCTTAGTCGCCGAGCCTATGCTTTTACAAGACTGGATAAATGAGCAAACAACCGCTTTAAAGCTTAATTTACATCCTAAAGCTGCCTATTCCATTATGACATTACCGATGGAAAAGCCAGCCAACGAACTAAGTATTAGATTATTAATCGGCCCAGAAGGCGGATTAACAGATGATGAAATAAGCCAAGCAAACCAAGCTGACTTTCAAGATATTTTGCTTGGCCCTAGAGTGTTAAGAACAGAAACGGCCGCGCTTACCGCAATTACCGCATTACAATGTCGCTTTGGCGATTTAAAATAACTTATTAATAGGATAAAAAATGACAACGACAGCTCCCATAAAACTCGGTATCGTAATGGACCCTATTTCTAAGGTTAAAGTCGCTAAAGACTCTTCCATGGCAATGATGCTTGAAGCCCAAAAGCGTGGCTATGAAATTTATTACATGGAGATGCAAGACTTATATCTTGATCAAGGCCAAGCAAGAGCAAGTACACAAAGAGTAAAAGTATTTGATGATGCCAATCATTGGTATGAGTTATCCGATCAACAAGACATCCCTTTAAGTGAGCTTGACGCTATTTTAATGCGTAAAGATCCACCTTTTGATACCGAGTACATTTATGCAACCTATATGCTTGAGCGCGCTGAAATTGAAGGTACATTAATCGTCAACAAACCACAAAGCTTGCGAGACTGTAATGAAAAACTATTTACCGCTTGGTTTCCTGACTTAACGCCACGTACTTTAGTTACCCGCAGTGACAAACAAATTCGAGCTTTTCATCAAGAACTTAAAGATATTATCATCAAGCCACTTGATGGCATGGGTGGCTCATCAATATTTCGCATTAAAGAAGATGACGCCAACGTTGGGGTAATCATTGAAACATTAACAGACTATGGTCAACAATACGCCATGGTACAAGAGTATATGCCGGAAATTGTTGATGGTGACAAACGTATTTTAATTGTTAATGGTGAGCCAATGCCTTACTGCTTAGCGCGCATTCCTGCCCAAGGGGAAACACGTGGTAATTTAGCCGCAGGTGGCCGAGGCGTTGCCAGACCATTAAGCCCAAGTGATAAACTCATTGCTGAAACTATCGCCCCTGAGCTAAAAAAGCGTGGCTTATACTTTGTTGGCTTAGATGTTATTGGCGATAAAGTGACGGAAATAAATGTTACTAGCCCAACTTGTATACGTGAAATAGAAGCCGCTTACCCTATTAATATTAGTGGTAAATTGATGGATGCTATTGAAGAAAACATTAGAAAAAAATAGCAAGTTTCGAGTTTCAATCAAAGTGTACTTTGGCCGTTATCGTTTATAGAGGTAGAAATGGATAGTTTAGAAAATCAATTTTTAATTGCCATGCCATCACTGGCTGGCGACTATTTTAATAAAACCGTCACCTATATTTGTGAACACAACGATGAGGGTGCCATGGGCTTAATTATTAACATGCCAGTTAATATTACCCTGCACAATTTATTAAAACAAATTGCAGAAAATGATCCTCAACAGGTCAGTGATAACAAAACCACAGTAGAGCCAAAAACAAAACCGCTAGCAGAGCAGAGCATATTCTGCTCTGCTAGCTTAGAGCAACTAGTACTTTCTGGTGGCCCTATTTCCCAAGATCGTGGTTTTGTCTTGCATCGTACCCAATCTGGTTGGAACAGCTCTATAGCACTGAATGACGACATCATGATCACCACTTCTAAAGATATTTTACTCGCTCTAGGCACAGAAAAAGAACCTGAGCAGTTTATGGTTACCTTAGGTTACGCTGGCTGGGGGCCGGGTCAACTGGAAACAGAATTACAAGCGAACTCTTGGCTAACGATTGATGCCGATAGTGATATTTTATTTAATACCCCAATTGAACAGCGTTGGCAAAAAGCGACCGAGAAACTCGGTATTGATATTGCGCATTTATCCTCGGATATAGGGCATGCGTAACAGCAGTTATGAGTAGCTAGTTACGACTAACGAAGTAGCGAAGTAGCGAAGTAGCGAAGTAGCGAAGCTCAGTAACAAATAATTAGCAACCGGAAAAACTTTAGGTAAATACAGTGGCAAAAAAAAGCAATCCCATTGGTCAACGCACAGTTATCGGCTTTGACTTTGGTAAAAAATATATTGGCGTAGCAGTTGGTCAAGAAATGGCTGGCAGCGCCTCCCCTCTGGGTTCAATTAAAGCCAAGGACGGCATTCCAAACTGGGATTCATTAGCAAGTTATTTACAAGAGTGGCAACCTGATTTTATTATTGTTGGCCTACCGCTTAATATGGACGGCAGTGAACAGCAGCTGACCTTAGATGCGAAAAAATTTGGTCAACGTATCGCTGGACGTTTTGGCTTAAAAGTTGAATTTCAAGATGAAAGACTAACCACTGCCGATGCCAAAGAGCAATTATTTTCCCGTGGTGGCTATAAAAATTTAACAAAAGACAATATCGATGCCGAATCAGCACGACTAATTATTGAAAGTTTTTTTGAACAAAGCTACGGTTAATAACTACAGTTAATAATAAAAGAGTTTCTGTGTATTCATTATGAATATCATTACTATCATAATACCGCTAATTTTAGTTGGCCTACTCGGTTTTATTTGTACAAAAAGTCGTTGGCTAAGCCGAGAGCAACTTAATACGTTAAGTAAGTTTACTTTCTCAATTAGCATTCCTGCCTTTTTATTTTATCAAATGGCGAAAGCTGATTTAAGCCGTCAAGTTAGCCCACAGTTATTCGCTGCCTTTTATTTACCCGTATTAACGTGCTACTTAATTGCTTGGCTAATAAATTATTATTTTTATGGTCATAAAATCAATAATAAAACCGAACAGTTCGCTGATAAAAACAGTGCAGCTTCTGCGGTTTTTGCCTTAAGTGCAAGTTATTCAAATACCATTATTGTTGGCTTACCGGTTTTATTAGCCGCCATTGGTGAACAAGTTATTGGTATTGTTTTTCTGATAGTTACCTTTCATAGCGCTATGTTATTTGCCTTAACCGCGGCTTTAGCAGCAAAGAGTACTAATACTGATAAAGAAAATTCAAAAGAAAAAAACAAATACCTCTATTGGCTTAGTTTTATTAAGCATACCTTAAATAACCCGCTTATTATCAGCATACTGTCAGGCTTATTGGTTAATGTATCAGGCATATCTTTACCTATGTTTTTACAAGAAAGTTTGGCGTTAATCGGGCAACCTGCGATTACCTTAGCCTTGTTTATTTTAGGAGGGTCATTAGCCTTTTATCACGTACGCCAAGAGGTAAGGTTCATCAGCATAGCTTGTGTTAGTAAATTAGTTTTATTGCCAAGTTTAGTGTTTTTAACAACGCATTATGTGTTCAGCCTGCAGCCACTCACTATTACCGTATTGGTCATATTAAGTGCCTGCCCTACGGGGGTAAATGCCTATTTAATTGCCGCAACCCATCAACAACATCAGCAAACTGTCGCGGGCACTGTGGTAATAAGCACCCTACTTAGCACAATAACAATCCCTTTATGGTTGAGTTTTATATTGTAGAAATCGCTTCTCTAGTAAGCTTTATTGTTTGTGAATAGGTCTAATCATTGATTTACACTCATTGGCGATAGCGATGGCTACCGTATATAAAATCCTAATAGCTACTTACCCATTAGAATTTTATGGCAAGTTGGTGCAGAGCTGACGGTTTATTCAAATCGTTTAGCACGCTCGGCTCTAGAGACCAAAGTAATCTAGAAATAGGTAACTTTAGCCATAAAAGCGGTCAACAACCAAAAGAGATAGATAACCCTTTGATAATATATTTTATCTAAGGTTGTTAACAGTGTTGAATTAAATAATACCACTCACTCAAGGTTAACATTTAAATTGAATAATTAAAGATTCTTGAGCTGATAACTTATCAATAAGTTCTGAAGATAAGAAACTAGATTCTAGGCTACTTTCTTCACATGATATTGCTATTTCATTTATACGCGCAATATTTTGATTTGCTTGCTCCGAAACAACTGATTGCTCTTCTATAGCTGTAGCTATCTGAGCTGTGGCATCAGATATCAAGGATACTTCATTGTGGATACTATTAAGCGCCTTGCCGGCTTCATTTGATAATGAAACACAACTGGCCGATAACTCACTACCTTTATTCATCGCAACTACAGCATTATCAGAATCTGATTGTAACTTAGTCAATAGATTTCTAATTTCTTCTGTAGATTGCTGAGTTCTCATCGCAAGAGCTCTAACTTCTTCAGCAACAACGGCGAAACCTCTTCCTTGCTCACCAGCTCTTGCTGCTTCAATCGCTGCATTTAAGGCAAGTAAATTTGTTTGATCAGCAATACTGCTAATTTCAGACAATACTGTGCTGATAGATTTACTACCCTCAGACAATTTAGTGATCATACTATCAACTTCAGTTAACTGAACCGACAGGGTATTTATGGCATTAACAGAAGTAATAATTGTTTCCTGTCCTGATTTAGTCAAGTCTTGACCTTGCTTTGCTGATTGAGCTGTATCAGTTATTGTTCTAGCTAAGTCTTGAATTGTCGCAGACATTTCTTTCATGGCCGTGACAACTTGCTCAGTTTCATTTTTTTGAACATTTAATTGTTGTGAAACTTGCTCACTTTGCTCTGACGCTGCTACAGCATTTTTACTTACTTGAATTGATACATCGGTTACTCTACCAACAACAGCGTTTATTTCAGCTTTACGCATTGCTAATGCTAGTTGAACCGTGCCGATAGCATCATTATTACCAGAATAAAGGTAACTCATTAAGGGATTTGAAAAAGTATCTTTTGCTTCAGTTAACACTCGTTGATATTTTTTCCTCCATCTTAGCGAAAGTACTGAGGAGCAAATACCAATAAATAAAAAAGGAATGGTAAATAGCAAGTTTAGCTCAGAAAAGACCGTTAAGGCTAGACTTGCTAATGTGAACAAGAATAATACCGATTGAAACCAAAGTGTTTGGTCAATTTGATATTTTATTCTTACTGGGGTTTCACCTTTATTCAATTTCGCATATAAATCATCTGCGCGCTTTTGAACATGGGTATCTAGTTTTGTTCGTATAGATTGATATTCTATATTTTTACCTGATTCATCTTTAATTGGAGTAACGTATGCATTAACCCAGTAATAATCGCCATTTTTACATCGGTTTTTTACTGGACCCATCCATGATTTACCTTGTTGCACAAAAGACCATAAATCTTTAAAGGCTAATTTAGGCATTTCAGGGTGTCGAACGATGTTATGTGGTTGGCCTTTTAATTCCTCGTTTGTGTAACCTGCAATTGCGCAAAACTCAGGGTTTACATATTTTATGTGGCCTTTTAAATCAGTGGTTGAAAGTAATACCTCTGATTTGCCAAAAAGTTGTTCTTTAGATGAAATGTTCGATTTCATACTGCCTATCCTTCAAAAAAATTTTCATTAATATATCCATTTAAAAATATCCCTATTAATGTAATGTACATTACATCCGTTAATTACTATCTGATTTATATCAATAATTATTATAAAAGTACCGCTATCTATAGTTGTTTTTTTACGAAATCGATATAAAGTTAACTATATCGTATTATTTAAATCTGATGGTCAATAACTTACTTCTGATAGTTTAGGGTTATCAGAAGTAAACAAGCTATTAAACCTAATAATTTGAAAATAAGTTCTTTATGTCCGCGTTAATTGTCAATCGACAACCACTTCCCTGTGCACTTAGTTAACATAATCAATTATTATTTTATGGCTGTATTTCACTCATAGTGGGCATTTCGTAATAATTTAAAGCAATAACTGAGGCGTGAATAATTTTAAGATGGCTTGCAATAGCCATTTTTATTTATAACGAGCTTATAAAGTTTTATAATCAAAAATTAAATATAAATTTCGGCAGTAACTTCAACATTAATAAGAGCTTAATATGTACCCTTTAACGTATACAGAACCAGTTTTTCGCCCTCCTAGTGAATGGAAAAGCTTAATATTACAAGTTACTAACGGTTGTTCATGGAATCGCTGTTCTTTTTGCGAAATGTATTCAGCTGAAAATAAAAAATTTAAACCAAAAAAAATAGCCTTGATTGAGCAAGAGATTATTTCAATAGTTAAATCAGGCTTACCCGTTGGTCGCGTTTTTCTCGCTGATGGTGATGCTATGATGTTGCCATTTAATCGGTTAAAGGAAATATTACAATTAATTAAACAGTACTTACCTCAAGTCACCCGAGTTTCTAGTTATTGCTTACCAAGGAATTTAACCAATAAAACCATTGAGCAATTAGCTGAACTACAAGCCTTGGGCTTAAAGCTAATGTATGTCGGCTGTGAAAGTGGCGACGACGAGGTGCTTGAATTAATAGACAAAGGTGAAACATACAATAGCTCATTAATTGCCCTAAAAAAAATAAAGCAAGCTGGCATGAAAAGTTCAGTGATGATATTAAATGGCTTAGGTGGGCCTGAATTATCAAAACAGCACGCGATAAACTCAGCTCGGTTAATGAATGAAGCGCAACCTGACTACTTATCGACATTAGTGGTAAGTTTTCCTTTAGGTGAAGAACGTTTTGCTAAGGCCTTCACTGAACGTCAACACCAACCATTTCGTCTGTTAACTCAGTTAGAGTTGTTTCAGGAAATGAAATTATTGTTATCGGAATTAGAATTAGAGAAAACTGTTTTTAGATCTGATCATGCTTCAAATTATTTAGTATTGAAGGGGATTTTAGGCAAAGATAAAGCAAAGCTCGTTAATACGGTTCAAATGGCACTAGAGCAATCGGACACTATTCCTATTCGGCAAGAATGGCAAAGAGGTCTGTAAATATTCAATGCTTAGGAGTATTTTTCACAGTCCCTACGTTGACATTAATTTTCAGGAATAAAGGGCTTTTAGCTTAGCCCGTCGAGCCGCGCTCATTGTTTATTTCGACTACTTTATCGTCTTTTACTGTAGCACCGAAATTAAAGTTAAGTGAGCCTGAGCTTACTGTTGTAATGCCACGTACAAATAATTTGTCACATTGAGGCCATTATATTTTAAAGAGCCGCACTTTAGCTTATACACAATCGCATATGGTGGTGCCTATTAAAAATCAAGTGAAAGAGCTAATCAATCAACTTAGCGTAGGATTTTCTAGCTAGTGTGTTAACTAGCAAAATGACAATAGTTACCACCTTGCTATTCACTCTCACCTGCTGATTGGCAAGCGAAAACATTAGGTGTTCTCACAAATTTTAAAAAACCGTTTATACTTAACAAATAAGTGGCTTCATTAAAAACGTGAGTTATAGCAGGTGGTATGATTATGAAAGCACCATTGCCTATTATTAATATTAAAGCGCAAGGCAACCATCATGCAATATTTTTACTGCTAGTTGGTTGGTCACTCTTATTACTAACCTTATTAATTAGCCAGTATTATTGGCAAACATTAAGGCTGGTATTAATGTTTATTTCTTTAGTCGCCTTAGTGGTGATTATTACCGGTGTGACAAAGCATTTACAGCCGCAGTTTAGTTATCTTATCACGCCGAAAAAACTGAAATATCAACACATATACGGTAACTGGCACCTTACTTGGCAACAAATTCAGGCCATAAACCCAATTAAAGAAGTATGCGGACTCACCACAATAGATCTTCCCTATATAGGTATTCGTTTAGTGAATTTAGAAGCACTAGCGCAACAAATATCACCTCGATTAGCCAACCGGTTGATACATGAACAGCAACCTTTACTCGATTTTGCTTTTGTACAAAGATTATTATCATTAGAACAAATACAGCTTGATTTTACGCCATTTACTTTGCACTCTGGTGCCAGTATTTCAGGACCTATTGGCTCATTCCTACATCATTGTCAAAGTCTACAATCCGCATTGGGATACCACCTTTATCTTCCTGAAACGAGTATGGATAGAGAGCTAAATGACTTCCATCAACTATTAAAGCAGTGCCAGCATGCAGCACAATATTATAATGATGACTTAACAAGCGGGAATATGCTCAACCATTAAATCAATAAAACACCTTACTTTCGGAGATAAATGCTTACGACTGGGGTAAATCGCATAAACATTGATAATGGGCGCAGGGTAATCAGTAAAAAGTATTTCTAACGATTTATCTTTAAGTTCCTGCTCCATAACAAACTCAGGTAAACGGCAAATTCCATGACCAGCCTTAACCATAGCCAACTCCATTTGTGCACTATTACAGAGTAATTTAGCCGAAACCTCAACTTGAATATCATCACCATGATGGTCAACATAGTGCCAACGTTTAGGGGTTTTTAAGTTGCTGTAACAAAGACATTGGTGTTCAACTAATTGCTCTGGCTTATTCGGCTTACCAAAACGCTGTAAATAATCATGAGAGGCTACGGTATAGCTTTTACAACTATATATTTTACGACAGATTAAGCTTGATTCTTCCAATTGTTCTGTCGCCCTGATCACTAAATCAAAGCCATCTTGAATAAGATCAACACGACGATCATTTAAATCAAGTTGCAGTTCAACGTCAGGATAGCGCTGGATAAACTCTGATAAAATGGCTTGTAAATATCCTTGAGCAAAAGCAACAGGACAGCTTATTTTTAGTATTCCTTTAGGCTGAACATGACTTTGGCTGAGTAAGCCTAAAGCATCCTCAGCATCTAATACTAGTTGCTGACATTGCTCAAAATAAATTTTCCCCTCTGGCGTTAAACTAAGCGAACGCGTAGTGCGATTTAACAAGCGTACTGCTAGTCTTGCTTCGAGTTTGTTAATGGTTTTACTGATATAAGAGCCCGAATGCCCAGTCACCTCAGCAGCCTTAAAAAAGCTGCCACATTTAACCACTTGGGTAAAAATGATGATGCCATCAAATAACTTACTATTTTTACTATTATGTGTCATATGGAAATAAACAAATTCTTTTTACTATATTAAACACTATAAGCTTGTAATATATACTAGCATCATTAACCTATATGTCTATTTAAAGGAACACCCTGATGAAATTATTAGCTTTTGCTGCAAGCAGCAGCTCAAAATCAATTAATAAGCAACTTGCTACTTATGCCGCATCTTTGGTTAAACACAGTGATGGTGTTGAAGTAGAAATTCTAGATATTAACGACTACGAAATGCCGTTGTTTAGCCAAGATAAAGAAGCTGTTTTAGGTCAGCCGCAACAGGCAAAAGATTTTTTCGCTAAACTAGGCCAAGCAGATGCCATTATTATCTCTTTTGCCGAGCATAACGGCTCTTATACTGCCGCCTATAAAAACCTTTTTGATTGGACTTCTCGTATCGAGCAAAAACTTTTCCAAAATAAGCCCATGGTATTATTAGCCACATCGCCAGGCCCTGGTGGCGCAGGCTCAGTATTAGCCGCAGCAACAGGATCAGCTCCTTATTTTGCTGGTGATGTTAAAGGGAGCCTCTCTATTCCGAGCTTTTTTGATAATTTTGATAGTGAAAAACAAGTATTAACGAACCCTGAGTTAGTTGATAAGTTACAAAGTGCGTTGTCAAAGTTATACCCATAAGTAATTTAAGCTCATGATAAAATTGAGAATATAAATAGCAATATAACTATTTACTTTTAAGAATAACGTTATCAATATATTCTTTATGGCTAGGTATACGCTTTAATGATTCAGTAATCGTTCCGCGCATTCTAGCCATATGCCCTAACATTTCATCTAATGGCATATGATCAACCATTGGGTGATAACTATCAGGCTTAATACCTTGGCCATGTAACACTGAAAACCAACTGATCTCATTAAAAAGTTCGCTATTCTCTCTAAATATACGGCCATTAGCTTGGTATAACTTCATTTTATCTGACAATGTTTGCGGTATTTCCATATTACGGCAGTAATTCCAAAAGTCACTGTCATCACGCTGAGTTGCTTTATAATGCAAGATAATAAAATCTCTAATACGGGTTATGTCAAAATCGGTATGGGCATTGTAAGCATCAATATCAGTTTGATGAAAATTTTTATCCGGAAACAAACTAAACAAACGTAATATGGCTGATTGGATCAAATGTAGGCCAGTCGACTCTAGTGGCTCAACAAAACCAGCAGATAAACCGATTGCCACGCAATTTTTATTCCAAGCTTTACGCCTTTTTCCCGTGGTCCAACGCAGAAAGTTAGGCTCACCTATGGCTTTGGTTTTCATGTTTTTTTGTAAAAGATGTACGGCTTCATCATCAGATATATAACTATCTGCATATACATAGCCGTTGCCTGTTCTAGATTGCAACGGGATATGCCATTGCCAACCAACCGCTTGCGCCGTAGCTTTGGTATAGGGGTTAAGTGTTGCTGCCTTTTCACTTGCTTGAGCAACAGCGCGATTACAAGGTAACCAATGACTCCAATCTTCAAAGCCGGTATGCATGGCTTGCTCTATTAACAAACCTTTAAAACCTGAACAGTCTATATACAAATCAGCGCCATGTTCTTCGCCATTATCCAGTGTTAATTTATCGATAAAACCATCTTTTTTTAACGTTACCTTGGTAACTTTTGCATCGACTCGCTCAACACCTTTTGCCAGTGAATACTTGCGTAAGTATTGTGCATACAAGGTGGCATCAAAATGAAAAGCATAATTCATCGTTGATAAAGGCGAGTTAGCTACATTTAGTGGTCGGGTAAAGCGATCATTTTTTGCCGCTGTACCCTCAAGACAATAGGATAATAAATCTGAGTTTTCGCCATATTGTAAACTTTTTAGCCAGTATTGATAAAATTGAATACCTTCCATGTTAATACCATAACCACCAAAAGGATGCATATAACTATGATCGGTTTTTTTCCAATTGATAAACTCAATGCCTAGCTTAAATGTACCGTTAGTAGCGTTGAGAAAATCATTTTCCTCAATACCAAGCATCTGATTAAATTCTCGAATTTGAGGGATTGTCGCTTCACCAACAGAAACAGTACCGATATCACTCGACTCAATTAACGTAATAGCGCAGTTAGTGGTTTTGATAACTTTTGCTAATGCCGCTGCAGTCATCCAACCAGCAGTACCACCACCAACAATAATAATTTTTTTGATACTTGCTTTACTCATTGAGTTATTTTTATTCATAATTATCTTAATAAATTTTTTATTATATCAATTGCCATAAACACAAAAAAACGGCTAGTAAAACTAGCCGCTTGCGTTGTGATTCATTTAACTTAAATCAGATTAGATGATTAAACCTAAAATCTATAATCTAATTTCAAGGTATATGCACGACCACGAGGATCCGCAACACGAGGATCATACGCTGCACCTGGTGAATAATCATTCTGATGGGCAGTAAATGATGGGTCTTGGTCTAGTAAATTTTTAACACCAAAAACAACAGATACATCTTCAAAACCATTAAACGCAACAGCATAATTATAAGTAGTATAACTTGATACCACAGGGTTCCAGTTTGGCGGAGCAATTAAACCTGATTCAATTCCCGGTGGTACTTCGTCTAAATAACTATCACGATATATTTGAGTCAGCGTATGGGCCCAATCGCCTTTTATGTAATTGACCATTAAAGTATACTTCCACTCTAATGGAATGTTACCACGTGAATGTGTGCCAACCTCGTCATCACCGTAAGGGATATTATCATCAAGTTTCTTTTTATCTTCAATTAAATAGCTACCATTAAAGTTAACATTCCATTGGCCACCCGCTAAATCACCATTCAATAATACACCAACTTCTATACCACTAGTTGTACGTTCACCGGCATTGATATAACGATTGTCTACCGCAATAATATTACCATCAGGACCACGGAAGAAGTTAGCTGAATATAAGTCATAGTTTTCAATTAAGCGGTCTAAACCAGGCGTTTGAATAGTGCCTTCTTTAATAATTTCCCACCAATCAACATTTAAACTAACGTTATCCATTGGCGCCCAAACAAAACCTAAACTACTTTGCTTAGATTCTTCTGGCGCTAAATCTTCTTTACCACCATAAATCATAATAGGGTTAATAGGCTCACATTGAGCATTACCAGGTTGAACAATACCCCCTTCACAATGCGCCGGATCAGCAAGATCTAGACCTGTATATGGTTCTTCAGATATACCGTTATATAACTGGTTAAATGATGGCGCTCTAAAACCTGTGCTATAACCACCTCTAAATAATAAGCCTTCCATAGGGGTGTATTTAATACCTATTTTCGGATTGGTTGTACCACCAAACCCTTCATAATCATCATAACGAACAGCAAGGTTAACTTCTAATTGATCAAAAACAGGTAATAATGCTTCAACAAATACCGCTTTAATATCACGAGAGACACTAGCTAAGGCATTACCGTCATCAAAAGGTGCGCCATAAATTACTGGACGTTCCTCTGATGCACGTGCATCACCGTTAAATTTATATTCTTCACGGCGTAAATCAATACCTGTTGCGATAGCAATTGTGCCACCAGGTAATTCAAAGCCGGTATCACCGGTAATAGAGAAATCTATTTGGGTCATGGTGCTTTCACCGCCATATAAGACAACACCGCGAGCAGAAGCTGCCTCTAAACCGTCCATTGCTGCTTGTGTTTGTGTTTCACCTGGCAATAAGAATGGATTTAACGTACCGCTACCAAATAAAGCCGCTAAGCCTTCAGTATAATGATAACCGCCGCCAAGCTCAGATTTAGATTCACTTGAAGCACGCGAAACACCCCACTGATAATCCCAATCAATTAATACTGTACCTTCACCACCAATTAAGAAACGCGAAGCAGTAGTTGTGGTTTCAATTTCACGAGAGCCACAGTCCATACAGCGCCAACGGAATGAAATCGGCGCGCCAATATTCAATTGATCCGCACCATAATAATCAGACAAGGTATCAACAATATAGTCATACGATGAACCCGACTCTGGGTACCAATTGCCATAGAAATTCCATGGTGTCATTTGGTTAGGCTCAAAAACTTTATTAACTACTACTTCAGAAGCGACAATTTCTGCAAATATCTCGTGATCTTCGGCCAGTTTATAAGTGCCTCGGGTAACAAAATCAATTTTTTCAACAGGTTGTTGCAATACCGCAGCACGGGGATAATCCCATGCACAACTATTAGTTTCATTAGGACGATTCCATAATGCGCCGGTATCATCATCCATATTTTCAAAAGCATCACAACCAGGTTGACCTGGTAATGCCATTAAGTTTGGTACGGTATTATTTAAACCAGTAATAGGGTCTACTAAGCCATCACCAATTAAGTTATAGCGGATATGATCTGGATTATTACCGTTAGCACCACGATCATTAAATGAACCATAAGGCGTACCACGCGTATCAGGTGATAAACCACGATCAGGCTGAAAAGTATTGGTAAAATCTCGTTGATTACCACGTAATGATTTATTTTCACTCACTGACAATGTGGCCATGATGTTGTAGCCATCTTTATTTAAATCACCGGTACCAGCTAATAGGCTCATACGGAAAATATCACCACCACCCGCTTCAGTGACATCGGCAAAAGCGGAAACTTCTGCGCCTTGGTAGTTCTTTTTAAGAATAAAATTAATAACACCACCAATGGCATCAGTACCATAAATGGCAGAAGCACCGTCCCGCAATACTTCGACACGCTCAATAGCAGCCATTGGAATTGAATTTAAATCAACAGAGCGTCCTTTCATACCATGAGTCGCAACACGGCGACCATTTAAAAGAACTAACGTAGAGCCTGGGCCTTGACCACGTAAATCGGCACTAGATGCACCATTATTACCACGTTCAGAGCCACCGACAATACTAGCATTACTGGCTAAGTTTAATGCACCGTTACCGGAAATATTCAATTGTAATAATAATTGCTCTGCTGACGAAATACCTTGGGCTACTAAGTCTGCTTGAGAAAAAATGGTTAAAGGCAATGAACCTTCTAGCGCAGTTCTTTTAATATTAGATCCGGTAACCTGTATACGTTCAATTTCATCTTCTTGTGCTATTTCTTCATTTACTGCTGCGGCAAAGCCTGAAGAGCAAATACCGGCCAATGCTAAGCAAAGGGCGATTTTACTTCTTTTCATTTTTTTGTTTGTATTAGTGATCATGCTTGAAACTCCGACATTATATAATAATATTTTTTGTAATATCCATTAATCAATGAGTGAATTCCCTTTAACTTTCAACGATGTAATATTTAAAAACACTCTAAAAACCAATGGAAAATATTTTTTATTGTACATTAAAGATAGAAACGATATTTTTTATTCCTTCATCAGTTTACCGTAATTAAAGCAATTACTTTTGCAAATCAACCACAATGATTACGCAAATAACTCGCAATAAATATGCAAATTTTACGCAAAAGATAAAGGTGTAATAAGAGCAAAGTGGGGGTTGAAATTATAGCAAAATTTAGGGGGATATTAAGTTGCAAACTTGTTTTTTTTCATCGAGTTATGGGCAAGTAAACAAGCGCCATCAAGTGCGTCACCTTTAGGGCTAATTAAAAAACGCTTAGTAGCGGCTGACAACAACTGTTGCGTAAAGGGCGCAAGTCCTCCCAGTAAGGCTACTGGCAGTGTAGTATCTGCGCGAGTAGCAGTAATAAGCGCTTCAACACTGGCGACATGATTAGCAATGATTTTTTTCGCCACCGGACAACTATCTTGGTGTTTAGTCACCAAGGGCGATAATTGAGCAAAATCAACAGGTTTTGCGCTGGCCAACCAAGCAGTAATATCTTGACGTGTGATCGCAAAGCTAGCTATCTTTGAGTTATCTACCTTTGTGCCATCTTTAGCATTAATAAAAGCCGCAACCGCTTGCGTTAATTGGCTATTAGCAAAACCAAAATGTTGAAATTCCTCCACTAAAGCCTGAACACTATGATAGCCCAATTTAGCGCCACCACCTTCATCATCAATGAGAAAACCCCAACCGCCAACTAGCTGCGATGTTAACTCACCTTGTGCATTAAATTGTAAGCGCATACCGACCGAGCCAGTGCCTAAAGCAACCACAGCGACTTCGCCGCCATTATTTGCCCCAAAAGCAGATGTACTCGCATCACTATATATTTCTATGGCAGCAAAACAATGAGCAAATAATTTTTTCAGTTTAGCAACCGCTAAACGATTACTTGTCCCCGCTAAGCCAAATACAGCAAGCACTTCATGTAATTGGCAACCAGCTTGCCCAACAACATCATTAATTAAGGTGTTTAACACACTCTCCACAGCCGAAAAATCACTGCTTAATGATGATGGACCTGAAGTAGCCTGCCATTGCTTTTGCGTAGTTAAGTTGATCAAGCGCGCAATAGTTTTACTACCGCCGCCATCAATCCCTAAAATATAATTTACTTTTTCCCGAGCTTGTTTTTTATCTGCCAGCGCCATTAGGCATGTACTTCAAGTTTATTAGCATTATTAAAATTACATGGTTTATCAACAGTATTTCGCGTACCTAGCAAACACACTAGGGTAGAAATAAAGGTCGCAATGCATAGCTTCCAGGTAAAGGCTAAATCAAAAACTAACTCGGCAGGTAAATACAATGTTTGAATATAAGGCTGGAATAACAAAGTAATAACAAAGCCGGTAATTAAGGCGGCTGTTACCGAGCGTTCACTGCCTCGTTTGGTAAATAGCGCAGTGAAATAAACCCCAAGTAAACCACTATATGAAAACAACATCACACTCAAGGCGAAAGCCAATAATGGTGTATCGGTATGCTGCTGCCAATAAAAACACAATACCGCCATTGCCGCTAAAGCAACAGCAACAATAATCATGCTAACTTGACCTGCCTTAACATAGTGACTATCAGCAAGTTGCAAACCCTTATTGATAGTGAAAGGACGATACAAATCTTGCACCAATACCGATGACATTGAGCTTAAACCTGAATTCAGCGTAGATAAGGCTGCGGCAATAATACCTATGGTTACCAAACCACGCACACCGGCCGGAATTTGATTAAGCACATACGACATAAATACCGTGACTTTGGCGCCATCAAATGAGGTCATTGCGGTTACAGCACCCTCGCCCATTAAGTCGGGACGTTGATAAAAAATAAATAACAATAAACCGATAACCAAAAACAACAACATTACCGGAATAACCATCACCACTGACAGTAACATTGCCTTACTACCTTCTTTAGCCGTTTTACAGGTTAACACTCTTTGGGTCATGTCTTGATCTAAACCAAAAGCAGCAATATTAAGTAATAAAAACCCGGTAATAGATGACCAAAAACTAAACATGCCCGCGCTACTAAAATCTAAATCGAAATTAAATAATGTTAGTTTTGAGCTTTGAATAAAGCCTGTTGTGGTAACGCTTGGCTCTTGCAACGCAGCAATAATCGTTGAAAAATCAGCCGGGATAGCAATAACTAAAAAGTAAATAACAAATACCGCAGCGCTGACATAAACCACCGCTTGAATAACATCACTGTAAATAACCGAGCGTACGCCGCCAAATACAGAAAATAACAAACCAATAACCGTAATTATTACGGTTGAGTAAATAATACTTTGGGCGGCAATATCTCCGAATAAAATCATCGCCACCGCAATAGCCGCCATATACAAACGGGCGCCACTGGCGAATACTCGACCAAATAAATACATAATACCGGCATGTTTTTTGGCCCTTGGTCCTATTTGCTGTTCAAGTAGTTCATAAACAGTAAAAACCTTGTATTGGTAAAATTTAGGAATGAGGTAAACGGCGACAAAAAATGCCGCAATAAAAGCACCAATATTAGTCGCCAGATAAGATAAATCACCACGGTAGCCCATATCGGGACCACCAAGAAAAGTTGCTGCTGATTGCGACGTAGCCAAGACAGAAATTGACACCATCCACATAGGCATAGCATTACCGCCAAGAAAGTAATCGGCACTACTGGTTGATTTTTTACGATTTACCCACCAGCCTGACAGTAATAAAATGGCGCCATAAGCGACAAACACCAACCAGTCTAAACTTGTATATTCTGCGCTCATAAAAAACCTTTATTCACTTAACAAAGTATATAATTACCTTGTAGAATATATTATTCCTTATGTTATGTATATGTGGAATTGATAACAGGCGGTTTTGTAGTTTGGATTTATGTTGATAAAGCAGAACTCTAATCGATTTTTCATGGCTGACTGAGCGCCACAAAAGCTTATGGCAACATTGTTGCCATACATTGTTAATTTATACTTACCCAAGATCATATTGGAATGACGATGTAGTCTGTTTTGCAGAAAGACAATGCGACCCATCAATATTCAAAGAACGAACTTAGCTAAAACCAGCTTTCACTGGCTTTAGAATGAATGATACGCTAAAAACAAGCCAAACTTCATAATAGCTACTATTGCAGTGGTCTCATTATTTTTTCACCACTTTCGGTCAAATCAAGATGGTTAGATAAACAGCCGCCAAAATTTGCTAATCTACCAGAGCTATCCTCCTTACCATCAGCTTTACTTGATGATGAGGCTTCCGCTAAAATTGTTCTGCAATATGCTCATAGGTATATTGAAATTATGCAGAAAAAAAACACAAAATAATAAATTACTTTTTAAGTATTCAACAAATCACTCGGTAAAATCACCCAACTCATCTTGTGATGCTGTATGCAATCGCTCAGCTAAGTATTAAAGCTCAACCAAGCCATCAATGCTTTCAATACCTAAACCGGGTGCGTCACTTAAGCTAATATTGGCAAGGTTAAAGTTAACCCCGCCATGTACCGGATCGTATTGTCCAAGTGCTGGGCCATCAAGGTCAATTTTAGTTATCACTGTTGATTTTGCCGCGGCTAAATGCGCTGCCGCAGCCACGCCTATACTACCTTCAAGCATACAACCTATCATACAATCAACCTGATAAGTTTGGCAGATATCGGCAATTTTAATGGCGTTGGATAAGCCGCCTGTTTTCATCAATTTAATATTGATAATATCTGCCGCGCCCGTGGTAATGAGTTCAATCACTTCTTTAGGGCCAAAAGCACTTTCGTCTGCCATTATTGGCGTTAAAATTCGCTCAGTGACATATCGCATACCGGCTAGATCATCCGCTCTAACGGGTTGTTCAATTAACTCTAGCTCAACCCCTGCTGCGTCCAGTTTTTGCATCGCAAATACCGTTTGTTTTGCTGTCCAGCCTTGGTTCACATCCAAACGAATGAGTGCTTTGCCTTTTACTGCTTGATAGATGTTTTTCACTCGTTCAATGTCTTGGTGAATATCATTACCAATTTTAATTTTTAAGATATCAAAACCTTGGGCTAATGCCTTTTGACTGTCGCTGAGCATTTTATCGATGTTATCAATACTAATGGTAATATCAGTTTTCAGTTGACTACAGCCACCACCCAATAGTTTGTACAAGGGCGCTTGGTATAATTTGCCCCATAAATCATAAAGTGCAATTTCAACGGCCGCTTTAGCGCTAGTGTTTTTAATAATTGCCGACTGCACAATATTCGTTGTCTCGCCAATATCGGCAATATCTCGACCGATTAATGCTGGCTTAATTACCGTGTCTATCGCCGCCATTATTGAGCCATGAGTATCACCGGTGATCACCGGAGTAGCAGGTGCTGCGCCATAGCCTAGCTCACCGCTGTCGGTTTCAATAATCACTACTAAATCGTCAATGTGGGTCACACTACGAAGCGCTGTTTTAAAAGGAGTCACTAAAGGTACGGTTAATTTGGCAAAACGAATGTTAGTTATTTTCATCTAGTTATCTTTATCATAGTTATTTAGCTCTAATACGCTTAATGTTAGTAATATTATTGACATAATCTTTTAAAGGTAATAATGGCGTAACAGAGACACCATTTAGCGTACCACGGTATACTTCACCCCGCTCATCAATATAGCTCAAACCTTTAACATCATGAATAACATAAGGCTTTGAATTTTCCTCACCTAAATACATCATTACATGGCCTGGAATATAAATAAGATCGCCCACCTGCATATGCTTAATCGCTTGCAACTTATCCGCTTTGGCTGTGTCTTTGCCAAAGAAATGATTTTGACCATAATCACCTTTTGCTTGTTGCCCTGAGTTTCTTGGCATCAACAAGCCGAAACTTTTATAGATTTCACCAATAAAACCAGTGCAGTCTCGAGCATTATAATCATGTCCCCAGCCGTAACGCTCTCCTAAAAACTTAAAAGATTGGCTCACTAAATTTTGCTTAGTAAAAGGTAAGTAACCGACACGTACATCTTGACCACGGGGTATTGGCACAAGTTTTAACGCTAATTTACCTTCGATATTTCTCACTGGTAATTTAACAATATAATTGGCAAATGGGTTTTGGCCATATAGCGCATTACCATATTCACTACGTTTAGCTAAAGGTAAGCGTATGCCCATATCCAGTTGAATATTAGACAACTCTGCATGATTTGGCACATGGTTAGTAAAAACTTTACTGCCGGTGACGATAATGAAGTTCTCATCATTTTTAAACGCAGCAATCTCAGCTTTATTACCAATTGCCACATCTTCTTTTGGCATCCAAGCAAGGTAATTATAGGCTTGTACTAAATACCATTCTTGGTCTTTACTGACATGTAAAATAGCGACGGCATCACCCGGAAATAGACCACTTTCTTGAAAACGATCTAAATCTCTATCTTTGCCCCACTTAAAAACTCGATCTAAGGTTGGAAAGGTACGCAACATTGAGCGTTTTACCACTAAACCAAAGGTTACTGGATTTTCAGCTTTAATGGCATTTTGGTTAGTACTTTCAATATAAGCGGCATAATCGTGTTGATCAAGCTGTTCGCCATTGTCATAAAAGCGTTTATGAGTTGAAGGCTTACTAATACTACCTATTTTTTCTAATAACTGAACTTTACTTAAAGTATCGGCCATGGCTAGTGGCTCAACAATATAAGGATTATTTTGCACTAAACTTTGATTAAATTGAGTAATGCTAGTTTGACTCATCAAAGGAGTATTATCTTCTGCTAATTTATCTAGCCAATGGCTGGGCGATAATTGTATTTCACTCATCCCAATCACGTCTGTACTGTAGTCAGGTACTTGGGCAAATGCATTTGAATTTGCGTTTAACATCGATGCCGATAATACCGAGACTTTAAACAAGGCTAATAAATTATTTGTTTTCATCATTTTTCCTGTTTCTTTTATCAGTAGCAGTTTTTCAACAACTTTTTATACAGTTTGTTCTACGCTTATCACGCGACTTTTTATACGTTTTACCTACTAAGTTTTTATATAGGGATACTCACTACAAAAGCGATAACACTTTACCGACTAACAAACCGCCGCCCGTACCAACAATGTAGCCAAGTAAGGCCATTAATACCCCTACTGGTATTAATGCGCGAGAATAAGCGGCGGCCAGTATAGGCGCTGAAGCCACACCACCAATATTGGCCAACGAAGCAATACCGCAAGTAAATAAGTCAAACTTAAATAATTTAGCAGCAATAACCATTAACACCCCATGAATAGCCAAAATAACTAAGCCCATTAATATGTACATTGGCGCTTCTGTTAGCTCGGCAAAATTTGCCCTAGAAGCAATAAGAGCAACAATTAAATACAACATTATGTTAGATATTTCGGTTGCACCAAATAGTTTACTTAAGGGGGTCATCGCACATAACACCCCGATAATGGTTACCATTAACACCGTCCACGTGGTGGTGGTGAAAAATGTAGATGTTGGCAGTATTTGCGCAAAATATTGGGTTAGTGCCGATACCGCTAGTGCCAAACCAAGTAAAAATAATAAAGAAGAACTTTGATCACCTTTAACTTCCTGCTTTTGCTCACTTAGCTTAGCGCTAATTTCATCCAGCTTATCGCTGTTGGTACCAATCCAACGATCAAAGCGCTTTGAATAAGGCACCAGTGACAGTAATAACATCACCCAAATAGCATAATCTATCGAGTCTATGAGTAAGGTATAGCCCATAGAATTATCGGGAACATTTAAGGCTAATTGAATAGCGGCCATATTGCCGGTTCCTCCCATCCAACTACCACTCAGCGCCGCGAAGGTTTTCCAACTGTCTACTGCCAACATAGGTAAAAACAAGGCATAAGCAACCACAAAAGCAATACCAATAGTGATTGAAGCGGTAAGAAAGGCAAAAATAATTTTAGCGCCTAGTTTCTTTATTTGTCTTAAATCGGCATTAAGCAACATTAAAAAAATCATCGCAGGTAGGATATTGATTTTAACGGCTTTATAGGCGCTATTAATTTCATCTGTTTGCTGCCAAACGCCAAAAGTAGACATCAACATTACCGAGAAATATAAAATGACAATAGCCGGTAATAACTCAAATATTTTTAACTTGCTTTTTGATTCAAAAAACTTTAACGCGCCTGCTGTTGCTAACAAAATGGCAAGATAAGGAAAGGCACTGATGATCATATAATTGCGGCTCTTTTAACGTTATTACCAGCAAAGTAACATTGCCAGTGTCAGATTAAAATAAATATTTCATAAAAATATTATATGTTGCGGTATTTTATTCTAAAGATACCTTGGTTAAATAATATTTCTAAGACGTTATTATTTTAGGGTGATAGGTAACACGCCTTTTGCTTGCTGCTTAGCGAATAAAATATCGGTAAGTGCCGCTAAACTTGGCGCAACAAACTTAGCAGTTTGTTCATCATAATAAGTATTACCGTCAAAGGTTGCCAACAACCAGTCACTGTACTGGCTATATTCTGCTAATTTTGTCGGTAACTTTAACGAAACAAACACCGTCGTTATTCCATGTTTTTTAGCATATTTTAGAATTTTTAATGCTTTAGCACTGTCATTAGGTCCTTGTTCTACCTTAATATTGCCATGTGCTAAATCTTCAAATCCGCCTAATTCTACCGCCGTTTTTTGACTATCACAGGCAACAATAACCACATCACTATGGTTTAATTGGCTGAACAAAGTTCTTTCATCATAATGAAGTAAACTTGAGTAAGTTATTTGCTTAGCGACACTTCCCTCAACTTCACTTGCCTGAGCTAAATAGCTCACCATCGCTTTAGACTGCTCTGGTTTGGGGAATACCACATGTACTTTATTGCTCCCCTTTAGGTTAATAACATTTTTGGTTTTACTGATTTCAACAATAGCATGTTGCGCCAGTGACATTTCAATTGCTTTATGCTGTTCATTGCCCAAGATCTGTTTCGCTTTACTGATGTTAACAACTAATTGCTCGTCAGAAACAATATCGCTAACCAAGGCTTGCTTAGCCTTGGTTATTCTTGCCACTGAAAGGGCTATTTCATCAGCCATCGATTGCTGCTCTTCAACGCGATCGGCTAAGTCTTTAATAAATATTTTGAAGCGATTAATGTCTTCCTTGGTTCTTATTTTCATCGGCATCATAGCGATATCTGCGCCGGCATCAAAGGTGGCTAATACCGCTTCAATCGGGGTAAAAAAACGACTAATACCCGCCATATCTAACGCATCGGTGATGATTAATCCTTGAAAACCCATCTCTTCTCTTAAGAGCTTGGTTAATATTTTTTTAGATAAGGTGGCCGGTTTGATCATCGACTGACCAAACTTATTAACTACTTCAGATGAATCTAAAGCGGGGTATTGAATATGCGCAGTCATAATCATTTTCACATCCGTTTTTTTAAGCGCTTGGCTAAAAGGATATAAATCAACACGTTTGGCTAACGACAAATTATGTAATACGGTAGGTAAGCCGGTGTGACTATCAACATTAGTGTCGCCATGACCAGGGAAGTGTTTAAGAGTAGCGATAACTCCCATCGATTCTATGCCTTCAAGCATAGCGATACCTAAATCAGCAACGATTTGTGGGTTTTCACTAAAAGAGCGGACATTAATCACCGGATTATCTAGGTTTACATTAACATCAACATCAGGGCCGTGATTAACATTGATACCTAAAGCCTTCAACTCGGCGCCAAGCACTTTACCCACTTCGCGGGCATATTTATCCCCCTGACGCGCATAAGTTGCGCCAATTGACATATTACCAGTAAATGAGGTGCTAATATCACGTGGTATACGCACGACACGACCGCCCTCTTGGTCAGTGGAAATTAACAATGGTTGCGCCACACGTGACTTTAACGCTGCATTTTGTAGATCTCGTGTTAAGGTAACTGTTTGCGCAACCGATTCAATATTCTGGGCAAATAAAATGATACTACCTAATGAGGTATCAGTAATTAACTGCGCCAATTCTTTAGGTAACTTGGTCATTGGCTGTTTACATTGAAAACCGTCAACTTCAGCTTCTGCTGCACTTATATCTGGGCAATAAAAACGTAGATCTAACATGATTTTTTGCGCTAACTGGTTTTCAAGGATAATACGTTCAGCTGTTAAGGGGTTTGTTACGCAGCCTTGCATCGCAATAAGGTAAGAAACAAAAAGTATTAAGCCACTTACTTTTAATATATTTACCGAGAAAAATGTTTTGTTAGATTTAAGATGTAAAAGCATAGGTGATGACAAATTTAATATTAATTTCAAATCTCACTATGACAAAGTTTTTTGCACTCAACAGGGCAAAAAAACACATTTATCTCATCTTTTTTATGCAAATTTTGCACAATTTATTAAATTAAGAAAAATAGCGCTTGTCTTTTACCGATAAACTAACGATATTCAATGGCTCAAAGTAGTTAGAGAGTCGGATAGTGAATAGTAAAATTTTAGTCGTTGATGATGACGCACATATCAGAGAAGTAATTACCTTTAGTTTAACTCGGGCGAATTTTGACGTTATAGAAGCACAAGACGGTAAACAAGCATTAGTGCAATTCAAAAACCAAAAACCTGATTTAATCATCCTTGATATTGGTATGCCTGAATTAGAAGGCACCGATGTTTGTAAAATCATTCGCCATGAATCACAGGTTCCGCTGATATTTTTATCGGCACGAGATGAAGAAATCGATCGAATTCTTGGCTTAGAGCTTGGTGCAGATGACTACATCACCAAACCTTTTAGCTCACGTGAATTAGTCGCCCGAGTAAAAACCATTTTGCGCCGTGCTAATATCACCCAAAGTGATTCAGCTTCATCTAGTGAAATAAGCCATGGTTTATTATTTATCAATAGTGATACCCGTGAGGTGAAATGGCATAATAAACCGTTAGAATTAACGGCCACCGAATTTCAAATGTTAATGACCATGGCAAAGCGCCCTGGGCATGTTTTTAGCCGAGAGTTATTAATGGACGGTAGTTATTCCCACAATATTTCGGTCAGCGATCGCACCATAGATAGTCATTTACGACGAATTCGTAACAAGTTTAAAGGCGCTGGTGGCGAGCCCATTGATACCGTACATGGGGTTGGTTACCGGATTAACCTTTGTAAAGAGTTACTCGCATAACAATGAAGATACGGCTGCGACTTAGTTATATATTTATCTTAATTAATTCAATAATTTTATCTTTGCCCGTTGTTGGCATTGCCATGATGAAGTTATACGATAGTACCTTAATTAGACAAACTGAAAATTCGTTGATCACTCAAGCAGTAATGCTAGCCAGTATTTATACCAAAGAACTACAGAACAATTATCCCGATTTAGCCATGCCTACTTATGGTAAAGCGTTACCTAAAGAGTACTGGCCCAAAGATGATCCTATCATGGGAAAGTGGCGACCCGTATCGGCAACCTTAGATCTTATTAACAGTCCAGTATTGCCAAAAGAACCGCCAGCACAAGCAACCAATACTATTGTTGACCCCATTGCTTGGCAATTAGGAAAAAGCTTAGATACCTTATTAAAAGAAGTACAATTAACCACCTTGTCAGGAATGCGTATCCTTGATATTAACGGCATAATTGTCTCCTCAACCGGTGAGATTAAAAATAAAAGTTTACTTAATAGAGCAGAAGTTGTTAGCGCGTTAACAGGTGAAAGTAGCCGAGTGATTAGAAAAGCAGCTCAACAAAAAGACGATCATTTTTTCTCGCCAATAAGCCGCACATCAGATATTCGTATTCACGTCAGTTACCCTATTATCCTTGAGCAACGAATTATTGGCGCTATACTATTAATCCGCACGCCAGCAAACATTTATCAACATATTTACCAAAATATTGAGCTATTTGTTACCTATATTATTTTATTAATAATGATTGTTTTAGCTATTTCTCTGTTTATGGCTTATGCCATTACTAGACCAATAAAAGCGTTAGTAGTACAAGCTAAAAAAGCAACCGCAACTGATGGTGCAGATAACCAATTAACGGTACTTGAGCACCCCGTTACCGCAGAATTTGAACTGCTATCAAAAGCCTTGGTTAAAATGTCTAATAAACAAATTCAACGGGCAGAGCAAATTAAAAACTTTGCTTCTTATGTCTCTCATGAATTTAAAACGCCCATTACCGCCATTAAAGGGGCGACAGAAATTTTACAAGATCATATGAACGAGCTATCCGAACAAGAGCAACGACAGTTCCTTAATAATGTTGCGGTAAACACCAAGCGTATGGAGTTGTTAATGCGCCAATTAACCGAGCTAGCGAAAGCTGATATTCAAAAAATTCCGAGCACACCGTGTAATTTAGTTAAGATCATTGAGCAGCAAATAGCGCTCTATCAAAGTACTTTTGTCACTATTTTATTTGAACAACCCGCGAACAAAGTGCCTGTTTATATGAATAAGGAATTACTCACCAGTATCATTAGTAATTTATTTGAAAACGTCGCCCAGCATGGCGGTGAGTGTATTGTCATTGAGGTCATAAAAAAAAACCAGCAATATGTCTTAACCTTTAGCGATAATGGTAAAGGAATATCTGAGCAAAATGCCAAGCGTATTTTTGAGCCTTTTTTTACCACGGCTAAACAAAGTGGTGGTACAGGGCTAGGCTTAGCTATTATTAGTACGTTATTAACCGCGCATCATGGCGAGATCCATTTACGCAAAAGTAAACCAGTGGAAAAAGAAGCTAACTCAAACCAACAAGGCTGTCATTTTGAACTGAGTTTTCCTATTTTAGGCTAACTAACCTTAACGAATATAAACGAACCTTAACGAATATAAACTATAGAAAAATATTATCGCTATTTATATTGAATAGCACAGGGGATTAGAATAGATTATTCACACTTTAACAGTTCACTATATAAATAAAGACTAAGCACATGACAATTCAAAAACACTTTCCGTATATTAACAGCAAAATGTTTGCTGAAAACGTGGCAATTAGCGATATAGCGAAACAAGTAGGCACCCCTTTTTACTGTTATTCAAATACCGCTATAAGCCAAAATTTTCAAGACTATCAGCAAGCATTTAGTGAACAAGAAACGTTAATTTGCTATGCCGTCAAAGCCAATGGTAACCAAGCAGTATTATCTACTTTAGCAAAATTAGGCTCTGGTGCTGATGTGGTTTCTGAAGGAGAAATTCGCCGCGCTATTGCAGCAGGCATCCCGGCAAACAAAATAGTCTATTCAGGGGTTGCTAAAATTGCATCTGAAATAGAATACGCCTTAAAACAAGGCATTTTTCAATTTAATGTTGAATCAGAGCCAGAACTAGAGCTGATCAGCCAAGTTGCCACGCGCTTAAACACAACCGCTGCCGTTGCTTTTCGTATAAACCCTGATGTTTGTGCCAACACTCATGCAAAAATATCGACCGGTAAAGCTGAAAACAAGTTTGGTGTGCCAATTAGTAAAGCTCGCTTAGCTTATAAACAAGCGGCTTCGTTCCCTAATATAAAAGTGCAAGGGGTTGATGTTCATATTGGCTCACAACTCACCCAACTTGCCCCCTTTGAAGAAGCTTATAAACGTATTGCTCAATTAGTGACGGATCTTAGAGCCGATGGCCATGAAATTAAGGTGATTGATATTGGTGGTGGTTTAGGTATTACTTACCGTGATGAAGTGATCCCAAGTAAACAGGAATACGCCGCGGTAGCCAAAGCTCAATTAGGCCATTTAGGCTGTAAAATTATCGTTGAACCCGGTCGTTCTTTATTAGGCAATGCTGGTATTTTAGTCTCAAGTGTGGTTTTTATTAAAACCGGTGAAGAACGTCAATTTTTAATACTTGATGCCGGCATGAACGATTTAATTCGCCCAAGCATGTACGATGCTCATCACGAAATACTGGCGGTAAATGCCACTAATACAACGAAAATAACTTATGATGTGGTCGGCCCTGTTTGTGAAACCGGTGATACTTTTTCTAAAAACCGCCAAGTAAATGAATCTAAATCAGGTGATTTAATTGCCATCATGAGTTGTGGAGCATACGGCGCAGTAATGGCGTCTACTTATAACACCAGAATGTTAGCGCCAGAAGTAATGGTCAAAGATAATAAATTTGCTGTTGTTAGAGCCCGTCCTACCTACGAAGAAGTTATTAATACTGATTCAGTGCCAAGTTGGCTTTAAATAAATTATCAGTTTCGAATAAGAAAAGTAACGAGCAAAAAATATTACCGGATAACGAAGCCATCATGCGTTCACCTGATGTCTTCGTCACACGCTACTAGTAACTCACAGCTAAAAACTAAAATACACAACATACATCATCTAACATGGAGGTAACCACCCAAACATTTTTGTAACCAACGCGCGTTAACTGCTCAGCGCCAAAGGTAGCTCTTGCACCGGTAGCACAATGAATAAAAATAGCTAAGTTTTCATCGGGGTGCATCTGTAGCATTTTCATTTCTAACAAACCTCGAGGAATGTTGATGGTATTCTCAGCCGATTTTTCAGCAAATTCAGCCGGCTCTCTCACATCAATAACAAGGCCATTTTCAGCTTTACATTTAATAGCAGCTTCTGCTGCAGTGATTGTTTTAAGTGACTTTCTCGCTTGGGCGATCACTTCAGGTATCGTTTTTAACATAGCTATTCCTTAATTATTCTCGTTAATAGTGATGGCTATTGCCAATTGAAGTAAATTAATACGCTCTACTTTAAGGCTTTTAAATTCACTACTGTTTAATGCATTATTTTCTAATTTATCTTTTTCTTATTTAGTTTTTACTTGTTTAGCTTTTTCTTACTTAAGGTATATTAGTCTTTACTAAATTAAAGTTCAATAGTAGACTTAAATAAAGTTAATGCTCATTTTGGCACTTATATGACCAGCGATAAAACCAAACTACTCGAAAATGCTCAATACGTTTCTGCAATATTAAAACAATTAGCCAACCCTTACCGTTTAATCATTTTATGCTCTTTAGCACAACGAGAACATACTGTTGGCGATTTAAATGAACAGGTAGAGCTATCACAATCGGCACTGTCCCAACATTTAGCTAAGCTCAGGGAGAGCGAAATAGTAGCCACCAGACGTGAATCACAAACCATTTACTATCGGATTGCCAATCCAAAAATAAAGTACTTATTAGAAATATTACAGCAACAATTTTGTGAAGATATTTAATACCAATTGCAGTAATGAATGAGTCAATTCATTACTGAAATTAATGGTATAAGCCATTACCCTTAAATAAAATTGCTTGCTCACCATTGCGGTAATTATTCATCAATCTCACTTTAAAGGACTGCGAACTGATTATGCAGGCTTCAACTAATTTTACTGCAAAACTGATCAGCACAGTTTTAACAAGTAAGCTGCCATTTTTTATTTTAGTCTTGTCCGTGTTAGCAGGCGCGATGGCACTAAATTACACACCACGCGAAGAAGAGCCACAAATAGTGGTTCCTATGATTGATGTAATCGTTAACGCAGCAGGCGTTAATGTACAACAAGTAGAACGTTTAGTGACCACTCCCTTAGAGAAACTACTGGCACAAATACCTGGTGTTGAACATGTTTACTCCGTTACTAATAACAGCCAAACCGTCGTAACCCTAAGGTTTTACGTGGGCGAAAATCGTGAAAAAGCCTTACTTAATACCTACAACAAACTGCACTCGAATACCGATAAAATCCCCGCCATTGTCACTAATTGGCGGGTACAGCCAGTAGAAGTTGATGATGTGCCTATTATAATGCTTGGTTTATGGAGCAGTGATAGCGCGACAGTAGATGACTATGACTTACGGCGCTTAGCCGAAGAAGTTTCAACATTTTTACAAGCCATAGATAATACCAGTGAAGTGAAGATTGTCGGTGGT
>JABSOW010000012.1 GCA_013215465.1 Colwellia sp. | reverse complement strand
CCTGGATGACTGTCGTTAATGCTTTAACGCCTCTAGCACTCACAATGCCGTACTCGTAAAGCATGGCTCGTAGGTGGTTGCTTAAAGAGGTAATACTACGAGATAAATGAAAGCGACTTGTTTCTAATGTTTGTATCGTTTGTTGTCGTTCAGTTTTGGGCTTACTAGATTTCAGCCCTATTTGTAACGACGCATTGGCAATGGCCAACGCATCATTGGCATCTGTTTTATGTCCTTGGAGAAAGCCTTTTACTTTTTTAGGGCTAATGATCCGAACGTCATGATCAAAGCTCTGAGCATATCTGCCCCAATAATGACTGCTCCCACAACCTTCAATAGCCACAACCGCTGGTTTGGCTTTTGCCAATAGCTCTTTAAGTTTTTGGCGGCTAACGGCTTTGTTGCTAACTAACTCACCATGTTTGCTAATTTCACAAACCTGAATAATATTCTTAGCTAAATCAATGCCAAAGATAGTAGATTTCAACATAGTATGATCTCCTTAATAGTTACTGTAACTCTAGACTAGTTGCTAGGGTTGTGGAGTCCATACATCGCCTTAGATTTTTTACTCTAAATTTTTTTGCTACCTATAGCTGTTTACTTTCCACATGCTTAAGTAAAAACATGAAGACACATAAGATCGTGGGCAATATCACTCGACCACTACAAATCGTTCAAATTTCAAACTGCGGAAAAAGCGTTCAGTAACCGTCTTATCTATATAATTTCCACGTCGACTTATACTCGATGTTAAGCCATACTCCTTCAGTGATCGTTGAAATGTTTCATATGTATATTGCATACCCAGATCACTATGGAAGATAACATTATCATTTGGCCGTCGTTTATCCATCGCTAAACGTAAAGCTCTTGTGGCTAGCTCACTGTTTGGTTTATCAGAGAACGCCCAACTGATCACCAAAGGTGAACATAAATCCATGATGACAGTTAAATACAATCAACCTTGTTGTGTACGAATATAGGTGATATGTACCAGAGCTTTCTAGCAGTGGTATGATTATTTATCTAGAGAGGCATTTTTATCAAAACGGCTAGTTTTTAAACATTTACCTTGTTGTTATCAAAAGTAAGGGTTTAAAAAAAGCAGTCAAAAAGACTGCCTTCTGTAAGGATGTTTGGTTATTTACCTTAATAACTCTCGGGAGATAATCAGTTTCATTATTTCATTAGTACCGCCATAAATGCGTTGTGTTCTAGCATCGGCATAGGCACGAGCCACAGGGTATTCCCACATGTAACCGTAACCACCATGAAGTTGCAAACATTCATCAATAAGTTTGCATTGTAAGTCAGTGCTTAGCATTTTGGCTTTTGAGGCTGTTACTGTATCTAATTTTCCTGCAATGTGTAGCTCTATGCAACGATCAACAAATACGCGCATAGCGGTAGCTTCTGCATCCATCTGTGCCAGTTTAAATTGGGTATTTTGAAAAGCAGCAATTGGTTTACCAAACGCTTTGCGATCTTTTACATAGTCAACCGTTTGCTCTAAAATTGACTCCATATTACTCATGGCATTAATGGCAATACTTAGTCGTTCTTGGGGTAACTCTTGCATTAAATAGAGAAAGCCCATGCCTTCTTGACCTAACAGGTTTTCTTTGGGTACACGTACATCCTGAAAAAATAGCTCTGAGGTATCTTGTGCTTTCATGCCTATTTTTTCAAGGTTACTGCCTTTTTCAAAGCCCGGTGTTCCTGTTTCTATTAGGATCAAACTCGTGCCTTTGGCACCAGCTGCTGGGTCAGTTTTACAAACTACAATCACTAAATCGGCTTGCTGACCGTTGGTGATAAAAGTTTTAGAGCCATTAATAACGTATTCATCACCTTCTAATACAGCAGTTGTTTTTATCCCTTGCAGATCTGAGCCAGTACCGGGCTCGCTCATTGCTATCGCGGTAATTATGTCGCCTGAAATACAGCCAGGTAAGTATTTTTGTTTCTGTGCTTCATTGCCATTTTTAATGATATAAGGAACTGCAATATCGGAATGAAGTGCAAAGCCAATGCCTGTTAATCCTAAGCGACTAATTTCTTCAGAGACAATGGCGTTATAACGAAAATCAAGACCAAGGCCACCGTAAGCTTCAGGCACAGTAGGTGCTAAAAAACCCATTTCTCCAGCTTTATTCCAGAGTGCACGGTCAACCTGTCCATCCTTTTCCCATTGGCTGTGGTAGGGCTCAGCTTCTGCCTTTAAAAATTTATGGACGCTGTCGCGAAATTGCTCTTGCTCTGTTTCATATATCGTTCTTGGAATCATCTGCGCTTCCTCATTGAATTAAATATCAGTAAGCACACTGTAGCAATAGCTTTGGTGAGATCAGGTGACGATAACGACCATCTGATAGACAAAATGAATCATGTTGAGTGACGTTTTTAAGAAATGTCTCTAAACTCACCCGGTGTGTAGCCGGTCCACTTTTTAAAAGCGCGGTTAAATGCACTGGGCTCAGAAAAACCGACTAAGTAGCAAATATTTTTAATTGGCGTTTCTGTTTTTGTTAAGTGATAAATAGCCATATCTTTGCGAACATTTTCTTTAATTTCCGCAAAAGTAATGTCCTCTTGTTTCAAATATCTTCTAATCGTCTGTGGGCTCTTATTTAACTTTTCTGCGACAACTTTAAGTGGTAATGCTTCAATATTTTCTTGCTCGCGCAATATTTGTTTCACTTGGGCGGTAATAGTGGAATCAAATAAGCGAGTGGTTATAAAATTTGGCAGTGCTTTTATATAAGCAGGAATGTTTTCATACTGTTGGGCTATTGGTAGGTCTAAATCAACTCTTCTAAAACATAATTCAGTCGTTTTACTGTTAAAATAATAAGGACATGGAATTACACTACTAAGATCTTTGTGGTAGAAAGGGGTTTCGCCGACAAATTTCACTCGATTTAAGATAATGCGTTTATTAATAACCCAAGACATCCAGCGAAACAATAATAATACTAAGGCAATGTAGATAGTGGTATTTCGTTGAGTTGTCGGTGAATTTAAGTTGATGTGAATACTTGCTTCTTCGCCTTTTTCGACTAACTCAAGCGTGACATCATCATGAATTAGCGACCAAAACTTAATGAATTTTTCTATGGAAGCTCGTAGCGTTGTAGCGTGAAGTGCAATAGTTACGGCCATTTTCATTGCGCCTAGTTTGGTTGGGCGTTGAAAAAATCCGAAAGTTTCATCGTTGAGTTTTATTGCAAACAATCTAAGTAATCGTCCCAGTTTTTTAGATGGAAATCGATCACTATTGTCTTTAAAAACATCGCTAGGGTAACCTAACTCTTCCAACAAATTGTTAATGGTGGGTTCTGTTTTCGTAGAGCCTGTTAACAGCAAGCTCAAAAAAGCTGCGTGTATGGTATGATTTTGTTGCTTCATGATATTATTACCAAAAGTAACCCCTTTTAATACTTCTATACTTTAAAGGGGTCTTGTGTAGGAAACAACAAGTTCTATTGTTTTTATACTGAATGGCATTATTTCAGTTTAAACTATTTATTATCAGCAACGTAAAAAAAATGCGCCTAACATGGCAATTGGACAAGACATTTTTCGTCTATATTTTCACATACATGTTGATAATAGCGCTTTTCAATTGATTTTCTTTGTAGCTTTAACGTTGGTGTTAGTAGCCCATTTTCAATGGTCCAAGGCGTTGAAGATAACATGATATGAGAAATTTGTTCATAGTGGGGCAGCTCAATATTTATCTTATCTAGTGCGCCAATCAACGTTTTTGTTAAGTCTTTTTCTGATAATTCTTTACCCATTTCAGAGAGGTTACCTACCAGTACCGGTTGCGCTAATCCTTGTCCGAAAATAACAAACTGGTCTAATTGGTTGAGGCTTTTAAATTTGTTTTCTAAAGGTGCCGGATGAATAAATTTACCCTTACTGGTTTTAAATTCTTCGCCAATACGTCCTTTAATAGCTAAATTACCCATGTCATCCAAGCTGCCTAAATCACCAGTATGGAACCAACCGTCAAAGTGTGTATCGCGGGTTTTTTGCTCATTTTTATAATAGCCAGCCATAATGCCTTTGCCACGAATAAGTATTTCATTTTGCTCTGATAACTTTATTTCAACGTCATTATTACTGACGGTACCAACGATGCCAGCTTTTGGTTCATCATTTTTTAGCCATATGGTACCTGTGGCAAACGTTTCAGTTAAGCCGTAAGCCTCTCGTAACACAATACCCATATCAAGATACCAATTGTGTATATCTGCGGCTAATGATGCCGAACCTGTAATAATCATCGTTGCTTTACTCAACCCCAGCATTTGGCGTACTTCATTTTTATCAGCATCTGTCAGTGATTGTTGAGCTGCTGCTGGTATCTTTGCATCTACTGCAGCTTTGAATTTAACCCAAAGCCTAGGAACGGCGAAGAAAAATGTTGGTTGAACGCTCGTAATCTCTTGTTGAAAGCTATCAATGCCAGCAGAAAAAGATATACAAGCATTGGCATACAAACCAGTAAACTCAACTGCTGCTCTTTCTGCCATGTGTGATAAGGGGAGAAAAGAAAACAATCGTGCTCTTTGCTGATTGCTGTTGCCGGTGTAAGTCTCTATACGTAGTGATTTTGCGGTACCTGGACTTACTGCACCTGCAGTGCCATGAGTGTGCATAACACCTTTGGGATCACTAGTGGTACCGGAAGAATAGACAATAGTAAACAAATCATCTTTTTCAGGTAAATATGAAGCAGTATAAGGAGTGAAATCTGAGTAAATTTCAGGTAGTTTTTCGTTTGTTGCTATTGTACAACCTAACATAGCAACTGTGGTTACTTGTGAAGAAATAATTTCGTCAATATTGTCTTCTTGGCCGCAAGCACCAATAAACATAAGAGATATATCACATTCACTTAAGATAAATCGCGTTGATTTTATACTTTGCCCGGGGTAGAGAGGCAAACTAATATGTCCACTGAGCATGATGGCCAGATCAACTAATATCCAGTCGGCCGAGTTACTTGACCATAGGGCAATATTGCTTTTGTTGGGAAGATTACATGAATGAATAAATTGGGTAATTCTTCTGACTTTATCTCCCACATCAAGCCAAGTATATTCTTGCCAATTGCCGTTTCCTAACGATTGTCTTAAGAAAACATCATTTGGGGTGGTTTTCTCCCAAAGATAAAACATTTCTAATGGTGTTTTTACTTCTGTCATCTTTCCCTCAACTTAACTAGTTTTTCGAATAGTATTGCGTATAAAGAAGTCATTGCTTTTTATACGTCCAGGTATAAAAGGGCCTTACGAATTTTAATCTGATTTATTGTTAGGTAAGGCCCGAATTGTTTTCCTTATTAATTACTGGAAGGTTTCATTAGTAGCTATTTTTTCATCCAGTATCTGTGGTGGCTCAAAACGTTCGCCATAGAGTGCGCTAAGCTCTTGACACCTTTTTTTAAAGGCTTTGAGACCGTAAGTATTGATAAATTGCAAATAACCACCAGTCCAAATAGGTGCGCCAATACCAAAGATAGAGCCAATGTTGGCATCTGGTACGTTGCGCAGTACGCCTTCCTCAAGACAATGAAGCGTCTCGAGTACATTAGAAAATAATAAGCGGTCTTTGATATCTTGATCACTTATTTCAAGCTCTGGCTTGTAATACAACTCAAGCAATTTTGGCCAGATAGTTTTTCCGCCTTCGCTATAGTTATAATAACCACCGTCACCGTGATGACGACCACCACGATTGTGTTCTTTTACCAGTGTATTAGCTAAGCTGGTAGCCAATGGCCGTGGGTCATTTTCTAAACTTCTTAGCCCCATGGCTACTTGTGTCTCGATAATTTCAACAGTCAAGCGCAAGCTGACTTCATCATTGATGGTCAGTGGCCCTACAGGCATACCAATGGCTTTACCAAGATTATCAACACGTACAGGGTGAACACCTTCAGCTACTAATTGCGCCGCTTCAGTCAATTGCGAGGCAAAAGTACGTGAGGTAAAAAAGCCTAAGCTGTCGTTAACTACAATAGGGGTTTTACGAATCTGTTGCACATAATCAAAGGCTTTAGCGAGTGTTTCATCACTGGTTTGTTCACCGCAAATAATCTCTACTAATGGCATTTTGTCTACCGGAGAGAAAAAGTGAATACCAATAAACTTCTCAGGGTTGCTACTTGCTGTCGCTAATTTTGAAATAGGTAAGGTTGAAGTATTTGAGCCCCAAACACCGTCTTGTGCAAGTCGACCTTCTGTAGCGCGAGTGATTTTATTTTTAAGATCTATATTCTCAAATACCGCTTCAATAATTAAATCACAACCGGTTAAGTCTTCATCGTTATCGGTGGCGGTAATTAAATTTAATATTTCGTTTTTTTTCGCTTCATCGGCGCGACCACGAGTAATTGCCTTATCCATCAAATTAGCGGTATAGGCTTTACCTTTTTGTGCTGCTTCAAGTGATACGTCTTTAAGTACTACTTCAATGCCAGCTTTAGCAGACACGGTTGCAATACCTTGCCCCATCATACCAGCACCAATAATGCCTACCTTGGTAACCTTAGTTCGCGCAATGTCTTTAGGTCGGCTAACACCACCATTAACTTGATTCAGTTGAAAGAAAAATGCGCTCATCATGTTTTTTGCTTCTTTTGTTGCAGGTAGCGATGAGAACTTTCTTGATTCAATGCGTAATGCGGTATCAAAGTCAACGGTGAGTGCTTGCACTGCAATATCTAGAATCGCCTCTGGTGCAGGCAGTAACCCTTGTGTTTTTTTCATTAACATATGCGGGGCCATTAGGGCCATTTGAGCAATGGCTGGGCGATTAATTTTGCCACCTGGCACTTTATAGCCTTTTCTATCCCATGGCTGAGTATAAGCTTCCGTATTTTCTTTATTTGCTAAAATCCATTTTTTTGCCGTAGGAATTAATGATTCAGCTGAGTCAACGAGCTCATCGACGAGTCCGGATTTTAATGCTGGTGCGGCTTTTAATTTTTTACCTTCAAGTAATAACCCTAGGGATTTTTCAAGCCCTAATAGGTTGGTTAGTCGAACCACACCACCGGCGCCTGGTAACAAGCCTAATGAAACTTCAGGTAAACCGACTTCAAGATGACGTGCATTGAGTGCCACACGGTAATTACAACTTAACGCTAATTCAAAACCGCCACCTAATGCCGCACCATTGATTGCCGATACAACAGGAACAGGTAAAATTTCAAGACGTCTAAATAGCGCTTTGTTTGCCTCAACCGTGTCAAAAATTCTGGCTTCTTCACCCGGTTGTACAGCCATTAACATGTTGATATCACCACCAGCAAAAAATGTTTTTTTCGCTGAAGCAAAAATAACCCCGGTTAAGTCCTCTTCTTTGTCTAATTTATCAAGGGTATCAAGCATAACGTCATAAAACTCGTCATTTATCGCATTCACTGGGCCGGTCATATCCATAGTGATAGTGACAATGCCTTGTTCATCTTTTTGATAATTAAATAGATTCATTTTTGTCTCTCCTAGGATATTAAAGTCGCTCAATGATGGTAGAAATGCCCATGCCGCCAGCGACACACAGTGATAGCATGGCGCGTTTTAGGCCTCGTCTTTCTAATTCATCAAGCATGGTGCTCACTAACATACCGCCGGTAGCGCCTAGTGGATGCCCCATAGCAATAGCGCCACCGTTAACATTGGTCAGTGCTGGATCTATGTCTAAATCTTGGATGTAACGTAAAGCAACTGAAGCGAATGCTTCATTAATTTCCCAAAGGTCAATGTCATTTTTAGTTAAACCGGCAATTTTCAGACATTTCTCTGCGGCAGGTCCTGGGCCAATAAGCATAATAGAAGGCTCAGTTGCGGTAACAGCACCCGCTACAATACGGCCACGTGGCGTAAGGCCTAAATCTTTTCCTGCTTGTTCACTACCAATTAATACTGCACTGGCACCATCAACGATGCCAGATGAGTTACCAGCAGTATGTACATGGTTAATTCGCTCAACCTGCGGGTATTTCAACAATAGTGTGTTGTCCATGCCCATTTTGCCTATTTGTTCAAAAGATGGTTTTAGTGTCGATAGCGCATCTAAAGTTACATCTGGTCGAATAAAATCGTCTTTTGCTAAAATAGTTAGACCGTTAGCATCTTTTACTGGTACGACTGATTTATCGAAATAACCATTGTCTCTGGCAAAGGCGGCACGTTGTTGTGATTGAATAGCAAAATTGTCAACATCTTCACGACTCCAACCGCCTAAGGTAGCAACTAAATCCGCCCCTATGCCTTGTGGTGGTGTTTTTTGTTTGCTGACAAACTCGGGGTCAAATAAAAGTGCGCCACCAGCAGTGCCCATTGGTACGCGAGACAAAGATTCTACGCCGCCAGCAACGATTAACTGGTTCCAACCTGACATCACATTTTGTGCGGCTGAATTAACGGCCTCTAAGCCGGATGCGCAAAATCTGTCCATTTGTACACCAGCAACACTTTCGTGCCAACCAGCATGCTGAGCAACTGCTTTGGCGATACAACCGCCTTGCTCGCCTATCGGCCCAGTACAACCTAGCATGACATCATCAACATAGGAGGTATCTAGTTGGTGTCTTGCTTGCAACTCTCGTAATAGGCCTGAGGCTAATTCAATAGGTTTCACCTCATATAAGGCACCATCTTTCTTGCCTTTACTTCGAGGAGTGCGAATAGCGTCATATATATATGCTTGACTAGCCATGTAATTATCCTTTCTTTTATAGTTTATTCTAAAGTGACAACTTCTAAAGAGAACAACGACCTTTTATAAAAAAGCTAATTGTTAACGCTTTAAAAGTTGTCTAGGTCATTATCAGTATAGGGAGCAATTTTCTTTAAACGATGACTAAAGTTATCAGTGTGATTGACAAAATAGATCAATTATTGATTCTTTAGCGCAATGAAAGGGTAGAAATAAAAATGTCACCTTATGTCAATGAAATCGAGCATTTTGGTCATTAAGTTCATTAATTAACCTCTTTATGCTAGTTGAGGTTTTATTGATTTAAGCCGCTAGTCACAAAATCCGTATCACTTTAACTATAAAAATATGTGTTCGCTGTGACTAGATTCATTGTTATAAATACAAAACATTAGGGGATAATTATGTTGAGTTTTAATCATTCAAAAGTGGCAATAGTAGTTAGTTTACTTTGTGGGCTAGGGGCACAAAAAACTGCCTACGGTGAAGAAACAGAAGCTAAAAAAGAAGAAAATCTTAAGCTTGAAATTATTAGCGTAACTTCGCAAAAGCGTATCGAAAGTATTCAAGATGTGCCAATTTCAGTGGCAGCCATGTCAAGTGAACAGCTACAAACTTTAGGGGTTGATAAAGTGGATGATTTACAATTATATATTCCAAATTTGTCAATGACAGAAACAGGGTTAAGCACACAAACCTTTATTCGTGGCATAGGAACAGGTAATAACCAAGGTTTTGAGCAGTCAGTTGTACAATTTGTTGATGGCGTTTCCTATGCTAGACAACAACTTTCTCGTGCGCCTTTTTTTGATATGGAAAGGGCTGAGGTGCTAAGAGGACCACAAAGTATCCTTTTTGGTAAAAACGCTATCGGTGGAGCATTAAACTTATCTACGGCCAGTGTTGAAGAAGAAAATTTGGGCAGTGTTTCTTATAAAGTTGGTGAGCGGGGCATTGGTGAGTTTCAAGGTATTGTTAATGGTGAGTTGATTGACTCAAAACTGTTTGGACGCCTGTCGTATCGACATTTTGAAGAAGATGGTTATATATATAATGAAACGTTAGCAAGGGATGAACTTGCTCGAGAAGAAAGCACGGTCAGAGCTAAGCTTTTATATTTAGCAACCGATGATACCGCTATTAATTTTAAGTATGAACGAAACGTTTTTGATAGTGTAGGTAAACAAATTGAAGTGCTACAAGATGAGGGCAACCCAGGTAATCCATATGCAGTAACATTAGGTGCTGGCTTTGGGTTAACTCAAGCATTACCAGAAACCGATCTTAATTATGTTCGTACCTCAAACGGTGATAGCAGTGATAATGAGTCAAATGTTTATCTATTAACTGTTAATTCTAGCTTCGAAGGTTTTGATTTAGAGTCTAAAACAGCCTGGTTAGATTATGAATTTGATGAGTACTGTGATTGTGATTTTGTTGGCGCCAATATATTTACAGTGCCAATGCATGAAGAATATGAGCAGTTCAGTCAAGAAATACGGTTTTCCTCTAATGTTGAGCAAAGGCTAAATTGGCAGTTTGGTTTTTTCTATCAAAATTCAACACTTGATTTTAATGATGCTATTGTGTTGCCTAGCGGCAATATTGGTGAGCCACAAAATGCATTACTGCCAACAGCTATAACCGCATTAACCGGTAATCCAGTGTTTGGCGCCAGCCTTTCTGGTGTTTCGGCTGCTCGCGTGTTTGAACAAGACGCAGAAAGCTTTTCAATATTTGGCGAAACAGTATGGAATATAACATCAGATTTAAGTGTTGCGTTAGGGGCGAGATGGACAACAGAAGAAAAAAATGGTTTTAGAGAATTAAACATTCTTGATAATTCGACTCAACAAATAACAACGAACCCTGTTTCTCCCCTCGTACTTGCACAAGTATTCGGTATTGAAAGTGAACAAACCACCGGGCACTCCCTGATAGGAAAAAGAACAGAAAACGAATTAGATCCTAGTATTAAAGTCCAATACTACTTTGATGATAATTTTATGCTTTATGCGAATGCCTCTAAAGGTACTAAAGCTGGCGGCTTTGATGCTAGGGCAAACACGGTCAGCTCATTTGAATTCGAAGGTGAAGAAGCAATAGCTTATGAGTTAGGGATGAAAAATACTTTTTGGCAAGGAAGAGCACGATTTAACGCTGCATTATTTTTTACTGATTACGAAGATTTACAGGTAAGCCAATTCGATGGCACCCTTGGTTTTGTGGTGAGTAATGCCAGTGCCGAGATAAAGGGTATTGAAATTGATGGTTCAGTCATGCTCACCGAAGATATTATTTTATCTTATGCTGGAGCCTATTTAGATCATGAGTTTACTGATTACAAAAATGGTAATTGCTATTACCTGCAACAAAATGATATGGCTAATCCCCATTTAGCTAGTCGATATGATGCAGGCACTGGCTTATGTGATTATTCAGGATTAACAGGGCAGTTTGCCCCTGAATTTTCAGGTAACCTCAACCTAGAATACTTTACTGAGTTAACCCCTGATATTGAGTTCAGCGCCAATGTAAATTACAACTATACAGACAAGCAGAATGTCCATCAAAACTTAGATCCTAACTGGCAAGTAGATAGTGTCGGTATGGTAACTATTAATGTTGCGATAAAAGCTGAAGATTGGGGCATAGAGCTTTTAGGCGCTAATGTTACCGATGAGAAAGTAGTCACTTTTACCAGTAATGTGCCTTTATCTGGCACCTTTGGTGCGGATACGGTAAATGGCTTTATAGCAGCACCTTCAACATGGTCACTGCGCGGTTATTATAGCTTTTAAAGCGGCTGTTAATAGTTAATGTAAAACTAAATAATTGGTGATGTGTCTTTCAAATGTTGCCAATTTCATTAGGCCATATGGCCTAGAATTTTTAAGGATTTATCAATGTTAAACGGTATAAAAATTATTGAAATAGAAGGGATTGGCCCCGGCCCATTTGCTGGCATGATGCTGGCAGATATGGGCGCTGATGTCATTGTCGTACAAAGAGAAAAACCGCCTATCCATATGATGCCAGAGAAGGATATCCTTAACCGTGGCAAGCGTACTGTGGTATTAGATTTAAAATCACAGGACGATATCAAAAAACTAAAGCAATTGGTGAAAAATGCTGACGGTTTAATTGAAGGTTTTCGCCCTGGTGTCATGGAGCGTTTAGGCTTGGGGCCAGAAGAGCTACAAAAAGACAATGAAAAGCTAGTTTATGGCCGTATGACTGGTTGGGGGCAGTATGGCGCTAAATCTCAAGATGCAGGGCATGATTTGAATTATATCGCACTTTCTGGTGCTCTTTGGTATGCGTCTCCACCAGAGCAAGCTCCTTTTACGCCACCTACCATGTTAGGTGATGTTGGTGGCGGGGCACTATATTTAGTTTCAGGCATATTAGCTGGTTTATTAAATGCTGGACGAACAGGAAAGGGTACTGTAGTTGATGCTGCTATTGTTGATGGCTCAGCGCACATGATGAATCTATTGATGTCGATCAAAAGTGCTGGCGGGCTTAATGCAGCTCGTGGTCAAAGTTTATTGGATGGTCCACATTGGAGTCGTTGTTATCGTTGTGCAGATAAACAATGGCTTTCTGTACAATCCCTTGAACCTCATTTTTATCAAATTTTCCTTGAAAAGTTAGCGTTAGATAAAGATGAAGAGTTTCTTCAGCAGAATAACCCTATGTTATGGTTTAAGTTAAGTCAGCGTTTAGAAGCAATATTTGCCAGTGAAAATATTGACCATTGGAATGGGGTATTTGATGGCTCAGACGCTTGTGTTGCGCCTGTGCAAGAGCCAAGTGTTGCCATGCAAAATGAGCATATTAAGCAGAGAGAAATTTGGATCGAACCAGAAGGTCAATTACAGGCAGCACCTGCGCCAAGGTTTTCATCTGGTGATGTTCAACGTGATTTAGCCGTGCCATCAAGAGGGCAGCATACAGAAGAAATTTTGTCTTCGTTAGATGAATAGCTGTCTACCTCAAAAGGCTACTTGCCTACATTGCCAAGTAGGCTGTGAAAAAGGGGCGTTGAGCCTTGCTATTGATGTTACAGAACCATTTTTGCTTATAGGGTATTAAGCTAGTTCAACTAATGCTGATTATTGCATCAGAGTATTATTTTTACTGTCCTAACTCGCTCAGGGGGCGTTTGCGCCATAGAATTTATGATCACTTCTTACAAAGTCGAGGTATCTGCTAAGCTCATCGCTGCCATTGAACTTCTATTTCTTGACGCTAACTTTGAGCCTAAAGCAATCATAATCAGACTTTCCTGAAATGAACAAGCAGAATACATGAATTGAAGATAGTATTCGCCGATAATATGAGTAACTATTCATCATTTAATAATTAAGTTTAACAATGTTCTTTACGTTGTTGCTCTCCAGTGCATATTGATTAACATGATTAATTAATTGTGGAAAAAACTCTAAAAATAGCGTGTCTAATTCACTATAGTGGCGATGAATATCCTCAACGGCTCCTGAAAAGTTATTGGTAAAACGAATACGTTTGGCAATATTGTCAAGTGCTAAGCCTATACCAGTTAAGGTTTCGTACTCTTTAAACCAATCATTTTTAGTCATATTCCTGACAGTTTGCTGCATTGTGCAAGGCATATCAGAAATGCGCTCGTTCAAAAGCTGATAACTTTTTCGTTTAAAGTCTTCTAATGGCTCTTGGTGAAAATTTTGCCAATGCTTAATGAGAAAGTGATCAAATACTACATCAATAGCAATACTCGCGAATCGTTTTCGTTTGGCTGAAAAGTACTGTTTAGCCTCTTTTATAGCTGGGTGACTATCAGTAAATTTATCTACTAAATAATGGTTATCTAAGGCCTTTTTTACTGTAATTGGCATTTGCTTTACATGCCTGTTACCGCCAAAATCGCCAAGCAGGTTACCAAAGTGGGAGTCTGCATTTGGCTGCGCTAAGTAAAGGTGAGCTAAATAGTTCAAAGTAATTCTCGGCTATATTTGATGGGATTCTGACCAAACCCTGAGTTCATCTAAAATATTCAGTGCGGTTTTACCAAAATCGGTTAGCTCATAGGTCACCGCAACAGGTCTATCGCTTATCACTTTCCTTAATACCATCCCCTCACTTTCTAATTCTTTCAGGCGTTGGTCGACCATTTTTTTGCTAGCACCGCCAAGCATACGGGTTAAGTCATTAAACCGTACAGGTTGATCTTTAAGGTGGTAAATAATCGAACCTTTCCACTTGCCACCAATTAACCGCATGCCTTTTTCAATAGCACAGGGTTCAGTGCATGAATTTAAAACTTTTTTTCTGCCTTTACTATCTGTTTTTACAACACTTTCCATTACTTCCTCTCAAAAATACACTAGGTTACTAAAAGTATACTGGTTGATAATTATTTTCAGGTAACTAAAATATACCACAGATTGATTGAGGTAGAGAATATTTCTCTTACTTATTTTGTTGAAATATATTTTGGAGTTATTTTATGAACACAGCTGATTCGAAGAACGTATTAATTATTAATGCCCACCAGTATTACCCTTTTTCTGAAGGTAAGTTAAACGCGGCTTTAGTTGATAAAGCGGCAACTATGCTTGCAGGTAAAGGTTATAACACTCGCGTTGTCACTATGGCTGATGAGTATGATGTTGAGGAACAATTAGCACATCATCAATGGGCAGATATCGTTTTCCTACAATCGCCGAGCAACTGGATGGGGGTCCCTTGGTCATTTAAGAAGTATATGGATGATGTCTATACTGCTGGTATGGGTGGCGCATTGTGTGTTGGTGATGGCAGAAATGAAGAGCAACCGAAACATAACTATGGTACTGGCGGCACGCTTACGGGTAAAAAATACATGATGTCACTAACTTTTAATGCACCAGCAGAAGCTTTTAATGATGACACTGAATTTTTTGAAGGAAAGAATGTTGATGATTTAATGTTTCCTATGCACATGAATTTTAAATTTTTTGGGTTATCACCAATGGAAACCATCGCTTGTTTTGATGTGATGAAAAATGCTGATGTTGAGAACGATTTTAAACGTTTTGAAGCCCATATAAACGCTAATTTTTAGGAGGTTACCAAGATGTCTAGTGAATTAACTTACACCAATAAACTGCATGCAGGAAGCACTTTTCCTGAGTTGACAGCTACTTTACTCAACGGTGAAAAAATATCCTTGGGTAAACCACAAAATGGTGCCGACTGGCAATTGGTGGTTGTTTATCGTGGTCGTCATTGTCCGTTGTGTACCAAGTACCTAAATCAACTAGAAACTTTTAAAGAAAAGTTGCTGGCAACTGGTGTTGATTTAGTTGCAGTATCGGGTGATAGCAAAGTACAACTTGAAAGCCACATAGAACAACTTGATGTTAGCTTCCCTTTGGCTTATGGCTTAACGGTAGAACAAATGCAAGAGCTGGGGCTTTATATTTCAGATCCACGTTCATCACAAGAAACCGATCATGCTTTTGCTGAGCCAGGGGTATTTGTTGTAAACCGTGTAGGTGAAATTCAAGTGGTTGACGTATCAAATAACCCTTTTGTTAGGCCAGAATTACAGTCCCTAGTTAATGGTCTGGGTTGGATCAGAAACCCAGATAATAACTATCCAATACGTGGCATGCATGAATAAGGTAAAGAAATAATGATTAACAATACCATGAAGTTACTCATTTTAATGTCAGCGCTATTGCTTACAGAGATCAGTTTGGCTCGAGAGGTAAATGAACATGCGAATATAGCATCGCCGGACAAGTATCAGGTACTTCTGGAAAACGAACAGGTACTGGTGCTTCGTATGACGTTAAAGCCTGGTGAGTCTGATAACTGGCATAAGCACAATGCTGAAACTGTGTATTTTGAACAAGGAGGCAAGGCAAAGATCAAAACCAGTGAAGCTGACTTCATCGAGCTAGATATCCCCAACGGTTTTGTTATGTGGCATGACAGTTGGCAACATCAAGTGTTTAACATTGGTAATAGTACCATCACCGCTATTATTGTTGAGCGTAAATAATATGGAGAAAAACAATGTGCTTACTATCGATATTGTTTCTGATGTCGTTTGCCCTTGGCGTGCCATAGGTTATGAACGTTTAAAAAAGCAATCGACAAGTTTAGTGATCAAATTGATATCAATGTACGTTGGCATCCATTTGAACTGAATCCAAATATAGAAAATGACGGTGAGAATCTTCGCCAAAATTTAGCATAAAAGATAAGACAAATAGAAAGCCAGTGGTCACAAAAAGGCTTGAATGGCGTTCCTGCTTTTATCTTCAACAACGAACAAATGTTAGTTGGGGCACAAGAAAAAAGTACCTTTGAACAACAGCTAGCCAAGTATATTAATTAACAAGAGAAAATCACTATGTTTACTTATTATGAACCAGAAAACGCGCCACTAGAGTCAAAAGAATTGATGGAACAGTCATTGGCTGCTTTTGGCATGCTACCCAACCTTCATAAAGTGCTGGCGGAAGCGCCGGTAACTTATAAAGCTTACAATCAAATTTTCACATCATTTATGAAAGACAGTTCGTTGTCACCTGTTGAACAGCAGATTGTATTTATGACCGCTAACTTTGAAAATAACTGTCATTATTGTGTTCCTGGTCATACTTGGATGATGAAATCAGCAAAAATGTCTGATGATGTCATTGAAGCATTGCGTGAGGGTACTCAACTACCAGATAAAAAGTTACAAGCATTACATGACTTTACCAAGGCGTTACTTGATAACCGAGGTCATATTGGTGATAAAAAACTGGCAGACTTTCTGGTGGCTGGTTATAGCAAACGTCAAGCACTGGAGGTATTGACTGGGCTGGCAGCAAAACTCATATCCAATTTTACCAATGCACTTACTCATACTGAAGTTGATGAGCCAATGAAGCCATTTAGCTGGACTCATCCTGCGCAAAGATAAAAAATATTCGATAGGCAATATATATGGCAGAAATACGCACCAAAGTTTCGTTGAAAATTGGCTCTAATAGTCAAATACCAGTAGAAATCGTATCTTTCAATGGGTTAACGTCTGAGAAAGAACATATCGCTATTCTTTTTACGCAACCGGATAATTTGAAAAATCCGCCACTAGTGAGAATTCACTCTGAATGTTTAACCGGCGATGTATTTCACTCATCACGTTGTGATTGTGGTGAACAGCTTGACGAAGCAATAAATGTAATGACTGAAGAAGGTGGAGTTATTATTTATCTGCGGCAAGAAGGAAGAGGCATAGGTTTATATAACAAGCTTGACGCTTATAAACTTCAATCATCTGGTATGAATACTTATCAAGCAAATAATCATTTAGGTTTTGCTGATGACCTAAGAGACTTTGATGAAGGAGGGCAAATGCTAAAGGCTCTTAATATTAATAGTCTTAGATTGCTAACTAATAACCCTTTCAAGGTTAAAGCTATACAAGATTATGGTTTGAAAATCGACCAAGTTATAAATACTACTACTTATATTAAAGAAGATAATAAAACTTATCTAAAAGCAAAAGCGGCATACGCTGGTCACGATTTATCTTTTATTTAACTGATGTTACGCAGTTGAAGTCTGCATCTGTTGCCAGGCTTCAAATGCTATTTTTTGAGCTTTTATATAAAGCTTGGTTTTCAATCCAAAGGTGGTTAAGCCTTTTTTAATACTTAACCCTTCCAGCTTGGCCGTTGCAAGCAATGACATAAAAATATGATTGCTCTGCGTTTTCTCTTTTTTAGCGGGTGATTTCGCAAGACCCGTATTAGATTTGATGTTTTTGTGAAAAACTTCTACTTTCTATCGTTTTTGATAGATTGTTTCCATTGACGATTTGTCTAGTTTAATATCATTACTGATCAAATATAATATCCCTTCACTGCCATCTTTGTTTTTAAAAATCTGTCGATGTAAAATAATGGGCGTATCCATCCCTTTTACCCAACCACAAATGGGGGAGTCTGACCAATCTAATGAATCAATACGTACAAAACGTCCTTGTAATTTATCTTCCTTGCTAAGCGCTATTAAGCGATTACTTTTTAAGGCAAGTAAAAAATATTTTTTCATCTTTTCATGGATAAATTTCATATTACCTGTGGATGAAAACCAGCTATCAGCCAAGACATAACGCCATTTCAGTTGATTTCTTTTACACGACTTTAGTATGTCAATTAAATCCTCGTTCTTCGTGGTATGACTTTTTCTTTTTAATTTTTTGGTTTTGACATCTGAGTATTGAAGCGGCTTTGTTATAAGTTTAAAGGCAACTGGGAGGCTTACGTCATTGGCATGATAAATACAATTGAGTAAATTAATCCCTTTAACAGAGCGACCAACAGTATGATCAAAGTGCCAGTTAATCAGTGTATTTTCACTTGAATAACGCTTCTCTTGAACCGTATCATCAAAGATTAATACACCTTCATCAGATTCAATGTCACGAACATCCTTTTTTACATTTTTCCACAAATCAGCTGAGCTAAACTGCTTGTGCGAGAGAAAGCGAGTCACTTGGTCGTGGCTAATATCTCCATCAAGAAGAGAAGATAAGCCTGTTGCCGTTGTGTAACTGAATGAGGTGACGAGATAATCAATGTACAGCTCAAATATTTCTTTATTTTTATTCATCGTTGTATTTTAGCTGTTTTATAAATGAAAGTTTAGTGCTACTGCGTAACATCAGTTATTTAAGATGTTATTACTTTCCGATTTTTAGAAAACACATAAAGATTTTTGAGGTAACGATCAAGCTCACTTTCTTTTTTTTGAAATGCTTGAAATTTCACCACCAACATACTAATTTTATTGTTTAAATTATGGCGTTGCTCACTTTATCGAAATTAGATAATGAGCAAGCCGTGTATACAAATGTTACATTTACTTTCTTCGGATACAATATGATAACAAAAAATGAACTAGCGAATTTTTTCCAAAAACATTTTCCTCAAGCGAACTTTATAATTGAAAGTGTTGGAGATAAATCTGCAACTATAATAAAAAACAAATCATTTAAGACCTGGCGGAACGGTACCAGGACCAGTGCTAATGGAAATGGCTGATGCGGCTTTATATGTGACTATTTTAAGTGAGATAGGTCTAGTGTCGCTCGCTGTTACAACAAATCTCAATATAAATTTTTTGCGTAAACCTTTATCTGAATCAGATATTTTGGCTAAATGTAAATTGATTAAACTTGGAAAGACATTGGCTATCGGAGAAGTCACGATTTATTCTGATGGTATGGCTGAGCCTGTCGGACACGCGGTTGGCACGTACGCCATACCTCTATTTCGTAAAACTAGTAAGAGCGTATAACTGAACTTTGAACCACATATGTTGCCGAATGCGGATTATATCATTGCTGATAGAGGCTATGATAGTGAAGCACTTAGAGAGCAAATACGCGATAAAAATGCTATTCCAGTTATCCCAAGGAAGAAAAATTCGAAGATAGGTAATGATGATATCGATTGGTGTTTATACAAATACCGACATTTAGTTGAAAATTTTTTTGCTCGCCTTAAGCAATACCGAGGCATAGCGACAAGATATGATAAATTAAAAAGAAACTATGAAAGTACACTCGCATTGGCATGCTGCATGATATGGCTGCCAATGTAAGTGGTCAAATTATGAATTTGAAAGATCAACAGACCCTAATAATTTAAAAACGTGATGCACCAAAGGATACACCAGAATAATTTTGAGTATTTTATCGTAAAAGCTGGGTAATAAAGCAATGCAGCTTTATTACCACTTAACTTAATGTTGATTAATGAAAACCGTTTTCAACTGATTCAGGTGTAAGATCCTGAGAGGCAAAATTCAATATTTTATTTTTTTCATTAAAAGATAAAATTTCTACGTTTAATGCATCCATTTCACTTTTTACTTCTAGAAAAGCTTTTTTGAGTTCTATCGTTTCAAAAGTAGGAGACTCAATGACAAAAAGCATCTGCTCATGAGATAAAGCACCTGACTTTAAAAGTCGGTTAACTCTATTGATCCAAATCTCACCATGCTCAAGTAGTGCAAGTGGTTTCGTTTGGCCAAAAGACATCGGCTTAATAGCTCTAACTAACTTTCCTGTTTGAGCAACTAGCGGAAGCTTGACAGGGTAATAATCAGCCCTCAATTCTAACTCTTTATATTTAAGAGAAAGTTTTTCATCAAACGTTTGTCTAAGTGTTTTAACCATCTGAGCTTCACGGTACTCTCTAGTAACAAATTTTCTCCCGATAAAGCGATCAAATAATTGATTTAAAGCAGCTTCAGAAGATTCTGCTAATAAAGTACCGGTTTTGCCAAATCGTACTATAGATTCTCTTTTCCTGATAACTTCATTAAATAGAACCATTTTTCCATCAGAAGAAAAGTTTAAAGAAATACGCTTGATTCTTTCTAATTCAAATTTGATATGATGAATAGAATTTTTATACATTTCGCCATCAAGATCATCAAAGAATTTGGTTACACGAGCAAACCTAGTTTTAGCTAACCTGAACTCAAAAGTGCCTGATTTAGGCGCATAAACAAGAACACCTATATTCGCAAACTCTTCAGTTTCAGAGAAAGGCATAAATCTGATTACAGCGTACTTACAAAGAACATTCATATTAATACCTCCCAAAAATTAGTTTGTTCAAAAGAAGACAATATTACTCTTATTTCACCCAAAAAGTCATCATAGTTATCAAAATTTTCTTTCCAATCTACAGGTATCTGAGCAACGATTTCATCCAATTTTGAAAGCGCATGACTGAATTTTGGAGTAAATTCATCTTGTAGCAACATATCTACATTAGTGTTAAATGCCTGAGCGCCCACGTGGATATCTTTGAATGAATTTAAATTAAAATCTTTATCAAAAGATAAATTATGATCTAAAACTATTATCTCTTTTGTAGCTTGGCTTAAAAATAAATTAGGATTACCACCAATTTCTGATAAGTTACGGTCATCATTTTTAATCCAGTAATCAAACATAAATATATGTTTTAAAAGCTCACTATCACCGTTTAGCAGATCTGAATAAGTTATTTCTTGTAAATCACCTACAAGTTTTGAAGCAAAAGCTATACCTGCGCCTATGATTTGTAGCATTTAAAGTAAGTGCTCTTTTAAACAAATATATGTTAGTAAGGTGAGCTGCTTAGCATAAACTCAATAGCCAATAACATAAAGTTTTAATATGCTTCTATTAACGGGCTTACCTTTATATTTACCTTTTAGTTTAGTAAGGGCGATACCTTCTCGATGGCGCTCCAAAATCATGGCACGATCAAACTGATAAATACCACCAAGCATAGTCAGCATCAGTTGTTGCATTGGATTACTTTCGCCAGTAAATTCTAGGTGCATATTCTCATGCATCGCCTCAACTTTCAAAAAATCACGAGCAAATACCCTTCGGAATTTATTTAGGCTCAACTTCTTGCCGGATAAACTTTTCTCATCGATTTTAATTTATTGAAGACACTCTCGTTACGAGGCACATAACGAGAGTGTCGTAGCCACCTAATTAGAAATGAATAGCTAATATTGGTCATAATTAGTCGAACGTCCTTGTTCGGTATACCACAAAGCCTAACGTTCTAGGATTTATTTTGGGAAATCATAAATTCATCAAAAAATTCAGTTAACGCTTTGTGAGCAGTGAGTGGCAATATATTAGCAATGTGCTGATCAGGTCGTACTATAACCATACAACCCTTTGAGCGGTCTATGTTTCTCAACTCAAAAACATCATTACCTTCTTCAGCATGAAACACTTTTTCGTAGTCTCTTAGCCCATATTTTCCTTTGGCTGGCCATAGAAAATCAGGCATGTCCTCAATTGATAGATTTTGTTGCTGGAATATGGCATAAACATCAAATACTGAGTCTATGTCGGTACCTTCCGGAGTATACTTTTGCACAGGAGAATTATCAGAGCTGGCTAAAAATTGTACCAGCTGGTATGCATCAGAAGAGGCTTCCACAGGATTTTGTTTATTACCAAAAACAAAAATACGCCAACGACCATCCGCTTTATTTAAGTGTCCTAAATGCTGTCGGTCACCATCGGCTACTCGAATAGCTTCGGCTGAATGGAATCGTTGACCAATCTTAAAGCCACTAGCTAAATGTTGATTCTCAACGCCGGTACAGATATATGAAGGGTAATACTCGATAGCGGTGCCAGCAACAAAGCCATTTTGCTTGGCCATGAACTTCTCAATATCAGCCGTATTCGTTTTAGCCTCTGATGCATCATTGTTTGATGTTGGGCTAGTGGCAATTAGTTTTGACAACTCTCTATCCGCTTCTATTAACTGAAATGCAACTTTACGTCGCTCTGAAGAGTAGGTCTGTAATAACTCTGGCTTACATTTACCTTGTAAAACAGCAGCGACTTTCCAGCCTAGATTAAAAGTATCTGGTAGTGATGTGTTTAACCCCCAGCCTCCTTTAGGGCTATGTGTATGGCAGGCATCACCAGCAACAAATGCGCGAGGGATCAGACCTTCTGGATTATCAATGGGAGTATCATCAAATCTCTCTGCTACTCGTTGTCCAACTTCATAGATTGACCACCAGGCAACTTCTTTAACATCTAATTTATAAGGGTGCATAATTTGCTGTGCTTTTGCGATAACATCTTCGGCTTTAAGAGCAAGATCTGACGCGCGTTGACCTTTATCTAATAGCGCAAGCTCGATATAAAATCTCACTAAATAACCGCCTTCTCGCGGAATAGTCATTACAGCACCGTGTTCTTTTGATTGGATAAAGCTCTTAACTCTAATATCAGGAAAGTCTGTCACTAACAAAAGATCCATCACCCCCCAAGCTTTGTTTGCTGAATCACCTTCTAAAGCGATTGATAGGCTTTTGCGAACAGCACTTCTTGCTCCATCACAACCAACAACGTAGCGGGCTTTAATAGTTTCTATTTTGGCTGATTGAGCGTCATCGTTTAACTCAAATTTTGCCGTAATAGGGTGTGCGTTTAAATCCTGCGTTAGGTTAGGATCAACATCTAATTCAAGTAACCGACGACTATAGTGGGGGACAAGATGCGTGACTGAGTTCTTCATGCCTTCCAATAATAATTCATGCAGTCGTGCCTGGTTAACAATGCCATGGGCAAATTCAGACAGACCAATTCTCGCATCAGGGATTTTATGGGTACGCTTGATATTCTCAGGCTTTATGTTATCAGGCTCCCAGAACGTATTCTGGTTTAGTCGGTAAGCTTCTTTAACAATCATTTCACTGCTGTTAAAGCCTTCCATAATCTCCATTGTACGACAAGATATGCCATCGGCTCGTCCAAAAATCAAAGGACCAGTTTCTAGATCAACGATACAGGTGGTAATGTCAGTGAACTCCGACAATTGCCTTGCCATCGCTAATCCTGCCGGCCCACAACCAACAATTAATACATCCACTTCTTTTGGCAGGTCTAAAATAGGTAGAGTAGGGGCTGGCTCCCGAACTGCATCTGGAATTTGGTAGTTACCGGGTTTAAAACCATTTAAGTGATACTGCATTTTATAGCTCTCCTAATTTATTAATAAGAATGTGATTTAGCTAGGTGTTAGCTTTTTGTTATGTTTTTAATTTTACACGGGACAAACTTAACGCGTTAATTAAGTATAGAGAGCGTAAATTTTTTGGAAAGGTAATTTCCATTGTTTTAATGGTACCTTTCATAGATGGATTGTTATCTACTTCCTCGCGCCTATATAAAGAGGGGCCAAGGAAGTGGGCATTAGGTTGTAGTGCTATGGTTGATTTTTCTGTTGAGCTGACTTATGTACCAACTCGCTTGCGTTGGTAACTAAGTGATTTATAATATTTTAAACTTGGTTTTTTACTGCCGAACTATTTATTAAGATATTACTACTGAAAATCTTCGGTTTCAAAATATAAAGGCTTTATCGTGCCACAATTTAGAAACTTATATTGAAGTTCAGTTTCTTTTGGTACTGGCGATGATGTGCTAAAACGGCCTAAACAACCGGCTTCTAAATCAACACCCAATATATGATCAAAGCTAGGTGCTTGCTGAATTCTATGAATATAAAATTTATAATTTTTTCTTAATGAAATAACATCATACTCTTGTTTGGTACTTGAAGGCTTAATGTCATCAAAAGTACGAACATACATCTGCTTATCAAAAGACAATGGAATATTTTCATAAACTAACATGCCATCACGCTCAAAATGCCCCATATATAAATCAGCCTGTATTACCATCTTCTCTCCACGCATTAAGCGTTGTAAATTAAATGGCTTGGGCTTAATCGTAATGAATTGACTATCTCTGACCGTTTGTAATATCGCCAAATTATTATTATCTAATTTATAGAGTAGTTGAACATTATGAGGCTTTTTATAAAGCGGTAAATGATAGGCGTAAATGCTAGAGCCCTGAGTGACTAAAACCATACCATGAACGCCCATATACGCAGGGTCTAATGGCGGTAATTGTTTGACTTCATCCTCAGCAAAACTCACTTGACTTAATAAAAACAAAATACCAAATAACACTTTTTTCATAGAAAAATTCTCACTGTACATAGGTTGAAGGTATTTTTAGCAACCAAAATTTAAGATCCGATTTTTGCATTATAGTGTGTTTTCTAAAGCAAAAAAATCATATATAAGTAAAATTTTCAATTTATTTTTCTATTAAATTACTTGTTGGCTCGAAAATTTATGGGGTTTAATCATAAACATTATAAAATTATTTTAATTGGCATTATCTGTAAGTTTAGGTTTAATTATTCCTGTAATGAATTGACTAGCTTCAATATATCTTCATTGGGTTGTTTAATATTTAGCAATATTGACAGGGCTGATTTTTTTTGACCATGATGCATTAAGGCGACAGCATGAGTGAAAGCAACTTCGTTATGCAGCGGTTGTTGATCAAAAGCGTATTTTGAAAATATCAGTGCTTGTTTTTTTTGCTCGCTGTTTAAATAAAGCCAAGCGAGGTTATTCGCTACTAGCCAGTTTTGCTTTATAAAATTCAGATTTTCCGGAACATCTAAAAATGCTATTGCTGCGCTAGTATCAATTTTGGCTAACCATTGACTCAGTAGTGTACGAGCATGACTATCATTTGGCTGCACTGATAAGTAATATTTTCCTAATCGAATGACTTCTTTATAACTTCCCTTAGCTAGTAAAAAGTTAGATAGCTGAATAAGCCCAGACAAAGTGGGCTGCTCGGCAAAGTGTAAGGTAAAATGTTGTTGGGCTAGGGTATGGTCTTTTTTTAATAAAGCCAGTTGAGCTAATAACCAATTAAGGGCAGGTAGGGGCTCTGCATATTCTAATCGAGAAATTATAAAATCAGCTTTTTCGATTTGACCTAAAGATAATAAGGCACTTGCTTTTGCGTATTGCAGTTTACGGCGTTCATGGCCAACTTGTGTTTGTTGGTCGATAAAATTCAAAATATCGTCAAATCTTTGGGCTTTTTCTAGCAAGCTAATGACAAACAACAAATTATCGGTACTTGAATGTTTTTGTGAAAATCGACTGATTGCGTCTTTTAATTGCTCTTCCTTTTGCAATGTTAGCAATACCTGTAACCAAATATGCCAAACTTTATTTCCCCAGTTATGCTGCACAGTATCATCATGCAAATAACGATATAACTCTTCATAAGCACGAGCTTGTATCATCGCTTGGCCTAACTGCTGCAATATATGTTGATGTTCATATGTTAAATCAATTAACGCCTGTAGCATTGACCAGTCTGGCGTTGTGTTTGTCCTAAGATGTAATATTCCCGAAAATGCGCGGGCATGATTTGGTTTGATTGTTAGTACTTGCTTAAAATAAGCAATTGCCTGTTCAGCTTGATCTTTATTCGCCAGTTGATAGGCCTGAAACAATAACGACGGGATATTTTTTTTATCTACAGCGAGGGCCCGCTCATACCAACGCGTTGCTTTTTCTTTGTCATTATTTTTTTGATGTAACAAGGCTAAAATATTCATTGCCGCTAAGTTATTTGGTATTTTTTGTTGCCATTGTTGCGCTTGAAGTATCGCCTTGTTTAACTCGCCTTCATCCACTAAGGCCATAATGTAAGCAATAGCCGCAATATTACTGCCATCATTCTGTTCAAGCGCTTGCTCAGCAACTTTTTCAATCGCCAGTAGTCCCTGTTTATCGCCACTTTTAAGTTGTAGTATGCCCTGCTGTAATTTGAGTATAGGGTTGGTTAACGGCACAAATTGCATTTTGGCTAAAATATGTTGTGCCTTAGTATTGCTTGGTGCGTTGTTAGTGGTACTTAACAGCTCTGCAGCTAGCATATTACCCAGCGACAAGCCCATTTCATCAGAGAGTGTTAACCCCTCAAAATTGTCGACAGCTTCTTGTAAATAACCTAGCTTAACTTGTAATAAAGTTAATATTTTTTTAATTTGTTGATTGTCTGGCATAGCCTTAGCGGCTTTAGTTAAATGGTCATAGGCTTGTGATTCTTGTTGCAGTTTAAATGCTGAAACACCCGCAATTAAATAGTTAGCAGGTAAATCTAAATCATGTTGAATAGAGTTTTCAGCATGAAACTTAGCTCGCGGGTATTCTTTTTCCTCAAAGGCCAATAATGCTTGTAAATGATTAGCCAAAGGGTGGTTTTTATTCAACGTCAATAACTTAGTAACGTGATCTTGGGTTACTTCTAATTTAGATAATTGCAGTGCCGTTACCGCTAGTAGAAAATGAATATGATAAGCGTGAGGTTGCAGCGTCAGGTAATGAGCAAAGGCCGTATAGGCGCCATCAAAATTTTTCTCTGAAAAAAGTATTTGAGCTTTTAATAAATATCCGTCGACATAATTGGGCGCAAGAGTTAATAATTGCGCTATTAATTCCAGTGCTCGCTGGGGTGATGTATCTGCCTGGGTATATGCTTGCGTGAATATGCCTAACGAAGAAGTTTTATTTTGTGATAATTCCGTTACTATGGCTAACAGATCACCCGCCCGTTGTTGCTGGCCAGTTTTATGTAAAACTAACACTTCATAGAGAGACAACTCAATTGCAAGCTCAGGGCGTTTTTTTCGATAGCGTTCAATTACACTCAGCAAAGGCTGGAACTTGTGTTGATGAAACAGCGCGCGACTATATAAGCCAATAGACAAAGTTAAGTTCACATCGCCAGCAACCGCTTGCGCTAAAAAACGCTCAGCTTGTGGCATATCACCTAAACCTAAATAACTTTGCCCTAACAGTAAACGAACTTCACCCTCACTCTCACCCTTAGTATCGGCTGAATTTTCATCTTGTTGACTGAGGGCATTATTAAGATAAATAATGGCCTCAGACCACTGTTTTTCTGCCAGTGAGCTTTTCGCTAAAGTAACTAACTCAGTCGTCGACTTACTTGGTGTACAAGCACTCAGCAGTAATAAGCTAAAGGTGAGCAATAATAATGGTACTGACAATATTATGGGTGACTTGCTCATTGATTATTTCCTATCGCTGCTAAATTGATATCGTGCTTTGCCCGTTAGCTTACTCAGCTTACTTATTTTGTTCAACTAACTCGGCTTCTTTTGCTGTATCAGTTGTATCTACTTTTTCGGCGCTAGTAACGTCGCTATTAGTAGCTGTTTGCGCGGATAATTTTTTGAGTTCAATAATGACTTTATCGCTAATATCAATAGCATTATCAACCCATAAAAGTGAAGCGTTATATACGCGCACTATAGATGCTTTTTGTTGTTTGGCAATGCTAGAAACAATAGGTTGAATATCGTCTTTAAATTGTTGTAATAATTGTTCTTGATACTGTTTTGACTTTTCTTGGGCGTTGTTTTGCGCAACTAGCATGGTTTGTTTAGCTTTAATCACGAGTGCTTGAAATTCTTGTTGTTGCTTGGTTGTAGAGCCAGAAATTTTCTCTTTTTCTGTTTGTACTTTTTTTTCAATACTTTCTTTAAAGGTTAAGAGATGTTGTTGTAATGCGGTATTCACTTCATCTAGTTTTGTGCTCATTAGGGTATCACGGCCAACGGCTTTGGCAACAATACTCAGATCGACCACGAGTACTTTATCTTGGCTTTGTTCAGAGCAAGCTAAGAGACCACTCATTAATGATGCTGTTACTATATATTTTAGAACGCTATGCATGACTTATTCCTGTTAATAAATTTTTTATAATAAAGTGAGGAAAATAAAGCAGATAACGGCAAGCCCTTTATCTGCTTTATTTTTATTAGCAAATGAGTGGCGAAAGTGAGTCTAGAGCAGACTTGTTACTTACTGAAGTATTGCTACGGCGATAAAGCAGCGCGCCACCAGCTAATAAAAATAGCAAGAGTGTGGTCGGCTCTGGTACATCGGTAGGGTCAAGTATTATGCCATTATAACTAAGCGCTAACTGCCAACTGTTATCTGCACCTTGAAACCAGTTCGTAGCCCAACCGTCGATTAACGCGATAGTCCAATCGGCTAAATTTATCGCTTGACTGTTTTCATCAAGCACATCACCACTAATGTTTAAGAAGTTAAAGCTTTCGCCCAGTAGCTCGCTTATGTCTAAACCATCAAGAAAGTCAAAGCTAATGGTAAAGGCGCTCAGTAAGGTTAAGTTACCAAGTATATTAATGGTATCAAAGTCAAAACCACCACCTACGGCACTGGCAACTTCCATGGTTAAGTCAACATTGTCCCACGTAGTATCGCCATTAAAGGTTAAGGTGCCGGGGCTGTTGCCCGGGTTAACTTGTGTACCATCAAGTAGGGTTTCACCGGTGAAAGTACCCGAGCCAGACAAGTTACCTGTCATGGTTAGTACTTGCTCGTTAGCAATGTTTATTAAGCCGTTATTAACTACTAAACCTGCAAGTAAGGTATCATTTTTGAAAGTCATGGTGCCAGTTTGTTGATTATTTAATATGCCATCTTCAGTTTGGCTAAAAGATGCCGTAACACCACCACTATCGAAGGTTCTTTGGTTAATAAATAAGCCCTTGTTAACAAAATTTCTGACGTTATAAAATTTTTCTTGATTATCAAACACACCATTATTGGTTACTTGCCCATCATTGTAAAAATAACCATTTTTACTAACATTGAAAGTCCCCAAGTTATTGAGCACACCTGATGTTCTATTCCAGAATAGGTCGTTACTATTAATGGTTCCTTGATTGTTAATATTGCCATAGTTATTGAAGTTATTAATATTCATGGTGGCGCTATTTTCAATAATACCATTACTGCTATTGATACCCGTCCCCAAAATAGTAACTACCGCGCTAGGTAATACAATAGAATTGCCGGCTTTTTCTGCTTCAAGGCCGTTTAAGGAAATTATATCTTTATTACTAAAATCACCGTTATTATTAAATTGACCTTTTATCGTTAAGGCATTCATATTTAGCATGCTGCCATCAGACGAGTTATTAAAGTTATTGGTCGACATTAAGCCTCTATTGATTATTTCCCCTTGGTTGTCCATATTACGAGTTCGAAAATCGCCGCCATAAAGATTTGCTAATGTTGCTTTCTCTTTATTAATGAAGTCGCTATTTTCTTGCTCAAATTCGCCATAATTTATAAGGGTGCCAGCATTCTCAGTACTGCCGTTGCCAAAGTACTTACCCTCGTTGAACAAGCTTCCGGTATCTGTTATATCAATAACGCCATCATTTTCAATGTTACCTTTATTTACTAGCTGACCTGCTAATAAAATATTACCGGTACTTTTATTTTGTAATAACGCATCGGCGGTGGCATTTTCAACATATCCGGTTTCATTAATGTTAAAAGTGCCGCTATTTTCAATAATCGCCGCGGTGTTATTGAGCGATTGATTAGTCATAACACCGTCATTTTTGATTGTGCTTCCTTGCTCGTTAACTAAATAAACATGATTAGTTAATGTGCCTTGGTTATGTAACGTGCCGCCTGATTTATTGCGGTATTCACCTTCGTTGATTAAATTAGCTTGCGCTTTATTAATAAACATACCTTGGTTGGTTACTAAATTATGATTAGTAAAGGTTTGCAACGTTTCCATGCTTTTCTTATTTATAACTACGCCTTTATTGACAAAAGCACCATCAATTTTAAATTTCTCTTCGTTCGTGATTACACCTGAAGCATAGTTAATACTTTCACCAATAATATCTACTAGGCCATTTGTAGTGGTATAAATAGGAGTTGACTGCTCTGTGTAACCCGAAATCCATTTCGCCTTAGTATTAGTGAAGTTACCACTATTTTTAAAGCTATTATCGATGAGTAAAAGCCTGCCGTTGATAAATTCAGAGTTCTCACGATTATCTAGGTTATTAACTAACATATATCCATCGTTAGTGAACTTGCCGCCGTTATTAATAACTTTACTATCTTTAGCGGTAGCCCATATTGAACCGAGGTGAGAATTAAATAATTCGCCATCTCTTTCTATACGTATTTCAGCATTAGCTACTTTTAACTGAATAACGCCATTATTAATAATTTTCCCACCGGCTCTTGCTTGTAATGAGTTATACCTTAATTGCTCTTGAGTACGATTATAAGCAAGGCCTTCTATGTGGCCATTATTAATAAATTCAGCACCGGCTCCTCCAACATATATTTGTTCGTAATTTTTCATCGTCGCGTTATTAGTGACGGTTACTCCGGAACTACCGATGCTGGGAAAAATGCTTATTGGGTCATAGTTTACGTAATCTTCATTGAACGTTTTATCCTCCATCAGAAATAAATCTTTCGGTGTTATGGAATTAACCTTAGCGACTATAGTGGAGGCTGCAGTTTGATTTTCGGTTACTTCATCAGACATTAATGTCCAACTTTTCGAGTGCAATTCGGCAGGTGTTTCAAGTAAATTTTCATCCGCTTTAAATACCGGTTTTCCCTTCTTTTTAATTCCAAAAGCATCAACGGTATAACTTAGTGCGTTAACCTCTATCGAGCTAGAAAATAATAATCCTGCGCTGCTGGTAATGCTATTTACCAACTGGTATTTAGTCGAAAAATTTAAATGGCTATATTGACCTTCGGGTATTAATAACTTTATTTCTTCCCCTGCGATAAATTCGTAATTTTTAAAACGGTCATTACTTATATACATAGGATTAGGGTTGTCAGGGTTGCTAAAGTCGGTAGGTTTATTTGGATCGTAAGCTGGGTTTAGCACCATTTCAGAGGCGGTAAGTACTGCGACTACTTTCGATTCAACTTTTAAGTCTTGGGTAAAAGCCATTGCCGTAACAAGATCAACGTCTAGTAGATCGAACTTAGCTGTTAAACCGGGTATAGGTGAGCCGCCCTTAAACCTGATAGTTCCACCAGAAGCTTTAGTAATAATGTTATCTAAATCAATTTCTAGCTCAATAAAAGGGGTGTCTAACGGATCTATAATACTGCTAGTAAAAGTGCCTGTTGCCTTTTGATTTTTATCTCTTCGTGAATTAACAATATCTTCTATAATTTCCGACCTAAAACTTGGTGTACCAAAAGTTAGTTTTATTGCCCCATCACCAAACTCCAAAGCCGTACCCGTTGCCGATTTAGCTAATTTTTCTTTAGTAAGGCCATATATCGGAATACTTAATTCACTATCGGTACCTGCCGTTAGGTCCATTATATTAGACGACTTGCTAACATTTAAATTAACTATATTACCACCAACACATTGACTGGCAGCACAAGCTTTAGCACTAAGGCTGCCTTGTATGCTGGTGTTCATATCGAGTTTAAAATAAGCCGATTTTGGGTTCACTACGGTAATACCTGCATCACTATCAAAAATTGCGCTAGTAGCAACCGAGTAGGTAAAGCCTTTATTAATTTCTGTTGGTAGAAAAATTTCAACGTCAACAGGCGATGTTAAACTAAATTCACCACCATTAAACCCCGCGGTATATTTTGTTGAAATCTCACCCGAGGTTCCCCCCCACACTTTAGCTCCCCAATCACCGAACAGTCCTAAATCAGCAATACCGCCGACCTTAAATTGTTTATTCCAATTAAGATTAAATAGTTCTGCGGATATATCTAGATTTGAAACAACCTCACCATTGTCATCAAATTTGTGCCATAAACTTTGTGTTTCTGAGGTGTACTCTATGGTCGTTTTTTCAGCCCATACTGAATTTGAAGCTATTAAGCCTGATACTGGTACCAATATCGCTAAAGCAGAATATAACGCACAAGCAATTTTGTTTTTCTTGAACGAGGTAGCCGTCATGTGATTAATCCTTTAATAATGTAGTTATTATTTTGAAAACATGTATTAATATGAGCAATATTTTATTAGGGTTTTTCAATAATAAATATCACATTTGTCGCAACTTTATGACTCATTTGTCGCATATAGGTTAGATGAGTAAAGTTATTTAATTTTATGATTTTTAAGTGTTTTTATGAGTTGTGCTGTCTATGAACAACACGATAGAATGGGTAAATTAAAACATAACTATATTTTGTCAGCATTTTTATCATCATTGAAAAGGAGGACGTTGTGTTAAAGGGATTATTGTTTTTAGGCATGATGATGGTTGCTCAGCTAGGGCATACGCAAGTTGTTATTGATGAACGCTTTCAACGCGCAGAAATCAATCATCACATTAGTGTTTATGCACCCCAAAAAGTGACTACAGTAACGAAAGAAAATGCCATAACGCTGTTTCAATTAGAAAATGCTTTTATACAAAATAAAGCTAATTCGGTCATGCTTGATAGTAATAGCTATGGTTATTGGCTGAAAGGAAAAATTTCCGTTCAGCAAAACGCTCCTAAAACTCTAATACTAAAGCTACATTATAGCCATTTAGGTAATTCAATCCTTTTTCTCAAACAGCAAAATGGCCGTATTACGAAAAAGCACTTTTATAGAGGCAATAGCCCTGAAAAAAAACATACTCAATTAGTGGATACTGACACCGCATTTACTCTTAATATAGAAAATACAGCCGCAGAATTTTTACTATTTATTCGCCCGCAAGGTACTTCTTATAACGTTTATAATGTGCATGTAACATTGCAAACCTTTCAACAATATGATGCCGAAAAATATGCCGATACCGCTTTTATTGCCCTTGTTTTTGGTTTTATTCTCGCTATGTTTTTATATAACTTTGTTTTGTATTTATATGTGGGTTATAAGCCTTATGTTTATTATTGTGGCTATTTAGCGGCTCTTTTTTCATTAGATTATGTCGCTACAGGCTTTGGCTATACCGGCATTGTTAATTTCTCTACTTCAACCAACGTTTTTCTGATGTCGGCTTCGCCAAGTTTTGCTTATTTGTTTCTGGTTTTATTTGGCAGGAATATTCTTAACTTATCGTCGGTATACCCTCGAATGGATAAGTTTTTCAAAGTGGCTCAATGGTTATGCCCAATAAGTGTATTGATGGTTTTTACCTCTTTTGATTCAATTAATACACTTTTACTTTATAGCCAATTAACCGCCACCGCTTTGTTAGCCATTACCGCGTATAAAGTACATTGTAAGGCTAAGTTACCAGGCGCGTTGTTTTTTAGCATATCATTCATTTTTATTGTGGCGGGCTCTCTGGTGCATTTATCGATGGAAATATGGCCATTAGAAGAGTATATAAGCTCGCCCGAAACGTATAAAGTTTATCGTTGGCTTGAACAAAAAGCGTTTCATGTTTTTACTATGGTAGAAATGATTTTTCTGTCACTCGCTTTAGCTTCTTTTATTCGCCAAGCTGAATTTGATAAACAACAAGCACAAGCCGAAAAATTAACCTTGGTGACACAAACCTTAGAGTTAAAAAGCCAATACTCTAGCCAATTGGAAACTGAAGTAAAATTACGTACTTATGAATTAGCGCAACGTAATATTGAATTGAAAAAGTTACAAGAAATACGAGATAAATTTTTTGCGCAAATGACCCATGAATTTCGTTCGCCACTTACCTTAGCTATTGCCCCCTTATCTGAAATTAGACAAGGAAAGTATGGTAAATTGGGTGAAGCATTTGACAGTACTTTGGCTCTAATAGAACGAAACACCTTGAAAATGTTAACACTGGTTAATGCAATGCTAGATCTAGTTCGGCATAATCAATATGGCTTCACGCCCGTAAACAGTCAGGTAAATATAGACTTATCACTCGAAAAAATAGTTAATAACTATGCATTTTTAGCAAACAACAAAAACATAAGTTTTAGTTTAGATAAAGTGTCGGCAAAAAATACCGAGATATGGTTTGATCAACACCATTTCGACGGTATTTTTAATAACTTAGTGTCTAATGCCTTTAAACATACCCCGAACAAAGGGCAGATCACCTTAAGCTATCGCTTGGTTAATAACGTTTTGACGGTAGAGCTATTTAATTCTGGAAGTTTTATTAACGCAGAGCAACAACAATATATTTTTGAATATTTGTATAAAAATAAAGGTGCTACAGGAAAAGACAATGAAAATTCTGGCATTGGTTTGTCTTACGTTAAAGAGTTGGTTGATTTGTATAAAGGTAATGTTGTTGTAGAAAGTGATAAACAACGAGGCACAAAATTTGTTGTACAGTTACCGCTAGAAAACCAGCAACTTGCTTACACACAAGATGAAAGCAGTTTATTTGTTTTTGATGATGTGAACAACATTACAACCGTAAATAGTGAATTTTGTCAGGGCGAAGCAGCAGAAAGCTGTTTATTAGATAAAACCCAAGTGCTATTAATAGATGATAATAAAGAGTTACTCACTTACTTAAGTAACATGTTAACGGAAGCTAATTATCAAGTATTAACGGCTGAAGATGGCGAACAAGGATATAATGCGTGTGTGCAATATTCGCCCGACATAATCATATCAGACGTGGTGATGCCTAACGTTTCAGGGCTTGAGTTTGTTCAGAAAATTCGCGCTAACGACAGCCTTAAACACCTACCTATTATTTTACTAAGCACTCAAAATGATAAGGTTGAGCAAGTCTCGGGTATCAATCAAGGTGCCGATGATTATTTAACTAAGCCTTTTATCCCTAGTGAGTTACTGGCTAGGCTGCGACGTATTATTGAACAACGGGGTATTCTTAAGCAAAAATTATTACAAGATACTAACCTTAAAAACAACTTTGTTGTACCTGTTAGAAATAATGCTAAAGCAAGTGATAAAGCTGATATTAAAGCTAAGGCACTAGCATTTATTTATCAACACGCGTCTGATGCTAACTTTACGGTTGAGCGTTTAGCTAAATTACTTTTTTTAAGCCGTAGCACATTACACCGACAGTTAACTGAATATCATGGTATCACCCCAAATAGATTGATTTTAAATTCGCGATTATCTATTGCGGCAGAATTATTAAAAACAGATTATAAAGATGAAATATTAGTCAATGTTGCTTATGCGGTAGGCTTTAATAGCCAATCATATTTTTCTAAAAAGTTTAGTGAAAAATATAAAATGAGCCCTAAAAAATGGCAGCAGCAAAAGCAACATAATACTGAGTTAGTTTAACTATTCGTTGTTACTTCAAGCTTAACTAGATGTATATTTGAAATACAGTGATAGAACTATATTATTTCAAAGGCTTGTATTGATAATGATTCTCATTTAAGGTAAGGTGTTGGCAAATAAAATATGAATAGTAAGCCGTAATTCATGAAACCCCTCACGATTAGTGCGCTTTTCACCAACTATCAAAAAGAAATCCAAATATTCTTAAATAAAAGAACCAACTGCAAGCATACCGCAGAAGATCTTACCCAGGAAGTGTATTTGAGCTTAATGAAAAAACAAATATCACCTCAAAATAACATTCTTAACATCAGGGCTTATTTATATAAAACGGCTAAAAATATTGCCATAAACCATCAAATAGCGGAACAACGTCGTAAAATTTTATGGCAAGCGGCTAATGAGCCAAGAGAAATAAATAACACTATTACACCCGAGCGAGTGATTGGTGATACTCAAAAACTACACATGCTAAATAATGCCTTAGCGGAGTTGCCGCCACTTACCCAACAAATTTTCACTTTAACTCGAATAAACGGTATGAAACAAAAAGATGTAGCCGAGAAACTAGGTATCCATATAACAACCGTGGAAAAAAATCTCTCTAAAGCGGTTCGGCATTGTTATGCTAGCGTGATAGATATGAACATTGAGAAGTAGTTATGCCAAGTCCTGAACATAACCTAAAAGTAAAAAAAAATTATCCATCAACTATGGGATCCAATGTACCTTCAAATAAAGCATTAAAGCTTGAAGCAATAGATTTGTTGACGCAACTTAACACATGCACTTTTGATACATTAACGGCGAAAAAAATAGAATTACACCTATTGCAGTGGCAAAATAAATCAGTACAACATCAGCAAGCGTGGCTAGCTGCAGAAGAGATGTGGCAGTTAATGGCTGATATCAAACCAATCGCTGCTACAGCAAATATAACCGCAGACATTACAACAGATAATAAAAACATAACACAGAAAAAATACTGGCCTAAATATCTTGTGCCTAGTAGCATTGCTGCAAGTTTAGTTTTGGCTTTAACTTTATCAAACGTATTTAGTGTTAACTCCCAAACAAATATTGCGGCACTACCACAAAATGAAATTGAACATGTGATAGAAAAACAATACAGAAACCAATGGCAAGCACAACATAGAGTGCTGTTACCTGATAACTCAGTCGTTCATCTAAATTTTAACTCGGCCATTAAAATTAGTTTTAGCGATTCTGTTCGACAGATAGAATTACTAAAGGGCGAAGCCTTTTTTAAAGTTGCTAAAAATCCGAAAAGACCGTTTATCGTCAAAACAGGTAACAGTACCGCTTCGGCATTAGGAACTGAGTTTATTGTTCGCCGACAAAGTGATAACTCCTCGTTAATTACCGTCACTGAAGGTGTGGTAAAAGTTGCATTATCTCCTGAGCAGCAATCATCAAAACAAAAAACAACTGATTGTTCAACAACACAAAATAGCATTATATTAACGGCGAATGAGTCGGTTACATCATCAAATAAAAAAATAGGAAAAATACAAAAAATAGCATCAAATAACATCGGTTCTTGGCACCGCGGTGTCCTTATTTTTAAAGACACACCATTACAAAAAGTATTAGCAGAGATAGACCGTTATACCGCCTATGATATTACGGCTAACCTTGGTTATCGGTATAAAGAAAAAATAACAGGTACATTTTTTATTAAGCGCTTAGATCAGGAGTTAAGTGCCTTAATTACCAGTTTAAACCTTACTGTTGTTAATAATAAAAATGGTGAACTAGTGCTAGGATTACCAAGGCCAAAACTTACAACATATACCCCATAGTTTGTAGCAAAGTTAATGTTAAAGCTTTGCATTGCGAAATCCACCTGATCACAATCGATAGTTTCACTGGAGAGAAAATTTTTTAAAATATAAAAATTATTCGTCGGGTTTTAACGCCCTACAATTGTCTTAATTATTAATAGTAATAAGTATCATTAACATTTAAGCATTAAGGCAATAATATCTAATGGACAAAGCAGTTCTAACAAGAAAACTAACCAATCTACATTCAAGAAAAAAATCAATAACAAAAATTAGCAAAGTAGCATTAAGCGTTGTAACCGCACTGTTGTTATCAACAACCGCTATACCGCTAACACCAGCATATGCCGCTGATACTAAAATAGCATTTAACCAAACCTTTAATATTAAACTACCTGCCGGTAGTTTAGCGAATGCTATTACTGAGTTATCTATTCAAACGGAAGTGCAAATTTTAGTTGCAAGTGAATTAATTAAAGATGAACAAGTTTCAGCATTTAATGGTCAATATAGTGCTGACACTGCGTTAACAGAACTGGTTAAAAATACTGGACTATTGGTAAAGCGTTCAGGCAATAATGCCTTAACGTTAGTGACAGCATCAAATCCGTTAGCAGCAACAAACTCTGCTGCTGCAGAGGTAGAAACTATTGAGGTTCATGGTCGTTATACTACCACTGAGCTTAATAATGCGACTGGCTTAGTAATGTCGTTACGTGAAACCCCACAATCGGTGAGTATAATTACCGAGCAAATGATACAAGATAAAGCGCTTGTCGATATGGCATCGGTACTTAAGCATACTCCAGGTGTAGCCATGGTAGGTGATGCCTCAGAAGATTACTTAATTTATGTCCGCGGTTTTGTATTGGATGCGAGTGTGCAAGTTGACGGCATGATCACTACGACAGCGAACTCTGCGTATTCTGGCTCACTTAGTCAGGGGATTGACCCCGTCATTGCCCAACGTATTGAAGTTTTAAAGGGAGCCGCAGGTATTTTAAGTGGTCTTGGTGAGCCTTCAGCAACCGTGAATATGGTTCGTAAACGTCCCACAGAAGAATTTAATTTATCCATGTTAGCCAGTGTTGGTAGTTGGGATAATTATCGCGGTGAATTAGATGTGTCAGGCACGATAAGTGAGAGTGGAGATACTCGCGGACGATTTGTTACTGCCTATCAGCAAAACGACTATTTTCTCGATAGGTACGGGAAAGAAAAAAGTGTGCTTTACGGTATTATTGAATCTGATCTCACAGATTCAACCAAAGTAAGTTTAGCTATTGACCATATAAATTCCAAAAGCCAAGGTGTCTATAACTATAACTCTAACCCAGCATTTTATACAGATGGCACCCCTATCGACTTAGACACTTCATTTTCTACTGGACAAGAATGGGCATATAGGAATGTTGAAGAAACAAGTATTATGCCAGAAATTGAACATTACTTTGATAATGGTTGGCTGATAAAAGCATCGTATCGCTATGCTGATGGTGCAATTGACGTACTAAATGCATCTTTGGGTGACTATGTTGATAAAGAAACCGGTAACTTTGTTGGAGCTTGGGGTCCTGGTGATGCAGGCCATTCTGATCGTGAATCAGAAACAGAAAGTTTTAATATTTTTACTACCGGAGAATTTTCCTTATTCGGCGCCTATCATGAATTAGTTGTCGGCTTTAACTATGGTAGCAATGAATTTTTAATTGACAGTACTTATGAAGATATGCCGATAGTAAATATTAATGACTACTTAGTGCCTGCACCAGTTTTTGATGCTAATTCTGATAATGATATATATAAGGATAGTCAAGAACAAACTGGCTTTTATGGTACCGTGAGATTTAGTTTAGGAGAGGCCACTAAGCTAATGCTGGGTGGGCGTGTGAGTAGCTGGGATTTTGAATCAAAAGATATGCTTGGCGTAGAAGAAACAGTAACCTACAGTGATGAAAACATAGTGACGCCTTATGTAGGTATAGTCCATGACATTAATGATTTCACTTCAGTTTATGCCAGCCATACAGGAATTTTCTTACCTGTAACCAATTTCGGTGCTGATGGTCAAATACTTGAGCCGACAGAAGGCACCAATACTGAGGCGGGTGTGAAGTTAGCCTTTTTTGATGATGAATTAAATATTTCAGCGGCAATATATCAATCACAAAAAGATAATGTTGCTGAGTGGGTTGATCTTCCTAAGTTACCTAATGGTCAGTGGGTGTATGAGAGTATTGATGGCGTGAAAACCGATGGTTATGAAATCGAAATTTCAGGGGCAATAACTCCCAACTGGAATATAGCAGGCGGTTATACTCATAATACGGCCGAAGACAAAGATGGTAACGCAAGAGATACCGGCATTCCTAGCGAGTTATTTAAATTAACCACTAATTATGACTTCACTAAATACTTACCAGGGCTCACTATCGGTGGCAGTATTCGCTGGCAAAGTAAGTCTTATTATAACGATAGCATTTCTTTAAGCGATGATGATATTCCATATACTGATAGCCAGCCTGCCTATTCTTTAGTTGATTTAATGGCCAGATATGAACTAACGGAGCAGCTTGTACTGGGTATTAATTTCAATAACATTTTGGACGAAGAGTATAAGCGTTCTTTATGGGGTTATACCGATAAAGGTGAACCTAGAAGCTTTACTGCTTCAATTCGTTGGAGTATGTAAATATTACTCATGCCCTATAGGGTATGAGTAATTTATTAAACAATGGTTAGTTTAACCATTGTTTAATAGTCTTTGCTACTAAAAATACAAGCTAATAGATTTCCTACTATCACATTGAATTGGTATTTATGTACTTTATCTTCAGAACTATTTTGCGTTTATTGCCAGATTCTGAATATGAATAGCAGTATTTAATACCAATAATTTAAGTCGTTATTACTATTTTTATCGGGTTTTTAGCGATGAAAATTGTCTTATTATTTGAAATGGAAATTTAAAAGTCTTTAAAAAGCATCATTTATCCACACCCTTTATGAGTCTTTACATTAACTATAATAAACTGAGCTCTCACTTGAATTTAACGTTACTAAAATGGCTACCAATAACTTTACTTTTGGTGTCATATTCTGTTTTTTCTGAAGATAATATTAATAATAACTCAGCAACATACACTAAAAAAAATTACGCGCTTCATTATTCTAATACCACCCCAACACTTGACGGTATATTAGACGAAACAGTCTGGCAACAAGCCACTATTATTGAATTGAAGTATCAAAATGAACCTATTTATAACGCTTTAGCACCGGTAAAAACGATTGCTTACTTATATCAAGATGACACTAGTTTACATATTGCTATTAAAGCATTTGATCCTGAGCCAAATAAGGTCATAGCCAATTTACGTGAACATGATAATATTTTTAAAGATGATAATGTCGGTATTATTATTGACACTTATAACGATAAAAGATCAGCCTTTGGCTTTTTTGTTAATCCATTAGGCGCTCAAGCTGATATGACAAAAAAGGAGACCGATGATAGTGATGAAGCGGAAGATTATTCTTGGAACGCTATTTGGTATAGTGCTGGTAAAGTGACTGACCAAGGTTATGTGATCGAAATGAGCATACCTTTTCATGCGCTTCGCTTTCCTGATACAGGCAAAGCGCTCACCTGGAATATCGCCATTGAGCGTAACTACCCTAGAGATAACCTAGTAGAGATTGCTAATTATCAGCAAGATCACAACCGAAAATGCATTATTTGCCAATATGAATCAATTGTAGGTTTTACTAACATCAAAACCAGTAAGAACGTACAACTAACCCCTACGCTAACGTTAGGCCGAACGGATATTAAAAATATTCCTGATAGTTTTGAAAACAGCCTGCATGGTGAACGTTGGCAAGAAGGTAGTGTTAATAAAGATATTGGGCTTGATTTACGTTGGGGAATAAACAAAAACTTACTGTTAAATGCCACTATTAACCCAGACTTTTCTCAGGTAGAGGCAGATGATGCCCAGCTAGCGATTAATACTACTTATGCCCTTTATTATGAAGAGAAACGGCCATTTTTTGTTGAAGGTGCTGACTATTTTACCACGCCATTATTTAATTTTGTTCATACTCGAAATATTGCCGACCCTGATTATGGATTAAAAGTTACGGGTAAAACCAATGAACACCTCTATGGGGTAATGTCGACAAATGACAACCAAACCAGTTTTTTAATTCCTAGTAATCAGGGCTCACAATTAGCAAAAACAAATTTAAAAAGTAAAGCGACAATAGCGAGATATCGCTTAGATATGGGTAAGCTCAATAATATAGGAGCGCTAGTAACAAGTAGAACTGCTAAGGGCTATTATAATCGTTTAGTGTCGGTAGATGGCTCGTATTGGTTTAATAATAAGAGCAGTGTTAATTATCAAGTAGCGAGCAGTAACAGCAAAAACCCTAAACAAGTACAGCAAGACTTTACATTAAAAGAAACGCAATCAGGGCAAGCTTATCGACTTAACTTTGATTATCGCAGTAAAGATTTAGGTCTATTTGCTGATATTGAAAGGGTTGATGCTGACTTTCGCGCTGATCTAGGTTTTAAGTCAATGGTAAATTATCAAAGTATTAGTTTGGGCAGCAATAAAGAGTGGTTTGTTAATGAACAGACTTGGTTATCAATATTATCAATGAATCAATTTGCGATATCAGTTGATTGGGATAAAAGTTGGGATTTAGACCATAATCTATTAGAAGAAGAATGGGAGTTTTCCGCCATACTAGAAGGTGAAATGCAATCTGTTATTGAGCTAGGAACACTATCTCGTAATAGTTTATATCAAACAAAGTACTATGAAGAAAAGCAGCTCACTTTTTGGATGGAGCTGACCCCAATCTCAAATATTACTGTCTCTAGTTTTATTAAATATGGCGACCAAATTGATTTTAGTAATGAGCAATTAGGTACACGTTTTAAAATAGCGAGCCAAATCAACTGGCAAATAAATAAAAATATGCAACTTGAAGCCGAGTACGACTATTCTTATTTAGAGGTTGATGATGGGGAGTTATATAATGCTAGGGTAATAGATTCTAAATTTATATGGCAATTTAATAGTCGACAGCAATTACGCTTTATTGTGCAATATACTCAGCTTAATCAAGATCGCTCTTTATATAAAAACCCTGAATATATTAATGATAAAGACGAGTATTTAACGACGCAGTTACTCTACTCTTACACGATAAACCCGCAAACTCTCTTCTATTTAGGTTATGCCGACAACGGCTTTGAAGAAGATAACCAGCAATTTATTCGTACTGACAGAACCGTGTTTGCAAAATTTAGCTATGCCTATGAATATAAATAAGGCTGGCGTTTAGCCAACCATAATTGTTGTTAGATACGACAACCAATAGACACCCGTGCTGTCGAATATTGGAAAATGTTTGCCATCGTTAACTGATTTATAAACAGCCAATTGAGATTAACCCTAATATTATGAATAAACAACTAACTGACATTATGCAAAAGGAAAGCTTTGTCGTCTTATCACGTGCTTTGGCGGCTATTATCGGCGGCTATGTGCTGACCAATTTATCTGCCATTTTATTGTCTTATCTTCTACCTAGCCAATCATCATCAAACGTAATGACGGGTATGGTTGTCAGTTATGCCATCTATGCCGGTATAGTTATTTGGGTTTATTCTGTTAAATCATTACAGCATGTTTGGCGATGTTTGCTCATTACCATTACGATTTGCGCAGTAATCACCACCCTATTAATGCCTGAGGGAATATTTTGAATACCAACACACAAGGAAACTTTCGCCAGTCAATGAAATGGCTGCACACCTGGGCCGGTATCGCTGTCGCTATTATATTATATTTTATGTTTGTTACTGGCTCGGCAGGGTATTTCAACGACGAAATTACTTACTGGATGCAGCCAGAAACGCCAACTGTAAATAATGGCATAGATCAGCAGAGCATGATGGTGCTGGCTGAAAAACGTTTGGCTAAAGTTGCCCCCAATGCCACACAATGGTGGGTAAACTTCCCCATAGGCCGAGAATATGCTTTAAGTATTTGGTGGCCGGAAAAAACCAAGATAGATGCCGATAATGATGGCAAAATGGATGACGAATGGCATGACGAAGTACTTGATTTACGTACCGGAGAGCCAATAGCTGTTAGAAAAACAGGTGGTGGCAATACCTTGTATTACATGCACTATGCTTTGCACTATATTCCTAGTGTCTTAGGGTATTGGCTCACCAGTTTATGCGCTATGTTTATGTTGATAGGGTTAATTACCGGCATTGTTATTCATAAACAAATATTTAAAGACTTTTTTACTTTCAGAGCCGGTAAAAAACAACACTCTTGGCGTGATATGCACAATGTGCTCAGTGTACTGCCGCTGCCTTTTCATATTATGATCACCTATAGTGGTTTATTATTTTTAATGTTCACAACGATGCCAGGTGTATTAACCGCTTCGTATGGCCCCGGTGAAGAAAATAGAGATCGTTTTTACGATGCCATTTATATCCAAGACGCGGTACATAAAGATACTGTAGGTATTGCTGCTAATAACATTAGCCTTAGTAGTGTTTTTCCTGATGTGGAGCAACGCTGGGGTAAAGGTCAAGTTTCTTATATTGGTATTGAAAACCGTGGTGATATCAACGCCCATATTGAGTTAGGTGAGGTTGGTTATGATGGTCTAGAAAGTGGTCGTAGCCTAACCTATAACGCGGTCAATGGTGACTTACAGCACGCTAGTCATGGTAGTAAGTCCTCAAGTGCAGCGATGACATTTTATAACATTATGACAATGTTGCATGAGGGATCGTTTTCAGGGCCTCTTTTACGTTGGTTGTACTTTATCTCGGGTTTAATGGGGGCAGGGATGATTGCTACCGGCATGATTTTATGGGCCAGTAAACGACGAGAACGAGCAGATAAAAAAGGTTTTGCTAGTAACGGCTTGATTTTAATTGAACGTTTAAATGTTGGTACTATTGTTGGCTTACTTATTGGCATCGCTACCTATTTTTGGGCGAACAGACTTTTGCCGGTAAATTTTGCTGAGCGAGAAAATTGGGAAATACACAGTTTATTTATTAGTTGGGCCGCTACGTTAGCTTACCCTTACATGGTTGCTCATAAGCGCTCTATAAATAAAATATGGGTTGATCAACTTACTATTGCCGCGGTACTTTATGGCTTATTGCCGGTGCTTAATTTTCTCACTACTAATGTACACCTTGGTAATACCTTGTTAAGCGGTAATTGGGTCTTGGCAGGTTTTGATTTAACCATGTTAGTTTTTTCTGTGTGCTTTGCTTTTTCTGCCTATCGAATGCTTGCTAAGGAAAAAAAAGTCATGGCAACTTTAAATACGTCAAACGTAAAAAATAGTAAAATGGCACGGAATAATACAATAACGACCGACAAACAAGTAATATTGCCCATTGAGAAGGTGGAGTTATGATAGTTTTATCTTATTTGTTAATTTTTATTGGCTGTGTCGCATTAAGTTTGTCAATGAAACGTCATTTCAAACAGTGTTATCCGCAAAGAAGAATGCCCTCATTAAAAAATCTTTTTATCTTTCGAATAATCGGTTTTACCTATTTATTATTATCAACTAGTATTTTCATTGTCGAACAAGGCTGGGGTATTGGTTTGGTACTTTGGTTTGGATTATTAACTATAGTCGCTTTTCTACAATCATTGCTGTTAACTTATAAACCACAATGGATCATGCCTATTGGCTTTATAGGTTTGGTTGGTGCGGTGAGTTATACAAATATCTCTTTGTAAAGCGGATATGGGTATTTGACTTAGTATAGATCTCCAATAATATCGTTCTTTCAATCCGAACAGCTAAGTATTCTCAACCAAGCGCTCGACGTTTTAGCCATAAATAAATGCCAGATAAAATAAAAAAGCATGGCAGTAAACTGATGTGTAACCAGAGTATTTTAACGGGCCAGCCAATAAAGTCACCGATGTGAAATTTATACTTAAAATTCCACACTTGTGTTGCTATGGAGGTTTCACTGGCAGCGAAACTATTTAGAAGTTCTCCCGTGTATTGATTTGCCCAGCTTCAGCTATAGGCATGGCTTTTATTTGGTATTTTCATACGCAACGCTAATGGGCTGCCGGTAGTATCGGGTAAATATATTCGATACACTTTACCATCAGCTAAGGCTGCCTTTACTACCTTATAAGCCTTGTCTAGCTGCAGTTCTGCTTGGTTAGGCAAGATAGTTATGCTGCTGTATTCCACTAAAAGATTATTTTTAGTGGGCGGGGTCTTATATGGCCATCGCGCTATACCCGTTACTCTTTGCTAACTTTTGGTGTAGTGTAAATCTTGGGTTAGTTAAGTTCGATATTCGGCATTGATTTTGACGTAATCGTAGCTAAAGTCACAAGTCCAAATAGTGGCATCTTCATTACCACGATGGAGTTGCACGGTAATATCTATTTCTGCTTCATTCATCACCGCTTGCCCCTGTTCTTCTTGATAGCTTGCGGCGCGGCCACCTTTTTCAGCGACTAGAACATCACCAAAATATAGCTCTAGTTGCGCGGTATCTAGATCAGCTAATGATTGACACTCTCTTGAAGCATAACCAATAGCAGCAAGTACTCGGCCTAAGTTAGGATCCGAAGCAAACATTGCGGTTTTAACTAATGGGCTTTTACCGATAGAAAAACCAATGGTTTTGGCTTCTTCAATACTTAATGCCCCTTTAACGGTTATCGTTAAGAATTTTGTTGCGCCTTCGCCATCACGGACGATAGCTTTCGCTAAATATTGCGCTGTTTCAAGTAATGCTTTATACACTTCGCTAAAGCCTTCATCGTTACGCTCTTTAATAACGGTTGTTTTGCTTTTTCCGGTGGCAATAACAATAAATGAGTCATTGGTTGAAGTGTCACCGTCAACAGAAATACAGTTAAAAGATAAGTCTGCTATCTCTTTAGTTATTTCATCTAATAGCGATTGAGTAATATTAGCATCGGTGGCGACATAACCTAACATGGTAGCCATATTAGGGTGAATCATACCAGCGCCCTTAGAAATACCTGTAATATTTACCTGTTCGTTGCCAATTTGTACCTTGGTAGAATAAGCTTTTGGCGCAACATCTGTGGTCATAATTGCCCAAGCAGCATCAGCCCAGTTATTTGTGGTTAAATTAGCAACCGCATGTGGCAAACCTGCTAACAGTTTATTCATCGGTAAATGTTCTAAAATCACCCCGGTTGAAAAAGGTAATATCGACTCAACCGGAATAGCCATTGTTTCAGCTAAACTTTGACAAGTAGTGAGTGCATCTAACATTCCTTGTGCACCTGTGCCAGCGTTGGCATTACCAGTGTTGATCACTAGTGCTCTAATACCTGAGTCATGAGTAACCGCAATATCATTGTTTTTCACCGCACTTAAATGCTTTTTACATAAGGTGACGGGTGCAGCACAAAAGCGATTTTGGGTAAATACGCCCGCTACGGCACTACCCTTGGCAATTTCAATCACGAGTAAATCTTTACGATTTGGTTGTTTAATATTCGACTCGGCCCAACCTAGGCGAATGCCTTGAATTGGCGCGAGTAAAGCAGGATTTATTTCAGGTAAATTGACAGGCATAAAAATTATTAATAACAAAAACGTAGGTAAATATTACGCTTTTATGGTTTTTTATGCAAAAACAATCGACTTAATTAGCATGATTTTATCAGTGAAAACAATAAAAAATCTCGTCACTTTCGACTAAGATTCCCGCTTAAGTAACCACGGGAATGACGTTTCTGAACATTGTACATAGGCATGAATTATTATGTGGTTGCTACGATCTTTTGGCGAATTTGGCTGGCACACTCTGCTAACACAATAGCGCCAGCGGTTGAAACATTTAAAGAATTACCCATACCAAACATGGGAATATGTATTTGATGATGACTTAATTTTAATGCGGCTTCACTGACGCCTTTACGTTCATTTCCTAACACTAATACGCAGGGAGAAGTATAAGCTAGCTCTTTATAGTCAACAGACTCGTGGCATAACTCTACACTAAAAATAGTATAATCTTGATCTAACAAGCCTTGCAAACTTGCCGTGGTGCTGTCGCTATATTCGATACAAACCCATTTAGCTTCATTTCTAGAGGCTTTTTTTAACTTCTTATCTGAAATAGTTAATGCGCCACAAACGATGATTTTTTCAATAGCGAAAGCATCTGCTAAGCGAATAAAAGCACCAACATTATAACTATTAGTGACATTATCTAATACTAGTATTAGCGGCAGTTTAGGCTGACTTAGGTACTTATCTCGACTAGGTTTGTTTTTTCTAAGCTCTTCTTTACTAAGTTGTCTTGCTGAATTCATTTTTCTACTCTGGTTAAATATATTGTTTAGTGCTTCATAACTATAATGTAAGTCATAAACGCAGGAATTAATTACTTAAGGCCATGCTTTGCATAATCACCTTTAACGGTTAACTGCACAACAACGGCGGTATTTGATGTATTTTTCCAATACCAACCATGAACGCCTGAAAAGGGGGTGGTGAAACTACCTGTCATGCCAGTTAATGTTGCTATGGCATAACTTTCAAAATAACCGGTGCTGTCGCCTTCTGGTTCGCCATGCAAATCGAAATACAAAGCGGTACCGTTAGTTAGCCACTGGTAGCTTAACTTTTGATGTTGCGCCATGGTAAATTTGTATTCTACGCCACTATGGGCAGGAACCATTATTTCAATGGTTTCAACAGCGCCTTTTGTTTTTTCGGCTATTTTTTGTGATGCTGCTGAGGAGGCTTTTTCTACTGCTATATTATTAAATACGGTTAACCCCAGTGCCTGACCAACCCCGGTAGGATCAATATTGTATTCAGCCGGTAATATGATGGTAACTAGGGTTATTGCAGCGAAAATCATGCTGAATAGGCTGTACTTAAATAGTGTAGCTTTGGTTAGATTAATGGATTGTTGTTGCATGATTTTATCTCAAAATTTTTAATGGTAAGTTAATTAAAGTAATAACCGGTTAGTTGATAGCCCATCGACTCCGTGCGCGAAGGCTTCAACAGGTAGCCCTAAGGTAAATATAATAGTAAGGCCGAGCAAGCAATACTGTTGCAGACGATTAGGCATTTATTGCCCCTCATAATGATATTTTAAATTGGTTATTTTTAGCTAACCTTTTCAACAAACAGCTAGGCATTAAATAGTCTGCAAAAGAGATAATAAACTTATCCATATTCTAATGGTGAAGAATACTACGGTTGACCTAGGTTTAGCAAAAGAAGTTATTTAAGTTGGTACGGTCGATGTTAATTTGGCAAGTGTGCTAATATACTGGCACTAAATCAGTTTGCTATGATCAAAGGCGGTAGTAATTATCAGTACTATTTATTTGCCGTTTGATTTTTAATTACAATTTTAAGAAAATATCATGACAGAGCCGTTGCCTATTTCAATCTATGTGTGTGATGACTTAACCAAGCAGCTGCTTAATGTTAACTCAATAACCAACAAACTTGTCGCACAGTTTAATTTTCAAGCGATGACGGCTAATTGGTATGGTGACGAAGACAATATTCCTTTTATCCAGCTATGGTTAGAAACACCGCAAGGCTTTACTAATCAAAAAGAAAAGCTGCAAAGTAAACAAGTAGAGACGTTTAAAAGTCATTCAGATGATGTCTTTAGTTTTATTGATGATAAAGAACCACAGCAGTTAATATGTACCATAGCCATTACCGAATTTGAACAGAATTTATTAGCTCAGCAAGCAAAGCTACTCGCCGGTTTATTACAAATCAAATTGCAAAAAGTACTCAATATTATCGCTAACCAATTAAACCTTAAAGCTATTTAAATTCATTCATTATGTCTATAAGTCGCGCTCGCCTAGATCGTTTTATCAGTGAAAAATGTCAAATAAACCGTAAAAAAGTGCGTTTGTTACTGGCGCAAAAACGCGTCATTGTTGATGGGGTTATCGCCACAGATATTGCTCAAGCCATTGACAAGTTTTCTATCATTAAATTTGATGGCCAAATTATTCAGCAAAATCGAGCCTTGTATATTATGTTGCATAAACCTGTCGGCGTGGTATGTGCAACGAAAGACGATAAACATAAAACTGTGATTGATTTACTCTGCTTAACATTAACACTGGCAGAGAAAACAAGTTTGCACATAGTGGGACGTTTAGATTTGAACACTTCAGGTTTAGTGTTACTGACCAATGATAGTCGTTGGTCAGAGCAATTAACATCACCTACAAGTAAAGTCGCAAAGCGATATTTAGTGACATTGAAAAAGCCATTACACCATGATTATATTAATGCGTTTGCCAAAGGAATGTATTTTGCTTACGAAGACATTACCACTAAGCCAGTAAAGCTTACTCTTCTTTCTCAATACTGCGCTGAAGTAATTTTAACTGAAGGGCGTTACCATCAAATAAAGCGCATGTTTGGCCGATTTGATAACCCTGTTATGGCATTACATCGCACCTCAATAGGAGTATATCTATTGGATGAAAATTTACTTTTGGGCGACAGTAAATTTATTAATATAGATAATACCATCCCATATAAAGAAGTGATCACTTAGAGCAACATGGACTTTTTATATGATTGCTATAACAATATTGTTACTTGATTTCGTGATCACCGATATTTACCACCTAAAGGTTGCGCTGAATCAAAGAATACTTTTTTTACATTTATTAGTATTTACTAGTGTGCGTTAATAGTAATGTAGTCATCCGTTACATTAGACCTATTAATACTAAAGCCCACTAATGATAGTTAGAGTTGCTAACTATCATTTAATTAATTGAATGTTGCCGTATTTAGGTAAATACTTTCAAACGAGTGAAAACATGAGTGAAGATGTTTTAATCACACCCAAACAATACGATATTATTGCTAATATTCAACAACAAACCTTAGAAAAGCTTGTTGCTAATGATCCCGTAGCGGACATTTTAAATTCTCTTTGCTTATTAGCTGAGAGTATTTTACCTAATGCTGTTGCTTCTATCATGATGGTTGATGCAAGTGATGGCTTATTAAGTGTGATGTGCGCTCCTTCAATTCCAACTGTCGGTCATGAAGCTTTAGCTAATTTGCAACCGGGTCCAGGTGGGGGCTCATGTGGCAATGCTGTTTTTCATAATGAAGCTCAGTATGTGCAAAATACCTTTGAAGATGAACGCTGGAAAAATCTCCGTCAGGTCGCTGTTGATTTTAATATATGCGCTTGTTGGTCAATGCCTATTAAAAATGAACATAAACAAGCAATAGGCTCTTTTGCATTATCGTCATTTGAACACAGAACGCCGGTATTATTTCATAAAAAACTACTAGAGACCTGCTCTACTATTGTTAGTATTGTTTTAAAAAGAGAGCGTAGAGAACAGCGTTTGTTGTTACTTTCTACCGCCCTTAATAATGCCTCAGAAGGGGTAATTATTACCGATAAAAATAACCATATTGTCGAGGTTAACCCCGCATTTGAAAAAATATATGGTTTTTGTGAAAGTGACGTTTTAGGTAAAAACCCTAAAATTTTATCTTCCGGTGTGCAAGGTGATTCATTTTATCGACAGTTGTGGTATGAACTGATGATAAAAGATCAATGGCGAGGAGAAATAACTAATAAACATCAAAATGGCGAGTTAGTTTCTCAATGGATGAGTATTACCGTTATTAGGGATAAGCACGGAGAAATACAAAATTATTTATCTATATTTAGCGATCTAACAGAATTAAAGTCGGCTCAACAACAAGTTATTGATATGGCATTTTACGACCCAGTAACGCAGCTACATAATAAAACCTATCTTGAGCAGGAAATACTTGCTAATGAACAAAACTATACGTTGATTGTACTTAATATTAATAACTTTGGTTACATAAATACCGCGTATGGTTTTAATATTGGCGATAAAATATTAACCGCTATAGCCAATACTTTAGCGAATAACTTCTCTATGGATGAAACATTTAGGCTTAATTCTGATGAGTTTGGTTTATTATTTGCAGGCGAAATTGCCATTGCGGAACAAATAAAAATTATCCAACAGTATTTTTATCATACGCTAATTCGAGTTGATGACATTTCTCTGCATATCGCTTTTACTTATGGGGCTGCACAGGGTAAAAAGCATTTATTGCGTAACTGTGCTTTAGCGTTGAAGCAAGCAAAGAGCTTAGGGAAAAATCGTTATCACATATTTGATGCTGACAATGAGCTTGTTGATAACTCGACACGAGAGAGCTTTATTGCCAGTAATAATTTATTGCACTCAGCGTTAGAGCTCGATCAACTTACGCCTTATTTTCAAGGTATATATGACAATAAAACTAAAAAAATACAAAAATTTGAGGTATTAGCCCGTATTATTAAAGGGGATGAAGTCATCTCTCCACATTCTTTTTTAGATACGGCAAAATTATCTGGCTTATTACCTGAAATTACTCGCGTAATATTAGATAAAAGCTTTAAAATCATGAGTGATTTTGATTATACTTTTTCATTAAATATTACCGAAGATGATTTAAGCCAAAACTACCTTTTAGCTTATTTAGCAGAAAAAACCGCACAGTATAATATACAGCCACAGCGTATTATTTTAGAAATATTAGAAGGGGTGAGTGCTACCGGTAAAAAAAATCATATTAAGCAGTTAACCGAACTAAAAGCCAGAGGATATTTACTCGCTATTGATGATTTTGGTACAGAATATTCAAATTTTGAGCGTATTCTTGAGCTTGATATTGATTATTTGAAAATTGATGCTAAGTACATAAAAAATATTGATATAAATGAAAAAAGTTATGAAATTACCCGGGCGATAACTTTTTTCGCTCACAATGTTAACATCCCATGTATTGCTGAATTTGTTCATAATGAGTCAGTACAAGCCGTTGTTAACACCTTGGGTATTGATTATTCGCAAGGTTATTATTTTAGCGAGCCGGCACCATTACCCATTATTACTCAAAGGCAAACTTCTTAACCCTAATTGAGCTTATTTAACACCTAATTCACGTAAACGTTCTAATAAATAGCTAGCTTGAGTGTACTTTGCTGATAGCTGCACTTCACTACGAGGGTGTAAAAAAAGCGGTAATGAAATACGTGATTTACTGTTAGCTTTACCACTTGGATTAATAACGCGATGAGTTGTTGAAGGAAAATAACCATTAGATGCTTCTTGTAGCATATCACCAATATTGATGATCAAATTACCAAAGTCGCTAGGCACATCTAACCAACTACCATCTTGACACTTTACTTGTAAACCAGTTTCATTTGCTGCCGGTAACAGAGTCAATAAATTAATATCTTCATGAGCGGCGGCTCTAATTGCTCCTACTGCTTCATTCCCTGTTAATGGTGGGTAATGTAAAACTCGCAATAAAGTATTTGGCGTATTCTTAACCATATCAGATAATGGTTCTGAATAATTTTTCGCCACATGTTCAGGACTATACCTTTCAACCCAATTAAGTAATTCACTCGCTAGACTATCTGCTAACTGATAGTAATTAAGTATTTCGTCTTTTAAGGTTTCTGGTATACGTCCCCATGGGTAAACATGGTAAAACTCTTTTATGTCTTTTTTTGTATGACTTTTAGCTGTTTCTGATACCTCGGGAGAAAAATAGCCATCTTGTTTCTCTGCGTCAAAAACAAAATTATATTTATCTTCACTATTAAAAAAAACTTGCCAGTGTTGGTAAATAGAGTTAACTAATGATTGCTTAATAGGGTGATTTATCAGTATACCAAATCCAGTTTCTCTTAAGCTTTGAACAAAACGCTGTGGCGCATCTTCTGCGGTATAATCAACAACAGGTAGTGGCATAAAATTCTCGTTAGCAATGTTGAATAGCATAGATTGTAACGGGATTCTTGCTATGTTCAAGTTTGTGAATAAAAAACTACGGCGCCTCGCATCTTGAGGCTGTTTGGGTATATACTGTTGCCAATATTACCTATTAATTAAAAATAATTAAGCGATTTTCAACATGAAATATACCTCTTTTTTGGCTGCTAGTGTTGCTGTAGTGTTAACGAGTTGTGCAAGTAATGATAATACTTGTGAAGACATTACTTTAGCGTCAGAGCAAATTCAGCAGTGCCAAATATTACATCGTCAAATAATTAATGCCAAGGGTAAGCCTTTAATTCGTACCGAACTTGAACGAAGATATCAACAAGACTGTATTGATATTCGCTATTATCGAGATGAAAAGCAAACGGCTATATGTGGTAATAAACATCGCGTAGAAGAAATCAGAAATATTGCTGAGCAAGAAGCTAGTAGCAACTAATATGATAGCAGATTTTTTAATGATGATTAACGTCGGGTTCTAAAAAAACACGGTGAGTACTGTCGAAAAAAATAGCAGGGAAGTGATGCTTACTAAAACTGATAAACCTGATAAAACGTTAGCGGCTGAAAAGCCGGACGAGCTAGTGTTGTTACAACAACAATATAATGACTTACAAATTCGTTATAGCGCGCTATTTCGTCTTAATCAGCTATCACAAGAGTGTGAAGACTTAAACGATTTTTATCCACAAGTGCACCGTACCATAGCTTCTTTAATGACGGCATTTAACTTTTTTATTGTGAGTTATGATCAAACATTTTCCACCATGGAATTCGTTTATTATGTTGATGAAAAAGACCAAAAGCCAGAAGGTATTATTGATTATACTGATTTATCGGGATCATTAACTCATCTGATTATTGAGTCTATGCAACCGTTATTAGTCACTCCAGCGTTAGAAAAACAATTAGAAGACCATCATAAAGTTAAGCTTTATGGCACCTCGGGAACCGATTGGCTAGGGGTGCCTTTATTACATAATGACTTAGTTATTGGCGTTATGGTTGTACAAAGTTATAGTGAAACCTTACGCTATACCGAGCAAGATTTAAGTATGCTTACTTTTGCTGCGCAGAACGTCGTTGGGGCGATGATACGCTTACAAGATAAAGAACGTTTAACCAGTGCTGTTCAGGCTAGAACGCAAGAGTTAATGACACAAATTCGTGAACGAGATAAATCAGAATTATTACAAGAGTCTTTATATCGAATATCAGAATTAGCCAATGATGCTAGCTTTAATATCAATGTTTTTTATGCCAAAGTACATAATATTATTGGCCAATTGATTCATGCCAAAAATTTTTTTATCGCTAAATATGATCAAGAAAGTGACACCGTTGAATATGTTTATGTAGTTGATGAAGAGTCTAATCAACCGGAAGGTTATTTTCAAAAACGAAAATTACCCGATCATTATTCTACGTTAGTTATTCGCCAACAAAAAACTATCTTATTAAGTAAACAAGACATGAGAGTCTTGTTTGAACAGGGGCATACCCAAGAACCTACCGTTGGTGAGCATTCATGGTTAGGGGTTCCCTTGATCTATTCAGGGCAATTATTAGGCGTGATGGTTCTGCAAAGTTACACCACTCGAACAACCTATACCCAACAAGATAGTGAGTTATTGAATTTTGTTTCTAATCATGTTTCTGCGGCAATTAAACGTCGAGAAGCGTCTGATATAGAAAGAGAGAGTCATGAACTGCTGGAACAACAGGTTAAATTGAGAACCTTGGCTTTAGAAGAAGAAATTGTTCAACGTAAGCAAGCAGAAAAAAGACTCAAGCACACAGCATCACATGACAGCCTCACAGGGTTAGCAAATCGTACCGTGTTCCTTGACTTACTAAACCATGCCATTGCCTGTAATCAGCGTAAGCCCAATTTTTCCTTTGCTATTTTATTTTTAGATTTAGATCGCTTTAAGGTTGTTAATGATAGTTTAGGTCATCATGCTGGTGACACCCTATTGAAACTCATTGCCAGAGAGTTATCTGCTATTGTGCGTGGTAAAGATACCGTTGCTAGATTAGGTGGTGATGAATTTGTTATTTTAATAGAAGATCTTGACACCGATAAAGAGGCTTTTGAGATAGCCCAACGAATAACTGATTTTTTACAACAGCCTTTTACTATCGATAATCAATTAGTGTTTATTGGCACCAGTATTGGTATTTTATTTAGTGATGCTCGTTACGACGATGCTGATACTATGTTACGTGATGCTGATACGGCAATGTATCACGCCAAAGATAACGGTAAAGGACGCTATGAAGTATTTGACGCCAGTATGCATCAAAGAGTTCAAAATGCATTGTCATTAGAATCCGACATTAGAGAGGCAATTGAATGGCAAGAATTTATTCCTTATTTTCAACCTATCCTTAAGTTAGAAAACGAAGAGTTAAAAGGCTTTGAAGCGCTAGCTCGTTGGCAAAGTACTAAGCGCGGTTTTGTTTATCCTAACGACTTTATTCCGCTAGCAGAAGAAACCAATTTAGTGCAAGCGATAGATTTACAAATTTTACAAAAAGCATGTCAACAATTGAAAATATGGCAAGAAAAATTATCGCGATATGATCTTTATGTTAGTTGTAATTTGTTTTGTAGTCAGTTTTTTAATGCGACGCTACCTGATGACATTGAAAAAATATTAATTGAAACTGGCTTGAAACCAGAAAACTTACGGGTAGAGTTAACTGAGAGAGCATTATTAGAAAATACCGATATAGTATTGACTAATATGAAAGCATTAAAAGAATTAGGGGTAAAAATATTACTTGATGATTTTGGTACCGGTTATTCTAGCTTAAGTTATTTACATCGTTTTCCTATCGATGTATTAAAAATAGATCGCTCTTTTATTACCAATGTCCATGAGCATGAAAATAATAAAGCGATAATAAAAACTATTATCGACTTAGCGACTAATTTACATATGGCAACGGTCGGTGAGGGTATTGAAAGTATTGAAGATGCGCTATTACTACAGGAAATGGATTGTTTATATGGGCAGGGTTTTTATTACGCTAAACCCATGCCAGCCAACGAAGTGGAACAGTACATTATTGCCAATAATGCCAAATTTAGAGCATTAGAGCATTAGAACATTAGACCCTAGTTCTTGAATTCGCTTATAGTCACTGTGGTTTCAATACTTTTTCCTTGTCGATAAAGTTTGAATACTAAGGGGGTATTTGGTCTTGTTTCGGCAACGATATCTAAGGCTTGGGTAATGCTGCTAATCGGTTGATCTGCAATTTGGTAAATCACATCACCTACCTGTATATCGCCTTTATAAGCCGGACTTTTGGGGGTGACAGACTCAACCAAAAAACCTTTTAAATCTGTTAAATAGCGTTCAGCAGAAATACCTAACCAACCCCTAATCACAATGCCATTTTCAATTAACTGATGCATAACTTTTGCGGCTAATTGATAAGGTACAGCAAAGAAAATACCTTGAATATTTTGTTGTGGATTTGACTGAGTAAATTTACGAGAATTAATACCTACCAATACCCCATTACTATTAATAAGGGCACCGCCGGAATTACCATCATTAATTGCCGCATCCATTTGTAAAAAGTTTAAGTAATTAGTATTACTTAAACCACTACGTCCTGTCGCACTAATAATACCCTGAGTAACCGTTTGCCCTAAATTTAAGGGGTTACCAATGGCCAAAACAATATCCCCGACATATGATTGTTGATGCAGGTTTTGTGGAATAACGGGTAAATTGGTTTTATCCACTTTTAGTACAGCTAAATCCGTAACTTGATCAAAGCCAATTAGCTCTGCGGGATATTCTCGACCACTTTGTAGCAACACTTTAATAAGGTCGGCATTTTGAATAACATGCATATTGGTTAAAATATAGCCGTTACTATCCATTATTACGCCTGAGCCTAATCGTGTGGATTTTATTGCGCGGTTACCGTAACTTGGACTTGCTTGAATATCTTCGGAATAAATGTTTACGACAGCAGGGCTAGATAAACTGACTGCTTTGGCATAAGAAAGTGGTTGTGGTGCTTTTGTCTTGCTATTAAGTAGTTGTTTAATGAATGTATTGTCATTCAATGTTGGCACTAATAATAGCAAGGCAACTGCGAATAATACGCCATAACTAATAGAGTTTACAATATACTTTAATGCGGGCTTTAGTTTCAAAAGAGGATACTCAATGGAACATAATGTTGATAATTTATTTGAGTTTAACACAAAATATTACGGTGACTAAAAATAAAAGGCTGATTGCAAAAATCAGCCTTTAGCCATTTTAGCACGAGATAAACATGTTAATTTATCTCGTCGTCCTTAAAGTAATTGGTATTACCTAACCATCAAGTATTGTGAATAATTATCACGAATAATATTTAGGGCAAAAACCCCTTTTTTATCTTTTAAATACTTACGTAGCTCTGCTGTATTATTGATACGGGTTCGGTTTATTGCCGTGATCAAATCACCTGATTGTAAGCCGGCAAGTTGGGCGGGTGAATTATCGGCGATATCGCGAATTATAACCCCGCTGTTATTGTTATTATTCTCTAATTTTGCCCCTTCAAACATACGGTGAATACTAGCAGCGGCTACATTGCTCGCTTGTGACTGTTTTAACTTCACGTTAAATTCTTGTTCTTTACCATTACGAATGATTGATAATCTAACACTTTTTCCTGCGCCTATAGAGCCAATTTTACCTCGCAGTTCGTTAAAGGTTTTTACTAATTTACCATTGACCTTAGTGATTACATCACCGGGCTTTATACCGGCTTCATCTGCGGCTGAATCAGGCATAACTTGTTCAATAAAACCGCCTTGATTGGTTTTTAGCTCCATCGCTTTCGCTATTTCACTATTTACACTGCGACCTGAAACACCTAAGACGCCACGATGTACTTCACCAAATTCAATAATTTGTTTGGCTAAATTGTTCATCATGTTGCTAGGAATGGCAAAACCAATGCCTACGTTACCGCCATTAGGGCCTAAAATAGCGGTATTAATGCCAATTAGTTCACCACGTAAGTTCACTAAAGCGCCACCTGAATTACCACTATTGATGGCCGCATCAGTTTGAATAAAGTCTTCATAGTTTTCTATATCTAAGCCACTACGGCCTAACGCACTAACAATGCCTGAAGTTACGGTTTGTCCTAAACCAAAAGGGCTGCCAATGGCGATAGCAAAATCGCCAACACGTAATTTATCTGAATCAGCAATGATAATTTCGGTTAAATCATCGGCATCAATTTGTAATAAAGCAATATCGCTTTCAGCATCAGAGCCTATTTTTTTTGCTTCTATTTGACGGCCATCTTTGAGAGTAATAATAATTTCATCTGCTTGCTCTATTACATGATTGTTAGTAACAATATAGCCTTCTTTAGCATTAATAATAACGCCTGAGCCTAAAACTCGAAAAGGTCGCTGCTGTATTTGGTTAGGTCTCTGATTAGGCTTACCAAAAAAACGAAAAATATTTGGTACATTTTGCTTTACTTTATGGGTGCCTTTTACGGCAATACTGACCACTGCCGGCGTTGTTTTTTCCAGCATGGGAGCAAGGCTAGGCATAGTTTGCCCTTCAACACTTGTTGGCCAAATTGCAAATGCATGCGCGTTTGATATAACAAATGAGCTAGAAAATAATACAGCGCCAAGAATGGCTGACAAGGGAACAAGAGATAATTTTTTCATATGGATGGGTTATCCTAAAACGTAGATGTTAAACAGATAGACTTAAACATATAAGTTAAGTTCACAAATGCCCTAGTGGCATTTGTAACACTTTATTTCTAGTTAGAATTTAGTTTTATTCGGTCTTTGAAGTTTGGTTTTGTTTTTTATCAATAAACAAGCCACTTGCTTCACCTGAGTAATCTAAGGGTGCTTCGGTAACTGCTTCTACTGGTTTATCTACTTTCTTCGGGTGTCTTAAGCCTGCGGTTTGTGCTAATTGCTCTTGAGTTTCTTGTGAGAAAAAAGGCATAGCATCAGTATCATTTGACGTTGCTCGTTTTAATAACTGGGTGCTTTCTTGCATTTGTTTCATTGCAGTTTGGCAGGTGCTATTCATTTGATCTAATAATTTTGCTGAGCTTTCAAGGTGGTCAGCAACATCTAGTTTATATTGACTTAATGCCGCCTCACTTTTATTGACTTGCTCTGCTAATTTACGTTGCTCTTGATTAGATGAGGATAAGAAGTGATTGGCAATAAAACCAATAATGGCGCCGATAATGAAAACAACTAATGCGGTTACTACGGTCATAAGATTACCTTAAATAGAGATAAAAACAAAAATAATGAATAATTCAATGTTATACATAACGCTGTTATGGTTTACAATAATATCGCGCTAGCGTTTTTTTTTATAGTTTTAACTTGCCCATATTAAAAATATGTTGGCAGTTTCTTTTTTTTTAAGCCACTAATGTTCAAATAAACATGATAAAACTTTCTCCTATTGACAAATATAAACAAGATTTAACCAAAGATGATTTTTTTTTTGATGCTGACCAAGAAAATGCAGTTAAACACTTGCAACGCTTATATGAAGATTTGCAAGTTAAGCCGTGTAAAGTATCTAGTTTTAAAAAGGTATTAAATCGCTGGAAAAAAGTTTATGCAAAGCAAGAAATAAAGCCGATTAAAGGCTTATATTTTTGGGGGGGAGTAGGTCGAGGAAAAACCTATTTAGTGGACACATTTTATGATTGTTTACCTTTTGAAAATAAAATGCGGGTACACTTTCATCGGTTTATGCATAGAGTACATCAAGAGCTTAAGGGGTTAACTGGTCAGTCTGATCCATTAAAAATTATCGCTAAAAAGTTTGCCAGCGAAACGAGAATTATTTGTTTTGATGAGTTTTTTGTCTCTGATATAACGGATGCTATGATCTTAGGTACTTTATTCGAAGAGTTGTTTTCACATAATGTTATCTTAGTTGCCACTTCAAATATCATTCCTAATGAACTCTATCGTAATGGCTTACAACGAGAGCGTTTTTTACCTGCTATCAAGTTGATTAATGAGCATACTGATATAATTAATGTTGACAGTGGTGTTGATTATCGGTTGCGTACTTTAGAGCAAGCTGAAATTTATCATTACCCACTGGATCAACAAGCTAGTACCAATTTACAGCAGTATTTTAAACAGCTTTCCTGTGAGCCTGGTAAAGAGGGTGTTGATATTGTTATCAATAATCGCCAATTACCCACGGTATGTGTTTCTGATGGCGTAGTTTATTTTGATTTTTCAGTGTTATGTGAAAGTGCCCGAAGTCAAAGTGATTATATGGAAATAAGCCAACTTTATCACACCGTATTAATGGCTAACGTTAAGCAGATGGGGCGCGAAAGTGATGACAGTACTCGGCGCTTTATCGCTTTAGTTGATGAGTTTTACGAGCGTAATGTTAAACTCATTATGTCGGCTGAATACCCATTAGAAGAGTTATATACTGGTGGTAATTTAGCCTTTGAATTTAAACGCTGTTTGAGCCGTCTACAAGAAATGCAGTCACACGACTATTTAGCTAGTGAGCATTTACCGTAACGCCAAGTTCCAGTTACGAGCAAGAAAAGTGTCGAGTTGCGAAAAGAGTTGTATCAAGCTCTTCGCAACTATTTAACTCGCTACTCGTTACTCACTTCTCGTCACTTTAATACATTAACGTATATAACTTACGACGGAATTTAGTGGCAATAACATCACCGTCAGGTAATGCTTTTAATATATCTAAAAACAGCTCTTTACTTCTTTCTTTAGTATCATCGTCACCTGCTTGCACTAAGCGAAATAACAATGTTAAAGCTTCTTCATGACGACTAACTAGGCTGTATTGGGCGGCTAGTTGATGTTTGATTTCTATATCATCAGGTTTGCTGGCCAGCTGCGCTTCTAATGCTTGAATTTCTGGCGAGTTAGCTGCTTGCTTAGCAAGTTCAAGTTTAGCCATTAATGCTTGGTAGTAACTATCTTGATCAACCATCATGATAGTATCGAGTAGCCCTTGTGCTTCGTCGGTATTTCCCGTTTGAATGTTAACATCAATTAATACTAGTTTAATATCGGCCCGCTCAGCATCAAATTGGTAAGCTTGATTTATCGCACTTTGTGCTTCGGGCAAGTTATTGTCAGTTAATGCTGCTTGTGCTTGAGCAAGTAATATATCTTGCGCTTTAGGTAAATGTTTATCTAAAAAAGTGGCAATACTCTCATCGGTTTGTGGTCCTGAAATACCATCAAGTGGTTGGCCATCTTTTACTAAAATGGCCGTTGGTAAATCTTGAATAGCAAACTGCTGTGCTATTTGTTGTTGGCTTTGACAATCAAGACTTGCCATCAGCATTTGTTCACTAAAAGGCTGTATTTTTGTGGCTAATGTATCCCTTAATTGAATACTTTCAGGTACTTGATCTGCCCAAAATGCGATTAAAACAAGTTTGTTTTTTGATTCATCCAACACCACTTGCTGAAAATTTTCTAAATTAATGGTAATCATATTTGAGTTCATAGTATGTCCAGAATAATGAGTTTTAGTATTGCTATATAGTATTGGTATAGATCCTAAAACTCGTATCTTGAGGTGACTTGGGTATAACTAAGCTAATACAAACCATAGTAAGCCAACACCTAAGATTAAGCGATAAATAACAAAAGGCATCATACCTAGCTTATTTAACAGGATAAGAAAATAATGAATACAAGCGTAGGCACTAACAAAGGCAAGTAAGCTACCTAGTCCAATCGCTTGCCAGTCAACTGTTTCTGTTGATAACACCAACTTGAGCGTTAAGTAACTACCCGCCATAGCAATAGCGGGAATAGATAATAGAAAAGAAAAGCGTGCGGCGTTATCTCTGCTTAAACCTAACATTAAACCAATAGTCATGGTGATGCCAGAGCGAGAAGTGCCGGGTATTAAAGCAATTGCTTGTGCTAAACCAATGAGCATGGCGCCTTTAATACCAAGTTTTCTCAGTGGTTTATGCTCTTTTCTATGGCCTGCTTTGATATCAGCGAAGCCTAATAAAAAACCAAATAATAAGGTAGTGGCGGCAATAACTAAGGCTGAGCGTAAGTGCTCTTCAATAAAGTCTTTGCCTAATAAACCAAATAAGCCTGCAGGAATGGTGGCAAAAAGAATCCACCAAGCTAATTTACCATCAAAAGAGCGGTTGTTTTTTTCTGGTCCAATATTGATTGTGCCTAGCCAAGCAACAGACATAACACCGATTTCTTTCCTAAAATATAACATTACCGCTAACAAAGTGCCGACATGTACAGCAACATCAAAAGCGAGCCCCTGATCTTGCCAACCAAATATTTGTGAAGGTAATATCAAATGGGCAGAACTTGAAATAGGTAAAAATTCCGTTAAACCTTGTAGCAATGCTAAAATAATTATTTCTAATGTAGACATAAACCCTTATTTATTCCTTTAATTTAATAATATACGTACAAGTTACGAGAAAAAAATTGTCGAGTTACCAAGTGCTTGCCGCGATAGTGGGGCACTTGGTAACGATTATACTCGCTGCTCGTAAGTTGAAGTTTCTCTCCCTTACCAACAGTTTGCTACTATTTTCAATTTTTGGTGGTTTTTGTCATAATTTTGCCAAAGAGTATCATAATTTTGTTTTATTATCGGGTGCACAACCTGTGGAGCCACTTCACTTAATGGCCATAAGACAAAGGCATTTTTATTTATTTCATTACGAGGTAATTGTGCCGGTAAATCGATGATTAAATCATCATAAAGCAATAAATCGAGATCTAAAGTACGTGGGCTAAACTTTTTGGCATCGATAGTACGACCATGGTTGAATTCAATATTACGTAATCTCGTTGCTACTTGCTCAACACTTAGTAAGGTTGTAATACCGATAACCATATTATAAAAGGCGCTACCGCTAAAGCCAATAGCCTCACTTTCAAATAACGAGGAAAGTTGTAGTTGCTCAAAAGGTAACTCGAACGAACAGGCAAGGGCTTGTAGCCCCTGCTGAACATGGTATTCGCGCTCGACATTACTGCCTAATGAAATATAGATGTCAGCCATTAATTTGATTTTTTTTGATTAAGTTGGCCACGTTCAATTTCAACACCAACGGTGGTCGCATTATGTACAGCGCCGGGCTTACCTATGGTTAATTGTAACCAAGGAATATGAAATTGAGACATTAAAAATGCGGCCATACGCTCAGCTAATGTTTCTAATAAATCAACCGGATTTTCATTGGCGAAGGTTTCTATGGCAGTAGATATCTCAGCATAATCTAAGGTTTTTGCTAATTCATCATTTTTAGCTGCTTTGGCGGTATCCCATGCCATAGCAACATCAATAACTAAGGTTTGTTTGATGGCTTTTTCCCATTGAAAAAAACCAATAGTTGTTTGAATATGCAAACCTTTGATGAAAACTTTATCCATGAATTTTCCGTTAAATTATTTTTTGAAAGAATGATACTAATTAAGGTAATGAATTAGTCAATTCATTACCTTAATTAGTATTGTTACAAAATAAAAGCTGAGTTTACCTGTGCAGGTGTAGAAAAACTAGCAGATAACAAGATAGAATGAGTAATAATGTTAATTTTATGAAGAAATTTAGATTGCCATGTTGCTATTAACACTTGCCATGATCATTGTTGCTTATTTAATAGGCTCAATCTCTAGTGCTATTTTAATATGCAAAATGCTTGGCTTACCCGATCCCCGCACCACAGGTTCACATAATCCTGGGGCGACTAATGTTTTAAGAATTAGCAATAAATTAACCGCAGCTACCGTGTTATTTTTAGACATTCTAAAAGGGACTATTCCGGTCTGGGGTGCTTACTTTTTATATGCTCATTTTTTAGAAAGAGAACCCTTATATTTAGGTGTTATTGGTGTCGCTGCTTGTTTAGGGCATATGTATCCTTTATTTTTTAACTTTCAAGGAGGCAAAGCGGTCGCCACAGCATTAGGAACACTGTTACCCATAGGTTTCAGCTTGGGTGCTCTACTTATTCTTACTTGGGTGGCGGTAGCTAAATTGACTAAATATTCTAGTTTAGCGGCCATCATTACTGTATTGATGGCGCCGCTTTATGTGTTTTTTTTAAAACCGCTTTATGTATATCCTACGTTGATGTTGAGTGCGTTAATTATTTTTCGTCATAAGGATAATATTGTTCGTTTACTTAAAGGCACAGAAAGTGAAATTAACTAACCTCAACTCGGTTTAAGAGTTTTTAACTACTCATAAACGGCTATCAGCTTTTTAGGAACGTCATGAAAAAATTATACCAATCACTATTTGTAAATTTAATTGTTTTGGCTTTTGCTCAACAGACTGTACTGGCACGAGGGTTTGCCCCTGCTAGTGTTAACGTTGATAGCGCAATAATGACTGAGCTATCACCAGTAGTTTGGGTGTCGGGTACAGTGGTTAGTCAAAATGACGCTAAAATTGCCGCCGAAATTTCAGGACGCTTAACCAGTTTATCTGTAATTGGTGCTCGTGTTACTCAAGGGGATGTTATTGCTCGAATTGATGATAAACAGTTAAAAATTCAATCAAGGGAAGCGCAAGCAAATGTGCTCAATAGTAAAGCGTACTTACGTTTCCTAGAAGCTGAAGTTATTAGAAAAAAACAATTGTTTAAACAAAAATTATCACCAGAAACTGAATTAGATAAAACCATATCTGAACGTGATATTGCCAAGGGTAACGTGATTGTTGCCCAGGCTCGATTAGATAAAATAGAGCAAAATATCGCCTATACGCAATTAAAAGCGCCTTTTTCCGGCATGGTTACTCAGCGCATCGCTAATCTTGGCGAATATGTTGATAATGGCAGTGCTATCATCCGCTTAGTAGAAATAGAGAATAGTGAAGCCAGTGTTTTTGTACCTATTGTCGCTTTTAAATTTCTAAAAAAAGCTAAGCAGTTATCAGTTGAATCACCACTGGGATCAGGTTATGCAAAAATTAAAGCGCTAGTACCTGTTGCTAATGCTCGCTCTCATTTGATGGAAGTACGGTTAGATATGTCAACATTTGATTGGCCGATTGGTTTGAATTTTAAAGCACAAGTGTCTAATGGTCCAAGTGAAATTTTATTAGCTGTGCCCCGTGATGCTTTAGTGTTACGTCGTGATGGCGCTAGCGTGTTTCGAATTATTAAAAGTGATCAAGGCATAACCGCAGAAAAAATTGCCGTAGCTATTGGTGTTGGTATGGGGGGGCTTGTGGCTGTTACGAGTACCGATGCCAATAAAAGTATACAAGCGGGCGATTTAGTTATTATTCGCGGCGCAGAGCGTTTGCAAAGTGGCCAAAGTGTGGTGATAAAAAATAATAACCATGAACTCATTTCTCATCATCGAAATACAGAAAAAAAAGTGTCTGATAACAAAGGAAATCAGCCATGAATTTAACCTCTTCCGCACTTAAAAACCCTACCGCGGTGATTGTTGCTATTTTATTAGTGGCATTGTTTGGTGTTATCAGTGTCTTGCAACTGCCTATTCAATTAACGCCTGATATCAGTAAGCCTGAAATAATAATATCAACTGGTTGGCGTTCGGCGGCACCAGAAGAAATGGAAGCTGAAATAATAGAACGTCAAGAAGATGTCCTAAAAGGCTTGCAAGGACTTGAGTCATTGATTTCATCGTCTGGTCAAGGGCGAGGTGAGATTACCCTGCGTTATCGAACAGGGATCAACTTAGAACGAGCATTAATTGACGTCATTAGTGCGTTAAATCAAGTGCCTAATTACCCTGCTGATGCTACAGAGCCAGTAATTTCAGTGGGTGGTAATAGAACTTTTACTGCCATTGCTTGGTTTGCGTTAAAACCATTACCGGGTAATGAACGAGATATTGTTAGTTATCTAGATTATGTTGAAGAAGTCATTCAAACAAGGATAGAGCGGGTTGAGGGTATCTCAAAAACTAATGCTTTTGGAGGTTTATCGTCTGAACTACGCATAACGTTTGATCCCTATAAAGCGGCGGCACTTGGCTTAAATATTCCAGCATTAGCAGCAACCTTAGCAAACAATAGCGATACTTCTGGTGGTTTTAATGAAGTTGGCCGAAGAAAATATACCTTACGATTTTCTGGTAAATATGGTGCAGAGCAATTAGCTGAAATGGTACTCGATTGGCGTGACGGTCAACCCATATTACTCCGTGATGTTGCTAAAGTAGCCGTTAGCTTACAAGATAGAACGGGTATTTTAACCTTAGATGGCGATCCCGCTATCGCGATGAATGCGCAAGCTGAGCAAGGGGTTAATGTTATTGCCGTGATGGCTGAACTCAAGAGTGCTATGAGGGAATTAAATGCCGGACCACTTAAACGTGTTGGTTTGGAAATGATACAAATGTCAGACGAAACCATTTATATCAATCGCTCAATGGATTTAGTACGCAATAATTTATTGATGGGTGTTGCCTTGGCGATTATCGTTTTATGGTGGTTTTTACGTAAATTTCGCGCGACATTAATTGTTGCATTAGCAATACCTATTTCATTAGTTGTTACCCTTATTGTGATGAATATTACCGGTAGAACGCTTAATATCATTTCTATGGCAGGTTTGGCTTTTGCGGTTGGTATGGTACTTGACGCGGCTATTGTGGTCTTAGAAAATATTGTCCGTTTGCGTGAAAAAGGTGATGATCCTAGCAGAGCTGCGTTAAGGGGAGCTACCCAAGTTTGGGGGGCATTAATCGCATCAACCATTACCACGGTTGCTATTTTTCTTCCTATTGCCTTTTTAGATGCCGTGTCAGGGCAATTATTCGCTGATTTGGCGATTACTATTTCAGTAGCTGTTGTCGCTTCTTTGATTATTGCCGTCACGGTTTTACCCACGGCTGCACGTAAATTATTAACAGAAGTAAGCGCGGTTGATCCTCATGCGCATTGGTGGCGTAATATTACTCAAGGTGTAATGCGTATTACTAGTACGCCAACCAAACGCTTCTCTTGGGTATTTGGTTTAATGTTTCTTTCATTTGTCGGTAGTTGGTTGTTATTTCCCAAGGTTGATTATTTACCCAAAGGTAATCAAAATCAATTTCAAGCCTTTATTTTACCACCACCGGGGCTGAGTTATCCTGCTGCTCGTGTTGAAATGAGTGATGAAATTAATCGTCGTATCAAACCCTATTTAACCGGTGAAAAAGAACCAAAAATTGCCCATACTTGGATGGGGTTTTTTGGCAGCTTTGGTTTTATGGGGGGTCATGCAGAAAATGTTGATGATATTGGTGAGATTATCAACATTATTAATAGTGAATTTTTACAAGGCTTTCCCGATACCATGGCCTTTGCTTCTCAATCACAAATTTTTAGACGTTTAGGTGGTGGTCGCCGTATTGATGTTGATATTCAGGGTAATGATGTCGATATATTGTTACAAGCAGCGCAAGCAGGCTACGGGGCAATAAGCCAGGCATTACCTGGGGTGCAAATTCAACCTAAGCCGGGGCTAACCTTAGCCGAACCTGAATTACGCATGATTCCCAATGAAAGGCGTATGGCCGAGGCCGGTTGGAATCGCTCACAAGTTGCCGCTATTACTCGCTCTTTAGGAACGGGCTTATATGTTGGTGACTTTTTTAATGGTCAAAAACGACTAGATGTTTTTTTAAGAGCAGCCGACTGGCAAACACCTGAAGAGCTGGCAGCCATTCCGTTATATACCCCAAATGCTGATGTTCAACCTGTTGGTGAGTTAGTTAATATTGTTAGAACTGCGGGCCCAAGCTCTATTAGACGAGTTAATCGTCAACGTACTATTACCTTGCAAGTAACACCGCCTGATAATTTAAGTTTAGAAGAGGCGATAGCCACCATAAAAACAAAAGCTGAACCAGCAATTCTAGCCATATTGGCCAATGATAGTGCTAATGACAGTGGTAATGTTGCCAGTGTTAATTACCGAGGCACTGCTGAAGCGTTAACTGAAGCGTTAACCAGTATGGGGCAAAGCTTTGCGCTGGCATTGGTTATTCTTTATTTATTAATGGCGGCGTTATTTCGCTCCTTTAAAGACAGTGTGTTAGTGGTGCTTACCATACCGTTAGCAACCGTTGGTGGTATTGGTTTTTTACAATTAACCAATTTAGTGATATTTCAACCGTTAGACCTATTAACCATGATTGGTTTTATCATTTTACTGGGGTTGGTGGTTAATAACGCTATTTTATTGGTCTATCAAACACGCATGGGCGAGAGTGAAGGTCTGTCTCGACATGATGCAGTAGAACAAGCGGTTAGACTAAGGTTAAGACCTATTCTTATGAGCACGTTAACCAGTATATGTGGGATGTTACCACTGTTATTGGTGCCAGGAGCCGGCGCTGAACTTTATCGGGGCATTGCCGCAGTGATTGTTGGCGGTATGAGTGTCAGCACTGTATTTACCTTGATTTTTCTACCAAGCTTATTGCAAATGGGGCAAAAACGAAAAGTTGCGTGTTAAAAGTGTTGCGGGTTGCGAAGTCACCATCCTATCAATATGTTGTCTTCGCTACTTGTAATTTATGTCTTACCCTACCGGAGGTAGTGAATCAAGTGACCAACGCGGGTTAGCTTTGAAGGTTAAATCCGCGTTAGTACCTGCTTTTAATCGTTGTAATCCGGCATAGGCGATCATGGCGCCATTATCGGTACAAAACTCTGGGCGAGGATAAAAGACACTGCCACCAAGTTTTTTGGTGGTAACGGCTAACTTTTCTCGTAGGGCAGTATTAGCACTGACGCCCCCGGCGATAACCAAACGAGTTAAATTCTCTTGTTTTAGTGCCCGTTTACATTTTATTGCTAAGGTATCTATTACTGCTTGTTGAAAAGCATGGGCAATATCGGCGTGAGTTTGTTTTAGCTCTGTTGCCGTTAACTCAAGACATTCTTTTCTAACTAAGGTACTTGCCGCCGTTTTTAAGCCACTAAAGCTAAAATCTAATCCCGGCCTGTCTGTCATCGGGCGTGGTAATTTAAACCGTCCGGCGACACCAGATTCAGCCATGTTAGCAAGTGCAGGACCACCCGGATAATCTAACCCTAGCAACTTAGCCGTTTTGTCAAAAGCTTCCCCGGCAGCATCATCGACTGACTCACCTAGTAATTTATACTGACCAATACTGTCAACACGTACTAGCATGGTGTGGCCACCTGAAACGAGCAAAGCAATAAAGGGAAACTCTGGCACATTATCTTCTAGCATAGGCGCGAGGAGATGACCTTCCATGTGATGTACTGGTACCGCAGGTAAGTCCCAGCCATAGGCTAAGCTTCTGCCAATAGAGCAACCAACAAGTAATGCCCCGACAAGCCCAGGGCCAGCGGTATAGGCAACACCGTCTAAATCTTGCGGTGTCAAATTAGCATCTTTTAACACCGCTTTAATTAATGGAATGGTTTTACGCACATGATCTCGTGAAGCTAACTCAGGCACCACACCGCCATAATCAGCATGTACCGCAATTTGGCTATAAAGTCTGTGTGCCATTATGCCTTCATTGTCATCATAAATGGCAATGCCGGTTTCATCACAAGAGGTCTCAATACCCAAAATACGCATATAATTTGATCCAAAAAATAGAAAAGCTAAAAAACGCGACGACTTTAACCTTTTTGCGCCCTTGGCACCAGAGTATTTCTTTAACTAGCTGCAATTTAGTCTTTACATTGCTTAGTGGTTAGCAGTAGAATATGGCACCAATTTTTGATAGAGCGGGTGTAGACAATATTTTTGTTAGTTGCAAAAAAACAACTATCAATTCGAAGTCCGACGCCGATTTATATAGATTCATACTAAGGTAAACAAGTACATGCCAGTAATTAAAGTAAGAGAAAACGAACCATTTGACGTAGCATTACGTCGTTTTAAACGTTCATGTGAGAAAGCAGGTATTCTTTCAGAAGTTCGTCGTCGCGAATCTTATGAAAAACCAACTTGGGAACGTAAACGTAAAAAAGCCGCTGCGGTTAAACGTGCTGCGAAAAAAGTTTCTCGTGAGAACGCTCGTCACGTTCGCATGTACTAAGTCATTATTTTTAATAATGACCTTAGTAACCTCTAGAGTGTATTAGATGTCACTGCTAATTCAACTTAAAGATGAAATGAAAAATGCTATGCGCGCTAAAGACAAATGTCGTCTTGGCGTTATTCGTATGGCATTATCTGCGATCAAACTAGCTGAAATTGATCATAAAACCGAAGCAACAGATGATAATATTATTGCCATCTTAACCAAAATGGTTAAGCAGCGTAAAGAATCTATCAAAATGTTTACCGACGGTGGTCGTGATGAGTTAGCGGCTAAAGAAGCCGAAGAAGTGAGGGCGATAGAGTTCTTTCTTCCACAGCCTTTAACTGACGCAGAAATTAAAGATTTAATTAATAATGCTATTAATGAAACTGGTGCGGCCTCAATGGCTGACATGGGTAAAGTAATGGCAGTGTTAAAACCTTTAATGCAAGGTAAAGCCGACATGGGTGCTGTAAGTAGCCAAGTGAGAGCCGCCTTAACTTAATATAGGTTAAAAAGCTTTAATAAAGCCGTAATGACTTAGGTTATTACGGCTTTTTTGTCGCTATTTTTTGTCGCTATTTTTTGTCGCTATTTTTTAGCGCGAAAATACAGCAAAATATATCGTCATTTATGCACTTATGTAACTTATTTGTGTAGAATATCTTATTATCATTTTTAATTGGTGAACCTTTACCGTATGGCCGGACGTATTTCTCGACAATTTATTGATGATCTGCTTGCGCGTGCCGACATTGTTGACATCGTAGATTCACGGGTGCCATTAAAAAAGGCGGGTAAAAACTACCAAGCTTGTTGCCCTTTTCATAATGAAAAATCACCTTCTTTTACCGTAAGCCAAGACAAGCAGTTTTATCACTGTTTTGGCTGCGGCGAACATGGCAATGCCATTTCATTTTTAATGGAATTTGAACGACTTGATTTTGTAGATGCCATAGAAGAGCTTGCTAAGCATTGTGGTATCGAAGTTATTCGAGAAGAAAGTAATGCAACTCCTGCTGAACAACGTCGCCAGCAACAAATTTATCAGCAAAAGCAAGATGATTACGAATTGATGGCTCACATTAGTCGTTTTTATCAACAGCAATTAAAAGTTGCCGCCGATAAAGAGGTTGCGATTAGTTATTTAAAAAAACGAGGTTTAAGCGGTGAAGTAGTTAAACGCTTTGGTATTGGTTATATCAGTGATGCCTGGGATGGCATGATGAAAGCTTATTCACGCAACGGCCAAGCAAATCAGCAACTTGTTGAATTAGGGATGGCAATTCAAGGAGATAAAAGCCGGCCGTATGATAGGTTTCGTGGTCGTATCATGTTTCCTATTCGTGATAAACGCGGTCGAGTGATAGGTTTTGGCGGACGAGTATTAGGGGATGAAAAACCTAAGTATTTAAACTCCCCTGAAACACGTGTTTATCATAAAGGCCAAGAGCTATATGGCTTATATGAAGCTAAACAAGCGAATAAAAGTCTAAAGCGTTTAGTGGTTGTTGAAGGTTATATGGACGTGGTGGCGTTAGCACAACATGGTGTTGATTATGCGGTTGCATCGTTAGGTACAGCCACAACAACAGAGCAATTACAAACCATGTTCCGTACAGTTAAAGAAGTGATTTGTTGTTATGACGGCGACCGAGCAGGACGCGATGCCGCATGGCGTGCTATGGAAAATGCGTTGCCATTAATTCGTGATGGTTTCTCGATGAAGTTTGTTTTTGTCCCTGATGGTGAAGATCCCGATTCGTTAATTCGTCAGCAAGGACAACAGGCATTTGAAAAAATTCTTGATGAAGCGATGCCTTTATCTAAATTCTTATTTGAGCAGTTAATGAATCAAGTAGATATGAGCTCATTAGAAGGACGAGCCAGTTTTGCCGAATCCTTTGAGCTTTTACTCAAAAAACTACCTGATAGCAAATTAAAAGATGCTATTGCTAATGATGTCGCTAGTAATTTTGGTACTGGCAGTGAGCAATTTTTAGCAAAATTTAGTAAAACCGTGGCTGGGGTGAGTACCATTAAAAAGCCCAAAGTGCACACTAAAGTAACGCCAGTTAGGTTAGCCATTGCATTACTGTTAGAGCACCCCCATATAGTTAAAGCATTAGGAGATATTTCAGTATTAGAGCCGTTAACTATTCCCGGTGTTGATTTACTCACTCAATTATTGGGTTTATGTCAACAAAACCCGGCTATAAAAACAGCGCAATTACTTGAGTATTTTCGTGATACCGAACAAGGTAAACAACTAGCAAAATTACTGTGTTGGCAACATCATATTGAAGAGGAAGCCGCAGAGGATGTTTTTCTCGATAGCATTGAAAAATTACTGAATGATTTTGTTGAACAGCGTGCCGAATTTTTGTTGCAAAAAGCACGGACAGGGCAGATGTCACAGCAAGAAAAACAAGAGCTACAAGCAATACTCAATGCTTAATGTAGCGTAACGACTATACTTTATTTAGACAAAGTATTTAAGACAAAAAAAGCAGACACTTTTTAGTTGGATTGAAGACTGGAAATAGTACAGAAAACTCGCTATAATTTCCCGCTTTATTTGTGCAGCTTTTGCTATCCAATTTTATAAAATATTGTTGAATAAACCATATTACCAGACATAGGTGGACACTCGTCAATGGAACAAGCCCCTCAATCTAGATTGAAAGATTTAATAACCAAAGGTAAAGAGCAAGGTTATTTAACGTTTGCACAAGTTAACGATCATCTTCCTCAAGATATTATCGACTCAGACCAAGTCGAAGACATTGTTAGTATGATCAACGACATGGGTATTCAAGTTTTTGAAAATGCCCCTGATGCTGATACATTAATGATGAGCGAAGCTAATACTGATGAAGACGCTGCTGAAGCTGCAGCGCAAGCACTCGCTACCGTAGAAAGTGAAATTGGTCGTACAACTGATCCTGTTCGCATGTATATGCGTGAAATGGGTACTGTTGAGTTATTGACTCGTAAAGGCGAAATTGTAATTGCCAAACGAATCGAAGAAGGAATTAAAGAAGTACAGCGTAGTGTCTCTGAATATCCACCCGCCATTAATTTCTTATTGGACATGTGGGATAACTTTGAAGCAGAAGAACTTCGTTTAACTGACATCATTGTTGGCTTTTTAGACCCTGATGCAGAAGAAGAAGAAGTACCTGCAGCAGCTACACATGTAGGCTCTGAGCTTTCTAAAGATGAATTAGCAGCGGAAGATAAAGACAAAGCTGATTCAGACGAGGAAGACGAGGAAGAGGAAGATACAGGCCCTTGTCCTGAACTTGCTAAAGAAAAATTCACTGCTTTACGCGAGGCTTATGAAAATGCGAATAAGATTATCGCACAAAAAGGCCGTGGTCATAGTGATGCTCAAGAAGCCATTGATGGCGTTGCTGAAGTATTCAAAGAGTTTCGTTTAATTCCTAAGTTATTTGATAAATTAGTGAAAAACATGCGTAGTGTTATGGATAGATTACGTGTACAAGAGCGTTTGATTATGAAGCACTGTGTAGTTGGCGCAGGTATGCCTAAAACTACCTTCATTAAAATCTTTCCTGGTAATGAAACATCAAAAGACTGGTTTGAGGCCGAAAAAGCAGCAGGACACAGTTATTCAGCCAAGCTTACTGATATCGAATTAGATGTTGAACGTTGTATCTATAAATTAAATCTAATTGAAGAAGAAACCTTTTTAAATATACATGGCATCAAAGATATCAATCGTCGTATGTCTATTGGTGAAGCGAAAGCGCGTCGTGCTAAAAAAGAGATGGTTGAAGCCAACTTACGTTTAGTTATCTCAATTGCTAAAAAATACACCAACCGTGGTTTACAATTCTTAGATTTAATTCAAGAAGGTAATATCGGCTTGATGAAAGCGGTTGATAAATTTGAATATCGCCGTGGTTATAAGTTCTCTACTTACGCTACGTGGTGGATACGTCAAGCAATCACTCGTTCAATTGCTGACCAAGCGCGTACTATTCGTATTCCAGTACATATGATTGAAACCATCAATAAATTGAATCGTGTTTCACGTCAAATGTTACAAGAAATGGGGCGTGAGCCAACACCTGAAGAATTAGCCGAACGCATGATCATGCCGGAAGATAAAATTCGCAAGGTATTGAAAATAGCAAAAGAGCCTATTTCAATGGAAACACCTATTGGTGATGATGAAGATTCACATTTAGGTGACTTTATTGAAGATGGTAGCGGTGAATTGCCTGTTGATTCAGCAACCGCTGAAAACCTTAAAGGTGCAACACATGAAGTCCTTGCCGGCTTAACAGCTCGTGAAGCTAAAGTATTAAGAATGCGTTTTGGTATCGACATGAACACCGATCATACCTTGGAAGAGGTTGGTAAACAGTTTGACGTAACACGTGAGCGTATTCGTCAAATTGAAGCGAAAGCACTGCGTAAATTGCGTCATCCATCACGTTCAGAGCAATTAAAAAGCTTCCTTGATGGTGAGTAAATAACTTTTTGTTTAGATGATATAAAAAGAGTAAGTTAGTTTTCTAACTTACTCTTTTTTTTATTGTTTAATGCTGTGGATCCCTGCTAAAAACTGATAGCAACGCTAGTGCTTTAAGTCTCTCAAAATTTTTCCCTACATGCATTGCTTATATAGCTTCATGCTTGCTCTAAACAGCAGTAATATTTCGATGTTTTTCATGATTATTGAAATAATTTGACTTGAATAGTGAAGTAATTCACTATGATATCAACTAAATAGTGTATTTTTATTGTCTATTCTCGATAATATTACATATACCCATATTATTAACTTCATCAATTCTTAACTAAAATAAAGGAAATATTAATTACCTATGAATAAATATATATTATTTAAAATATTACTCATTGCCAGTTGTACTTTGTTAACAACACTACAAGAGACAAGGGCGGAACAATCATTTGAAAATTCTAGTAGAGCAGAGGTTGTGGCAACTAAACAAAAACACTCTGAAGGAAATCATGACACCTTAGAGCAAATGAAACTTGATAGTGATAACGATGCCGTTTTAGATAAACATGATCAATGCCCTAATTCACCAGTGGGTAATGACGTAGATCGATATGGTTGTACTAAGTACGCTAAAATAGAACCAATAGAAGAAATAGTAGTTACCATTGCTTTATTAGTTAACTTTGAAAATGATAAGTATAATGTTGAGCAAAAATATTTTGCCGAAATTAACCGTGTTGCTAAGTTTCTTAAGCAATATCCAGATAAATCGCTAGTTATTGAAGGTCATACTTCTAGCCAAGGGGGTTCTCAGTATAATAAAAGATTATCACAAAAACGTGCTAATGAAATAGTGAAAGTTTTAACTGATAAGTTCGCTATTGACAACAATCGTTTATCTGCCATGGGCTATGGTGAAGAGCAATTGATTGACTTGGCTGACACTATACAAGCTCATGCAATTAATAGGCGTATAGAAGGTAAAGTATCAGCAGGTAAATAAGTAATGAGAATAATTTTCATTACACATCCTTGTTTAATGTGTTGTTTTTTATACAACATTTGATTAGTATATATATCTTTTAATACTGCCAATTTGATTGTAAATAGTTTTATTTTTATCGAGTTCAATGATCAATAATTCTATATTGAACGATATAACTTAATCTTTACTTATTTTTAATTGTTTTATTTGGCATAACATAGGATATGTGACGGTGTATTTATCAAAATTTTTTAAGTTAAAAAGTCTCTGTTTAATTTCTTGTTTTTCGGCCTATCATGTACAAGCTATTACGGTAGAGGAAGGTATCAAACAAGTACTTGCCACTCACCCTGTGGTACAAGAAAGGTTAAAAAACTATCGCGCGACGGTACAAGATTTAAAGATTGCAAATTCAGCATACTTTCCTAAATTAGATCTTGTTTCTAGTGTTGGTCGCGCTAGAACTAAATCCCGTATAACGGCATTTAATCGTGAAGATTATAATTTTTATGAAAACTCTTTAATTTTAACCCAAAACTTATTTGCCGGATTTAGCACGGTAAATCAGACCGACTTTCAACAACAGCGCATTTTAGCGGCAGCGAATAACTATATTGAAAAATCAAATGATGTTGCTTTAGCTCTAGTTAATGTATATATACAGGTTTTACTTAATAAAGAGCTCTTAGTTACCGCGCAAGAAAATATTTTGAATAATCAAAAAATATTTGAAAAGGTAAATATGCTTTATGAAAATGGCCAAACTACCGTTTCTGAAGTAGAAAAAATTCAATCGTCATTAGCGTTAGCCGAAAGTAATTTTGTTGTACAAGAAAACAACTTAATGGATGCTCGCTTCAATTTACAACGGGTTTTAGGCTATTTACCCTTAGTTGAGTCAATGTCAAAACCTTCTTTTGATACTGAACTACCTAAAACACTTAAGCAAGCGGCGAATATAGCCATACAACATAACCCCTCAATATTGACTAGTAATCATAATGTTAATGCTGCGCAACTATTATATAAAGAGCGTAAGCATAGTTATTATCCACAGATAGATTTTCAATTAAGTCATAATCTTAATGATAATAGCGATATTTATGGTGACCTTTACGGTGGTAAGGTCAATGAAAGCAGAGCTGGCATTATTCTAACTTGGAACCTATATAGTGGGGGTGCTGACCGAGCAAAAATACAGCAACAAGTGAGTGCCGTTAATCAAGAATATCAAATTCGCGATGAGCTACGCCGTCAGGTAGTTGAAAGTTTAGAGTTGAGTTGGTCAGCTTATACTATGGTAGATAAGCAATTATCATTACTGATAAAATACCGTGATTATAGTCGCTCAACGTTAGAGCACTATGAAGAGGAGTATGATTTTGGTCGTCGAACCTTACTTGATTTGCTTGCTGCTCAAAATGATGTTGTTGCCGCAAAAAATGAAATAATCACTGCCCAATATAATCGTTTATTTGCTAAATACCGTATTCATGATGCTATGGGTACTATGCTAGTTGCTGTTTTAGGTGATGACGAGACTTATCTTAAAAAAGTTGGTCTTGATAGCGATAAAACCGATGTAGAAGATAACTTAGACTCATTACCTGCAGCTGTTCACGAAACTTTTATGGATTATCCTACAGAATGGATTAGCACTAAAAAATAATGCGCTAGTTAGTTAAATCATTTGTAAAGTAATACCGTTTGAATCAATAATATTTTGTCAATGAGCAAGTATTATACAAATGGTATTCACTACCCCTTAATTTGTAGATTATATAATTTATGCCAAAGAGTGATGTGCCCCCGGTTCAGATGGATAGCTTGTTGAATATACTTTTACTCTTTTGTAAAATTTATCATCAAACTAGGTCAGCAGAATATATTACCGAAGGTTTACCCGTTGAGCCATCTGGCGTGACACAATTATTTTCATTAGGCAAAGCTAAAGGTTTATTTTCTCGTGCCGCTAGTCGAGCGGGTTTAGCAAGTAGTCTTATTGAGCGGCCATTAGCAAAAATTTCACCGTTACAACTACCGGTGATTTTATTGTTAAAAGATCAGCAAACTTGTATTCTTGACTCTTTTTCTGCCGATAAAAAACAAGCCAAAATAATATTACCTGCTGAAGAGGCTAACGAGCAGTGGGTTGATACCGACGTATTAATGTCACAGTATTTAGGTTTTTCTTTTTTACTGAAAAAAAAATATGCTTATGATGACAATGAAACACGCACCTTAAAGCTTGAAAAAAAGCACTGGTTTTGGAGTAGTTTACGTTATTCTAAAGGGCTCTATCAGGATGTTTTTTCAGCTTCATTGCTAATTAACCTTTTTGTCTTAGCGACGCCATTATTTACCATGAATGTTTATGACCGGGTTATTCCTAATAACGCGATGGAAACTTTGCATGTTTTTGCTATTGGCGTCATCCTGGTTTATTTATTAGATGTATTTTTAAAGTTTACTCGTACTAATTTATTGGAGAAAGCCGCTAAAAAAAGTGATGTCATCATTTCTTCAGTGCTTTTTGAAAAAGTATTAGGCTTAAAAATGGCTAACGTGCCTAGATCCGTTGGTGCTTTTGCCAGTAACCTTAAAGACTTTGATTCAATTCGATCATTTCTAACCAACAGCACCATGACCGCCCTAATAGATCTACCTTTTTCAGTGCTATTTTTAGCGGTTATTTTTTATATTGGTGGCATTATTGCCTTAGTACCACTGACGATTATGTTACTGATATTAATTCATGCACTAATGAAGCGTAAAGCCTTGTATGAACAAATAGCCAGTAGCCATCAAGCAGCGGCAAGAAAGAATGCAATATTAATAGAAGCATTGCAAAATATTGAAACCATTAAAACTCAAGTCAGAGAAGGACAAACTCAATGGCTTTGGGAAGAAGCCTGTGGAGAAATAGCCAGTAAAGGGTTAAAAACGCGTGAAATGACCGCATCAATAACCACCATCACTTCTTTCTTGGTACAGTTAAATACCGTCTTTGTTATTATTATTGGCGTATATTTAATACAGGATTTATCACTGACTATGGGGGGGTTAATTGCTACTATGATCCTCTCTTCTCGTTGTGTTGCGCCAATGGGACAAGCAGCAACATTAATCAGTAATTATGAAGATGCTAAAGCCTCTTTTTCTTTACTTGATGATTTAATGCAGCAACCTTCTGAACGCCCTAATGAAAAAGACTTTATTACCCTTGATAAAATTCACGGAAAAATAGAATTTAAAGAGGTTACTTTTACCTATCCAGATGCCGATTTACCGGCCTTGAAAAATGTTTCCTTTACCATTGAAGCAGGTGAAAGAGTTGCCATTATTGGTCGTATTGGCTCGGGAAAAAGTACCATTGAAAAATTATTGTTAAAATTATACCAACCTGATCAAGGTAGTATTTTTATTGACGGCATAGATATTAATCAGCTTGATCCCGCCCAATTAAGACAAAACATGGGTTATGTTGCCCAAGATGTTCAGCTATTAAAAGGCACTTTAAAAGATAATATTTTGGGTCGTTCCACCCATGTTACTGACCAGCAATTATTGGACGCTGCTCAGCTTAGTGGCGTTGCCGAGTTTGCCCATAGACATCCTAAAGGTTACCAAATGCCAATTGAAGAGCGCGGCTCAGGCTTATCAGGTGGCCAACGACAATGTGTTGGCATTGCTCGCGCTTTCTTATTAAATCCAGCTATTATGTTACTTGATGAGCCAAGTAGTCATTTAGATCAGTCTACTGAGGCAGAATTGCTTGCTAAGTTAAAACATAGCTTAGTAGGCAAGACCACGCTATTAATAACCCATAAATTAAACTTGTTGACCTTGGTAGAAAACATTATTGTTATCAAAGATGGGCAAGTATATCTCAGTGGCAAAAAAGAGCAGGTATTAAATCATCTAGCAAAGCCTAGCCATTTACACGCCACGGCAAGTGAAGCTAGCCATGTTTAACCTCAAGAACAAACTGACAAATAATAGCAAAAATACTGCTGATCAGTACCACAGTATTAGTGAAGCAGACTTAGCCTATATGCATAGTCTTAGCGCTGCTGTACTTGAACATCAGCCGAAACGCATTCGTCGGGTATTACTCTTTTGGCTTGCTACGGTGTTTTTAATGCTAATTTGGGCTACTTTTGCAGAAATAGATGAAATAGCTAGAGGCACGGGTAAAATTGTTCCTAGTGGTGAAAATCAAATACTGCAAAATTTCGAAGGTGGTATTATTGATGAAGTGTTTGTCGAGAAAGGCGATGTAGTTATTGCTGGGCAGGTATTACTCAAATTGAGTAATCAGAAAACGGCATCTTTGTTTGAAGGTCAAACCATTAAAAATATGGAGCTGCAAGCAAAATTATTACGACTTAATGCCCAAGCCAATGGTAGTGAATTTATTATCCCTAAAGATATATCGCCAGAATTGGCACCATTAATTACTCGAGAAAAGAGCCTATATCTAACTAATATCGCTCAGCTGAAAACTCAGCAACAAGTTTTTCAACAAAAACTCAACCAAAGAAAACATGAGCTTAATGAGGCTAAAGTACATATTAAACACTTTAAAGCTGCACTACTGTTAATTCAAGAAGAAGTTAGAATTACTGAGCCGGTAGTAATAAAAGGGGTAAAATCTAAAGTCGAGTTTATTAAATTACAACGTGAAGAAAATGCCATTGAGGAACGTTATCAATCAGCAAAAATATCTATCCCACGTTTAGAGGCGGCAATCAGTGAAGCACAAAATAATTTAGTAGCTTTAAAGCTCCAATCACAAAGTAAACTCCAACAAGAGATAAATGAGGTTACTGCTGAATTAGAGCGAGTCATCGCGAGTAGCAAAGCCTTAACGGATGAAACGCAACGTTCGTTTATACGTTCACCTAGTAATGGCATTATTCAATCAATTTTTGTCCATACTATCGGCGGTGTGGTGAAACCGGGTGCTAATCTTATCGAATTAGTGCCCAGTGATGATGTACTTTGGGTGGAAGTAAAACTCAAACCAGCAGACATAGCATTTATCTATCCTGGGCAAAAGGCTATCGTTAAATTTACCGCCTATGACTTTTCTATTTATGGTGGGCTCTCTGGCGAAGTGGTCAAAATAAGTGCTGATACCCAAACAGATCGCCAAGAAAATACCTTCTATACCGTACATATCAAAACTCAACAAAGTTTTCTGGGTAATAGTCAAGATCCATTAAAAATCATACCGGGTATGACCACCAGTGTTGATATTATTACTGGCAAGAAAACGGTATTAGATTACATTCTAAAGCCTATATTAAGAGCAACTTATTATACCTTTAGTGAACGTTAACGATGAATTGAAAAATATTCTACCACTGTAGAGTGACTCGGTAATAACTCAGTATCACTCCAACAGATAAACAAGGATTATCATGAATAATATTATTGGTTATGTTAAAGAGATTATTGGCAATTTTACCGCAACAAATAACGTTGATGGTAGTTTCAGGATGCTAAAATTGAATGACCCTATATATGAAGGTGAATTTGTTATTAGTGAAGACGTTGATGGAAAAATTATTATCGGTTTTAATGATAATCAACAAGAAATAATACTTGCAGGTAACGATGGACTATTATTTGATGCAGCACTGTTAGATGGAACATTTAATATAACTGATCAAGACCATGAAAATTCGGAAGAAGAAGACGAAATAGATGAAGATGAGATCGATGAGCCTGGCGCTGGTGAAGAAGATTTAATCGATGAAAATAGTGACACCGGAGGGATTTCGAGTCGAACAGCAGGCGAAACCAATGTTAATTCTGATTTAATCACTGCTGCATTTCTCCGCCAGGAACCTGATATTTTACCAGAAAGCGATGAAAAAGTAGAAAGTCATGGTTCTTTTTCAATTACTGATCCTACCGTACCAACGGCATCTGATAATGCCGTTTTTACACCAAAAGAACCGGTTATTACACCGGTGTCCCCACCGGTAACTACACCCCCACCGGTAACTACACCTCCACCGGTAACTACACCTCCACCGGTAACTACACCTCCACCGGTAACTACACCTCCACCAGTAACTACACCACCCGTTACCGAGTTGCCAGTATTAGTTAATGACATACCTGAGGCGATCGAAGATTTTAATGAAATAACAGAAGATAGCCAGCCAAACACCATCGATGGTAACGTTTTTAGTAATGATGATATCGGCAATGATATTCCCGATTTTCCCGTGACCAGTGTTAATGGCGTAGCGGTTGGCACCGAAGTAGAGGGTGAATACGGTATTATTGTTATCAATAAGGATGGTAGCTATAGTTATCAACTATTAAATGATAATTTAGTGGTACAAGCCTTAACTACCGGTGAGTCACTAACCGAGGTATTCACCTACACTATTACTGACAGTGATGGTGATAGTGACACCACCACCTTAACCATTACCATTACCGGTAGCAATGATGGCGTGACCTTAACTATTCCCGATAATGTAGGCGCTGCCGGTGGCAGTGATGAGCAAGTATTCGAGCATGGTTTAGCTACGGGCAGCAACCCCAACAATGATGATGTGGTTCACAGCAGCTTTACCCTAAAAGCATTGGATGGCTTAGACCATATTTCCATTAATGGTAGTGTTATTAACGCACAAACTTTAGTGGCTAGTGCCAGTTCACCGATCACCTTGACCACCAGTATCGGCACTTTAGTGCTTAATGGTTATGCCATGGCAGCGGATGGCACCATCACGGTCGATTACACTTACACTTTAGCCACTAATCAAGATCACAGCATTAGTACGATCAGTGATGATTTCAGTATTATCGTCACCGATACCGACGGTGATAGCAGCACGGATGTCTTAAATATCCGTATTATTAATGATATTCCTACGGCCGTGAGTGATAGCAATACACTTAATGGCGACAGTATTAGTGTTACCGCCAACGTCTTTACTAATGACACCATAGGCGCTGATCAAACCTCAACCCCAGTCACCGGTGTGGTTGCCGGTCAAAGCAGTAACGCTGTTCAAGGCCAAGTCAATACTAGGGTAACGGGCAATTATGGTGAGGTGGTAGTGCAAGCGAATGGCAGTTATACCTATCTACTTAACAGTGATAATTTAGCGGTACTAGACTTGACTGACGGTGAGTCACTGACTGATATATTTACCTACACCATTACTGACAGTGATGGTGATAGCGCAACAACTACCTTAACAATCACTATTGGTGGCGAAAATGATGGCGTAAGCTTAACTATTCCTGATAATGTTGGGCCACTCGGTGGCGGCGAAGAGCAGGTATTTGAGCATGGTCTAGAGACGGGCAGCACCCCCAACAATGATGATGTGGTTAACAGCAGCTTTACCCTAAAAGCCTTAGATGGCTTAGACAACATTACTGTTAATGGTAGTGTTATTAGCGCACAAACTTTAGTGGCTAGTGCCAGTTCACCGATCACCGTGACCACCAGTATCGGCACTTTAGTGCTTAATGGTTATGCGATGGCTGCTGATGGTACCATCACGGTCGACTACACTTACACGTTAACTGCAAATCAAAATCACAGTGCGGGCGCGGTCAGTGACAATATCACTATCAAGGTTACCGATACCGATGGTGACAGTAATACTGATATTTTAAATATTAATATTGTTGATGATGCGCCTATCGCCAATAATGATATCACTCGAAATGTTACTGAAGGTGGTAATACGATTACGGGTAATGTTATTGATAATACGACTAACGATAATGGCGATGATGTTCTTAGTGCAGATACTTTAAATATAATTTCCTCATTCACTTATACCAATGAAGCGGGTAACGTAGTTACTGGGACAGTAGGCGCGAGTGTTGATACCCAATACGGCAGTTTAACCTTAAATACTGATGGTAGGTGGGTGTTTATTTCAGATATTACGGAAGATCACAGCACTACGGATCCCTTAAGTGAGCAATTTACCTATACACTCATGGATAATGATGGCAGTTCGGATACCGCAGTACAAGTTATTACGGTATCGGATGGTGCTAATACGACCATTGATAATCCTCTTGTTATTGTCTATGAAGGTAGCTCAACCGTTATCTTTAATGGCGTAGATCCCTACGATAAATCTATCAGTAACGCCGCACAAGAGGGAACGAGCACCCTGACGCATAAACTGGACTTGACTGCGGATAGCGATCTTGGCGATCTTGTCTCTTTTACCTTTGGTGATATCACCAAAGTTATTGATCCAAGCGATCCCAGTAACTCTGCAACGATTACTAGTACTGATGGTAAAGGTGAATTAACAGTGTATTTTGATGGTACATGGACTTACACCGCACCTACTACTTATGGTCATGACACGGCAGAGGGCGTTAATAATTTTCAAACTACCTTTACCTATATTGTTGAAGACACCGATGGAGATATAATAACCGGTCGTCAAACAATTCAAGTCGATGACACGTTACCGACAGTAAGCTCAGATGCAATGAGTGTTATTGAAGAAAAACACTTACCAACAGGCAGTGATCCTGATTCAGGAAAAGTTGTTACGACAACGGGTACCATCGTTGCGACACAAGAAAGTGGTGCCGTGGATATTCAGTTCTCTGCTACTACGCTAACATCACTTGATAGCTTAGGCCTTTTATCAGGTGGTGATTCTATTAGTTATAGCATTAACAGTGATAATGGTGGTAATAGCCATATTTTAACTGCCTATACAAATGCGGCTAATATAAATGACAGCAAAGTTTTTACCGTGACTATCTCTGATGCGGTTAATACTACTGGCACTCAAAACGTAGAGTATACTGTTACATGGCTTAAACCCCTTGATCATGTGTCAAATGAGTTTATAACAAATGGTATTGTAATGAACTTACCTATCACTATTATTGATGATGATGGTGATAGCGCACCTTCAGCTATTAGCATCAAAATTATTGATGATGCGCCGCTAGCGATTCAAGGTATGACAGTAGATGAAGATAGTGACTTAAATTATAATGTTAATACTATTACTACCCATGCTGATGCGACAGCAGCTAATACTACTATTAATGGTACCTCTACACCTAATGGTGATGGTACTTTTACCACTATTACTTCTTATGGCTCAGCGATAATTAATCTTGATGGTACGCTAACATATACGCCTACTAGTAATTTTAGTGGTGAAGACGAGCTTACTTATACCACCACACTTGATAATGGCGATACTTCATCAACCACAGTAACCATTACCGTAACACCCATTGCCGATACCCCTAAAAACCTTGTTGACAATCCAAGCTTACAAACAGAAGAAGATACCGCTGTTGCGCTTGGTTTAAACGCACCAACACAAACAGATATAACTGATGCTAGTGGTATGGGTGTTGATGCAGATAACCCAGAGTTATATGGTGTTATTACTTTGAATGGTATTCCAAGTGGGGCAACGTTAGTTAAGGCCGATGGTAGTACTGTTGTCCATAATGCTAATGGCTCAGCTATCACCATAGTGTTAGAAAAAGATACTGGAGGTTTACACCAAAACCATGTAACTGGCACCACTGGTCAATTAAGCATGACGGTTACCGAATATGAAAGTATGCAAATTAAACCGCCATTAGATACTCACGAAAATATCAGTTTTACGGTCAACGTGAGCAGCTATGAAGTAAAAGACGATGGCTCTGTGATTGATGGTGTCGCCGGCGCGCCTACCACGACTCCCGTAACTATCGATGTGCAAGCGGTGACTGATGATATTACCTTAACGGACGGACCGTTAACGTACACAATGAATGAAGACAGCAGTTGGGATTTAAGTTCTGGCTTATCAGAAACTTTTGGCGATAAACTTGATGGCTCAGAGACCTTTACTTATAAGTTAACAGGGGTACCCGAAGGAACAAAATTAACCGTTGAGGATGTGGAAGCGACAGCACCTGCAAGTGGTATTGTTTCAGTGGTGTTCACGGGAGATGGGCCAAGCATTATTTTAACACCACCAAAAGATTTTAGTGGTGATATGACTGGCATAACCATTACCTTAACAGCTTTGGATAGTGATTCAGACTCTCCAAGCGCAACCCCAATTCTTAAAACCGACTCTGTAACGTTAAACTTATCCGTTAATCCCATTGCAAATGATGTTGCACTGGGTAGTGTGGAAGTTGCTGAAGATACCCCCGTTGCTTTCTTACAAAACTTAAGCATTACCGATGATAACAGTGATGGTGGTAATGATCACATTACTAAAATCGTAATTGGTAACCTAGCTACTGGCTTTGAATTAACTACAGGAGGAGTTTCCCCCATTTCTTTATACACTTCAGGTAGTGAGGGGGAGTCGTACACTATCACCATTGGTAATTCTACGGATACAGGCAACAATGTATTCACTCTTGAAGATGCCCAAAAAATTGAACTAGACAGCCATCGACCACATAGTAGTCTTGATATTCCTCTGGATATAACCGTAACAGCAATTGATTCACACACGGGTTACGTACTTTCTGAGTTGGATACAGAATTTACTACTACTAATGGTAATCCATTCATTATTAAAGTGACGCCGGTTGCAGAAACTGATAGTAGTGATACTAATGGTGATAGTGCGGGTGTAAATGGTAAAGATGTAAATAGCCAAGGCGATTATACTTATACTTATACTAATATTAAGGAAGATGATAGCAACTGGATTATCCTCCATACCGATGGTGGATTTTCTTTATCTGCTAGTAATGAAGATGATGAAAACTCAGGCATAGTTGGTGCGTCAAATTCAGAAACAACACTTATCAATTTCTCTAATGTGCCAGTGGGTTCGCAGTTTACCATCGATGGTGGCACTACCGTACTCGTTGTCGCTAACGTTGCAGACGGTGTTGATATTCCTCTCGCGGCTTTGGGTTCCGTAGAATTTATGCCACCCGCTCAGTTTAGTGGCTCCATTGAAATACACATGGCAGTAAAAACAATCGATACTGACGAGGATAGTAATGATAATACAACATCTTCGGCAATCTCTGACTATGACACATTAACCTTCGTGGTTACCCCCGTCGCAGATCTTGTGACCTTAGCCATCAAGCAAGCGTCAGGTTATGAAGATGCCGGGCGTAATGCTGACGGTATAACGGCTGTCGCTGCTAATGGTATCGCTTTAGATATCACTACAACCACTGATGATAAAGATGGCAGTGAAACTTTCGTCGTAACTATTAGCGGTATTCCGGATGGCGGCGAAATTTACTACAATGGCACTCTAATAAATATTGGTAGTGGTAGTCAGACAAATACGAATGATGGTGTATCAGGTTTTTTAATAGCAACTGATGTAGATAATTCAGATGAAATTTGGACATTACAAATTGAAAATTTTGATAATGCAGCACCATTAACCTTTATTCCACCACATAACGATGATAGTGATTATACCTTTACTGTTTCTGCGTATTCCGTTGACAGCACTGAAAATACGGCAGCATCACCACAAACACTGACCATTGATGTTGATGTTATAGGTGTTGCTGATATGCCTAAAAATACCGAACTTAATGGCTTTAATGCTAACGGCAATAGCAACAATGCGACTGGTGTTTTTAATTATGTTACCACCGAAGCCTATCTTGATAACGCTACTGACCCTAGCCTTAATCCGAATCAATTTTATTTTCAAAAAGTATACCAAACGCCAAGCACATTAAACTCCTATGATGATGACGGCTCAGAAACACTAACCATAGCTATCACAGGTTTAGCTAGCCAGTTTAGCATTGAAAATGCAACTTTTATGGGGGGATCAGGTGAAGATAGACAATGGTTATTCAACGCGAGTGATATTGCTAATATTAAAGTGAATACACCAATAAACTTTAGTGGTGAAATTGATTTAAAGGTAAAATATATCACTACAGAAAATGAAGGTGATAGCGCCACCCACCCAGCAGAGTATATTAAAATACTGGTAACACCTGACGCCGAAGCGACCTTAAATACTGGCACCACAATAAATGAAGATCAGTTAAGTTTACTTGATTTTAGTATTGTTTATCAAAACGGTGATACTAACGAAACGCTTGAGGCCGTTTATATTAACAAAGCGGAGGTGGCCGCAGGTGATTTTACCTTATACCTTGGTAATAGCCCCGCAGTGACACTTGATGCAGCAGTTACTTCGAATGCGATCAGTGATGACGGTACTTATTATATATTAACAAATCATACCTTTAATAATGTTTATGCACTCGGTTCTGCCGACTTACATAGCGATAATAATTTTGAAGTGAAATATGACATTAAGGACAGTGTTAACATTACAGCGGGAACATCAGAAAATACACTTTCCGGTACTTTGTCTTATAAGCTGATAGTAAATGCCATCACTGATGATATTAATGTCAACTTAGGCACTATAAATGGCGGTACTCACGGTGCTATTTCAGGCTCTACTGTTACCGTAACAGATAACACCACCATTACTGTTGAGGTCAAGGTTACGGGTATTGATGATACAGATGAAGGCAACGGTACTGGCAACGGCGCAGATACTGATGGCTCAGAGCAAGTTACTCGTTTGGTTATTGAAAATGTCTCCTCGGGTATCACTGTGGTGGGTGGTATTTATGCTGGAGATATTTATAATACCAGTACCAGTCAATATGAAGATTCAGGCATCTGGTATTTAAATATCAATGAAGCGTTAGATAGTGATGGTGTTAGTAAAACGATTACTTTTAATGTAGATGGTGGGACAGGTAATTTTAATACCAGCGTTATTAAAATTACTGCTTATAATGAAGACAATAATAACAATGTGCTACAAGATGACTTTACTTCATTTACTATTGAAAAAGATGGTAGTTACAGCGGTAGCAACGTAACGGGTATACCTGCCACCATTAATAGCTTCTCAGTAAAAGCGATCAATATCATTGAAGATACTGCATTTACCCTAGATGAGGCTATTAGTGCAACAACAACCGGCGCAAGTGCTTTTTCTATCGTGTTAACCGGTGTGTTAGCTGGCAGTACTGTAACCGGGGCACTGCAGCAGGGAGATACTTGGATTGTTTATGGAAATGGCGATTCCAATGCAGTATTAGCGGCAATGCAAGCGGTAACAATCACGCCACCAGCGAACTTTAATAGCTTTAACCATATTGATGCAGATACTTTTGTTTTTAATGCCACGATGACAACCTATGCGGCTTATACCCAAAATACCAGTCAATTGTCTTTTGATAAACCAGTCTATCCAGTAACGGATGATTTAACCATTGCGGTAACACCAGATGGTAGTACACCAGAAGATATTGGCAAAGCATTCTCGATTACCTTAAGCAACGATGCCGATGGAACCAATACTACAATTATTGGTGATAAAGTTTATATAAAAATAACTGAAACTTACTCTGACTCTGACCCTGGTGTTCTAGCCGGAACGTTAACTGATGGTGGCGGTGATAGCTTGGCTACTGAAAATAACCCCGCAGGGTTACCTGCTGGTAATTATTATGTTGTTTCTAGTGTGAGTTACACTGATATTTTAGACTTCATTTATACACCAGCGACAGATCGCCAAGGCAGTGTCGATGTTGAGGTGTATGCACATAATCAAGAAGCACATGGTTGGGCACCTTATCCTAATATTAATGGTATTACGGATACGGCAATCAACCTGTCAACTCAACAGTTCTCATTTAATATAACTCCCGTTATTGATGGTAGCAACATTAGTGCTAATGATGTTGCTGGCACTGAGGATGTGGTTATCGCCAGTGGCGTTAATAGGGTTGCACTTGATCTTAGTATATCTCCTAGTGACCCTTCTGAGACCGTAGTGACGGCATTATTAGATAATGTTCCCGTTGGTTTCCTTGTTTATTATCAAGATCCAGCTGATGTCAACAAGACTTTGTTGGCACAGAATGCAGGGATAAGTACCGCTGGATTCAACCAATGGGCTATTCCATTAAATAATGGCACCCTACCGGCAAAGGTCTATATTCAGGCGCCTGAACATTGGTCAGGCACACTCACTGGTATTAATTTTACTACCTATAGCTCAGAAGAACATCTTTCTGATTTATCTGCAAATACTGCTACATTTGACCTTGTTATTAATGCTGTTGCGGATGGTTTAACACTTAATGCCACTAAGACTTTTGGAGATGAAGGAGATGATATCGCCCTCAATCTTAATGCCAATGTCATTGATCTTGATGGCTCAGAAACGGTAACCATAACCCTTACAGGTCTTGGTGTTGATGCTAACTTTAAAGCCAATGGTCAAGATATTGATGATAACAACATTAATTACGACGGCTCAGATACTTATACTATTAGTAATATCGCCGCCGCAGATATCAATAATTTAAGCTTTGTTCAGCAAAGTTTTAGCGGAATAATTGATGTTAAAGCCCATACTGTTGACCTTGACACCGCTAATCCTAGTAATAATGATAGCTCAGTCATTGTTGATGACTCTTTTGCTGTTGAAATCAGTAAGGTGGATGCGACAAGTGGCGATGATACCTTGTTTTATAAACAAGGAAATAATGTTGATGCCTTAGCAGGTACAGATACTTTAATTTTATCAAATGATGTGGGTATTGATTTTAGTAGCCTGACTAATGCTGACGGTATTAAGAATATTGAATTAATTGACTTACAACAAAATGGCGACCATGATTTAGTCGCGCTATCATGGCAAGATGTGCTAGAGATGACCGATACTAATAACCTATTAATAATAGAAGGGGACACTAATGATAAAGTCTCTTTTACCAACACCGACAGTAGTGGTTGGAATAAAGATATGAATACGGTTACTGATGATGGGCATGTTTATGATGTTTATACAAATACTAGTGCCACTGCCACTGATCCTACTGTTACCGTTCATGTAGAACAAGAGATTGTAGATACTATAATTTAATCTATTGACGTGCTAGATACCTAAGTGAACTACACTCTGTAGAATTCACTTAGGTATAGCACATAACGATCAACTGTCTGACATGCCTATGGCACCTTAATTGAGGAAATACTTATGTATATTATTAATTTTAGCTTGCAACGTCCAAATAGGAGGTAGGCTCTTTATCTGGTGTTTTTATAACTCAAATATTAGTCACTATTTGCGGTGTTACTATTTTAAATATAAGAGGTCGATAATTTCCGTCATAATACTAATGTGCTTAATTTTGATGCCTAACAGTATTCTTCAAGCTAATACTGCAAGCTTTATCACTCAAATACAGTTAAAAAATATAATTAAAACATATAATGCCAGAGCCGGAAAACGCCTTAGTTTATGGAATAAAATGATGATCAAGGCAACTGGCTTATCAGAATTAGAGCAGCTCAAAGCGGTCAATGATTATTTTAATCGAATAAAATACCTTAGTGACAAAAAACATTGGGGAAAAGGTGATTATTGGGCGACCGCCTTTGAATTTATCGGCAGTGGCGCCGGTGACTGTGAAGATTTTGCTACCGCCAAGTATTTTAGTTTAAAGCTACTTGGCGTAGCAGATAAAAAATTACAACTAAGTTATGTTAAATTAAAAACGCGTAATAAAAAATATTCTAGTAATCATATGCTGTTAAGTTACTTCACTACACCAGATGCAGAGCCTATCTTGCTAGATAATGTCAACCTGCGACTTAAATTCGCTTCACAGCGCCCTGATATCACGCCTATTTTCAGCTTTAACGCCAGCAGTTTATTAAAATCAAAACATCGTGGCAAGCAATCTAAAACTGAACAATACAATTTAGCTAATTGGCAAAAATTATTAAATAAATAGCATAATCCATGGAGTATCAATGTCATTAAATACACAATTACGAATATTTTTGTTAATTATTTTCACTATCGTTTTTAGCGGAATTTTTTTAATTAGTGTCAATGAAAGTAAACAGTTTTTACAAAGCGAATCCTATAGTCGTGCACATGATACTTCTACTTCATTGGCGTTATCACTAAGCCCATTAATGAAAGATATTACCGATCCGAAAATATCTTCTTTGATTAATATTGTCGCTAATCGAGGTTTTTTTAAAGAAATTCGTTTGGATAGCATTGCGGTAACATATAGCGCACAACAATTACTTAACTTAGCAAGCAATAAAGTCTTTGCTCAGGGGCAATGGGCGCTAAAAAGTATTTATGTTGACAAAAAACATGGGCAATTAACCACTAACGTAGCTCAAACTGAGCTACGTTCACGCTTAGCAGCCCTTCAACATAATAAAGAAAATAATCAACATAGTAACACCATTGAATGGCTGCGTTTTTTACCGCATGAGAACTTTATTGATGACACCGTCATACAGATAGATTTTCAAGCTAGCCCAGTTGAAATAAATGCGACAAACCGAAATGATGCACCCCTCGTTAAAGGCACAGCGTTCATTCCGATAAAGCGACTGCTATTTAAGGATAGCCGAGAAAATAAATTTGAACAAACCCCACAATGGTTTGTAGATTTATTACCTATCACTATTGATATTGCTAAAGTTGAACTTAGCAATGGTTGGAAAAAAATCGCCTATTTATCTATTAGCTCTAATCCTGCGGATGTTTATAATCGGCTTTTTCAATATGTAAACCAAGCTTTTTGGTATTCTTTGGTGGCATTAATTATCGCCATGTTAATACTCAATATTTTCTTACATAAGATACTGCAGCCGTTAATTGATATTCAAAATTCCGTTGAAAAAATAGGCAAAGGTATATTCGAACAGGTAACTGTTATTCCAAAAACTAAGGAATTTAAAATGGTTACTTTGGCAATAAATGATATGTCTGGAAAATTAAATCGTTATATAGATACCCTAAACAAAGAAGTTATGCGGATGCATGAAGAAATTAATATTGATCCCCTAACCCAATTAGCATTAAAGCCTACTTTTGATATAGATTTTAACCAGTCTTTAGCACTAGCTCAGCAAGGTTATGTTTTCATCATTAAAATAAATAACTTAAATCACATCGCGACCACACATGAACATAATGAGGTGGATAACATTATTAAAGATGTTGCTAAAATCTTGGTTCAATGTAGTAAAGAAAAAAGAGAAAAGTCATACCAGATAAGCCCTTATCGCTTTTTTGGTGGAGAATTTTCTTTATTACTTACTAATGCTAGCAATAAGGATGCGGTCATTGTAGCAACAGCATTGACCCATAAGTTGAATCTATTGACCCCAAAATTCAATCTTACCGATATGGCTCATATAGGCGTCGGCGCTTTTCAACCAGATAGCGATATTACCACGGTACTACATGCCGCCAATGAAGCCTTAGAGTCGGCCAAACAAATCGGCCCCAATGAAGCCGTTATTAATCAAAAATCAGCCCAAGCACTTGATCTGCAGCAATGGCGTCAATTAGCCGAGCAATGTGTTACTACCGGTAATTTTATCATTGATTATGTCAAACCAAGTAAATTGTTAACAGTGGCAGATAATAGTGATCACATGGTCATGGTAGAGGCATTTACCCGAGTACAAGACCAGCATGGTAACAACGTTGCTATGGCAACATTTATTTCTATTATTGAAAAATTTCAGTTACATGTTGGTTTTGATCAACAGGTGATTAATAAAATAATTATCGATATTGAACAACAACATTTTAACCATCAGCTGTTAGTTAACCTATCAATCGACTCAATAAGTAATGCTGATTTCATGCATTGGTTGGCAAAGAAGCTAGTAGATAACAAACATATTGCCCCACAACTTGTTTTTAGCATCACCGCTTATGCCGTCGTTAGACAACAACCAGCTTTTAAGCAATTTATTGATACCATACATCAGCTAGGTAGCTCGGTGATTATCAAGCGTTATGATCCTACTATATTATCGCTCAAAGCCTTGCAAGGCATTAAAGTAGATGCGGTCAGATTAACGAAAGAGCAAACCCTAAATATTGCTGTCGAAGCACCGAAACAACGATTAGTACAAGCATTACAAGAACTAACCGTATTGCTCAATATAAAACTATACGCAGAAGAGGTAATAACTGACGCGGATATGCAGATATTAAAAGAGCTAGGTATTTATGCAGCAAGTGAGTATAAACCTAAAGAGCTATCAATAACATGTAGTGAAGGTTTGGCAACTGCATAGCATGTTTAACATGGCTATTCGTTTGTTGAGCTAGTTAATAAATAAAAAGCTAGGTGTTTAAAAATACACTTAGCTTTTTTTGTTTAGCGTATAGCCAAGTTACTTCAAAATCCTGAAACTCGCATTTTGAAGTGGCTGGGTATATATTAATCCTTAGCGTTTAACTGCTACTTTGTGAGTTATTTCTAATTTGGCTTCAATTCTACGGTTTTCAGCGTGAGCAGCGTTAGTATTTGCGCTGTTTTTTAATTGTTCTTCGCCATAGCCAACAGCAGATAAACGAGCGCTATCAATATTATGTTCCTTGATCAAAATGTCAACAATAGCCTGAGCACGTTGTTGAGATAAGGTTTTATTGTATAAATCAGCTCCTAAACTTGAAGTATGCCCTTCAATTGTCATTGACAGTGATTTATTTTCATTAAGAAAATCAGCTATGTTTGCAATTTCAATATTATATTGAGGTTTAATAATTACTTTGTTGTGATCAAACTTAACTAATAATTGTTGAGTGATAAAACGATCTGCAAAGATTGTGCAGCCTATAGTATTAACTTTATCAACCATTGGCGTCCTAGGGCATTGATCTTTATTATCAAAAACACCGTCTTTATCGCTATCAATAGCCGCTATTTTACTTGGCTTATTATTTTTATAATCAGCGTTATCACCGAAGAAATAGACAAAACCAATTTGTGAGGTAAATTCATCATAACGCTCAGAAAATTGGTAATTTGCTTTACCTTCAATGTAAATAGCAGAACGTTCGCTAAGGTAATAACGATAACCAGCACCTAAGTTAGCTGATATTTGTGAGCTGCCAATATCTAAATTATTAACGCCGGTTAATAAGTAGAAATTTTTCTCGGTAGGGAAATACAAAATATCAAGCGCATTGGATGTACCATCAGGCTCTGGATAGCCGTCGTTTTCACTAGTTAGCTTAAATTGACTATGGGTAAATCTAAATTCAGTGGACGGCAGCCAGCGATAACCAATTTCTCCACCAAAACCATTACCGTAATCCATAGCTGATAACGGATCAGAGGTGATGAGTCGGTCGTCATCAGTTTTAATATGCAGGGCGTGTAAGCCGCCAAAAATCTTGCCAACTAAATCTTCAGCGTTAGGCTGCTCTGTGGCAGTGACGGAACCAATGCTGAACATTGAACATATAGAAATTGCAAACATCTTGTTCAGGTATTTTTTTTTCATGAAATTAGAGTCCTTTAATAGTTTTCTTATACCGTAATAAATATCTTGATTGCCATGCGAGGGTGATTATAAGTATAAAATACACCGCATTGGCAGGTGCCTGTAAATTAAAATCAACAGTAATATGGATCAGCATGCCAATAATGGCCATCATGCAGCCAAATGCGGTGCCTTTCATCAGGTTATTTCGCCGATGTCGCATCGTATAAATTGTTTGCCAAAGGCTCCATAAAACTATCAGGCCTAGGAATAGGGTGGCCGGTAAACCAAATTCAATGGCAAACTGTAAATAATCATTATGAGCATGATCATAAAATATCGGTATGTCATTGCCTTTTACCATAGGAAAAACAGTATAGAAACTTCCGGCACCGGTGCCGGTGAGCGGAAATTTTTTGATTAACTCTACACCGTATACATTTACTTCATCGCGTGTTTCTTGGTTAAAATTTGTTTGTTGGATGCGGTTTTTTATTTTATCTAGGCCAAACCAAGCGCCAAGGATGAAAGTATCAATAATAAACAGGCTGATCAATAAAATGGTTAAGCCTTTACTGCGATGTTTAAAATAGAAAAATGCGAAAATGCCAGTAAAGCTCATTGCCGTGAAAAAGGCAGCATTACCCATTCTGGAACGAGACATAACTAAGCCAATAACCATTAATGCCAGCGCAATTCTGATCACGGCTTTACCTTGAATGAGTGCACCGATCATATTGCGTAATTTTACCCTAGTAGAGCCTGAGGTATTACTAGATAAACTGGCAACTAAGAAGCCTATACCGATAGAAATGCACAGTAATAAAAAGTTGGCAAAATGATTTTTGTAAATAAAACCACCAGTAGCGATGGTACTGTTTTTTACTCCTATCACCCAAGACAAACTGTCGCCAGACATTGCCTGTAAACTGCCATAAACGGCCTGAAAGGTGCCGGATAATATTATCACCAATAACAGCTGTTTAAGCCTTTTTTCAGAGGTAACCAGTAAAATTGAAAGTAGCATTAAAGCTAAATAAGATAAGCCTTTAAATAATGATACTTTGGTTTCACTTGGATCTAAAGATAAGGTGTTAAATGTACTCGGATAATAACTATAAATGTCAGCTAAATTAGGGCTTAACGAATATAAAAGTGAATTTGGTAAAGGAATTATTTGCATCAAAAGCCAAATTTGAACAATTGAAAATGTAATTATTAAAGGTTTGTAAGCGCTAAAACGTGGCCAGATGTTTTCATTGTTTTTAGCCGCAAGCAATAAGTGAAACGCTAACAATGAAAAGGCGACAATTTCAATGATTGACCAAGCCCAAGGTCGGTTTGAGCCTAACGGAATAGGCAGCCAAAAAATCAGCATAAGAAAGCAATAAAATTGTGCTTTATTGATATTTTTCATAAATTGAATTTATTATTGTTGTTTTGTCGAAAATACGATTAAAAAGCAGAGCTAGTTAAGCTGTACCAAACATAACTCAACATTATCCTAGTAATAATACAAAATAATTATAAAGGTATAGACATCAAAAAAGGTTCGCTAGGAACCTTTACAAAATATTAATTACTATGTTAACAGTTTAATTCGCAGAAGCTACTTCACCAATACCTGTTCCGCCGTTGCGACCACCAATTACTGGGGGCGAGGTTGCTGCAGAGGCTGCTACAATTGTAGAACCACCAGCGGCAGTAGGCTCAGTTAATGTTGCTACATCACCACCGCCAGCAATGGCAGCGATTAGCGCATCAGTAGGTGTTATAACACCAGTATCAGAAGCGGCTTGTAAAATAGCTTGATGATCTGCTGCTTGAGTCACTGAAATGGCTGTTTCAATAACTTGATCGGCAATTGTTGAACAACTGCTGAAGCCAAGTAATTGTGTAACCGTGGTTGTTATGTTCGCTACTTGGTTGTTAAGCACTAGGCTAAAGTCAGTACAGTTTGCATCCGTTACATTACCACCGGCCTGACTAGCTTCTTCCGCTAATGTTGTCATACTGGCCATACTAAGACTTAGGGCTACGCCCAATACTACTTTTCTCATAATTTTCTCCAGTGATAGTTCTAATCATTAGAACACATAAAAATGATTTTAAACGCAGCTGTGTAAAAAATCAACAATTCATTTGTTGTTTGGTATAATTCATCTTTTAGATCACCAAATGCTTGGTTTATCTATATTGTAGCCTTGGAAGTAATCAACAAAAAGCGATTCAAGTTGTTGCTGTTGGCTGTCTGTTTCAATTAATTCAGCAATGACTGTTATTTGTAAACTGTGGGCAATATTCACTAAAGACTGAACAAATAATTGATTCTCCGTTGATTGTTCTATTTGTTGACTATAACTGCCATCAATTTTCACATGGTCGGGCTTTATTTGCATTAAATGAGTAAAAGAGGAGGTGCTTGCGCCAAAATGTTCTAGGGTTATTTTACAGTTTAGGGCTTTGAGTTCTTTAGTTATCAGACAAACGTTTTCAGCATATTGAATAAGGCTTTGTTCACTTATTTCAAAAGTTAACAGTTTACAAATGTCTGTGTACAAAGCTAATTCAGCGATTAGCCAATGACAAAAACTGATATGCCCCAAAGATGCAGAGCTTAAATTTATAGCAATATCACTGTGTGTTTTGTTAACTTGGGTTAACGCTTTTTTGATCACTAATTTATCAAAACTTTCGGCTAAGTTAAGACGTTCAGCAACTAACATTAATTGAGCCATTGGAATTGGGGTATTGTGCTCGGTATGATTAAAACGAGCATAAATTTCATGAGTTAATACTTTATTATTTTTATCGGTAATTGCTTGCGCAACCAAGATCACCTTTTCATTTTCAAGTAGTTGTTCTAATTGTTGCTTCCAAACAGTATTGCCTTGGGGCAGGGCAAGTTCATCTGAAAACTGCCAGTTGTTTTTATCTGTCAACGCTTTCACTAAAGCGTTATCTGCTTGTGCCAATACTTTAGGCATTTCACTGTTGGTTGAGTAACTGGTTATACCTATATGAGCAAAATTGTTTAATTGCTCTTGTTCAGTAGCCTCTATAGCAGACTGACTATACGCTGGTACGGATGTCTGATTAAATAAATACATCAGTTCAATGGTCGCTTGCTGACACTCATTTTGGGTACAGTCTTGCATTATAATGGCGAAGTCGGATCCCGCTAATCGATAAGTTTTGTGCTTGGCTGTAAGTTCATTGTTAATATCGCCATTAATTTTAACTAGGGTTTTATTAATCAATTCAACTGCCTTTTTTACGTATTCATCACCGGCAACGTAACCATTTGTTTTATTGATAGTATCCAAACTTGATAAGCGAACAATCATTAAGAACCCAGCATTATTATGTTCTTTATTGGCTAGTAATGATTTAAATTGATTATTAAAAGCTCGACGATTTGCTAAGCCTGTTAATTCATCGACAAAAGCGAAACGTTGATATTTTTCAGTTTGCTGAGTTAATTCATTAAACATATTTTGCAGAATTCTCGACATTCTATTCATCGCATTGACAAATAAACTTAGCTCGATAGGTTTAGGTATATCGTCAATTTGAACGAAATTACCCTGACAAATATCATTTGCTTGTTCGGCCGCTTTTTTGATCGGCTCAGTAATGGTTCTTAATATTATGGTAACTAAAGTGCCGGCAAACAAAAATAAACCCAATATCATCCAAGTGCTTTTTATTGCACTTTGCCACAGTTGCCTATAACCAAAACCAGGGTGGCTGATAATGCTAAGTGTTTTGGGTTTCATCCAGCCGTCGTGTACTTCGGTTGACGCTTGCGGAGGTGTTAAGGAAAAAATGTTAACAAACCAGTCAGGCACATCATCAAACACGATAGGATTGTTTTTTTCTAAAATGATTTTACCCTTATTATCTTTAAGAATAACTTGTTGATAATAACCGCGGTCAAAAATAGTATTTATCATGCCGTCGACCATAGGCAAATCATCGGGATTGCCAATAAAAGGTTTAATAGACAAACCTAAAGAGGTGGCGGTATCTTGCGCATGCGAAGCAAGCTGGGTATCTATATAATTACGGGTGTTATTAACATTGATCCATAAAGTACCGACAAAAACTAATGTCAGTACCAGCAACAATCCTAAATATAGCTGTTTAGATAAACTCATAATTTGTGTTCTCTGTATATTGTTTTATTCATCTTTCAAAGTGTTAATTCAAGTAAAGGGTTAGTTCAAGTAAATAATCATTATTGGCCTCGCTCAATTCGGTTCATTAAACTTTCCCATAAGCTATGGCCACCTTTATTTTTAATTTTTCTGCCTCGCCCTTGTGCTTTTGCCGCCCATAAACCATCACCGTTAAAACTATAAATGGGTTGTAAATCTTTCCTATAGCTGGCGGGAAGGATTTTTTTATTAATATTATCGAGTATTAATGGCATTGAATCTGGCTGTTCAAAATAAGCCAATACCATATGAGATTGCTTTAAACGTAAAGCCCGTACATACATTAATCTTAATTTTTCAGCAGGCACACCTAATGCACGAAGGGTGAAATATTTGGCAATAGTAAAATCTTCACAATCGCCAGCGTTTCGTCCTAAAAATTCAACAGGCGTTGCCCAATAATCTTCCTGGCGCCAAACCCTGATGTCGTCAACAAAACGCACTTTATTGAAGAATCGGTTAACACGATTAAGTTTGTTTTTTTCTGAACTGTCTTGTTGGCTGTTCACTAAAGATTGCCACTCTTGGACACGCTCACGGGCATCTTCATCGTATTCTTGTTCTACACGATCTAATAGGCCAGGGGGAAATATGTTGATGGGATCGGCAGCGTAGATGACGAAAATAGCGAGATAGCATAAACTAGTCAATATCCATTTTTTTATTTGAATGTCAAAATGACCAGCCACAAATAGTTTCCTACGATAATGAAAAGATAGCACCGAATTAAAAGTAATGGGCTTTGTTTTTTATAATGTTATGAATGTATAACATTTGTTGCTAATTGTGTCACTGCCATTCATCTGTTAAATTATCTAGAGCCTCTATGTTTTGTATTAAAGCTAAGTCGATTATTTTGAAATATTGAATCTTATATGCCGTCTTCCAACGAAAAAACGCTAATTTTAAAAAAAGCAATTGCAAGTTCTATGGTTTCCAAAGTCATTAGCTTGGTGTATCAAATTATTTCGCTCCCCCTATTATTATCGTTTTTAGGTGCGGAAGGTTTTGGTCTTTATTCCACATTAGTCGCTCTTTTTGGCTGGGTATTTCTGATTTCAGGCGGGATAAATCCTGGCGTCACCCGGATTATTGCTCGTAATAATATTACGGCAATCAGTGGGCGCTTTATCCGTACAGCTAAAAAAATAAATCTTGGGCTTATCTCTTTCGTTATTATTGTATTTGCTTTATTTTATCTCTTTTCTGATTCACCAAAAATTTATCTTTTTTCCTATAATCATGTTTTTACCATGTTGTTATTTTGCTTACCCATTATTTATTACTCCCTTACTGACTCTATTAGACAAGGGATGGGTGAGCAGCACTACAACAATTTATGGGCTTCGTTAGCTACTTTTATAAGTATCATATTTATATATCTATTATCTTTTTCTGAATTTAGTACAGAGTTTGCCATTCATATCGTTATTGTCGTTACATATCTTCCAATACTGGTGAGTAAGTTGTTAAATACATTTTATTTGAATAGAAATAAAACCGTAAATTTAATTAATTATAATGTAGGTAAAAGAAAACCAACATTTAGACTATATAAAGTACTTACCTTTATAACATTATCTAATTTATTGATTCAAGTCTCTGTTATTGTTAACAAGAGTGTGGTGATGGTTACAATGGCAAGTTTTAGTTTAATTGACACTGCTAAATTGGAACTTGTTTTTCGTTTTTTTATGCTTGCAGGAACATTTTTTGCCACGATACAACAACCTCTATGGCCTATTATTACTCAAGCTATCAAAAGTAAAAATAATACATGGGTAGAAAAAACAAGAAATAAATTATTTGTATCTTTTCTTCTTTATAGTATTGTTTTGATGGCTTTTGTTGTTCTGTTTGGTGAACTTGCCTTTAAACTATGGTCAAACGGAGAGTTTCATTTTTCTAAGTTAGAGCTTAGCTTAATGTCTATTTATTTTATAACTATTGCATTAAATCAAGCTTGTATCGTTATGTTAATGGGATACGGCGTGTTTACATTTATAGGTAAAGCTTTGATAATAGAATCGATAGTTTTAGTTGTTTTAATCTATTCAAACTTATTTGACTCCAGTGTTGCAGGTATAATGGTTGCAATGATAGTTGCTAGAATATCTACCTCTTCCATCATTCTATTTCTAGGGGTAAAGCGACGAGATTTTCATAATGCCAAATAATATCCATTTTATCAGCTTTGCTGCGGGTGATTTTAAGAAGAACATCAAAAGAAACACATGGTTTGTACAATCATTTTTAAAGCCGAAAAGTTTAAAAATATACACAGATGACGATTTAAAAAGAACACGTTTTTACCAAACCAATAAAGACTTATTACAAGAACCTCGTGGTGCAGGTTATTGGGCTTGGAAGCCATATTACATTTTAGAAAGGTTGAAAGAAATTCCAGCAGGAGACATTTTAATTTATCAGGACTGCGGTTTTGGTTATCGATATAATAACTTCATCTATCCTCGATGGTTGATAAATTATGCTGTAACCCACGGCTGTATGCCAGGTGTATATGTTCCGGAGCATGGAAAGAATAGAAAGTGGACAAAAAAAGAAGCTTTTGCTGAAATGAATTGTGACAGTGAAGAATTTTGGAATACACCTCAAGTACAGGCGACTATTTCATTATGGACAAATAGTGAATCAAGCAGAAGTCTTTTACAAGACTGGTTAGACGTATCTTGTCAACGAGCGTTAATTTCAGATGATACTAATAGAGACGGACTTGTTAACCATGCAGATTTTATTGAGCATCGACATGACCAATCTCTACTTACAAATTTAGTTACTAAGTACAATGTGGCTGTTCCAAATCAAAAAGATGAATTAATCAAAGTAAACAAATCTATTGCGATGATTGAATTACATTTTAGAGCAAAATCTTCGGTAAGCTATAAATTAGTACATAAAATAATGGTAACTTTACACCACTTATTACAAAGGATTCGAAGATTAAAATGAAATTTATAAATAAGGTAACTTGCATTGTATGAACAGTGAAAGCGGATTGACGGTTACTTTAGTTGAGCATATAGCTACAGGTCATCATATGGAATATCTCCTTAACGCAATCAGTGAGTTTGATACCCATAATATAAAAATCCATTTTGTTGGTGCACCTCAAATATGTGAAAAAATAAAAGATAAAGTACAGTCAGTTACACCGTTGGTTCTTGATACTAACTGTAAGCTTGTTCGTCGCGAATTTAATAGAATTACTTTTTGTAAACAGGTTTTTATTCTGGCAAAAAATAATAATAGTGATTTGATCCACTTTTTATATGTTGATCGTCTTATTCGTGCTTTATTTTTCAGTGGTCGACAATTTGAAATACCTATATTGGCAACCTTGCATTGGGCATATATGCTGCCGTCATTCTGCCAAAGTATAAAACAAAAAATTGCGGCTCGATTCGAAAGGTTTTTACTAAAAAAACTACTTAAACATGATGTAAAATTAATTGTACATTCAGATTTTATCGCTGATGAAATTAATAAACTGGAAAAAGGCTCAGTAACCGCTATTAATTATCCTGTATCTGAAGATTATAAATTTTCAGAAGTTGGACGTAATGATATTAGAAGCAAATTGAAATTGGCTCATGATGATCAATTATTATTGTGTTTCGGTGGAACTCGGTATGATAAAGGAGCTGATATAGCGGTTAAATTATTAAAGAATTTACCCAATAATTATCATTTGTTAATTGCAGGTAAAGAGGGAGATATTAGTTATGAAACATTGGAAAATATAGCTACTGATAATGAAAATAGACTACATATCATGAATAGGTTTATCGACGATGATGAAGTCAATGATATTTTCTCTGCTGCTGATGTCCTTTTGTTATTATATCGACCAAATTTTTCAGGTCAAAGTGGGCCGCTAACTATAGCTGGCGTGATTGGAGTACCTATTGTTGCGACTAATCAAAATGTGCTTTCTGAAACTATTAATAAATATAATTTAGGTTCAGTGGCTGAAGCTTCTGATAGTGTAAAGGTTTTGAATGCAATAATTAATAGCCGCTGCTATTGTCAAAAAGATAATCGACGTTTTTTAGGTGACAGTTCGGTTTTAAAATTTAGCCAAACTCTGGCGTGTCTATATCGAGAGAAAATGTGAAGATATATGAATATTAGTACATTAATAGCTCCATTTTTTCTTGCCTTAATTTTTTCTCCTATTGGTGCATTTTACTTGTTTAATTTTGGAGGAAGCTACTTTCCAGAAATTGGATTGGGGTTATATGTTATTTTTATTTCTATTAGAGTTAGTGGACTTAAGGAAATATTAGCAACAAAATATTTACTTATTGGTATGTTAATTGTTTTCTTAGCACTAATCGGACTACTTTTTGGGAATAATGTTTTACATATATATTCTGAGATAAGGTGTTTTTTTGCAATTTTATTAGCGATGTTCTTTCTCAATATAACTGAAACGACTAAGGAAGAGGAATACGAAAAAAGAATAATGTTTGCCTTGTTGTTTACTCTTTTTATATTTGTTTTTTATGCCGTTTTTTATGCGTTTTTGTTAGAAACACATAGTGTTAAGAAATATTTTCCAATGATAGGTATGTGGGTTTCATTATTAATAATGAGACGTTTGAGATACAACTATTTTATTGTGATCTGTTTATGTGGGTTTACGGTGTTTGGGGCATATTCTTTATATAGAGCCAATATAGTTTTAGTTGTACTTGCTTTTATTTGGCTTCTATCTTTAAAAGGTAGAGGAACAACAACGAAAAATATAATAAAAGGTGTTTTAATAGGAGGTGTTTTAGCTTTGGCTGGATTATCAGTATTGCCTCTAATATCCTCTTATTATAGTTCAAGTGAAAGTCATATGATTCATGGTGTTAACAAATGGATTGATTTATGGAATTATATTCAATACAGAGATGTTTCGGATTCTGAATCTGTGAGGTTAAGTTATTACGGATATATTATTGATAATTTTTATTATTTTATCATACCTAGTGGTGTTGGATATTATAAGTTAGCAGATATTGAGTTTTGTCATGCTTTTGTTGCATGCATAGATGGGAGTATAAGAGATAATTCTTTATTATATATGGTCATATCGTTTGGTTATATTATAACTATCTGGCTTATGTTACGTTTTTTTTCTATGTTTATTATTGGATCTAAAAGATTAACTGCATTGGGGAAGTTAAGGCTATTTATATTGTTTATCTCAGTTGTTTTTTTATTGAATATAACTTCTGCTATTTTTGGCGAATTATCTAGCTCTATTTTATTTGGTTTTTTCTTAGCAATTATGAATAATTATAAATATTATTCAGACCTAGATATTAAAATACCAAAGGTGAAATTACATAATTATGCATAAACGCTGTTTTGTGCGCAAAAGGGGATGATGGAGTGTTAGTTTATTTATGATTAGTATGAATCATATTGTGAAGGTTAGTGATTTACTATGAAAAAAACATTAATTGTATATCACTATATTCCCCATTATAGGAAAGCTGTTTTTGATGAGTTGTTGTTGGCAGGTGATGTTATGCTCGCTGCTGGTGAAAACGCTAATAACGACATTGAAATAATATCCCTAGAGGAAAGTTTTCATTCGAGTGAACATGTTAAGTTAGTCAACTGCTGGTTTGGTAAGGAGACTTTGTGGCAAAAAAAATTACTTTTATTAATTTTTAAACGAAAATTTAAAAACGTTATCTTTTTAGCAAGCCCATATTTTATATCGACTTGGTTGTCTGCCTTGTTGGTTCGAGTTATGGGAGGGAAAGTTTATTTTTGGACACATGGTTTTGTTCGAGATGATTCATTAAAAGAACGGTTGAAATTATATTTTTATTTTCTGGCAAATGGTTTGTTACTTTATGGTCATCATGCCAGAAGTAATTTATTGAAAAAAGGCTTACCCGCTGAGAAGCTTCATGTGATTTATAATTCTTTAGATTATGACCATCAAAAACAATTAAGAGATGCAATTACTGAACAGCAGCAGAAAAAAGTAAAAAAAGAGTTGTTTAATTCCCCCGAGTACCCTCAATTACTTTATGTTGGGCGATTAACGTATCATAAAAAATTAGAAATGTTATTAGAGTTAGTTGCTACTTTGCAGAAAAACGGTATACCCGTTAATTTGTTATTTGTCGGAGATGGTGAAGCTAAAAATAAATTGGTTGAATTGACTAAACATAAAGAGATAGAGCCTCTCGTAAATTTTTATGGAGCGTGTCATGACGAAACCATATTGGCTTCTCTTATTAGTAGTAGTGATGTGTGTATTTCTCCTGGAGAAGTAGGGCTTACTGCAATGCATTGTTTAGGATATGGTGTTCCTGTCATTACCCATAGTGATGTGAATCATCAAATGCCTGAATTTGAAGCGATTATAGATAAGAAAACAGGCCGTTTGTTTGAACGAGATTCCTTTGAATCTTTATACCAAGTTACCTTAGAATTTATCAATGAACCCATTGGAAATATCCGTATGAATTGTATTGAAGAAATTGAGAAAAGGTATACCCCCAAAATTCAAGCAAAATTAATACGACGTGCAATAGAAGGGACTAATGAAAGTTAAATTATTTATAAGATCGATTCGAAATTTATTTCAATTGTGGCCTAGATTATTGTTTAATGTGTCTACGTCGACAGATGTTAAATACGGTAGCTATATTTCTAAAGATTTAAGTATGGGGGGATTTGGTTATATCGGTAAAGGCGCATCAATTTGTGAAAAGGTAAATATTGGTAATTATACTATGTTAGCAACGCAAGTATCGATATTAGGTGGCGATCATTTATTTGAAAAGTCAGGTTGTCCTATTGTTTTTTCAGGAAGACCTAAGTTGAAAGATACAACGATTGGGCATGATGTTTGGATTGGTCATAGAGCTATTATTATGGCAGGTGTTACGATAGGAAATGGAGCTATTGTCGCAGCTGGAAGCATTGTAACCAAATCAGTTCCTCCGTGTTGTATTGTTGCAGGGGTTCCAAGTAAATTTATTAGAAAAAGGTTTAGTTCACAAAGTGATGAAGATAAGCACTTGTTAGAAATAAAAAATTATTCAAAAAAAGGTTTACCACCAAAAAAGCTTAAAAATGGAATAGTTGAAACGTAGAGTTTAGCATGAATAGGAAAGTTTATGAGTGATAATAATGTCGATAGTTATGGATGGAATGATACTGTATCGCCAGAGTCTTGTGGCTATATAATACCTAAGACTCTTGATTTACTAAAAGAAAGTCAACTATTAAGAGTAGTTGATATTGGCTCTGGTAATGGTAGCTTGGTGAACGTTTTGCACAATAATAATTATAAAGCCGTAGGCGTTGAATACGATAAGAAAGGGGGGGATATATCTAATCAAGTGTATCCACACTCTAATTTTTATAATTTTAGTCGCGAAAAATTAAAAAATTAAAAAGATACTAAAATGAATGATTTAGTAGGAAATAGAAAAACCCGTAATAGTGCTAGCTTTTCATTATCAAATAGATGTTTACGTCTGTTTTGGAATGTGATTTATTTTATATTGATACGATATACACCAAAAAATTTAAATCTATGGAGAATAGGTTTATACAAATTATTTGGCGCAAAAATTCATAAAAAAGTAACCATTTATCCTAAAGCTAAAGTTTGGATTCCATGGAATTTAGTAATGGAAGAAGGCTCTTGTATTGCAAATGATACGGTTATATACAATCAAGGCATGGTTTATATAAGAAAACATGCTTTGATATCTCAAGCGGCCCATATTTGTACAGGTACTCACAATTATGAAACTCAATGCTTTGATTTAGTGATAAAAGCAATTGAAATTGGTGAGCACTCTTGGGTTGCTGCGGAGGCATTTGTCGGGCCCGGTGTTAAGGTTGGTGAAGGAGCTGTTTTGGGAGCAAGAGCTGTTGCATTTAAAGAATTAGAGGCTTGGGGAGTTTATACTGGTAACCCTGCAATAAAAGTTAAAATAAGAAAAAAACAGGAACTATGGACTTGACTTCAATTACCAACAAGAAAGAATTTTTAAGTGTTATTATTTTAACCTTTAATGAAGAAATACATATTTCTCGTTGTATTAAATCTTTGCAGTCGACCACAGAAAACATTTTTATCATTGATAGTTTTTCAACTGATGATACTGTAAAAATTTGTGAAAGCTTTGGAGCTAAGGTTTATCAACGTAATTGGAAAAATTATGCCGATCAGTTTCAGTGGGCATTGGACAATTGTCCAATAAATACTGAATGGGTTATGAGAATGGATGCTGATGAGTATATTCAGATAGATCTTCAAAATGAACTCCCTCTGGCTCTTTTAGATGCAGGTACAGATACTATCGGTTTTTATATTCGTCGAAAATATTTTTTTCTTGGGCGATGGATTAAAAAAGGTGCTGTGTACCCCTTAAATTTATTACGAATATGGCGAGTTGGAAAGGGTCGTATAGAAAATCGCTGGATGGATGAGCATATTGTACTTGATGGAACAGGAAATACGGACAAATTAAATGGACATATTGTCGATGATAATCTAAATAACACACGCTGGTGGACTGATAAACATAATAAGTATGCTGACCGAGAGATGATAGATATTCTTGATAAAAAGTATGGTCTATTTACGTTTGACAATGCACTAAAACTAGAAAAAGAAAGTTCCCAGGCAAAAATTAAACGAGCAGTTAAAGAAAGTATTTATAATAAACTTCCCCTATTTATTCGACCTTTATTGTATTTTTTATACCGTTACTTTATTCGATTGGGTTTTCTTGATGGTGTCCAGGGATTTGTTTTTCATTTTTTTCAAGGGTATTGGTATCGTTCTTTGGTTGATTTGCGTGTTTATGAAGCTGAAAATTTAATGGAAGGGGTAGCTAATAACGAGGAGCGAATAGAAATATTAGAAGTTTTTACAGGGTTGAGTCTTCGTTGAAAATATTAATTTATAGTTTGAATTATAGCCCTGAACTTACCGGTATTGGTAAATATAATGGGGAATTGGCACCAGCTTTAGTAAAAAGAGGCATTGAGGCTCATGTAGTGACAGCAATACCTTATTACCCTGAGTGGCAATGCCATAAAGGTTTTAAAAATAAATGGTCTAAAAAATATAGTGTCGATGGTGTTTATATTTATCGCTGCCCTTTATATATTCCAAAAAAAGTAACCACGTTTAGCCGGTTAATACATCTCTTCAGTTTTTCTTTCAGTTCATTACTGCGTTTGATAACCTTGCTAAGGTTAAAACCTGATGCTTTATTTCTAGTACAACCTACTTTATTTTGTGCACCTGCCGCACTGTTGTACTGTAAAATTACAGGTGCAAAAGCAATTATGCATATTCAAGATTTTGAAATTGACGCTATGTTTGGTTTAGGCATGGGAAATACAGGGCGATTAAAAACTGTTATCTATGCTATGGAAAAGTGGTTACTTAAACGTTTTGATGTTGTTTCATCTATTTCTTATAGCATGCTTGAAAAGGCTCATGCTAAAGGTGTTAAAAAGGAAGATTTGCTGTTTTTTCCAAATTGGGCAGATACTGACTTTATAACCCCGAATATATCGGGAACTAAATTACGTACTGAATGGGGATTTGAACAACAGGATAAGATTATCCTTTATTCTGGCAATTTAGGTAAGAAACAAGGATTGGAAATAGTTATAAGTGCTGCAGAGGCTTTAATCCACCGGTCGGAACTTAAATTTGTAATCATCGGAAATGGGGCATATAGCGACACTCTTCAACAAATGGCGAAAGATAAGAATCTGATTAATGTATATTTTAAACCATTGCAGCCATGGCGTTTAATGCCGGAAATATTAGCAGCTGCTGACGTGCATCTAGTAGTGCAGAGAGCAGGGGCAGCTGATGCTGTGTTACCTTCGAAATTAACTAATATATTGTCTGCAGGTGGGCATGCTCTGGTAACGACTGAGCCAGATACCGAATTAGGGAAAATTGCTGAAAAATATCCTTTGATTTATAATTGTGTTGAGCCTGAAAATCTTGAAGCATTCATCAATAAATTGATTGAATGTACAGAAAGAAATACAAGGCTAATAAATAAGGAAGCTCGAAAATATGCAGTCGAAAACCTTAATTTAGATAGAGTAATTGATCGTTTTGTTGATGATTTGAAAATAAAAGTATTTAAATCATTACCAAGGGGGATATTCTGATAGAATTGTTATATAAGTTTGACGTTTGTTCGTGCGTTTGGAAAGCTAGGTGTAGATAAATGTGCAATCTAGTGTCAGTTTTTTTTACAAATATATAGTTAAATAACGTTAAATGTTTATAGGTTGTTTGTAAGCCTTTGTAATTTCAGACTTTTTGTATATGGCATGATTTGTGCTCTGAAGTTGTTATAAATGGAATGACTCAAGTGTTTTACGAAAGTTTAAGTTTAATTATAAGGAATGGAAGTTGTGAAGTTAATTATTCGAAGTTTAATTTTAGTCGGTGTTTTTCTATCACTTTCTGCTAATGCAGGTTTGTTAGTTAATGGTGATTTTGATGTAGTTGATCATTCTCAAAGTGCCGAAATTTATGATGCTTATGCACAACCATATTTAGATGAGCTAGATGAGAATACCTTTAATAATTGGGGGCTTTTTACCTCGATACCTGGATGGACAACACTTCCTTTAATGGGTGATAGTTATGTTGAAGTCTTGCATACTGGTGCTAATACTGGTGGTGTAGAGGCTCATTCTGGCGGTTTATTTGTCGAATTAGATCTTGATGTTGGAGGTGCAACATATAATAGTGCTATTGGTCAAACATTAAATGATTTAATTGAAGGCATGTTTTATGAGTTATCTTTTTACTATCAACCTAGAACAGACGCTGACGATGATAATGGTATAAATGCTTATTGGTTTGAAGGTGACCTGTCTGGATTTGATTTAATGCAAAATATCGTTATTACAGCCGATTCTAATACAAATGAATGGGTTAATGTTGTAGGAACAGATGATGACGGTTGGAAACAGTATACCGGCGTGTTTGAAGCTACAAGCAGCACTATGACATTTGCTTTTTCTGGTTTTGGTACTGTAAATGGCAATGGTGGCTTTATTGATACAGCCAGCGTGACACAAGTTCCAGAGCCAAGTGTTTTCGCTCTTATGCTAATGGGTTTGTTTGGGCTTGTTGTACGAAAAGTAAAATAATATTTTATATTGAAAAATAAAAAGTCAACACTGTAAAGTGTTGACTTTTTTTGTGTGGTAAATTAATTAATCTTTCATCAAGTCATGTGGTTATGAAGAAATAATCTACTATTTTATTTATTGATGCTAGGTTTGTTACCGCTATAAACTACAGCTAATCCGTTGTTTCAGGGAAAAATAGAATGACAAAAAAAGTGGCGTTAATTACGGGTGTAACTGGCCAAGATGGTTCGTACCTGGCAGAGTTTTTATTAGGCAAGGGCTATGAAGTTCATGGCATAAAACGTCGATCATCTTCTTTAAATACCGAACGTATTGATCATATTTATCAAGATTTACATTCAGGTAGTCCAAGTTTTTTCCTTCATTACGGTGATTTAACCGATACTTCAAATTTGACGCGCTTGCTATCAAAAATCCAACCGGATGAAGTTTATAATTTAGGTGCCCAAAGTCATGTTGCCGTTTCATTTGAATGTCCGGAATACACCGCTGATGTCGATGGTCTTGGTACCTTAAGGCTACTTGAAGCTATTCGATTCTTAGGCTTGGAAAAGAAAACACGATTTTATCAAGCTTCTACTTCTGAACTTTATGGTGACGTTAGAGAATCACCGCAAACTGAAACTACACCTTTTTATCCTCGTTCACCTTATGGTGTTGCCAAGTTGTATGCTTATTGGATGGTGGTAAACTATCGTGAAGCATACGGTTTACATGCCAGTAATGGTATTTTATTTAATCATGAATCCCCTCGGCGTGGTGAAACTTTTGTTACCCGTAAAATAACCCGGGCAATTGCTAATATTGCTCAAGGTTTAGATAAGTGTTTATATCTTGGCAATATGGATGCCCTGCGTGATTGGGGACATGCGCGAGATTATGTGAAAATGCAATGGTTAATGCTGCAACAGGAACAACCTGATGATTTTGTTATTGCCACAGGCAAGCAATATTCGGTTCGTCAGTTTGTTGAGTTTTCAGCGCAAGAGCTTGGTATTTCCATTGAATGGCACGGCAAAGGTGTTGAAGAAAATGGTGTGGTATCAGCGCTAAGCGGCAGCGAATCGCCAGGCATAAAAGTTGGCGATGTAATTGTTAAGGTTGATCCTAAATATTTTAGACCTGCTGAGGTGGAAACTTTACTTGGTGATCCAACAAAAGCCAAAGAAAAGTTAGGTTGGGAGCCAGAAACGAGTTTTGAAAGTATGGTGGCCGAAATGGTTCAGCATGATCTTGAAATAGCAAAACAGCATGCTTTACTTAAGTCTCATGGTTATAGCGTCAGTCTGAGCAGCGAGAGTTAACATGCCGCTAAAGTCAAGTAAGAAAGAGCAGCAGCAAAGCATCAATAAAATACGTGTGTTTGTGGCAGGGCACAATGGCATGGTGGGATCTGCAATTGTCAGGCAGTTGCAGTGTAGAGATAATATAGAGTTGGTCTTAAGATCTAGACAAGAGCTTGATTTAATGAACCAGCAAGCGGTTGTTGATTTTTTTGTTAAAGAAAATATTGACCAAATTTATCTTGCTGCGGCTAAAGTAGGCGGAATCGTCGCTAATAATACCTACCCAGCAGAGTTCATTTATCAAAATTTAATGATCCAATGTCATGTTATTCATGCGGCACATCTTGCTGATATATCTCAATTGCTATTTTTAGGTTCATCCTGTATTTATCCTAAGCTTGCACAGCAGCCGATGATAGAGTCTGCATTGTTAACAGGAACATTAGAGCCAACCAATGAACCTTATGCTATTGCTAAAATTGCAGGCATAAAGTTATGTGAATCTTATAATCGACAATACGGCAGAAATTACCGTAGTGTAATGCCTACAAACTTGTATGGCGAAAATGATAATTTTCATCCGCAAAACTCACATGTAATTCCTGCATTGATTCGTCGATTTCATCAAGCTAAGTTAGATGATTTAGCTGAGGTTGTTGCTTGGGGTACAGGAACTCCAAAAAGAGAGTTTTTACACGTTGATGACATGGCAGCAGCTGCTGTTTTTGTGATGGAATTATCATCAGATAAATACCAAGCAAATACCGAAGAAATGTTGAGTCATATTAATGTTGGCACGGGTGAAGATTGTAGCATTCGTGAGTTAGTTGAAACGATTGCTAAGGTTGTTGGTTATAAAGGTAAAATTCGTTTTGATAGCACTAAACCTGATGGAGCACCGAGAAAGTTGATGGACGTTTCTCGGCTAAAGTCATTGGGATGGCAGTATTCTACAGCTTTGACTGAAGGTTTGAGTAAGACTTATCAGTGGTTTTTGTCTTCTGAGGGCGATATAAGAAGGTAATTGTTCGGCCTTTGGTCTCTATCCTACTATGCTTATTTACTCGCTTTTTGCTTGACCAGAATATCAGTAAGCATTTTTATCAATAAAACCTTTAAAGATAGTCAACAAAATAATTTTCAGATCAAATAATAATGACCATCGTTGAATGTATGTCAGGTCAAATTCAATTCTTTTTTCCATTTTTAATAAGGTGTCGGTTTCACCACGCCAACCATTAATTTGCGCCCAGCCAGTAATGCCGGGTTTAGCTTTATGTCTTAACATATAACCATCAATTAATTGGCGGTATTCTTCATTGTGGACTACGGCATGTGGTCTAGGGCCGACGATAGACATATTTCCTTGTAATACGTTAATAAACTGGGGAAGTTCATCTAAGGAAGTGCGTCGTAAAATGGCGCCTATGGGGGTTATTCTGGCATCAAACTTAGTTGCTTGAACTACATCGTTTATTCTTTTATGAACCAATGCCATTGAGCGAAATTTATAAATTTGTATTTCTTTACCGTCTAACCCGTAGCGTTTTTGTTTAAATATTATCGGGCCTTTTGAAGTAAGTTTTATAGCAAGTGCAATAAAACACATAGGTATTGCTATTAAGCAGAGGATCATTGAGCCTAAAATTAAGTCCTCGGCTCTTTTAATGGTTAAGTTAAAACCATCAAAAGGAGAATCATAAATACTAAGTGTTTGCATATTTCCTATGTGTTGCCATCTAGCATGTAATAAATTATAAATGAAAAAATCAGGAATTATATGAACAGTGGCGGTGGTGTCGCTACAGCGGTTAAGTATATCGGTAATTCTTGCTTCCGCTTTCATTGGCATGGCAATGAACACTTGGCTAATATCTGGGTTTGATTTAACCAGATTAATACCTTCTTCTATTGTGCCAATAATTGAATGCTCACCTATATCAGGTAAACGATTTTTAGGTCGGTCATCGTAAAAGCCTAATAGTTTCAATCCTTGTTGTGGGTTTTCTGTTATTTGAGCGGCCAGCCGTACGCCAGATGCTGTAGCACCAATAATGATGACAGATTTTAAATTTTTACCGGATCGACGAAAAATAAAAAGTAATTTTCTAAAAATAAGTCGCCATAAAATTAAAGTGAATAACGTAGCAACAAACCAAATACCCATGGTTAAGCGTGAATAGTCACTGCCCGTTTTGCTGAAATAGGCCAGTGTGATCAATATAGTACAACATGTGATCCATGTTAGTGTGGTGTAACCCATCATGGTTAATGAAGAAGAAGTTCGCCAGGAACGGTAGAGATTAAATGTTTGAGAAAAAAACAGAAAACAGGTTAAGCAAATTACCAATACCAGTTGATATTGGGTGTTTAATGAGACATCACGGCTATATAAAGCAAGTAAATAGACGATAGAAATAATAATCAAATCAACTGAGCGATATAGTGCCGAAAAGCTGCTTTGAATTGAATTAATTAGTCCGTTTGACATAGGGTTTTCCTGTAATGTAGCTAGTATTCTACTAGCTAACGTCAATTCTACGCTAATTTGGCTGAGAAAAAAAAGCTTAATATTCTAATGGTGATAAAATAGCCATTAAAGCGAACATTTATATTTATATTAAGAATCAATGTGATAATGTAGGGGCATTGTAATTTATCTACGGATAGAATATTTACGTAGTATCGTTTTAATAGTTTCTGCTGCTTAATTGCACAGTGGTTAAGGTACTTCTATAAATAATAAAAAGGGAAATAGTATGTCATTTATTAAACGAGCGATTTTATGTAGTTTGTTGTTGCCTGTTTGTGGCATAGCTGCAAATTTTGATGAAGATGATTTTGACGATCAAAGTATTCCAGTCGGTGGTTATCTTATAACCCCAATACTAAAACTTCAACAACGTTATGATACTAATGTAATTAGTGCTAGCACAGATGAAATCGAGTCATGGGTGACAATATTTCAGCCTGCCGTTAAAGTAACCAGAGAATTCGGTGAGTTCGGCAAACATAATTTTGAATTAGATTGGATCTTTACTCATGGTGCTTATCATGCCAGTGGTGAAGACAGCTACAATGATCATGATATTTCCGGTAAAGTTAATTATGAAATTAATCAACGTCATTATCTAATGTTTCAGGGGGGATATATTGATACCCATGATGAACGTGGCAGTCGTTTCTCTATCGGAAATGGTAGTAACTTAGTAGAGCCTGATAGATTTAAAGAGATTTTTGGTGCTGTTCAGTATACTTTTGGCTCTGAAACCTCTGATGCTCGCCTAGAGTTAGACGCCGGTATACTTGATAATGACTATGACAGTGTGTTACCTGAAAATGGTTTTGAAACCGATACCCGCGATCGTAAAACCAGAGAATTTGGTGCTACCTTTTATTATAAAATTGGTGATGCAACTGACTTAACGATTGAAGCATGGAAAACTGATTATAATTATGATTTTACCAGCGAGCCAACGGAAGAGTTGTCGAGTGATGAAAATAGAATTTTTATTGGTGTTGCATGGGAAGCTACGGCGCTGACCACAGGTTTTGCGAAACTAGGTTACAAGAATAAAGATTTTGATTTAGCTGAAAAAGATTCTTTTAATGATTTGGAATGGGCAGTAGAAGTAGCATGGGAACCCAAAACCTATTCACGATTCACCTTAACAACTGTTCGTGAAGCTCAAGAAACTAATGGTGAAGGGTATTTCAACATTGAAACGCTTGAAGTAACCGACAAAGCCCATTTAATCTACAATACTCAGTATTCTATTCAATGGCAACATCAATGGCGTGACCGTATTAGAACTGAATTTATTTACGCAATAAGTGAAGATATATACAAAGGTGATATCGGCGATATTCGTGAAGATAACAATACTGGTATCAATGCCACAATTTTCTATGAGATGAACTATTGGTTAAGTTTTTCACTTGACTACAACTACAATGACCGCGACAGTAAATACTTTGATTCAGCTCGTGAAAGTATTAGTGATGGTTTTATCTACGACAGGGAGTTAATTACGCTGGGTGTTCGTATATCACTTTTTTAGGAATGAATATTAAGAGTGAACAGTTACCTTAGTCTGTAAATGAATAGTTAAGAGGAGTTTTATGACTATTAAATCAAAATGTTACCAGAGTCTTTTTTTACTGATGTTCTTCGCTGTAACGTTTAGTTCAATAGCGCAATCGTCAACTGATTATCAGTTAGGCTCGGGTGATGAAATTAAAATAACTGTTTTTGGGCAGCAAGATTTATCTATTGAAACTTTACTTAATGACAGTGGAAAAATTAACTATCCTTTTTTAGGACAAATTCAAGCGACAGGTAAAACCTTGGAAGAGCTGCAGCAGCAAATTTATAATGGCTTGAAAGGTGATTATTTAGTTAATCCTAATATTTCAGTCAGTATTGTTAAATATCGTCCCTTTTTTATTGATGGGGAAGTTGAGAAGCCTGGCGGATACCCTTTTCAGCCAGGTTTAACAATTAATAAAGCAGCAGCTTTGGCCGGTGGATATACAGAGCGTGCATCATTATCAAAGATATTTATTATCCGTAGTAATGATGTTAAACAAAAATCAAATAATGTTGATGCAAATACTCGGGTGCAGCCGGGAGATATAATCACAGTCAAACAGAGTTACTTCTAAGAGTTTATTCAATGAGTCTTACTTTATTACAAGCAAATGAAAATCAGCCAGATGATAACGATACTATAGATATTCATTACTATCTTCGTGTTATCCAGCGTTTCAAGTGGCGAATACTCAGCTTGGCATTTATCATTACTTTATTTACTGCGGTTGTTGTTTTTTCTTTAACACCAAAATATAAAGCCAGTGCTACTTTGTTAATACAAGCTGAGCAGGCTAATGTAGTTTCAATTGAAGAAGTTTACGGATTAGATTCGGGACGTAAAGAGTATTTTTTTACTCAGTTTGAAATTTTGAAATCACAACAAATTGCCCAGCGGGTGGTTACTAAACTCAATTTGATTAATCATCCTGAATTTGATCCTGATCAGCAACCGAAAAACTTTAATTTTGTCAGTGAGCTAAAAGCATTGTTACCCTTTTTACCGCAACAAATTTCTAATTATTCAGATGAAGAAAAATTGATGATAAAGAGGCGTTTAGTTGTTGCAGATTTTGTTTCAAGACTAACTATATCGCCTATTCGTAAAACCCAATTAGTGAAGATCTCTTTTATTTCTGAATCGCCAAAACTAGCTGCAGAGATCGTAAATACCCTTACCGATGTTTATATTGAAAGTCATTTAGAGTCCAAATTATTGATGACCGAAAAAGCATCATCTTGGCTTAATGAACGTTTAAGTGCTTTGAAAACTAAATTAGATATATCTGAAAATACCTTACAAGCTTATCAAAATAAAGAACGATTGGTAGATATAGATGGTGTTAAAGGTATAGAAGCAGCGGAGTTACAAGAACTTAATCGACAGTTATCAGCAGCAAAGCAAAGGTTAAAGCAAAGTGAACACATTTATAATTTAATCCAAAAAAAGAATGCAGATGTAAACTCTTTAATTGCTTTGCCTGAAATATTAAACCATCAATTGATCCAAATAGTTAATGAAGCATTGCAAAAAGTTAAAACCAAAGTCTCTGAACTTCAAGGCGTATACGGCCCTAAACATCCTATTATGATTGCCGCCCAATCCGAATTAAAATCTGTTAATGAAAACTTTAATAATCAAGTGAAATTATTGGTTTCGGGTATCAGTAATGAATATCAATCAGCTAAAGCCAATGAATTGAATTTGCAAATTGCTGTTACAGCAAAAGGCCAACGCTTTAGAGAGTTGTCTACTTTAGATACCAAGCAGAAGGAACTCAAAAGAGAAGTAGAAAGTAACCAACAGCTATACAATGCCTTTTTTACCCGTTTAAAAGAAACCAAAGAAGTAGGAGAATTTCAATCGGCTAATGCCCGCTTGATAGACCCGGCACAGCCACCATTATTACCCGCTAAACCTAAAAAGAAACTGATTATAGGTTTAGCCTTGGTGGTAAGCATAGGTTTAGGGGGTATTTTAGCTTTTCTTTTTGAAATGTTAAACGACGGTATTCGCTCAGTTGAAGACGTAGAAAAAAAACTAAAACAACGGATGTTGGGTTTGTTGCCTTTACAAAATGTAAAGCGTAATCAAAAGCTGCCTCTAAGGCATTTTTTTGATGGTAATGAACATGCTTTTGGTGAAGCTATTAGAACAATCAGAACCAGTTTGTTGTTATTAAATATTGAGCATGATGCCAAAGTTATTGCCATAACATCTTCAATACCAGGTGAAGGTAAATCAACCGTTTCAACAAATCTATCTTTTGCCTTAGCCCAAATTGAAAAAGTATTGTTGATAGATGCAGATATGCGTCGACCGTCAATCGCTAAAAACTTTGAATTCCCAAGTTATCAATCTGGTTTATCAAATATACTCTCAGGTACCCATTCACTGGAAGAATGCATCATACATGATGAAGACTCAGATATTGATATTATTACTGCAGGTACATTACCACCTAACCCGCAAGAATTATTGGCTTCAAAAGCATTTACTGAATTGTTAAGTACAGTAAAAGGAAAATATGACCGTATTGTAATAGATACAGCGCCAACACAAGCGGTAAGTGATGCAATATTGGTATCTAAACAAAGTGATTCTCTTATCTATATTGTTAAAGCCGATAGCACCAGAGAAAAAGTGATTAAAGCTGGTTTAAGTCGTTTAATGGAAGTGGGTGCACGTATTGATGGTGTCGTTCTTAATCGCGTTGATTTAAAACAAGCAGCTAAATACGGTGAGTACACCGGGTATTATGATCAATATGGGTATAACACTCAAGTTGGCAACGGCACAACTGAAAAGCTACAAGATAATTCATGATAGATTTACATTGTCATATTTTACCTGGCATTGATGATGGGGCAAAAGACTTAGACGATAGTTTGGCGTTAATATCGGCCGCTATTAACAATGGTATTACCCATATGGTGTGTACACCTCATATTCAGTTAGGCCGCTTTGATAACACCATCGATACAATTTCAACGGCTTTTGAGTTACTACAGCAAGCAGTAATTGCGAAAGATCTTAATATTAAATTAGCCTTTGCTGCTGAAGTTCGTATTTGTCCTGAAATAATGGTTTTAGCAAAACAAGCTAAGTTACCCTTTATTGGTCAATGGCAAGGGAAGAATGTCTTATTGCTTGAGCTTCCCCACAGTCATATACCCCCAGGCACTGAGTTGTTAATTAAATGGCTACATAAAAATAATATCATAGCTATGATTGCTCACCCTGAACGTAACCGTGACATTTTGGCTGATTATAGTAAGTTAAAAATGTTAAGCAGAGTAAATTGTTTATTTCAGCTAACAGCTTCTTCGCTAATTGGGGATTTCGGTGAGGGTCCTTTGCAGGTGGCTGAAAAAATGTTATCAGAAAATTTAGTGACTATTATTGCCACCGATACCCACAGTGTAAAACGTCGGCCACCTAAATTAGCCCAAGGGAGAGTAGCGGTGGTAAATTTAGTTGGTGAAGAAAAAGCACAGCAGTTAGTCTTCGATAATCCCCATTTGATCAGTGCTAGTAAATTTATCTGATCTACATCATGGAGGCTATAGTAAAAAATGAGCACTTTCAGCAATAATTCATATAACCAAAAAACTAATCAAATAAACAGTCAGATAGATAGTAATCAAGTTAGTAAATCAAGCGGTAAGTCAACCAGTAAACAAAGTAGTAATGAACTTAGTCGATTGAATAAACTGCTAATGCTAATAATGTCGCTGCTGTTATTATCTTTGGCTTGGCAGTCGATGAAAATGGGTAAAGCAAATTTAAGTTTTTATGCTGCCAATCATTATCTTGAAACTTGGTTGGATATGAATAAACTCACTGATGTTGAGGAGTACCAAAAAGCATTACGGTCAATTAATGATGCCAATGACTTTCACCCTGATAATTCACACTATTTGATCACTCAGGGTCTTGTCTATGAATGGGCCGGAACGGGTAACCTTTTTAGTGACGATAAAGAAAGAAAGCAACAGTTACTTAAAGCAAAAGCATACTACCTTGACGCGGTAAAACTAAGGCCAACATGGCCGGTAACTTGGGCAACATTAGCCATATTAAAATGGCGCCTTGGAGAAATTGATCAACAATTAATTGATTACTTATTTCAAGCTGATAAATTCGGTCAACATAGCCCAGAAGTAAATCAAGCATGGCTTGAAGTGGGTTTTTATTTGTATCAAAACAAAAGCACGTTTACCGCTAAAATTGTCAAAGGTTTACGAAAGCACCTGGTAATTACCTTTAATGATCCAAGGCCTTATTCAAGAAAGTTGGCAATCGCTATAATTAAACGCCACCAAGCAGAAAGGCTTGCTTGTAGTTGGTTATATAACAATAAAAAATTTATTAGTCACTATAAATCTAAAATTTGTAAACCTTTGCCAACTAGCAATAATCAGGTATAGATTAAGCATATAAGATTTTAAAGATTGTTATACGCTACTTAAAGGTCTGATTCATTAGTTCGATATTTGTTTTATGTGGTTATGTCTCTGCTAAGTCGTTTATGGTTCACGTGTTAGATATCATTCCTAATGTTGATAGTAACGAAGAACAGTTAACTTTTACTAAAGATTTTAAAAAGGTTAAAACAAACTCAATGGTAAGTAAAAATAACCAAGTTGCAATTAAAAAAAATTGTAACCAACAGAAGCATATTCCACTTATCATAATAGGAAATGAAACTATTGGATGAGTGGCTTGGAGCAACTATAAGGAAGTCTAGGTTTCAATCATAGGTGAATTTTTGTAATCTTGTATGCTTCGTTTTTTAGTTTTAATATTCTGCAAGCGGAAACCATCCGATGATTTTAGTGTCAACGGGTGCATCATCAATGTTAATTTTTGCTATTCCACATAGTCCTGTTTCTCAACCTTGGCCGTTGGTGGGTGGACATATTATTTCTGCTTTTATTGGTATAAGTGCCTATAACTTAATTCCGAATCCTATTTTAGCTTCTTCGACTGTTATCGGTGGTAGTACCGTACATGAATTGGGTTATCATTTTGTTATTGTACTGGTATTTTTTAATTCAATTATTTTGTTATCTATCGCGATGGCAGTAGCAACTTTCAGAGTAAAAAAACCGTTTACGGAATAATGGTAGTTACGAGATATTAGTTGATAGTAGTGTGGTGCAGTTTTATCGTCTAGCACCACACATATCATTGAGTGTTTTCGTTACTCGCTGCTCGAAACTCCTCTTTTTTAAGCTGCTTTAGTTTACATAAGGCAATAAACTATAGTTTGCTGAGTATTCTAACATCTGCTTAGAGAAATCACTTGGGTAGCTAATGCTGACATCAATGATTTTTCCTGCCTGGTAAATAGGTGTTAATTTAGGATTAATAAAGCCAGAGAAAGGCGCTAAGTTAAGTTTCTCGTAACGGGCTAATACTTCTTGATGTAGCGCATTATCAACTTTTACCGCATAACCTTCAATTAGCGCTTGGCCAGCGGTAAAATCACCTTCTGATTTAATCCGCTGTAATTCGCGCAATAACTCGCCAAACAAACGACGTAGTTTTTGATAATCGTTTACAACAAAGTAAGTTTTACCGTCGCGAAGTCGTTTTTCAATGACATTATCTTTAGCGCCTTGCTCAAATGCCCAACTGGCAATAAGCTGACGGTTACGCATATGAGCTTCTTCGATGTTTTCACCTACTTTTAAACGCTGTAACTGTTGCATCATGCCATTGCGAATATAGCTATCATAGCTCGCTTTACCTACTTCCAGACTAGGCATAATGCCCATATCAATAAGTTTTTGATCCATGAGATAATACAAGGCAACTAAATCAGCACGGCCTTCTTCTAATGCCGAAGAATATTGTTTTAAGGTTTCTTTTGGTGTGCCAACACCGTTGTTTATTTGCCCTGAAGCATGGCCGATAACTTCATGCAAGTCTGTGTGTAAATGCGAAGCCAAGGGACCAAATTCTTTAGCGCGTTTCATTTCTGCGTCATCCCAAGCAAACTCAGCTAAAGAGCCACCTTTGACGTGATCATACGCTTCAACAATATTGGTTAAGCTCACTGATTTTGAACCATGCTCGGCGCGGATCCAATTAGCATTAGGTAAGTTAATACCAATAGGCGTTGATGGCGAGGCATCGCCTGATTCAACGACAACAGTGATGGCTTTACCGGTAATGCCTTTGACTTCTTTTTTCTTATGTGACTCAATCAGTGGTGAGTTATCTTCAAACCATTGTGCTTCGGCGGCAATAGCAGCGATTACCTTAGTGGCGTGATGATCTTTAACGGAAACTACTGATTCAAATGAACCACGATATGCCAGTGGATCGTCGTAAACTTCAATAAAGCCATTAACCACATCAACATCAGAATTTACATCTTTTACCCAAGCAATGTTATAGGCATCAAAGTCAGCTAAATCACCACTACGGTAATATTTCACTAACAACTCAAGTGTTTTTTGCTGTTGCTTATTTTCAGCAACGCTCGCGGCTTTCTCTAGCCAATGGGCTATTTGCGTAATAGCTTTGCCGTACATGCCATCTGCTTTGTAAGTTTGCTCAACTAGTTTGCCATCAATTTTTATTAATTTAGAGTTTAAACCCCAAGACACTGGACGCTTGTCGTCTTTATTGATTTTTGCTTGGTAATAGGCTTCAACTTCAGCTTCTGTTACGCCTTCATAGTAGTTAACAGCAGAAGCGACTACATTGTCGATATTTGCTGATTGATCAACCATTTTAGGGGCAATTTTTTTATCAAAGATGATTGGTGTTAATTGAGTTATTAACTGCTCAACAGTTTGGCCATTAGTTAGTGGTAACTTATTATTTTGTGCAACTGAATTTATATAATTTGCAAAACTTTCTTGGCTAAACTCGGGCTGTATTTTTGCCGACATATAGTGATGATGAATGCCGTTTGAAAACCACACACGCTTGGTATACTCAATAAATTTAGTAAATTCTTTAGTGCTTTTATCACCTGAGTAACCAGTCAGTATTGCTTCTAACGTGTGACGGATAGTAAGGTTGTACTTATAGTTTTGATCCCAAGTAATATCACGACCGGATAGCGCTGCTTCATATAAATAATAAAGTAACTCTTTGGTTGCAAGGGGAAGTTCATTAAAACCAGGCACTTGATAACGTAAAACACGGATATCGGCGAAACGCTCGGCGACCCAATTAAATTCACTTAGCTGTTTTTCATTCTTTGTTGGATGGTTAGTCGCTTCAGTGATGTTTTGTTTTATTTGTGTAGTGATATTTTGTTGTTCAGAACAAGCAGAAAGTGCTAAGGCAAAGCTTACTGCTAAAGCAATTTTGTTAGGTTGTTTATTGAATTTCATTTTAGCTTTCCTATTTTATATCAGGTTTTTAATTATTGTTGGCAATAATTTTTATCACAAAAATGTTAACAGCTTGTTATCGAAACGTATACAAGTGAAATCAAAGAAGGTTAAAATTGGAATGTATACCCAAACTCATTCAAGGTGCATTTTTGTATGTTTTTGGGTATATATGGGGTAAATGTTTTTAAAAACTACCGTCGGAATGAAATTCTTCAACCACATAGCGGCCTTGATTTATTGCTAATTCAGATTCTGGGGCTAAGCTGCCTAACTTGTATAAAGCAGGGCCTGTTGGCTCAGCTAATAGGTAATTAATGTCTTGGTGTTCAATACTTATCTCATCAACTTTTGCGGGAATAGCAATGCCAATAAAAGCATGTTGATCAATATAAATCATCACCATATCAATTCTTGGCATTAGCGCACGTAAAATGGTTGCTGTTAATGCCATCTTGCTATCGCAATCTCCCTGATTCTCCCATAATAGTTTAGCTGGGGGGTTAAAGCCAGCACCAGAGGAGGTAAGGCGAGACTCTAAAGTTGAATAAGGAATACTCTGGACAAAGCTGAGAACAAAATTAGTGACTTTACGAATATTTTTAATTGATATTTTATCTAAAATTATTGGTTTAAGTACTTTGAAGTCAGCAACAGATTTTTGTGCAATATTCACATGATCCACTTTTATACCAGTTTGTTGATCATGGGTGGTAAAACGTTGATAGTAATTCTTTTTAAAATACTCCTCAGTAACTTTTTGCTCTAGCGCTTTTATTTTTTTATAGGCGGCGGCAACTTTTTCATCATCTAGTCCTTTTACTTCAATAACAGTTTTACCTTGTTGTTGCTTAAAAACAGCATGAGCGCCTGTTAATGGCTGTTGCCTAAGTTGTTTTTTTATTGATCGTAAAATTGTTTTTTGGGCAAATTCACCTTGATAAGGTTTAAGCATTCTAAAACGTTCAAATAAAGCGGGTTTAGTTAAGCTAAAGTTGATTGATTGACGAACTTTGTCATGATCAAGCCACTGATAATTAAAAAGGTAACTATTGTCTTGTGCTTGTTTAGTGAAAATTAACTGTTTGGCGTGCACAGACGATATAAGTAAGAAGGCCAATGAGAGTGCATTTATGAGGGTTTTCACTGCGGGTTTGTACAAGTTATCTATACTTCGTTTTAAGGTTTTATTAACACTAACGCAAGTTTTGATAAAACATCAAGTTAAACACAGCTAATTTGCGCGAATACTTTACTTTTACTGTGATTAAGGTATATTCAAACAACTGTTTTAATTGCTTGTTTGTCAATGAAGTAAAATAAGCCAATTACAATTTAATAAATAAATAAGGGGTTGTTGTGGCTGAGTATAAAGTTCCGTTAAAAGAGATGAGTTTTTTGCTTTATGAAGTGTTTAAAGCGGATAAAATGTGGCAAAAGTTACCTAAATTAGCGGAGCAAGTTGATAAAGAAACAGCTCAAGCAATTTTACAAGAATGTGCCAAAATAGCAGAGCAAGAACTTGACCCTATTGCTCGTCAAGGTGATGAAATTGGCGTGAGCTTTAAAGACGGCGTAGTCACTACCGCCCCTGGTTATAAAGAAGCCTTTAATACCTATGCTGAAGGAGGTTGGACTGCACTTGGCGGTGATGTTAACTATGGCGGCATGGGTATGCCAAAAATGTTAACTGCAATGCATGAAGAAATGTTATGTAGCGCTGATATATCTTTTGCGCTTTATCCAGTACTTACCGCAGGCGCTGCACTATCATTAGCAAAACACGGTAGTGAAGAATTAAAGCAACGCTATTTAACGCGTATGTATGCGGGTGATTGGGCTGCATCTATGTGTTTAACTGAATCACATTCTGGCTCTGATTTGGGTATTATTCGTACCAAGGCTATTCCACAAGACGATGGTAGTTACAGTGTTACTGGTAATAAAATATTTATTACTGGTGGCGAGCACGATCTTACTGAAAATATTGTTCATTTAGTGTTAGCTAAATTACCTGATGCGCCCGCAGGCCCTCGTGGTATTTCTCTATTTTTAGTGCCTAAATTTAATGTGAATGATGATGAAACACTTGGTGAGCATAACAATGTTAGCTGTGGCTCTATCGAACATAAAATGGGTATTCATGCCTCGGCAACCTGTGTAATGAATTTTGATGATTCAAAAGGTTTCTTAATTGGTGAATTAAATAAAGGCTTAACTTGTATGTTCACCATGATGAACTTTGAACGTATTGGTGTAGGTATTCAAGGTTTGAGTGCTGCTGTTCGCTCTTATCAAAATGCGTTAGAGTACGCTAAAGATAGATTACAAGGTCGAGCGCTTGATAGTAAAACCAATGGCGTTAAAAATCCTACTCAAGAAGCCGACTCTATCATGGTACATGGTGATGTTCGTCGCATGCTTTTAAATATGAAAGCATTGAATGAAGGCTCGCGTGCACTTTCTAGTTATATTTCTATGCAACTTGATTATGCGACTTATGGTGAAGGCGAAGAGCAGGCTAAAGGTGAAACTTTAGCGGCATTGATGACACCTATCGCCAAAGCCTTTTTTACTGATTTAGGCTTTGAAAATACCGTTGCGGGTCAACAAGTTCTTGGTGGTCATGGTTACATTCGGGAATGGGGTCAAGAGCAATTAGTGCGTGATGCACGAATTACCCAAATATATGAAGGCACCAATGGTATTCAAGCCATGGATTTATTGATGCGCAAAGTAGCAGGTTCAAAAGGTGCTATGTTAAAAGTGTTTACTGATGAAGTGAATACCTTCATCGAAGGCACTAAAGATAATCAAGCCATGAATGAATTTATTACTCCTTTAGCTGAAGCAGTAACTGACTTAACTGAATTAACCACTGATCTATTAGCTAAGTCACAAAGTAATATAAATGAGTTAGGTGCATCGGCAAATGACTATTTACATGTGTTTGGTTATACGGCAATGGCATTTGTTTGGGCGAAAATGGCACAGGTTTCTTTGTCACAGCAAGATAATAATGGTGAAAGTGGTACCGATTTTTATCAAAGTAAATTGCATACGGCTCGTTATTTCTTTGCCCGCTTATTACCGCGTCGATTGTCGTTAATTGCGTCAGCAAAATCTGGCAGCGATTGTTTGTTTGCTATTGATGATGAGTTATTTTAGATAACACTATTGTTTATTTATCAAAGTTTACATAGCTAAATAAGCTTATGTGTGAAAATAAAGGGCGCTTTAATAGCGCCCTTTATTCGTTTACATTACAGAATTCAATTATAGTGGCAATCCAATAAGCTGGGGAATGGTACTTATTCCAATAACGTCGTTGCTTTTAATCCCAATAGCCAGCTATTGCTCAATCAATATCTTGCAAACGGAGTGGGTTCATATATGTAGGTACTTAGGTTTTGTCTGGAACTAAAAACCTGTGTCCTTGAAAATTTATCCTCATTAATATTTGATCACTAACTTACTGGTATTGGTATTACGATAGAAATTCAGAAGTGGGATGGTTATATCAGCCACTAAAGCTCCTTTAACATTGTTATTGGTTCTTACTATAGGGTTGACTTTGTTATATTGAGCGAAAATTATTTTATTTTTAATGGCGAAAAATAGTGCTTTGATAGGTTTTATTGCAAAGGGTTAGATAAAATCAATTTAAATATAGCTATAGAGACCTATTCATCATGGATAATATTTTCATTGAAAAGGTACTTTCATTTATTCAACTTGTTTAGAATTCACTCAATCGATGGTTTATACGCCAGTACTACCCTAGTCTGTACGAAAAAGTATCGGTTGAGTGATTGATTTAAAATAAGTGTTGACCTCAAGTGAAAAACGTCTAAAATGCGCAACCAGTTCCAAGGGGTAACCCAAAGAGCTGTTTTGATAAGTTATCTCATCGTTTTTGAAGCGAATCAGCTAACTTAACGTTTTAAAGTTCAGGTTTTAAGAGTTTGAAAAAACTTTAAAAAAAAGATTCAAAAAAACGTTGACATCAAAACTTGGGAGCGTATGATACGCATCCTGCTTCGGGGCAACGGCAACGTTAACCAAGAAGCGCAAAGCGAGTAACGAATGCGATTACTGCTTATTTCTTTAACAATTAGTTATCATGCAATTTGTGTGAATACTCACATTAACTTGTTTTTACATAGTTTGACTTCCTTAGGGAATGAAGACAACAAAAACGCTTAATGAAGATGT
>JABSOW010000011.1 GCA_013215465.1 Colwellia sp. | reverse complement strand
AAATGAGCTTGAACAAAACTTTACCACAGAGCAACCGAACCAAGTGTTTGTAGGTGATATTACCTATATTTGGACAGCAGAAGGTTGGCTCTATTTAGCTGTTGTTATTGACCTGTATGCTCGTAAAGTTGTTGGCTGGAGTATGGGGTCAAGAATGAAAGCTCAGCTTGTTTGTGATGCGTTAACAATGGCTATTTGGCAACGAAAACCCGATAAAGGGCTTATTGTTCACTCAGATCAAGGAGTTCAATACGCAAGCCACCAGTACAGGAACTTACTAGAAGATAATGGTTATATTGGTAGTATGAGTAAAAAAGGTTGTTGTTGGGATAATGCTGTAGCGGAGAGCTTTTTTGGTAGCTTAAAGCAAGAGCGTGTTCATTGGAGAAATTATGAAACACGTTATGAAGCACAACAAGACGTAATGAATTACATAACCATGTGGTACAACAGTAACCGATTACATTCCTACTTAGGATATCAAAGCCCTAATGATTTTGAATTGAAAATTAATGAGTTAGAAAAAGTAGCTTAACTAGGGTAACTGAATTTACTTGACCAGGTCACACGTAAGTGTGAAGGAAAAAATAAATGAAAATATATTTTATGTTTTATTAAATACTTACTGATTTTATACTAAACAGTTAATTTTGTTGGTTATTTTTATGTGAAAGAATACCTTTGAAATTAATTAAGAGGTATAAAATGAAAGTAAAATATAAATATGTGTGTGTTAGTCCTAGTCAATTGTCATTTAATGAGGGAGATATAACTGAAAATATATCAACATTTGAATTAGAGCAATTTTTAGAATTTGAACAAAAATTAGAAAACATCATTGTAGTAAGCAATGAAGAAGATGCTGTATATGCTGCCCCTCTTTGCTGTAAATTTGGTGTTAAGTTACAAATAAATGACATTACTTATCCATTTATTAAAACTAAAAAAAAGCAAACTAGCAAACAAGTAGCACGAGAGCTGATACGCTCATCAAGAGAGAAATATTTACTTGATGCATCATTGTGTGTTCTTACACGATTCATCGATAATGAAGTGCCGCTTGAGGTTTCTCAAGAAGGCTTTATTGATTCAATTGTTGATATTACCCATACATTTCCTGTTTATAGTAAAAGTAGTGAAGAATATGTCAGATCATATCTAGAAAATTACTTTACTGAGAAATTCAATGAATCATTAAAGTTTATATCAGTAACAGATAAAAAATTATTTAACTTAATAAATTTAAGCTTTAAAAAAGATTTAGCTAGATTTATATCAACGAACCCTAATAGTACTTCCTTGCTTAACCAAATTATGGGAGCTGGAAAAACAATTTTAGGCACTAAAAGGGTATTTGAAATCGCTTGCCGACTTGGGTTAAACCCTGTGTTGATAACGCCAGATGTTGCTCTAGCTAATCAGTTGAGTACTGATGAAAGAAACTATTTAACAATAAAAAGAAATAAGTCATTAGAAGAGGTAAATGGGTTAGTAACCTGTGTTGTTTCTTTAGTTTCGAATAAAAGCCTATTTAACTTTGCAAAAAATTCTCAATTAATAATTATTGAAGAATTTGAATTATGTGAAAGTCTGATAACACAAAGGAAAGTTATTCAAAAAGGGAGTTTAATTGAGCGTAGTAAAGCGATGAGTCATTTTTACGGTTTGATAAAGGAAAAAACCGTACTTATTGCAGATGCTTTTTTTTCTGAATTTAGTGCACGAAGCATAATTGAAGTTACGGGTAACAAATTGAATATTATCCATAATTCAGATCCTATTATTGAAACTAAAAGGATCGTAAATGTTATGAATAGAAATTACCATGTTGATTATATTATCAATAAGCTAGATGAATTAGACACTGTTGTTACTTTCAATGATGGTTCTCAGCAAATAAAAAATGATTATTTTGTTCTATTAGAAGTTGTTAAAGAAAAGTGTAAAGAGCAAGTTTGTGCTGTTGAGAAAGAATTTATGAAAGGAGAAGAAGCGCAGGAGTTATTATCATCGATTAATGATTTTTTAGAAAAGTATCATTATGTGCAATTTAGCCCAGTCCTAACGGCAGGTATCAATTTCTTAACTGAATTAGTAAAGCAAGTTAACATCTTTTCATATTCAACAATATTACCTCTGGCTCTGCTTCAGGCTTCCGCTAGGTTTCGACTTGCCCTAATTGTAAATATTTCATTTGATGCAAAAATTACCAATAGATATTCTCGCTCTAAAAATCTACCGACTAATTTTGAAGATGTTTTTAATCAAGAAGTTACTCATAAAATTGACAAGAATGAATTAGTTAAATATCGAGGTTCATTGAAAGAGTCAGAATCAGCAAAGAAAGTAATCAATCGGATTTGTCATAATAATAAAATGCGTGAAAACTATGTGGCTACAACATTAAATATGTATAAAGCTATCGGTTATGAAGTAAATTTTAATTATGAATTCTCTAATAACTCACTTTTGAAAGAGGGCTATATAAAACATAACATTAAAAGAATCGAAAGCTACATTGATATGAGTAAATCACTAAAAAGAGAAAATGTGCTATCAAGTAACTCAAACTTTCAAAGCGAGGCTCAATATCATATTGAAAATGCCTTAGATTTTATTAATTTCTATAATTTATTTGATGTTAGTGAAGAAGATATTATGGAGTGTGATAAGTTTGATCGACTGGGTAAAGGTCGAACATATGTTGCTAATTTTTCCTTGCTAAATAATTCTGATAAAGTTCATTCAGATAGCAATAAATTTATAAGGCATTGTATTTATTTGAAAACATTTGAAATTCTAGGGGTTGATAACGTTTCATTGGAGGGGGGGTTTAGGAAAGAAAGCATAGCAGAGCTACAACGTTACTATCGTAATGGTTATATCGATATTAATGGCGTTCAGTTTAGCGTTGCTACAGGGTTGAAAGGAACTCTGAAATATACATCTACAAATAAAACATACCTTTCAAAAGTCGTTAGTAATTTTCTGGGTGAGCAATTTGGTCTTAAATTAGCAAGTAAGACGATAAATGTTAAAGGTGTTGATGATAATTATGAGTATTGGATTGATCAAAGTAGCGCTGATGAGTTACTAAGATTTTATTCAATGGTAAAACCTAAAGTACTTTAATGTTTATAAGTCTTTTATCCTTATATTTAAAAGCAGCCTTTCGGATAACTGCTTTTAATTTAATATGTGTTCTAAAAAATAGCTACTTATTAGAACACATATTAAGCTCAACACTCCTGAAGATCTTTCACTAATTCAATTTTAGTCATTTCTTCATATTTTTCTTTTTGTAATTCAAAATTTTCTAATAAATAATTGTTAGATATCTCAAATTCATTAAATATTTCTGACCAAGACTTAATGAAGCAACGAATTCTACCTGTTCCTCCAAATACTTGCCCTGTAGCGTAAGTATTATCTTTTAGCCTTTGATTTAACAAGAATGCTTTGTCTGAAACGTGACGTCCCAGTAGGATGATATCAAACCTCATGTTTTCACCGTTATATGCTTTATGCTGAGCTATAACTGAAGCATATCGCTCTATTTGGCTTAAATGTTTATCATTTAAAGCAATGCCAGGTCTTTTAATTTCAATGATCGTACACTGAATAAATTGTTCATGTGTACTAGGGTCTATGCTGACTTTTTTTCTTGCCAGAAATAAGTCTACTTGGCCTTTGACGCCTATGATTTCATAACCGTTAGCTATATCTGCATCCGTAATCTGATTGATTTCAGGTAACTCATCTCTTAAGTTTTTAGCTATTTTGGTGAAATCATCTTCTTCAGCACCTAAAATTTCATACTGAGGGCCAAAGAGCCAACTATTATTTTCTATTATTCTTTGTAGATCTGGCGTTTCAAGCACATTTTTTGAATGAGCGTCGATTAGGTAATCCAGCTTCTTTACAATATAGGCTCGCTTATACAATACATGGGTAGTATTAATAATAGAATCAAGCTTCGACATTTTTATTTGCTTAGCAAATAAGTCTAGTTTTTCTTGGTCGAGTTCCAAAACACTTTCCAACACATCAAATATACTATCATTCTCGTTAGATACTGTTATTTTGTCCAGTAGTGATATCAATATTTTTGTATTTCTTGAATTTAAACTTTCAAAAACATTCGGATCAGCAATATATATTTTCGCGATTAGATTTTTAGTGTTTTTCAGCCTAAATTCTTGGAATTTTTTTGGTTCATATTTGTATACTGGAAAAAAACCTGCGGCTTCATATCCGTCTACAACCATTGAAGCTCGACTAACTAAGAAATCAGTGTATATCTCTTTAGATTTTAGTTTGATGTCTGAAATGAGCCTTTTGAACTCTCCTGATGAGGTTGTCTTATTATTATCTTTGAGAAGACTGTAGTTTCCATCGTATTTACTAAAACCATCAAACCATTCAGAGAATGAATAAGTACTAAGGTAAAAGCCATCTTTATAATTGAACCCCGATGGCAGTTGATAAATTGTATCATTGCTGCAATTGTGGAAGTAGCTCATTGATTTTTCTGTTGTAGGTTGAGTTTCCCATCGGATAATTAAAGTAGTAACAAAATCATTGTCTAAGTCACCCTCTAGTAAGTACTCTTGATGTGCTAAAGAGGGCACAGGTTGTCCGTTTAATGATATTAGTAAGCCTTTATCAGCAATGAGCCGCCAACTAAACTCTCTGGAAAGCTCTGTGGTCAAAGTATCAATATCTGGAAGGTTTTTATTCAAAGGGATTTCTGTTAGGTGGACGGCAGTACCTTGACCATTAGATATAACGCTTGCTAGTTGAGATTCTGGAGGAAGAAGTTCTAAATCATAATTTATCATGTCTTCAGAATGAACTGTTATCAGGGCATCCTCGTTATTCCTTCTGATAAACCATTGTGCTTTACAGGCTATTTTGTGAAAAGCATAACGTCCTCTTCCTTGGCTACCTCTATCCGTTATTTTGTTTTTTGATGAGTCATCCCACTTATCGAAATTTTCTGAAGGATCATGAAAGTTTAATCCTATTCCATTATCAATGATTGTAATAGATTCTACGCCACCAAATTCATTTGTATTTAGAGAAATTGAAATTGATTTAGCATCAGCATCTAGACCATTCCATATGTATTCACTAATAATTCGCCAAACAGGGAACTTATTAAATCTCTTCTTTATTGAGTTGTTAGTAATCCCTGTAGTTCTAATGTTTTTACTCGCCATTACCTATTCCTTTCTTAGTGACGCTCAAAATTGTTTTATTGAATCATTCTTACATAATTATCTTGAAATTCCGATAAATTCTATATAGTTATTTGTGTTTAGTGGAAAGTGTTATTACCAAAGCCCTATCTGAAAAGAGGTAAATGGATAATTGAATTATAGTGAATTAGTGCGGAGTTATAACTATGAACTTAAATTTGAAACATCAGAGGAAATGGTTATTTGAAAGGGGATGTAATCTTGGCTCACACTAACTAAAAGGCATTGTTATTTAATCGTTATTATTTTTGTTATTTGTTTATTGCTGCCTTTTAATTAATATTCTTAGTTATAATAAACTAAGCGGTACGAGCATTTTTTTTAGCGGAAAATCCCAAAAATATTTTCATTTTTTCCCAAACACTTCGTTTTTTATTCGGTTCAAATAAGTAATCAAAGTGATCTGATATTAGTTCTTGAGACTTATGACTGTCCTCATTAATCCACTTACCGTAATACTTTTTAATCATCTCATAACTCATATGACCAACTTGCTTAATAATCCATGTGATAGGTGCTCCTGCTGTAAGCATTTGACTGATAAAAGTATGTCTCAAATTTTTTGGTGGGAGATATTCAACACCAACTTCTTCACAATATGGCAGGAAGAACTTCTTTCTGAAGTCATCTGAAGACTTGAATCTTTTTCCGGTATGGGGGTTTAAAACAATAAATATGTTCTTTCTTTTTTCATGTACCTTGTTACCAATGTAAAAATCATAAGTTGTTTCTTCATGATCTTTTGTTAAGTTTATTAAAAATTCTAATGCTCTAATTGCATGTTCATTTAAATCTACTATTCGTGTCGAACCGTCAGTTTTTGTATTTTTTATTTCGCCAGCAACAATAGTTTCTTCAATATACAAAGTTTTATTTTCAGGATTATATGAGTTAGATGTGATCCCGATTAGCTCGTTTGTTCTCACACCTGTGGCTAATGCTAAAGTCACTATAGCACTCTCTAGTGTCATCTTTTCATTTGCAGATATAAGTGAAGAAATTTGCTTCTGAGTAAAGACTTTAATGGGCTTTGAAGTACCTTTTGCCGTTTTAACATTATCGAAAGGATTATTTTCAAGAACATTATCTTTTACAGCTCGTTCAAAACTATTTGACAATATAGTTCTGTAATCATTAAAGGTTGATGGTTCATACTTTAAAAGGAGGTCTGACATAAATAAATCACATTTAGATTGTGAGAACTCTGTAATATTTTGTTCGCCAATGAGTTTTACAAGCTGAATGCCTTTTCTTGCATTTACCTCAGCACTAACTTTAGATTTTTGTGCTTTCTCAATTATTAATTGAGTAATAATCCAAAAACCTATCATATTTTTGTTGGTATACTTTTTTTCATATTTCATTAATTTTTTTTCTTTAGACATAATTTTACCTTTTATTGCTTCAGCGAGACATTACGCTGAAGTTGAGATAATTATATTGGTATATGAAATGCACTTCAATTAGCTGGTGCTAATAAAGTGAAGTTAATCTCAATTAAATCATGTGCTTATTAGTTTTTGTAAATATATATTAGGTTTTATTTACTGTTTTAAATATTATTGTTTTTTACTAAATATGAAGGGACCAATTCAATTTTTTCTTTTAGCAGCTTCATATTTAATCTTTTGCCATATCGTCCGAATGTAATCCCTTTTTTCGTATGACCAGAAAGCTCAGCAACAATATGCTCAGGTACTTCTTGCTGTTGTAATTCGTCAATGAATGTATGCCTTAACCCGTAAAGGGTAGGTTTTTTGTTATCTTCAAACTTTAATTTTTTAAAAATTCGATAAAACCGAGATCCAACCGGTTTGCTCCAATCGTTATAATCGCCAGAGGGTAGGTCATCAAAAAGCATGGTTTTACCAAGTCTTTTCCGTTCATTAACGTACTCTAATAGACCAAGCCTTATGAGGTTGGAATGTATAGGGATAGACCTATAGGCATTTAGTGTTTTTAATTTTGTATTTGCATCAACATCATTAATATCAAATGTATATATGTCATCAACTTTTTTAATACTTTCTACTTTCAACTGGCATGACTCTGAAGTTCTTAATCCTGCATATAAACTTATGAGAGAAACATAATAATTTGTTAAAGCATGGTTTGATTTTTTTTTGACCACATTTTTATAAAGAAAATTAAAAAGAGTATTTAGATCATCCGAAGACCATCTACTCCTTTGTTCATGTGGGGCTGTTATAGGCTTTTGACCAAGTCTTAATCCTTCAAAAGGGTTGCTTTGTGAGTACTCCATGAGAACAGACCATTTAAAAAACTGCCGTATAGCTGCAATATATTCAATATTTGTTTTGTAACTTTTATTTAAACTGAGTAAATAGTTACGATAATCCATTGCTAAACGTGGTGTTACTTGATTAAAAGTACTTTTTTTTAGCCACTTTAAGAAATGACCAATTCTATTCTCCAACTTTTTAATGGATCTATAACTTATCTTTTCGGATTCTTTGGACTCTAAGAATTCTTTTAAAGCAAGATTAAGTGTTGTTTGGTCAAACGAGGGAGTTACTCGATTTATTCCCTCGGTATTACTTGGTATGTAGAGGGGGAAGGGCGTGTTCCGATTTTTATTAAATTCAGAAAGATAATAATTAAACCAATCTTTGAACTGATTTGGTGTTAGTTCTGAAGGAATTATTTTAAAGGTATTTCGGATGAATTGTGCAGTACTTAAATTCAGATCTATTGCTTCAGATCTGGACTTAGTACCAAGAGAAATACGTACTGCGAACTGAAATCCTTTACTTCGAAGTGTTTTGGGGAGGACTACTCTAGTGTAGTAAGTATTATTTCTATTTTTTGAAAGGTACATATTGATTGTTGATCCATAGAGTTGATCTACAAAACAACAAAAAAAAAGCGTTTGACTTTAAATTTCTTTAAAATCAAACGCTTATATTTGGTGGAGCGGGGGGGAATCGAACCCCCGTCCAAAAAGCCTACATCCTCGGTACTACATGCTTAGTCGCTTATTTATTTAACCAATTAGACGCCAAGCGACAGGCTTCGTCATGGTGAGCTTAATACTATTTCGCGGTTCAGCCTTAAGCGTGCTTCCCTCGCTATCCTATTTGGGGTGACCATCGATCCTCTAACCAATAGGAGAGATTTCAAGGCGATGGCTAGCCTAAGCGGCTAGTGCGAACGTATCGTCGTTAGCAATTATAGTTTTTACGGCTTTTTACCAGGCAAACCGCCCCTGGGCATGCACCTTGGGTTTCATGAATCTTGTCGAATCCTAGATCCGCCCCAAAGTTTACTTTTCAATTAATAGGCTAAACATGCCTATTAATTGCATTATACAACGCTTAACTTGAATAGACAACGTGGTATTTTTTAACCATTTATCTAACCAATTATCGATCTAGGTTTTTGTTTTTCATTAAACGACCTTTATCAACAGCCCACTCTCTGTCTTTTATGTCGGAGCGTTTGTCATGTTCTTTTTTACCTTTACCTAGATAAAATTCGAGTTTCACCCAACAGGCTTTCCAGTACATCGCGGTTGCAATCAAAGAGTAACCGTCACGTTCAACAGCAGCAGTGATTTTCTCTAGCTCTCTACGGTTAAGTAATAATTTTCTATCACGATTTGGTTCACATACAACGTGACTAGAGGCGGCATTAAGTGGCGATATTTCAGCACCTAATAAATAAGCTTCACCGTCTTTTATATGTACGTAACAGTCAGAAATGTTTACTTTACCACTTCTAATACTTTTAATTTCCCAACCTTGTAAGCTCATTCCGCCTTCAAACTTGTCGGTTAAGCTATAGTTGTGCCGCGCTTTTTTATTTAAAGCGATGGTATTACTGTTGGATTTTTTTGATTTTTTCTTTGCCATTTTTTTTCCACGTGTCTCTATAAAAAATAAGAGGTTTTTGTCTTTCTTTGCCATCCTTTATTGTAAAAGTGACACAGTAAACGGCAGTTATTATACGTAGAATACTGCGCATTTATATGAGAATTTTACTATTAGCAGAAATATTACTAGATTAATGCGCTTAGTGGCTTGTTTTGGTATCATATTGCCAATTTATTATTGAGGTAAAAAGTAGAATGCCATCCATAAGTCGTAGTGCACTGGTTATGTACAGTGCTGAGCAAATGTATCAATTAATTAATGATGTACTCGCTTATCCTCAATTTTTACCTGATTGTAGTAATAGTAAGATAATTTCTCAAGATGAAAACTCGGTAACGGCGTCTTTATTAGTGTCTAAAGCGGGCTTGAAAAAATGGTTCACCACGAAAAACATCTTAGTTTCTAATCAGCAAGTAACTTTAGAGTTAGTTGACGGACCTTTTAAAAAACTACAAGGGCACTGGCTACTAACACCGCTATCAGAAGAAGCTTGTAAAGTTAGTTTAGAGCTTGACTACGAATTTTCTAATAGAATATTTGATCTTGCCTTTGGGCGGGTTTTTAATCATATGACCAATAATATGGTGCAGGCATTTACTCAACGCGCTAAGCAAGTATATGGAGTTAATAGCTAACATGGACACAGGTTCAACCAATAACGCTACTATTCAAGTGGAAGTTGTTTATGGCTTAGCGCATAAACAAAAATTATTATCTTTGCTCGTTAATAAGGGGGCAACGGTTGAGCAAGTTATTATCGAATCCGGCATTTTATCACTTTTTACTGAAATAGATTTAACAGAAAATAAAGTAGGTATTTGGAATAAGGCGGTAAAGTTATCACAGCTTGTTGAAGACTTAGATAGAATTGAAATTTATCGCCCGTTAATTGCCGATCCCAAAGAAGTTAGAAAGCGTAGGGCTGAAAAGGCAAAGCTTGAGGGCAGAGCGGATAAAACAACAGGTGGTCGAGTAAACCCCTTAGCTAAAAAAAATTAGCTGCTTCGAAATGATATTTTTATATAGTTCCTAAATTCCGGACAATAAAAAACGGCTTAATTGTCGTTTTTTATTGGATAAATCTTTAGCTATTGCTTGGCTTTCTCTTCGTCTTTAGGCGCAGGCGCATTAAACGGGGTGTTAAAGTTTTCTGATAGTTCAAAATCACCGTCAGCCGAAATCAATGTATCATCTTCGAATTTTATAGTGAAACTTTTTTGCAAATCTAATTTCTTGCTTTTACCTGATTTAAAACGATAAACATAGTTCCAAGTGTCATTATCAAAAGTATCAATTAGCACCGGGCTACCTAGAATAAATTTAACTTGTTCTTTAGTCATACCTATTTGTATTTTATCTATACTCTTTTGTTCAAGGTAATTTCCTTGTGGGATATCAATACGGTAAACCCAGCTTGAACAAGCAGAAAGCGATAGAGCAATGGTTATAATAGTGGTACGGAGCAACATGAAATTTTACTTTCCTTTAATACAAGTTAATACAACTTAAAGTTAACACTTCAAGTAATAGCACTTAAAGTGTGAGCAGGGATAATAACTAAGCATGGCTATAGATACAAAACTATTTTTCATAATTTTGAAATTACATACTAGCTGGCCAATAATTCTTGGGCATTAGCTAAGCTATGCTCTGATATTTTATCACCTGCAAGTAAGCGGGCTATTTCTTGGATGCGACTTTGCTCACTTAGTTCCGTTACTTTTGTTTCAGTGTGCTCACCATCGGTGAATTTACTCACAAATAGTTGTTGATGCCCTTTACAAGCAACTTGTGGCAGATGGGTAACACAAATTACCTGAGTGTTTTTTGCTAATTGTTGTAGTTTTTTTCCTACCATTGCCGCGGTAGGGCCACTTATGCCAACATCTACTTCATCAAAGATGAGGGTCGGGGTAACCACCTTGTCAGCTAAAATAACTTGCATGGCTAAGCTTATTCGAGATAACTCCCCCCCAGAAGCGACTTTATTCATTGCTTCTAACGATTGTCCTGGGTTTAAACTCACTTGAAAATCAATTTTGTCTAAACCGTTAGCTGACATATTCATCAATGCGTTTTCAGCACTGTTATCAATATCATTACTCTTTTGTGCTATAGCGATGCTGAATTGCCCATGTGGCATATTTAGCTCTTGCATACTTAGGGTAATAAGTTTACTTAACGCATGAGCTGCTTTGACTCTTGATGAGGATAAAGAGATTGCAGACTCGTGATAGTATTGCTGAGTTTTCGATATTTCATCTATTATTGCGTTTATTCTAGAATCATCATTTGATATTGCCGTTAACTCTTGTTTTAGTTCTTGATGGAAAGAAACTAAATTTTCAGGGGATAAACTGTGTTTTTTGGCAAGTTGCAAAGCAGTAGAGTAGCGTTCTTCAATTAGAGAGTAAGCTTGGGGGTCAAGATCAAGTTCTTGATAGTAATGTTTGAGATCTACACTGGCTTCTTCAAGCTGAATATAAGAATCATTAAGGATAGATGCTACATTGTTCAGCCTATCATCAACTTTCGCCAAAGCGCTGATACTTTCACTACATTGCCTGAGTAAATCTAGTACGTTATAGCGTTCATCTTCAGCCAATGTTTGTAATGACTGTAATGTTGTATCAAGTAAATCTTGGGCATTAGTGTGGCGTTTGTAATCACTTTCAAGTATTTGAAATTCATTTTCTTGTAACGAAAATTCATCTAATTCAATTACTTGGTATTGGAGTAATTGTCGCTGTGCTTCTCGCTGTTGTTTAGTTTGCTGTAATAAGGTTAATTCTTTATTCAGTTTATGCCATTGCTGGTAGTAGTGTTTTACTTCATCCATAAGTGGTTTATGATCGGCGTATTCATCAACCAGCTTACATTGCTGGCTTGATTTAACAATCAGTTGATGGTCATGCTGACCATGAATATTGATGAGTAATTGGCCTATTTCTTTAAGTTGTACCAACGGAACTTGACTACCGTTGATATAAGCTTTAGAACGTCCTTCAGCTGAAATAACCCGACGTAATATACACTCACTACTCGATTCTAGTAATAAATCATGTTGTGCTAACCATTGTTGGGCACAGATGTTTTTTTTTGTTTCAAAGGTAGCAGCTAACTCGGCTTTTTTACTATTAGGACGAACTACATTAGTTGTTGCGCGATCACCTAAGCATAGCCCTAACGCGTCTATTGCTATTGATTTACCTGCGCCGGTTTCGCCGGTAATAGTGGTCATGCCCGATTGCCAATCAATATCTAGTGAGCGCACAATGGCAAAATTTTGAATGTTTAATTGTAAAAGCATAATGCGGCACCAATCTACTGTATAAATAACTAGCTGTTAATTTATACAGTAAATTGGTTTTTTGCAAGACGTTTATGAGAAATAGTATAAAAAATACTATAAATTGTTTAATTGCTCATTATTGACAGCCGTAGCGATTAATAAAGTTTATTACCCCAGCTAAGTTTATTACGTAATACGGTAAAATAATTATGATCAAGAGGGTGCACTAAGCGAATTGTAGATTTGCTTTTTTTGATGATAACTTCATCCCCCGGCATAACTGCTAAAATTACATGGCCATCACAGCTTACTTGTAAACTTTCTTGATTTTCATTAGCGAGTATCAGTTTAATTTCACTATCGCCATCAACGACAATGGGTCGGCTAGTTAAAGTATGTGGAAACATTGGCACTAAAGACAATGCATTTAAATTGGGTGTTAAAATAGGGCCGCCAGCAGACATAGAGTAAGCGGTTGAACCAGTAGGGGTTGAAATAATCAAGCCATCGGAACGCTGGCTAAACATAAAACTGTTGTCTATGTAAACTTCAAATTCTATCATGCTAGCTACTTTACCAGCATGTAACACGGCTTCATTAACCGCACTATTCGAGCTTTTTAGTTTACCGTGTCGGTAAACTTCAGCCTCGATAATAAAGCGCTGCTCTGAGCGTGATTTTCCCGCTAAAATTTGCGCTAAAGGTTCAATGATATCGTCAGGTGAAAGATCGGTTAAAAATCCTAAATTACCACGGTTTACGCCAATAACCCCTATATCAAAGCAAGCTAGAACCCTAGCTGCACCGAGCATGTAGCCATCACCGCCTACCACAATGGCTAAGTCAGCTTGTTTGCCAATTTCAGTTAATGAGCAAATGGTCATATCATTAACAGCAATTGAGTTAGCGACTGGATTTTCGACTAATACCTGATAATTATTATCAATTAAGTACTGATGTAAGGCGGTGATTGTCGCACTTGCGCCTTGATGATTGGGCTTACCAATAAGCCCGATTGTTTTATAGTGTTGAGCCATAACAAATATTTCGTGGTTTTAATCTCTATAGGTGAAGTTTCCCTTTATTTGCATAGCTTGTAAAGTTCACTTTTGATAAAATATTTTTAATTTAGTTTTAAATTCAGCTTGAATCAAACAAGCTAGACCCCATAATTAGCAACAATGTTAAAGTTTACCTAGATTTAATCGGAGTTTTTCATGACAACAGAGTCAACGACCAATAATGCAGACCAAGAGATCACGCCAGAGAATTTAGCGGATGAGATCGTACAAGAAGCTGAAGAACAAGTAGAAGAGCAACACGAACATGCACATGAAGTGATCAGTGCCGAACAAGAGCGCATTAACGAATTAGAGTTAGCTCTGGCCACTGCACAAGCTACAGTGGCTGATCAAAAAGACTCAGTAATTCGTGCGAAAGCTGAAGTCGACAATATTCGTCGCCGTGCAGCACAAGATGTAGAAAAAGCGCGTAAGTTTGCGCTTGAAAAATTTTCCGGTGAAATGTTAACGACAGTTGATAATTTAGAGCGCGCTTTGCAAAGTATCGATAAAGATGATGAAAGTAAAAAGGCTGTTATCGAAGGCATTGAATTAACGTTACAAGGTTTAATTGCTTCATTAGATAAATTTGGTGTTAAAGCGGTCGATCCACAAGATCAACCATTTAACCCTGAACTTCATCAAGCAATGTCAATGCAAGAGGTACCTGATGTAGCACCCAATACGGTTATTGCGGTGATGCAAAAAGGTTATGAGCTTAATGGCCGATTAATTCGTCCAGCCATGGTAATGGTGTCTAAAGCGGCACCAGCAGTAGATACTAAAGCTTAATTTTTTGCGCTAGATACGCAAGTTATTAGTAATATGTCACTCTTTTAAGTTCACTCAGCTAAAGCGATATATTAAAAAGACTTAAAATGAAATCCGTTAATGAAAATTAGTGGATTTTTTTTTACTTTTAATACCTTGAATTTAGAACAAAAACACTTTTTTTTACAATTTTCTATTGAAAAGTAATTTGCTGACCCCACTTACTATTTCAACAACAAATTAGATTTAACTTTTTACTTAAGCCGCATTAAACGGCTTAATAATCAAACAATGAATAGGAGCTCCCAAGATGGGCAAAATAATTGGTATTGACCTAGGAACAACTAACTCATGCGTGGCTGTTTTAGATGGCGACAGTGTACGTGTTATTGAAAATGCTGAAGGCGACAGAACAACTCCTTCAATCATTGGTTATACTGCTGAAGGCGAAATTTTAGTAGGTCAACCTGCTAAACGTCAATCAGTAACTAACCCTGAAAACACTTTATATGCTATCAAGCGTTTGATTGGTCGTCGTTTTGAAGACGAAGAAACCCAACGTGATATTAAAATTATGCCTTTCGGTATTGTTAAAGCCGACAACGGTGATGCTTGGGTAGAAGTGAAAGGCGAGAAAATTGCGCCACCACAAGTATCTGCTGAAGTGTTAAAGAAAATGAAAAAAACAGCGGAAGACTTCCTTGGTGAAACAGTAACCGAAGCGGTTATCACCGTTCCTGCTTACTTTAACGATTCACAACGTCAAGCAACAAAAGATGCTGGTCGTATTGCTGGTCTTGATGTAAAACGTATTATCAACGAGCCAACTGCTGCTGCCCTTGCTTACGGCATGGACAAGCAAGAAGGCGATAAAGTTATTGCGGTATACGATTTAGGTGGCGGTACCTTTGATATTTCAATTATTGAAATTGATGAAATGGACGGCGAGCACACGTTTGAAGTATTAGCGACTAACGGTGATACCCATTTAGGTGGTGAAGATTTCGATAACCGTTTAATCAATTACCTTGTTGCTGAATTCAAAAAAGACCAAGGCATGGATTTAACTTCTGATCCATTAGCAATGCAACGTTTGAAAGAAGCCGCAGAAAAAGCCAAATGTGAGCTTTCTTCAGCGCAACAAACCGATGTTAACTTACCTTACATCACTGCGGATGCTTCAGGTCCTAAGCACATGAACATTAAAGTAACACGTGCTAAGTTAGAATCACTAGTTGAAGATATGGTTTAAGCGACTTTAGAACCGCTTAAAACTGCTCTTAAAGATGCTGATTTATCAACGGGTGATATTGATGATGTTATCATGGTTGGTGGTCAATCACGTATGCCAATGGTTCAAAAAGCGGTTACAGATTTCTTTGGCAAAGAGCCACGCAAAGATGTTAACCCTGATGAAGCAGTAGCTTCTGGTGCAGCAATTCAAGCGGGTGTTCTTTCTGGTGATGTAACTGACGTACTTCTTCTTGATGTTACGCCATTATCATTAGGTATTGAAACCATGGGCGGCGTGATGACAGCCGTTATTGAGAAAAATACCACTATTCCAACGAAGCAATCACAAACCTTCTCAACGGCGGATGATAACCAATCAGCGGTAACGGTTCATGTTTGTCAAGGTGAGCGTAAGCAAGCTAGCGCTAACAAATCTTTAGGTCAATTTAACCTTGAAGGTATTCCTGCAGCGCCACGTGGTCAGCCGCAAATCGAAGTAACTTTCGATATTGATGCCGATGGTATTTTGCACGTAACTGCAAAAGATAAAAATACCGGTAAAGAGCAAAAAATTGTTATTAAAGCCTCTTCAGGTTTATCTGATGAAGAAGTAGAGCAAATGGTACGTGATGCAGAAGCTAACGCTGATGCTGATGCTAAATTTGAAGAATTAGTGACTGCACGTAACCAAGCTGATGGCATGATTCATTCTACTCGTAAGCAAGTTGAAGAAGCAGGCGATGATTTACCAGCAGAAGATAAAGAAAAAATTGAAGCAGCATTAACTGAGCTTGAAGAAGCAGTTAAAGGTGATGACAAAGAAGCGATTGATGCAAAAACTCAAGCGTTAATGGAAGCATCAGCTAAGTTAATGGAAATTGCTCAAGCTAAGCAACAAGCACAAGCGGCACCTGAAGGCGCTGAACAAGCAACTGATGCTGGCGCGCCAGCAGATGATGTTGTCGATGCTGAGTTTGAAGAGGTTAAAGACGATAAGTAATTATTTGTCTACTGACTAACTTTATAGCATCGTTGGAAGTACTCACGTAGGGCTAATATTAGTAACTACGTTCCGTGCTTCCGCCTTGCTCTAAAGCGAATCAGCGACAACTAACCTACTTATTAATGTTAATTGTTATTTAAAAGCGTCGGTTACGGCGCTTTTTGTGTGTTAAGTCATAGAAAAACAATTTTAAATTTTGGTTCTGATTTTCATACTTTCTTAACTTCTTTATCAAAAGAGAGTAAGCAAATCAGTATCATTCAACTTGAAGTAAAGAAATAAATTTATGTCAAAACGTGATTATTATGAAGCGCTTGGCGTTTCAAAAAGCGCTGAAGAAAAAGAAATAAAAAAAGCCTATAAAAAGTTAGCGATGAAGTTTCATCCTGATCGTACTCAAGGTGATAAGGCAAAAGAAGAAACCTTTAAAGAAATTAAAGAAGCCTATGAGATCTTAAAAGACGATCAAAAACGCGCTGCTTATGATCAATACGGTCATGCTGCTTTTGAACAGGGCGGTCATGGCGGTGGTGGTGGTCATGGCGATTTTGGTGATGCCTTTGGTGATATCTTTGGTGATATTTTTGGTGGCGGTCGTGGTGGCGGTCGTGGTCGTCAATCTCGTGCGCAACGAGGCTCAGATTTACGCTATAACGTCGACTTAAACCTAGAAGATGCGGTTAAAGGTAAAAGCTTAGAAATTAAAGTGCCTACTTATGTTAGTTGTGAGCCGTGTGACGGCTCTGGCGCTAAAAAAGGTACATCGGCTAAAACTTGTAGCACTTGTCATGGTCATGGCCAAGTGCAAATGCGTCAAGGGTTATTCGCCGTTCAACAAACTTGTCCAACTTGTAGTGGTAAAGGCAAAGTTATTACTAGTCCTTGCCCTTCATGTCGCGGTCAAGGCCGAGTTGAAAAAACTAAAACCTTGTCTGTTAAAATTCCACCAGGTGTGGATACTGGTGACAGAATTCGCTTATCTGGTGAAGGTGAAGCGGGTGAATATGGTGCCCCAGCGGGTGACTTGTACGTACAAGTTAATGTACGCGATCACGAAATTTTTGTTCGTGATGAAAACCATTTATATTGTGAAGTGCCAATTAGTTTTGTTACCGCAGCCTTGGGTGGTGATATTGAAGTACCGACATTAAGCGGTAAAGTTAAACTTAAAGTACCAAAAGAAACGCAAACGGGAAAAATGTTCCGCTTACGTGGTAAAGGTGTTAAATCAGTACGTAGTTCTTCCACTGGTGATTTAATGTGTAAAGTGGTACTTGAAACACCTATTAACTTATCGGGTGATCAAGCTGATTTATTACGTCAACTAGAAGAAAAAATGGGTAAAAGCAGTAAAAAACACAGCCCGAAAGAAACCGGTTTTTTTGATGGCGTGAAAAAGTTTTTTGATGATTTAAAAAGTTAAAAAGCTAACAATTAACGTTTAGTCAGTAACACCCTAAATAGCCACAAAAGATAATTTTTTGTGGCTATTTTTTATTTAAAAATTAGTGTTTTATACTATGTTTTCTACTTCATTTTTAATTCGATTTATTATGCGAACTGAATAAATGCATAGAAAAAATAATAATATGCCAATTGAAAAACTGCCGCCATGGCTTACTTCAACAACCTCAATATAGGGCTCATCATAATCGGCACTTTCCAGTGGTAAAGCATATAAGGCATTGCTGTCATCAGCGCTAAAAGTTGCGACAATATCGTTATAACCTAGTTGGTATAAATCAATTAATATATCGTAATGATCAGCAGCATAACCGGATAAAAAGGTGGTAATTACTTCATATTCATCTAAGTCAGTATCGCCTTCTATGATGAAATTATCAGTGGTGTAATAGTGTATCCAAGGTCCGCCATTTTTACTGATATACAATAAAGCATACACTTCAGCCAATTGGTTTTCAGTATAACTATAAATATCTGCATCAAACCTAACGCTAAAAGTTTGGTAAAAACCATCGCTGTCATAATCATCTTGCAATAGCGTCGTTGCCCCGTAAATAGCAAAGTCAGCATAGTTGTTGTCGCTTTTACTACGAGCTAACGGTGTTATTTTCGAGCTTTTATTTTTTTTATTTATTTGATTATTGTTCAGTATTTCCGCTCTGGTTTTATTTGTTGCTTTACCAAGGTATTGGTCAACAATAGCTGCCGCTTTGTTTTCTTTGGCAATCGCAAGCCTACTATCAGTAGTAAGGTTTTTAGATAACTCCCCAAATGAAATACTGCTGCGCTGCTCAGCAATGGCGTAGTTGCTAATAATTATGTTTGCTAGTAGTAATATGCTTATAACGCTTTTGTTGATATAGTTTTTAGTCATAACATTGTCCTAATAAGGTTTGCTGTTTAGGCTATTAAAGCGCAATAAAGATGAATACCAGCTGAACATTTTCAGCCTTCGCTATTATCTAGGTAATGTTTAGGCAATATTTAGTTGATGTTCAGCCAATGTTCAGTTGCGAAGGACTATTATTTTAAATAAGCTATAGCTATTAATGTCGGCACTCGGAAAAATAATGAAACCTGTTTTATCGTTAATTATTATTTTGTTCACTACTTTTATGATTACCTTTTCTTTACCTACTGTTGCTCAAGGAAGCTTTGCCGCTACCATCAGCACAATAAAAGCTAATCAACAAAGTAGTAAGCAGCAAGTACGCATTAAAAGTACTAAACAGGCGGCTCAACTGGCTCAACGCCGTTTTGGTGGTAAAGTACTTAAAGTAAAAGCGAAAAAGTCTGGCTATAAAGTTAAGTTGATTAAAAAAGATGGTCATATTATTTCTATTTTTGTTAATGCCAAATCTGGCAAAATTAATGGCCGATAAGATATTATGCGTTTATTACTGATAGAAGATGACATTGCTTTACAGCAAAATTTAAAAAAACATTTAATTGCAGCAAATTATTTGGTTGATGTCGCTAGCGATGGTGAAGTAGGGTTATTTCAAGGATTAGAATATCCTTATGATGCCGCGATAATTGATATTGGTTTACCTATAATTGATGGTATTAGTGTTATCAAGTCGTTACGAGAAAAAAATAAAACCTTTCCTATTTTAGTGCTTACCGCGCGTAATAGCTGGCAAGACAAAGTGGCCGGCTTAGATGCAGGTGCGGATGATTATCTGACCAAACCTTTTCATGGTGAAGAGTTATTGGCACGTTTAAATGCGCTTATTCGACGTAGCGCCGGGCAGGCGAGCCCACTAATAAAAAATGGTCCGCTTTCTATCAATACTAAAAGCCTAAATGTTGAAGTGAATAACCAAGCAGTGAAATTAAGCAGCTCGGAATATAAGCTGTTTGAATACATGATGTTACACCTTGATGAAGTTACCTCAAAAGCGGTATTAACTGAGCATATTTATGATCAAGACTTTGATCTTGACTCTAACGTCATTGAAGTGTTTATTCGTCGTTTACGGAAAAAACTGGATCCTAACAATGACTATGGTTTTATCGAAACGCTTCGTGGCCACGGTTATAAATTAAAGCGCTACTCTTAACGATGAAAGCAATAATGAACACAAAGGCAGTTACTACGCCCTTTTGGCAAATAAACTCATTAAAGGTTCGGCTATTATTAAGTACCTTCGTGATGACTATTGTTATGTTGCCTGTTATTGGCCTGACGTTAACTAATGCTTTTGAACGGCAGTTAACTGTCGCCCTGGAAAATGAACTTATCGCTTATAGTTACTCAATTTTGACCGTCGCCGAAGTTGATGAACATCAGTTGTTGATGCCTGAATACCTGTTAGAAAATCAATTTAATATCAGCCAATCTGGCTTGTATGCCTTGATCCATTCACTAGCTAAGCAAAACTTGCCCGCCGAAAAACTATGGCAATCACAATCATTGTTAACGCTGCCATTACCGCCATTATCGGCTGAGTTGATGCCGTCACCAAAAGTTGGAGAAAGTATCTTTTCTGCTATTACCCTTGAAGAAAGGAAGCATTTACTTTATAGCTTTAGTGTTAGCTTTTCGGATAATGCCCAGCCATACCCTATCACCTTGCATTTAATTAAAGATCAAAAAGAATTTTTGCTGGCGTTAAGTGACTTTAAACAACAATTATGGAGTTGGCTTATAATTTTGATGCTGGTATTTATTGTCATACAAATTGCTTGGCTATTATGGACACTAAAGCCGTTAAAAGTATTAGCTCATGAGCTAGAGTATATAGAGCAAGGAAAAAAAAATGCCTTAGATGCGCATTATCCACTTGAGTTGCAACAAGTCACTTCACAATTTAATACTTTGTTATTAACAGAGCAAAGCCAGCGCAAGCGTTATCGTAATGCTTTGTCTGATCTTGCCCACAGTTTAAAGAACCCGCTGGCTGTGATGCAAAGTGAAGCAAGTTTATCAAAAGGTGCTCTTGCGCAACTTAGGTTAATTAATAATATCATTGAACATCAATTAAAAAGAGCACAAAGTGCCGGTGAGTCTTCATGGCATTTAGGGGTAATGGTGCAGCCGGTATTAGATAAGCTTATAACTAGTTTAAAAAAAGTGTATCAAGACAAGCAACTAGGTTTTACCGTAAAAATTGAGCAGAGCACTATATTTAAAGGTGATGAAGCTGATTTGATGGAAATGCTAGGTAATGTTGTCGACAACGCTTGTAAAGCAGCAAAATGTGCAGTGACTATTACTGTTAAGGCAAACAATGAACAATTAACAATAACGGTTGAAGATGATGGTGTTGGCATTGAACCATCACAACAACAAGCTATTCTAGCTCGCGGCACCAGAGCTGACACCTATCATGCTGGCCATGGTATTGGCTTAGCCATAGTGCGAGACTTAGTCAGCAGTTATCAAGGGCAATTATCGATTAGTACTTCCACATCACTTAGCGGCGCGGCTTTTATGCTAACGTTTCCTTACTAATAGTAATAAAGCTGTTCAGCTTGCGTTCAGTTTATTGTTGATATCCTTATAAGCAGTTAATGGTTATAAGGATCGTCACAATGAAAAACATCATATTTTATCTAAGTTTACTTTTTAGTACTTTGGTAAGTTTTACCACCATAGCTGAGCAACAAGTACAAACATTTAGTGATGCTCAGCTGGCTCAAATGCTGGCGCCTATTGCTTTATATCCCGACAGTTTATTAACGCATATTTTAATCGCCTCTACCTACCCTATTGAAATTATAGAGGCCCATCGTTGGTTGAAAAAAAATGACAAGCTAAATACTGAGCAAAAGAAGCTATTGTTAGAAGACTTTGACTGGGACGCCAGTGTCAAAGCGTTAATTCCATTTGAGCGGGTGCTAGGGCGATTAAGTGAAGATTTAAGCTGGACTCAAGCGCTTGGTGATGCTTTTTTGCAAGATGAATCACGGTTGTTGTTAAGTATTCAAGCCTTAAGAAAACAAGCGCAGCTTGCAGGTAGTCTTAACAAAATGGACAATATGGATATTGATTACCAAGATAATAATATTAGTATTGTGTCACGAGAAAAAGAAATTGTTTATGTGCCTTACTATGATTCACGCATGGTATATGGCTCTTGGTTTTGGTCAGCATATCCACCGGTTTATTGGCATCCTCATCACAGCGCTTATGTAAGTCATCACCGTCCTTTTTATTGGTATAGCGGCGTTCATATTACCTTTAATTATTTTTTTAGCGCTTTTCATTGGCACAATCACCATGTGGTGGTCGTTAATCCACATCGTACTCATCACCGTTATTACCACCAGCGCCCACGTCGTTTAATTGCTAATGGTGGTTACGCTAAGCGTTGGTCTCACCAACCCTCTCATCGAAAAGGCGTTGCTTATCGAACTAAACGAACCAGTGAAAAATATTATGGCCAGCGCGCTAGTATTCACAGTACACACAAGCAATTAAACGCCAGTCACCATAAAGTTAAACAAAGATTATATGCATCCAATTATTCACAACACCAAGTAAACCATAAGGCGGTGTATAAAGTTAATTACAAGGCGACTCATAAGGCTAATCATCAGGTAAAGCACAATAACCTAAAGTCTCGCCAAGTGTCTAAACATTCAGCGTTGCACCAGAAGGCGCGCGGTACAAGTGTTCGTCAACATAAGCCGAGTGGTCACATAAATGAGCGAACAAGAAAGCAACAGCCAAATAAGCGCATAGCTGCACCGGCAAGAAAAAATCAACACCAAGTGGTTAAAGCTTCAAGTCATAAAGCCTCAAGCCATCAAGGTGCATCAACAAGAAGGCATCATTCGAACATAACGAAAGAGAGAAAATAAATTATCTGATGTTGTTTTTATTGAAAATCAGGCAATACAGCACTACGGCTATGTTCAAAGACTAATGAAGTTTCCACCGTGGTCACTTCATCTCGTGAGGTGATTTTTTTAAAAACAAACTGACGTAAATGTTCACTGTCTTGTACTGACATGTGAATATAATAATCGTAGCTGCCACCCATATGATAAAGGTTTAATATTTCGGGGTATCTTAATAAATCATCCCGAAATTTATTGACAATTTCTTCAGAATAAGGCTGTAAACGAATAGCAGCAATGGCTTCAATATTACCACCGATGGTTTTTAAATTAACATCAATAAAAGCGCCTTTAATGACCCCGTTTTGTTTAAGGCGTTTTACTCGCTCTAAACAAGTTGATGGAGCAATACCTATTTTAGCGGCCAATTCTTTATTGGTGATATCAGCATCATTATACAAGAGGGTTAAGATACGAAGGTCTATATTATCGAGATTTTTCATGACTTACCTATAAAAAATTACGGTTAAACTTATTTAAATACTACACTTTATTAACCTTACTAAACCAGTGCTAAAGTCACTTTTATGTATTTATTTCGTTTATATTGGCATTAGCCGAATTTTCACCCAATTACACTTGTTTTCAATTTAACAGTTGCCTTGATTATTAAAGATGACATATTATGTCCTTTATAATAGAAATCATTAGATTTTACTGATGGCATTAACAAAGAAAGATATAAAAGGAAAAACATGGCTATAACAACAATAGAAACATTCTTAAAGAAAGAGTCGGCTAGTGGCATTATTTTGATGTTTGCTGCAGTGTTCGCAATGATTATTGCCAACTCTCCTTGGGTTAGTTGGTATAACCTATTGCTTGATGTACCCGTGGTGGTCGCTGTTGGTGGTTTTGAAATCGCTAAACCATTATTGTTATGGATAAATGATGGTTTAATGGCGCTATTTTTCTTTTTGGTGGGTTTAGAGTTAAAGCGTGAATTTTTAGAGGGTGATTTATCAGAACCAGGACAGGTGACTTTACCTGCTATTGGCGCAATTGGCGGCATGGCTATGCCTGCGATGATTTATATTGCTTTTAACTATGAAAACCCTAGTGCACTTAATGGTTGGGCTATTCCAACCGCAACTGATATCGCTTTTGCCTTAGGTATTTTAGCGATTATTGGCTCGAAAGTACCTTTACAGTTGAAAGTGTTTTTAACTTCTTTAGCTATTTTTGATGATTTAGGGGCGATTATTATCATTGCCTTATTTTACACTGAACAGCTATCACTGTTATCCCTTGTGGTTGCGGCAAGTATGATTACTATTTTGTTTGTACTAAACAGACAAAATGTTACTAGTACATCTCCTTATATATTTATTGGAATAGTTTTATGGATAGCGGTATTAAAATCAGGTGTACATGCCACCTTAGCAGGGGTTATTTTAGCCTTTTTTATTCCCATCAAAGGTAAAGGTGATGAGCCATCGCCACTGAAATCGTTAGAGGAAAACTTACACTCTACCATTGCCTTTATTGTTTTACCTATTTTTGCTTTTGCCAATGCCGGTATTAGTTTTGTTGATGTTGGGGTCGCACAAGTTATGTCGCCTGTACCCTTAGGTATAATTTTAGGCCTGTTAGTTGGTAAACAATTAGGGGTTTTTGGTTTTTGTTTTATAGCGATAAAACTTGGTTTTGCTAAATTGCCAGAAAATGTCAATTGGACATTATTATATGGTGTCGCATTACTGTGTGGCGTTGGTTTTACCATGAGCTTATTTATTGGCTCTTTAGCATTTGAACAAATGAATGATGTACCTTTATATAAAGACAGGTTAGGTATTGTTATTGGTTCATTAATATCCGGTATTTTAGGTTATTTAGTGATTAATCACGCGGTTAAAAAGTCCAAATAACTTACTAGCACGATAATTAAGTAATGGTGTCTTATTTTCTGGTGAGAGCGGGGTGAAATAAGCGCCATTTTTGGTTACAATGGCGAAAATTTTCTTAGCTCTTCTTTCGTAAATATGCACTATAAGTATCAAGATCTTATTCAATTGTTTAATAACACTTTTTTTAAAGAGTTTAATACTCGCTTAATTAAAGGTGGTGATGAGCCACTTTACTTGCCAGCAAATTCGCCGGTTGATAATAGCTGTGCTTACCATCAAATAATTTTCGCTAGAGGGTATTATGCCAGCGCTTTTCATGAAATATCTCATTGGTGTCAAGCCGGCGAAACAAGGCGGTTATTAGAAGATTTCGGCTATTGGTATCAACCTGATGGCAGAAATGAGCAAGAGCAGAAAAAATTTGAACAAGTTGAAGTGATCCCACAGGCGATAGAATGGGCATTTAATGCCGCTGTACAAAAAAAGTTTCATGTATCTTCTGATAATCTTAGTGGCTTCCAAGCAGATACTAAGCGTTTTAAAGAGAAAGTATTTCAGCAAGTACAGCTGTTTTTAGCGGATGGTTTTCCTGTTAGAGCCAATCGGTTTATTGAAGTGTTAGCGCAATTTTATAATACGCCATTACCATTAACGCTTGAGAATTTTTCTAAAATTACCGAAGAGAACGTATGTTTAAGTTAGGTTTAATTATTAACCCCGTTGCTGGCGTTGGTGGTAGCGTTGCGTTAAAAGGCAGTGATGGTATGACTATGCATGCGCTCGCTTTAGGGGCAGAGCCAAAAGCTAATGCCCGCGCACAAACCGCATTAAAAGTCTTACTGCCTTACCGAGATGAGATAACTGTCTATACGGTGAATAATCTAATGGGCGAACAAGCAGCTAAAATATTAGGTTTTCAAGTTAATTTGGTCTATCAAACTGATGATGAAAACACCCAAGCAGAAGATACTGAGCAAGCAGTTGCTGCTTTACTTGCTGAAAAAGTTGATATTATTCTATTTGCTGGCGGTGATGGTACTGCCCGTAATATTGCCAAAATAGTCACAGAATATGCTAGCCAAAGTAAAAAAGAACAAATACCTGTCTTAGGTATCCCCGCGGGGTGTAAAATTCATTCTGGCGTTTATGCTATCACGCCAATAGCGGCAGGGCGTGTGGTAGAGTTAATGGTTACTAAGCAGTTAGTCACGTTAACGACAGGTGATATTATGGATATTGATGAATCATTATTTCGCCAAGGTATTGTCAAAGCAAAACGCTTTGGTGAAATGCAAATCCCTAGTGAATTACGTTATGTACAAGCGGTGAAGTCAGGTGGCAAAGAGTCTGATGAACTGGTGTTGCACGATATTAGTGAAGATGTTATTGATAAAATGAATGACACCGATGATAGTTTATTTATCATTGGCTCAGGTTCAACAACCGCTTTTTTAATGACTGAGCTTAGCCTAGAAAATACTTTACTTGGTGTGGACTTGGTACAAAATAACGCTTTAATCGCCAGTGATGTTACCGAGGAACAAATATGGCAGCAGCTCGCACAAGCTAAAACAAATAAACGAAGTGTGCACTTGATCATTACCTTAATTGGCGGCCAAGGTCATCTATTTGGGCGAGGTAATCAACAGTTAAGTCCGCGCATAGTTCGAGCTATTATTGAGCAAAAGGGCGGTAAAGAAAATATTACTATTATCGCCACTAAAGCTAAATTGATAGCACTTGAAAATAGGCCATTAATCAGTGATACCGGCGATGATAAATTAGATCAAAACTTGTCTGGATTTATGCCCGTTACCACAGGATATAAAGATCAGGTGTTGTATCCTGTTGCTAGCCCTATGTAGATTGTTTTCATATTAGATTAAACATTTTTAAAGAGATTTTCATGTTAAAAAACTTGCACACAGTCGCTGATCTTTATCAGCATTTAGATAGTTTGTTCGATCAAAATATTGATAGTGACACCCTATTTGCCAGTAGTTATTTACGTGGTTTATTTTCATCAGCAGCCTCGCAATTTGTCGATGAACAACAACACATATCGGCAGAGCTAATCCAAACAGTAACCGATAAATTAGCCACAGCGAAAACCGAGCTTAGCCCGCAAGATAATGCCATAGTGCAGAATTTTTGGTCGGTTTTACAACAGGCGATGTTAAATTAAAATAGCTAAACAAGTGAAAGATATTTCATGGCATACGGTCTTTGTTTGTACAAAGAATTAACACAAGGATCAAGGCATGCTAACGAGCCAGTTAGAAATTATTAAGCAAGGGCAAGATTACCTTAATAGTTTGTTAAATAACAATAATAAAACTAATTATCGAGAAGTATTCTCACCGTTATTTATTAGCTCTGCGGGGGCGCATATGCGCCATATTATTGATCATTACTTAGCACTTATTGCCGGTTTACCATTAGGTAAGGTTGATTATGATGTTAGACATCGACACTCTAAAGTGGAGCAAGAGCCGCAATTAGCGTTGGATAAGTTAGTACAAATTTCATATTGGCTTAACTCTTTAACTAGAACTGATTTAACGCGAACGTTAACCCTTTCTACTGAAATTTCAGTGCATGAACAAAAAGTGCAATCAGTTCCGACATCGTTAGCACGTGAGTTGATTTTTGCGGGTAGTCATGCCGTGCACCATTATGCCATGATTGCACAAATTGCTCAGCAACAAGAAATGGTGTTACCTAGTAGCTTTGGTGTTGCTCCTGCTACAGCAACTTACCTTAGGGAATTGTGATTTTATCATTTTAAATCAATCTGTTACATTCGTAAAATATAGTAACTTCCATAACAGTTATTCTTTGTAGGCTAAATATTCAGCCATGTTATCGCCCAGATAGAGTTTTAATAGTTTTTTGGGCGTGCTAGGGAAATGAACACTTAATAATAGGCCGGGAGTTTGGTTAAAATTAGTGTCTATCGCCATACAATGAAAGTTTGCGCCAAGTTTATGATATTGTTTTAATAATACTGGAATATCCTTACCATCTTCTTCTATTGCGTTAATGATCACTGATAGCTCTTTTAGCTTAATAGTATTTTGTTCAATAAATTGTGTTACTTCAGGGTGTAGCCGCCCAGTAAAAGCTGTTTTTGCCGTAACCCCTGCCGATGCCTTCACCATGATTTGTTCCATAATGGCAACTGAACGAGGATCGTATTGTTTACTTAATGATACGGTTCCGTAAAAAGTGCGATATCGTGGGTTTTGACCAACATAGGCGCCGATACCCTGCCAAAGTAATAATAGGCTGTGATAACTTTTTTGTTCGCTGGCAATAATAAAAGAGCGTCCCATTTCTAAACAAGGCTGCTGTTGGTTAATAAAGTCGTTATTAAAGTTAAACATTTGAGACAGGTATAATTGCGCTAAACCGCCTTGCTTTTGTAATATGTCCGTTTGGCCAATACGGTAAGCACCAGTGATTTGATTTTTATCATGATCAAAAATAAAGAGATGCATATAGGTAGCATCAAACTTATCGGTATCGTATGGCTCGCCACTACCTTCATCTAAATCGCGGAAAGTTAACTCACGTAAACGGGCTATTTCTTTTACACAGCTTGGTATTTGCCTTTGATAACCGTAGTAAACCGCATAATTTTTAAAGGTTAGTAAATGTTGTTTTTCGGGTAATTTTTCTAGTTCAGACTTTATCAACTTACTATCGGTTTTTTCAGCGACAGGGCTTATGGCTGTTTTAGCGTCGTCTTTTGGCCAAGGTTGAAAATACTGTTGATCATTTAAGTAACACTGTAGCCGTAATAGCTTGTTTTTCATGTCACTGTTACTAAATACTTGTAAATGTTTTGGTGTAATTAAGTTATTGGCGCTCAGCGTGATTTGATGATTTTGTAATTTAAACATTTCTCGCGCTAGCATCAATAAGCGAAAACGATAATAAACTCGTCCCAAACGGTGAAATAGTACAGAGTTGGTACCAGAAATAAATATTGGTAAAATAGGCGCTTGGGTTTTGGTGGCGATATTTACCGCTAAGCGATTCCAATGACCATCGGTAATTATTTTATGTTCATTTTGATAAAAGGATACTCGACCGGCTGGAAATATCACCAATAAACCATCATTTTCTACATGCCGATAACATTGCTTTATGGCGGTACTATTAATTGCTGTTTGAGGTTTTAAGGGGTTGGCAAAGATAAAATAATCGTTTATTTCTGTAAATACTTGCAAAGCAATGTTTGCCATTACCTTGGTGTCACTGCGGTAATTGGTTAAAATATTAGCAATAATCACGCCTTCGACCATGCCGTAAGGATGATTACAAACTACAATGCACTTACCCGTTTTAGGGATTTTTTTAAGTATTTTATCTGTAGATAAAATACTTACTTCAAGCGCAGCCAACAACTGTTCTGAAAAATCTTGTTTACCCAATCCTGAAAATTGTTGTTCTCGATAAAGGTTGTTGAGTTTTTTGATGCCGAGCAACCTATCTAAAATCGGAGCGAAAAAATTTAATATTTTACCTGAAGTCGTTTTTGGTGCAAAAGCAGCAAGGCTAATGTGTGATAAGGGCTTAGCTGTGGTGCTAGGCGCTATTGAACTTGATGTATTTTCAATTGGGCTATTACTCATATTATCTTCTCTATCCAATCAACTTAGCATTGCGGTTATAACACTTGGCTCTGTATTTGCTCGCTTTTTTGTCACCGAATAGTTTGCCTGCATTTTCATCGAGTGACCTTTTTTATTAACTTATAGCAGTATTAGACCGTGAGTTAGCTTTTATATTTCACTCATTCCTTTGTTATATTTTTCGTCTGACAATATCGCGAATAACAAAACGATTTGGACTTAAGTTAAATAACATGTTGTTATCTACTGGGTAGGGAGTACCGCATAAGTCAGCGGTTAGAATATCTGCTGCTAAGGGGGCTGAACACAAGCCTCGAGCACCGAAACCCATCATAAGATAAAGGTTTTTAACCACAGGCGCAGCTTGGTTATATTTCCAATTTCTATCTTTCGCCAAATGAGGGTATGTTTCGATATGTTTTTGTATATCAGGCATGGCGCCAACCATAGGCATATGATCTGGTGTCATGCACCGTAACCTTGCTTTACTGGTTGATATGTCTTGCTCAGTCCAGTTTATTTCCTTGGCTAAATCAGGTAAACAGCGCTCTAGCATGGCTAAATTGAACTTATCATCTTCTTTTGTCGCGATAGTACTGGTATTGTTTTTCTTAAAAGTTGCGCCTATACAATGAATACCTTGGTGTTGAGAATCGCTACTAATAGGAGTTAAGTAACCTTTATGGCAAATAACCGTTGATAATGCCTTAATACTACTGTTAGTTTTCATCGAAGTTACTTGCCCTTGTACGACACTAAAGGGTAGTTGCTTGATAAAGTCGGTATTAATCATTTCACCGCCGCCACAGACCACCAAAACACTAGCGTCAAAATCACCTTTGTTAGTGACTAACCGCCAGTGAACTCTTTCTTTTTGTGTCTGCGTTTCAGTTGGCTGTACTTGTTCTATTTTATTCACCAATATATTAGTCTTTATTTTTAATCTACCTGTGGCTTTGGCTGCATTAATCATCTGCTTAACGAGTGGTTGAGGAGCTATCCAGCCAGCATTTGGCATAAACAAACCGCCATTATTTAACGTGATATTGGCAATCTTACTCGCTTGTTCAGCCCCTATTTGGTGAATAAGTGTTTTTGGCCAGGTGGCAAGTTCGTTAAATTTTTTTTGGCGCTTTACTATCGATTCTTTATAAGCTACTTCTAATAAGCCACACCAACTATGAGGAAAGTCGAATCCTCGTTCAGTCACTTCAGTATAAAGCGCTTTAGCTCGCCAAAAAGCTTGTTGATAGAACAAACTAATATCATCATCTTGTTGATGTAATAGCGGGTATAGCGCGGCAATAGCATTACTTGATGCACCTTGAGCGAGTGTATTGTCTTTGCAATATAAAGTAACTTTTATACCTTGTTTGGTCAACGCATAAGCGGCACAGGCAGAAGCGATGCCACCACCGATAATGCTAACGTATTGTGGTTTTGTTATTTTTCGCCTTAATTGATAGCCTTTAGTGGTGTTGGGATTTTGTTGAAAAATACCGGTTAATATTTGTTCTCTATCACCGTTATATGATTTTTTTTCTACACTATAACCAATTTTTTGTAAGTGTATTTTTACGAAATCTGCGACAGTGAAAGTAGCGATACTTGCCTGGTCTTTAGATAAACGACCAATTTCGCTGAATACTTGCTTGCTCCACATTGCTGGATTTTTAGCGGGAGAAAAACCATCTAAATACCATGCATCCACTAACCCCATGTTATTGGTTTTTATTTTTGATAAACCTTGTGCCGCATCATCAATAATTATTTTAAGTGACACTTTGCCATCAAAAAAGCTTGCGTTTAACTCTGTTACTTGCTCTTTATTACTCTCTAATTCTGGATATTGCGCTAACAGTAGCTCTGTGAAAACTCTTAGTTGTGGTAATGCTTTTAATGACTTTGCTAATTGTGCTTTGGATAAAGGAAACTTTTCTATACTAATAAAGGTAAGCTTGCCAAAGTTTTTATTGGGGAAATTTACTTGTAATTCTTGGTAAGATTGCAAGGTTAATAGAAAATTAAGACCAGTACCAAAACCCGTTTCCGCGATCATAAAACTGTCATTAGACTGCTGTAATCTGTTACTAATATTATTACCATGAATAAAAATTTTTTTATTTTTCTGGTAGCCAGATTTACTATCAAAATATATCTCATTAAATTGTTCTGAGTAGGGCGTACCATCACTTTGAAAAATTAATTTTGCTCTGTTATTCATGTGTTTAATTAATGTTGTTTAGCTCGTGTAGGCATATTTTACGATAATTATTGATTGAGATCAGTGATATTAAACTCTTTTTTAGTGAAGGGCGTAGATATTCTGTTGTTAAAAATATAGTATAGCTTACATGTGTACGCTGATTTACTAGAGTAGTTAACTAGTAATACCAGTTTGGGGGCTAAGTTAAGTATAATACGTCCGATTTTTGAAATTTTCTTATATAGTAATGGTTATTTAAATGAAACGTGTAGTGATCACCGGTATCGGTATAGTCTCAAGCATTGGTAATAATGCAGAAGAAGTTTTAGCTTCATTAAAATCAGGTAAATCAGGTATAACTTACTCGGAAAGCTTTGCTGAGCAAGGTTTAAAAAGTAATGTTTGGGGTAAACCTGATATAAATATTAAAGACCACATTGATCGCAAAGCATTACGCTTTATGGGTGATGCCGCAGGTTATGCGTATATTGCCATGGCACAAGCCATTAATGATGCAAAATTAACAGATGAACAAGTATCTAATTTTCGCACTGGTATTGTGGCTGGCTCTGGTGGCGCATCTTCTGCGAATATTGTTTCTTCAACTGATACCCTTCGTAGCCGTGGTATTCGCCGCGTAGGTCCTTATGCTGTCCCTAAAACTATGGGTAGTACTGTGTCTGCATGTTTAGCGACACCTTATAAAATTAAAGGTGTTAACTATTCTATCAGTTCAGCGTGTGCCACTAGTGCACATTGTATTGGCAATGCTATGGAGCTTATTCAACTAGGCAAGCAAGATATTGTTTTTGCTGGTGGTGGTGAAGAAGTAGATTGGTCATTAGCAATGATGTTTGATGGTATGGGCGCATTATCTGCGGGTCGTAATGATACCCCTGAATTAGCTTCACGTACTTATGATGCTAACAGAGACGGTTTTGTTATTTCTGGCGGCGGCGGTATGGTTGTCGTTGAAGAGCTAGAACATGCACTTGCTCGTGGCGCACATATTTATGCCGAAATTGTTGGTTATGGCGCAACGTCTGACGGTTACGACATGGTAGCACCAAGCGGTGAAGGCGCAGTACGTTGTATGCAACAAGCGATGCAAGGCGTAACTGGCGAAATAGATTATTTAAATACTCACGGCACTTCTACTCCAGTAGGCGATGTTAAAGAACTTGGCGCTATTCAACAGTTATTTGGTAAAAAATCTCCAGCGATTAGTGCAACTAAGGCAATGACTGGTCATGCACTAGGTGCGGCTGGTGTTCATGAAGCAATTTATTCTATTTTAATGATGGAAAATAACTTTGTTGCGCCATCAATTAATATTGAAAACTTAGATGAGCAAGCAGAAGGTTTAGATATTGTTACCCAAAAACGTGATGTTGAGCTTAATTTAGTTATGTCTAATAGTTTTGGCTTTGGCGGCACTAACGCGACCTTGGTAATGCAGAAGTACAAGAGCTAGTTACAGTTTCGAGCTTTAAAGTTTCAAGTTAAGCCATACCGAGATTTTTACTCAGTATGGCTTTATTTTTTCTAGCCCTACAGTGTAATTGTATTATATAATTGCATTATTAAATTTTAGTATATCCTTCACTTAAATGAAAATACTTTTCGATGAAAACATGCCTTACGCTAAAGAGTTTTTTAGTGATCTTGTCGTCAATAATACCGAGTTAATAGCTTTTTCGGGGCGAGATTTATCTGCTGAGCAAGTTCTTGATGCCGATGTGTTATTGGTGCGCTCAATTACCCAGGTTGATGAAGCACTATTAAATAAAAACCAAAAGCTTAGCTTTGTGGGCACGGCCACCATAGGTACAGATCACATAGATCAAACTTATCTTGCTCAACGTGATATCGCTTTTCACTCAGCCCCTGGTTGTAATGCCGTTTCGGTTGCCGAATATGTTATTAGTGCCTTAGTTATTTTAGCTGAGCGCTACCTACTCGATTTAACTAAGCTCAGCGTAGGAATTGTTGGTGGCGGCAACACGGGCACTCGTTTAAGTGAAAAATTATCAGCACTTGGTATTCAATACAAAATTTGCGATCCGCTGCTTTCATCTGACATAAATGACAGCAGAGAGTTTGTGTCATTAGAAGAAGCGCTTGAGTGTGATGTTATTTCATTGCATGTACCTAAAGTTATTGATGGTGCATACCCTACCTATCATTTACTGGATGAGGCTAGGTTAAATAACTTAAAAGATGAGCAAATATTGATCAGTGCTTGTCGTGGCGAAGTCATAGACAATCAAGCTTTGCTTGAACTAAAAAAATCAGGCCATGGACTGAAGTTAGTATTAGATGTTTGGGAAGGTGAGCCAAGGGTATTAACACCATTAATAGACTATACAGAAATCGCTACAGCCCATATAGCTGGTTATAGCTTAGAAGGAAAAGCTCGTGGTACAGAGATGCTATATCAGGCATTATGTCAACATATTAATATTGAGCCAGTATGTCAGTTAAAAACGCTTTTACCAAGCGCAAGTATTTCATCTGTAGAATTAAATCAAGAATTTAATGAAATAGTGCTAAACCAGTTAGTAAAAATGGTTTACGATGTCAGGCGTGACGATGCTATTTTTCGTCAACAGTTATCAAGTCAAGGTTTCGATGCACTTAGAAAAAGCTACCCAACTCGCAGGGAATTTTCAGCAGTGCAAGTAATTTTGTCATTAAACGCCTCTAGCGATGTGCCACACCGCTTAGGCTTCCGTAAGGCTTAGATTTTAATAGAAAGTCACTTAATTTAAACAAGAATAAAGAGAGAGGATCATGGCACAAAAATTTGATGTATGCATACTTGGCGCAACAGGGCTAGTTGGCAAAACCATTATGGAAATTTTAGCAGAAAGAGATTTCCCAATTAATAAACTATATCCATTAGCAAGTGCTCGCTCTGCCGGTGAATTTATTGAGTTTAATGGCGAAAGCATTGAAGTGCTTGATGCAGATAATTTTGATTGGAGCCAAGCGCAAATTGGTTTCTTCTCTGCTGGTGGCGCTACTTCAGCAAAATATGCACCTATTGCAGGAGAGGCTGGCTGTATTGTTATTGATAATACCTCAGAGTTTCGCTACGACGACGATATTCCATTAGTGGTACCAGAAGTAAACCCAGAAGCATTAGGTGAATACCGCAATCGCAATATTATTGCTAACCCTAATTGTTCTACCATTCAAATGATGGTGGCATTAAAACCTATTTATGATGCGGTAGGAATTAACCGTGTTAACGTCTGTACTTATCAGTCAGTTTCTGGCGGTGGTAAGGCAGCAATGGATGAGTTAGCTAAGCAAACGGCTGATTTATTAAGCGGTAAACCAGTTGAAACGAAAAACTTTTCACGCCAAATAGCGTTTAATGTTATTCCTCAAATTGATGTGTTTCTTGATAATGGCTACACCAAAGAAGAAATGAAAATGGTATGGGAAACAAAGAAAATATTATGTGACGATAATGTTTTGGTTAATCCTACCGCTGTTCGTGTACCAGTATTTTTTGGTCATGGCGAAGCGTTACACATTGAAACTAAGTCACCTATTTCAGCTGAAGAAGTTAAAGAGTTATTAGCACGCTCTCCGGGGTTAGTTGTTTGTCATAAGGACGAAGACTTCCCAACACAAATTAGTGATGCAAGTGGTAAAGATGAAACTTTCGTTGGTCGTATTCGTGAAGATATTAGCCATAATTGTGGCATAAATATGTGGATAGTTGCCGATAACGTACGTAAAGGTGCGGCAACAAATAGTGTTCAAATTGCTGAGTTATTAATCAAAGAGCATTTAAGCTAGCTAAATCATTTAACTAAACAAAGCTCAAGAAATTTTAAAACTCGTGGTTAACATTAATAAACATGTTAACGACGAGTTTTTTTGTTTTATTTCTCAAAAGATTGAGCAATCTTTTTTGAATTTGGTATTATTATTTATTCGTTAATTTCATACCCACATACAATGGAACGAATTTTGCTTCAGTTTGTGAAGCTATCTATCATCCTAACATGGTCAAATAACTGACAAATAGCTAATTTTGTGGAAAAATAATAACTAGGAAAACTGTAATGCAAAAATTATTACGCCTGTGCCTATGGCAGGTTGTTCTTGGCATATTTACCGTTAGTGTATTTTCTATAAGTACGCTCTCTACCAGCGGACTTGTTTTTTCACAAGAAGTACAAGTACCAGCACAAGAACGCGGCATTCGTATGCGCGGCCCTAAAAGCACTGACGTTTTTCCTTATGATAGATACGGACCTATTAGCCAAAGAGATACGCTATGGAAAATAGCGTTGACGGTTCGCCCTGATAGCCGCTTAAGTGTTTACCAAGTAATGCAAGCTCTGTATCAAGCTAACCCCAATTCATTTGTTGATGGTAACTTGAACCACTTGGTTGAAGGTAGATACTTAAAAATTCCATCATTTGATCGCATGATGGCAGTGAATAGGACGGCGGCAAAACAAAAGTCTCGTCAAGATGATAAAGATTGGCAGAAAAAACAACCTAAAAAGTCAGCTAGAAAAGCTACCACACCACAAGAAGCGGGCGTTAACAAAAAAGATTTAGATACGGTAAAAACTGAAATAAACGATCATCTAAAAAAAATAGATCATGAGCAGCAAAAGCGTTTAGAAAATATACAAAATGATGTTTTAGATTCTATTGATGGCTTACAAGCTATTTTAAAAGAAAATGAAAATTTGCGCCAGCGGCTAGCTTTATTTAATAACCAATTAGGTACTATACAAAAAGAGGTTGCTAAAGGAAAAGAAATTAAGCTGCAAATGGATGATATGATTAAATTGCAGCAAGCATTGTTAACAAAAGCACAAGCAAGAGAGCAAGAGTTATTATTAGAAAAACAGCAAGCCGAATTAGAAAAAGATAATATTTTTTCAAGTTTATGGTTTATTGTTTTGATGGCAACCTTACCTGCTATTTTAATATTGTTAGTGGTTGCGCTTATTTTTAAACGACGTAAAACTGAGACCATTACAGCTGAAAGTAAACCTAAGAAAAAATCTAAGGCTAAACCTGAAAGTATCTCAGCTGAGCCAGAAGCTGCTATTGATGAAATAGATGAATTATCTTTAGACGATGAACTGTCCCTTGATGATGATTTATCAATTGACTTACTTGAGGAAAATGATAAAAGTGAAGATGATGTTATTCATCTTGATGACGACGACGACGATGCTTTAGATGATCTTGATGATTTAGACGATATTTTATTAGATGACGAACTTGAAGGAGGAGAGTTAGGACAAGATGCACTTGATGCTTTACTGATGGAGGATGATGTTATCGAAGAGCCATTAGCAAATGAAGAGCAAGAAAATGAAGCACTGGTCGATGATCAACTTGATCAAAGTGATCTTGATGATTTACTGGGTGATCTTGGTGACGATGATTTAGTTGTTGAAGATGAAGAACTCTCAAGTGTAGAAGAAATAAATATTGACGATGCATTAATGACCGTTGATTCAGAAAAAGAAGAAGAGCCGTTAACAGACGATAATGACCAAGCCGAAATAACTGATCCTGATGATATTGATGCATTGTTAGAGTCAATGGAAATAGATGAAGCGCCTGCAGCTGAAGAAGAGCCGTTAACAGACGATAATGACCAAGCCGAAATAACTGATCCTGATGATATTGATGCATTGTTAGCGTCAATGGAAATAGATGAAGCGCCTGCAGCTGAAGAAAAACCATTAACAGACGATGATGGCCAAGCCGAAATAACCGATCCTGATGATATTGATGCTTTACTTGAGTCAATGGCAACAGATGAAGCGCCTGCAGCTGAAGAAAAACCATTAACAGACGATGATGGCCAAGCTGAAATAACCGATCCCGATGATATTGATGCTTTGTTAGCGTCAATGGCAACCAATGAAGCACCTTTAGCGGAAGAAAAACTATCAACAGACGATAATGTTCAAGAAAGAGCTTTTGAAGAAGAAGTTGATAAAGAAAAGGTAGAGCAAGCGGAAAGCGAGAATAAGGCTAAGATTGAAAGTTTGACTGAGGAATATGTAGCACCTCTTTTAGCTATTGATTTTAGCGAAATTTTAGCAAAATCAACGGATATAGATCTAATAGAAACAGATGCATCACAAGAAAAGGTGGCGGATGATGATTTTGATATCGATTTGCTGCTTGAAAATATTGCCACAGAGCAGAATACGACCCAAGATACTGAGTTTGATATTGGCGATGACTTAGCTGAAGGTGCATTTGATGAGGATACCCTTGCTGAGTTATTAAGTGATAAACCTACAGAGCATGTGATTGAATTAACGCCGGATTTTTCTGAACAAAATGTTCTTGCAGAGTTACTTAATGATAATGATGAAAGTAGCGATAATAGCCAAGTATCTGAAGCAACTGAAATAAATGATATTCAAGAATTAGACAGTTTAAATTTTGATGAACTATTAGCGAATATTGAAGAAGAGTCCAGTGTTACGAATCAATCAGTTGATTTTAATGAAAACTTAGATGTTGGCGATGATGTTTCTCTTGAAGATTTTGATAATCTCACCTCTAGTCCTTCTTTGAATGACAACAAACAAACGACTGAAAATGAGCAAAGCTTTCTCTCTGTGGATTCTTTATTATTAGAAAGTGAAGATGAAGTGAGCCATAATGAACCTTATGATAAAACCAATATTGATGTTGGTTTAAATGAATTTCCAGAATTCACCGATGGTGTCAATCAGATTGACGTAGACATTGATGAAAATGGTATGGAAGCAAAACTCGATTTAGCTAAAGTCTATATTGAAATTGGTGATCAAGACAATGCTCACGCTATTTTACAAGAGGTTGTCAAACAAGGTGACACTCAACAGCAAGTTACCGCTCAAGAATTGTTAGATAGCTTATAGTAAAGGATGAAAGTTAACTCTCTCACTGCTTTAAACTGTGAGCCTCAGGACATTAAAGCGAGTCATGATAAAGAGCCATCATTTTATTAAGCGTTGGCATCGCGTAGTAAAATAATAGATAATGCGCCACTTATATGTAGGTTGGACTTATACCAATTGAAGTCCAACCGTGCAGCGTTTGAAGAGGTTTACATGCGTTATGCGTTAGGTGTTGAATACGACGGCAAAAATTACTGTGGCTGGCAGCGACAAAAAAATGTTATTGGTATTCAGCAAAAGGTTGAACAAGCACTCTCAAAAATTGCTAATGAACCCATAGAAGTTATTTGCGCTGGTCGTACAGATACCGGTGTAAATGCTACCAACCAAATTATTCACTTTGATACCAGTAAAATTCGTAAAGATAGCGCGTGGACTCTAGGGGTGAATACTCATTTACCTAGTGATATTGCCATCAATTGGGTTAAAGCCGTTAATGAAGAGTTTCATGCTCGTTTTAGCGCTACAGCCAGACGTTATCGTTATATTATTTATAATAATAAATTGCGTTCTGCTATTTTAAGTTACGGTATTAGCCACCACCATTTTCCTCTCGATGAGAAGTTAATGCATCAAGGGGCGCAATATCTTATTGGAAAAAATGATTTTACTTCATTTCGTACCGTTCATTGTCAATCTCATTCACCAATCCGCACTATTATTCATTGTGATATAACTCGCCAAGGTGATTATATTATTGTTGATATTAAGGCGAATGCATTTTTACACCATATGGTACGAAATATTGTTGGCAGCTTGATGAGAGTAGGGCAAGCACAAGAAAATCCTGTTTGGATAAGAGAAGTACTTGAGCTTAAAAATCGTTGTTTAGCGGGGGTAACAGCACCTCCTGAGGGGTTGTATTTTGTGGAGGTTGATTATCCGCAGCAATTTAACTTACCTAAAAGACCTTTTGGACCACTTTTTCTAAGTTAATTGAAACTTACAGGCGGTTAAATAACAAGCCCGACCAGTTTTTTATATTAAACATAGGCTAAAGTGTGTTCTAATTATCGGTTCAATTAGCATTCTTTTTTAAATTGGCTGTAGAAGTGAAAATTTTCACTAAAAAGTTGATTTGTATTCGTTGCAATAGGCAAAAATAAAATTATGAGCTGGATAGAAAAAATTCTCCCAAAAGCAAAATCTACCCAAAAACGCAATATTCCTGAAGGCGTTTGGAGTAAGTGCTCTGCATGTAATGCAGTATTATATAAAGTTGAACTAGAGCGCCAAATTTCTGTTTGTCCAAAATGTGATCATCACATGCGTATTAGTGCTCGTAAACGTATTGATAGTTTTCTTGATCCAGTTAACAGACAAGAGCTTGGTGAAGAATTTGAAGCACAAGATATTTTAAAATTTAAAGATTCAAAGCGTTATAAAGATAGATTAAGTGCCGCTCGTAAAAATACCGGTGAGAAAGATGCTTTAGTGGTAATGACGGGTGAACTCCATGGCATGCCAGTGGTGGTTGCCGCTTTTGAATTTGCATTTTTAGGCGGCTCAATGGCCTCTGTTGTTGGTGCACGTTTTGTCAAAGGCGTTGAATACTGTCTGGAGCATAACCTACCTTTTATTTGCTTCTCGGCCAGTGGTGGTGCGCGCATGCAAGAAGCCTTATTCTCGTTAATGCAAATGGCTAAAACGAGTGCCGCATTAGCTAAAATGAGCGAAAAGGGTTTACCTTATGTTTCTGTGTTGACCGATCCTACTATGGGTGGTGTTTCAGCAAGTTTAGCTATGCTAGGTGATATTAATGTTGCCGAGCCTAAAGCGTTAATTGGTTTTGCGGGCCCTCGCGTAATAGAGCAAACAGTACGTGAAAAATTACCGGAAGGCTTCCAGCGTAGTGAGTTTTTACTCGAGAAAGGTGCGATTGATATGATTGTTGATCGCCGTAATATGCGTGAAACTTTAGCACGCATGTTAGGAAAGTTTATGGGACAAACTAGCCCACTTTCAAAAAGCTAAGTGAGTAGCCTAGCTATACATGTCACGTATAGCTAGGCTAAATAAAACGCGAAAAATAGAGCAATAAATGCCACAAAATACTTCAAGCCACTCTACAGGTTGCAAAAACCTTAACGAGTGGCTTTGTTATTTAGAAACACTTCATAATACCGAAATTGACTTGGGTTTATCTCGCATTGGTCAAGTTGCCAAACGGTTAAATATTAATTTTGACTTTGCTCGTGTTATCACTGTTGCTGGTACTAATGGCAAGGGTACTACTTGTGCCTTTTTGGAAAGTGCGCTACTTGAAGAACGTATTAATGAACAAGCATTAACTGTTGCTGTGTATTCGTCACCCCATATCGAACGTTTTAATGAAAGGTTGCGAATAAATAAAATTGATGTCGATGATCAATCTTTTATCACCGCTTTTAAGCAAATAGAGTTAGTAAGAGCTGAAATATCGCTCAGCTATTATGAATTTACTACTCTTGCTGCTTTTATTATATTGATGGCGATGAAGCCAAACATCATTATTCTCGAAGTAGGGCTTGGCGGACGCCTTGATGCAACCAATATTATTGATGCGGATGTTGCTGTGGTTACAGCAATTGATCTAGACCATCAAAGTTTTTTAGGAAATGACCGAGAAACTATCGGTTTTGAAAAAGCAGGTATTTTTCGTGCTAACCAACATATTGTTATTGGTGACACCGATGCACCTAATTCCGTTATTGAGTATGCTGAAAAAGTGAATAATTCACCTGACAAAGTAGCTAACAAAATAAAAGTACGTGAACAAGACTTTACCATTATTGAGCAGGGTATTGGCCAAAATCAAGGTTTATGGCAATGGCAGTACACAGGTGGTAATAGCACAGATGTTAATGATGACACTATTTTATTAACAGATTTAGTTAGTACTCATATTCCTCGAGATAATGTTGCCACTGCACTTATGGTATTAACACAACTTGGTGTTATGTTAGCAACAGATAAAGTTAATGCGCTAATAGTAAAAACTAAAGTTGCAGGTAGAACCGAATTATTTATCAATAATTCAGTTGATGATTGTGATGTTATGCTTGATGTTGGTCATAATCCTCATGCCGGACGATATTTAGCGAGAAAATTAGCGCAGTTCAAACAGCAGAATAAATACCAACGAATAATCGCTGTTGTTGCTATGTTAGCAGATAAAGATATCTGCAATACTTTGCAGCCTTTTCATACCGTGATTGATGATTGGTATATAGGGCCGTTAACTGTACCAAGAGCGGCATCAGTTGAGGTTATGACTGCAGCGTTAGCTAACTTTACTAATTCAATCAATTGTTTTGACAATGTCACTCAAGCATTTAAAATAGCGAATAAAAAAACACAATCAACCGATTTGATTCTTGTTTTTGGTTCTTTTTATACGGTTGCTGAAATTAGGCGCTTATTGGTTTAAATTGGTTTACGTTAAATTTAGCGCAACCCTTATTTTTTGGAGTATCACTTGTCTACACCGTTTCAAAATCGCCTTGTTGGTACTGTCATAGTTGCTGCTGCCGTTATCATTTTCCTGCCTAATTTACTTGATGGTAAAAAAAAATCAAATCAAGCTGATTTTGAAAATATACCGCTAGTGCCCACCTTCAGTGGAAAAATGGATAAAAAACCTTTTCCAGAGCAGAAGCTAGTAATTAAAGATAAAGCAATAATTTTTAATGAACTAGCGCAAGATGGCTTGTTGCAAAAAGATGACGCTATTCATAATAATACACAAAGTAGTAATACTAATATTCAAGCAGTAGATAATCAAACAACAAAAACGAATAGTAAAAAAACGAAAGTCACTCCGGCTACCAAGGCTAAAAAAATTACAGCTAAGGGCTCTATAAATGCGAAGACTAAATCGCCAATTAGTAAGCCAATATTAGGACAACAACCACACAAAGCAGTTAATAAAGAAGCATGGGTAATACAACTTGGTAGTTTTAAATACAAAAGTAACGTTGCTGAATTAGTTCGCAAACTGAAACATAATGGCTATACCGCTTTCACTAAGCCCATTAAAACTAAACAAGGTACTTTAACGAAGGTCTTTGTTGGGCCTGAATTAATTAAAACGACATTGATAAAAAAAATACCAGCGCTGAAAAAATTGACTAATGTACAAGGAAAAGTAGCGCGTTTTTATCCAACAAAATAAATCACTTTTGTTAAAAAATTTAGGTATTTTCACTTTTATTCTGCTAGAATGCGCGCCTCTAATCAATGAGAAACTTAAAATATGGTTTGGATAGATTACGCCATCCTAGTAGTGATAGGGTTATCAACGTTAATTAGTTTAGCACGCGGCTTTGTTAAAGAAGCGGTCTCACTAGTTATCTGGATAAGTGCCTTCTTTATTGCCAGTAGTTTTTATGCCAATCTAGCCAACCTTCTTACCAATATCACCGATCAATTCTTGCGAAATTCAGCCGCTATTTCGATCTTGTTTATCACTACCTTAATACTGGGCGCACTTGTTAATTACCTTATAGGGCAATTAGTCAGTAAAACTGGCTTGTCAGGTACAGATCGTGTGTTAGGGCTAGTCTTTGGCGGCTTACGTGGCGTATTAATTATCAGCGCTGTGCTATTCTTGATGGATGCCTTTACGGGAGCAGCTACAAGTGATTGGTGGAAAAGTTCACAACTAATACCTGAATTTAGGTTAGTTGTTGAATGGTTTTTTGAGTATCTCAAGCAATCATCAAGTTTTCTAACTTAATCTATTTATTTTATTAAAGTTAACTAAGTTTCTAACGGAGAAAAATTCATGTGTGGTATTGTTGGTATCGTCGGTAAAGTCCCGGTAAATCAATATTTGTATGACGGGTTAACTGTGTTGCAGCATCGCGGACAAGATGCTGCCGGTATTGTAACTATTCATAACAATACGTTTCGTCTTAGAAAAGGCAATGGTTTAGTAAAAGATGTCTTTCATACGCGTCATATGCTGCGTTTACAAGGCAATGTTGGTATTGGTCATGTGCGCTACCCAACAGCGGGCACATCAAGTTCATCTGAAGCTCAGCCTTTTTATGCTAACTCACCTTATGGAATATCTTTAGCTCATAATGGTAACTTAACTAATGCAGACGAATTAAAAATATGGTTGAATACAGAAGCCCGCCGTCATGTCAATACAACATCTGATTCGGAAATACTATTAAACATCTTGGGTCATGAGTTACAACAAAGTACTAATATTACATTAACGCCTGATGATGTTTTTACCGCTATTGCTAATGTGCATAAACGTGTGCGAGGTGCTTATGCTACCGTAGCCCTTATTATTGGTTATGGTATGGTCGCTTTTCGTGATCCCAATGGTATTCGCCCACTAGTATTTGGTAAGCGTGAAACCGAAAGCGGTATTGAATACATGATTGCCTCTGAGTCAGTAGCCCTTGATGCTTGCTCATTTGAGTTTGTTCGTGATGTAGCGCCAGGCGAAGCGATATACTTTACTCTAGATGGTAAAATTCATAGTAAACAGTGCTCAGATACTCCAGTTTATAGCCCTTGTATATTTGAATTTGTATATTTTGCTCGTCCAGATTCAACGATTGACAAAATGTCAGTTTATGCCTCTCGTGTTGAAATGGGTACTAAACTTGGACAGAAAATCTCTCAAGAATGGAGCGATTTGGATATTGATGTCGTTATTCCTATTCCTGAAACGTCGTGTGATATTGCGCTGCAAATCGCATATGAATTAGATTTACCTTATAGACAAGGTTTTGTGAAAAACCGCTATATTGGTCGAACTTTTATTATGCCAGGCCAAGAGCAGCGTAAAAAATCGGTACGACAAAAACTTAATGCTATTGCAACCGAATTCAAAGGTAAAAATGTACTGCTTGTTGATGACTCTATCGTGCGCGGTACAACGTCAGAACAGATCATTGAAATGGCACGCTCTGCTGGAGCTAAAAAAGTTTATTTTGCTTCTGCAGCACCTGAAGTGCGCTTTCCGAACGTTTATGGTATTGACATGCCAAGTGCTAATGAATTGATTGCTCATGGACGTGATGTGGATGATATTTGTAGTTTAATTGGTGCAGATAAACTTATTTATCAATCTATTGAAGATTTAGTTACTGCGGTTGGTGTGGGGAACCCAGACATCAAACGTTTTGATACCTCAGTATTTGATGGTAATTATGTTACTAATGATATTGATAATGACTATTTAGAAAGACTAGATGCTATGCGAAATAATAGCACTAAAGAAGAATCAGATAAAAATGCTGATTCGGTAATTGATATGTATAACGAAGGGTCTGAATAGACAATAGTCACGAGTAATAAAAGTAGCGAGTTGCGAAGAGTAAAGTAGCGAGTAATTTCGTCACTCGCTACTCGTCAACTCGAAACTAGCTTACATATTCAGGACCAAAGCCCATGGTCCAGAACATCGCACTCAATGCCATAATGGCTACCAGTAACACTAAACCACAAGTTACTACTGAGCTTGAATAGATAAAACCTTTCTCTTCTGGAATATTCATCATAATAGGTACGCCAGAATATAATAAATATACGGAATAACAAACTGCGGCTAGTCCTGCGAGGGCAACGAACCAAAGCACAGGAAATAGTGTTGTTATACCAACCATTAATATTGGTGTTGCGGTATAAGCCGCTAACTCTAGTGATTGAACAAAGCTAGGTTTAGAATCAAAGGTTTTTGCCATCCATTGAATTAAATAAGCCAGGGCAAATACGCCGGTAACTAATGCTACATACATGGCAACAGCCATTATTTGTGCACTTGACTGGCTGACTTTTATTGGCTCGCCAACGCCAATAGTCCAACCAATGTGTGCGGCTGCATAATAACCACATATAGCGGGAATCAATGCGACTACTAAAATATGCACAAGACTGTACATTAAACTTTCATGACGTTTTTCAATTGTTTGCCATTCATCCTTTGGATGAGCGTATAATCCCCAAATATGATTTAATATCATAATAACTTCCTCTTGCAGTCCCCAATAAATTATTTAGTTTTGTTATTCTTGTTCGCTAAATAAACGTTCGGTAGTAATAATTATTTTATACCGATACTCTATTTATGGGAGATGCTTGCGCATTCGTCAAGACTTGTTTGAAAAACAAACGGAAAAAGATGAAAATAAATTGTTTTTATATTTAAAATAAATAAAGAAAATACTAGTTATAATTAATAGTTATAATAATAATGATTAGTTTTGGTTTTTCATCTCAGAGTTACGTTATTTTAACCCGTACTACTTTCATTATTTCAATTTCAAAAGCAGCGACTATTTCATTATCAGGATAATAGGTAATATTAACTCTACTGCCTTTAAGGTTTTTATAATTTTTTTTTCGTTTATATTTAAAGGGCACATTAACCCCTTCCAGCATTAATGTATTGAGCTGCCAATCACCAGATTCGCGTTGTACGTGAGAAATCACTTTGATGTTTTCTGTATGGGTCAACTTTGAGTGCCGTTGGGTAAGTTTAGCCGCTATACTTTTGTTGGGAGATGTTGTCATACTTTGATCTGTATCAATAAAATTTTAATAGTCATGAATACTATAATAACTAGATGCATTTAAATAAGATAGAATAGTAAACTTGCTAAAGTTTTATTATGCATATAATTACATCTCCATAATCGTTACCGTTTTCCTAAGGGAATTAAAACAGTGGTTGAAGAAAAAGTAAAATCAATAATTGATAGTTTATCCACTTCAACATCTGAAAATTTTACTGATGTTATTTGTTTATCACTAGCTAAAGCAATTAAAGCTAATTTTGTTTTTATTGCTAAGTTAAATCCAGAGCGCACTGTTGCGACTACTATTTCATTAGCTGTTGATGGTGTTATTAACGATAACTTTTCGTATGATTTACAAGCTACACCATGTGAAAATGTCAGTCAGGGTATTATGTGTAGCCAGATTTCTCATGTTCAAAAAGCATACCCTGATGATCAACTTTTAATTGATATGAATATAACTGGTTATGTTGGTGTTCCTTTAAAAAATAGTAAAGGCGCAACGGGTGCTATTTTAGTTGCGCTGTATTACCAGCCAATTGAAAATGAAATTGAAGTCACGTCTTTATTTATGTTGTTTAGCGGCATGATCAAAAAAGAAATGGAAAAGCAGGAGCTAATTGATGAACTACGTACTAGAAATAAAATTATAGAAGAAAGTAGTGACGCCATTGTTGTTTGTGATAGGGATAGAAAAATAACAAGTGTTAACAAGGCATTTACCCGTATTACTGGTTATAGTTTTAAAGAGATGGGAGGAAAAAAACCAAGTGCTTTGGGGGCTGATTTACATGATAAGTACTTCTTTAAGAAGATATGGCAGGAGATTGCTGATAACGGTACTTGGTCTGGTGAATTATGGGGAAAAAAGAAAAACGGTGAAATTTTTCCTGAGTACCTTTCTATTAACACTATTTATGATGAAGATAACAATGTTTCTCACTATGTTGCCTTTTTCTTTGATATATCAAAACAAAAACAAGCAGAAGAAAAAATATACCGACAAGCTCATTTCGATTTATTAACAGGCATTGCGAATCGTTCTTTTTTTATGGAAAACTTATCACTTACTGTGGATTCTTTAAATGATGGTGAAAAATCAGCGCTCTTGTTTATGGATTTGGATTTATTTAAAGAAATTAATAATGTTTATGGGCATACTTTTGGTGATGAATTATTGATAAAAGCATCAGGTCGCTTACAATCCTTAATTAAGAGCACAGATATTGTGGCACGTGTTAGTGGTGATGGTTTTGCCATTTTACTAAATAATGTTATTAGTGATGAAGTCATCGACAATATAATTTCTAGGGTGTTTTTAGGGTTTAGTGAACCATTTACTATTCATGATATTTCTATTCGGTGTACGCTAAGTATGGGAGTAGTGCCTTTTAGTAATGATAAAGATGATGCGAGTACGTTAATTAAAAAAGCTGAGCATGCAATGTATCATGCGAAAAATAGTGGCAGAAATTCATTTAATTACTTTACCCAAGATATGCAAAACAATGTACAGCGACAATTGTTTTTGAAAAAGGCGTTATCGGCAGCATTAACCAGTAATTCACTGAGTGTGGAATTTCAGCCAATAGTATCAATTACCGAGCAAAAAGTTAATAAATTTGAAGCATTAGTACGCTGGAAAAATGAAGGGAAGTGGATTTCGCCTGAAGAGTTTATCCCTATTGCAGAAGAGTTTTCATTGATTAAACCATTAGGTGAGTTTGTTTTAGATGAAGCTTGTCGGCAACTTAAAATATTAAAGTCTCAAGGTTATACTAATATTGTTTTCAATGTAAATCGTTCTGTCTATGAAATTCCTTTAAACAAAAGTGAAAACGAGCAATGGTTAACGGTTATTGAACAGCATAGTCTTAAGCCTAGTGATATTTGCTTTGAGTTAACAGAAAGTGCTCTAGCACCTGATAAACGAAATAATGAACGACTTTTTAATCAATTGAAAGCTGCTGGTTGTACTATTGCACTAGATGATTTCGGTACTGGTTATTCATCGTTAAGCTATTTACGTCGTATACCTGTTGATTATATAAAAATTGATAAATCATTCATTAAGGATATGAGTACAAATAAAGATGATAATGTTTTAGTCGCTACTATTATCGCTATGTCTAAATCGTTAGGAAAAAAAGTAGTTGCTGAAGGGGTTGAAACCAAAGAACAGCTACAACAGCTTACCGAGCTAGGTTGTGATTACATTCAAGGTTATTACTTTTCTAAACCTTTACCTAGTGAGAGTTTAGTTAGCTATTTAAATGATTTTAAATATTAAGGTGCTAATCAGGAAAGTTCACTTGGTGGTAAATCTGTTATACTTCTTTTTATTTATTCTCCCCCTTGCCATTTAATTGCTAATGAAATTTACAATTGGCTTTAGAAAAGTAAAGCCTGACGATATAGACTTTTTATTAAGATTGCGAAAAAAATCAATGTCTGCACATTTAGTACAAGCGAAAATAAAATTAACCAATGAGCAGCACCTTGAACGGATCAAAGAGTATTACTATGATTCTCATATAATCTTACGAGATCGTAAACCTATTGGCGTGTTAAAAATGGGAATAGTCGCGCTAAAAGGCACAACAAAAAGCCTTCATATTAGACAATTACAAATATTGCCAGAATTCCAAGGACAAGGTGTTGGTAGTAAGGTCTTAATGGTGGTGAAAAAAAAAGCGTTGCAACTTCAATTACCAATAACCCTTAATGTTTTATTGAGAAACCCTGCTAGAGGGCTTTATTTACGTCATGGTTTTCAGATTGAAGGAAAAAACAAGCTTGAGTTCCATATGCGTTGTCCACTTGAGGTGATTGCAGCCTAAGCGTAGAGAGTACTTAATTAAAAGATAAGCCCTTTGCCTTTAACTAAATTTTTATCAATACGTGACGGGGTTATACTGCCATCCACTAATGGCTGAGTCGCCGTCGCAAGCATTTTTATAATTTGATGAAGAGACGTTAAATCTAATGATGATAGATCGTCGCTAGTTTGATGGTAATGCTGATCTTTATCAAGTTGGGTGCTACTAAAACTATGCGCAGGCACACCTAACCTTGCTAAAGTTGCATTATCTGAGCGATAAAACAAACCTTGCTCAGGATAGGGATCTTTATATATTTTTTTATCTGATTTGGCTAACACTATATTTAATTGTTCACCTAAAGTAGAGCGTTCCATACCTGTCATCCACATAGTACCCGCACCAAACTTTGACGGTTTGCCAATCATTTCAATATTAATCATTGCGGTGATTGTTTGTGGGTCTAACTGCTTTGAAAAGTAACTAGCGCCAAAGCCACCTATTTCTTCTGCACTAAATGCCACGAACATTAGCGTACGCGCATTATTACCTTGTTTAGCAAAGTATTGTGCTAAGTTAATGATTGCGGTTGTACCTGATGCATCATCATCAGCACCATTATAAATGACATCTCCTTGACCACCTTTTACCCCTAAATGATCATAGTGAGCAGAATAAAGTACAATTTCCGTTGGTTTAGTGGTTCCGGGTAACATAGCGACTACATTAATTAGCTCGTTTTTACTCATGGTGCTAATACCTGAAACATTTAGGCGGTCAATTTTATCAGCCGTTATTGTTGATAGTGCCATAACGATAACCCCAGCTGAATTTTTTTTAGTATGCTGTTGAATTAGTCTTGTCGTACCTTGTTGTAAATAGTGCTGATAACGTTCAAACAGTACTTTATGAGCAGGGTTTAACAAAACTAGATGTTTTCCACCTCGATTATTCAGTGCGCTAACGAGAGCTGCCATATCATCGTTTTTACCGGCACTGTGTATTTCAAACTCAGAGCTTTTAACACTGTTATTCATTTGCCATGAAAAATTAACTATTGTGCTAGCCATGGCTAAATTTACAGCAGAAATTTTTTGTCCATTTATCGTTAAGCTGATTTTTTGGGGAGTAATTTTAGTTATTTGATATTTTTGGAAAAAATTGGTTTTTGATAGTCCATCAGCGCCCATTAAGCCATTTTCTTGAAAACGTTTCGCGATATAGTTAGCAGCAACACGTATTTCTGTTGAATAGTTATCCCGGCCTTTTAGTTCGTCACTCGCTAAATAAGTTACATCTTTAGTAACCTGTGTTAACGAAATATTATTTGTTTGTACATAAGCAAAACATACTGTTGTTAAGCCGGTAATCAATATACTGATTTTTATTAACAAATTAGAAAGGCTGTTAATCATAACTTTCTCGTTGAGCTTATTATTTGGTAAGGGCTCATAATTTTATGACTTTAAAGTATTTGTTTCTACCAACAATGTTTCATCACCACAACTTAGCCATAGTTGCCCGTCTTGGATGCTACATTGAAATTCCATATTCCTACTTAGCAATTTTACTAACGCATCAGTGGTACTGATATCAAACTGTTCAATACTCAGTTTAGGAAACTTCTGTAAGGTGTTTTGTGTTTGCGACCACCAAGTATTCACACTTGAGCCATAACAATATAATTTTACTTTTGCTGATTTGTTACAGGCTTTTTTGATACGTTTTTCATCTATTTGCCCCAACTCAATCCAAAGAGCAATTTCGTCACTATAATTTACCTGCCAAATAGCCGCTTCATCTTCGTCACTAACACCCTTACCAAACTGTAAATCTGGATGAGCATTTAATATATAGCAGATCAAACGTACCATCAGCCGTTGCTCTGTTTCTGAAGGATGTTGTGCTAATGTAAGCTGTAAGGAATCATAATAATTACGATCCATATTTGCTAACTCAATATTTACTTTATAAATTGTTGCTTTTAGTGCCATAAGGATTGTGCCATTTTAGCTATTTGCTATCAGTAAATTCAATGGCAAGAATGATAGCAATAAGTGGGGTATTTGCCACTACATTTTTGAAATGAATAGCTAGGATAACAGCTATTAATTAAGGTAATAGTTCAATTGATGCTATGGTGTTAGTATCTATAGACAAACTACCTCAAGATGTGAGCTTATTATGCCAATTCAATCTTTTATACCACCGCAACGCACCTTAATGGGCCCAGGTCCTTCTGATGTTAGCCCTCGTGTATTGTCAGCTTTAGCAAGACCAACAGTGGGCCATTTAGATCCTACTTTTATTGGTATGATGGATGAAGTTAAATTATTACTACAATATGCCTTTCAAACTAAAAACACTTATACCATGGCTATTTCTGCCCCAGGCTCTGCGGGTATGGAAGCATGTTTTGTTAATTTAATTACCCCAAATGATACTGTCGTTGTTTGTCGTAATGGTGTTTTTGGTGCGCGTATGATTGAAAATGTACAGCGTATTGGCGCAAAGGTGGTGGTTGTAGATGGTACCTGGGGCAGAGCGGTTGACCCACAAGCATTAGAAGATACTTTAAAACAAACGCCACAAGCAAAATTTGTTGCTTTTGTGCATGCAGAAACATCTACAGGGGCGTTGTCCGATGCTAAAGTATTATGTGAAATAGCGCGTCAGTATAACTGTTTAACAATTGTTGATGCCGTAACTTCATTAGGTGGTGTTGAATTAAAAGTGGATGACTGGGGCATAGATGCAGTATATTCCGGTAGTCAAAAATGTTTATCTTGCGTGCCAGGCATATCCCCAGTGAGTTTTAGCGAACAAGCAGCTGCGGTAATTAAAAATAGAGCAACACCAGTACAGAGTTGGTTCTTAGATCAATCTCTGGTGATGGAGTATTGGTCAGGGCAAGGCAAGCGTAGTTATCACCATACCGCGCCAGTAAACTCTTTATATGCGTTGCATGAATCACTATTAATTTTACAAAACGAAGGCTTAGAAAATAGCTGGGCGCGTCATAAAAATCAGCACGACAAACTTGCGACTGGCTTACAAGCATTAGGGCTTGATTTTATTGTGCCAGAGAATGAACGTTTACCGCAATTAAATGCCGTGTATATCCCTAAAGGTATTGATGATGTACAAGTACGTCAATTTTTATTAAATGAATACAATTTGGAAATTGGCGCTGGCTTAGGACAATTTGCTGGCAATGCATGGCGTATCGGTTTAATGGGCTACGCCGCTCGTAATGAAAATGTTCTTTTATGTTTAGCTGCGCTTAAAGAGGCCTTGGCCCAATAAGCACTTTTATTGTTTAAAAGAATAGCTATCTAAAAAAGCACTACCAAGAGCCAACATTTTCCATACTTGACCACGGCTCTTGTGGTGCTAAAGCAGCACCTTTTTGTAATAATTCAATGGAAACATTGTCTGGTGATTTAACAAAAGCCATTTTTCCACAACGTGGTGGTCGGTTGATAATCACGCCACTTGCTTGTAGATGTTGACAAGTTTGATAAATATCATCTACTTCAAAAGCAAGATGACCAAAATTACGGCCACAGCTGTATTCTTCCTCAGACCCCCAGTTATGGGTTAATTCAATTTCAGCTTCCCCTTTAGCGGTAGCTAAAAAAATCAAGGTGAATTTTCCTTCGGGTACATCATGACGTCTGGTTTCAATTAAGCCTAATTTATTAATATAAAAATCGAGTGATAGCTCAAGATCATTAACCCGAACCATGGTATGTAAAAATTTCATTGGTATTCCTTAACTTTCCATAATGTTGGAGGTTAGCTAGTTATGCTGCTACTTTGTCTTTAAATTCACATAAATCTTTAATTTGCTAAAATGTGAAACGAAGAGGAACCGAGTAAACTGTGACAGTCTCGCTTGAGTGGCTTATATGGCCGTTAAACACGGCCCTTATTGTGATTTTTCTTAGTTACAGCAATCTTTGCATAAATCACTAAAACCACACCAGCTATAAGAGAAAGCATTGCAAGACCAAACATTGCATTATCTTGAGCTTGAAAAGTTAAAAGATACATGCTTATTGCAACAAAGAGTAAACCAACTAAAATAAAAGCTTTGGGATGTGAAGTTATCAGCCCAGGTGCTTTTACTGTTTTAGGTTTAGCGTGAGCCGAAGCTTTTCGTTTGTGCTTATTTGTAGGCATCAAAAAATCCTCAGGCCTTATAACGAGCTTGTAGAATAACTCGTTTTGTATATTGTTTTTTAATCAAAATACTCTAACTGGATTATTTTATTTTAACAATCAAAAATATTTACGTTTATGGCAATTTTTATTTTTATTTTTCATTATTGAGTATTGCATATTGGCTGGTTTTTTATTTACAGTCTGCTTTTGAGCTTGTTTACGAAGGAAAATACGACGGTTTTACCCTTATAATGCTTATTACAGACACTTCTAAGTAATGTCCGTTCAATAAAGTTTATTTAATTTATATTAATATTGCATAATATCAAAGCATTAGAAGCTAAAAATATTTAATTTTCATTATAACTTGGATATTACTGAGACTCATTAGTAATATGACAAAAATAATTCATTACAGATGGAAAAATATTTAAAGTTAAGTCAGTAATATGTACCTTAGAGACTGTAACTCAATAATGTAGAAAGGTTTACACAGTAGGGTGAACTATTCTGTTTTATCTTTAAAATCGCAAAGATCTTCAATAATACATGAGCCACACTTTGGTTTACGTGCAGTACAGGTATAACGGCCATGTAATATAAACCAATGGTGTAAATTGAACATAAACTCCTTTTTATTCGGTGTGTTTTTAATTATGGCTTGTTCTGTTTGTTCTACTGTTTTACCTTTGGCGTATCCTGTACGGTTGGCAAGGCGCTGGATGTGAGTATCAACCGCTAAAAAATATTTACCTTCATTATCCTTTAACCAACCAAAGGCTGTGTTTAATACTACATTAGCGGTTTTTCTGCCAACTCCTGGTAAAGCTTCTAACGCTGCTCTATTTTCGGGCACTTCACCGCCATGTAAGCTCACTAGCATTTGACAGGTTTTTAGCGTATTTTTGGCTTTGGTGTTAAATAGGCCAATGGTTTTTACATAGGAAATTAAGCCTTCAAGTCCTAAATCTAATATTGCTTGTGGTGTGTTGGCTACCGGGTAAAGTTTAGCGGTTGCTTTATTAACGGCAACATCAGTTGCTTGAGCAGAAAGTAATACGGCAATTAGTAATTCAAATGGTGAACTAAAGTTTAACTCTGTGGTGGGCTCAGGATTATTATCACGAAGTCTGGTTAGTATTTCTAAACGTTTCTCTTTGTTCATTTTTATTTTTCACTGTTTTGTGTTCGCTACTCGAAACTAGGCACTCAGTGCGCATCTTTTTTTTCGTCATTTGCCATTAGCCCTAGCTTGGGCTCTTCCAACGAGTTGTTTTTTAACTTACTGTTAAATTTCTAAGAATCAAAATTTACTCTTATGCGTTCAATGGCTTTGTCTGATTCTTTAGGTTGGCGCTTTTTAATATGTGCATCAATGGCATTTTTAAACGCAATGATAAAGCCCATCGCAATAAATGCACCGGGGGGTAAAATGGCCAGTAAAAATTGGCTATCTAAGTGAAAAACTTCAATACGTAATACGGTTGCCCAATCGCCTAGTAATAAATTAGCGCCATCAAAGAGTGTACCTTGCCCTAAAACTTCTCGAATAGCACCAAGTACTATAAGTACTAAAGCGAAACCTAACCCCATCATTAAGCCATCAAAACTGGCTTGTTTTATTGGGTTTTTAGAAGCGTAGGCTTCGGCGCGACCAATAATGGCACAGTTGGTAACGATTAAAGGTAAGAATATACCCAGTGATTGGTATATGCCGTAAGTATATGCATTCATTAATAATTGCACGCAAGTTACGAAAGCTGCAATGATCAAAACAAAAATAGGGATGCGAATTTCTTTAGGAACCCAGTGGCGAATAGCAGATATAGTGGCATTTGAACACACCAGTACCAATAAGGTGGCAAGCCCTAAGCCCAAAGCATTAGTAACGGTAGCGGTCACCGCAAGTAATGGACAAAGTCCTAATAATTGCACTAATCCGGGGTTGTTTTTCCACAACCCTTGTATTGCTAATTCTTTATACTCATTTTTACGCGCTTGTTTAGCTAAATCAAGAGCAGCATCGTCAGGGGCAATTGCATCTGTTAACTCAGTAGTATCATTGATTGTCGGTAATTCTGGCTCTACTTTAGTGCTCATTGTGTGCCTCACTTGCTGGTTGAGCTCTGTTGTTTTCGTTAAGACAAATATTAGGACGAGTTAACAAGGTATGCTTGTTGTCTTTGAAATAAAGTAATGTTTTTTTGACGGCTTTAATAATGGCACGTGGCGTGATGGTGGCACCGGTAAATTGATCAAACATGCCATTGTCTTTAGTGACTGCCCAGCGGTTATCTTTTTCAGATAATAGTTTTTTACCAGTAAAACTTTCGATCCAATTACTTTTTCGTAATTCAATTTTATCACCTAAACCTGGCGTTTCTTGATGCTTTAATACGCGAACACCACTGACACTATTATCCATATTTATGGCAATGATTAGTTCTATATTGCCATTGTAACCATCAGGTGCAGTGCTTGTCATGGCAATAGCGACTACTTGCTTATCTTGTCGAGCAATATAAGCAGTTTGCACTTTCTGGTCTGTTGTTGAGTTGCCAAGTAGGGCAGAACTGAGGCTTACGCAGTCTTGAGTAATATCATTATTGTAGCGGTTAGGTTCAATAATACTGTGTAAGGTATTTAAAAGTTGTAGCTGCTCTTGTGCTTTAATTTTATCTGCAGTCAATTCATTCACTAAGCCAACAATAGCGGTACAAACGATGGCAAATATCGCAAGTATCTTGCTGTTTTTTTGCACGGCTGAGTAAACACTAGTATTATCTTTTGGCAGTTTTGTCGCCATTATTTAGCCTCCTCTCGTTTTTCTTGAACTTGATGACCATAAGTGCGAGGGCGAGTATATTGGTCAATTAAAGGTGCGGCCATATTACATAATAACACCGCAAAAGCGATGCCATCAGGGTAGCCACCAAAGACTCTAATTAAATAGACTAACAAGCCTGCTAAAGCGCCGATGATTAATCTGCCTTTAGTGCTGGTAGCGCCCGTTACCGGATCAGTTAAAATAAAGAAAGCACCTAACATGCAACCGCCAGTCAACCAATGAAACATAGTAGATGCACTGCTGTCAGGGCTGATGCTGTAAGCGATAAATGAGCAAATAAATAGGCTTAATAAAAAGCTCAAGGGGGTTTGCCAAGCAATGGCTTTTTTAGCTATTAATACTATACCGCCAATGAAAAAAGCGATATTTACCCATTCCCATCCAAAGGCGAAATTTTTGCCGAAAATACTACTTTCCATACTTTCAAATACCGTAAGGCCTAAGCCAGTATTTGTTTTTAAGGTATCTAACGGTGTTGCCATGGTAAAACCGTCAACGCTGGTTCGTAGTTGCTGTACTGAATAACCTTCTTTGGTGAAATCGGTAAAAATGACACTTAAGGTGTTAGCCAAATCTAAGTCGATAGTCATTAACGCTAGTGGTGGTTGCCATGACGTCATTTGTATAGGAAATGAAATCAACAGCATTACGTAGGCAGCCATCGCGGGATTAAAGGGATTATGCCCTAAGCCGCCATAAAGTTGTTTAACTACCACGATAGCAAACGCAGCGCCAATGATTGAAATCCACCATGGTGCTATGGCAGGTAAGCAAATGCCCAGTAATATTGCTGTTAATATGGCACTGCCATCAAAAAGCTGTTTGCGGATATTCTTTTTATTACGTAATGATAAGACGATAAATTCACATAATATTACGGTGGTAACCGCGAGTAAGATATGAATGATATTTCCCCAGCCAAAGAAGTACCATTGAGCAAAAATGCCAGGTAAGGCCGCATAAATAACTAAACGCATCAAAACTGATGTTTTTGCTTGGCTGTGATTATGAGGTGAACTTGCTATCCAAAATGCCATAATTATGTCGATTTTTCATTATTAGTTGTAGGTGCTTGTTGAGCTTTATCCATTACTTTAAGTTTTGCTTTTGCTTTAGCTACGGCCGCGGCAATCCGCGCTTTTTTATCTTTGGCTTCCGTTGTTGTGTTTTCACTCGCTGTTACTTGTTCCTGTTCACTTGAAACATTATTTTCAACAACAGGAGATTGTTTTTCTGATGCTTTTTTTGCCTTTGCCTTGGCGACGGCTGCTGCAATTCTAGCTTTTTTATCATCTACAACATTACTTTGAGTTTTGTTATTGGTAACAGCGGGTGTTTTTGTTTGCTCTTTGTTATTTGCTACGGGCGACTCAGTACCTTTTTCTTTAGCCAACCTTTTAGCTTTCGCTCTGGCAATAGCCGCTTTTACTTGTGATTTTTCATCTGTTACTTCGTTACTCGACGCTAGTGGCTCGTTACTGTTTTTTATCTTTTGGGCTGCTTTTTTAGCTTTAACCCGAGCAAGCGCTGCTGCTACCGCAGAGCTTGCTGTGCCACCATCAGCCGATTTTTCATTCATTGTTGCTTTACGTGCAGCAGCGGCTTTTTTATGTTTTTCTTCTCGTGCTATTTTTTCTTGTCCTAAGCGAAACTTTCTTGCTTCAAAACGTGCCTTTGCTTTCTCTGCTTTGATATCTAGTTGTTGCTGTTGGCGTATTTCAGCTTTGGCAATGCGATAATATTGTACTAAAGGAATTTGACTGGGGCATACATAGGCACAAGCACCGCAGTCGATACAATCAAATAAATTAAGTTGGTTTAACTGTTGATGATCTTTTGCTTTTGCGCTCCATTGTAGTTCTTGAGGTAATAATTGACTCGGACATACGTCGCTACATTGACCGCAGCGAATACAGTCAACTTCATTAGAGTTATTGTCAAAGGCGCTAGGCATCTCTGCTTTACTCGGCGCTAAAATGCAGTTACTGGTTTTAACAACAGGTACTTGCTCGTTTAAAATGCTAAAACCCATTAACGGTCCACCCATAATTACCGGGGGACTTGGTTGTGGCGAGCCAGCTATAGATTTTTTTTCACTGATCTCATTGGTAAAACCTGTTTGTTCTAGTAAGTAGCTAACGGGTGTTCCTAATAAAGCCCAGACATTTTGAGGCTTAGATAAAGCGCGACCAGTTAAGGTTACTACCCGGCGAATAAGAGGAATATCATTGATTACCGCGTCACTGATGGCAAAACAAGTTGCTACATTTTGTACCACAATACCCGAACTAACAGGTAAAGTGCCGCTGTTAATTTCTTTACCAGTTAAAATTTTTATTAATTGTTTTTCACCACCAGTAGGGTATTTAGTCGGTAGCACACAGACTTTGATTTTTTCAATATGCTTAGTGGCTTGCTGTAAAGCTTTTATTGCCCGTGGCTTATTATCTTCGATACCTATTAAGATAAAAGCAGGGGTGAGTATTTGATCAAGTATTTTTATACCATCAACAATGGCGGTACTTTGTTCACACATTAATAAATCATCAGCAGTAATATAGGGTTCACATTCGGCAGCATTGATGATTAAAAAGTTGATATTTGGTTTGGTGTTCACTTTAATATGCGTAGGAAAACCAGCACCGCCCATACCAGCAATACCGGCATCGGCAATTTTATTTATAATTTGTTGTTGGCTCAATTTGGTGAAATCTTGACAAATTTCTCGTTTTCTCCAAGTATCTTCACCGTCTACATCAATAAATAAACATAATTCACTTAAACCCGAAGGGTGAGCAATGACGGATTTTTTAATTGCACTAATCGTTCCACTCGTTGGCGCATGTACCGGCACAGCCATAGGGTTAGAGCTTTGAGTGAGTGCTTGTCCTTTAAGTACTTTGTCACCCACTACAACAAGTAAGTCACCTTGACGACCAATATGCTGTTGTAATGGTAAAATTAACTGTTTAGGTAAAGAAAGCTGTTTAATGGGGTTTTCTGCGGTTATCGCTTTTTGCTGAGGAGGATGAATACCGCCATGAAAATGCCAAAATTTACCTTGTTTGATGCGCTCAATAATCGATTCCATGGGGGGATATTCTCCTAATCTATTTGCTTCACAGCAATTTTATTCAAATCCCACTGCCAATTCTGAATGGTTTCAGGAGTTGGGCGCATTTCAATACAGTCAACAGGACAAGGAGCCACACATAAGTCACAGCCGGTACACTCATCAATAAGTATGGTGTGCATTTGTTTAGCTGCCCCTAATATGGCATCAACAGGGCAAGCTTGAATGCATTTAGTACAACCAATACAATCTTCTTCGATGATAAAAGCTACTTTAGGCCTATTACTCTGTGATGAATCGTCTGCTTCATGATTTTCATCTATAGGCTGAACATCAACACCAAGCAAGTCAGCAATTTTTTTTATGGTGTCTTCTCCGCCGGGGGCACATTTATTAATAGCTTCACCATTGGCTACTGCTTCTGCATAGGGTTTACAACCCGGGTAACCACATTGGCCACATTGTGTTTGTGGCAGTAAAGCATCAAGCTGTTCAACAATTGGATCACCTTCAACATGAAAGCGTATTGAAGCATAGCCAAGTAAAGCGCCAAATAATGCTGCAATAAGGCCGAGAACGAGTATGGCAATTAAAATATTCATTTAAACTTTAACTAAGCCGGCAAAGCCCATAAAGGCTAAAGACATTAAACCAGCGGTGATCATGGCAATAGCCGCTCCTTTAAAAGGTGTCGGCACATCGGCATTAGCCAATTTTTCTCTCATGGCTGAAAACATAATTAGCACCAAAGAAAAACCAACCGCAGCACCAAAGCCATAAATAATTGATTCAAAGAAATTATGCTGTAACCTAAGATTTAATAAAGCCACCCCAAGTACGGCACAATTGGTGGTGATTAATGGCAGAAAAATACCCAATAAACGATAAAGGTTGCTACTTGTTTTATGAACTACCATTTCGGTAAATTGCACCACCACGGCAATCACCAAAATGAAACTCATCGTGGTTAAGTATTCAAGATTTAAAGGCACTAAAATATAGGTGGTAACTAAATAGCTCAGCAAAGATGCTAAGGTCATGACAAAGGTGGTGGCAAATGACATACCTATGGCTGTTTCAGTACGTGAAGATACCCCCATAAAAGGGCACAAACCAAGGAATTGCACTAGTACAAAGTTGTTTACCAGTACAGTGCCAATAAGCAGTAAAGCGTAATCAGTCATTTGCGTTATATGTCAAGATATTAATTATTATAAAAACTATTAGTATTATCCTTTTTTTTCTTACATATAACAAGACTACTGTCAGTGGGGATATTGTTTTTATCTATTTTGTTTGCTAAAGATGAGTATTTAACGTTTGTTCGGGCAGTAAAGTAAATAAATTTTGTTAATTAACTAAAATGGTGCCGGCTTGCCAATATAAAATCCTTGGCAACCATCAATAAATAATTTTTCTAAAGTATGCTTTTCTTCCGGGCTTTCCACACTTTCAGCTAATACATTGATACTTAATCTATGGGCTAAATCTACCATTAGGCGTAAAAAGTATTGATTGTTTTTATCATCATCAATATCTCTGGTATAAGAGCTATCCATTTTTATGTAATCAGGGGTTAAATCTCTAAAAAATTTAAATGAGGTTAAACCGACGCCGAAACGTTCAACGGTAATTCGTGAGCCAACACGGTGCAACATATCAATTAGACGTTTACTGGTTTTAATATTTTGTTGTAAACCATACTCAGTTATTTCAAATATTAATCGTGGTGCTACTTTGGGTTCACGTAATAGTTTACGCTCTAACCAAATCATAAAGTGTTCATCGTTAATGCTGCGTGCGCTAATGTTTATACCAAAGCTATGATCTAACATATTCTTATTAATAATTTTTTTGATTGTTGTTTCAATAATAAGCCGGTCAACAGCAATGATTTTATCTAATTTTTCCGCCATAGCGATAAAAGATGTGGTTGGTAACATTTCATCATTTGAATTAAGAAAACGCGCTAATATTTCACCATAAACCTTACTGTTCCTACCGCTAGGCTGAATTGGTTGTAGTAATAAAGTAATCCGTTGGTTTTCTAGTACACTATCTATTTCTTGACGCCAATTTTCGATACCATAATTAGCACTGTTTTTTTGTAAAATATCGGTATTTTTTTGTGAATACCAAGCATTAGAACTTTTAGTTTGAGCAATACTCACACCAGTATCAGCCAAGGCTAATAGTTCACCTAAAGGTTTAGTTTTATCAAAGTGTACTAAACCAGAATAGGCTACAGAGTCTAGGTTTGATGCTTGCTGATACTCATTAAATAAAAGGGTTAATTCTTCAGTGAACTTTTCCGCCTCTTTGAACTCAATATTAGGCAAGATGCAGGCGAAATCTGAACTATTTAATCTAAAAACATTACCGTCTGGATAGGTTGAAAGCGCCTGCTTAATCAGTTTAGCTACATGCGCTATATAATTGTCACCGCCTTTATAACCATGGATCTGATTGATGGTTTGTAACTCTGAGCAGCGAGTTATGATTAAGACACCAAACCTTACTGGACTTTCTTGTACTACTTGATTTTCATAAAATTTCACAAAGCGGTTACGGTTATCAAGCTTAGTTAAATGATCTACATAAGCTTCTTGTTCTAAATTAATAGTGTTTTCTAGTTGCTTGGTCATTAATTTTTTAATGTCGATAATACCTTGTTTAAGCTCGGGTATTTCTAATAGATTACTGTCAATATCTAATTTTTCTGTTTTAGCAGTATTGGGATAATTTACTAAAGCGAGATCATTTTTTATTTGTTGGCTTATTACTTTAAATACCGCTTTGTGCCTTTTAGTACTCATGGTTGCGGCAAAAAAAACGAGGAAAAATGATAGAGCAGTAGATAAGAAAATAAAACTACCAACTAAAAAGTATTCACCTGAAAAATTAAGCTGGTATTCGATACTAACGCCTATTTGTTTGGCTACATATTTTTTAGGTTTTGGAGACATAAAAGGTATCGTTAAACCTATATCCGTGTTGGTATAGCTAAATAAATTTTCACCTGCTTGATTGTATATTATTAACACACGATAATTAGTGGCTTGTTGAAGTGATTTCCCAATACTTTCAGCTATTTTTGTCTTATCATTTATTGTTACATACTGTTTAGTTAATAAATTAACCACTTGGCTGTGCTGCTTAGCGTTATCTTCAAGCAGCGAAGATAACATTGATAAAGAAACAGTACCGACAGTAATAATAAAAATTAGTGCTAAGATTACATTTCTAAATAATAATTGGGGGAATGTATACATGATGAGTTAAATTTCTTCGCAAAAAATTAGCTACGCTAATGTTATTAATGCTATCACTGATGGAAGTGTTTTTATAGCACGATTGCTCAGTCTATACTAACTGATTGTAAATCATAAGTTAATTTTTTACATTACTTCTATTATTTAAAACCACAATATATTAGTTATTCTTTTAGTATATTGTCCATTCAAGCTTGCGCTTATTGCTTTGTAGCTATATAATTCGCGTTGCTCAATTTATGCCTATAGGCAAGTTAAGCATGTAGCAAGATGTCACTGAGGATTTATCTGTTTAATCAGGTAATTCTATTCTTGTTACTAATATGGGGTCAGTGAAATAGGCCCCGGTTATGGGGCTTTTTTGTTTATGGTGTTCAGTTAAAACACATACAAGCAAAATATACAGCAACAAAACGCTGGGCTATAAGCCCTTTTTTTATACCTAAAATTTTATTTGAAAAGAAATAGTTAACTAATTTTTAGCTCTTTCTTCGTCCTAACAGGAGAAAACGATTGGCTAAATTTGCACAAAAATTAACTGACATGCTTCGCCCCGCTGTGGCTGAAACAGGTAAAGAATTACTTGGTGTTGAATTTATTAGTGCTGGTAATAATTCAGTTTTACGTTTGTTTATTGACCATGAAAATGGCATTAATGTTGATGATTGCGCAGAAGTAAGTCGTCAAGTTGGCGCTATTTTAGATGTAGAAGACCCAATAAGTAGTGAATATAGTTTAGAAGTTTCATCCCCAGGCGTTGATAAACCATTATTTGAATTAGCGCATTTTCAAACTGTGGTTGGTGAAACAGTCAATGTTAAATTATCGATGCCATTAAATGGCCGTCGAAAATTTAAAGGTACTTTAGTTGCCATAGAAAATGGCACGTTGATAGTAGATGTAGATGGCATAGATTACGAGCTTGTTCTCAACAATGTAGACAAAGCAAACCTTGTCGCAAAATTGTAGAAAAATAGTTAAGTAAAAAATAAATTTTTAAGTTTAATAGCTGTAGCTGTTTAGCTTTGAGTTGTGTAACTGATTGTACCGAACAAAATAACCCTTTGACTTAAGTGAAAGGGTTATTTTGACGAGTAAATGCCTTACTACGACGAGAAAATAAATAGTTACCTAAAAATTAAGGCTAAAGAAACATGAGTAAAGAGATATTACTGGTTGTTGATGCTGTATCAAATGAAAAAGCATTACCTCGTGAAAGTATTTTTGAAGCAATGGAAACTGCTTTAGAGACAGCGACCAAGAAAAAATATGATGGCGACATAATTGTTCGTGTTTGTATTGATCGTATTACCGGTGAATTTGATACTTATCGTCGTTGGTTAATCATTGCAGAAAACGATGAGCCTATGGAAAACCCTTACGCTGAAATTACTTTAGCGGCGGCACAATATGACGAGCCAGAATTAAATGTCGGTGATTATGTTGAAGATCAAATAGAATCGGTTACCTTTGATCGCGTTACCACGCAAACTGCTAAACAAGTTATTGTACAAAAAATTCGTGAAGCTGAGCGTGCTTTAGTCGTTGAAGCATATCAAGATCAAATCGGTGAGTTAGTTACCGGTGTAGTGAAAAAATCTAGTCGTGAAAGTATCATTTTAGATTTAGGTAATAATGCAGAAGCGATTATCTATCGTGATGACATGCTACCACGCGAAACATTTCGTCCTGGTGATCGGGTACGTGGTCTATTATATGACATTAAACCTGAAGCACGTGGCGCACAATTATTGGTGAGCCGTACCAAACCTGAAATGTTAATTGAGCTATTTCGTGTTGAAGTGCCTGAAATTGGCGAAGAAATGCTAGAAATTAAAGGTGCAGCACGTGATCCTGGCTCTCGCGCTAAAATTGCGGTTAAAAGCAATGATAAGCGCATAGATCCTGTCGGTGCTTGTGTGGGTATGCGTGGTTCACGTGTACAAGCTGTTTCTGGTGAGTTAGGTGGTGAGCGTGTTGATATCGTGTTATACGATGATAACGTCGCTCAATATGTGATAAACGCTATGTCTCCTGCCGAAGTTGCTTCAATAATTGTTGATGAAGATAAAGGAACCATGGATATTGCCGTTGAAGAAGGTAACTTAGCGATGGCCATTGGTCGTAGTGGTCAGAATATCCGTTTAGCAAGCCAGTTAACTGGCTGGGAGCTAAACGTAATGACTGTTGCTGACATGAAAGAGAAGCATCAGGCAGAGAACGATAAAGTGTTGAATTTATTTATCGACAAGTTAGAACTTGATGAAGACTTTGCCACATTGCTATCTGATGAGGGCTTTACTTCACTAGAAGAAATAGCTTATGTGCCAGTAGCGGAAATGCTTGAAATCGATGGTTTGACTGAAGAAATTATTGAAGAGTTAAGAGAACGCGCTAAAGAAGCGTTAACAACACAAGCGCTTGCGAGTGAAGAAACACTTGAGGGCGCTGAGCCCGCTGAAGATTTATTAGCCCTTGATGGTTTAGAACGCCATTTAGCATTTGTTTTAGCAAGTCGTGGTGTGAAAACACTCGAAGACTTAGCGGAACAAGGCATTGATGAAATTAGCGATATTGAAGAATTAACTGAAACCAAAGCGGGCGAGCTAATTATGGCTGCACGTAACATTTGTTGGTTTAACGAAGAATAATTAACACCGGGAGTATAGTGTAAATGGCAGATATAACAGTAGCAGAGCTTGCCAACGAAATTGGTACACCGGTGGATCGTTTAGTGAGCCAACTGGCTGACTCAGGCGTACATAAATCGGCAACCGATGCTATTTCGCAAGACGAAAAAGAAGCGTTGTTAGGGTATTTGAAAAAACAACATGGTGATAACTCAGCGGCAAAGCCGAGTAAATTAACGCTAAATCGTAAAACTAAGTCAACCTTGACTATGGGACACGGTAGTAAAGCTAAATCGGTTAATGTTGAAGTACGTAAAAAACGTACTTACGTGAAACGTAGTGAGCTAGAAGAACAACAAATAGCCGAAGCCGCAGCGAAAGCAGAAGCAGAAGCCGCAGAAAAAGCTGAGGTATTAGCATTAGCAAAAGCCGAAGCGGCAGCAAAAGAAGCTGAGAATGCTAAAGCGGTAGCGGCAGCAAAAGCAGAAGTTGAAGCTGAGCGTAAAGCAGTAGCAAAAGTTGAAGCAGCAGATAAAGCCAAACAAACCGCAGTTGAAAAAGCAAAAAATGCTGAAAAGGCGCCGGTTAAAGTTGTAGAAACAGAAGAAGCAAAACAGCTTCGCTTAACCCAAGAGAAAGAAGCAGCAGCTAAAATTGAAGCTGAAGCTGCTGAGGCATCAGCAGCCGCTAAGAAACTTGCGGAAGAAAATGAATCTCGTTGGAAAGAGCAAGAAGCTGAACGTAAAGTGAAAGAAAAAGAAGTCGTTCATGTAACCTCTTCTAAGCACGCACAAGAAGCTGAAGATAAAGTTGATGCTGCCGATGAAACTGCAGGTAGACGCCGTAAGAAGAAAAAGCCAGCTGATCGTAATGCTCGTGGTGGTCGTGGTCAACGCGGTCGTAAGCAAACCTTGTCTGCACCACAAAGCTTAAAACATGGCTTTACTAAGCCAGTTGAAACTAAAGTACAAGACATTCGCATTGGTGAAACAATCTCTGTTGCTGAACTTGCCAACAAAATGGCGAAAAAAGGTGCTGAAGTTGTTAAAGCTATGTTTAAAATGGGCGCAATGGCAACCATTAACCAAGTTATCGACCAAGAAACAGCGGCATTAGTTTCAGAAGAGATGGGCTTTAACGTAGTGCTTGTTAAAGAAAATGCTTTAGAAGAGGCGGTGTTGGCTGATCGTGATGATAGTGGTGAAGCGGTAACTCGCGCACCAGTAGTAACCATTATGGGTCATGTTGACCATGGTAAAACATCACTACTTGATTACATTCGTGAAGCAAAAGTAGCAGACAGTGAAGCTGGTGGTATTACTCAGCATATTGGTGCTTATCACGTAGAAACGGGTCATGGCATGATCACTTTCCTTGATACTCCTGGCCATGCTGCCTTTACCGCTATGCGTTCACGTGGTGCTAAGGCAACAGATATTGTCATTATTGTTGTTGCTGCCGATGATGGTGTTATGCCGCAAACAATTGAAGCGATTCAGCATGCTAAAGCCTCTGATGCGCCAATTATCATTGCAGTAAACAAAATGGATAAAGAATCTGCTGATCCAGATCGTGTTAAGAGTGAATTATCACAACATGATGTGCTTTCAGAAGAATGGGGCGGAGACGTTCAATTCTGTCATGTATCAGCCAAAACAGGCTTAGGTATTGACGAGTTACTTGATGCGATTTTATTACAGTCTGAAGTATTAGAGTTAACTGCTGTTGTTGATACTATGGCCAGTGGTGTGGTAATTGAGTCTAAATTGGATAAAGGTCGTGGTCCTGTAGCAACGGTATTGATTCAAGAAGGTACCATAAAGCAAGGCGATATCGTTCTTTGTGGTCTAGAGTATGGCCGTGTTCGTGCTATGCGTGATGAAGATGGCAATACTATTCAATCAGCTGGCCCATCTATTCCTGTTGAAATCATCGGTCTTAGCGGTGTACCAATTTCAGGTGATGAAGCCACTGTAGTTAAAGATGAGAAAAAAGCCCGTGAAGTGGCGTTATTCCGTCAAGGTAAATTCCGTGATGTGAAACTTGCTCGTCAACAAAAAGCTAAACTTGAAAATATGTTTGCTAGCATGGCTGAAGGGGAAATATCAGAAGTAAACGTAGTACTTAAATCTGATGTTCAAGGCTCACTTGAAGCAATCTCTGATTCACTATTGAAACTTTCTACTGATGAAGTAAAAGTTAAAATTATTGGCTCAGGTGTTGGTGCTATTACTGAAACTGATGCAACACTTGCTGCCGCATCGAACGCTATCGTGGTTGGTTTTAACGTACGTGCCGATGTTTCTGCTCGTAAAGTTATTGAGTCAGAAAATATAGACTTACGTTACTACAGTGTTATCTATGCCTTAATTGATGAAGTAAAACAAGCGATGAGTGGTATGTTGGCACCGGAATTCAGGCAAGAGATTATTGGTCTTGCCCAAGTTCGCGATGTATTCAAATCACCTAAAATAGGCGCCATTGCTGGTTGTATGGTTACTGAAGGTGTTATCAAGCGTTCCGCACCAATTCGTGTACTACGTGAAAATGTGGTTATTTACGAAGGTGAACTTGAATCACTTCGTCGCTTTAAAGACGATGTACAAGAAGTTCGTAACGGTATTGAGTGTGGTATCGGCGTGAAGAACTACAATGATGTACGTGTAGGTGATCAAATCGAAGTATTCGAAACTGTAGAAATTAAACGAACTCTGTAACTTTATATCTTTGCTAATTTCATCGATAGCGATAGCGAGATCGGAAGTACTCATTGACGTTCGTCAACTCTGTGCTTCCTCTTTGCTCTCGAGGTAATTAGCTTTAATCTAAAGCAACAGATAGTAGATACTTTACTACAATTATATTAAAGGGACTGATGTCCCTTTTTTGTTAATAGATATTCATACCATTTGAAAATGATTACTTAGTTAGTACAATTGGTATAAATTATAAGAGAAAAATTATGGCTAGAGAATATGCCCGTACAGACCGAGTAGGTCAGCAAATCCAAAAAGAAATCGCGATGATTTTAATGCGAGAAATTAAAGATCCACGTCTACAAATGACCACTGTTTCAGCGGTTGAATTAACACGAGATCTTGCATATGCAAAAATATTTGTGACTTTTTTTAATGATAATCCTGAAGAAATTAAAGCGTCACTTGAAGTATTAGCGGATGCAGAAGGTTATATTCGCTCATTATTAGGAAAACGCTTACGTGCTCGCATTATGCCGCATTTACGTTTTATTTATGATAGCTCGATGAGTGAAGGTGTACGGATGAGCGCCTTAGTTGATCAAGCTGTTGCCAGTGACAAAAATACCGCTGATAGTAGTGATATCACTAAAAATGATAGTGAAGAGCAGGGCGAATAAGGCATGGCAAAGCGTAGGAAAGGCCGTGCTATTAACGGCGTATTGTTACTTGATAAGCCTTATGAAATGTCGTCTAATCACGCATTACAAGCAGTTAAACGTATTTATTTTGCCCAAAAGGCAGGTCATACCGGTGCATTAGATCCGCTTGCTACAGGTATGCTGCCAATTTGCTTAGGCGAAGGCACCAAGTTTTCACAATTCTTACTTGATACCGATAAAACTTATCAAGTAACGGCAAAACTCGGTATTCGTACAACTACTAGCGATGCTGACGGCGATGTTGTTAGTGAAAAGGAAGTGACTGTTTCGAGTGAGCAGTTAACACTAGCACTTGATAGTTTTCGAGGGACAACTAAACAAGTACCATCAATGTACTCGGCACTAAAATACCAGGGGAAGCCCCTGTATAAATATGCGCGTGAAGGCATTGAAGTGCCGCGTGAAGCACGTGATATTACCGTTTTTTCTTTAGAGTTGTTACGATTTGAGCATGACGAGGTTGAACTCAAAATACATGTATCTAAAGGTACTTATATTCGTACTATCGTCGATGATTTAGGTGAGTTATTAGGTTGCGGCGCACACGTTGCCGATTTGAGGCGTTTAGCGGTAGGCAGTTACCCAATTGATAAAATGGTGACCTTGCCTCAATTGGAAGCATTACTTGAACAAGCTAATGCCGATGAGATAACACCTTCAGATGTACTTGACCCACTATTACTGCCAATGCAAAGTGCTGTGACAGGTATGCCAGCAGTTTATATTGATGATATGTCAGCTAATTTTTTACGCCATGGTAACCCAGTACAAGCCTATAAAGCGCCGTCGGAAGGTAGTGTTCAAGTCTATGTTGGTGAAGATGAAGATGATGTAAACGCTGAATTTATTGGTGTTGGTATCATTAATGAAGATGGACAAGTAGCACCGAAGCGTATTGTGGTTGTATAATTTCAACCTGCTTTAAACGTTGATACTATTATAGGTTTGTCTAAAAAAACAACTCATATGTAAGCATTACTATTGCACTTTTACTTAAGGCTTACTTGTACTTTATCATTCCTAAATATCTATAAGAAATGTATAGATGTTTTAGTTGCATTTTAGCTGCGCCCTGATAGAATACGCGCTCTTCGTTACCTTAGCTGAATTAGTGTTTGGCGCAGGTAGAATTTTAACAACTCAAAACTAATGTTAAATCATATAGCTGAGTTTACACACTAAGGATTAATAATGTCTTTAAATGCTACAGAAAAAGCAGCAATCGTTGCAGAATACGCTCAAAAAGAAGGTGATACAGGTTCACCAGAAGTACAAGTTGCTTTGTTAACTACACAAATCAACCACTTACAAGGTCACTTTAAAGAGCACATCCATGATCATCATTCACGTCGTGGTTTATTACGCATGGTTGCACAACGTCGTAAATTACTTGATTACTTAAACGGTAAAAACGTTGAACGTTATACTGCTTTAATTGGTAAATTAGGTCTACGTCGTTAATCATTTTTTGATACAAATGATATGAAAAAGGAGCCCTGTGGCTCCTTTTTGTATTTAAACTACAGTAAACCCCATTCTAACTAGCAAATAGTGCTCAGGTCAGTATAATATGCCTGCTTAATATTATCGTCACAAATTGACCGTAATATTTAGCCAGTAAATAAATAATCAATCAAACTGTATAATTTTTTGTTCCACTTAACTATTAAAAACAGCTATTTAAGTGAATAAATAATTGTACAGATTGGTTAATATAATTAAGTGAAATATTAAGGAAACATACTAAATGTTTAATCCAGTAACTAAAAAATTTCAATTCGGTAAACATACCGTAACGCTTGAAACGGGTAACATCGCCCGTCAAGCAACTGCTGCTGTTATGGCAAGCATGGACGACACCTGTGTATTAGTATCAGTTGTTGCTAAAAAAGAAGCCAAACCAGGTCAAGACTTCTTTCCATTAACAATAAACTATCAAGAGCGTACTTACGCTGCTGGTAAAATCCCAGGAAGTTTCTTTAAACGTGAAGGTCGCCCTTCAGAAGAAGAAACATTAATTGCACGTTTAATTGACCGTCCACTCCGTCCATTATTCCCAGAAGGGTTTATTAACGAAGTACAAATTATCATCACGGTTGTTTCAGTTAATCCTGAAATTGCTCCTGATATTATTTCATTAATTGGTGCTTCTGCGGCATTAGCTATTGCGGGTGTTCCTTTTGGTGGCCCAGTTGGCGCAGCGCGTGTTGGTTATACTGATGGTCAATATATTCTTAACCCATTACAATCTGAATTACCTGCAAGTCAATTAGACTTAGTGGTTTCTGGTACTGATTCAGCGGTATTAATGGTTGAATCTGAAGCAGACGTATTATCTGAAGAAGTAATGCTTGGCGCGGTAATGTATGGTCATGAGCAAATGCAAGTGGCTGTTTCTGCAATTAAAGAATTTAAAGCGGAAGTTAATACTCCTTCTTGGAATTGGGTTGCACCAGTTAAAAACACCGAGTTATTAGCTAAAATTGCCGAATTATCAGAAGCACAAGTAAACGAAGCTTATCAAATTACTGAAAAAGCTGTTCGTTATGAAAAAATCACTGAAATTCGCAACGGTGTTGTTGAAACATTATTAGCCGCTGATGCAGAGTTAGATGTTCAAGAAGCAAAAGATTTATTCCACGATTTAGAAAAAACGGTTGTTCGTGGTCGTATTACCCAAGGTCACCCACGTATTGATGGTCGTGATCCTGAGTCAATTCGTGCTTTAGACGTAATGACTGGCGTATTACCACGTACTCACGGCTCTGCTGTATTTACCCGTGGCGAAACTCAAGCACTTGTTACCGCTACTTTAGGTACGCAACGTGATGCACAACGTATTGACAGTATTTTAGGTGAGAAAACTGATCCCTTTATGCTTCATTACAACTTTCCTCCATACTGTGTGGGTGAAACTGGATTTGTTGGCAGCCCTAAACGTCGTGAAATCGGCCATGGCCGTCTAGCAAAACGCGGTATGTTAGCTGTTATGCCTTCGCTTGAAGAATTCCCGTACGCGGTACGTGTTGTTTCTGAAATTACCGAATCTAACGGTTCATCTTCAATGGCTTCTGTTTGTGGTACGTCACTTGCACTTATGGATGCAGGCGTACCTATTAAAGCGTCTGTTGCAGGTATTGCCATGGGTCTTGTTAAAGAAGGCGACAAATTCGTTGTTCTTTCTGATATCTTAGGTGATGAAGATCATTTAGGTGATATGGACTTTAAAGTTGCCGGTACTACAGATGGTATCACCGCTTTACAAATGGATATCAAAATTGAAGGTATCACCCAAGAAATTATGCAACTTGCGTTAAACCAAGCAAAAGCTGCACGTACGCACATCTTATCAGTAATGGATGAAGCGATTTCGGGTCACAGAGAAGAAATCTCTGAATTTGCACCACGCATTCACACCCTTAAAGTTAGCCAAGATAAAATTCGTGACATCATTGGTAAAGGTGGTGCCACTATTCGCCAGCTTACGGAAGAAACCGGTACAACTATTGAAATTGAAGATGATGGTACGGTTAAAATCGCTGCTACTTCAAATGAACAAGCACAAGATGCTATTAATCGTATTAAAGCATTAACGGCAGAAATTGAAGTAGGTACACTTTACACTGGTAAAGTTGTTCGAATCGTTGATTTCGGTGCTTTTGTTAATGTATTACCAGGTAAAGATGGTTTAGTACATATTTCACAAATCTCTGAAGAGCGCGTTAATAATGTAAGTGATGTACTTAAAGAAGGCCAAGAAGTGAAAGTTAAAGTACTCGAAGTTGACAGACAAGGTCGCGTACGTTTAAGTATTAAAGAAGCGCTTGAAAAGCCAGCGGTAGAAACTCCAGCAGCTGACTAATAGTCATTATACTAGTGACTAAATAATTTACAATGTAGTCTAATAAAAAAGGAGCCTCACGGCTCCTTTTTTGTTGTAAATCAAGTACAATTAATAATAGGCAAGTTTTTAACGAATATTTTTTAAGGCGTTTTAGTGAAATTACTCTATAAACCATTAGTACTGGCTATTCTCTTTAGTATTACTTTACTTGCACAGGGCTGTGTATCACTGAATAAGTCTAATTCTGGTGCTAGCTCTGTGGCATTCAGTCAATTAGTTATTGCGGAGCCTTTGGCTATCAATTTTAAAAGTGAAATTGCCATAGCACGTTTGTCAGAGGTGATTAACCGGGTAAAAATAACTGATGAGCAAAAAGCACAACTTTATTATGATCGCGGTGTGTTATATGACAGTGTTGGGTTACGTTCATTGGCACGTTTTGATTTTTCTCATGCCTTACAATTACAACCTACATTAACAGATGCTTATAACTTTTTAGGGATACACTTAACGCAATTAAAAGAGTTTTCTCAAGCCTATGAGAAGTTTGATTCAGTGTTAGAATTATCGCCTGAACATGAGTATGCTCACTTAAACCGAGGTATTGCACTTTATTACGGTGATCGACCTGAATTAGCTGCGCAAGATTTTACTCACTTTCATGATAAGCAAAGCGATGATCCTTACCGTTTATTATGGCTTTATTTAGCCGAGCATGAAGTAGATTCAGTGCTAGCTAAGCAAAACTTAAAAAAAAGAGCTGAGCTTATTGATGAGCGTATTTGGGCAAAGCAGGTTATTTATTTATTTCTAGGTAATATTAGCCAAAAAAAGTTTGTTAATGAATTAACGTTGAACATAAAGTCTAATCAAGAACTAACCGATAGGTTGTGTGAAGCTTATTTTTATTTGGGTAAGTATAATCAAAGGCAGAAAAACTTTTCTGCCGCAGCGAATTTTTTTAAGTTATCATTAAGTACCAATGTTTATGAATTTGTTGAGCATAGATACGCTAGATTAGAGTTAGAATTAATGCGAATTAAAAAAGCGACCAGTCTCAAACAACAAAATCCATCATAGTCTCTGTTGGTATGATGCAAAAATGGATAGTTACAATGAGTTTGTCGATCTTCCTGTTAACAGGCTTATCAACAAGCTCATTTTTTTTAGCTGATTTTTTAACTAGCGTTATTGATAAAAAGGAACACTCAGCCAGACAATTAAATTTTGCTATAGGGCAAGAAAATGAAGCCGCTTTATTATATGTGTGGCAACAGTCAAAACAAGGTAGTCAACGTTGGCAAAAATTAGCCAAAAAATTAGCCAAAAATAATGGCGAAGTTGCCTATTTATTGGCTGACTTTTACTTGAATGAAGAGTATGCAGATAAAAGGTTTTCTTCTCAACCAGAGCAAGCCATTTTATGGTATCAGCAAGCGATTAGACTTAATTATGCCAAAGCATCTATCGCATTAGCTGATTTGTACTTCCACCAAGGCAAGGTACTTACCGCACAAAATCTGCTTGCTAAGCTGCAAGTAATGGCGTTTTCCCGATTTTATCGGGATGATGTTACTATCCAGGCAATAATACTGATGACGAAGATTGCTATTAGCAGCGGAGATATTGAGTTAGTGAACTCATTATTATTCAAGTTTTCATTGTTGTTACAAGCCGATAAAGTAGGCGCATCATTACTTAGTGCGCTTGAAAAATATCAAGTATTGCCTTTAACAGGTGATGTAAATATTAAGCGTGATAACAGCTATATAACTTGCCCAAACAGTATACAAATTTTCGCTACTAATTTATTACACTTAGCGCAGGTTGAGCAACTAGTTAAGCGTTTTAAACATCAGCCATTGAACGATTTGGTGTGTTTTTCACCGGTACGTTATTTACCTTTGTCGACATTATCTTGTTCAACAGCACTAGACAGTGCAATCCTTTGCGATGAAAGCAAACTCGATGAAGTTGCTGATTCAGTAACTAGCCGTTATGTTGCAATTATGCTGCCTAAAGGCGGCGCCAATGTTCATTTTGGCATGCTATATTTTGATGCACTAGACAGCATTGATGTTGTTGAACATGAGATAAGTCATTTATTAGGATTTGTTGATGAGTACCCTTTAGCTAAGGGACATGTTAAGTGCCGCACCAGTCAACAGCAGGTATCTGCACAAAACATTGCCGTATTGCCAAATAGTTATCAAGGTGAGCGTAGTGATATTAGAGAAAAAGTATTAAAGCAGTTAGCATGGGCAGAACAAATTAAAAAGAGTACCCCTATTTTACATCTTAAGGATAAAGGCTCACAAAAAATTCATCACTGGCAATTAGGAACACCTGAGAAGTTTGAACAGGAAGTCGGTTTATTTAGAGCGCCAACCTGTGATAATAACTCAGCTAAACAACAAAATATTTTTAATGCTTTTAAACCGTTAGCCCATCGAACTAAATTACAATATGATGAACTCAATTTTCCAAAGCAATATATAGCATTATTACAGAATAATTCTGATCAGTTTAGAATGCCGAGTTTTCATTACAATATTGCTTTAGCTTATTATCAACAACATGATATGGAACAGGCAACTGCATGGCTTGAGCAGGCTGCTCGTTGGGAGAATGATGTAAGTAGGCGTAAAAAAGTACGGCAAGGTAATTTTTGATGTAACTACCTCTGCGGTCACCCACGTGATGTCTTACCTGATTAGAGGCAGCTACTTAGCTTTGGTTAGTAATGATAACCTTGTATGAGGGCGTCAGAATGAGTGCAAAAAATTACTACAAGAACTGACCGTACTTTAAAATATGAGTAGATACTTGTTAACTTGCCTATCAAAAAATTCTTTACAGGCTCGGAATTAGCATATCAGAATTTTAAAAGCATGCAGAATGAAACGCCATTACTTATTAACAGTTAGTGCTACATCGAGTGATATATTTTTGTCTCTTACCGTTGGTTTTTGTTTGTTAGACTTTTTAGCTAACTTATTCTCAGTGGGCAATGTAACTTCAATACCTTGCTTTATTTTAGCCGTTGGCCACATAGTGTAGTTTTCTATGTACTTAACGGATTCAGACGCTTTTAATAAGTTATTGTTAACCCTAATGCTTTTTTTATTCAGTTTGGTAGTGTTTTTTGTAAACCATGAATATAGTGCCATAATACCTCCTTTATAATCCATTTTGTGCCTTAATTATAGAGCAAGAGTGGTTAATTACCTATGAGTTATTTTGGTAGATTAAGGTATAATTATAAGCAAATTATTACCTCTTTTTTTATATTATAAACTCTTAAATGAAAAGCTTTAAACCTAAACAATTTCGCCAACAGTTTCCTTTAGTTGTTAACAATGAAGGGAATAGATTACCGGTAAATGGCAGCTCTCAAATAAGCTCTTCTTTACCTTTAGTTTATTTTGATAATGGCGCAACAACACAAAAACCAAATTGTGTTATCGATAGTTATCACTCTTTTTATCAAACGACTAATGCTAATGTGCATCGCGCATCGCATACATTAAGTGTAAAAGCGACAACAGCTTTTGAGCATGCTAGAAATAGTATTAAAACTTTTATTAATGCTAAAAGTAATAAAGAAATTATATGGACAAAGGGAACAACAGAAAGTATTAATTTACTGGCGATGAGCCTTGGTCGGAAAATTTTAACACACGGAGATGAAATAATATTAGCGGTAAGTGAACATCACGCTAATATTGTACCTTGGCAATTAATTGCCGAGCAAACAGGCGCCATGATAAAAATTGTTGAACTTGATGCCATGGGGCGCGTTTGCCTTCCTGCTTTTGAGCAACTACTAAATAGTAAAACTAAAGTATTTTGTTGTGCTCATATTTCTAATGTTATTGCAAAAATAAATCCTATAAATGAATTAATTCAAAAAGCAAAATCAGTTGGGGCCATTACTATTATTGATGGCGCACAAGCGGTGGCACATTTTCCGATAGACGTACAAGCACTTGATTGCGACTTTTATGTTTTCTCCGCGCATAAAATGTTTGGTCCTACTGGGGTAGGAGTACTCTATGGTAAACAAGCCTTACTCGAAACTATGCCTCCTTATCAGGCGGGTGGCGAGATGATTAGCAAGGTTAGTTTTAATAAACCAACGACGTTTAATGATTTACCCTTTAAGTTTGAAGCAGGTACACCTAACATTGCTGGCGTGGTTGCTTTTAGTAAAGCCATTGAATTTATTAGCGCCTATGACGCTAAACAACTATGTGATTATGAAAAACAACTAACAATTCATTGTTACCAAGCACTACAAAACCTGACAGTGTTTTCAAAAAAAATCGTTAAATTTATTGTGCCAGGGCTTCCTGATATTCCAGTTATTTCTTTTACCTTAAATGGCCACCATAATCATGATATTGCTACGGCACTTGATAGCTACGGTATAGCAATTCGAAGTGGTCACCACTGCGCAATGCCATTAATGGAGTATTTGAATATTTCTGGTTGCTTAAGAATATCATTAGCAGCCTATAATACTTTTGAGGAAATTAATTACTTTATCGATTGTTTAAAAAAAATATTAACACAAGAAAGTGATGCTTCATTGACATTTACTAACAAGCGTGATGTCAATGAACAAGCGAGTGCTATGATTATTACTCAGTTTGCTATGGTGAAAAGTTGGGATACTCGCCATCGACAAATAATGCTGTTGGGAAAACAATTGCACCGTTTAGATAAAAATATGCGCAATGAGCAAACATTGATCAGTGGTTGTGAAAGTTTAGCTTGGTTAGTTTCACAAAAAAATAGCCAGGGTATTTTTAATTTTCAAGCGGATAGCGATGCTAAAATTATTCGAGGTTTGTTGGTCATTGTACTTGCTGCCTTTAATGGTAAAACAGCAGTACAAATTCAGGAATTTGATATTGAAAGCTACTTTAAATCCTTAGGATTGATACAGCATTTAAGCCCCTCGCGCGGAAATGGTATTTTGGCTATTGTCGAAAAAATAAAAAAAATAGCACTGTAATTGTTAATATCGAGTGACGAAACGGACTCTATTGTTCGAAACTCTAAACAGCCGACTTTTTTAACAGTTTATCAATAGCTCTGCCAACAGCAAAAAAAGCAAAGCTGGCTGTCACATGAGTAGTCGCGCCAAAACCGCTACTACAATCCAAGCGCATAGCACTATTATTACCATCACTGCTGTCAGGTTTAGCTAAACAGACTTCGCCTAAATTATTTGGGTAACGTAATTGCTCTGTTGAAAATACTGCATCAATTGCAAACTTTCTTTTACTTGCTTTGGTGATATTGGCACGAGGAAAGTTAAATTCACGTCTTAATTGATTTTTAACTTTCGCTAATAGCGGATCTTGATAAGTTTTACTTAAATCGCTAATGGTTATTTTTGAAGGGTCGACCTGGCCACCGGCACCACCAATAGTAATTATTGGCATCTTATTACGTTTACAATGGGCAATTAAACGCGTTTTAATATCGACGGAGTCAATAGCATCAATCACATAATCATAATGTACTGCCATTAGTTCATTTAAGTTCTCAGTGGTAATAAAGTCTTCTATAGTATTTACTTGGCAATCAGGATTGATTTGCTTAATACGCTCGTTCATTATCTCTACTTTACTTTCACCAATGGTGTTAGTTAATGCATGAATTTGACGGTTAATATTAGTAACGCAAATATCATCTAGATCTATTAAAGTAATCTGTCCGATACCATTTCTAGCTAAGGCCTCTGCTGCCCACGAGCCCACACCACCTATACCAATAACACAAAAGTGAGCTTGCTGTAATATTGTTGCGCCATGTTTGCCATACAGGCGAGCAATACCACCGAATCTTAAAGAATAATCTGTCATATAAATAATGGTTAAATAAAAGTCGACAGTATTATACCCAGTTCAACTCAGCCTATAAATACTCTTGTAGCGATTAACTCTAACATTTTTTATAAATAATATTTTTGATGCGCTTTACCATAAGAACGAATCTTGTATCTTGGTTGATAATGCTTTTTTATGGTCAAGTAAATAGCAGGGCAGTGTTATTAGCCTTTATTGTAAAGGCACGTTTTTATTAGCTTGCTTGAGATTGTTTGCCGGAAAGTTTACCACTACAAATTGGCGCAGCGTGGCTTATTTAGATCATTTAAAAAGTAGTCTGATTGCTTTATATAGATATTTTTTTGTATTTAATTGGCAACTGTTGGTAAAGATATTGTTTCTGATGGCGCAGAATTGTTTGTTTTTGACCCTATTAGACAAAAATAAACAGCTTATGCCTCGTTTAAAGTACGGGGAAGTAGCATGAAGATAAAACGGTATTATCTGCTATATATCGGCTAAAGCAGTATTATCGAAGTAAATCTCAATGGCTGAACTTGCAGATAGAATTGGTTTGTGTGCAGGTGGTTTTAAATATAGATTTAAACAAGCAACTAATGAAAATTCGATTAATTATTCAAAAATAATTGATGTAGAACAAGTAAAAGATAAGTTAGAAATGATTAACGATGCTATTAATTACATAATTTTCTCAGTAGGGTATGAAAATATTAGTATCTTAGATTATTTTTTAACATTTAACCGGCCTAACTCTGTAGGGGGATTGACGAAAACTGTCACAAAAGGCCTGTTTTTATGTGGAAACGCTACAGATGTATTTTTTTTGTGAATAGTAGTTATTGGTGTAATAAATAAAAAGTATAGTGATTTATGCAACTTTAAGTCAATTATCACTTGAAAAATGTACTATCTTATTTGTTCTAATATAAAAAAAGTGAAGTTTTATTCAATTGTTTTATATAAATTGCATAAAAAAAGGTAGCAAATGCTACCTCTTTTTATTATTTCGTCACTAAAATGTAGTGCTACTAATATTGATTTTATCTATCAGATAAAGCGACAAAGGTACGGTTTATTTCGCCAGTATATTTTTGACGAGGACGACCAATTTTTTGTCCTGGTTGAGATAACATTTCATCCCAATGAGAAATCCAACCAACTGTTCTAGACATCGCAAAAATCACGGTGAACATACTTGATGGAATACCAATCGCTTTTAAAATAATACCAGAGTAGAAGTCTACATTCGGGTAAAGTTTTTTCTCTACAAAGTATGGGTCTTCTAAGGCAACTTTTTCTAATGCCATAGCAACGTCAAGTAGTGGATCTTGAATACCGAGTTCTTTAAGCACTTGATGACAAGTTTCACGCATTACTGTGGCACGTGGATCGAAGTTCTTATAAACACGATGCCCGAAGCCCATTAGACGGAATGAATCATTTTTGTCTTTTGCTCTTGCTACAAACTCATCAACACGGTCTAAACTACCAATTTCTTCAAGCATTGTTAGACAAGCTTCATTGGCACCACCATGTGCAGGGCCCCATAAAGAAGCAATACCAGCAGCAATACAGGCATAAGGGTTAGCACCTGAAGAGCCAGCTAAACGTACCGTTGAGGTAGAAGCATTTTGCTCGTGATCAGCATGAAGGGTAAAAATTTTATCCATAGCGTTAGCAATAATAGGGCTAACGATATATTCTTCAGCTGGTACAGAAAACATCATATGCAAGAAGTTGGCAGCATATGAAAGATCATTGCGAGGATAAACAAAAGGTTGCCCTACGCTGTACTTATATGCCATTGCTGCGATGGTTGGCATTTTAGCAATTAAACGATGAGCACTACGTTTACGTTGTGCAGCATCATTAATGTCTAAATCACTGTGATAGAAAGAAGATAATGCGCCTGTAACACCACATAGCATTGCCATTGGGTGAGCATCAGGTAAGAAGCCTTGGAAGAAATGAACTAGCTTTTCATGCACCATAGTATGATTAGTAATAATGCCTTTAAAGTCATCATATTGAGTCTTTGATGGAGCTTCGCCATTAAGTAAAATGTAGCAAACTTCTAAATAATCAGCCTTTTCTGCTAAATCAGCTATAGCATAGCCACGGTATTGTAATATACCTTTACCACCATCAATAAAGGTGATTGCTGACTCGCAAGAAGCCGTTGCTAAGAAGCCCGGATCGTAAGTGAAGTAGCCATGGCTACCTAAGGTTCTAATATCAATGACATCGGTACCGGCAGTACCCTTTAGAATAGGCAGTTCGGTAACTTCTTTACCGTCAATGCTTAGAGAGGCTTTAGAATCAGCCATATGTTTTATCCCCTATCAATTTTAATTTGCAATTATTTTCAGACAAACTGACTCACTTAGTACATCACTAATACATCAAGTAATTAGTACTAATTCAAAAAAGAATGAAATTAGGTCAGTTTTCAAATGTCGCTTGGGTAAATCAAACTGACGACATTCTACCTTAATTTTTAAATAAAATGTAATAGCAGTTAGACTAAAGTTTGGCGACAATTATTTTTTTGATTGAAAAACGACCGCGAACTATTTTCCTAGACATAGAAGGAAAATTGAATTTATTCACTATCAGCTATATAATCTTGCCGTTCTGTAATTGCTTTTTGTTACTTCGTAATTTAAATAAGAAAATAGTTAGTAAATTTCCTTACTTTAATGAAAAGTCATTTTTATTTTGAAAATGACTTCTTATACGAAAGTATTAATAGAATTACTTAGCTAACTTCAGCTAAGTTCGCTATTATTACGCGACTTCGGTTAACTGAGAAATAGCTAATAAGCTTTTTTTAACAAAAGGCAGTAACCGTGCATTTCGGGAATTATTTATTTAGTAATCTCTTTAATACTTATATATTTTTTGTACGAGATAAAATGTAGATGAGTGTTAAATGCTAATAAGGTAATTCATGAGTAACAATAATAAAAGTTGAAGGCTTTCGAGCTCTTTAGGCAACAATTGTGAAAAAACAACGTCCTGTAAACCTAGATTTATCTACAATTAAGATGCACCCAGCAGCTAATGCTTCAATTCTTCACCGTATTTCCGGTGTAATTATGGTATTTGCTATTGGCATCTTATTATTGACCCTTTCCACCTCTCTTTCTTCTGCTGAAGGATTTGCCCAAATTCAAGATTACCTTGATGGCTTTTTCTTTAAGTTTATTATTTTTGGCTGTCTTTCTGCGCTGACTTACCATGTATTAGCGGGTGTTCGTCACTTGTTAATGGACTTAGGTCACTTTGAAGAGTTAGCTTCGGGTAATACCAGTGCTAAAGCAATTATGGCTATCTGGTTAGCAGTATCGGCAGTAATAGGAGTTTGGTTATGGTAAGTGTCGTCGCATCAGTAGGCCGTAACGGCGTACATGATTTTATTCTTCTGAGAGCCAGTGCAATTATTCTTGTACTATACACCTTACTGCTTGCTAGCTTTTTCATAGTAACACCCAGTGTTACTTATGATGTGTGGCAAGGGTTCTTTGCTTGTATGAGCGTAAAGGTTGCTACCATGTTAGCGCTACTTGCATTACTTGTGCATGCTAAAATTGGTGTTTGGCAAGTATTGTCTGATTACATTAAACCTGCGTTTTTACGCGGGTCATTGCAATTTTTCTTTTCAGTTCTTTTATTAGCCTACGTAGTGTTTGGCTTTTCAATTGTGTGGGGTGTATAAATGAGCGTTCCAATTCGTGAATTTGACGCCATAGTGATTGGCGCAGGCGGCGCGGGCATGCGCGCGGCATTAGCAATTTCTGAGTCAGGCAAATCTTGTGCCTTGATCTCGAAAGTATTTCCAACTCGTTCTCATACCGTATCTGCTCAAGGTGGTATTACTGTTGCACTAGGTAATGCCCATGAAGATCACTGGGAACAGCATATGTACGATACCGTTAAAGGCTCTGATTACATCGGTGACCAAGACGCTATTGAATACATGTGTAAAGTAGGTCCCGAAGCAGTGATTGAATTAGAGAAAATGGGTTTACCATTTTCTCGCACCGAAGAAGGTAAAATTTACCAACGTCCTTTTGGTGGTCAATCGAAAAATTTTGGTGGTGAACAAGCGGCTCGTACAGCAGCCGCAGCTGACCGTACTGGTCATGCTTTACTTCATTGTCTTTACCAACAAAACGTTAAAAATAAAACTAACGTTTATTCAGAGTGGTACGCGTTAGATTTAGTTAAAAATAGTGATGGTACTGTTGTTGGTACTACCGCTATTTGTATTGAAACGGGCGAAATCGTTTACTTTAAAGCCCGTGCAACGGTGCTAGCTACTGGTGGTGCAGGACGAATTTTTGCCTCAACCACTAATGCTCACATCAATACTGGTGATGGTGTTGGTATGTCACTTCGTGCTGGCATTCAAATGCAAGATATGGAAATGTGGCAGTTCCACCCAACCGGTATTGCGGGTGCGGGTGTCTTGGTTACTGAAGGTTGTCGTGGTGAAGGTGGTTATCTGCTTAATAAAGACGGCGAACGTTTCATGGAGCGTTACGCACCAAATGCTAAAGATTTAGCCGGTCGTGATGTTGTTGCTCGTTCTATGATGACAGAAATTCGTGAAGGCCGTGGTTGTGACCATCCTCAATACGGTCTACATATCAAACTTAAATTGGATCATTTAGGTCGTGAAACCTTATACAAACGTCTACCCGGTGTTTGTGAGTTATCTAAAACTTTTGCTCATGTTGACCCAGCTGAAGAGCCTATTCCAGTTATTCCTACCTGTCACTATCAAATGGGTGGTGTACCTACTAACGTTAATGGCCAAGCCCTTAACATTGGTATTGATGGCAAGGAAACTATCGTTGAAGGTTTATTTGCGGTAGGTGAAATTGCTTGTGTATCTGTACATGGCGCTAACCGTCTTGGTGGTAACTCATTACTTGATTTAGTGGTATTTGGTCGTGCGGCGGGTAACTTCTTAGGGACTTACTTAAACGATACTGAATTTGGTAAAGAGGCAAGCGAGTCTGATTTAGAAGCGGCACTTGCGCGTACCAATCGCTGGGAGTCTTCTACTAAAGGTGAAGACCCAGTACAAATTCGCAAAGACTTGCAGCAATGTATGCAGATGAACTTCTCGGTATTCCGTGAAGGTGAAGCGATGGCAAAAGGTATGAAAGAATTAACTGAAATTCGTGAACGTCTTAAAGTGGCACGTCTAGATGATAAGTCTTCTGAATTTAATACTCAGCGTATCGAGTGTTTAGAATTAGACAACTTGATGGAAACCGCTTTCTGTAGTGCAAAAGCGGCAAATTACCGTACGGAATCTCGTGGTGCTCATGCCCGTCAAGACTTCACTGAACGTGATGATGTCAACTGGTTATGTCACTCAATCTACACACCTGAGACCGAAGAAATGTCTAAGCGTGATGTTAATATGAAACCTGTTCATCGCGAAGCTTTCCCACCGAAAGCCCGTGTTTACTAAGGACATAATTGTAGGAAATAAATGATGAAACAAAATTTTTCGATTTACCGCTACAATCCGGATGTAGATGCTAAACCTTACATGAAAGATTATCAGTTAGAAGTGCCTGAAGGTACTGATATGATGATCCTCGATGCTTTGATCTTATTAAAAGAGCAAGACTCAAGCTTATCATTCCGTCGCTCATGCCGTGAAGGTGTCTGTGGTAGTGATGGTTTGAACATGAATGGTAAAAATGGCTTAGCGTGTATTACCCCATTATCAGAATTAAAAGCGAGTACTATCGTACTTCGTCCTTTACCTGGTTTACCGGTAGTGCGTGACTTGATTATTGATATGACGCAATTTTATCAACAATATGAAAAAATTAAGCCATACCTAATTAATGATGCACAACCAGCAGCGCGTGAAAATATACAAACAATTGAAGAACGAGATAAATTAGACGGTCTTTATGAGTGTATATTATGTGCTTGTTGTTCAACATCTTGTCCGTCTTTCTGGTGGAACCCTGATAAATTTATTGGGCCTGCAGGTCTACTTCACGCTTATCGTTTCTTAATTGATAGCCGTGATACTGCAACAGAAGAGCGTTTAGACGGTTTACAAGATGCATACAGCGTATTTCGTTGTCACGGCATTATGAACTGTGTTGATGTTTGTCCAAAAGGATTAAACCCAACGAAGGCCATTGGCCATATTAAATCTATGTTATTAAGCCGAGCAGTTTAACTGTTCGAGTTAATAACATCGTGGTAATGCCTAAGCGAACTGTTTAGGTATTACCAAAATAAAAATGTCAGTTTGTCTTATTTTTAGATTCTCAGTTATTTTTAATAAAAAATTGTATTCAGGTAATTGTTTAGCTTTAAGTTGCATGTTCAAGTTGAAGGAAAAAGCACGGAATTGACGCACGTCAATGAGTACTTTTAACGCACAAGTTGGGCGATACAGCAACAAGCTGAATAATTATATTATTTTAGTTGCTTTACCTCAGCAAGGAACAAGGCAATGTCAGAAGGTATAATGAAGGCTTGGCTAGAGTCTTCCCACTTGAACGGTGGCAACACTGTTTATATTGAAGAATTGTACGAATCTTACCTAGATAATTCAGCCTCTGTATCTACAGAATGGCAAGAGATCTTTTCAGAGCTTCCTAAAGTTGAAGGTAGTGAGGTGGAATATCGCCACAGCGCTATTAGAGATGAATTTAAAATTTTAGCAAAGGAACAACAAAAACAAGTTGTGACTTCAGGTGGTGACGCCAAACAAGTTAAAGTTTTACAATTGATCAATGCCTTTAGGGTTCGCGGTCATCAAAATGCCAATTTAGACCCATTGGGTTTATGGCAACGCGATAAAGTGCGTGATTTACAACTTTCGCACCATGATTTATCTGAAAATGACTTTGATAAAGAATATAACGTTGGCTCATTGGCTGTAGGTCAAGAGTCGATGAAATTAGGTGCGTTGTATAAAACACTGAGAAAAACTTATTGTAGTTCTCTTGGTGCAGAATATATGCATATCACCTCAACTGATGAAAAACGTTGGTTACAAAACCGTATAGAGTCAATTCAGTCACAGTTAACTTTATCAGTTGATAAAAAAACTGAAATCTTAGAAGGGTTAATTGCTGCCGATGGTTTAGAAAAATACCTTGGAGCTAAATTCCCAGGTGCTAAACGCTTTTCATTGGAAGGCGGTGATGCACTCGTTCCTATGCTTAAAGAGCTCATAACTCGTGCGGGTACTGCCGGTACTAAAGAAGTTGTTATGGGCATGGCTCACCGTGGCCGTTTGAATGTTTTAGTCAATGTTATGGGTAAAAACCCATCAAAATTATTTGATGAATTTGCCGGTAAACATGATGAGATTTTAAGCTCTGGTGATGTAAAATATCACCAAGGTTACTCTTCTGATTTTGTTACCCCTGGTGGTAATGTTCATTTAGCGCTGGCGTTTAACCCTTCGCATCTTGAAATCGTTAATCCTGTTGTTATTGGCTCAGTAAGAGCGAGACAAGATAGACGCGGCGGTGTTGAAGGTGACCAAGGTGATTTAGTATTGCCTATTACCATTCATGGTGATTCAGCTATTGCCGGTCAAGGTGTGGTGCAAGAAACCTTTAATATGTCACAAGCCCGTGCGTTTAAAGTTGGCGGTACCGTACGTATTGTCATTAATAACCAAGTGGGCTTTACTACCTCTGTAGCAGAAGATACTCGCTCAGGTGAATACTGTACTGAAATAGCGAAAATGGTTCAGGCACCTATTTTACATGTAAATGGTGATGATCCAGAAGCGGTTATTTTAGTGACTCAAATAGCCCTTGATTACCGTAATGAATTTAAACGTGATGTGGTTATCGACTTAGTTTGTTACCGTCGACATGGCCATAATGAAGCTGATGAGCCTAGTGCCACTCAGCCATTGATGTATAAAATCATTAAGAAGCATCCTACGCCACGTCAATTATACGCAGATAAATTAATCGCTGAAGGTAGTTTAACTAAAGCTAATGTTGACGAGCTTACTGCTTATTATCGTAAATTACTTGATGAAGGTCAGTGTACCGTTAAGCAATGGCGACCAATGACTGAACATTCGGTTGATTGGACCCCTTATATTGGTCATGACTGGGATGATGACTATGATAAAGAAATTGCTTTAGCTGACTTAAAAGCGTTAGCGGTTAAAGTTGCTACAGTACCAGCAGATCACCCAGTACATTCACGTGTTAAGAAAATCTATGACGATCGCATGAAAATGGCAACCGGTGAAAAGCTACTCGATTGGGGCATGGCGGAAAACTTAGCTTATGCGACTATTGTTGACATAGGGAAACGTGTTCGTCTTACTGGGCAAGATTCAGCTCGTGGCACCTTCTTCCATCGTCATGCGGTTTTACATAATCAAGATGACGGTAGCACTTATACCCCTTTACAAAATATACGTGAAGGTCAAGGTCCTTTTGATGTGCATGATTCGGTATTGTCAGAAGTTTCTGTTGTGGCATTTGAATATGGCTATACCACGGCTGAGCCCGCAGGTTTAACTCTGTGGGAAGCACAATTTGGCGATTTTGCTAACTGTGCCCAAGTAGTATTTGATCAGTTTATTAGCTCAGGCGAACAAAAATGGGGCCGTTTATGTGGCTTAACTATGTTATTGCCACATGGCTATGAAGGGCAAGGGCCAGAACATTCATCTGGTCGTTTAGAACGCTTCTTGCAACTTTGTGCCGATCACAATATGCAAGTGTGTGTGCCATCAACACCAGCGCAAGTATTCAACATGTTACGTCGTCAAGTGATTCGCCCAATGCGTCGGCCATTAGTGGTGATGTCACCTAAATCATTATTACGTCACCCGCTAGCGGTTTCTTCATTAGACGAAATGGCAACGGGTGTCTTTCATAATGTTATCGGTGAAACTGATGACTTAGATCATAGCGCGGTTGAACGGGTAGTGTTTTGTAGTGGTAAGGTTTACTACGAATTAGTTGAGCAACGTCGTAAAAATGAAATTAATAACGTTGCCATTATTCGTATAGAGCAGTTATACCCTTTCCCAGAGAAAGAACTTCAAGATGCCATTAAACAGTATCAGCATGTGAAGCAATTTGTTTGGTGTCAGGAAGAGCCGCAAAACCAAGGTGCTTGGTATTGTTCTCAGCATCATTTTAGAGCTGCTATCCCTGAAGGTACTTATTTGACTTATGCTGGCCGAAACGCCTCAGCGGCACCTGCCGTTGGTTATATGTCAGTTCATGTGAAAGAACAACAAGCGCTTGTCACTCAAGCGTTAACTTTGGACTAACATGAAAAGAACAACAATCGCTTGTCACTCAAGCGCTCATGTTAGATAACGTTAGATTAACTATTGAGTGCACCTTCCTTTAAGTTAACCATTAACTTAAAGGAAAAGTGCAAAAAAGTTTGTAAGGAATAAAATAAAATGACAACCGAAATCAAAGTTCCGGTATTACCAGAATCAGTTGCTGATGCAACAGTAGCAACTTGGCACGTACAAGTAGGTGAAAAATTTAACCGTGATCAAGTATTAGTAGATATTGAAACTGACAAAGTAGTGTTAGAAGTACCAGCAACATGTGATGGTGTAATGACTGATATTAGCCAAGCTGATGGTGCCACTGTTTTAGGCGACCAAGTCATTGGTGCTTATTCTGAAGGCAGTGATGCGGCTCCCGCACCTGTTGTTGCAGCAAGTGCTCCAGCGGCAACATCAGCAGTTAAAGTTATCGATATCGTGGTGCCGGTATTACCAGAGTCTGTTGCCGATGCAACGGTTGCTTCTTGGCATGTAGCTGAAGGCGATACTGTATCAGTTGACCAAAACCTAGTTGATATCGAAACTGACAAAGTGGTACTAGAAGTTGTCGCCCAAGACAACGGCGTAATTGGTAAAATTATTCACCTTGAAGGTGATACGGTTTTAGGCGCACAAAAAATTGGTGAACTTAATGCAGGCGCATCAGCCAATACTACCGCGACGGCAACCTCTGAAGAAGCGTTAAGCTCTGATGAACTTGCTAGCCCGTCTGTACGTCGCTTGATGACTGAAAAAGGTTTAACTGCCAGCGATGTTAAAGGCTCAGGTAAGGGCGGTCGCATTTCTAAAGAAGATGTAGAAGCCGCTTTAGTTGCTAAAAATGCCCCTGTGGCACCAGCGAAAGCAGCAGCTGCACCGGCAGTGCAAGATTTAGGTGAACGCACTCAAAAACGTGTACCTATGACACGTTTACGTAAAACCATTGCTAAGCGTTTATTAGAAGCGAAAAACTCAACGGCAATGTTAACTACTTTCAATGAAGTTAACATGAAGCCAATTATGGATCTTCGTAAGCAATATAAAGAGTTGTTTGAGAAAACCCATGATACCCGTTTAGGTTTTATGTCTTTCTACGTTAAAGCGGTAACAGAAGCACTTAAACGCTACCCGGCAGTGAATGCCTCAATTGACGGTGATGATATTGTTTATCATAACTTCTTTGATATCTCTATTGCCGTTTCTACGCCACGTGGCTTAGTAACACCGGTACTACGTGACTCTGATCAGTTAAGCATGGCAGGTATTGAAAATGGTATCCGTGAGTTAGCCATTAAAGGTCGTGACGGTAAACTTTCAATTGCTGAAATGACTGGCGGTAACTTTACTATTACCAACGGTGGTGTTTTTGGTTCATTACTTTCAACCCCTATTTTGAATTTGCCACAAGCCGCTATCTTGGGCATGCACAAAATTCAAGACCGACCTATGGCTGTTGACGGTAAAGTTGAAATTTTACCGATGATGTATTTAGCGCTTTCTTACGATCATCGCTTAATTGATGGCAAAGAATCTGTTGGTTTCTTAGTGACAATTAAAGACTTATTAGAAGATCCTACACGCCTGCTATTAGATATTTAATAAGGTAAATAAATATCTTGATAGTAGACTATAGTATTAGCTCTTTTTGACTACCGTCATTAGAGCTAATGTACTATAATCAGGCGACTTTTCATCGGCATCCTACTTAAGTACTGGTACGTAATAAAACTAAGTACTTGAAGTATATGCCATCATTCACAGATAAATGGAAAAACACCATGAATTTGCATGAGTATCAAGCGAAACAATTATTCGCTGAATATGGTTTACCAGTTTCTGAAGGTTTCGCTTGCGATACCCCTCACGAAGCTGCAGAAGCTGCTGATAAAATTGGCGGCGATAAGTGGGTTGTTAAAACTCAAGTACACGCAGGCGGACGTGGTAAAGCTGGCGGTGTTAAGCTAGTTACAACCAAAGAAGAAATCAAAGAATTCGCTCAACATTGGTTAGGTAAGAACTTAGTTACTTATCAAACAGATGCAAACGGCCAACCGGTTGCTAAAATCTTAGTTGAAAGCTGTACTGAAATTGCTAACGAGTTATATCTTGGCGCTGTAGTTGACAGAGCTTCACAAAGAGTTGTTTTCATGGCTTCTACTGAAGGCGGTGTTGACATTGAGAAGATTGCTGAAGAGACTCCTGAATTAATTCACAAAGCTGAAATTGATCCACTTGTTGGCGCTCAACCTTACCAAGCACGTGAATTAGGTTTTAAATTAGGTTTAAACCCTACTCAAATGAAGCAATTTGTTAAGATCTTCTTAGGTCTTGCTAAAATGTTTGAAGATTTTGATTTTGCCTTACTTGAAATTAACCCGTTAGTTATTACTGACGAAGGTAATCTTCATTGTTTAGACGGTAAAATTGGTATTGATGGTAATGCGTTATATCGTCAACCAAAAATCCGCGCTTTCCATGATCCATCTCAAGAAGATGAACGTGAAGCACATGCAGCACAATGGGAGCTTAACTATGTAGCGCTTGATGGTACTGTTGGTTGTATGGTTAACGGTGCAGGCCTAGCAATGGGTACTATGGATATCGTTAATTTACACGGCGGCAAGCCTGCTAACTTCCTTGATGTTGGCGGCGGAGCAAACAAAGAACGTGTATCTGAAGCATTCAAAATCATCCTTTCTGACGAAAACGTTAAAGCTGTTTTAGTTAACATCTTTGGTGGCATTGTTCGTTGTGACATGATTGCTGAAGGTATTATTGGCGCGGTTAAAGAAGTAGGCGTTAAAGTGCCTGTTATTGTACGTCTTGAAGGTACTAATGCTGAATTAGGTCGTGAAGTTCTTAAAAATTCTGGCTTAGACATCATTGCTGCTGAGTCATTAACTGATGCAGCTGAGAAAGTTGTAGCCGCTGCGGAGGGCAAATAATGTCTATCTTAATTAATAAAGATACTAAAGTTATCTGTCAAGGTTTCACTGGTGGTCAAGGTACTTTCCATTCAGAGCAAGCTATTGACTATGGTACACAAATGGTTGGTGGCGTAAGCCCAGGTAAAGGCGGTCAAACGCATCTTGGTTTACCAGTATTCAATACAGTACGTGAAGCAGTAGAAGCAACGGGCGCAACAGCGACCGTTATCTACGTTCCTGCTCCGTTCTGTAAAGATGCAATTTTAGAAGCGATTGATGCTGGCATTAAAATTATCATCACTATTACTGAAGGTATTCCAACTTTAGATATGGTTGATGTTAAAGCTAAGCTTGATCAATCTGGCGTTCGCATGATCGGTCCTAACTGTCCAGGTGTTATCACTCCGGGCGAGACTAAAATTGGTATCATGCCAGGTCACATCCATTTACCAGGTAAAGTTGGTATTGTTTCACGTTCTGGTACGTTAACGTACGAAGCCGTTAAGCAAACTACTGATTTTGGTTTTGGCCAATCTACTTGTGTAGGTATTGGTGGTGACCCGATTCCAGGTACTAACTTCATCGACGTATTGGAAATGTTCCAAAACGATCCTCAAACTGAAGCAATCGTAATGATTGGTGAAATTGGTGGTACTGCTGAAGAAGAAGCAGCGGAATACATCAAAGCTCACGTTACTAAACCTGTGGTATCTTACATTGCTGGTGTTACTGCACCAGAAGGTAAGCGTATGGGTCACGCTGGCGCGATTATCGCTGGTGGTAAAGGTACGGCTGAAGAGAAATTTAAAGCATTAGAAGCGGCGGGTGTTAAAACTGTTCGTTCTTTAGCTGACATCGGCAAAGCACTTAAAGAGAAAACAGGTTGGTAATCAGCTTTTGATTGCAAACTGAGTTCTTATTAAAAACCCGCATTTTCTAATAGAGAGTGCGGGTTTTTTATTTTAGATTTTATGAGTTATATTTAATATTTTATAGCTCTTTAGATGCCCAGATTTACTAGTAACTTTTTGTATTGTACAAAAAACATCTAACCATTCATTATCGAATTCATTTTTAGTGTAAGCACTCAAACTTGCTATTATAAGGTCTAAATGGTGGTTACCTCGTGAAGGAGGCTGTAATTCAAAAGAAATAGGTCTACCTTCTTCATGTGAATATATTCTTCCTTTAAATGTATTACTGTTATAGCTTGAAATACGCCCTTTAATCAATAAGGGTACTTGATGAACAAGATATTGATCAATATAGTTATAGCTATCTATTGTAAAGGAGGTAGATGATAAGGTACTTGAATTTCCTACCTTAGCTGAAAATGATGCTTTATCTGCTGATTCAGTTTTATAAATAGGCCTATGGATATCCTTAATTGCTGTTTCACATTTTTCTATTAATGAATCTGCTTTATTTATAGTTATAGGTTTTATATTAATCTTATTCTTTTCCGCTTCTTCATATAATTGGTTTAGAGATTTATTAAAATCAACATGTTTTCCAATACTTTCAGAAATCACATAGTCATAAGCAGAAAGACTAAATGGCCTAATACCGTATTTTGAGGCGTAGTAGTGACTGCGTATAAACCTGTTAAAGCTAAACCAGCAGTAATTTTCCAGCTTCCTTCTTCGGGAGGTAAAGCTAAAATTTGAGCGTTTTTTAATGCTGGTGCTTGAGTGATAATTTTATTATTAAGAATTAAGTGGGTTGTTAAGGCTAAAGTTCTTTGAAACCCAATTAAAGCTTGAGAAACATCATAGAAATCAATTTCATGATTTCTTGCATTTTTTCCATCATAAGAGAGGGTTACCTCCAAAATATTACTCATTTGCTATCCTTAATTTTGTATATAGATTGAACATACTGAGTTTTACTTAAATTGTAAAACCTTTAAGTAAAACTTAAAGGTTTTTATAAAGTAACATGGAGCCAGATCATAATTTGTATCTATACTTTTTCTATTGTCGCGGTGGCGACGACACCCAAAGGGGGCTAAACGCCGAGCCCCCTTTGGAATCCCCCAGCGCTGCGACCCAAACGTAATCTTACATTCACTCAAGTGTTGTCGACGTAACAGCGCTGAACGGGCATCCATGCCCTACATCGCTTTGACTGGCATCCATGCCAGTAATACGTGAACACTTTCGTTCATTTCAGCGTTTGTACACGCAGATCTAGTACATGTTGTTAGGTTAGGGGATTACATGTTGCTTTAGTATTTTTTGATGCTCGAAAAACTAATATGTTTCGTTTGTTTACCGAATAGTGCCAAACACTCCAATTCCCATCTCAGCAATGAAATGGCCAACTAGCAATGGCAAGCCTCGACCTGAGACATGGATGTCGAGGGCTGCCGCTGTTCAGGGATGATAAATCGGCAGGATTCGTGGTTTGCGCTAGTTGGTTATTGAATGTTTTGCTGAGTAGGGACTCCGTGGGGTTCCAAGGGGACGCCGGAGGCAGTGTCCCTTTGGGTGTAGTCGCCACCGCGACGCCAAGCAGAATAGTAAACTCCAAACGTTTGCTGTTGAATATATTACAGTGAACGCAAATACGTCGCCCCTTGGGTGTGGTCGCCACCGCGTTGCCAAGCAGGGAGTCACACTCCAAGCGCTTGAAGTTGAACACACAAAAGGTAAGATCGCCACCGCGATGCCAAGTAAATAATCACACTCAAAGCACAATAAAATTAAATAGTTTAAAAAATGAATAGTTGAAGTCTGCATCTTGAAGTAATTTAGGTATATAATGATGCCCCCTTTCGACCAGACTTATGCTGCACCACACATGAGTCATGTTATGGGAATTACGTTGTGAGCAAGCTTAAAGGTAGAATTTACTGGTTTATCGCTTACAATAACAGACTGTTAACATTACCAAAACAAGAAAAAACCCCGAGTAGTATGGCATGCAGATATTAGAAAAAGATTATCAGAATAACAGCGTCAGTAAGGCTATTAACGCAGGAAAAAATTCTATTATCGCCCTGCCTACCGGCGGCGGTAAGAGCATCTGCATACTTAAATTATGCCAAGCAATGTCCGACAAAAATGTAGTCGTAAGTTTACGTAATGCGGCATTAATTCCGCAATTATTACACACACTCACCTCTAATGGCCTAACTGTTAGCGTGGTTAAGTCTGGCTACAAATATGTTGCTGGTGGTGATGTGACGTTAGTGATGGAGCAGTCATTCGCTCGACGAAAGCACCTAAATATAAAGTGTGATGTACTTTTACGTGATGAATATCATGTCGGCTGTATGGGGGGCGTTTATATTGCCATGCGTGAAGAGCTATCTCCTGACTTGATTATAGGCCTAACTGCCACACCCATTGATAGATTAGGCGTTTATATTGATCAGTCGATGAATTTGATTGAAGAAACGACTACTAAGCAGTTGATTGAATTGGGTGAATTAGCCAAGCCGGTTTACAAAGTACCTAGCCTATCCCAAGAAATAGATTATAGCGCCGTTAAGATGTATCGGGGTGACTTTAGTGTTTCAGGATTAGACTGTATATTACTTGAACATTGCTCCTTAGTTGCACAGCAGACCATTGATGACGCACTATCTCAGGGTCGCAAGGTTATGCTGTTTGCTAACTCCATCAAGCACGTAGAGGCGCTATCTGAGGCCTTTAATTTATTAGATGTTCAACATGAGTTTGTTCACTCTCAGCGGGCGAATAGTGATAATGATGAAAGCATACGACGGTACAAGTCAAACGAGGTTAGGCTAATAATTAATATGTCTATGCTGACCATTGGTTTTGATGATCCTACTACTGATTGTGTTGTTTTAGCTCGACCTACCAAAATATTAAGACTGTATTTGCAGATTATCGGCAGATGTTTACGCGCATCAAAGGGCAAAACTAATGCGTTAATACTAGATTTAGCACAATGTATCTCTACTCATGGCTTTGCTGAGGATTACCGAGACTTTACCCGTAAAACGGCTAAGTCTGCCGCTATTATGTCTGAGCGATTGAGTGTGACCAATATAGGTCAGTTTGTTGATGGCGAGTTTAGCTATGATGAATCAATAGAGCGCAAGATTGTTAAAAGAAAACCAGCTAGTGCCCGTAAAAAAACTCGCCCTAGGTTAGTTGCCAGCAAAGAGCTTGTTGATAGAGCGGCAAGTAATAGGGCGGCAACGTTAATCAGGCTTAACCCTCGAATGGAAAAATTTGTTAGCACTATCGAGTTGGTTAATATTGTTTATGAACAGCAAGACGAAAGTAGCAAGATGCTTGATGAGGTCGGTATGGTGAAGATAGTTGCGCTGATAGGATTCGCTTACAGTGATTCATTAGTTGATAGTTGCACTAAGTTAGTTGAGATGCTGCACGCTCAAAACCAATCTATTAGAGGCTTATTACTTAGAGTTAGCAATTTGATAACGGCAATAGCAAAGCAAGAATTAGCTACCTCAGTATAATAAAAAGAGCAAAAAAAATGCGCTTATAAGAATAAGCGCATAAAACATGAAACACTAAGGGAATAACATTACTGTTAAGTAAGAGTGCTACTTTTATAATAAGTTCAAATTTATTTAAAAAAATAAAAAATAAAAAATAAAAAAGTTAACAATAATTTAAAGGCCTCAGCTCCTCTCATCGATTATTTATTATTGAGGTTGGCAGTAACGATTATGATCTTAAGGTTAATGTCACTGACACAATGCCATGATCGGTACTTTCGCCATCACGTTCAAAAATAGGATTAATTAAATGTCGATCGTAAGTGTCATAAGCGCTGACTTGATAAAGACTATCGTGATAACTAGCATCAAATTCACATGATAATAAAATGTAATCGAGTACCGAGCTGCTACCGCCAAAATAATGGGTTGGCGTACGCGATATTTCTTTTCCTCGATTAGCCTCACTGGCTTCATCACCATCAATGATTTCATTCGCTAGTGCTACTTTAAATAAATTCCAAGCGTCATTTAAACAATACTTAGCAAGATAGGCATCACGGTCAGTGTGCGAGACAAAACGTAAGGTGTTTGTCAGTAGGTGATTTAACACCCCATCAGTTAAAGTATTATTAAAATCACCCATTAATATCATTGGGTTTCCAGTAGCCTCACGCCGCTCTATCATCTCAATCATTAATAACGTTGCTTCGCTACCACGCTGTATGGTTGAGCCCCAACTACCCGCTACTTGTGCTTTTAGACTTTCAATAATCGTTTGTTCTGCCGATAAACTTTGTCTTTGCTGATCGAGTTCAATCATTGAACGTTTAGATTTAAAGTGCACCACATAACAATCGCAGTTACCTAAATGAGGTACTGTAATCGTAGCTCTGACTACCTTTCGGCTAAAAGAAAAGTCATTGGCTAAACCTAATGCTTGTGCAAGCTCAGTATTTGATTTTACTGCTTTTATATCAACAATAGGGTAACGAGATGCAATGGCAACAACAGGGCGTTGATAAATAAAATCATCAATAACATGGGGTTGATCAATCACTGCAAAATAATCATACCCCTGTGCTAGTACTAATTTTTGTAACGACTCAGTACTAAATACTTCTTGAAAACCAATAATGTCAGGCTGATATTCACGTAAATAATCAGTAATCCAATGTTGTTTTTTTTGCCATTGTTGTGCGCTATAAATACGTTCAAACTCATAAAAAGCATTGGGCGGCTCAAGGTAATTAAACAAATTGAACGTAGCAATTTTAAGTTGTGTATTTACTACTGATACTGACTCTGTTACAAGGGGGAGTGTCTGATTAATTTTTTTATCTCTATGGTTGATGATGTTAACTCATGTTAACAAATTAAAAACTAATAATATAAATTAACATGGTGCTAATGTCGCGGCTTAGATAACGTGTGCCATGCCATCACTTTTTCATTTTGATGTGACATGTTAAGTTCCTACCTCTATATTAAATAGGTACCTCTATCGCTACTACTTATATAAATGCGGTAAAGCTAATAGCCCTGTCTTTGCAGCAACCCTATTGAATTCAAATAAAAAAGTCACTTTCTACTTTTTATTTAATAAATGTCTACTATGCTTGTTTTGTAGACGGATTTTTTGATAAAAAATTTAATAGTCATATTAAAACCGTTCGATAGTTAGCAATCGGACTCAACAATAAACCAAAAAAAATAATATTTATCCTAGTTGTTTATCAACAATAATAATAAACATAGGAATTGGGGGCGTAGTGGAATTAACTAATCAGGTTAATGAAATTTGGCCGATAGCGGCGTACTTTATTATTTTAGTCGTGATGCTGATTTTTATGATGGTTTTGTCTTATTTTTTAGGGCCAAAAACAGTATCCCGTGCTAAAAATACGCCATATGAATCAGGCATCGTTTCTATAGATAACAATAAAACTCGCTTTGGTAATCACTTCTTTTTGTACGCTATTTTCTTTGTCATCTTCGATCTAGAAACCATCTTCCTTTTTGCTTGGGTTATTGCCTTTGATGACGTGGGTTGGCTTGGCTTTATTGAGGCAAGCATTTTCATTTTTGTGTTATTAGCCGCGTTAGTTTATCTCATTAGAATAGGCGCATTAGAGCTGAATAAGCGTCATCAACCACTTCGTGTTCAACAGCTGAATCTTAGTAATAAGGAGCGATTTTAATGGAATGGTCATTAACAAAAGCCAAACTTGATGAGCAAATGAGCCAAGCTAATGCAGTAACCGAGCAAGAGCTACAACGTAGCGTTTTCATGGCTAGGCTTGATGATATGATTAATTGGGGACGAAAAAATTCTATTTGGCCATTTAACTTTGGCTTAAGTTGTTGCTATGTAGAAATGGCAACTAGTTTTACCTCTCGCCATGACATTGCGCGCTTTGGTGCTGAGGTAATTCGTGCTACGCCAAGACAAGCTGATTTAATGGTGATTTCAGGTACTTGTTTTCGAAAAATGGCACCGGTTATTCAACATTTATATGAGCAATTATTAGAGCCTCGTTGGATTATTTCAATGGGCTCTTGTGCCAATTCTGGCGGCATGTACGATATTTATTCGGTAGTGCAGGGGGTTGATAAATTTATTCCTGTTGATGTTTATGTGCCCGGTTGCCCGCCTCGTCCAGAAGCCTTAATCGAAGGTTTACTGTTATTACAAAATCAAATTGAACACCAACCTAGGCCGTTAAGTTGGGTGGTAGGTGAGCAGTCGGTATCACAAATTGCCAAACCTTCACTCAGAGATATTAAGCATAAAAGTCGCATACAAGTCACTAATCTAGATTCACCGGACTTATCTTAATGAAGAGCTTAATTAAGCTATTAATGGCAGCTATTAAAGTTGGGGTGAATAATGATAGCTAATGTCGCGAATGGTATTGACCTTACTGCCAGCAAAGATTGGCAGCAAGCTGATGTTATTAGTCTCTTTGATGAAGTTACCGCGCTGCTGCCAGAAGTCAAATTAACCCCAGTTACAGCGGTTGAAAATATTGTTGATGACATTCCTAGTTTTTGGCTTGATAAAGCCAATATTTGTAAGTTGATGGCCGCGTTAAAAAACAATTTATCAAAACCTTTTGATATGTTTTTTGACTTAACTGCCATTGATGAAAGCGAACGTCAGCATAAAGCGAGTCATGTTGGTGATTTTACCGTCAGCTATCATTTACGGTCTCATCAACGAAATCAAGATATCCGTTTGAAAGTTGCATTGTCTAGCCATGATAAGAATATTGATAGTGTTAGTCGTATTTGGCTCAATGCTAATTGGTATGAACGTGAAGTGTGGGATATGTTTGGTATCAACTTTATCGGTCATCCCTACCTTTGTCGTATTTTAATGCCCAACACTTGGCAAGGACACCCGTTATTAAAAACCCATCCGGCGCGCGCTACCGAAATGGCGCCTTTTACTTTACCGCCAGATGAACAAGATAAAGAGCAACAAGCATTAAAGTTTGACCCACAAGCCTGGGGCATGAAACGTCAAAGTGGTGTTAATGGCGAAGATAATGATTTTATGTTTTTAAACCTCGGGCCAAATCATCCTAGCGTTCATGGGGCTTTTCGTATTGTTTTACAAATGGACGGTGAAGAAATTGTCGACTGTGTGCCTGATATTGGTTATCACCATCGCGGCGCAGAAAAAATGGGTGAACGTCAATCTTGGCATAGTTATATCCCTTATACCGACCGTATCGACTATCTCGGTGGGGTAATGAATAACTTCCCTTATGTGATGGCGGTTGAAAAACTTGCCGACATAACGGTGCCAGACAGAGCCAAAGTTATTCGAATAATGACCGCAGAGATGTTCCGCATTTTATCCCATTTACTTTTTTATGGTACTTTTGCCCAAGATATTGGCGCCTTGTCACCTATTTTTTATATGTTTATCGACCGAGAAAAGCTATTTGGCATTATTGAAGCTTTTACTGGTGCGCGTATGCACCCTAGCTGGTTTCGTATTGGTGGCGTTGCGCAAGACTTACCTCAAGGCTGGGATAAATTAGTAAGAGATTATGTTAACTACTTACCTAAGCGCCTTGATGAGTATGAAAAAATGGTGATGCAAAATGCGTTACTGAAAAAACGTACTGTTGATATTGGTGCTTATTCCAGCAAAGAAGCGTTGGAGTGGGGGATTACTGGGCCTGGTTTGCGCGCCACAGGTTATGCCTGGGACCTACGTAAACAACGACCTTATGGCGGTTATGATCAATTTGATTTTGAAGTGCCACTGGGTCATAAAGGTGATTGTTATGATCGCTGTAAAGTACGGGTGGAAGAAATGCGGCAAAGCATTCGTATTATTGAACAATGTTTAAATAATATGCCTGCTGGGCCATACAAAGCAGAACATCCGCAAACTACGCCACCAGATAAAGCGCGCACTATGCAAGATATTGACACCTTAATTCCCCACTTTGTCAATGTTACTTGGGGGCCGGTAATTCCTGTGGGTGAAGTGTCAATGTTTGTCGAAGCCACGAAAGGCATTATGGGTTACCACCTTATTAGTGATGGCAGCACCATGAGTTATCGCACTAGAATTCGCACGCCCAGTTTTGCCCATTTACAAATGTTACCGTTAATTTCAAGAGGACAAATGGTGGCCGACTTAATCGCTACGCTTGGCAGCATTGATTACGTGATGGCGGATGTAGATAGATAAAAAAACTCTGAGTTAAGAAAAGTAAGTTAAGCATAAGTTAAGGTTGGTATTGATGAATAACAGTGACTTTAGTTTACAGCCAAGAATACCTAGCATCATGGTTACTGATGAAGAAATTGACTTTCGTCAGTATCTTAGTGCGACTGAATTATCTGTTATTGAGCATGAAGTGTCTATTATGGAAACGCGTGAGGCAGCAGGAATTGAAGCGCTTAAAATCGTACAAAAATATCGAGGCTGGATCAGCGATGATAGTTTAATTGCCATTGCCCAATGCTTGCAAATGTCGAGCGCCCAGCTGGAAGGGGTAGCGACTTTTTATAACCTTATTTATCGACAAAAAGTAGGACATTATGTCATTCACCTTTGCGACAGTATTAGCTGCCATTTAACCGGTTATGATGAAATCCTTAAGGTTATCCAAACCTACCTCGGCATTGGTTATGGTCAAACTACCCCTGACGGTGAATTTACCCTACTTTCTAATGTTTGTTTAGGCAGCTGTGACAAATCGCCAGCAATGATGATTAATGGCCAGCACTATCACTCTCTTACTAATGAGTCTGTTGTTAGCATTTTAAATGGCCTTAGCAAAAATGCAGGAGACATTGTATGACGAGTAAAAACTGGCTAGCACAAGCATTATCTCAAGCGTTAACTAAGCCACTTACTCATTTAGTGAATTTAGATCAGCCACTTGATTTTGAAGGCTATGTGCAAGCGGGCGGTTATATCGGGGCAACGAAAGCATTAACCCAATTAACCCCTAAAGAAGTGCTTGCTATTGTCAGTGATTCAGGATTAAAAGGCCGTGGTGGTGCCGGCTTTCCCACAGGAATGAAATGGAGTTGTGTACCAGCTTTGCAAGAGCAAAGTAATCAGGCTCAGCCGAGTTATTTAATTTGCAATGGCGATGAAATGGAGCCTGGGACATTTAAAGACAGATACTTACTTGAAGGTGTGCCTCAGCAACTTATTGAAGCGATGATTATTGCTAGTTATACCATCAGCGCCGATAAAGCATTTTTATTTTTACGCGGTGAGTATCAGTTGGCAGCCACTCGTTTACAACAAGCGATTGATCAAGCCTATGAAAACAATTGGCTGGGTAAAAATATTCAAGGGACTAATTACCAATTAGATTTATACCTTCATACCAGTGCCGGTCGTTATATTTGCGGTGAAGAAACTGCGCTGATTAATGCCTTAGAAGGTAAACGAGCAATCCCTAGAGCTAAGCCGCCATTTCCGCAAGTGAGTGGTTTATTTGGCAAACCAACGGTGGTTAATAATGTCGAAACCTTAAGTAATTTACCTCATATTCTTAAGCATGGTAGTCAGTGGTTTAAAGATTTATCGCCTCACAGTGATCCCGGTACAAAAATGTATTCAGCCTGTGGTCAGGTCAAAAATCCCGGGGTGTGGGAGCTGCCTATGGGGGTAACCATTCGGGAGTTATTGTATGACTATGCTGGCGGTATGAAAGAGGGGGTAAAGCTAAAAGGTTTATTACCAGGTGGCGCATCTACAGACTTTCTCGTTGAGCAACATCTTGATACCCCGATGGACTTTGACTCTATTGCTAAAGCGGGTAGCCGTTTAGGTACAGGTGGTTTAATTGTTTTAGATGATAAACACTGTCCCGTCGCTATGGTGCTTAATTTATTACGTTTTTTTGCCCAAGAGTCTTGCGGTTGGTGTACACCTTGTCGTGACGGAACCCCGTGGGCAGTAGAAATATTAACCCGTATTGAACAAGGGAAGGGCTCACTTGCTGATATGGCGCAGCTAGCAGACTTATGTGATTTTATGTGGTTAGGCAAAACGCATTGTGCCTTAGCACCAGGCGCAGTAGAGCCATTAAAAAGTGCCATGCGATATTTTAAAGATGATTTTGAACAACATATTGAACTGGGGTGTTGTCCTTATCAATCTAATAGCAATGAGCAGCAACAAGAGTCACAAGGTGTACAACCAGAGTTAGCAAAGCGAGTAACTGCGGGGGTAAATCAAGGGGGAGAAAATGATGAGTGATGACGTTAGCGGCAAAATGCAAAATAACAGAGTCACTGTCTATATTGATGATGTGCCTTATCAGCTATCGACTGATAATAACTTGCTTGCAGGGGTGTTATCAAACAAGTTAAATCTGCCTTATTTTTGTTGGCACCCTTCTCTGGGCTCTGTGGGGGCTTGCCGTCAATGTGCAGTTACTCAGTATATGGATGAAAATGATAGCCGTGGTCGATTGGTTATGTCATGTATGACCCCAGTGGTTGATGGCATGCGTATTGGCTTAACTGACAAAGCTTCAGCTAAATTTCGTCAGCAAGTTATTGCCGCCATGATGACCAATCACCCCCATGACTGCCCTGTTTGCGCAGAAGGTGGTGAGTGTCACTTGCAAGACATGACCGTGATGACGGGTCATAGTGCGCGTCAATATCGTGGCGAAAAACGTACTTTTACTAACCAGTATTTGGGTGAGTTAGTCGGCCATGAAATGAATCGCTGTATTACTTGTTATCGTTGTGTGCGTTTTTATAAAGACTATGCTGGCGGTAAAGATTTTGATGTTTTTGGTTCCCGTAATCAGGTCTATTTTGGCCGGCAAAAAGACGGCGTTTTAGAAAGTGCCTTTAGTGGTAACTTAGTCGAAGTTTGTCCCACCGGGGTTTTTACTAATAAGCTTTTCTCTGCTCACTATACCCGAAAGTGGGATTTACAATCTGCGCCTTCGGTATGTGCTCATTGTTCAATAGGCTGTAATACCAGTATAGGTGAACGCTACGGCTCTGTTAGACGGGTAATGAATCGCTACAATCATGAGCTTAATGGCTATTTTTTGTGTGATCGTGGTCGCTTTGGTATTGGTTTTGTAAACTCAATGGCACGTATTCGAACTATTAAGGGGGTAAATAGTAAGGTAGGTGAGCCAAGTGTGGGGGTATTTAATGAGAAAAGCTTTGCTAAAGCAATAAACGAACATAGCGGAGAAAGCTTTATTGGTATTGGCTCAGCAAGAGCATCTTTTGAAGCTAACCGTTTATTAAAGTGTTTAGTTGGCAAAGAAAACTTTTCCTTAGGTTATACCAATCTAGAGATGCAATTAGCATTACGACACAAGCAATTGTTAGCGCAATATCCACAACAAAGTTTAACCGGAATGGAGCATAGAGTTCATCAGGGTAGTGAGGCGAAAGAACATGATTTAGTTGTGCTTATTGGCGAAAATATAGCACAAACAGCTCCACGTTTAGCGTTAACAATTAAACAAGTATTAAGAAATTCGGCCCGTGATAAAGCCGATAGTATCGGGGTGAAACACTGGCAAGATTCAGCGGTGCGCACTTATGCAGGAAATACGACAACGCCATTGTTTTCACTGCAAGCGCAACAAAGTGAATTTGATCAACAAGCAAATGGGGCGTTGATTTTATCGGTAGCGCAAATTATTACCTGCATTGACTGCTTAACAGCAATGCTACAAACGGAATTTAATAGTCATGTTGTACTGCCTCTGAAAACGCTGCAAAGTAAAACTGTTGCAAGCGTTAACCAAGGGGGCTCTCGCCAAGAAAGTATTACTAAAGATCTGTCTGATCAAGAAAGTAAGTTTACTTTATTACTGGCGAGCACTTTATCACAGGCGAAAACGCCATTAATAGTTACCGGGCTGAGTTTGAAATCGCCGCAGTTATTGCATGCTATCGATAATTTGATGTCTTGTTTATCACAAAAATCACATGGCTTTGCTCCTGAACTTACCGTCGTCGCACCAGAGTGTAATAGCGTTGGCAATCTTCATTTTTTAAACGAGCACAATTTGTCTATTGAGCAAGTTATTGAATACTGCTCAGCTAGTTACCATGAAAATAAAATTCCGCGGACAAGCTTGTTAATTCTTGAGCAAGATTTAGCGCAGTTAAGTGCTCAACAATTACAGCAATTACGTCAGCACTGCAAAACCATGATAGTACTCGAACACACTAACAATCAACTGACCAAAATGGCTGATATTGTTTTACCGGTCGCTGCGGTAAGTGAAAGTAATGGTCATTTTGTTAATTATCAAGGCCGGTTACAACGTTTTAGTTCCGCCCATATTGCCGTTAAACCTATTATGGAAAATTGGGTCTGGCTTGGTTTATTAGCTAAACACTTGTTTACTCAACAAGAGCTGAATTTTGCTAGTTTAACGCAGTTACAATTATTTTTTGCTAAGCACGGTGAGGCATGGGCTCTGCAAGTATTGACTTGTCAGCAACAAAATCGCCGCGTTGCTCGACAAACGCACCGAGCCAGTGGTCGTACGGCGATGACTGCCAATCAATCGGTACATGAAAATAAAACTTTTTTAGAAAATAGTAATAGCCAAGAAGGTTTACGTTATTCAATGGAAGGTGATGATGCTAATAGTAGTCATAATATGCCCTATACTTGGGCTCCTGCCTGGAACTCCAATCAAGCAATTTTTCAGCATCAACAAGAAGTAAATGGGGTACTAAATCACCAAGGCAATGAAAATTTACTCAATCTTAGTCTATCGGTGTTTTTTGACGACACCCACGAGGCAAGTGTTGAAGATAAACTGGACAAACTGTGGCCATGTAAAGTGTTTAAACGAGATGGCGAGTTAACAATTATTCAAAATATCCCTTGGTTTTTAGCTGAACAACAAAGCCATAATCTACCTGAATTTGTCCTAATGTTTGCTGGCAATAGTATTGAAATATCGACAGAGATCACGAGAAAAAATGGTTACTGCACTGGTGATATTTTAAAGATAACTATTAATGAACAGCAAATGTTTGCCAAAGTGAGGGTGAACAAAAGCCTGACAAAAAATGTGGTGTTAGTGAGTTTATTTGACTTACCAATGTCGATAAATAACTTAAACATTACTGCGAAAAATATCAGTAAAGCAACGACTGAAGAAGTGACTGTATTTCAACAAGTAGAAGGTGATCGTAGGAAAACCGCGCAACAAGAAAAAGCTGATATTTTAATTAGGCTTAAAAAACAAGATCAAACTGTGCCCATTACTTTCTTTAGTGATGAAAGTAAATCTGGGGGAAACACCAATGGCTGATATTTTAGTTAAGTTGCTTGAAATAACAATAATTATCGCCCTGCTAATTCCTATTGCGGCTATGTTAGTGTGGGTTGAAAGACGCATGATAGGTATTTGGCAAGACCGTTTAGGCCCAAACAGAGTTGGTCCTTTTGGCATTTTACAATCATTAGCTGATTTGTTGAAAATTCTCGGTAAAGAAGATTGGATCCCACCTTTTAGTGATCGCATCGTTTTTACTATTGCCCCCGTAATAGGTGCCGTTTGTGTGTTAATGAGTTTTGCTGTTATTCCTTTTTCGCCAAGTATAGGTGTTTCAGACTTAAATATAGGGCTATTGTTTTTCCTTGCTATGGCGTCACTATCTGTTTATAGCGTGGTGTTAGCTGGCTGGGCTTCTAATTCTAAATATGCTTTGCTAGGGAGTATGCGAGCAGCCGCACAAATGGTTAGTTATGAAGTATTTATGGGGCTATCTGTTATGGGGGTAGTCTTGCTAACGGGAAGTTTTAATTTACGAGAAATTGTACTGGCTCAGCAGAATGGTTGGCTAATTCAAACACAGTTTCTCGGTTTTATTATTTTTCTTATTGCCGGTATTGCCGAAAGTCATCGCTTACCTTTTGATTTACCTGAAGCAGAAACAGAGCTTACTGCGGGCTTTCATACCGAATATTCTGGTTTGAAGTTTGCCTTATTCTTTTTGGGTGAATATTTGAGTGTCACCCTTATTTCAGCGATGTCTGTGGTGCTATTTTTTGGTGGTTGGTTGATGCCAGAGCCATTAGCATCATGGTTACCCCCTTTGCTATGGTTTATTTTAAAAATACTCTGTTTTGTGATGTTCTTTATTTTACTGAGAACGTCTTTGCCACGGCCTCGTTTTGATCAGTTACTAAGTTTTGGCTGGAAATATATGCTGCCATTGGCGCTACTAAATTTATTGGTAACCGCCGCCTTTAAATTGGGAGGTGTTTATGGGTAAATTTAGCAAGCAAAGTACGGTTAGTGCTGCATTCGATATGATTTTTAGCCAACTAAGAACGATGGCTTTAGTGTTAAAACATACCTTTACCAAAGCTGACACGGTTGAATATCCTGAGCAAAAACCTTATTTAGCACCACGTTATCGTGGGCGTATTGTCTTAACGCGTGATCCCGATGGTGAAGAGCGATGTGTTGCTTGTAACTTATGCGCTGCGGCATGCCCGGTAGATTGTATCGCGCTACAACAAACAGTTGATGATGATGGCCGCAAACGGGCAGATTTTTTTCGTATCAACTTTTCACGCTGTATTTTTTGTGGATTTTGTGAAGAAGCTTGTCCTACTTATGCTATTCAATTAACGCCTGATATAGAGCTGGCTGAATACGATAGACAAAACCTAGTCTATGAAAAAGAGCACTTGTTGATTAACGGCGTCGGCAAGTATCACGACTATAGTTTTTATCGCCATAGCGGCATAGCAGTGGATATTAATGGTGAGCGTAAAGCGAAGGGCGATGCTCAACAAGAAAAGCCACCCATTGATATTAAGGGGTTGATGCCGTGATTAGCGCTTTGGTGGAATTAAATCCTTTACAGCTAACCTTTTATTCTGCGGCACTGTTAGCCATTGTCGCGAGTCTCAAGGTGGTTACCAGTAAAAACACTGTACATGCTTTGCTGTATTTAGTGGTGTCATTGCTAGCGGTAGCAGTGTGCTTTTATTTAATGGGGGCACCTTTTGCTGCGGGTTTAGAAGTGATTGTTTATGCCGGTGCAATTTTAGTTTTATTTGTTTTTGCCATTATGATGTTTGGTTTAGGGCAAGATGAAACATTACATGCGCCTAGCGTTGATGGCAGTAAAGTAAATCAATTTAGTCTTTGGTTTGGGCCTTTTTTGTTGGCACTACTATTGCTAATCGAATTAGTTTATGCCATCAGCAGCGGTGAGATTCAAGCAAGGCTTACTGCTAATACTATTGATGCTAAGCAAGTGGGTATCTTGCTTTACGGGCCTTATGTACTTGCCGTTGAAATTGCATCTTTTTTATTATTAGCCGGATTAATAGGCGGTTATCATTATGCTAAACCTGAAGGTGTTGGCTTAGATAGAAAAAATAATCTAGGAGAGCACGGATGATAGCTATCCCTTTGAGTCATATACTTATACTGGCAAGTACGCTCTTTGTTATCGGTTTTGTCGGTGTTATTACGCGCAAAAACACCTTATTTATTTTGATGAGTTTAGAGGTGATGCTCAATGCGGTTGGGGTAGCTTTTATTGGCGCAGGTAGTGCTTGGCAGCAAGCTGATGGCCAAGTGATGTTTATCCTTATTTTGACCTTGGCTGCTGCCGAAGTTGCTCTGGGCTTGGCCTTGTTAATTCAAATGCAGCGTCGCTTTAAGTCACTTGATATTGATCTACTTAGTAAATTAAAGGGGTGATGTATGACTGACAATATGCTGCCTTTAATGACCGAAACCGTTTTAGCCTTTTTACCTTTTTATCCTTTAATCAGTTTTGTCTTGTTAATTCTTTTGGGAAAACGTTTATCTTGGCGTCTGGCAGCAAGTCTAAGTATTGCTGCTATGGTGTTAAGCGCCTTATCTAGTCTATTTGTTATTAGCCAACTATCGGTCGATATTCCGGTAATTACCAGCCATTTATGGACTTGGTTTACGTTATCGTTGGCTGAAGGAGCTAATCAAACTAACCAAAGTGCCGCTAGCATTAACATCAACTTTTATCTTGATGGTTTGTCGGCGGTGATGATTTCTGTGGTCACAGGTGTTGGCTTGTTGATCCATATTTTTGCTGCTGCTTATATGAAAGCAGATGAAAATTTTAGCCGTTTTATGGCGTATATGAATTTATTTATTGTTGCCATGCTCATTTTAGTGTTAGCAGACAACTTAGTATTATTATATTTAGGTTGGGAGGGGGTTGGCTTATGTAGCTTCTTACTTATTGGCTTTTGGTATCAAGAAAAAGCCAATGTTTTAGCAGCAAGGAAAGCATTTATTGTTACTCGTATTGGTGATACTGCGCTGGCCATTGGTTTATTTATACTATTTAAAGAGTTAGGGCAATTAACGATTGTTGATATCACCCAAAATGCACAACTGTTATGGGTAGCCGGTGATGATAAAGCCTATTGGATAACTTTATTGCTATTAGGTGGGGCGGTTGGCAAATCAGCCCAGTTGCCGCTGCAAACCTGGTTGCCTGATGCCATGGCCGGCCCTACGCCTGTTAGTGCGCTTATTCATGCTGCTACTATGGTTACGGCCGGTGTGTATTTAATTGCGCGGATGAATGGACTATTTTTACTGGCGCCAGAAGTAATGAACTATGTGGCTTGGCTTGGCGCGGCCACCTTATTACTTGCCGGTATTGCTGCCTTAGCGCAAAGTGATATTAAGCGAGTTTTGGCTTATTCAACCATGAGTCAAATTGGTTATATGATGTTGTCCTTAGGGGCAGGGGCTTTTTCTGCCGGTGTATTTCATTTAATGACCCATGCTTTTTTTAAAGCCTTGTTATTCTTAACGGCTGGGGCAATTATTGTTGCCCTACATCATCAACAAAGTTTATTTAAAATGGGCGGTTTATTAAAACGTTTACCTTTTGAAACAGCTTTGTTCGCCGTTGGACTAGTGTGCTTGATGGCCTTACCTGGAAGCTCTGGATTTTTCTCTAAAGAAGCGATTATAGCACAGCTTTGGTCATCAGATACTGCCGGCCCGCTACTTTGGTATTGTGCGATATTTGGCGCATTACTGACTAGTATTTATAGTTGTCGATTGTTCTTTCTTGCCTTTATGGGGGAAAGTCGCTTTGAACAAAACTTACAACCCTCGTCAAGTAAATTATTAAAGTTTTCCTTAATAGCGTTGGCCGTTTTATCACTGATTGGCGGTGTTTTTGCCAATATCATAGAAATGAGTTTAGCTGAGGTATTTCCTCTTGATACTCGCATTGTTGAGAGTGATCCGTACTGGCTACATAGCGTTGCTATTGCTACGCCCTTTGTTGGTATTATTTTTTCTTGGTTCTATTTCGCCTCTTACCGAAGCAAAGAAAGTGCTGCTTCAAATAAAAATACTTTTATAGCAAGTAGCAGTGGAATAGCAACGTTTTGTCGTCAAGGGTTAGCTTTTGATAGTTTTTATCATTGGTTGTTAGTAAAGCCTTATTGTTATTTAGCGCAATTAAATCGCCGTGATGTTTTTGATCAGTTGCTGATGCTTAATGCTTGGTATGTTGGCTTATGTCATGACGTACTTAAAAGTAGCCAAACAGGGAAACTACGTTGGTATGCTGCTGCCATTGGTTTGGCAACATTTTTATTGTTGTTAGTGTTGAGTGTTGATGTTATTTCGACGGAGGCAAGCTAATGAGTATCACCTTGGTTATGTGTGGTTTGCTTTTTGGTGGCGCCTTAGCTTGGTTGTTAGAGGGTATAAAACCGCAAAGTGCAAGGTGGGTATCATTACTAACGGTGCTAGTAATCGGTGTGTATTTTGCTATTGCACTAAATTCTACAGCGTATGATTTTAGCACCCTGCAGCTTTTAGTACGTGTTGCCTGGATCCCTAGTTTTCACATTGAGTATGCACTAGCACTTGATTACTTAAGCATAGTGCTAATATCGTTAACGCTGTTCTTAGCGTTAATTTGCGTGTTAGTTTCTTGGCAAGAAATTAATGACAAGGTGGGCTTTTATTATTTTAATTTACTTGCCTCAATTGCTGGTATTGTCGGTGTTTTTACCGCGGTTGATATGTTTTTGTTTTTCTTTTTTTGGGAAGTTATGCTACTACCCATAACGGCATTGATCGCCATTTGGGGGCATGAAGATAGACACTTTGCCGCGATTAAATTTTTCATCTTTACCCAAGTTAGCAGTTTAATAATGCTAGTGGCAATTATTGCCATGTCATTTATTCATTACCAACAAACTGGTCAGTTGAGCTTTTTATATCAAGACTGGTTAATCCTCGATTTACCCCTGTCATTAACTCAGTATTTAATGTTGGGATTCTTTATTGCTTTTGCGGTTAAGTTGCCGTCGGTACCTGTGCATTCATGGTTACCTGATGCGCATACCCAAGCCCCCACTGCGGGGAGTGTTTTACTTGCCGGGGTACTGCTTAAAACCGGTGCATATGGGCTTATTCGTTTTGTGTTACAACTGTTTCCACAAGCTAGCCTAAACTTTGCTCCTGTTGCGGCCACATTAGGGGTAGTGAGTATTTTATATGGCGCAAAGATGGCTTTTGCTCAACAAGATCTTAAACGCTTAGTGGCGTATAGCAGTATTAGTCATATGGGCTTTGTGATGCTGGCACTTTTCTCTTTTAATATTATCGCTTACCAAGGCGCAATATTAACATTGGTGGCGCACGGGTTAAGTAGCGCGGCTTTATTTGCCCTGGCGGGTATGATCTATAGCCGTATTCACTCACGGGATTTAAATAATATGGGCGGATTTTGGCTCAACACACCCCGGATGGGTGGTTTTGCGTTAGCTTTTTGCGCCGCAGCTTTTGGTTTACCAGGGCTGGCTAATTTTGTTGCTGAATTTTTATCACTGCTTGGTGCTTATCAACGCTATCCTATATTAACTATTATTGCTGCATTTGGACTCATCGGCTCGGCAATTTATGGCATGGTGTTATTCCAAAGTGTATTTCATGGCAAGCGCCAAGTTAAGCCACAAGCTATTAATGATTTATCAGCTAGAGAGTTATTGGTTTTTTCTTCCTTACTTACACTGCTGATATTTATTGGGCTTTACCCTAATAGCCTTTTGGATTTTTTTCAAAGTGAGAATATTAAGCTGGTGCTAAATAACACTGCCGGAGTAACTAAATGACTCAGCTGATGTTACAGTGTTTATTACCGATATTAATTATCGCTTTTGGTATTGTTTTATCATTATTATTAATCGCGTGGCGCCGTTCACAAACGCTAATCCTAATTTTTACCTTAACTATTTTTAGTGTCGCTTTACTGGCTAGTTTTTCTTTATTTGTTAATTTAGCCAGTGATATTCAGGTGACTACATTGGTTAAAGTTGATAGTTATGGGCTTTTTGCTTTTATGCTGGTGCTTATTGCCAGTATTGCCGTTAGTTTGCTTAGCTCTACATGGTTAATCCATACAACTGAAGTGCACGATGAGTTTTTTATTTTATTGCAATTGGTGGTATTAGGGGCGGGTATTTTAGTGATTAGTGATCATTATGCCGCACTATTTTTAGGTTTTGAATTGCTTAGTATTTCGCTAGTGGGCTTGGTTGGCTATAGTCGCGATAGTGAATTTAGTGTTGAAACATCATTTAAATATCTGGTGTTAAGTGCTTGTGCTTCTAGCTTTATGTTATTGGGTATCGCCTTTATTTACAGTTACAGCGGCACGTTAAGTTTTACTGATGAACCGGAAATACTTACCAATATAAGTAACTCAGACTCTAGTGTTGGCAATGTTTTTTTCTATCGTGTTGGCTTCTTACTCTTTATGGTGGGTATCGCTTTTAAATTATCACTAGCGCCTTTTCACTTATGGACGCCGGATGTTTATCAAGGAGCGCCGACCCCAGTGACTTTACTACTTGCCACAGTGTCAAAAATTGCTATGTTTATTGTGTTGATGAAGTTTTGGTTTAGCCAAGCTATTTTTGTTGAGACAAAAAGCAGCGATGAAAATATACTTTTTTTAATGAGTATATTTGCCATTGCCTCTATGCTCATTGGTAATACTTTAGCGTTAAAGCAACAAAATATTAAACGACTATTGGCTTATTCTTCCATTGCTCATATGGGCTACTTGCTTATTGTACTGATGGTGATTTCACCACATAGCGTTGAACTTGCCTGGCAAAGTGCCTTATTTTATTTAACCGCTTATGTATTAGCAACGATAGCCATTTTTATGACATTACAGCTTACCCAATATAATCATCACAACACCGAGCTAGATGTTAATGATTGGCAGGGAATGTTTTGGCAAAACCGTTCATTAGCCTTGTTAATTATTGTTGCTATATTAAGCTTGGCCGGTATTCCGCTAACAATGGGCTTTATCGGTAAGTTTTATTTACTCAATGTGGCGGTGAAAGCACAACAATGGTGGCTAATTAGCGTATTAATTATTGGCAGTGGTATTGGTTTAGTTTATTATTTACGTATTATTTTTGTCTTATTTAGTACAGCTATTAAAGCTAATAACGTTAATGAAAAAAATAATCCTAAGGAACTATTACCCCTTCCTTTAACACTAACTCCAGCAATGAACTTCTCAGTAGTGATTATTATTATCTTAAGTGTTTTATTAGGTATTTTTCCTGATTTACTTGCCAATTTTCTAGTGAAACCTTACTAGATTAAATCCTAGCTAAACTGATGTGCCAAGTTCAATCGCATTAATGTACCGTAGGCATAGTGCAAGCTACTATTTTAGTCGTTTCCTGTTGATAATATTAACCCACATAAAAGTCAGATCTGAATCGCTGAATTGACAGCGCTGTCAAAATTATGGATAGTAAGCATATATTGTTATTTATGTATTGCGTAAAGCCACGTTTATGGACTAAAAACATGAAAAGTAAAAAATCTAAAATACAATTATCAACCTTATCATTGAGTGCGCTAACGCTTTCATTGAGTTTGGTCATAACAGGATGTGGACAAGAACAACATAGCAGTGCAGTTCAAAATATCAGTGCCTCATCGCTTGCCACTTCATTACATAGTGCAACTCAAACAGATATTGATAGCATCGCGAATAATCTAGATGTTAAGTACCGTGTGGTGAGTAATATACCTACAGACAAGTGTGATGCAAAAGTATCTGATGGCGCTTGTTTCGAAGTTGAATTGACTCTTACTGCAACAGAAGCTATTACGACCAATAATTGGTCAATATATTTTAGTCAAATATCTCCTGTACAATCCTATGAAAGTGATCAGTTTACTATTAAACATTTAAATGGTGATTTACATCAGATAGCTCTGTCAGAAAAGTTTTCTGGTTTTAAGCAGGGTGAAACTAAACGCTTATTATTTCGCGCTAATTTTTGGATGTTATCAGAATATGACGCAATGCCTAATTACTTAATTACGGCTGATGAGCTTGAAACACGTGTTATTGAAAGTACGAAAGCCGTGATTGATAAAGAGTCGGGTTTAGAATTACTACCCTTTGTTGTTGCCTTTAGTGATAAAACTAAGCAGTTTAAACGTAGTCGCAATGATAAAACTCAATGGTTAACTAGCCAACGTTTATATCAGCGAAATGCTAGTGGTGTGAGTAGCTCTAAAATAGATGAAACGTCTATAGCACGAGCGATTATTCCAACGCCAAAAACTGTTCATTATGATGAGAACAATGCTGTTATTGATATCAGCAAAGGATTAACAGTAAACTTTTCTAATGTCATCCCTGCTGAGGTTGGAGCGGCACTCGCTCGCCTCGCTACTTTAGGGCTAAAGCAAGCACAAAATGGGCTTTCTTTAACACTGCAGATAAACAAAAATGATAATAAACCAATGGGTAGTTATAGCCTTGCGGTAACAGAGCAAAGTATTAATGTTATTGGCGTTGATGCCAATGGTGTTTTTAATGGCTTACAATCTCTGGTAAGTTTGTATCGTGTCGGCTCGAATACGTTACCAGTCATTAATGTTGATGATGAACCACACTATGCCTTTCGTGGCATGTTAGTGGATGTAGCACGTAACTTTCACTCGAAAGCGTTTATTTTAGCTTTGCTCGATCAAATGGCTGCTTATAAATTAAATAAGTTGCACTTACATTTAGGCGATGATGAAGCATGGCGTTTAGAAATACCAACCTTACCTGAGTTAACGGAACTATCGAGTAAGCGTTGTTTTGATACCCAAGAACAAAACTGTTTGATTGCTCAGCTTGGTGCTGGCATTGACGCTACTTCATCAGTGAATGGTTACTATAGCGTTAGTGATTACAGCGAAATTTTACAAGCAGCATCGGCTCGTCATATTCAAGTGATCCCATCATTAGACATGCCAGGGCACTCACGTGCTGCGATGAAAGCAATGACCGCACGGTATAATAAATATCAGGCACTAGAAGATGAAGTTAAAGCGAAGCAGTTTTTATTAGATGATTTTGCTGATAAAACGCAATATTCATCAGTGCAGTTTTATCACGACAATACCATTAATGTTTGTTTAGAGTCGTCTTATGCTTTTGTGGTTGAAGTGATGACTCAGGTGAAAAAAATTCATCAAGATGCGGGGCAGCCATTAACTCGTTATCATATTGGCGCAGATGAAACCGCAGGAGCTTGGCTTGAGTCGCCTGCTTGTAAAGATTTTGTTGCTAATAATGACAAAGGTGTCACTCAAATGAGTGAACTTGGTGCTTATTTTATTGAACGAGTTGCTGGGATTTTATCTGAACTTGATATTGAAACTGCGGGCTGGAGTGATGGTATGGAGCATACACGTACCGAAAATATGCCAGCAATCGTGCAGGCTAATGCCTGGGATGTCTTATTTTGGGGCGGGCATAACAAAGTACATCAGTTAGCTAACCGTGATTGGCAAATAGTTATTTCGACGCCTGATGTGCTCTATTTTGATTTTCCTTATGAGGCTTCGCCAAAAGAGCATGGCTATTATTGGGCATCACGTCATACCAATACGGAAAAAGTATTTCAATTTATGCCTGATAACTTACCGGTACACGCTGAGTTTTGGCTAGATAGGCAAGATAATACTTATGTTTCTGATGATACCCAAACACCACTAACTAAAGGACAAACCTTTTTAGGTATTCAAGGGCAGTTATGGAGTGAAAATACTCGTAGTGATGAAATGGCTGAACATAAAATTTTCCCTCGTTTATTAGCGTTAGCGGAGCGAGCTTGGTACTTACCTAAATGGACTGTTCCTTATGATTATCAAGGGGCTAAATATAGCACTAAAACTCAATTTCTTACTACTAAACAGCAACAAAAACGAGATGAAAACTGGTATTTGTTCGCCAACGTTTTAGGCAAAAAAGAGTTTGTTAAATTAGAGTTATCAGGTATCGATTATCGCTTGCCAACCGTAGGCGCGATTATTGAAGAAGGTATCTTGAAAGCAAATATTGCCTTCCCGGGGCTTATTATTGAATACCAAGAAAAACAAAGCACTGTATGGAAAGAGTACCATAAACCTGTTTCGGTAAAAGGTATTGTACAAATACGTAGTCGATCAATTAATGGCTTAAGAGCAGGGCGTATTACTCAAGTGTCTGTTCGTTAATATGCAGTTTATTTTATTAATAAAATAATCAGTTTGTTTCTATCTATTGAGCTAAATTGTAGTTAGATGTCAAAAAATTAAAAAAAACAAATGACAACGCTGTCATTTGGCGATAAGATAAAAACATTGAAAATTTCAACTTGGTATTATTTTATTTTTCTTATTTTTAATTAATAAAAGTAAAATGAGACTAAGTGATTAATAAAACTTTGGGGTTAGTATGCTCAGTGGTAACAATATTAAAGAATTATTTTTAGGTATTGATGGCGGTGGTAGCAAATGCAAAGCCATCGTGATGAATAAAGATAATGAAATTCTAGGAACTGGTATTGCAGGCCCAGGAAATCCATTGCACGGTTTTGAACAAGCCACTAATTCTATTGCTCTATCGGCTAAATTAGCATTAGAAGATGCTAATTTAGCGTATGTCGATTTAAGTGAACTGACTGCAGGAGTTGGTTTAGCAGGTGTTAATTTACCAGTGCTGTTTAAGCAAATGCAAGCATGGCAACATCCTTTTAAACAGATTTTTTTAGCGACTGATCTGCTTATTGCTTGTTTGGGGGCCCATCAAGGCGAAGATGGCGCTGTGATGATTTCAGGTACAGGTTCATGCGGATTTAGCTACATTGATGGTCAGCAGTTTATGATTGGCGCTCATGGTTTTCCACATGGCGACAAAGGTAGTGGTGCTTGGTTTGGTTTACAAGCAGCAAAACAAGTATTGTTGTCTATTGATGGCATTGTTGAATCGTCAATAATGAATGATGTGTTATTAACTAAGCTTGGCTGTAAAGATGATACCGCTTTAGTAGAAGTGATTGCAGGAAAAACAGCAACTTACTATGCGCAACTGGCCAACTTAGTGTTTGATGCCGCAGAAAAAGGCGATAAGGTTGCTTTAGAAATAGTTAAAGAAGGTGCTGAGTATATTAATAGCATTGCCCGTACTTTGGGTAAAAGAAACCCTCCACGTATATCAATGATAGGTGGCCTAACACCAAGGTTAAAGCCATGGCTAGCTAAAGACATACAAGCGCAATTGTCTGAGCCATTAAGCGCTCCTGAAGTAGGTTCGGTACTTTTTGCTAGAAGTGAACTTGCCAAGCAAGAGCTAGTGAAATCATAAGTTGAAACAATCGTATGGTGAATTAGCAGTAATGGCCATACTCTCTGGAAATAAGCTTTGACTAAAAATTTAGGAAAAATATAAATGACATCATTTCGCTTACACGCTTCACGATTATTTGACGGTTACAGCTTTGTTGATGAGCAAGTAATAACCATTACTGATGGCGTTATTAGCGCGATAGATCAAAACACCAATGATGTTGATGTCAAGGCCGCTGGTTTAGTTGTGCCAGGTTATATTGACTTACAAGTTAATGGTGGTGGTGGGGCGTTATTTAATGACTCCCCCTCTGTAGAGCAACTCAAAGCCATTATGGCTGCGCATGCAAAATTTGGCACAACAGCAATGATGCCCACGCTTATTACCGATAAAATTGAAGTCATGGCTCAAGCTGCTGATGCTATGTGTGAGGCTATCGCCAGCAAAATACCAGGTATCATAGGTATTCATTTTGAAGGTCCGCATTTGTCACTGGCAAAAAAAGGTACCCATTGTGCTGAGCTTATTCGTCCTATTTCGGCTGATGAATGGAAAATTTTATCACGTAAAGATATTGGTCAAGTGATGGTTACTTTAGCGCCTGAAACGGTAATGCCAGAAGATATTAGCCGCATGGTTAAACTAGGTATTAAAGTTTGTTTAGGTCACACGAATGCCGACTTTGCTACCGCACAAAAGGCTGTAGATGCGGGGGCCACTGGTTTTACTCATTTATTTAATGCCATGTCTCCATTACAAGGGCGTGAGCCTGGGGTCGTTGGTTGCGCTTTATTAAATGACAATACCCAATGTGGTTTGATTGTGGATGGTCATCATGTTGATTATGCCAGTTGTCAATTGGCCATTAAAACTAAACCTGCCGGTGGCATTTTTTTAGTGACAGATGCTATGCCGCCTGTTGGCACAAATTTAACAGAGTTTCCGTTATATGATCGCACCGTTTATGTTGAAAACGGTAAATTAACTTCTTCTACTGGTGAGTTAGCAGGATCGTCACTTGATATGGCAACAGCAGTTCGAAACACGCATTTAGGATTGAGAATTTCACTAGACGAATCGTTGCGGATGGCGAGTTTATATCCGGCTAGGTATTTATACCGCGATCAAAAGCTTGAACGTGGTGAGTTAACAATAGGTATGCAAGCCGATATGGTTGTTTTAGATGATGATTTTTGTGTGATTGAAACCTGGATTGGCGGTGTTCGAGTCTAAGTTACTCGGTAAATAATAACAATAACAATAACAGTAAGACTAACGCTGCTTTTAGCGGTATAAAAATTAATAAATGAGGAAATTATGGAAATGTCAGCTACGCAAGCGAAGCAAGAAAATCCAGATAATAAAGTGAAACAGCAAAGTAACGTCTTGCCTATGATAATAGTTGCAGGGCTGTTTTTTATCTTAGGTTTTGCTACTTGGCTTAATGGCTCTTTAATGCCTTATTTAAAACAAATTTTGCAACTAAGCCCCTTTGAAGCCTCTTTAATATTATTTTCATTTTATATAGCGGTAACTTTTACTGCCTTGCCATCAGCGACCATTATTCGAAAAGTGGGTTATAAAAATGGTATGGCATTGGGTATGGCTACTATGATGATCGCGGGTTTGTTATTTATTCCCGCGGCAAAAACGCAAATTTTTGCTTTGTTCTTATTTGCCCAATTAGTGATGGGTACAGGTATTACCTTATTACAAACAGCCGTAAATCCTTATGTGGTACGTATTGGCCCAGAAGAGTCAGCAGCAGCGCGTATTTCTATTATGGGTATTTTAAATAAAGGTGCAGGTGTTGTTGCCCCTATGGTATTTACTGCATTAATTCTTAGTGGTTTTCAAGATGTTGCTGGTGAGTTAACCCAAGTTCAGATTGATGATATGGCTAACTCATTGGTTATGCCTTATTTAGGCATGGCTATTTTTCTTGGTCTGTTAGCGTTAGCGGTTAAAAAGTCACCATTGCCAGAATTGGAAAGTGAAGACGACGCAGAAGAGGGCGAGCATCAAGGTCACCTTAAAGAAGCATTATCACATCCTAATTTAGTTTTAGGTGTTGTGGCATTATTTTTCTATGTCGCTGCTGAAGTGATTGCTGGCGATACCATAGGTACTTTTGCACTGTCGTTAGGGGTAGAAAATTATACCATTATGACATCGTATACCATGATTTGTATGGTCGTCGGTTATATCTTAGGTATTGCACTTATCCCCAAATTTATTTCTCAACAAAAAGCGTTGATGGTTTCAGCAGTAATTGGTTTGTTATTAACCCTTGGTATTGTTTTTGGCGATAATAACTCTTACGCGATAGCGAATACGCTTCTAGGTGGTATTGAATTACCTGATACCTTAGTGTTAATTGCTTTCTTAGGTTTTGCTAACGCGATAGTTTGGCCTGCTGTGTTTCCATTAGCACTTTCTGGTATGGGGAAATTAACCAGTATTGGTTCAGCTTTATTAGTTATGGGTATTTCGGGTGGCGCTTTTGGTCCATTGTTTTGGAGTCTATCTTCAACAACAAGCATGGGTGAGCAAGGCGGCTACTTAGTATTATTACCTTGTTATTTATTTATTTTATTTTATGCCGTCAAAGGCTGCAAAATGAAAAGTTGGAAATAGTGTCGTTATTAATACGCTATTAATTCTGACAATCAGTTTACTAATTTTGAGTATTCCCCTGATCAAAATTAAGTAGAAAAGCTCTGCGGTCTTAGTTAATTACCTTAGGTGTTAATTTAGACAGTTGAGGGTGCGTTAAACGATCACTTGATCGACCCTGAGTTCAGTATTGGCTCAGGGTTTTTTTATTAATTAATACAGTAGCTTTAACACTATATTCTTAAAAGTATGTCAGCCATGTTTACTCTTTTAATAGTTCGTGTATATTCAAAGTATAAAATGATTCATAAAATATAAAGTAGTAATTTATTATGAGTGCACTACAACGCAAAGTAACAATTATATACTATTGTGATAATGACTTAGAGCTATATCATAAAGTTAAAATATTTGAAAAAAATGAAGAAGGGCGAGTGATTATTCCAAAAGCCTTTAAGGATGGCAAATCAATTATTGCGGTTTGTGATGGCGAAATTGAAATTCTTAATAAAATAGGAGATCGTATATTATCGGTAAACTATGTCGCTTAATTTGCTATAATTGACGGCTAAAACTTAATAATACCAAAAGGATTAATTCATTTGGTATATCACTAAAGAAAATCACATGATAATTGATGGTAAACAGGTAGCAGCACAATTAAGAGTAGCTATTGCAGAAGAAGTGAAGGCACTTAAAAAGTCAAAAGGTATTACGCCTAGTTTAACCGTTGTACTTGTTGGTGAAGATCCCGCTAGCCAAGTTTATGTACGTAATAAAGCTAAGCAAACCATGGAAGTTGGCATGATTTCAAATGAAATTCGCTTGCCAGTAAATTGCAGTCAGCTTGAGTTGTTAGCGCAATTATCTCAGTTAAATAAAGATACCAGTGTTCATGGTGTTTTGGTGCAATTACCTTTGCCTAAGCATATTGATGAAAGTGTTATTATTGCGGCAATAACACCGGAAAAAGACGTTGATGGTTTTCATGCGATGAACTCAGGACGCTTGTTTAATGGTGAGCCGGGCGCTTTGGTTCCTTGTACACCACAAGGTTGTATTATTCTTGCTAAGCAGCACCTAGGTGATGATTTGTCAGGTAAGCATGCTGTGGTAATAGGTCGCTCCAATATTGTTGGTAAACCTGTGGCTTTATTATTGTTACAGGAAAATTGTACGGTAACTATTGCTCATTCTCGTACTAAAAATCTTGCTCAAGTCTGCCAACAAGCAGATATTTTAATTGCCGCTGTTGGCCGTGCTGAGTTTGTACAAGCAGACTGGGTGAAAAAAGGTGCCACGGTTATTGATGTCGGTATTAACCGAGTTGAGGATGCGGTTACTGGTAAAATGAAATTGGTTGGCGATGTTGATTTTGCGGGGGTCAGTGATGTTTGTGGGGCGATAACCCCTGTACCTGGTGGTGTTGGACCAATGACTATTGCTTGTTTACTTAAAAATACCCTTGAGGCGGCCAAGCTATACGGTTAATCTTTTTTAGAGATTAGAGATTAGAGATTAGAGATTAGAGATTAGAGCTAGTGCAGATAAAGTAGATAATAAAAAACCGTAAACACATACTGTATTTACGGTTTTTTAGCTTTTAATTTTCTATAATTCCAATTGCTATAAAATATTAATTATTGTTTAACTGTTTATCACTATATTCCAGTTTTTTATAATCTTTACCTGCCGCATCAGCAAGCTCTGTAGGCATGTAATTTTCATCATGCTTAGCTAGTACTTCACTCGCTTCTATATATAACTCACCAGATGAACTGCGGGTCAATGTACCATTGGCAACAATACCTTGTCCTTCGCGGAATAAATCAGGCAATATCCCGTCATAATGAACACTGATCATAGGATCACTATCAGAAAAAACGATTGGCATTTTCATATCAGATAAGCTAAATGATACTTTCAAATTATCTGGATCTCGTTTTACGGTATTAGGGACTACTAGCCCACCAATACGAATACGTTGACCAATTTTAGGTTTAATACCTGAGTCTTTTTTCCCTTGGGTAATTTCTGTGGGGTTATAAAACAAATCAATATTTTGGCTTAATGCGTATAACACCAAGCCCGCGACAACCGCTATGCCAACTACAATTGAACCGACAATGGTTAAGCGTTTTTTACGACGTGGATTCATTCTGTTACCTCTTCAGATAGTTTTGCTTTTAATTGTGTGTCTTGCTGTTGTCGCTGTTTGCGAGCTTGGCGAAGTTTGTCTTCTCTTTGTTTATGTTGAGCAATACTTTTGATGACTTGTTTATGACTTGTTACCGAACTCAAAATTAAGATGAGTAATAATATCGTGGCGACACCATAGGATAACCAAACATAAAAACCATATCCGCCCATATCAATAAAGGCACTAAAGCTATCAAACTGCATTGGTTTTCTCCTGATTTAAGTGCGCAGCAACTAAATCTCTCACCCAAGGTCTAATACTATTTCGCGCTAAAATTTCACTGCGAAAACGAATACAGACAATGACGCTAATAAGTAAAACAAAACCAAGAAAACAGAATAAAAATGGCCATAGCATGTCAACAGACATGGACGGTGCACCTAACTTACTTACAGTAGAGCCTTGATGTAAAGTATTCCACCATTCTACTGAATATTTAATGATAGGTAAGTTAATCACCCCTACTAAGGTTAATATACCGGCGGCTTTACCCGCTAAATTTTTATCTTCAAAAGCATTATGTAGCGAGATAACACCTAAATATAAAAACAATAAAATCAACTCTGAGGTTAGCCGTGCATCCCAAATCCACCAAGTTCCCCACATAGGTTCCCCCCATGCAGCACCTGTAATAAGCGCTATGGCGGTAAACGTTGCACCAACAGGTGCTAAGGCTGCAGCAGAAGCATCGGCTAATTTAAATTGCCAGACCAAACTGGTAAAAGCGGCAATTGCCATACCAAAATAGATACCCATTGATAGCGAAGCCGCGGGTACATGAATATAAAATATACGAAAGCTATCGCCCTGTTGATAATCGGCAGGAGCGAATGCTAAAGCCCAAACTAGACCAATAGATAAAAACAGTGCTGCGAAGGCACTTAACCAAGGAAGTAATTTTCCTGAGAAGTGATAAGACACTTCCGGGTTTGCGTAGGGGTGTAACCATTTCCACATAGACTATGCTCTCATTTTCTTTAAAGTTAATAGCTAATACTAATTGGTACTGACTTTTAACGCGGCACCAACAGCAAAAGGTGCTAACGTTAATGAGCCAAAAAATAGCGCGGCAATTATAGCAAGTTGACCGCTATAAGGTAAGCCAAGTGCTGCGGTATCAATAGCACTAGTGGCAAAAATTAATACCGGAATATATAAAGGTAATACTAATAAGCTAAGTAATACTCCTCCTTTTTTAATACCCACAGTTAAAGCAACACCAATAGCACCTAGCAAGCTTAAGACTGGAGTACCAAGCAATAATGTTAATATTAGCGCACTATAACTTTGTTCATTTAAATGTAAAAGTACCGCCAGTAAAGGGGCAATTAAAATAAGTGGTAAGCCAGTAATAAGCCAATGGGCAACAATTTTTGCTAGTACCAATATAAAAACAGGTTGTGGGCTGAGTAACATTTGCTCTAAAGAACCGTCATTGTGATCAGACTTAAATAATCTATCTAAAGACAATAGTGTTGATAACAATGCCGCCACCCAGATAATACCGGGTGCTATGCGACTTAATGTTTGTGCTTCTGGGCCAATCCCTAACGGAAATAAAGTGACCACGATAACAAAAAATAATAACGGATTTAGAATGTCATCTTTATGACGCAGGGCAATAGTTAAATCACGTTTGAGCACTAAAGAAAAAGCAGTGCGATAGGATAAATTAACAACGGACATTCTGTATTCGACCTTTTTCTTGATTATATCTTTGAAGCTTGTTGTTCATGATCAGTTATTCACCCATATAGTCTAAAGTGATTTTTTTTACTTGCGAAGGCGCAAAGGAAAGTAAATCTTGATGTGTAGTCAAAATAACACAGCCACCTTGTTTTATATGCGCTTTAAATAATTGCTCTAACGAATGTACACCCTGTTTATCTATGGCGGTAAAAGGCTCATCCAAAATCCAAATGTCAGCGGTAGACTTATATAGCCGGGCTAAAGAAATACGTCTATGTTGTCCTGCACTTAAATGGGAGGCTAAGCTATCTTCAAAACCAGCTAAGTTCACTAAAGCGAGAGTATCTTCAATTTCACCAGAGTTAATATTTGAGCCATGTAGTGTTAAGTTGAAATGCAAATTTTCTTGTGCGGTCATTTCTCCCTTTACCCCGGGTAAATGTCCCAGATAAAGTAAATTTTGATAAAATTCTTCGCGAGATTGATTGATCAATTGATTCTTATAGCGTATTTCGCCTTCATAAGGTTGAGATAATCCCGCTAAAATACGTAATAAGCTGGTTTTACCAGAGCCGTTAGGACCTTCTACTTGTACAATGTCACCGGCATTTATTTCAATGATTAACTGATCAAACAGTAAACGTTCTTCGCGAATACAGGTAAGGTTAGAGGCACTGATTAAAGCAGGTTCAGTATTGGCTGCTAAATTGGCTGACAAGGGAATATATACTCTTTAACATGTTGAAAATACCTGACAAAGTTTAACCTATATTTATCAGCTTTATTTTGATTTAGATCGTTTTTGATTTAGATCGTGTTATTACATTGCACAATATCATACCATAGCTCTATTAAAATCGAATAATAAATACTAGATGCAAATTGTAACATTAAGAAACAATTGTCTCTGCATTTAACCTGCAGTTAGATAAAAATGTGCTAGAATTGCGCCACTATTTTTAGCTCGTTGTTTTTTTATTTATTTTAAAGTTCATTTTAAAGTTCATTGTTAAAAAAGACAAAGCTGAAAACGTATTAAGAGAAAACGGAGAAATAAATGATTCCTGACGCGGTACCCCAGATAATACCTCATCTTTTACCTGAACTTGGCCATATTGCATTGGTTATTGCTTTTGCATTTTCAATATGTTTAAGCATTATACCTATGATTGGCGTACACAGTTCACAAAGTAAATTAATGAGCTATGCTAAGCCACTTACCTTTGGTATGTTTATTTTTACGGCAATAAGTATTTGTATCTTAGCTTATAGTTTTGTTATTGACGATTTTTCTATTAAGTATATTGCTAGTCATTCTAATAGTCACTTACCTTACTATTTTAAAATAAGTGCCGTTTGGGGGGGACATGAAGGGTCGTTGTTGTTATGGGTTTTCTCTTTAACTGCATGGACAATGGCTGTTGCCTCATTTTCAAAAAACGTTGAACAAGAATTTATTGCTCGCGTGTTGGCCGTCATGGGCATGGTAGCGGTTGGTTTTATCGCTTTTACTTTACTTACCTCTAACCCTTTTGAGCGTCTTTGGCCTAATGTGCCAATGGAAGGGCGTGATTTAAACCCGTTATTACAAGATGTTGGTTTAATTATTCATCCACCATTATTGTATATAGGTTATGTTGGCTTTGCTGTCGCCTTTGCTTTTGCTGTTGCCGCGTTAATGACGGGTAAAATGGATGCTGCTTGGGCGCGTTGGTCTCGTCCTTGGACCATTGGTGCTTGGGTGTTTTTAACCCTAGGTATTGCTTTAGGTAGTTGGTGGGCATATTACGAACTTGGTTGGGGTGGCTGGTGGTTTTGGGATCCAGTTGAAAATGCATCGTTTATGCCTTGGCTTGTGGGTACTGCGTTAATTCACTCCTTGGCGGTAACTGAAAAACGCGGCACCTTTAGAAACTGGAGCGTATTACTGGCGATCTTTGCTTTTAGTTTAAGTTTACTAGGGACATTTTTAGTGCGTTCAGGGGTGATAACCTCGGTCCACTCTTTCGCTTCAGATCCCTCTCGCGGCATCTTTATCTTAGTTTTATTAGCGATAACCGTTGGTGGTTCACTAACTTTATATGCGTTTAGAGCGAACAATGTCGCGAGTTTTAGTCGATTTGCGCTATATTCTCGTGAAACTGCACTACTCTTGTGTAATATCATTTTAGTCGTTGCTGCGATGACGGTATTACTAGGAACCTTATATCCACTATTAGTTGATGCCTTAGGCTATGGCAAAATTTCTGTTGGTCCTCCTTATTTTAACGCCGTATTTGTGCCTATCATGAGTTTATTATTTATTATTATGGGCATAGGGCCGCTTATTCGTTGGAAAAAAGCCAAAAAAGGTGAACTTCGTAAGCAGTTAATTAAACCGTCAGTCTTTAGTATTGCCTTTGGCTTGTTATTTCCTATTGTTTACGGGGGCGAGTTTGATGCGCTTGTTGCGATGGGAATCACATTAGCGTCATGGGTATTCTTAGTCGTTATCAAAGATTTATTAAATCAATATAGCATTAGATCATCACTTACCTTAAGCCAATGGGGTATGACGGTAGCGCATGCCGGTATAGCGGTCACCATCGTTGGTGTTACCTTAGTTTCTAGTTATGAAAGTGAAACTAATGTGAAAATGGCGCTACATGAAAGTGTAGAAATTTCAGGTTATCAAATAGAGTTTAACGGTATTAAACACGTAGAAGGCCCTAATTATAGTGCGGAGCAGGGCCAAATTAATGTTTATAAAGTAAATGCTGATGGCGAAAATGACTTTGTTACTTTATTAACACCTGAACGTCGTGCTTATAGAGTGCAATCGATGGGAATGACGGAAGCGGGTATCGACGGTGGTTTATTTAGAGATATTTACGTTGCTCTTGGTGATCCACTTGATGGTGGTGCATGGGCAATTAGAGTTCATTATAAACCCTTTGTTCGTTGGATCTGGCTTGGCGCTATTTTTATGGCGATTGGTGGCATCTTAGCCATAATGGATAAGCGTTATCGTTTAGCGGATAAAAAAAAGGCTGCGATAGTAGACAACAAAAATACTGACAGCGTTAATAGCAATACCTCGGCTACTTCGGAGTTGTCATAGTGAATAAAGTTATTCGTTTTTTACCCCTTATTTTAGTGATTGCTTTAGGCGTAGTGCTTTATCGAGGATTATCGTTAAACCCACAGGATATGCCGTCAGCACTTGTCGGTAAGTCTATGCCTGATTTTTCTTTAGTAACCTTAGGTGATGCTAATAAAATTGTCAGCAAAGCTGATTTGGTCGGTGATATTGTCTTATTGAACGTATGGGCAACTTGGTGTCCAACCTGTAAATATGAACATCCTTATTTGTTAGAACTGGCTAATAATCCGCAATTAACACCTTATGTTAAATTATACGGATTAAACTATAAAGATGAGCGTTTAGCCGCACAGCAATGGCTAACGAATTATGAAGATCCTTATCAGTTTTCAATTTTTGATGAACAAGGTACCCTTGGTTTAGATTTAGGGGTGTTTGGCGCACCTGAAACTTTTGTTATCGATCATCACGGCATTATTCGTAAACGCTTTGCCGGAGCCATTGACACTCGAGTTTGGCGTAAAGAGTTTGCACCGCTTATTAAACAATTAATTTCTGAAAAGCAGCAGGGTAAATAGGTATGCTAAATAAAATTTTATTTATTGCAGTGTTAATTGTTAGCGCCTTTATGATGAGCAATACAGTTAATGCAAGTCCAGTTGAAACCTTTGAGTTTAGAGATGAAGTAACAAAAATTCGCTTTCAAGCGTTAAGCAAAGAATTACGTTGTCCTAAATGCCAAAACCAAAACTTAGCAGATTCTAACTCGCCAATAGCGGCGGATTTACGGTTTGAATTGTATGATTTATTACAACAAGGTAAAGCCGATAGTGAAATAGTTAACTATATGGTTGCTCGATATGGCGAATTTGTTTTATATCGTCCCCGTGTATCAAGTCTCACTTATATACTTTGGTTTGGCCCAGCTTTGTTAATTTTAACTGGCATTATTGTGGTGATTATTATTCTGCGAAGAAAACCTGCACCAAAAGAAAATCTAGCATTAAATAGCCAACAGCAAGAAAAATTACAGCAATTACTAGAAGGTAATCAAGTACAAAGCAACCAAGAACAACCTAGCCAAAATTTAAATACCGATAAAAAAGATAAAGAGTAGTTAACCATTATGGAAATAGTATTAATCGTCCTTGTTTTTATTGCCTTACTTTTGTATATCGTTTGGTTACCTTTCTTTAAAGGGTTAAACAAAGGTGAGAACAATAATGAAGCTCAAGAAAACCCTGAAGATAATTTACGTAATGACACCAATGTTAAATTATATAAAGAGCACAAAGCTGAAATAGAAAAAGACTTTAGTGACGGTGCTATTGACGAAGAAAGTTACCAATATTTATTAACCGAACTTGATAACAGCTTGTTGCAAGATATTGAATCAGCTAAAAAATCACCAAGTAGTGTTATTGGCAGTAAAAACTTTAGTGTGCTGTGGCCTTTGTCTTTATCTTTATTTATTATCGCTTTTTCTCTCGCATTATATTTAAAGCAAGGTACGTTGGCGGCATTAATGGCTACGCCAAGTGCTGGGCATGGTAATCAACAAGCGCAAACGTCTGCTGAGCAAAAAGCACAAGTACAAGCACAACAAGAACAAATGCTCGCCTACATTATGGAGTTGCAACAACATCTAGAAAAAGAACCTGATGATGGTGAAGCTTGGTATAATTTAGGGCAAACTTTTGTCAGTGCTGGAGAGTTTGACATGGCAATAACTGCATTTGAACAAGTCATTGGTATTGAAGGCGAACAAGCTGATTTATTAGGGGCGATCGCCCAAGCTAGCTATTATCGCAACAATCAACAAATTGATGAACAGGTGCAAAATTTAATTGATAGAGCATTAGCATTAGATATTAATGATCCCTCAACTAATATTTTATTGGGTATGCATAATTTTATTGCTCAACAATACGAAAAAGCGATTGGCTATTGGCAACGAGTGATTGATGCGAAAAGGCAAGGGGTAAATAGCAACGCACTACAAGAAGCGGTTAACGAAGCCAAAAATCGACTCGGCATGTCTAGCATCAATAGTAATCAACCAGTTCAGCCTAAAGTAACCGGGCCAAAATTAACGGTTAGCGTTAGTTTAGCGGATGAGGTTGCTCAGCAGTTGGCGCAAGGTGAAGATAAAGTTGTATTTATTTATGCTATTCCAACCGATGGTCAACGTATGCCGTTAGCAGCATTGAAATTAATGGCGAGTGATTTACCTAAAGTGATCACCCTAAGTAATGAAAATGCGATGTCACCGGCAAACAACTTAAGCAGCGTTAGTAAAGTACACATTTACGCCATCGTCTCTAAACAAGGTGGTGCTGGGATAAAGTCTGGTGATTTTAAAGCTGAAATCCAGAATGTTTCTGTGGATAATACCGAAACTATTAACCTAGTGGTTGATAGCTTTGTTGAGTGATTACTTTACAGTAAAAGCTGCTAATAATAAAAATTCATCAGGGTAAATGAATAAATGAAGTCACGTTTTAGCGCGAAAAATAACAGCTCAAATCAAGGTAAAGAAAATAGCAACTCAGCGCCTAAAGTTGCCGTGTTGCTAACGAATTTAGGTTCACCCGCTGCGCCTAATACAGCAGCGGTACGCAACTATTTACGTGAATTTTTATCTGATCCACGGGTGGTCGAAATTCCCCGGGTGATTTGGATGCTGATTTTACATGGGTTTATTTTACGCCTGCGCCCGAAAAAATCAGCTAAGTTGTATCAGAGTATTTGGACAGATCAGGGCGCACCGTTAGTGGTTATTAGCCAGGCACAGCGAAAAAAAGTTGCGACACAAATAAAACAGCAATGTGGCGAAGATATCATTGTTGATATAGCCATGCGTTATGGTGAACCATCAATAAGCAGTGTCTTAGAAAAATTTCAACAACAAGGTATAGACAAACTTGTGGTGTTACCTTTATATCCACAATATGCCGGCCCTACTACGGCATCTACTTTTGATGCTGTCAGCAAAGAATTACAAAAGTGGCGCTATGTTCCAAGCCTTAATTTCATCAATAGCTATCATAGCAACCCTTTATATATAACAGCGTTAGCAAATTCCATTACAGAACATTTAGTTAAATACGGTACTCCAGATAAGTTAGTACTTTCCTATCATGGTATGCCAGAGCTATTTTATCAATGGGGTGATCCTTATCTTGATTTTTGCCAAATCACCACGGACTTACTTAAAAAAGAGTTATTAGCGAGATCAATAGACTTAACCGATGAACACTTGGTGATGACTTTTCAATCACGCTTTGGTAAAGCAAAATGGTTACAGCCTTATACTGATGAAACGCTTGCGCTTTTAGCGAAACAAGGTAATAAACACTTGGCTATTATTAGCCCTGCCTTTAGCGCTGACTGTTTAGAAACCCTTGAAGAGTTAGAACATGAAAACCGTGAGGTGTTTATGGCAGCAGGTGGCGAGCAATATCACTACATTGCCGCATTAAATGACCGTGATGATCATATTTCGGCATTGGTTAGCGTGCTATCACCAATTTTGGCGGCAAGGTAAATTCATAAATAACGTTAACAATAAAACGAAAGAAAGCACTCTGTTTGCGCGATGTTTATTGTAGAATATTGACATGCTGTATAAAAACTCAGTACACTGTTGGTATGAAAAAGCTAGCACTGAAAAAAATGGTGGTAAAAAAAATAATTCATGTAGACATGGATTGTTTCTATGCGGCAGTCGAGATGCGAGATTTTCCTGAGTATAGGAACATTCCACTTGCTGTAGGTGGTGATGGCCCTCGTAGCGTACTGAGTACTTGTAATTATATTGCCCGTAGATTTGGTATTCGTTCGGCCATGTCGGCGATTAAAGCTAAACAGCTTTGTCCTGAGTTAACCATTGTTCATGGAAGAATGGCTGTTTATAAAGAAGTTTCAACTCACATTCGTGAAATATTTTCTCGCTATACAAACTTAATTGAACCTTTATCTCTTGATGAAGCTTATCTTGATGTATCTGAGGCAACTCAATGCCAAGGCAGTGCTACCTTAATTGCGAAGAAAATCCGTGCTGATATTTTCAATGAATTAAACTTAACTGCCTCGGCAGGGATTGCACCGAATAAATTTATCGCTAAAATTGCCAGTGACGAAAATAAGCCGAATGGACAATGTGTTGTGCCACCAGATAAAGTAGCTGGTTTTGTTGAGCAGTTATCATTAAAAAAAATCCCTGGTATTGGGCCAAAAACTTTTCAAAAATTACAGCAAGCAGGTTTTTCAACTTGCCATGACGTAAGAGCGAGTTCAATCGCTAAGCTGACGCCAATAGTAGGTAAATTTGCCACTAGTTTATATCAAAAAGCTCATGGTATTGATAATCGTGAGCTTGAAGTGAGCAGACAACGAAAATCATTAGCCATTGAAACAACTTTAGCGGCAGATATATATAGTGAACAAGAGTGTTTTGCTGTGATTGAACAATTATTGCCTAAGTTATTATTACGTTTACATAAAATAAAAGGCCTAACAATAGTCCGCCAAGGCATCAAGCTTAAGTTTAACGACTTTAACCAAACCACCGTTGAGCAGCAAAGCTTAGCACCCGATCAACAAACCTATATGGCTTTGTTAGCTAAAGCACATACCAGAGCTTATAAAAACGGTAAGCAACGGGGGATACGTTTGGTAGGGTTAACTTTAGGTTTTGCTGAGCCTAGTGTAGATCTTCATGTTAATGGGCAACAAATGATGTTACCTAGTTTGTAAAAACAAACTACTTTACACTACGGAGTAAGCTTATTAGTGCGACGAGAGCATTCTGAGTTTGTATTAAGACGAAAACTGGGCGTTCGAGAGTTTGAAGACGCGGACATAGATGCAGCTATTGAACTACTACTAGAGAAAAATTGCCTATCAGACTCACGCTTTGCCATAAGCACTTATCGATATCGAGCTAATAGAGGTTATGGTTGGCGTTATATTGAAAATGAACTTAAACAGAAAGGCGTTTGTTCAACAATTATTCAACAATTGCGGAATAATTGCGAAATTGATTGGTATCTTCAAGCAGAGCTTGCGTATAATAAGCGTTTTGGTGAAAGTAGGGTGGAAAATTCTACTTTGGCTCAGCAAGAGCATGCCAAACAAATACGATTTTTACAATATCGCGGATTTTCTAGCGACGAAATATTTTCGATAGTAAGCACTCACACTAGTAAGTATTAGTTGAATAAACAGGTTAATTAAGGTTCCTATGATTAAAAGCACCGCTGAAGTACGCCAAGCATTCTTAGATTTTTTTGCCACTAAGCAACATCAAATAGTAAACAGTAGTTCATTAGTTCCGGGTAATGATGCTACTTTACTTTTTACTAATGCTGGTATGGTACCTTTTAAAGATGTGTTTTTAGGGGCTGAAACGCGTAGTTATACGCGTGCTACTTCTGCGCAGCGTTGTGTTCGCGCTGGTGGTAAACATAACGATTTAGAAAATGTTGGCTATACTGCCCGTCATCATACTTTCTTTGAAATGATGGGGAATTTCAGTTTTGGTGATTACTTTAAAGAAGAAGCAATAGGCTTTGCTTGGGATTTTTTAACTAAGGTTTTAGCAATACCAGCAGAAAAATTAACAATTACTGTTTTTGATGAAGATGATGAAGCAGAGAAAATTTGGCTAGACAAAATTGGCGTGCCTGCCGAGCGAGTTATACGTATTGGAGCCAAGGATAACTTTTGGTCAATGGGTGATACTGGGCCTTGTGGGCCGTGCTCTGAAATTTTCTATGATCACGGTGAAGACATTTTTGGTGGTCCTCCAGGCTCACCTGATGAAGATGGCGATCGCTTTATTGAAATTTGGAATATTGTTTTCATGCAGTATAACCGTCAAAGTAACGGTACTATGGAGCCATTGCCTAATCCGTCTATTGACACCGGCATGGGGTTAGAACGCATTTCTGCCATTATGCAAGGTGTACACAGTAACTATGAAATTGACCTTTTCCAAGCATTAATTAAAGATACCGCACACTTATTGGCATGCAATGACTTAGATAATAAATCGTTGCGGGTTATTAGCGATCATATTCGTTCTTGTAGCTTCTTAATTGTTGATGGTGTTGTACCATCAAATGAAGGCCGTGGTTATGTATTACGTCGTATTATTCGACGTGCTATTCGCCATGGTCATAAACTTGAAGCAAAAGGGCACTTTTTTCATAAATTAGTTTCTTCATTAGTTGAACAAATGGGTGAAGCTTACCCTGAGCTAATTCAACAACAAGCTATTATCGAAAAGCTATTAAGAATAGAAGAAGAGCAATTTGGTCGCACCTTAGATCGCGGTATGATCTTACTAGAAGATATATTAGCGAATTTAGCTGGCGATACTATTAGTGGTGATGATGTTTTTAAGTTATATGATACTTATGGTTTTCCGGCAGATTTAACGGCAGATATTGCCCGTGAACGCCAATTAAATATCGATCACAATGGCTTTGATGTTGCCATGGGCTTACAACGTGAACGTGCTCAACAAGCGAGTCAATTTGGCACAGATTACAATCTGCAATTAAAGTCTGATCAGAAAACTGGTTTTAAGGGCTATACCAATCATTCTTATTCAGCAACAATTGTTGAGTTATTTAATTTTCAAGACCAAGAAGCGGTTAGTCAGTTAAATGCAGGTGAGCAAGGTTTAGTTATTTTAGACCATACGCCTTTTTATGCAGAATCAGGTGGCCAAGTTGGTGATTCTGGCTTGTTACATCTTGATGGTGGTACTTTCGAAGTAGAAGATACTATTAAATTAGGTAATGCCTACGCTCATCGTGGCGTTGCCAAAACCAATATGGGGTTAAACCGACGCGTAAAAGCAGAAATTGATATAGAGCGCCGCGCGGCTATCGTTAAAAACCATACCGCAACCCATCTTTTACATGCGGCTTTACGTAAGGTATTAGGAGAACACGTCACCCAAAAAGGTTCATTATGTGATAGTGACAAACTTCGTTTTGACTTCTCTCACTTTGAAGGCTTAACTGCACAAGAATTACAAGCAGTAGAACAAATGGTTAATAATGAAATTCGTCATAATCATGCTCGTGAAACCGAATTAATGTACATAGAAGATGCCAAAGAAAAAGGCGCAATGGCACTGTTTGGTGAAAAATATGATGATGAAGTACGTGTTGTTACCTTAGGCGACTTTTCAACCGAACTTTGTGGCGGTGTTCATGTTGAACGCACTGGTGATATTGGCTTATTGAAAATAGTCTCAGAGTCAGGCATTGCCGCGGGTGTTCGCCGCATTGAAGCGGTAACGGCAACCGGCGCATTAGCTTACATTAATGAGCAAAGCTTAACGTTGGCTAAAGTGGCCAGCTTAGTCAAAACTGATGTTGGCAGTGTCGGCACTAAGGTTGAGCAATTAATCACTCGCTTTAAACAGCTTGAAAAAGAAATTAATATTCTTAAACAAGAGCTTGCCGCACAAGCAGGTTCAGACTTATTAAGTTCAGCTATTGAAGTCAATGGTATAAAAGTATTAATTGCCGATTTAAATGGTGTTGAAAGTAAAGCATTACGCGGTATGGTAGATGAGCTTAAAAATAAAATGCAATCAGGTATTATTATGTTGGCTACTGCTAATGATGGCAAAGTTGGTTTGATTGCCGGTGTAACCAAAGATCTAACAGGGCAGGTGAAAGCTGGTGAGCTAGTTAATATGGTTGCACAGCAAGTAGGTGGTAAAGGTGGCGGACGACCGGATATGGCACAAGCTGGCGGTAGTCAACCTGAAAATATAACTGCAGCGTTAGCTTCAGTAAAACCATGGCTAGTTGAAAAATTAACTTAACAAAGTTATTGATATAAATATTGTAAGAAGTCACCTGAATAATAATCAGGTGGCTTTTTTTTTAAGTTTATTTTGTAAAATAGAATAATAATAGAATTTTTTGAGTTACCGACTGAGGTGCTTTTATAAAACCTTGCACGGTTGATTGTTATCTTTGTATTAATTATGAACAAATAAGTTAGGTAAATGCTAATTATTGTCATAAAAGTATAATAAAAAACAGTAGATAGTATAAAAAACAACTTTAACCTCTATTCAAAGTTAAGATAAGCTTGCTAGAATAGCTAGTTACCTTAATTAAGTGTAGAACATTGAAGTGTTATACTTAGGAAAAGGTGGATATTTCCATGATCTTTACTATTACTTATAAAGTATTATGGAAAAACAGACTAACTTTATATATTACTAGCTTATATATATTTATTTAGTGTATCTCAATTTTAGAAAAAGGAAGATATAGATGTTAATATTAACACGACGCGTTGGTGAGACATTAATGATTGGTGATGAAGTCACTGTGACTGTCTTAGGCGTTAAAGGAAATCAGGTAAGAATAGGTGTTAATGCGCCAAAAGAAATCTCAGTGCACCGTGAAGAAATTTACATGCGTATACAAGCTGAGAAGGATGATAGTGAGTCATCAGGCAACGTATAAATTATTTTTTATAATTATGACGTTCTTAAAAACACCACATTTGTTGGTGTTTTTTTATGTTTGTAAATTTTTAATGGTCGAAAAATATCATTATTGTTTGAATTGTCAGCAAACAGTTAAAAATCAAAAATAAATGAACAAAAAGGTTTGACATATTTTTGAGATCCATTACTATTCGCACCACTGGAGAGGTGGCCGAGTGGCCGAAGGCGCTCCCCTGCTAAGGGAGTATCTGGTTTATAGCCGGATCGAGGGTTCGAATCCCTCCCTCTCCGCCATTTATTTGTAAATTTAATGGTTGTGTATCTTTAAACTAAGATGTAAAAAATAGTTTATTATGAATGTGTAGCTCAGCTTGATAGAATATCTATTTATGATGGCTGAGAATAAAGTTCATGTATCGGTAAGTAACGATATAAAATACATCTTAATTGCGGACGCGTAGCTCAGCTGGATAGAGTACCTGGCTACGAACCAGGCGGTCGCAGGTTCGACTCCTGCCGCGTCCGCCACTTTTTTATTCAAGTGGTAAAATAAAGAATGATGGATGGTTCAAAGAAATCGAACCAGGCACTGTATAACCGAAAGGTATAACTCTTGTCAGTCTAGCACTTTTCTTCAAGTGATAAATAATGAAGATAAGCTAGTATTAAAGCTGAAAAAATAAATATAACCGCGGACGCGTAGCTCAGCTGGATAGAGTACCTGGCTACGAACCAGGCGGTCGCAGGTTCGACTCCTGCCGCGTCCGCCACTTTTTCTCACTACTTATTATAAGTAGCAGAGAATAAATAAACCTAGCTAGTCTGGGTTTTTTTATATCTAAAGAAAATGAATGGTACAAATATACCGTTCAATTGGTTAGCTGGTATAAAGGCAAGCCTACTAAATGATAAGTGTTTGTACAGTAAAAAAATTGACTGCTATAAGTCGACACTTTTCTTCAATTGGTAAATAATAAAGATAAGCTAGTATTAAAGCTGAAAAACAAATATGACTACGGACGCATAGCTCAGTTGGATAGAATATCTATTTATGGTGGCTATGAACAAGGTTCGTGTATCGGTTAAGTAACGATATTAAAAACATCTTAATTGCGGACGCGTAGCTCAGCTGGATAGAGTACCTGGCTACGAACCAGGCGGTCGCAGGTTCGACTCCTGCCGCGTCCGCCACTTTTTCTCACTACTTATTATAAGTAGCAGAGAATAAATAAACCTAGCTAGTCTGGGTTTTTTTATATCTAAAGAAAATGAATGGTACAAATATACCGTTCAATTGGTTAGCTGGTATAAAGGCAAGCCTACTAAATGATAAGTGTTTGTACAGTAAAAAAATTGACTGCTATAAGTCGACACTTTTCTTCAATTGGTAAATAATAAAGATAAGCTAGTATTAAAGCTGAAAAACAAATATGACTACGGACGCATAGCTCAGTTGGATAGAATATCTATTTATGGTGGCTATGAACAAGGTTCGTGTATCGGTTAAGTAACGATATTAAAAACATCTTAATTGCGGACGCGTAGCTCAGCTGGATAGAGTACCTGGCTACGAACCAGGCGGTCGCAGGTTCGACTCCTGCCGCGTCCGCCACATTCTCTTTTTTGAGAAACTAAAAACCAGTCTTTTGACTGGTTTTTTTTCCTCCTTTATTTGATAAATACTGGTTATACTAATCTTATAAACTATGTGTTCATTTCTACTTGTTAAAACTACCAACTACTTCGTTCTTTATTTAATAATTAACGCTGCTCGGCACACAATGATTTTTATTAATTATCAACAACAGGAAAATATAAATGTCTCAACAATTCAGCGCTGTTTTTGTTTGGAGCAGAAATATTCGTTTATTCCATTGGATTAATGTGACTGCGATATTTTTGCTTATCGTTATTGGTGTTATTATTTTAAATAGTAAAATGCTGGGAGTATCTGTTGATGGAAAAATATTATTGAAAACCATTCACGTATATATAGGTTATATATTCGCTGTTAACTTACTTGTCAGAATAGTCCTTGGTTTTGTTGGTAAAAACCATGAGCGTTGGAATAAAACCTTACCATTTCAACTGGGATTCACTAAAGAGTTAAAAGATTTCTCTCAAGGTGAAAAAATTATCTACCAAGGACATAACCCGGTAGGTAAATTGATGGTTGCAGCACTACTGTTTTTTTTATCGGTTCAAATGATTTCAGGACTCGTTATCGCAGGCACTGACATTTACTACCCTCCTTTTGGTGAGTACTTTGCTGAGTATATTGCGATTGATAAAGCCGATTTAGCTGCAATCAAACCATATTCTAAAACGAATGTTGATGAAGAAGCATATAAAGCTATGCGAACGTTTAGAAAACCATTTATTACTGCTCATGTTTACTCTTTCTATACGTTGTTATTTTTAATTCCTTTACATATTTTTGGGGTTATTTTTACTGAGCGTAAAGAGCGAACATCTGTTGTATCTGCAATGATTAATGGATATAAACATTTACCAAAAAATAGTAAAGAATAAAAATATTCTCTAAAAAGAAGGATATTATTGGAGGTTTAGGTCATTTAAAAAGTTCGCTTAGTTTGAGGAGTATAACTAGTTAAAAATTATCAACTATACATCTCAATAATCAGACTGGATCTTTGTCTGTTCATCTGTGTGCTTAGTTTATTCACTTAACGAGCGCTTCAAGCTATTGGGATGGTTCGGGGCTACGGTCTAATATTATATTCGCGAGTTTACAATTATTGTACCTGAAAATGAAGTGGTAATTATTAGTTAACAGGGTTTTAAATAAGGGAATATAGTAATGGTGTTAACAATGGGCAATAAGCCCTGCCAGCATATTGTTCAGGCTACCTCGGCACAATCTCCAGACAAGCCACTACCTACGGAAAACTTGTTGAACGTTTGCTCAGTAAGGGGATATGATGCCTTGGGTCGGTGTCTCGACTAACTGTATGAGACAGGCGTTAGTGACCTCTATCAAAGGCTATCAGCCAACGTAGTAAAACACCTTGAGTTGCCATGCGAAGCATTGAACCTTGACTCAACGAGTTTTCATCTTGATGGTAAGTATTTCCATGACGAGGATTTAAAAGCTATCCACATCACACGTGGCTATAGCCGTGACCATCGGCCCGAGTTGAATCAAGTTATTTTAAAGCTTATGACGGAAAACAAAGCAGGGATTCCGGTTTATATGCAGGCTGCTAGCGGTAAAATCAATGATAACGAAGGCTTTGAAATATTGTACAACACCATACAAGCAGCATGAAAGCCGCGCAGAATAATCGCTATTTCATCGGTGACGCAGCGCTCTATGTGGCTGAAACAATCCAGTCACTAGACCAGAAAGGGCAACTATTTATCTCTCGTGCACCATAAAAACTAAAGGCGGTAAGACAAGCCATTAGTGAGCAGCACATTTTGAGTTTTGATTCATTAGATAACGGCTATAGCGGTGCTTGGCTCACCATGAATTATGGTGATGTTCAGCAACGCTAGTTATTGGTGCGCAGTGAGCAAGCCAAAATGAGCCAACAAAAGACGCCCGACAAAAAATGCCCAAAGAGTCTAATGCTGATTGCAAGTCATTCAAGAAACTAACACGACAGAGATTTTTTGTAGGTCCGATGCGGCAGGAGCACTGACGGTTTAGATAAAGGCCAACCCATGCATTGAGCTCAGCGATATAGGCATAGGGGGGCACATGCCCTATTTAAACAATCAGGCCGTCCACAAAAAGGACAAGAGCCAGTATTTTGAATGTCTGATCACCAGTCAGCCTAGTTCCTCACTAGAATTAATGAGCGATCATATGTAACAAAAAGGTTATTTTATGTTGGCGACCTACAGCTCTGTGGGTGTTTTTTTGTTTCCAAGGAATAGAAGTTCTGACGATAGAAGGCGAACGGAAATTGGTACTCAACGTGAAGGAGAGAAACCGCACCATCATTGACTGTTTAGGCTCTACAGGTCAATTAATTTATTATTAAAACGGGTGCGGAATCACGGCTAGCGCATTTTAATCCCAGATTCCAGCAGGGTTGAGCGATATTCATCGTCTAGCCCTGCCATTTTCTTTT
>JABSOW010000010.1 GCA_013215465.1 Colwellia sp. | reverse complement strand
CTATCAATTTGGGGTGATTTCACTGGTGGATATTTGAGTGCTGTTCAAAAAACAGGCTTATGTACCTACATATGAAATGTAATTAGGTGGCACTGATGGTAGAGATTTTCCATACATCTGATGCCAATACCTTTAGTTGGCAGCTACATATTATTGACAACCGAAGCCCATAGCCGCTTTACCTGCTTTTTACCGGTACTTATGCCACTTACGTTAGCTGAATTACATCAACAGCTATCAATGCAATGGCAAGCGATGTTAATCGAGATGATCATAGCCCAGCAACTGTTAGCCAATAGTGACGCTGTTTTATTGTTAAGTCAGTTAGATGAGCTGCAATTTGATATTCGTTGGGCTAAAAATACCGACTTAAGCATTAATGGCCATATTACCGATGCCATTAGCACTGGCAGAAGATTTAGCCACATACCTTAATGGTCAAGTTAAGCGTATTAAACAGCGCAAAGAAAAGTTTGTACCTTTAGCGAGGCTTTTTGAGTATTGCCAACAAATTACTGCATTAACGGGTAATGAAATGCCTGAGCTTAAATCAGCAGTAGTGTTACCAGACAATGTGGTAAGGTTTAGTGATTACAAAAAATAAAATAAACTCAGTATTAGAATGTATGAGTTGATAGTGTCATTGTTAAATAAAGAGTTTTTAGATCGTAAGCTTCCAGCAATAAAAACACATCATTTAGTATCTACTTTAAATAATCATTTATTTAATTTACTTACTGATTAATAATGAAAAACACTTACATTAACTCCTCTTCTAAAAGTAGTGATAAATAGGCTTTTAAATGTCGAATGATTTTTATAATGAAAATGCTAATTGTTTCTTTAACGATACTGTAAATGCTGATCTGTCTGCTATTTATCAGCAGTTCTTACCATTACTTATAAGTGACTCTCATATTCTTGATGCTGGTTGTGGCTCAGGTCGGGATACTTATTTTTTTATCAAACAAGGTTTTCAAGTTACTGCATTCGATGCCAGTGAAGCACTTGTTGCAAAAGCAAGTGAATACACAGGAATAAACGTTTCATTAAATACGTTTGAAAATTTTCAAAATCAATCTCTACAACCTTTGTTTGATGCTATTTGGGCATGTGCTTCTTTACTCCATGTGCCAAGCAACAAAATATCTGCTTCTTTTACTAATCTTGCTAAACAGTTAAAGGGAGGAGGGATCTTTTATTGTTCTTTTAAATACGGCAATAATGATACCAGTCGTAATGGTCGAAACTTTACCAATGCAGATGAAGAACGGCTATCAATTTTTATTAAAAATACAGGCTTGGTGATTGATAAAACTTGGATCACTGACGATGTGCGTCCTGATCGGCACAATGAAAAATGGCTTAATGCTATTTTAATAAAAGTGTAGAGATTATTCATGACTCTAAATAAAATAGATAGCCTATTAGCTGACTATAATTACTCATTATCAGAAATAGTTCCTGTTGGTCGTCTTTATTTAAGTGATAAAAATAAGCCCGCCATTTTAATTGATTCAACACTCTATAATTTATCTCTTTCAAGTTTTCAATACGTTGATTACACAAGCTATCAAAATAGAATAATGCACCAGTTTAATGGTTTATATCGTTTTTTAGCAACCAACATGACACTTTTAAGTACAGAGTTAGCATTGTTTTTGTCAAATAGTATTGAGGAACTTGATCTCAAAAATTACGGTGCAGATCGTAGTGAGAGCCATATAGATCCTACACCACCAGAGTTTAATTTTGCTCTTTCATTTGAACAAGTATTTGGCGCAAAACATATTCACGCCTTACAAGCAGAAGCTCCCTATGTTGATCGCCAAGGCCATCGACGCTATATCGACTATGTTTTACACCGAAATTCACAACCTATCGCAATTGAATTAAATGGTGAGCAATATCATCATCCTCTTTCGGCAATAGTTTCTGAAAAAAAATATCGATCGCAATTATTTAAACAAAACTCTCTGGTTAATGATGGTTATCATGTTTTTCGTTGGTCAAATAGAGGGATGCAAGACGAATTTAAATTTGAAGACCAAATTAAAGAGTATTTTGGTAATAGCCAATATTTTCAATCAGCCCCGTTATACCGTTCTATTCGAAAGGTAGATTTTTCACTTTACGATCATCAACAAAAGGCGATTAAGTCACTGCAAGAAAAAAGAGCTCAGGGTGAACAAACGTTCCTAATTGTATTACCTACGGGGACAGGAAAAACTGAGGTTTTTATTGAAGACTTTAGACAAGAGTTTGCTCAAGGTAATATTAAAAGAGCACTGGCTATAGTACCAAGTACAGAGTTAAAAAAGCAGCTAATTAACCGCGTAGAATCTCAATTGCCTGAGATTCGCGTAGGTGATGATTTTTATGGTTTAAAACTTGATGTCATTGTGCAAACCAGTGCCTATGTTTTAAGACATTTTAGAAATGTATCTTCCGAGTATTTTGATTATATTTTAGTTGATGAAACTCACCGTGCGGCGGCTCACGGTCTTAGAAACGTATTGGAGTATTATAATCCACGGAGTCTTTTAGGATTAACTGCAACTGACCAACGTTTAGATCAACAAAAGTTAGAAGATATTTTTGGTAGTTACCACATAAACTTATCTTTGGAAGATGCGATAAAACAAAAGCTAGTTCCTCAAATAAGAGCGTTTAGATTACTTTCCAATATTGATCTTTCAAATGTGCGCTTTAACGGAAAAGAGTTTGTAAAAAGTGATTTACAAAAAACAGTGCAAGTACCATCTCGAGATCTATTAGTTGTCGATTTGTTAGTAAAATATTTTACAGAAAAAACAAATACTAACAGCTCAAATAAACGTCTACTGAATAAACAAGGTGTTATTTTTTGTGTTGATATAAAGCACGCCAAACGAATGTCAGTATTGTTAAATAAACAAGGTATTAAAGCTGCGGCGGTACACGGTACCGATAGAGGTGCATTAGACGAATATAGACAAGGGGCTATTCAATTTTTATGCGCCTGTGATCTTCTTAATGAAGGCTGGGATTCCCCTCAAACTTCTGTGATTGTCATGGCAAGGCCAACTATGTCTAAGGTGTTATATACCCAGCAACTTGGCAGAGGCACGCGTAATTATCCAGGTAAAGAAGCACTTTATGTTATTGATGTGGTTGATAGCTACAGTTCGGCGTTACAACCTTGGTCTGTTCATGGCTTATTTAATTTTGGACTGTATCAACCGTTTTCAGATTTAGTAAACAATGTTGAAGGTGTTCCTAATCAAGAGTTAGTTGTTTTAGATGGCTTATGGGAGGTAGAGCGCCGTTTAGAGCCTATTAATATTTTTAACTTTGAACAAGAGTTTGGCGATTTATTAAATGAAGAGCAATTAGCCAGAGAGCTTTTTGTCTCAACGGGTACGATAAAGTCATGGCTAAAAAAAGGAGACATTAGCGCTCACCGAACATTGCCTTTTGGAAAAAAAACACTTAATTACTTCTCTGAGCAACAAGTTGAAACGATTAAAAAAGATAAGAAAATAAAAAGCAGAACAGAGCAAACCCGTAAGTTAGATTTTTATGAGTTTTTAGAAAAAAGAGATTATACATTTTCATATAAAATTATTTTTTTATTGGCAATGGTTAATCATTGTAATGATCGTGGAGAACAATCGCTGGATGATTTAGTTAAAAGGTACCGAGGTTTTTATCAAGGATTATCAAATAAGTTCGGTAAAGCGGAAAAGCCTAACAACCCACTAAATAATACTAAAAATTTAACTGATGTTAATTACCTTAAAAAAAGTATACGAGAAAATCCTTTCGAAAAATTTGAACGTAAACGTTTCTTTTATCAATGCAAAGATCTCAATATTATTTCGTTTGATCCGGTGTTATGGGAAAAGTTAAACCTAGCAGATTTAACAAAGATAACTGATCAGATGATTGGTGATGGCATTAAATACTTTAAAAAATTTAAAATTGAGTTAACTAGTGATGACTTCAAAGTGTTACTAGGCCATTCAGAAAATAGCCAAGCATCTGAATTTATACAGCCTATAGAATCTGCTGCTAATGATGAGTTAATACAAAAAGTAGTAGAAGTAGAGTCAGGTATAGAACTGCCATTTTATTCAAATCTTAAAATAGCTTGTGGTCACTTTAAAACTAGTCAGCATGATGAAATTGAAAGCTACTTTGTTTCTGATAGTCGTCACAGTTATGGGAAATTAAACCCTGAAATGCATTTTATTGCTACAGCATCGGGTAATTCAATGAATGGTGGTAAAAATGCCATAGAAGATGGTGATTTGTTATTACTTGAATTGATCACACCAAGTAATGCCGGTTCTATTTCTGGTTTAACTATGGCTATAGAGATGCATGATGAAGATGGCGGTGAGCAATACTTACTAAGAGTCGTTAAAAAACAAGCTAATGGTCAGTATTTACTTGTTGCCAACAATACCAATTACGTGGATATATTGGCAAATGAGCAAATGAATACTTTTGCTCGATTGAAAGCGGTTTTGTAACAGACATAAAACTGCTTTTTGTCGCTAAGTATATTGATTTTTAATATAGCGTTGGGTACAGGAACTCATTGTTATAAAAGAAAAAATCCATGTCTAAATCATGCGCACGGATTTTATACGCTCGGTAAGTAGAGCAGGGGTTTTATTAAAATCATCATATTTTAGAGTTTTAACTTACCACTGACTCTAAGGTGCATTAATTCACAGACCGAAATTTTCAACAACTTTTGTGTTTCTGTACTGGTTAGCCAAGAGCGATTGTCTTGAGGATCTTTCATGCTGTTTAGGGCTCTGTTGGAGGTTTACAAATACGGCAGTTTTTAATGGGCTTGCTGCCTTATGCTGTTTGCTTGTGCCCATTCTATGAATGCCTAGATACGTGTTGGGATACTGAGCTTACTATAGTCAATACTGATGGTGGTAAATTGAAAAACGAATGATTATTAAATATTTATCATTTTTCTGCGTTCATCTCGTTGTCAAACCGCAGTGTTTTTTTCGCAATGTAATGAAAAAAATATGCAATTATTATATTTGACAATATAAATAGATACTCTATTTCGTACAGTAAAAAAACCCAAAAACCCTCCGAATTATCTAACCATAGCCTAGTGCCATACACTGGAATTAAGTACAAGAAAGTAATATACCCTAAACATTTAAGCGCTTCTTTTTTATTAAATTGATTTAACCTTGCCCCCCAAATTGCGAACGCTATCATGGTGAAAACTATTGAGAATTGCGACGACAATACTTTCTCAGATGAGCGATAACCTGTAATCTTTATCAATTCAATGGCATTATTTACTGTTGATTGATTTTTATCTATAGAGCTCTTGTTGCTATCATCTTTTAATACCTCTAAGTATTCATTAATTGGTTCAGCTGCACGGTATAGTATTTGTCCTTGAGTTGCCTGTAAGTACATACAGGTTAAGGCAGCAATCAACGTGCTCACCACTACTTTTGAATGATTTATCTGCACATATACCCTAGCAAACCATATTGATATTAACGACCATACAATTAAATTGAGATCGTATTGATAATTGTTTAACCCAATCTCAAAATCACCAAAAAAACTATAGTGTTCCAATGCAGGGTAAAGAGCATATATAAAAGGTAAAGAGCTTAAACAGAGAAAAAATATGAGTCGGTGCCAAAATGCAGGTTTAGTTTGCATAGATAAAGCGCCAATAATGACGAAAAATATAGAGGCGATACTTACATAAATGTTAAGTCCAAGAACATCGGTAAAGGGGTGTTCTGCATAAAGTGATATGGGTAAAAGTAAGAGAATTAATAACGCTGTAGCTAAACCATATTTAGAATAAATGAACCTTTGAATATTGGCAAAGTAATGAAAGGTGATAATTGCTAAAAATGATAATAAATAAATAGAAAAGCCACCTCCAATTTTAAAATTATAACTTAATTCTAAGGTAAATATCGTTAATGGCATAAAATACAATAGTTTAAGTGGAGTTTTATTTGACATGCTAAAATAAAATGAGACTAACATAAGAGGAATTAACATGTTTCCGTTGAACCAAATGTAATCGGTTAGAAAAAATTCAACGTTTAGTACAGGGAAAAACCAATATAACTTCTTAATTATTTTACCCATAACAGAGTTACGTTTTTTTTCTGGTTTAACTATGCTATTACCGGCAGATAAAGGGGGAACAGCTGTAATAATGTCGGGGGGGAAATTCTCTGTTTTATTAAATTCATTAGCTTTGGGTTGTGGCTCACTTAATTCTTTCCATCGAAATAAAAAGTCAGGTATTTTTATTTGATCGACAAAAAGGTTGCTGATCAACATGTCTATTTCTTTTTCATTCCCTTGTAGTGTATTTTCATCTATAGCAAGAATGCGTATACAGTCTAAGTAAACTTCCGAGTTTAATTGATGCTCGTTATACAGTTTTGACAAAAATAAGCTAATGCGCTTTGCTCTATCAGGTCTTAATTGAACGTTACTTTTTGCAATTCTAATTTTACCGCGCGTGTCTTTATTCCAAAAAGTTGGTTCTTGATTATAATTTTTCTTTATTTGTTCATGCACATAGGAATATAAGTCCGATACAGAAACATAACCATCTTTATCTTTATCTGCATCGCCAGTACTTAAACCTTGAATAATATAATCAGTTAATACGCTTAAGCCATTTTCACCTTCTAATGCTACTTGAATACCAGTAGATGCTGTTATTAAAACTGTGCCTGTGCCCTCTAAAGACTGAAAATTGTCATCTAAACAACCTTTTGTTAATGACTTGCCCGCAGCACCACTGTAGCAACAATCTAATATTAGTATGATTTTATTGCTTCTAGAGTTCTGAGCTATGTTTTGAAGGTTGCTAATGGCTATTGCGGTGGTTTCTAATATTTCAAGATCAGTGTTATTAGTGGCTAAGTATAATTCTCCGGTTCTACCACTTGTTTTTCCATGCCCAGAGTAATAGATCAGTAAAGTGTCATTTTTAGTAAGTGTATTTAGGAGCTTATGCGTTACTTCTAATATTTCACTCGATTTTTGATTTATTAAAGTGACAACATCAGAAAAATTACAGGTATCTGCATCTTCCAATGTTGTTTTAAGTTGTTGGACATCATTTTCTGGGCAAGATAAATCGTGTAGACCCCCATCTTTGAAGTTCATATTCCCAATCAGTACAGCAACTTTTCTTCCTTGAACAGTCATATATATACCTATTGATTTTCGTTAATAAATTTGAATGCTTCTTTAATTTGAGTGTCATCTACATTCTTCGCATTTAATTTTATTTTGGTTCCATCGTTTTTTGTAATTTCAATCTCTAGCGAAGGCTCACGAGCAAAATAGGTCTTAAAAATTTCAAAAAATGCGACCATAGCACCGCTAGAAATAAATGTTATCGTTAAGGCTCCTAGGGTTATAGGTTCACCTTTTGTTTTATTTTTATCAGATGAGTTAATGAGTTGAGCATCAGATGGCTTAAGAAAATTAACAGTGGCATCTGTTTCATCTTCAATGAAATATTTCATTTCATTCACTAGATCAGACAACTCATCATTGGTAAGTAATAAGCTATTAATATTGATTTCCATCACATAGTTCCTTGTGCTTTGATACTTTAAAATTAATTTTATTTATAAGTGTATTGTCTAATAATTACACTATTTTATCAGGAATAACAAATTTAAAATGAAAAAAAGTAAGCAGTGATATTGTTGTTATTAACATTAGTTGCTTCAAAGTCGCATACTTAAAGTGCGCTTTCGGTTTAACTAATATAGCTGAATTTGAGTTAGGTACTGATATTTATTTAGCCGATACAGACGGCGATGGCATTGGTGATATTGCCGGTAACGATAATGATGGTATTCCTGATGATTATGAATTTTCCCATGGTTTAAATTCTAAAGATGCCAGTGACGCCACTTTAGATCTAGATGGTGATGGTCACTCTAATTTAGTTGAGTATTTAGCGGCAACCGATATCAATGATTCCTCATCAAGTACCAGTGAACATCAACAAATCACAGCGACTCAACAAATATATTAGTGCAGGCAGGTCGCGAGTTTATACTTACTTAAACTATTCAGCTACTGATGACCGCATGTTATTAACAGGCTTATCTTTTAGGGTGCATTTTAATGCCGCGGCGCTAGAGTATGTAGCAACCAGTAATATTTTTTCAACAAATTTTATTGCTGATACAGGCGTACAAAGTGATAGTAATGATGCTGATAACTTTAATGTAGTCATTTTTTGTAAAACTGGCTTCGGAAAAGATATTAACCCAAGTTAAGTGTGATCGGTCATCATTATCAAAAACTGCCCTTTTTATTCCTTTAAAATGCTTTTAAGTTAACGGGTTAAGTTTTACTTTTAGAATTATCATGCTATCGTTTTGCTAATCAAAATATACCTCATAGTTTTGAGGTTATCATTACTTATTAAGCTGAAATGGAGAAAATATGGATAATTATGGTAAATACGGATTAGTTGCTTTGTTTCATCAAGGATATTTAATTAAATAATGTAAGAGACAATTTCTTTTATTTTTTCTGGTAGGTAAATAATAAGGATATTATACTTTGAACAAAGAAAATTTTAAGCATGAATGTTCTCAACAGTTAACTGGCTACTTTCAGTTATTGCACAAAAACAAACTTGATACTGGGCTTAAGCATAGAGTGCAGGGCTTTATTAATGCGGGTGAATTTTTACAGGTTATCACCAGAGCGGAAGCGATCCAGTTAATGGATGATGCTCACTTGTCTGTTTTTGGTGTAACTAATGAGCAGCGCAAGGTACGTAAGGCCGCTATTTCCGCACTAAAGAAGGCAGTAAAAAATGGCAATGAAGATAGCATATTTGAGATACCTGCTATCAAGAGATTAGTTAGTCGATAGTTATTTACACGCTATAGAGCAGGGGACGTTCCTACTCTATAGCGTGTAATCCCTTTCAATTAAGTACGTCTATAGTAACGAGTAATTTATTAGCCAATTTGTTTTAGCTCGGTCTTATATTGATTACTGCTATGAATATAATGAGCGGCACCTCTAGCGAGCATTACCTTGGCTTTGTCATCGAGTTGTTTCACCACTTTTGCTGGTGAGCCTAATACTAAACTCCCATCAGGAATGATCATGTTTTCTGTCACTAAAGCATTAGCACCCACTAAACAGTTTTTACCAATTTTGGCACCATTTAACACCACGGCATTCATGCCAATTAAACTGCCTTCATCTATAGTGCAGCCGTGTAACATCACTTTATGACCAATAGTGACATTTTCAGCAATGATAATGGGAAAGCCCTCATCAACATGCAAAATAGAGCCATCTTGAACATTTGAGTTTTTTCCTATTTTAACTTGTGCTAAATCGGCTCTGATCACCACATTAAACCAAATACTGGCATGGTCACATACCTCTACATTGCCAATAACGCTGGCATTGGGTGCGATAAAACTACTTGGTGAAATAGTTGGAATAAGTTTACCTAACTGATAGATCATATGTTTGCACCTTAATATTTATATTGAGTTAATGTATTTAGTTTAATCTAGCTTAAGTTAACGTTAACTTAATTTTCTAACGGTAAAATCAATGAAAAAATACTGCCTTTATTTATTTCACTGCTCACGGTTACCGTACCTTTGTGAGCTAAGGCAATATGTTTAACAATAGATAAACCTAATCCCGTACCACCTAATTGTCTGCTGCGGGCTTTGTCTACACGATAAAAACGTTCAAATAATCGTGATAAATGTTCTTCGGGAATACCACTGCCTTTATCTGCAACGCTTATTTTAATATCATGATTTTGCTTAACAACGGTAATATTTATTGCACTGTTACCATCACTGTATTTAATCGCGTTGTTTAGCAGGTTAATAATTGCTTGTTCTATTAATGACGAGTTATGCTTAAATATTATGTCTTCGGCGTTGTTTAATATAATGTCGATGTTTCTTTTTAACGCCTTGTCTTTACAAAGAAATATAGCGTTGCTTAATGCTAAAGTAATCGACTCATCTACTAGGTTAATTTCATCAATCTCTGTTTCTTTTTCTATTTTAGATAAGGTTAATAAGTTTTCAATAATACTTTCTAAACGAATAGAATGGGTGTGTATGACACCAATAAAATAAGCTCTTTTATCTTGAACTAAATCTGGAAATTCTATTAGCGTTTCAGACAAGCCTTGAATCGCTGTAAGCGGAGTTCTAAGCTCGTGCGATACATTGGCAACAAATTCTTTTCTTTGTAATTCAAACTCTTTCAATTTGGTTATGTCATTGAAAACTACCAGGGTGCCACATTTGTTTTTATGTATGTCAAGTAAAGGCGCTGATTGGGCAAATAACACTTGTTCATGTTCTGCGTCATTATGAATAATAATTTCTTGTCCCACAGGCGTATTTTGCTGTAGAGCAAATAAAATAAGGTTGTGCAATTCAGTATTTTCTATCACATTTTTTAACTTAACGCCTTCAATATTTTTTTCTGAAATTTTTAAAATATTATAGGCTGCTTGGTTAATACGAATAATTTTTTCGTTGCTGTCAACGGCAATTACCCCTTCAACCATGCTTGAAAACACCGCTTCTTGTTCGTTTCTTTGGTTAATAATAGTTTCAATACGTTGGTTTAACTGAATGGCAATTTCGTTAAATGCTTGGCCTAATTGTTCCGATTCAAGGGAGTCGTTTGAACTTAACTGCACCCGGCTAGAAAAATCCCCTTGGGCTAATCGTTGTGCTTGTACTTTTATTATTTCCAACGGCCTAACTAATGCTTTAGACAACCACCAGCTAGCAACTGCGGTAATTATAATCAGGATAAAAAACCCTAACGATACCTTGTAATAAATACTCCATAAGGCATTTTGCAGCGTATACAAAGGGGTTGATGTTCTCATTATGCCAATAATTTTGCCTTGGGCAATTATTGGCATAGCAAAATACATTGAGTCTATCGCGAGTGTATGACCATACCTTATTGACAACCCTTTACCGTTCAGTGTTGCTTGGGCAACTTCAGGGCGGTTTTTATGATTGTCCATGGTGGCGGGATCTTTTTTATTATCACCAATAATTCTCCCTGAAGGTAAAATAATGGTAATTCGTGTTAATGATTCATCACCGAGCTGTTGAGATGCTTGTTGAATTTCTTGATAATCTCGCGCTTGAATAAGCCGAGAAAACACCGGCGTTAATATTTTTGCTCTTATTTCTAAGTCGATAGCACGTTCTTGATAATAGAACGATTTAAATGACCAAAGGGCAATCATTACAATGGCAAGTAATGAAATAAATGAAATAATTAAAAAGGAAGGATATAACTTCCAAAAAAGAGTTTTACGTTTTATTTTCATTGTCTATTCGTTAGTGGCTGTTGGTTGTTATTGATTATTTTTATAATTTAAGTGTTTAAAATATAAGTAGTTAAACTTAAGAGCTGCATGCTTTAACAAAAATGAATATTACCAATAAAATAATACCAGATAAAGGCGTTTTTTTTGAAGTACTATGCACTCACTAATATAGGCTTGGCCAAGCACCCGATAAATTGGCATTGATGATCTTTATTCCATCTGTCTTTAGTCAAGTATTAGCGACCTTCGCCGCTAGTCTTTTTTACTGCTAATGTAAATGATAATAATCATTAGCAGCCTTTTTTCATAAAACTATCACATTAAAGCATTAAAGTTGTTTCATAATGAATAATAAGATAACTTTATGAAAGCTACTATCCAATTTATAATATCTAACAAGCTTATAACGACAGTATTTCAACCTATTTTCGATATTGAGCGCGAAACTATTATTGGTTACGAAGCATTAACTCGCGGCAAAAAAAATAGCGACTTATATTCACCTGAAGCATTATTTAAAGCCGCGGAACAACACAATTTACTGGCTGAATTAGACCTACTATGTCGTGAAAAAGCCATTACTCGATTTGTTGAACTAAAGCTCTCGGGTAAATTATTTATCAACATTTGTCTTAAGGTGATGCTAGATAAAGATCACCCCTATGATGAAACCATTAAACTGGTTAAAAAATCAGGTTTATCTCCGCAACAAGTGGTGTTAGAAATAAGTGAAAAGTCACCCTTTCCCAATAATAATTCTTTACAAACGGCGCTTAATAAATACCGACAATTTGGTTTTGATATTGCCATCGATGATTTGGGGGTCGGTTATTCAGGGCTAAAGCAGTGGAGCTCATTGCGGCCAGAGATTGTTAAGATTGATCGCTATTTTATTGACCAATGTGATCAAGATATGATGAAACGAGAATTTCTAAAAATACTCTTTGAGTTAGGTCGCATTTCAAATGCCCAAGTAATTGCCGAGGGAATAGAAACCAGAGCTGAGTTTGAGCTGCTACGTGAATTAGGCATGGTGTACGCACAAGGCTATTTTCTTGCTCGTCCAACAGAAATTCCTCGAAGTGATTACCCGAAACTAGATATTAGCGCAAAACCTGAAGAAGATTATAGGCTAGGCACTATCGCTTTATTGGCTGAAAAAACAGTAACAATAGATTTTACTCAAAATGCCGATGATGCTTACTATATTTTTAGTAATAACCCAAAAGTCGATGCGATACCTGTACTCGATGGCGTTAAGCCTATCGGTATGGTTTATCGAAATGAGCTTATGGAGTCGTATTCTGATATTTATGGCCGAGCCTTATTTTCTAAAAAATCAGCGTGCGATATTATGTCAAACCAGCCAATGATTATTGAACACTTGATGCCATTAGAGCAAGTGAGTGCCTTACTTACCGCCCGCGAAAATTCAGAATTCACCCAAGCCTCTATTGTTGTGGAAGGGGGCAAGTATTTAGGCATTGTTTCGCCACGAGATTTGTTAAAAAGCATTACTGATTCAAAATTAGAGCAGGCACGTTATGCAAACCCATTAACGGGCTTGCCGGGCAATGTGCTGATTGAAAAAGAAATAGACGATATGCTCAGTAAACAGCAAAGTTTTTACTTGGCCTACCTTGATCTAAACCATTTTAAACCCTTTAATGACATTTATGGTTACGCCAATGGCGATCTATTATTAAAAACCTTGGCAAATTGTGTAATGCTCAATACCAATAATAAAAATTGTTTTGTGGGCCATATAGGGGGGGATGATTTTATTGTGATGTTCAAGAAAAATAATTTTGAACAAATATGTCATGCTATTTTAAAGGAGTTTGCGGAGCAGAGTTTATCCTTTATCAGTAAAGAGCATCAACAACAGCTAGGCTATTATGCCATCAACCGCAGTGGCGAAAAAGTTTTTAACCCCTTAGTAAGCTTAGCTATTGGGGTAATTAAACTCGATAAAGCTAGTAATCATTCATATCATCAAATTGCTGATCTTGCCTCAAAAGCGAAATCTGAAGCTAAAAAACTTAACGGCAATAGCTTATTTATTTGCCGTAGAAGTAATATTGATAATTCGTTTATTTATTCAGAAAAAAATAACAGCAATGCCGCTTAAATTCTCGTGGTGTTTGCCGCGCTTGCAAAGACCATAATGCAGGGTAATATTACAGAGTAGCTCCGTAACGGTCGATCATCATACCCATTACTTTTCCTTGGGCTTGAGAAACATTTTCTCCAGCAGCATTGAAAATTACCATCACAGCAAAATTCTCTTCAGGAACAATTAGCCACTCTGCTAACCAAAAACTATTTGAACCCCCATGAGTCAGTACTTTTCCACTTGTCCATTCAACATTAAAGGCTCCCCAGCCCATTGCATAATCAGCATCTACCGCCTCATGTAGTATTTGATATGAGTTTGCTGAAATAATGTTGTTATTACCTCTTGCTCCGCTAAGGTGTGCCATTAAATACTTCGCTAATGAAGTTAAATCGGCATTAATCGTTCCCGCTGGACCCATAACAAACGGAACATATACGCCGTCTGAAGGTTTACGAGCATGCCAACTACCATTGCTATAATAGTGTCCACTAATTTGAGCAGCAGATTGGTCGAAATTTGGTGGACCAAATCCGGTATTATTCATATTCAATGGTGAAAACAACTCATCTTGAACCAGTGTTTCCCAAGCAACACCGGTTACTTTTTCAAGCATATGGCCAGCAATAGTGTAGCCACCGTTGCTATATAAATGCTTGCCGCGTTCAGTTTCAGGGCGAGTGTTAAGCATTTTACGTGTCCATTGCTGACGTTGCTCAATCAAGGAGTCTGCTCTGTTTTTCCACTCGTTGCCCCAACTACCAGGTAGATCTCGTCTTAATCCTGATGTGCTAGACAGCAGTTCAGCTAACGTCACTTCCTCATAGATGGGCTTGATGTCACCAACTAATTCTGGAAATATTTCGCTAACGGTTGATTGAAAGGATATTAAGCCTTGTTCAACTAACCTAGCCGCTATTGTTGCTGTCATTGATTTTGTTAATGATCCTATATGCCATCGATCATCAATCGTTATTTCATCAAGTTGGTTTGCATCTCTAAATCCGGCAATATCCATTTCAAGTACTTCATTGCCTTTGATTATCATTGCTGACACCGCGGGAAGATTGTAAGCACGTCTAATGGCTTCTAAATTATCCTTAAGCAGACCATCGCCTGTTTGGCCGATATCCTCTGGTAATTTTGTTAAATCAACTTGCGGTTGTTCGGTGTTACCACAAGCGAATAACCCCATGCTTAAAAGCACAACGCTCAATTTTCCTATCGACTTACCTATTGATTTTATTGTTTTTTTCACAATTTCATTTCCTTGGTATATGCTAGTAATGACTAGAGTATTAAATATGATCCGATTCATTGCGATAGTAGACAGGCTTATAGGTTGTTGTATTTCATTTGTTGCTACATCACTAAATGAAAAATATACCCGCTTTATTTATATCAATTAAGAAATTTTGACAAAGTTGCCATTCGCATAAGTTTGGATCAGGCATAACTTCACTTATCATGACTTTACTTGGGTACTTTAAGTGTGTAAAAGCACTTTGGCTACCAATGAAGGATAAGCTGGTAAATAGAGGTCTGATGCCTTGTTGGTAAGCCAAGTTAATTAAATGACTGAAAGGTTGATAAGTACCGACAAAAATTACCGCGTCTATTGGTTTTGTTTTTAATTTAGCTAGCGCTTGCTCAATATCATCACATTGATGTTTTATTTGAGATGATAGTAAATCATTGCGCAGTTTTATCTTTATTTAAAAGCGGGAGCTCCAAAAAAAAATTATTTAATCATTCTGAGGGCATTTTGTTTTGAGTACAATAGTACTTTATTACGTCCTTGGTCTTTAGCTGAGTAAAGTGCAATATCAGCTTGTTTGTACAGATCATCATAACTAGCTTTTTTCATATTGCCTAAAGCTACACCGATACTTGTTGTGACTGTTGCTTCAAAGGATCTTGCCAGACCTTCAACACAAACTCTTACTCTTTCAGCAAATAAATAAGCAGACTCTTCATTGCTGTTCATATTCAAAATAACAAATTCTTCTCCACCTATACGGGCAAGTAGGTCATCCTTGCGACAGAGTCTTTTAATCGTATCTGCAATTGCTACTAGGATCACATCACCGGCATCGTGACCAAAATTGTCATTAATATCTTTAAAGTGGTCGATATCGAGCAATAAGAAAGCCATTTGAATATCTTTCCCTTTAAATGAGTTGATTTTATTTTCAAGAAAACGTCGATTTCCAATACCAGTTAAAGGATCGGTTTCAGAGGCTTTTTTTAATGTTATGTTGGTGGCTTCTAAACGAGAGATCACTTGTTTTCTTAGCATCAATATGAGGAATAAAACTAAACTGATCAGTGAAAAAACAATAACAGCAAATAAGTATAAGGAAGAGTGTCGAGATTCTCGTTCACTAATAAGTAATTGATTTTGCAGTTTTATGTAATCTCGTTCCATTTGTAATTGGTTTTCTAATTTTTGAACAATACCTTCTTGCATTAAAGGTTGAATTTGATTTCTTCTCTCAATGTATTCTGATTGAATTGTTGCAGCTGCTTCAAAATTTCCCTGGCTTAACTCTAATTTAGCTAAATTCTCATACAGTGCCATTTCACTTTCCACTGATATTTTATCTTTCACTTCAATGATACCCTTTTGGTATATATCAACGGCTTCTTTTATTTGGTTCGTTTGAATCAAAATTTCACCTAAGCCTAAATATGCAGCGGCAACAGCAGGTGGATAAGCGCTGCCCTTTTCATCGTTGATAACAAATTTATAGAGGGACTTAGCTGAGGAAAACTCTTTTGACAGCTTATACACATGAGCCAAATTGACCGATGCTTCACTAAAGGTAAAGTCACTGATAAGAGACGGTTTACTTATAACTTTTTCTAGTAAACTTTGTGCTTTGAGCAATTTTCCTGATTTTAAGAAGGATACACTTAAGCCAACAGAAGCATTCATTTTCATTTCAATGTCATTGAGTTCTGTATTAATGTCTATTGATTGTTCAAAATATTTAGCAGCATTTATATGGTCATTTTGAGAATTCAACACATTCCCTAGGTTATTAAAAACCATCGCTAAATCTTCTTTTTTATCGCCTAACTTAGCAAATTTTAATGCTTCAATGTAGTATTTTATTGCATTTTCATGATCAATAAGAAGTTCGTAAAATACGCCCATGGCTCTATTTGCAACAGATATTAAATGAAAGTTTTCGCTAGCATTTGCGCTTTCAATTGCTTGGTTCAAATGAGCAAAAGCTTCTTGGTTTAAGCCTTGATACATTTCAGCTTGTCCAAGTAAACGTAATGTTTTTGCTTTATTGAAAATATTATTATGACGTTTAGAAAGGGCTAATGCCTGTGTCGCATAATGTACTGTTTTTTTTGGGTTGAGATAAAGATAAAAGTTTGCTAATTCAACTAATGGCTCTATTCGCGCCGCATCATTTAGGGAAAGCTCTATTAATGTTGCTTTTAACGAGTCAACATTAACTTCACTCGCTAAAATATGTGAGGCTGCAACCAAAGGTAATAGTAATGTTAATAACCATTTAATCATTTTAAACCTTTTACTCTTAGTAAGGGGTCTATACCCATTCCACTTGAAGATGCATGATTCAGCTGGAATTAGAAACAACTTTAGGCAAGGCATTGATTGAAGAGAATGGTTCTCCCTTCTCAAAATCAATAACGAAGCATAAAGCGTTTCTAAACCAGCCCTTGGGGAAGGCTGAGTAAACCATACTCTGCGTTACATTGCATTTACGGCAGAGCATTCGATGCGCAGTCAGCAAATATATCATAATCATATTATTAACCTGATATGGCATAAATGTCTACTATATCAACAAATACAGACGTTCATCTCCATCAATTCAAGCACAATTTTGAATTATTTAAGGTGTCATTCAAAGAATATCAGAAAATTACACATTCTGTGAGGAGACTACTTGTCGTAAATTTTTTATCCATACCTGTAATAACCGTTATGCCTAGCTCTAGCCGCTTCATAAACAGTCGTAGTACACTTAAAATAGTTTCACGGGATAAACGGTCAAGGTTCTCGACAACTAACTACGAATTATCTGGAATAAGTTTATTTTCTTAATCTTTCAAAAATCCTGATATATGAAAATTAAAATAGATATATATTTTCATGTCGGTGGCGTTAAAAACACACCAGCATGTCATGGGGAAGTGGTGATTAGAAGTAAAAAATATAAAGAGTCTTTATTACAGGAGGAGCAAGTAATTTAGGTTTAGACATTTTATCGAACTCGCTAAAACGGTCTGCTTATTGCTGTCTAAATTGGCGTCGGTAACTCATCGGCGGTATGCCCGTTTGGGCATTGAATAGCGTTGAAAAGGTACTTTTGTCTTTGTAACCAATATTATCGATAATCTCATCTAGGCTTAGGTCACTAGTTTCAAGCAGGTATTTAGCCGTGTTGATCCGCTGAAGTTGCACAAATTTAATTGGTGAGATCGCCAGTGCGTCTTTAAAATGCCGAGTTAAGGTACGCTCACTAACCGCCAACTCACTCGCTAGGGTTGTGATGCTAAAGGGGTTAGAGAGGTTCTTATTAATCCAGTTTTGTGCCTGTTGTACCATAGGATCATCATGCTCTGTCACTAGGTTGAGCATTAACTCCATCGACATATTCGTTTTTCGTGTATCAATAAGCATGGTTTTGGCGACTTGTTGCATGATCGTTTTCGGCACGAATTTGGTGATTAAGTGCAAACCAAGTTGAAAATGAGAGGTCGCTGCGCTGGCGCTAATTAGGTTGTTTTGTTCAACAATGAGTTCGCGCATCTTAAGATCTATGCTTGGATAACGCTGCTTAAATAAGTGTTCAATCCACCATACTGTGGTGCTTGCTTTGTTATTTAATAGTCCTGTTTGGGCTAACAAAAAAGTAGCGGTGCAATTGGCGCAGATGATCGCACCTTGAGCATGTTGCTTTATTAGCCATTGATATAATGGGCTGAGACTATTCAGTTTTTGATTAAAGTGTATCGCGTTTTGATACCAAAACCCTGGTATGTAAATCACATCAAAATGCTGTTCGCTCTTTTCTGCTAGTGTATGTGTCATCGGCAAGCCATTACTCGTTTCAATTGTTTGTTGTCCGCTGGTAAAAAACTGCCACTGAAACAATTTATGCTTATGGCCAAGCTCCTTTTTTAAATGGGCATTGGCCACTACAAACACGTCGACTAAGCCATGAAGGCTGGAACCATAACAGCCATCTAGCGCTACCACGGCACAATTTACCACTGATGTTGTCATTATGTCTGTTATCCCCATTAAATTGTCATTTTAGCCAATATTATCTTGTTACGCAGTTCTCTACAATGGTGATATCGAAAAATAGCACGGCACTTATCAAAGGAATTAATGATGGCATTACCACCACAATTTATCGGGCGATTATCATTGCCTGTTATTTCTGCACCAATGTTTTTGGCCTCTAACCCGCAAATGGTCATAGAAAACTGTAAGGCAGGTATTATCGGTACTTTTCCTGCAGCGAATCAGCGCACTACCGAAGGTTTTGAACAATGGGTTGTTGAAATTAAGCAGGCTTTGAGCGATTTTGAAGCAAGCAGCGGTAAACAACCTGCTCCTTTTGGAGTGAATATTATTATTCACAAAACTAACCCACGGGTTGAAGCTGATTTAGCTATTTTAGTGAAACATCAGGTGCCATTGTTAATTACCTCCTTAGGTGCGGTCGCGTCGGTGGTTGACGCGGTACACTCATACGGTGGCGTAGTATTTCATGATGTGACCAATGCCAAGCATGGTAAAAAAGCCATGCAAGCTGGCGTAGATGGATTAATTGGTGTTTGCGCTGGCGCTGGCGGGCATGCTGGTACTATGCATCCGTTTGCACTAGTGCAAGAACTACGTAGCTTCTTTGATAAAACGATTATTTTGGCTGGCGGTATTTCTACCGGTGAAGAAATTGCCGCAGTGCGCTGTTTAGGCGCTGACTTGGTCTCGATGGGGACGCGTTTTTTAGCCACCAGCGAATGCCCGGTTAATCCTGATTACAAGCAGATGATTATCGACAGCTCCGCCGCCGATATCGTCTACACCGATGCTATCTCAGGTGTTCCGGCAAGCTTCCTTAAACAAAGTGTCGAAAACGCAGGGTATGATCTTAATAATTTACCCAAGCCCGATGTTTTTGATATTGGTACCGAAACCAGTCTAGATGATCATGTCAAAGAGGGTGAAGTAACCGCAAAACCTTGGAAGGACATTTGGTCTGCTGGCCATGGTATTAGTGCGATCACCGAACAATTAACTATCGCGCAGTTGATTGATCAATTAGCTAGTGGCTATCAGCAAGCGCTAAAACGGTTAAGTTAATCACACGGTTAATTTTATCGAAAAAAGTTAATTAAAGGATCCAAAGAGTATCATTATTTTTTAATAAAATTTAATGTTTGAATTTAAGGCGATTAAGTATGTTATCAGAAAGTAATATAGTTGTATTTCACTGATAATTATATCTATTTTAATAATTAAAACTATTTAAGGTGAATTCCATGGACAAATTTATACCAAGAGATAATGCTTTTGAAAGTAAAGTTAGAGACAGCTTTAACCGTCAAGAAGTTATGAAAACTGTGAATGCTTCAATTATCTCTGTAAAACCGGGTCAAGTTGAACTTGAGTTCATACATTTGCCAAGTTTAACTCAGCAACATGGTTTTATTCATGCGGGCATCGTTTCAACAGTATTAGATAGTGCTTGTGGTTATGCAGCCTTTTCATTAATGGCAAAAGACTCAGAGGTATTAACTATTGAATTTAAAGTAAATTTATTATCCCCTGCAAAAGGAGATAAATTTATAGCAATAGGTACAGTAAAAAAATCAGGAAGAACAATAACCGTAGCTGAAGGCGAGTTGTTTGCATTCACGGGAGAACAGAAAAAGCTAATAGCGACAATGACCGGAACTATCATGTCTGTTATCGATAGAGAAGGCATTAATAATTAGTGAGGAACGTTTAGAAGATCAAATTTAGGGGTGTCCCTTTATTTTCTGTGGTCGACATCGTAGCGAGACAGGATTCATGCTGAAGGTGATTTCAGGGGTCGTGGCTTATTGTTTAAAAAACAGAAGCCACGTATAGACTATCACCGAGTGAATTTGGATTGATAGCTATGTAGAAAAACTCGGTGCTTAAGCAGATCTCAAGTTAATCAATCCAAATAGTAAGACAAAGACTTTATACCGTAAATCGACTTACTTCGTTATGTAATACTTGTGCTTGTTGTGTTAACTCCTCACTCATCTGTTCATTTTGCTTAGCGGCTGCGGCTGATTGTTCAGTCACATCTCTGATCATTACTACATGCTGATTCAATTCTGATGCTACTGTGCTTTGTTCTTGAATCGCGAGAGCAATGGCACCATTCATATCCATTATTAAAGCAACATCTTGCGTGATTTCCTCTAACATCGCACCAGCTGAACTCGCTTGTTCGACACTCTCTTGACCTTGATCTCGACAAGTTGCCATTAATTTAACGATTTCTTGTGTGCGTGTTTGCAATAAATCAATAATGGTCTCAATTTCTTGGGTTGACTCTTGTGTTCTACTAGCCAAGGTCCGAACCTCATCAGCAACAACTGCAAAGCCTCGACCTTGCTCTCCAGCACGTGCTGCTTCAATAGCGGCATTCAATGCCAATAAGTTAGTTTGGTCTGCTATACCACGTATAACACCAAGCACGGAGGCAATAGTGATACTTTCTTTTTCTAATTCTTTAACCACATTTTCAGATGCTAATAATTTTTCTGATAAATTCGATATTTGGCTGATAGTTTGCTCAACCCCGCGCTTACCCTTATTAGCATTTGTGTTAGTTGCTTCGGCTTTATCGGCTGCTTCGCTGGTATTATTAGCAATTTCAGTAACCGTAGCCACCATTTCAGTAACCGCTGTGGCGACAAGATCCGTTTGCTGCATTTGGCTTTCAACTCCCTCATTGGCATTATAAATATTTTCAGCCAAACTACCTGTCGCCGAGTTTAAGGTTGCTACCGAATTATTAACTTCAATAATTAAATGACGAAAACTGCTCAACATCTGGCGAAACACCTTGGCCATATCAGATAATTCGTCACCACCTGTTACTTTAACTTCCTTAGTTAAATCATTTGTTTTAGCAATATATTCCATCACACTTTTCAATTCAGTAATGGGGGTTAATATACTCTTGCTAATTATCCAAGCAAAAAACAAACCTACTATCAAAACACTAAAAAACAAGCTATAGGCTAAAGTATGGATAAATTGACTATCATCGGCTACCGCTTGTTGGCTGCTTTTTACCAATTTCATCAATATATCATCGACTTGATGAACGGTATTACGCATAACGCCTAACAAACCATCTTTTGCGTGGTAGCCTAATTTTTTTTGAGCTTTAACTAAGCTAATAAAAGTATTTTCATAGTTTGTTAATAAATTACTTACCTGTTGTTTTTTATCTGTTGAAAAATTACTGCTAGCAACATCGGTTATAAGTTTACTAACATTTTTTTGTAAACGTTCGACATATTTATCATCAAGACGCAACATAAAATCTTTTTCATTACGTCTAAGCTGTAACATGTCACTGAGTAGTTGAAAGTTTTCATCACCTATTAGCTCTTCAACATCATGCACAGCACTTCTTAACTCACCATATAAAGCATCTTTCGAATGTAAACCTATGCGCTGCTGCATAGCAACAAATTCTTTAAAATGCTGATTATACTCAGTTAAAATAGACTGCATATTAGCAAATTCAGTTGAATTTAGTCCTGAAATAGCAAAAGCCTTTTTTAATACTAAAACTTGTTGATGTAATCCCTGCATATTTTGATTGAATTTTTCAAAATACTTGAGATCTTTGCGAGCAATAAAATCCTTTTCATTACGTCTTAATTGCAGCACTGAACTTTCCACTTTACCAATATAACCCGCTATAGCTATATCATTTTGCAACGATGAGATAGCGTAAGTTAATAACGCCAACATCATTATCATAGAAAATGTTAGAATTGCGGTATTAGCAATTAATTTGTGTTTGATGAGCATATTTAAGAACCTAAAATAGAAAAGATTAAACTGTTGCCAAGTATAAGTAATTAAGTGAAGCCTGTATAGCCATAAAATCCTAACACGTTGATTGTTAAGGTTTTTTAGTGTTTTATTTCGAGTAAAACATTCTTTTAGCAAATATTTATCAATATAATATCCTTGTACTGCATCACAACCTAAGTTATCTAATATTTTAAGCTGTTCATAATTTCAACTTCTTTAGCCAGTCCAAACACTAAAGACATCCCCGCCAGTTTCCTTATAATCCGCGCACTAAAAATCACCTGAATCATTTACATTAGTAAAATCAAGGGGTCAGAACACTTGATTACTGAACTATTTTTTTGTGAACTATTTTGTGGAAATTCGTCATCACCCCATGTCAGAAATAGTCACCTTGAATACGTCTTAAATATGTTAAAGCATTCTGTTAGAATAATAGGCTATTGATTAAAGAATACCGAGATAGTATGTCAGAATTTAAAGCATTTTCACTTTTAGAGTCAATTATTGACCGCGTGAGTCTTAAAGGCTATAAACAGCCCACACCGATCCAAAAAGAATGTATCCCCGCGCTTATTAATGGCAAAGATCTTCTTGGTATAGCGCAAACGGGAACAGGAAAAACTGCAGCCTTTTCATTGCCTATTATCAATAATTTTGGACGAAATAAAATAGATATCAAAGCGAAGAGCACGCGTTCGCTTATACTAACGCCTACGAGAGAGCTTGCCTCGCAAATAATGCAAAACATTGATGACTACTCTGATGGTTTAGGGCTTAAAACTAAGGTTGTTTATGGTGGTGTAGGAAGACAAGATCAAGTTGACTCTATCGCACTTGGACTTGATGTTTTAGTGGCCACCCCTGGAAGGTTATTAGATTTAATTGAAACGGGCGATATAAATTTTAAGGCGTTAGAAGTATTTGTGTTAGATGAAGCAGATACAATGCTTGATATGGGGTTCTTTAAGGATGTTCAAACTATCATATCTAAACTGCCAAAGAACCGACAAACACTATTGTTTTCAGCTACTATGCCTGCTGAAATAGAGATACTAGCGACAGCAATATTAACGGATCCAACAAAAATTCAAATTACTGCTGAAACCGTTACTATCGACTTGGTTAATCAAAGTGTATACCATCTTGATAAATCGAATAAAGTACCTTTGCTATTTAATATCCTAACAAATTCCGACTATGACAAAGTGCTCATCTTTTGTAAAACAAAGTATGGCGCCGACATCATTGTTAAAGCACTAGAAAAAGCATCAATAACTGCCGCTAGCCTTCACAGTGGTAAAACACAAGCCGTTAGGGAAGAAGCGTTACAAAACTTTAAAGATTCGAATCTAAGAGTATTAGTGGCAACTGATGTTGCTGCTCGTGGCATTGATGTTGATAATATTAGTTTAGTCATTAACTATAACCTGCCTGAAGATCCAAGAAACTACATACACCGTATTGGGCGAACTGCTCGTGCCGGGAAAAGTGGCATGGCCATTTCATTTGCGGTAGAAAATGATATAAGGCAATTAACTAATATTGAAAATAGCATAGGGCAAGTTATTCCTGTGGTTACCGAACAGCCTTTCCATAAAGAGTTTTCAAAAGCGCCTAAACAAGTCAAGAAAAAGGTTAAAAAAACAAATAGAACAAGAACAAAAAACAAATAAGGATAGGCATAAATTAGCTCACGTAATAATAGGCTTAGGTAAGTCACAGAGATTGATAATTGCTGTTTTTGGCAATAATTAAGGATGGTTAAACCACAGGTTTGTTGATCTTCAATGATGGTTTGCCATTGTTCTTGGCTACGCGAAATCCTCATGTTTATCTCCTAAATTAAGTAAGGAGATAATGTATACCCATGTTACCTCAAGATGCAGGATTCAGCTGGAATTAGAAATGTTTTTAGACAAGGCATTGATTGAAGAGAATGGTTGTTCAGGAGAATATGCTCCTGCATTCTCTAATAAGCTACATCCATGTAGCGTCCTTGTCGAAATCAATAACGTGGCATAAAGCGTTTCTAAACCAGCCCACGGGGATGTTTGAGCAAACCATGTTCTTCGTTACATCTTTTCTTAAGGGAGCGCCATTAATAAAAAGATGTGTCTTGATCATGAATCGCTCAAGCATCCTGAAACTCGCATCTTGAAGTATCATGGGTATATATGAGATCAAGAGCTAGAGGCAGGTGTCGTTAGCGGGTTGTGGAAGTGAATATTAAGTTATTAACCACCCCCCCACCTTTGGATGCTACAAAATCTATGGTGTTATTAGTTGGCTCTGTTTGAAGTGGCATAGTTAATTTGGCCACCTACTTAGAGATGTTATTATGCATCTCATCAAACATTAGGTGATACAAATGACAAAGAAGAAACGTCCAAATTTTAGTGCCGAATTTAGATTAGAAACAGCTCAGCTAGTTGTTGATAATGGTTATACCCACGAAGATGCAGCTAAAGCAATGGGAGTTGGTTATTCAACTATCAGCAAGTGGGTTAAACAGCTTAGAGAAGAGCGTAAAGGGATCAAACCTAAAGCATCACCAATGACCGCTGAGCAAATTGAAATACGCGCACTTAAAAAGCGGATAGAACAAATTGAATTTGAAAAGGATATTTTAAAAAAGGCTACTGCTCTGTTGATGTCAGACTCCCTGAACAATTCTTATTAATTGAGAAACTCAATCAGAGCAACAAAATAAAATACCCAATTAATAAGCTATGCGATGTCTTTGAAGTACATCGCAGCAGCTATAAATATTGGGTAACAAGGGATAACAGTTTAAGCGTCAGTGAGGTTACGTTGAGAGCTGAGGTCAAACGCTTTCATGTGATAAGTGGCGGCTCTGCGGGTGCGAGAAGTATTTCAGATATGTTGACGAATGAAGGATACCCTTTAAGTCGCTATCGCGCAGCAAGCTTAATGAGCGAGCTAAACTTGGTCAGCTGTCAAATACCTAAGCATAATTATAAAAAAGTGAATAAAGAACATGTAGCCATCCCTAATATATTGCAACGTCAATTTGCGGTTGTTGAGCCTGATACCTCCTGGTGCGGTGATGTGACCTATATTTGGTCAGGCACACGGTGGTCTTATCTTGCAGTCGTTCTTGATTTATTTAGTCGAAAAGTTATAGGTTGGGCACTATCAAATTCACCCGATAGTGAATTAACAATGCAAGCGTTAATGATGGCTTATGAAAGTCGAGGACAGCCAAAAGGCGTTATATTTCATTCAGATCAAGGCACGCATTATACGAGTAGGAAATTCAGACAACGACTGTGGCGCTACCAAATAACACAAAGTATGAGTCGTCGTGGCAATTGCTGGGATAATGCACCTATGGAACGTTTTTTTAGAAGTTTGAAAACTGAATGGATACCAACAATAGGATATAAGAATTTTACTGAAGCGAAACAAGCTATCATTCATTACATCATGGATTATTACAACAAGACGAGGCCACATACGTACAACGGTGGAATAAGCCCAAATGAATCAGAGCGAAGGTACAGGTTAAGCTACAAAACTGTGGCCAATATTACTTGACCACTTCAATCGAGTAATCGGAACGTTCTACCTTTTTTTTCTTTTACTAATAAATTAGCCATTATTTTTCCTTTTGATTTATGCCTCTATTGGCAAGTTCAATTACATGCTACCATTGGCGGAAAATCTTTCATAATACTGATTTTTATATAATTTATTGGTGTTTGTTAATAAATATACCTACAGTTATATTATTGTTCTGCTGAATTTTTCGTGATTATTTCCTGGATTACTTATTTGGTGAGGATTGTTTTGTAAATCAAATACAATTATTGATATATAACTCTAATGGCTCAATGCTCACTTTTGTAAATCTTATATAGCAAAATATTACATTAACTGTTTTTTTAGATGATTTGGTTCTTTGCAAGGGATTTGAATAAGTTAGAAATAAGTAGCCATTTGCCGATATAAATCTTATGTCAGTGGTGATATAAATCTTATGTCAGTATCGATATAAAACTTATGTCAGTGGCGATATAAATGTCAAATTCGAATAAAGTTTGAAACTCCGAAAACAAGTTTGAAACTTTAATAGAGTTTGAAAGTAAAAATAGTAAAAGCTGAGCACAATCGATCTAGTTGAAACCTCTTGCTGAGGGTTATTGGAAGGCGAATCGTAATTGATTCGCCTTTTTTTTTCCAATATTAAGAAAGGAGAGGTTAGGTTAAGTTAAGGTGAAAGCTGGCATAACAACCACCATGCCTATCCAGGCTCGGAAAAATAGGGGATTAAGCCAGGTCAATTTGATTTAGACTGGACTGTTTTGATTAGGCTAGATAGTCAGACGTTTGTTGAGATGCAAAACGAATATCAAGAAAGCAAAGCGGAAAAAGAGGAAAATCGACCAGACTTGTACCGTAATCGTTATAACCGGTTGATTAAAAAAATAGGTAATAAAAGAGAAAAGGTTTTTGACCTTATGACTCGTGATTCTCATCTTTTGAAGAATCATGCATTGAGTGACGGTGGGTTCTTTGTTTCAACTGATGAGACCGTTTAGCAACTAACAACAAATCATCAAGCGTCATGTTGCTATAAATATTTCTGCCATTGGGATCCCAACGGCTATCTAGTGCATCAAAAGTTAATTGTTCCGGCGTTAGTTTTTTCATGTTTTAGCTTATGTCTTGGTCGTACATTAAATGTAGCTGAAGAATTTAGATCCGGTGATAATCATTAAGTGAAATACAACCATCTAACTGTTAGTTTGCTGTTAATAGACCCAGAAATTTGTTTTAAAACAACTAATAATCCTATCTCTACAAAAGAAACGTTGCTATTTCATACTGATATGGCATAAATGTACTATTAAGGAAATGTTCGTAACGTTGAAAAGGAGTCACGTTTGAAGGATAAGGAAAAAATCGCATTATTCATCGATGCAGACAATGCGCCAGCCGCCAAAATAGACATCATACTTTCTGAGCTAGCACGCTATGGCGTTGTCAATATTCGTAAGGCCTACGGTAACTGGAAAAGCCCATGTATCAAGCCATGGGAAGATGTGCTTCACGAATACGCCATTCAACCAATCCAGCAGTTTGATTTGACCAAAGGCAAAAATGCCACTGATATTGCGCTTGTTATTGATGCAATGGATATTTTATATACCAAAGATGTTGATACCATCTGTCTCGTTTCTTCTGATTGCGACTTCACACCACTAGTGACTCGCGCATTAGCTGACGGCAAATTTGTTATAGGCTTTGGTGAACGTAAAGCGCCAATGGCATTTGTTAATAGCTGTTCAAAATTTTTGTATTTAGATGAAATACACAATCAAGATAAGTCCAAACAAAAATCAGAAGCACACATCAAGTGTGATACCAAGCTAATGAATATGCTCCGCCAAGCCGTAGAATCATCCGAAGATGATGATGGCTGGGCTAATTTAGGACCTATTGGAAAACACATTTCTAATCACGCCTCTTTTGACCAAAGAAACTATGGGTTTAAAAAGCTTAGTGATCTATTTGCTTCAATAGATTTATTTGAAATGAAGCAAACCAATGGCTCTGTTACCTGGGTAAGAGATAAGAAGCGCATTAAACCAAATAGAACAGTTTAATGATGACATGCTAATATAAAATAAATGTATTTTTGGGAGGGAAAAGATGGAGTTACTATTTTTTATTGGTGTGTGTTTTGTCATATATAAAATATTCAGTAGTTCAAAGCCTAAGGGTAAAGTTCAATCTAATAAGCCAAGGACTAAAACTGTGGTAACACAAAACTCCCCTCAAGTTTATTCCTCGAATAGAAACATGGAAGATGATGACAATTTAGCTACATTTACTATTTCTCATGGTTACGAAGAAGAAAAAAGTAAAAATAAATTACCTGGTAGATGGATTAATGAGAATGAGACTGTAGAAATAAATGGCAAAGTTTTGTCCAAAGGAAATTTCTATTATGGCGGTATATTAAAAGCTCTAGATACCGATTCTAGCTACTTTAGTAACCAAGAAACTGAAGCTTCACTAGTTGATGATACTCTTCAAGTTGAAGTTACAAATTACTTATTCACTGATGACAGTTTAGGGTATTGGCCAAAATATATAACCTTATCACCAAAGGCTAGAGGGGCTTATATTGACTGGTTATTCAGTAGCAGAAATGATCCTTCTACATCTATTGGCTATGTGTTTATTTATTTTTATGGTATTGAAAGACGAGTCACGGTCGATGCAGCACAAGGTAAAGTAGATGATATTGAATATAAAGCGATATTCAATGAAGTTTTAAGGTTAAAGAGTATTTATGGGGATAGTCGCTCCTTCTCAAACTATGCTAGTCGCTTGCTTGAATTAATGTGCTTAGTTAGACCAGAAATTGTATATCTATCTCCTGAAGACTATTCGTTAAACAATAATTCACTATTGTTCAAATTCAACCTTTCTACCTCTGTTTCTAAGGGAGAGCCTATCTCTCCAGAGATCGCTCTAGCGTGGACTCATTACTACCCCGAATATTCATTGAGAACACCAGCCCGTCGATGTAATGATAAGTTTGCTCAGTTGTTTAAATCTAAATATGTAAAAAAATATGTTGAAGGCTTTGTAGTCAAACCTAATAAAACAAAACTAGATATCCAATATTGGCCTGCTAGCAACACTATTAGAGGCGTTACAATAGATCAAAAAGAACTTCCAGATCCTAGTATGCTTAAAGGGCCAACTAAAAAGCTAATTGCAATTGCTGATGCATGTACTGATGAATTAGAGCCATATAGTCGTTACCTAGGTAAGAAAGGCACTTCTAGCAAAGATGTTGCTGCAATTTTATTACTGCCTGATGAATTAATTAACGAGAATTCATCTTCGTTTATAAGTAATTTTAAAATGTGGGCTAATGCTGCTATTCAAAATGATGCTGGTTTAGTTTCAGTTTCAGATTTTTGGGCACAAATGGGAATATCTCTACCTGAAAAAATAAATAAGAAAGAACTAGAGTTAATTCAAAATCTCTCTACAAAAGCAGGGTTTGGAATAGCGCCTGATTCAAGATATCACAATGCAAAGCCTTCACTTGACGGTAAATTGGTACTATTTACTGAAGGTCATGGCGAGTATTTCGAACCATCTAAAGCTTTTAATGAAATTGGAATGGCACTTCGTCTAGGGGCAATGGTCGCAAATATTGATTCTCACTTAGATGAAGATGAATTGAATGTACTCCATCAACTTATCAATCATGATATCAAAATATCACCAACAGAGAAAAAATCACTACATGCATACCTAACATGGAGGTTAAATTCGCCTGCCAATATGAATGGTTTGAAAGCACGATTAGGGAAGTTGGATACCAAAGCAAAATCAGTTGTTAGCCACATTTTACTAACTGTAGCATTAGCGGATGGAAAAATAGATCCCTCAGAAATTAAACAATTAGAAAAGTTATATGTAGCTTTAGGTTTAGACAAATCACTTGTGACTAGTGACATTCATAATGTTTCTTCAAGTAAATCGTCAACTTTAGTACCAAAAGAGGTGTCAAGAACAGCAGATAAAACAGGATTTACTTTAGATGAGGAGCTATTGGCCTTACATGAATCAGAAACATCTGAGGTTCAAAGTATGCTTGGATCTATATTTGTTGACGAAGAGCCACCTCAGAAAGAAGAACAAATATTAACAACGTCTAACCAGGCTGCCAGTATGCTAGACACTTCGCATAACACTCTGTATCAAGAGCTTATAGTTAAAGATCAGTGGGCCAGAAAAGAAGTGCTGGAACTTTGTCAGAAGTTGGGGTTAATGGTCGATGGAGCAATTGAAACAATTAACGATTGGTCGTTTGATGTTGTTGATGCACCAGTGCTTGAAGATGACGATGATATTTATGTAGATATTGAAATTGTTGAAGAATTAAAAGGATAAGTTAGTTATGTCTCAAAAGCGTATTAGAGCAAAAGAAAAAGATGCGATCATTCAATCTTTGAAGTCTGGCGTAACTCCTAAAATAGGAATTCAACATATTCAAGTTGGACGCTCGAAGGAACTTGAGGCACTTTATAAAGACATCGAAAAAATTTGTGATGGTGGCTCAGCATTTAGATTGATTATTGGCGAATATGGCTCAGGGAAAACTTTCTTTTTAAGTGTTGTGCGATCTATTGCGTTAGAAAAAAAACTTGTGACTGTAAACGCTGATTTGGCACCTGATCGACGAATCCATGCATCATCAGGGCAAGCTAGAAATCTATATTCAGAGCTGATGAGAAATTTATCAACTCGTAACAAACCCGATGGTAACGCCCTTACAAGTGTAGTTGAACGCTTTATTACTGAAGCTTGTAAAGAGGCAGATGCAAAAAACGAGAGCGTAACAGACATTATCCATGAAAGGTTGTCGCTATTATCTGAGCTAGTTGGTGGTTATGATTTTGCTAAAGTGATTGAAGCATATTGGAATGGACATGAGCAAGGTGATGAATTGTTAAAGTCCAATGCCATACGCTGGTTACGTGCCGAATATGCAACTAAAACAGATGCACGAAAAGACCTCGGTGTGAGAACCATCATTTCTGATTCTTCTTTTTATGATGCTTTGAAATTGATGAGTCTATTTGTACGTCAAGCAGGTTATCAAGGGCTTCTTGTTAATCTTGATGAGATGGTTAATTTATATAAGCTAAATAGCACACAAGCTCGCACTTCAAATTATGAACAAATTCTTAGAATTTTAAATGATTGCTTACAAGGAAGTGCTGAATATATAGGGTTCTTACTAGGGGGAACGCCAGAGTTTTTATTAGATCCAAGAAAAGGGTTATATAGCTATGAAGCACTTCAAACTCGACTTGCAGAAAATACCTTTGCTCAAAGGGCTGGAGTAATTGATTATTCTTCTCCGGCACTCCACCTAGCCAGTTTGACACCAGAAGAACTATACATACTGTTAAAGAACTTACGGCATGTCTTTGCAGGTGGTGATAGCGCCAATTACCTCATTCCTGATGATGCACTAAAATCTTTTTTACACCACTGTAGCCAGACGATCGGGGAAGCTTATTTCAGAACGCCAAGAAATACGATAAAAACCTTTCTGGATATGTTAGCTGTACTCGAACAAAATCCTTCTATTCAGTGGTCTGAATTGATTAAAAAATTGACTGTTGAAGAAGAAAAACCCAGTGATATGACACTTGATGTCGAAAGTGAAACTGAAGAGAGTCCTGACGGGTTGGCAAACTTTTCTCTATGATGGATGCATATAAACATCTGGATACTAGAGTACAGAAATGGCTTTTTAAACAAGGTTGGCCAGACTTAAGAGAAATTCAGAAAAAAGCCATTCTTCCTATTTTAGAAGGTAAGAAAGATGTATTAATCAGTGCTTCAACAGCATCAGGGAAGACTGAGGCTTTTTTTTTACCAGCCTGTAGTGCTATAGCCGACTTAGATGATGGTTTCGGTATTCTTTACATAAGTCCTTTAAAAGCATTAATTAACGATCAATATAGGCGTTTAGAAAGTCTCTGTGACATGTTAGATATGGAGGTTACCCCTTGGCATGGTGATAGCCCTCAATCTAAGAAATCGAAAGCGAAGAAGAAGCCGTCAGGAATATTGCTTATAACACCTGAGTCTCTTGAATCGTTATTGGTACGAGAGGCTGGGTGGACTAAGCAGGCATTTTCGAATTTAAGATATATTGTTATTGATGAATTCCATGCTTTTATAGGTTCAGAACGTGGGCATCACCTTCTTTCTATTCTTAATAGGATAGAACACTTATTGGGAAAGTTTTATAGTCCAATTCCCCGTGTTGCTTTGAGCGCAACATTAGGAGAATTAGATAAAGTGCCACATCTACTTCGCCCTAATCAAACATTGTCTTGCGAAATTATCACTAGTACTAAAAGTCAATCTACGTTTAAGGTACAAGTTCAAGGATATGTTGAACCACTTGACCTTAAAGCTGATGATGAACGAGATACTGCCGAATATCAGATATGTCAAAAGGTATATGATTTGTGTCGAGGAGACTCCCATTTAGTCTTTGCGAATAGTAGAAAAAGAACAGAAAGTATTGCCGCGCAGCTTACTGATTTTTGTGAACAGAATATTGTGCCTAATGAATTTTATCCTCATCATGGCTCGTTATCTAAGGAAATAAGAGAAGAGCTAGAAGCTCGTCTTCAAAAAGAAACGCTACCCACAACAGCGGTGTGTACCATGACACTTGAGTTAGGTATTGATATAGGAAAGGTAAATTCTGTTGTACAAGTTACGGCTCCGCACTCTGTTTCTAGCTTACGTCAGCGAATGGGGCGGTCAGGAAGAAGAGGTTCTCCTGCTATTCTACGAATGTTAATCGCAGAAAATGAGCTAAGTGAAAAATCCAATATAGTTGATTGCTTGCGTCTAGAGTTAATTCAATCGTTAGCGATGATCAGGCTATTAATTGAAAGTAAATGGTTTGAGCCAGCAGACGACAGTTTAATGCACTTTTCAACATTACTTCATCAAGTTCTTGCAACCATTGCTCAATGGGGAGGAGTAAGAGCAGATCAAATTTTTGAATTACTCTGTAAGAATGGACCATTTCAACATACATCGATTAAACATTTTAAAATATTGTTGAGCCATATGGGTAAATCGGAACTTTTAACTCAGCTTTCTAGTGGAGAGTTGGTGTTAGGTGTTTTAGGAGAACGCTTGGTAGGTCACTATTCTTTTTATGCTGTATTTAAAACACCTGAAGAATATCGAGTTTTAGTGGGAAATAAATCATTGGGAACTTTACCAATAGACTCACTAATTATGGAAGGACAGCATATAATTTTCAGTGGTCGTAGGTGGAAAGTTATTGATGTTGATTCCGATAAAAAAGTTATTCGTGTTGAAAAAACAAAAGGTGGTAAGCCTCCAAAATTTGGCGGTGAAGGGATGTCTATTCATGACAAAGTAAGACAAGAAATGTTCAATATTTTAAGGGAAGGTGATTATCGAATATCAATTGGAAATCAAAAAGTAGACTTTATTGATACTAAGGCGAAAGAATTATTTAGTGAAGCAATAGATTATTTTAATCATGCAAATTTAAAGAGCACATCAATCATCCAGAATGGAAATAGCACATGTATCTTTACATGGATGGGCGATAAAGTGGTTAATACTCTTGTTGCCTTACTCACACAAAAAGGATTTTCAGCCGGAGCTTATGCTGGTGTAATTGAAGTAGAAAAATCAAATGCGGAAAGCGTAGTCGCTTGTTTATACGAACTGACTCAGCAAGGTCTTTCGTCCAACACAGAGTTGGCAAAATTGGTTGTTGAAAAGAAAATAGAAAAATATGATGAGTTTTTACCTGAAGAGCTACTTAATGTTGGTTATGGGTGTCGAGCGTTTGATATTGATGCAACTCAGAATTGGCTTAAACTGAAGATTCCACACATCTGTGAATCGAACAATGATTGAAGCTCTGCTATTTGTTGTAATCACTTTGTAAGCATACTTTACATAACCAACTGAAAATATTGGTATATCCTTGAGAGCTACGAACGGTCGTTACTAAAGATAGGTTAAGCTGCCAAGATATTAAATATATTGCCCGTTAACAATTAACTTAAAGAAAATAAAAATATGGCTATCGTGATAGGCGAAATTTTAATTATTTGGATTATTGGTAAGCTCTGTGATGGAGTTTTGCAAAAATTTCCTCATTGGGGATTAGGGCATAAAGAAAAAAGAGCTTTTAAAAAAGCCATTAGCTTTTCTCTTGATAAGTTTAAAAGGGAGTACCCTGTTCCTTTTGCTGAGTTATTTAAGAGTAAATTGTTCAAGGATGCTCTCGAAAAGGAACTATATAGCTTTTTAGACCCGAACAGCCAGCCCAACATGGAAAAGTTAGCTAATATGGGGGAAGGGTTATCTACTGTTCCAAATAGAGAGCTTCAAAAATGCTTGAACAGGCTATTTGAGATTATAAGAGAAGAAATTGTACGACAACCCGATCTCAGATCTATTGAACAAATTCGCTTACTTTTTACCTTAGAAAAAGCTTCTTACCCCCAGACAATTTCTGAAATAGATACAAGAACTCGGATAGCATCTAGAAAATGTCTAGGTCAATTAATCCCTGCTCTTGGCATTCCAAGGACAATTATAGAGCTAGGCTCCTACTTAACCTCTGATAATAAGCGATCTATATCAAATAAAGACGTAATTGAGTTTCTGGAAAATGGTCATAATATCATATTAGAAGCAGAGCCTGGAGCTGGTAAATCCACCACGCTATTCCAGTTAGCAAACTCCATGTTGATTAAAGATGAAACTGTTTTTCCCGTTTTGTTATCTCTTCCCGATTGGTCAGATAATAAAGATTTTCTTGAGTTTATCGCTCAGACAGATGCATTCAGTGAGCAACATCTTAGCCTAGAAAATATCCGCTCTCTTGCACGACACGGACACTTAGCTTTCTTTATAGATGGATGGAATGAGCTTTCAGGAGAAAAACTAGGGAAAGCTAGAGTCAATATTAGCAACCTTCAAAAAGAATACCCTAATTCTGGTATTCTTATAGCTACACGATCCGTTTCTTTGCCTCCTAAACTAAACATGAGCTTGAATGTAACGCTCAACAGATTGGATAGGTATAAACGGAATGAAATTATACGTAATGCTATTGGCGATAAAAAAGCTGATGAACTCATTGCACTTATAGATGATAAAACTGCACTAAGGCAGATAGCTCAAACACCTTTCTATCTTGATATACTGCTCTCTGTTTACCAAGGTGACGGTTCCCTTCCAGAAACTAAAGAGGCGTTGTTAAGTAAATGCACCCATATAAATGATGATAAAGAAGAATTGATAGAAGAGCTTAATGGATGTCATCATAATTACATGACGGCTTTGAGCGTCGAAATGTTTAGAGTAGGTACAACTAGATTAGGAAATGACTCTGCCTGTCAGACTATCGCTTCAACATCTCAAAACCTAATAAACGCTGGTAAATTTACTTCTCCCCCAGATCCACCAAAGATACTAGATTTTTTGGCAAAATATCATCTTCTGATAAATCGTAACGGCGGCAAGTCATGGCAATTTCAACACCAGCAATTCCAAGAATGGTATGCCTCTCGTTGGGTAGAAGAGCTGATCACTTTGGCTTCAGGTGGTAGTGCGGACAGCCTAAAAGAGCTTAGAGAAGAAGTTTTAAACATGCCTCGTTGGGAAGAAGCCCTATTTTTTTCGATTGAAAGGCTTGCCGGACAAGAAGGGCAACAAGACAAGCTTGCGATGGTTGTTATCAATGCTCTAGAGGTTGACCCCTTACTATCAGCAGAAATAATAGCCCTGTCAGACAAAGCGGTTTGGTCTCAGGTCAAAGATACTGTTCTCGAATACGTTAATAAGTGGCATAAGCCAGAGAAAATTGATCGCTCTCTTACATTCATGATTGCTTCGGGTAGACCAGAATTTGCCGATAAATTATGGCCTCTAATAACACACGAAAACCATCAAGATAGGTTGCATGCACTAAGTGTTTATAAGCCATTTCGATTTAACTGCCTTGGAGATATGTGGCAGAAAAAACTAGAGGGATACTCTGAAGGTATACGCGATGATATTCTTTCGCAAATCGCCCATTATGGCGGAATAGAGGGCTTAGATATTGCTACAGAGGCTGCCATTGAAGATCCTTCGGCTAAAGTAAAAAAAAGCGTTCTTGAAGAAGCTTATTTTAGAAATTCTCCTACACACCTACAGCGCATTATCGAGAATGCTTCCCCTGAAGTTCGTAGGTACTATCACCAACTGTTAATTCCAGAGGAGATGAACGAACAAACCAAAGCACAAGCAATAGTTTTTGTGCGAGAAGATCTTGATTCAACGACCAAAAATATTAACCGCCTAAGTATATATCTAAAACTATGGAAATTAGGAGTCGAAGAGATAAAGAATGAACTGTTTGAAATACTTGAGCATTTAGAAGAAGAGATGAACCCAGGATGGGGTTTCTATGAACTTATAGAACAGGTCTCAAAAATAGATAAAACGCGAACAGCAAATGTTCTGATTAATCGTGCTACTCAAAGGGGGCAGCTTAGCCGTCAGGCTGAGGAATTCACAAGTTATGCAGATAAAGAGCACAGGCAGAAGCTAGTTAGGTATTTTCTTGATAAGAACAGTGTTTTTCGAGATAGGTTACAAGTAAGTGGGCTTTTTCAGAAGGAAGAAATCTTCTTGATCCTTAAAAAGCTGTTGGTTATTTATAATGAAATTTATCCATTGCCTAGAAATAATGTTCCTAAAAAACTTATAGAGAGAAAAAGGTATCTTGAAGGTGTCTTAAAAAACACACATGAACAGAGTTTCGTTGAGGCTCTTATTCAATTAAATGGTTCAAGATGGGAAATAGCTTTTGTCCAGATTAAAGGTTTCTGTCGTTCATTATTTACAGGCAATAACGAAAATAACTCCACTCTTTTAAAGGTCAACCATATAGCTCAATTGTCAGGCATACTGGCTTGGCCAGAAAATAGACAAGGAGATCAGCCTGATAGTCACAGGTTGGAATTGCCAGATGAATTATCAGATTCCTTCAGGAGTGTTCTAAGAAATTGGACTGATATTCTAAGGAACAGTGATAATGGATTTGGCCACCGACATGAATTATCAGAAATATCTATGGTTCTCGGGCGGATTGGGAATGAAGATGATATAAGCCTTATCAATGACCTTTTGCAATATGACCTAAGTTATAGGAAAAACTTACTGCAAGAGTGGGAAAGGAATGGAATGTATGGGCCGCGTCCTAATGGTTTGTCCATGAGCTTCACTAATTTATACCGCAGAGCTTTTGAAGCTATGCCTCATAGGAAAGTAGTGGAAGAAGTTACTCCCTACCTTAATGATTTTGAATTTTTCAAAGAAGCTGCATATATAATTAGGCATGCTTGGTTTGTCGAGAATGGTTTACTAAGCCGTGATACAAATTGGTCTAATAATTCAGATTTTTCAAAAGTTTCTGAAAATATGAAAAAACTGGAAAATCAAGAAAGGGCCGATCCTCACCCATATGCAGAAAATGTTTTAAATCGCATAGAAGAGCTTTTACCTCAGCAAGAAGACAAAAAAGTAAGAGGTATGATTTTTGATTTATCTGCTGCTATTGCTGATACAGAGTACGGTAACAGAGTAAATATTCTCGAAAGAGTCATTAGTCTTGAAGGGCTTGGAAAATACGCTTGCCTTATAAAGCTTATCCAAAAAGGTGAGAAAATAAGTGCTGCTATAATAAGGCCATGTTGCGAAACAATCCGCCAAAAGTGGGAAGAGGAACACTGGAAAAAAACAGACGACTGGTACAGGGTAGGAGAATGGCTTGAGCTTCTTGTACTCTCTGATGATCCTATGCAGGTTATGGATTTGATTAAAGATTTACCAGAGCATATGCCGCAAGAACGTACTTTTGACAGGATATTGAATGGATTACGCTATAGCCCATCAGAGGATGCAGAAAAAACATTACTAGCCCTTGCTGAAGCTTTCCCAGAGCTAGAAAAAAATGGCGATTGGCTCAAAGCGATGCATGACCAATTAACCGAAGAATCGCATGAATTCTTTTATGAAATTCTGTGGGATCCTAATAAAGCTCAACACTTTGCTAACCCCACAAGATGGTCTCATGATCCCTTTGTTAACATTATTGAAAAAATTATAAGAGCCAACCCTGACTTTAGAAGAGATTTCATAGATAAACTTGAGACACTTTTAGCGCACCAACTTTCGCGAATCATTGGCTTGATTGTCCAACGATTAGACGATGATGAGGAAATTATGCAAGCTTCTTTTCTGTTGTTAAGGAACGGCGGGATTATGCCTTATGGGATAGAAGATTATGTTACACGTAGGGAGCCAATAGATGAGAGCAGCAATATGTTTAGCATAGTTCCATCTTCTGCTATTGAGATTAGAAAAAAACTTTTAGAAATGTCTGTAAATGATCCAGAAAGGAACGAAGCCGCTAGACATGTTTTAGCATCCATAGATGAACTTAGGGATGAGCATGGACGACCGGAAAACGAACCACGTCACCCCTGCCTAGAAAGTGGTGTCCCGTGGCCTATAAGCATTTAAGCATTTAAGGAAGTTATGAGTCTCCCAAAATATAATCCAACAAATTCTCAAGAAAGGTTTGGTGTAAATGCTGTAGCCGAAGCAATTGCAAGACTTGGACAAATATGGCGTGAAACTCCTATTGCAGATGTAGGGATTGATGGACAAATTGAATTTGTGAGTGCTGAAGGATTTGCGACAGGGAAAATGATTGCTGTTCAAATAAAGTCAGGCCTCTCTTTTTTTAAAGAAAGTGAGGGAGACTGGGTATTTTATCCTGAAGAAAAGCATAGATTTTATTGGGAACGGTATCCTTTACCTGTTCTGATAATTATTCATAATCCTGATACAAACTTAAGCTATTGGGTTGATGCACGCCAGTCCATTCGCACTGCGAGCGCATCCGCCCCTAAAGGGATAAAAATACCCAAAGACAATATTCTACAAACAACAGACTCAGGAACTCTTTTTGAAGGTTTTGCAGTATCAGAGCAACACTTAATGTCGCCAGAAGATATATTAGACTTTTTGATAAAAAGTGAAAGTAGTAATGCGTCATTTCCAGTTTCATACTTTAATCTTTTTTGTTCTGGTTTAACAAATATATGTCGTTCATTATATTTTGGAATGGATGTAGCTGCGACAGTTGCTGAACAAACTCTGGCTAATCAAGATTCTGAATTTGGAATGGGTGTTGGAGATTCTGAGCATATTTTTCTTTTTGATTATGTAAAATTCCTCGTTCATCAAAATATTGCAGACATAGATTTTTCAGACTGCATGATTGATTGGTACGATCGTCAAATGCAACCTTCATTTATGGCTCCTTTGACTTCGAGAGGGAAAACTCTAGTTAAACTTATCAAGGAGCTAGAGTGGAAATTGAAATCCGAAGGTAAGATTGAGGAAACTGGGCACTTACATGTCGCTCAAGAGTCTTTTGTACAAGTAGTATTTACTCATAGTGAAATAAATCGTATTGCTCTAATAAACCAAGTAAAAAATGAATACTTAAATTCTAGACAAGAAAATGCCTAACAACAATTAAACGGAACAATAACAGTTGACTTTGTTCCGCTTCGCTTATCCATCATAGTCAACTATTTTTGACAGCTTAGTGTAGGATTATCGATACAAAATCTAATCTAATTTGGTCGATTAGCTGTAATAGCTAATGTCTATAATGTGGCAGCTACTGTCATTGAAATCGTTTTTATGTAAAATAGATAATACTATCAAAAGTTAAATCTTATTTGTTTATTTAGACTACATAGTGTCTACATGAAATGGGTAATAATAATTAACCTGTTGATTTTAATTGCTATATATTGGTTTAAATAATAATAAACTGTTAGATTCTCTAGGATACCGAATGAACTCAAAAGATTTGCATGGATTTGCATCAGATAGGCCTATTCAAAACATTGAAGAAGATCTGCTTGGCAGATCAGGATTTTCTGAAGATTTAGCTGATGCTATTTCTAGTTGGCATGGAAATGACAGTCTTGTCGTAGCTTTACATGGAGATTGGGGCGCAGGAAAATCATCAATAAAAAATATGGCTATATCAAAGTTGAATAACTTGAAAGAAAATAAGCCTGATATTGTAGAGTTTTCACCTTGGGAATGGGCAGCACAAGACAAAATAACAGCGTCATTTTTTCAGGAAATATCAAAATCGATAGGCCAAATTGATAAAAGTAAAGCAGGTAAAAAACTTTCCGCAACACTTAAAAGATATGGGCGCTATTTAAATACTGGGGAATCTATTCTCACTGGGCTTTCGGCTGCTCTACCCACGCTTTTTATTTTAGCAACAATAGTTGGGATAGGTGGGAACTTTTCTGATGAAACATGGGTTCAAACGACTAGTACAGTTATTTTGGGGGTATTGGCAACTTGGGCTGCGGCATTAAAATGGGGGAAAGGGCTACTAAATAGGCTCAGTGGGAATGCTGAAGCTACAGCTATAGAAAAAGAACAAAGCTTAAGTGCTATTAGACAAGAGTTAACTTCATTATTATCAGAGCGCTCTTCCTCACTCATTGTGGTTATGGATGACTTAGATCGCCTTACATCAGCTCAATTAAGAATGGTATTTCAACTTATTAAGGCAAATCTTGAATTTCCTAAAGTTGTATTTTTACTTCTTTTTCAGCGTGAATTAGTAGAAGAAAAGTTAACTGACGGTAAGCAATCTGGCCGTGATTATTTAGAAAAAATCATTCAAGTTCCTTTCGATATTCCGAAGATTGAAGTTACACGCATACATGATTTGCTGTTTAGTAAGCTTGATCAGATAATCGAGCAAGATAAGTCAGTGGTAGAAATGTTTGAAACAGACCGCTGGGGTAATGTTTTTCATGGAGCGCTATATGCTTACTTTGATACCTTGAGAAATGTTTATCGTTATACATCAACTCTCTCGTTTCATTTTTCATTATTGAAGGGGAAATCAGCATTTGAAGTTAATCCTGTAGACTTAATAGCAATAGAGTGTTTAAGAATATTTGAACCTGAAATTTATGGCGAGATTGCGCGTTCTAAAGATATATTTACAAAGAATGGTGGAGACAGACAAGAAACGGCTACTGCTCTAGTAAACGGAATTCTAGATAAAGCTAGCGAGGGTAAAAGAGACAATGTTGAGGGAATTGTAAGGCAACTATTTCCTACAATTGAGTGGACTCTTGGAGGGCCGCAGTATGATGGTGGTTTTAGTAAAGGCTGGTTACGTGATATGCGGATATGTCACCCTTCAAACTTTGATAAATACTTCCAGTTTAAAATCCCTAAAGGTGAACTTTCTAATTCAGATCTTAAAGAAATGCTATCACTGACAGCTGATTCAACAAAGTTTTCGGAATTTATAATGTCACTAATGGAACGTGACATACTAAAGAACGCACTATCTCAGTTTGAATCATTTACAGACGATATTCCGATGGAAAATGCTTACACCTATATTAAGGCTCTTCTTGATATAGGTGATAAAATTGACCATGAAGCAGTGGGTTTTACCATGTTCAGCTCTAACACCCATGCAATGAGACTTGTTGTTTGGTTCCTTCGAAGAATTGAAGATAGTAAAAAAAGAGGCGAGTTACTATTAAAGTGCTTTCAAGATTCACAAGGAATTTCTATCGTTGAATATATATTACATACAGATGAAAGCAGAAGAGAGAAAGATGAAACGGACATTGTTTTGCTGGATCATGAGTTCGAGCAAATCAAGGCTGAGTTTGTATCGAAATTGGACTCAATGGCAGAAAATACTCCCGACAAGTTAATAACTCATGAACATTTGGTCTCATTTTTGTATAGGTGGAAGCGTTGGGGAGACGAAGCTAAAGTTATTGATTGGCTAAAATCTCAAACCGAAAGTGCAGAAGGTTGCGTTAATTTACTTAAAGGCTTTGTTAGTAAGTCTTCTTCGCAAACAATGGGATCTTGTATAACTAAGATCACGAGTAGTATTAAATTAGAAAACATTGAAAATTTTCTTCCTGTGGAACCTATTTCAGACATAATAAGTGCCACTAAAACTGAATATGACTCAAAAGGCCAAGAGGCGATTGAGGCTTTCAATGATGCTTTAGAGCGAAGAGAAAAAGGTATAGAAGAAGAGTGGTAACGAATCTAAGTTGCTTAAATGGACAAAAAAACAGTTGGCTTTTGATCTTTCCTCGCTAATTTTATTCAACTATTTTGTTGCTGCTTAGCAAAGCGTTAGGCTCTGTCATGTATCATTTTGAGTTAATAAATTACAAATTATGAAGTTTAAAGAACTCCTAGATTTACCATATGTAAGTGATTCAGATCGCATCATTGACTGTTCCTCTCTACAAACAATGTTACCTCACACTCCATTAGATGTTATTGAACAATTTTTTTCAGATCATGGTAAAGAGGAGTCATATCAAAACGATTATGGGAACATTGAAATATCAAACTTATCATGGGAGAAAGTTTCTATTTCTGCTGACAAGTTATGTTTGGCAAGTATAAACAGTGATTGTTTGCATTATTTCAATACTGTAAAAACTAAAGCTAGCTGGGTTAAGTCGAAAGAATTAGAAAATTACCGATATAGTGATGAAATTGTAAGCCACTGGAAAGAAAATATGACTTGGTGTAGGCCTCCTGTTTTTATATGCGGGCATATTATTTCATCAAAATCTGAATTAAGATTGGTTGAAGGGCATACTAGGCTTGGTTCTTTAACTGGGTTTGTTGATTCTAAAATTATTGATCCAGATAGTAATCATACCATCTGGTTAGGATGCTACAAATAGTTAAGACGCCTAACGAGGCAAAGCAATCTGACTCTGCAACCTGTTGGTGGCGTTATCGTCTGCTTTCGTATCCAAAATGAACATAAAACAGGATGATTTCAACCGATTATTTAGTTCTAAGTGGCAAAAGTGATTATCAGCAGTGTGCAAAACATGCGTATTGCATACTCACTTTGAATCCAAAGCCCAGCGAGGGGCTTTTTGTTGGCTGCTTTTGAAGCCAAATGTTCATTTGCATCAATATTCACTGTAATAAATTGGTCTAAGTAGATCACTTTTGGATGCAATTTAACATTATGTATTCCACCCAACCCTTTAAGTTATATATGGGCTGTAAATCGTTAGATAATATTGCGTTTCCTTTGAAGCCTTTCCATGCCGCTAGTACGTTTGATGCAAAAATAAACTTGTTCATATCAGGTGGTAGCGCCAGCAGGAAATGACAATGGTAATGAACAAAGTTACCGTCACCCTCTATCACTGATAGCATTGGCAAACGTTCAGTAGGATCATGTTTATGTTTTCTGCGCTAGTTAAAAAACCACAACGACTATTCAGGCAATTATTAAATTCTCGGCAATGGCCTTAAACTTTATATTTTTGCTTAATAGGTTTAACAAAAGTACCCGTAAAAGCGTAAGCCCAGCTTACAGGCGCGGCCTGAAAGAAGTCAACCATTGCACTAATTGCAAACCATTTGGTTTTGACTTACAGCCTGATAATATTTGTTTCTTGGTTCGTATTTTCCATTATAGTGAGTGAATAAAAATTCCTTTTTTATTCACTTGATGCTAATTTTTTAGCACTTTTGTATTTAGTTAACTTGCTAAATAACTCCCTTAAAAACTATATAAAACAGCGTGTTTTTCTGTATAAAAGAAACTAGAAGATCATAGTTAAATGTAGGAACAGAGAAAAACTATTGAGGTATCATTTACAAATGATGTTTTTTAATCTTGACTATAAGATTAAATTATAAAATTAATAAAATCATGGAGGATAGTTATGCATTCTAGCCAACGATCAAGCGATAACCGACATGGTCCACTTTGGTTCAACCCTATGCCTGGTGACATAGTATTTCTATGGGGAGAAACTAAGAATTCAAAGTTAATATCGTATTACCAAAAACTAACATCACCCAAAAAATTCAAGTCCTCACAAACTAATATATCACATGTCGCTATGGTTTCTGGATTGTTCAGTATTATTCATGCAATTCCAGATAAGGGCGTTTTTCTTGATTTATTTTATAACGTTGTCGCAGAATCTTCTCAGTATAAGGTGCTAAGAAACACGGCTATTGAAACTAACTCAGGAGTGAACTTGAATAAAGATTTTGATTCAAAGTCTTTAAATAGCGCTATAAGAAGTGTTCTTTATTCTGGAGAATTATTTAAAAGAAATGGAATTAAATATTCAATAGCAAGAACATTTTTTTTCACTGAAAGTGAGTCAACTTATTGCTCTAAATTAGTTATTGATATTTTAGAGGAAACAACTAATTTTAAGTATCAAGCAAACAAAAATTTAATTCCACCATATAAACTTTATGAGTATTTATCAAACTCAACAGACTGGTCAGATGTTACAAGAATTTACGAATGTTATATGGCTAATGAGTCTATTCCATACATGCAATTTTTATCTGACAAATATAATAACTTACCGGCTTTAGTTGATTATTATTCAGAGAAAATATCACTTTTTAAGTCCAAAGGAATATTTACAAAAGCGTTCAATGAAAAGTTAGAAGGTTTAGGTCGTGAAGGATTCTCTCAGTTAATTTTTGATACGAACAAACACTATATAAATGCACTCAACGAAACGCTTAAGGAAGTTAACATAATTATTGATCTAATGAACGGAATTGATGTCAATCATCAAGATATACAGGTTGGATGGCCTAATAATGTTGATGGTCAATCATATAAGTCCCTATGCTCATTATGGAATAGAAGATTGTCTCTTGGTGTTGGGAAGGGGGCTATACATTCTAAGGTACCTGACTTTATTTTAACTAACACTTGCGATAAGCCTTTTCTTCAAGTTAAAACCGATGGGACTATTTCTTCACTAGCGAAAAAGATTCATGAGGATTATGAGTAGATATTATTACCATACTTTATTATGCATCCTCATCAACTACATACTCTATCCATCGAATATAAAGTTCTTCACACCGTTACCAAAATTGAATATCAAGAGCGAATTTCATCAAATTAATAGCAAAATAGAATAACTAGGTCAGGCTAACTTATTAATATCAGCCAATTAGTTGAACGTATTTAGGTAAGATTACAGATACGAAAATTAAATGGTATTGTCAGGTGTCGATGATAAATAACATAAATGATTTAACCCAAGGAAGGTGTAATGGAACTACAGCAAATTTACCAGCAATTGGTCGAACAAGGCTTGTGTCATTCAGGTTTGCAATTTTCCCAGCAATACTTGGGCAAATACAAAAGTTATTACAGGGTTTTAAACGCATCTAATGCTAAGCCCAGTACCAATGCACTAACAAATGTAAAATTGCATCAATATTTTATCCAGTGAATCACTTTTGGATGCAATTTAACACTATTCTGAAAGGGTTCATGTTGAGTACACATTTTCGTTTACTAACGGTAACCCTGATTGGGCTATCGCTTTTAAAGACGGCTCTGTAAAGCATATTCTATTTGTCGCAGAAACCAAAGGCTCAATGTCGACAATGCAACTGAAGAAAATTGAAGAAGCAAAAATTGAATGTGCCAGAAAATACTTTGAGCGTTTAGAGCAAGAAGTTAATGGTGAAGGTGAGGGGGAAAAGGTTAAATTTAATATGGTGGCTACATATAGTGACCTGCTTGAAAAAGCGGGAGTAAATAAACTCGTATAATCATTCTATTATAGATAATGGAAAGCTTGCGTATTTCGGGTGAGCCGATCAGTTATTTCGGTTTGAACCGATCTCCTTTTTCACTCTCTTTTTCATAGCTAATATTTATACCTAGTGATCGGATGGAGTCAAATTATTTTTTCTTTGAGATTCTCCATCAAGATCAATTTTATGGCTAATCCCGAAACCTAGGATCGGATAATACCGAAATGGGTGATCGGTTCAGGCTGAAGCATGCAACAACAATTAAATCATTATTTTACGAAAATTATCGGGCGACTAATCAATTAATTGTAACTGGACACCGGGCCGAACTTCGTTCGAAATTAAACCACAATTAGCGTTAAGTCGAATGGTGACTTTCTTTGATAAATTATTAATCAGCACTTATATTTGTGTAATTAATAAACGAACGAACACTATTTCTAAATTATTTTAACTTTTTTACTGTCACTTTTTAAAAAAGGGTCCTCCTATATATATTGAAATCAAATAAAATAGTTTATTAGGATCTCTACACTGAGATATATTCAAAAATATATGATTAATTTATCAAATCATCCACAATATTTGTAGAACAATTCTGGTTCTTTATTCTGACGAACGAGCCGAAGCGAGTAAGGCAGGCCAACAACAATTATTAGTTTACAATCAAAACTGCAAAGCAGTTTGTAAACAAATAGTAGCAATTGCCTAAATAAAAAATTTAGGCTGATATAAAGAATTTTATTATGCGGCTAGATCAAATGTGGCGTCATGTGTATTGTCGTCATCTTTAATATCTTTCCAGACATCAAACTGAGTGTATTGACGGATTTTATTTTCAGTTTCTATTGAATCAGCAGTAAGGTCATATTCTATGTTTTGTCCGATACTTTCATAGATTGTATACTCAAAAATCTCAACATCATACCCAGTAAATAATTCGCTAAGTAAATCCATAATGGCTTTAACTAATAGCGCCATAGTTCTTTCATGTTTAGTACGACAAAACGATAAGTCTATGTGACCACCACTGGTTCTTCCTGCTTTAAACTTTGTACCCATCATTTTAATTGCACGCATTTGAGACTTATTGATCTTGATTGATGCAATCAATTTTTGTGGAGCAGGAGACAGCCCTATGAACTTGTCATCGCGTTTGGAATTGTAATTCATGCCTTCATTCTTCTGGAGCTTGTTCCAAGTAAACCGAGTACCTTTTACGTTGGACCCGCTAATCAATGGAGAGTCTATTACCTTTCCATCCTTTTTGAAGCCAAGAACCTGGTAGTTAACCCCTCTGATACTGCCATCTTCATTATTAACTGCTTGCAAAGAAATATTGCGCTTAGCGAGTCCCAAAGCGAATTCCTTGATGGTTTTTGGCTTACCGTCAGTTTCATAAAGGTTTTTAATTCTTGCCCTGATAATGGCTCCCCAGTCGTTATCCAAGCATGCTTGGCGTGAGCCGTGGCCTTTCATCTGGCCTTTTGTAAAGTTAAAGCCAAAGTCATCTTCAGAACCAGGCGTTGCGACAATGCGTAGGTTATGTCGCTTCTCAAAAGCTCGCATAACTGGCCATCCTTTTTCATAATCCAATGACGTTTTAACCAGCGTGTTACCCTTGGATGCTTGGACTAAACAGGAAATTATATGTGCATGTTGCCCCCCATTTTTGCCTTTTTCATTACTAGCATGGCCAATAGTGGTGTCATTGTGCAATGCTGATGTCCACTTAGTATCAGGCCCATAACCTATTGTTCCCATATATTCGTTAATCAAGGTCATCCAATCGGAGGTGCTTACCTTGCCAGTATCCTCTGGTGCAATTGAAATAATATAGTGTTTAAATTTTTTCTCTGCGGTTTTGTTTAAGTTTCCCCACATTTCCATCTCTTCAATCATTTCATCTAACTCAAAATGCTTGGAGCCATCATCGTTAACTATTAAGGGATTACTTAATATATTACCGCCTAAATGGATAACATTGTTAGCGTTAACAGGGTGCTCATGACCTTCGCCTCTGTAAACATAAATAGTGGTTGGACCTACACTAGGTCTTGATTCTTTTGGGTTTGCGGTAGACATAGTTACTCTCCTTGTTTAATTATGTTCACCTTAGGCGCTAAAATAGTCGTTGTGAGCGCCATCATTACTCGCCTAATAGCTTCAATTTTCTTACCTAAATCCACTAAATTTAAATCAGTAACAGCGGTATTACAAATATGCATTGCTTGGTTTAAATTGTTGGCGACAGGTACAAGTTCAATGAGAAGGTCGCGTGATACTGCGGGTGCTTGTACTGATTGGTAATAGCCCTCGTGAATCATTGTCAGAGTAAAGTCGTGAAGGAACTTGGAAACATTACTGCGTTTTTTTGTTGCGTATCCGGCGACTTGAGATTGCTCAACAAAGAAATCATAAACCTCTTCTGTGCAGCTAAATTTAATTTCCTTGTTCTTGAGCACCGCTTTTTTAGGTGCTCCGCCTTTATTTTTGTTAGTTGATGTAATCATGACAAACTCCTTTATTGTTATTATTATTTTTGTCTTTATTATTTTTGTCTTTATTATTTTTGTCTTTATTATTTTGTTTATTTCGACACGAATGCCTTTATTTTTTAACGCAATGCCTCCGGCATGAGTACCAATACGTTGTATGAGCTAATGGAAGGTCACGTAGTGCACCTGTAATTAGTGAGTTAAAACATTGCTGGCTAACTATATTAAAAATAAATATTTTGTCAGATTTGATCTTTTTTTTGCACTAAAATCTGTAGCTCTTATTTATATTATCCTCTTATTTAATGTTGTTTTCTATTGCTAAGTGCTTGTATAACGGAAAGTAATTTCTTGTCAAATGGCCGTGATTAATCTAGTGAGGTTTTAAGTGCGTTAAAACCTAATTTCGTTGCCATTCCTGACATCACTTATGTCTTGTATGACAACACAAATGACTTTATTGGTAATTACTATGCTTTTTTCGTTTTGGGCAGCAGCTACGCTACTAAAAGTGAGGCCAGCATTTCTTTTCTCTGTCGTAGTGGGTAAGTGCGACAATTTTTCATTTCGCAAGGTTCAAGAGCAGTAATTTGTCTATTTCGCAAACAAGCAGTGTAAATTGGATTTTGCTGTTTTTGATTCGCAGTTGGTAAGTGTAAATTGGATTTATGTCGTAAGGTGAGGTGGATAATTGTGCATGACAAAACAAGTAATTTTACTTAGATAGAAACAACTAGATTAACTTCATTAGAGGTGACGTAATAATAGGTTATTACTAATAAATACAAACAATTATTTCGCTTAAATTACAGTTGAGGTATTATTTGTTTTGATATTAATCTAGTACCTCACCATAGGGGGTATTAGTAAAAACAAATAGCTAGTTAAACGATTTAATAATGAAGTCGCAAGATATATAGCATAACTTTAAGATTGTGGAACATGGCGAATTTTTCGATATACAACAGATAGAAGTGAGCGAAGGTTTTATGTACTTGTACCATGTAACCACAGACAAGAAAATTAATGACATCATAAAAGATAAGAAGTTAAAAGGTTTTAATTGGAGCAAAGGTTGGCGTGACATTAAGGTAAAAATAAAGTACCCCCATAGATTGTTTATTAATATCGATGAAAATTTATTAAACGGGCCCGACGCTAACTTGGTTAGTATATTTAGGGTATGTGCATGGCGATATGAACGTGTAGCCATCGATGAAGCTGGTCAATACAATAATGTAGCTGGGCCAACTAAATATAATGTTTTACGCTTTACAGACGAGAATATTGAACTAGAAGGTTTTAATCATAGTATTGATGATTTAGCAAAAAAAAATGGTATTGAGGATCCTGCATCATTGTATTGGTTGGTAGAGCGAAATGATGATGAACTAAGCAATAGCGGAATTCCTTTTGATAAAATCCAGATTTTATCTGGAGATCAATGGATTTCTTTAGCAAATGTGTAACTGAGAGCTCTTAAGCCAATATTAGCAGATAGCTAGCGTAGTATATGCTGGTGGTAGGAACTAGGAATAGATCATTGAATTTAACTGAAATTACAAAATTAGTCTGGGAACACAAAGCTGAGCTCAATTTTGGCTCTAGAGCCGCATGGGAGGATAACGCTTTTCTAAAAGATTGGGTTGAACAAAACACTCAAGGGCTGTGGTGCAATAAAGAAGGCCTTTATTGGATTTCATGCGATATTACTTGCGAGCAGTTAACAAGTTTAGCTCGGCCTGAAAATTTACCTAGTTCAGGCTGTGACTTCGGCGTTCAATCGACAAAAAACGTTAGTATTCTTAGCGGAAACCTCTGCGCAGACAACGGCATTTATGTAATCTACAACGGACATAGGAGCAAAGTCATGTCTAGATTGAGGGCTCATTTTTTTACTTCTGATGGCACAGGTGCATTGGGTATCAAAAATTACAACTTATCAAGGCATAAATGGTCTGCGTACCTTTTTCACATTAATATGATTGATGATATTCCTGGTATTAAAGAGTCGCAAAAACTTTATATTAAAACTTTGTTGGAGTCAGAGAGTGGCCGTTGTGCTGTTGAATCTGCTTGGCGTACACTTTACGGATGGCCGGTTTTATGTAAGAAATAACCGTAAAAAGGAATGTACGCTCGCTAAGAAAGGCCTTGTAGAGTCTTTGAATGCATTAACCACATTTCAGAATACTAATTATTACACATTTAGGTTGAACGCTGTAATTCAAAAATACAATTTATCTTAATAAATAATATTTCTTCTATAGTCGATGATCTAGTAAATTGTAGCCAGGAAAACGACGCCATCCCTGGCAACTTCCATATCATTTTTTACAACACGGTTTTATCCCCAACGAAAGCATAATCTTGAGGTTGGCCCTGAGTTGCGGGAATAGGGCTTGTATAATTCACTTATACTAGTATTGAAAAGAGTATTAACTTACTTTGTTATTAGCCATCTTCAGTGAAGGCAAACCATTTCAAATCACCTTTCAAATGATAATGCCCACTTTTGTGAAGAAAATTTATTCCCGCTTACAAGGAAAGTACTTTAATTCGCATAAACCTTCCTCGAATTCACTTTGTAAAACATCCAATTCGCCTTGGTTTAGATGATGCGCATTTAATATAATCCATAAAAAACAGTTGGTTAATGGTTGGCACACTTGTTGATATTACCGTTAGTAGTAAATAAATGTTCTAGGATCGAAAATTTATTTACAGTCAGTGTTAATTATCATTACTAGGAGAATAACAATGAGTAAGCAACTATTTAATGAAAGTTCATATCTACACATGTTTAGTGATATTTCAAAAGTTCGTGAAAACGCTGAAAGTGCTTCTGAGGAGTGGTCAGAAGAAGATCGTAATATGTATAAACGCCAAAAACGCATTTTCACTGACATACTTCAGGAGGTAGATAAAAATCATATTCCTTGGGAAGATAGTCAGAAGTACTTTGGTCATATGAACTATGCTGTATTGCCTATTGCGGTGGCAGTTCAGGCTGCGGTTAGCATATACAACCCAAACAATGTCACAGCTCAAAGCAGTCCGACCACTACGTTTTATGAACACCAGAATATCGAAAACTTCTGTGCCTTAATTGGATATGGTTCTGAATCCTCAGGTCTTATGATGAGTGGCGGGACATTAGGTAACACTCAAGCCATATTAACAGCTAAATTATTAAAACAAGTTTCTCATGCTGTCTATTTAAATCCTAAAACCCGTCATCTTCTGCCTTTTAGTCGTCAAGAACGAGCTAACCTTTCAACTAAAGGTGTTGCTGTATTAATGGATAAATTAAATCAGCAAGACATGTTAGAAGAAATATTAATTTCTGCAAAGAAAAGTGAATGTACTCAATTTCGAGGCAAAGTTTTTAAGGCTGAAACAGCACATTATTCAGTGCAAGATGCTTGTGTTAAGGCATCAATTCCTCTTGATGATATTGAAAAGATTAAAGTGGATAAAAACTTTAGAATGGACATTGAAAATCTTTTTGAAAAAGTAGAAAAGTGTATTAAAGAAGGAACTCCAATTATAGCTGTTGTTGTCATAATGGGCACAACAGAAGAAGGTGCTGTTGATCCGTTACATGAAGTTGTGGCTTTCCGTACGAGAATGGAAGAACACTATGGAGCATCCTTTTATATACACTTAGATGCAGCTTTTGGTGGTTATCTAAAGACGGTTATCACAAACCCGGATGGTACTTTATTAGCTTATGATGAGCTGGATATTGATATGGATAGCTCAACATATGCAGCACTGATATCTATGAAAGAAGCAGATAGTGTTGTTATTGACCCTCATAAAATGGGCTATGTCCCTTATGGTTCATGTGTTCTTTGTTATAAATATAAGCAACATTTAGCTGTGTTAAGTAAACAAGCTTCTTATGTTTTTGATCATGATGAAAGTAATCCATCCCTAGGTGTTTCAAGTATTGAAGGAAGTCGTCCGGGAGCGGTTGCTGCTGCTCTTTTTGCTGCCAATAAATTGCTCCCGCTGGACTGTTCTGGCTATGGGGAATTGATTAGCGGCACCATCAAACCTGCTCAAAATGTAGTTCGCTTAATGTTAGAAGATGGAAGTTTTGTTGTAAATGGTCGGTATTTTAATATCACTCCTGTAACCAATAAAATTGACTTCAATGCTGTTTTATTCGCTATCAATGAAATCAATGGTTCTTTAAAGGCCTCAAATAACCTTAATCAACAGATATTTGAAAAATGTCATTATGTGGGGGTAGGAAGTAAGCCTGAGTTATTTTTGGCGTCAACAACTTTGCCTATCTCTTCATTATCAAAAGCATTAAAACCTTATGTAGAAAAGTGTGGTTTTGATACTTCTGACTTAGAGCGTGAACCTAACTTGCACGTGTTACGCGGAATTATGATGGATCCTGCCTTAGCTTCTGAAGAAGCTCTAGAAAAGTTTTGGATTAATTTTAAGTCAAAGATTACACAAGTAGTTGCAGACATTTTGAATCAAGCAGCGATAGAAGAAGCCGCTTAAATTAAAAATCGTTCGCCCTAGTAGTTTCTAGGGCGAACTATAGAGGTATATGAGAATGAATACTTTAGAAGAATTAAAACTGCGTGGTGCGATTGCTGAGATTACCAACGAAATAGCTTTATCTGAGCTATTAGAAAATGAATCAATAGGTGTTTACTGTGGCATTGACCCTACAGAAGGTAGTGGGCATGTGGGGCATTTATGTCCTTTTATGTTGCTAGCTAGATTACAACGAGCAGGCCATAAACCAACGGTTTTGATTGGTGAGTTTACGGCCTCTTGCGGGGACCCATCATTTAAAGAACAAGAGCGAGATAAGATTTCTTTGGATGTGATTAATACATGGGCAACTAAATTAACGAAACAAATGAAGAAAATAATTTCTTTCGATGGGGAAAATGCAGCACGACTTGTTAACAATAAAGACTGGTTCGGCAATATGTCGGTACAAGTATTTTTACGTGATATTGGTCGATACTTTTCGGTTAACAATATGATCCGAAAGAAAAGTGTTAAGCAACGACTGGATAGAGAGGAAAAAGGTATTTCATATACAGAGTTTTCTTACTCATTACTACAAGGCTTTGACTTTGCTCACTTGAGTCAACAAGGCGTATTGTTGCAAATTGGTGGCAATGATCAAATGGGCAATATTATTAGTGGTATTGATTTAACCAAAAGATTACACGGGAAAGAAGTTTTTGGTATGACAATGCCTCTTATGCTGAAGGAAGACGGTACTAAATTTGGTAAGACCGAGACAGGAACTGTCTGGTTAGATTCTGATAAAACATCACCTTACGCTTTTTACCAGTTTTGGTTGAATACACAGGATGCCGATGTAGAGCGTTTTTTAAAAATTTATACTTTTTTATCACTTGATGAAATATCTGAATTAGTAAAAATACATAACAAAGCTCCACATGTGCGAGGTGCACAAAGGGTTTTAGCAGAACAAGTAACCAAGTTTATTCACGGCAATGAATCACTGAAAAGTGCAATTAAATTAAGCGAAACACTTTTTAATGGTAAAGCGGCAGAGCTTACAGTGGAAGATTTTAAACAATTAGAATCTTCAGCTATTAGCAAAACAACTAGGAATGAAATGAATACTTCTTTAGCGAAACTGTTGGTTGAATCGGGTTTAGCAAAAAGCGCAACTAATGCTCGTTATTTAATAAAAGCGAACGCTATTAGCCTTAATGGTAACAAGATAAATGACCAAGATTACAAGTTACAGCTAACAGATAACTTGTATGGTAGATATAGCTTAATTAGTAAGGGGAAAAAGTCATTTGCCTTAGTCATATAGAGGCTTGTTTTAAGTAAAGATGCGAATTCGTTAAAAAAGCTAGCGAATTCGCATTTTTTTATTGCGAATTCGATATTTTAGTGAGACTCTCGTTTCTAGAAGTTTTGTTAAGAAAACGAAATAATTTTAAAAATACAAAAGGTTAACCTTCATTTTAGTAAGTTGGATTACAAATTGCAGTAAACTATTCGAATGAATTTTTAATAAAGATAAACCACTTTATGCAAATAATTATTAATGGAATTTTACAAGGTATATTGATCGGTGCTGTTGGTGTTGCTTTTGCGTTGGTTTATCGTACAACTAAAGTATTCCACGTTGCTTTAGGAGGCTTATATTCTTTATCGCCTTATATTTTTACGATGCTCCTTACATTTCAGTTTCCTATTTGGCTTTCATTGGTTGTATCAATGTTAATCATTTCCTTTCTAGGTTTTGCGCTTGAATTCACAATTCACCGACCACTTTTTAAAAAAGATGCGCCGCCTGAAGTAAACCTTATAGCATCTCTTGGGGCATATATTGTCATAGTTCAACTTATTGAAATTTTTTGGGGGAATGAATCACAAATTGTTCAACAGCAAGTAAGTCAAGTATGGCGCTTAGGTAATGTGTCTGTTGCTCAACTCCAATTATTGGGGCCTCTATGTGTAATTTTAGCAATAGGTGTGATTCATTTTTGGCTTAAACACAGCAATAAAGGTATAGAGCTTAGAGCATTGTCAGATAATTCAACGCTACTGGCCCTTTTAGGGCGAAATATAAACTCCTTAAGAGGAACTGCATTTTGTATCAGTGCTGGATTGATATCTATTGTTTCAATAGGTGTCGCTTGGGACTTGGGTTTTTCTCCACATGCAGGGTTAGATATTATTCTTTTGGGGATGGTAGCAACGATTATTGGAGGAAAAGGATTTATTTGGGCCCCCATGGCTGGTGGCCTATTACTCGGGCTATTAAGAGCTGAGGTAGTATGGTTTGGCTCTGCTCGCTGGGAAGAGGCTGCTACATTCATTCTATTAGTTTTATTCTTATTCTTGAGGCCACAAGGTATATTTGCCAGTAAAACAAGGCTGGAGTCATTATGAATTATCTGATGCATCTGATGGTTTATTTTGAGATTTTTGCGATAGTTGCACTAAGTCTTAATCTTATGTTGGGTTATGGTGGTTTACTCCAAATTGCACACGCAGGCTATTATGGTATTGGTGCGTATTCGGCAACCTTACTTTGGGTACATTTTGGATTTGGTTTCATTCCGGGACTTATCTTGGCTGGAGTTTGCGCTGGATTTTTAAGCCTTTTAGTCTCTCTTCCTGCTCGCCGCTTTAAAGGTGATTACTTTGTTATGGTCAGCATTGCAGTCCAAGCACTGATTTATGCTGTATTGTATAACTGGACTTCCGTTACCAACGGCCCATTTGGTATATCTGGTATACCTAAACCTGAAGTATTAGGGGTAGAGTTTAGTTCTACTGGCGCTGTTACTTTGCTTTATGGTTTTATAGCATTGATCTTTATAGGGGTCATATCTTTATTAAAAACGTCCCCTTTTGGTCGAGCGTTGCAGGCTATACGGGATGATGAGTTGGCAGCTAAATCTGTTGGAATTCCAGTTAACAAACTTAAAATGCAAGTTTTTGCTATTGCATCTGCGTTAGTAGGATGTGCTGGTGGGCTATATGCCGCTTATGTATCATATATTGATCCAACTAGTTTTAATCTAAACGAATCAATTTTGATGCTTTCTATGGTGGTAATCGGAGGAGTTGGTAATATTCGCGGCCCGTTGTTAGGTGCGTTTATTCTAATAACACTTCCAGAAGCTTTAAGGTTTGTGGCGCTGCCTGACGCAATTGCAGCAAATATTAGATTACTAATCTACGGGGTTCTTCTTATTATTCTCATGTTGGTTAGACCACAAGGTCTAGCTGGTAATTATAGATATCAATGAAAATAGCATGGGCATATTTAAAATGGTGGTAAATAATGACGCTAATTTGTTAACTAAGACTCAAACGGCTAAGTCAGTAATTAAAAAAAGTGGCTTCTCTAAATTAGTTGTTGAAAATATTGCTTTGTCATTTGGTGGGAAGCAAGTATTGAAAAATGTAGGGTTAGAGCTTTTACCTGGACAAGTAGGGTTATTAACTGGTGAAAATGGCTCTGGAAAAACAACGCTTTTAAATGTGCTTTCTGGTTTTTTAAAGCCTGAGGCAGGGCAAGCTCACCTTATCAAAGAAGGAAAAACTATTGATATATTGAAAGAAGAGTCTGATGGATTACCACTCCTTGGTATCGCTCGGCTTTGGCAGGACATACGGCTATTCCATACTATGACCGCCTTAGAAAATGTGTTAACAGCTGCTCCGAGCATTGGCATAAACCCTTTTAGGGCTATATTTCAACCAATCAAAGTGAGGCAGCAAGAAAAAATTCTTATTAAGAAGGCTTTAAATTGGCTCGATATAATGGGTATGAAAGAAAGATCTGGCTCTTCAGGTGATAAATTAAGTCTCGGACAGGCAAAGAGAGTTGCTATCGCTAGATTATTACAAACAGGGGCAGAAGTTCTGCTATTAGATGAACCTCTTGCCGGATTAGATCAAGCTGCATCACTTCAGCTCGTTAATGACTTAGGGATTTTAGCACAAGAAACGGGGAAGGCTTTACTTATAGTCGAGCATAATCAGCACAGCATTATTCCTATAGCAGATTATAAATATGAGCTGGTTAATGGTGTTATTAATACAACTGAATTAAGGAATAGAGATGACGTTGCTTAATTTTGAATGGCTAGAAAAAGGACCAAGAGAAGATAATGAACAACCATTACTTAAAATTAAAAGGTTAGGTGTGAGGTTGGGTACTCGACAGATATTTGAAAATCTAGACTTGGAAATATTCCGTGGTGACCAAGTTAAGATTCATGGCTCTAATGGTGCAGGAAAAAGCACCCTGTTAAATGCAATCATGGGAGTTGATCCTATTGAACATGGGGAAATAACCTTTAATGGCTTAGATATAACGAATCATGCAATTCATGAAAGAGCAAAATTAGGTATGTCTTATTTGATGCAATGGAAAAATGTTTTTCGAGAACCAACAGTTGAAAATAATTTACGGTTAGCGCTAGGACATAAAGGGTATCACCTTTTTGAACAACGTTTTCCTAGGTGGAGTAAGGAGTTAAAGCCAGATACTGTAGTTGATACGTTAAGTATTGGTCAACAACAAAAATTGGCTGTTGGGATGATAGTTTGCAAAGAATCACATTTGTATCTGTTAGATGAACCTTTGGCGGGAATGAGTTCAGATGCCAAAGAAGATTTTTTTAATTTTAATCGCTCAACTGTAATTTTTATTGAGCATACTAGAGTATAGAGAGAAGTAAAAATGAAAAAACTAATCGGTGTATTAATTTTAAGTGTTTTTTTCTTTCTGGGTTGCAGTGAAAGTGAACGACCACAACAATCGCGTGAAGAAAAAAGAGAAACTATAGTCGCATTCCTACCTTTAACAGGAGATTTAGCTTTTCTTGGTGTGCCAGGGAAAAGGGCAATCGAAATGGCCATAGAAGACTTACAAAAGAGCACGGGCAATACTCAAAAATTGGATGTTAAGTTTGTTGATACAATGGCAAGCCCGAAAATTGCAGTTACTCGATATGCAGAGGCAAAAACTAGATATAACACAAATTTCTTTATAACTACGTTAACTGGAGTATCTCAAGCACTAAAACCTCTTATTGAAAAAGACGGGGGGCTTCAATTGATTGTAGCTATTCACCCTGAAATTATGAATAATTCAACCAATGCTATCAGGTTTTGTTTAAATGCTGCCCAAGAAGCATCGCAGATTGCTAATGTTGTGGACAAGGATACAGAGTCAACAGTAGGTCTCTTGATTTCTAAAGACGCGACCTCAACAGCTGAAGTGGACAATTACATAATTCCAAAGCTGGAGAGTGGAGGGGTAAGTTATCTTCTAAAGGACTTTCAAGTAGGACAAAAAGATTTTCGTAATGAGTTGTACTCTTTTAAAGAGGCAAATGTAAACCAAATTGTAATGTTAGGCTATGGTTCTGACTTCCCACAAATACTTAAACAATTAGCAGAAATAGACCCTGAAGGAAAAATTTCAATTATTGGAGGTATAGGATTTGCCGAGTTTCCAGATTGGGAGCACGCAAGCTATATCAATCGTAAAGTTAGATTCATTGCCCCATCTATTTCAATAGAGGGATTGATAAGCAAACAATCCAATATTGTAGCTGCACGATATAGCGAAAAATTCGATGAAAAGTACATGCCTTATGATGGAGCGTTTACTTATGATGCTGTTACTGTATTAGCCAATGCTATAGCCAGAACAAACGGAGAGGTTATGGATGTTAGAAATGAAATATTAGGGCTAAAGACACACAATGGAGTCGCTGGGGATATTTCCTTTTTAACCAATGGTGACGTTGAAATATCAATGTCCTGGGCTGTGTATGCATCAAATAAAATTAAGTTATTGGGTAATATAAATGAAAGGTGATGATCAAGATTCGATTCTAATTCCTCTGAATGCCAAAATCCAAAAGGTTCTAAAGGGCATTGAGCAGGAAGAAAAAGATTGGGTAATTAATAATTATAAAGATGATCACACCTATGGACGTATTCCAGGAGAAAAGGAAATAAGGTTTTGGAGTATTCCAGCTTCTACAGGATTGTTTCTTTATAATATGATTATAGCTAAAAAGCCAAAAGTCATATTAGAAATAGGTACATCGGCAGCGTACTCTACAATATGGATGGGAGCCGCTGCGGCTAGTTATGGAGGAAGAGTATTTACAATAGATATTTGCCCTGAAAAACAAGTTATAGCGGAAAGAAATATTAATGATGCTAGCTTGTGCAGCACCATAAGCTTATTGAAAGGAGAAGCGCTGCATATAACTAAAGAGTGGGACGAGGGTAATGAAATTGATTTTTTATTTCTCGACGCTGATAAGGAGAATTACATCCAATACTTAAATAACTTAATTTCAAAGATGGATGAAAATTTTATTTTATGTGCTGACAATGCCATAGATTATAGGCCCCTTATGCAGAATTTTTTAACTAAAGCACATTCAATGAAGGATTATGACTCTATGACTTTGAACATAGATAATGGTTTGTTTTTGATGTGCCCTAAATCCTAAGAAAATATTAATGAAAAGTTTTATTCCTTTATCTGTGGCAGAGTTAGAAAATAATTTGTACAGGAAAGCATTCAATCCGGATGGAAAATTTGATAGTGAAAAAGCAGTACAGAAATTAATTCAGCTATTACAAAGTACATGGAAAAATAACCAATTAACAGTTTTGTTTTTTGGCTATGGCTGGGGGCTTACAGAGCATAGTATACTGAAGGCAATTGATGTTTTTTCTCAAACTAACTCAAGTAATAGTGATCGTAAAGCTACTATTTATCTAGTTGACACTAAGGAAAGTGAAAGTGATTATGGACCATTAAATCAAAGGCCTAGAATCAAGTCACCTTATATCGATTATGTAGAATATAATTCTCTAGATGAGGTTGAGTTAGATGAATTTGACTTAGTAACCGCATATTTTTCTCTTCATTTAATTCCTAGGTGGCCAAGGTTTTTACTTGCTTTAAGTAAAAAGGTTAAATTTGAAGGACTTTTTAGTTTTTCCGTGGAACGCGGATATCGAGCTTGGATAGATGGAGCTACAAATATTGGGCTAGAGACTAATTGTTCATGTCGATCAAGTTGGAGAAATTATCACGATACTAGAATCCATAGTGGTAATGGGTGGCTTCCTGAAATAAGTGCCTCTAACCTCTCTGTAATTGGTGATATTCTTAATGATAACTTTGGATTAGTTAAAGTTGATAAGTGTGAGTTTATAGAAATAAACTATCCAGATAACGATTTGAATTATAATGATATCATAGATATAGTCGATAACTCTGTAGTATTTTATCCACTTAAAACGTCAATACCAAAATTACAAGATAAATCTCTGGATTTCATAAAAAATTGTAATTGTTCCCCTCGCAAACATTCTGAAAAAGCAGACCTCTTTTTTCTCAAGAAGCGTACAAAATATCAACCTAATAATGATGAAGTTTTTTTTGAAAAAACTATTAATGCATTGGCTTGCAGTGCAGTTAGTTTACAAGGAAAGCTAGCTCTACCGGTAATGATGCCTGGTTTCTCTGAAGACGACAATCGGGGGCATATGCAAAGAGTTTTATATAATATGCTTCACATTCTATACAGCCACTTTGTAAGAAATTGCGCTAGAGCTGCGTGTGAATTTGTATTTGTCAAATATAAAAGTATGTCTGAGTTTTACTCGATGAGTGATTCAGATAGATCATATATAGAAAAATTACCTATGGTTGTTCAAGGTGATAAAGAATGGGGTAATGCTCACAAAAAAGCTTATTCGCAATGGAGACAAATTTTACTAAGTAAAAATGAAACTGAAAGTTCTCCACCATGGATAGGATTATTTGTTATGGAACTGTTTCCATGGGTAGGTAATTGGAAAATTAATTTTAATTGCAAGAATACATCTATCAATGTAAAGAAGAATCGGTTCTCACCTCATATGGAAGATGGGAAAGCTAAATGGCGCTCTAATCAAACTAATGATATTTTAGAAATTAATATAAAAGGGGTAAAATCCGACAACATACCTCCTCAAGGTTCATCACAACGTAGTTGGATTGAGCATTCTGAAACTCTCATTGACACGTTTAAATCTGGTAACTGTAATCACGATATAAACTTGTTGAATAATGAGTTAAAGGAAGAGTTATTAGGGCTATTTATAGAGCAACTAAGAAAATATGGTTACCCATATGAATCAGTAAAATTAAAAAGCTTATGTACATTGTTAACTCAAATCACTGAAGTTAACAAGGATAATAAATCCCCTTGGAAATCGATAGATTATGTGGCTCTCCCACAGACTGTATTTAAAAGGACTCCACAGTTAGATTCATTAAATGACTGTAATGAGCATGCAGGAATAGGAATCGTCTTTTATACATATGATGATGATACCTTTTCCTCTAATGTCTCATCAGGTATTAGTCAATTTTTATCCGCAATTTTGAGGATGACACAACTGCAATTTCAGTATTTATATCTTAATGAAAAACAAGCTGTGTTGACTCCTGATGAAGTAGAGCAATATAGAGTGAACCTAGGAAATTCTGTCGATGTTAAATACCGACAATTAAGCGACAAGTTTATAGATGAATTTTATTCAGCAGTATATCCACTAGAAGATTTGAGTTCTTTTAACGGACACATATCTAAAACAATTGATGGAATGAAAATCGATGGTTTGAGTCCTACTCATAGCGCCAACAATGACAAGTCGTTGGCTAACATGGAGGTAATAAGGAAATCAACATCTGACCATAGCTATATTAGGGGGTATTTTAAAAATATAGATATTGAGCTTGGTGAAGAATGTTCTTTTTATAAACATAAACTTAAAGCTTGCTTATCAAGACATAAAGGTTCATTCGTTCCTATAGATTTATTTTACAAAATTGAATGTAATGAAAAGAATGTTAGTGAATCAACCTCTTCAGAAAACCCATGGGAAATACGTGCTAAATCATCCATAAAATACATTTTTTGGGATATACAAAAATGTTTGAAAAGCTATATACAGTGGTTAGAAGATTCAGGCTGGATTGTTGAACTCGATTTTGATACTAAGAAAACATCATCGACAATTATGATTAGGCACCAAAGCAAAGGTGGAGAGGAATCCATTCAGAATTTTTGGACAATTGTTTGTGCAATAATTCGGGGGGACTTAGGTTATGGTGATTGGCAAGGTCACATAAAGGAAATCTTATCTCTTAGAGAGCGTTTGGGCTGTTATAGAGAAAACGGTATTAACTACAATGATTGCACTAATGAAAAATTGATTGAATATGGTGAAATAGCAAAGAGTGAGCAAGGTATCTCTATTTGGTGGAATGTACGTAAAGATTTGGTTGATCTTGTTGTATGGATTGAACACAGGAGCTAGAACAAATGTCTAAAATACAAAAACCTAATATTATTGTTTGGGATGATGATCAGGGTGAAGCAGATACACTTTGTCAATTTTTCATAGAAAGTGGTTATAAGGCAAAAGCCATTGTTAAAAGTAATTTTGATGACTTTGAAGAAGCTTTAGATCTCGACTTCGACTGTGAATCATCTTTAAATTATTTTCATAGTAAGAATATAATAGTGTCAGACTTACTATTGGACAATTCTGCTGCCGATTCAAGTGGTAAATCTGTGCCTTTTAGACATTTAGCATCTAAAATTAAAAATAGATATCCACTAGTTTGTTATTCGTCTTTGTCTAAACGTCCTGACTTAGTAGGTAGAGATTTTTACAACAACAAAAACTTAAAGAAAGTTAGCAGAAAATGTAAAGATACCCTTCTTAGAACAATTGAAATGACTTGGAGTGACTGGATCTCCAGTGATTTTGATAATAATCAAATTGAAGTTCCTATGACGAATAATAGTTCAGAATTAGTATTAGTAGAATCATGTATTACCTATCTATATTGGACTGAATATCAAAATCGAAGAAAAAACTGGCTAACCAAGAGGTATGGGCTAACAGAACTTCCAGATATAGAAAATACCGAAAAATACGAGCCTGAAGTTATAGAGTGGTGGTATGAACGATTAGCCACAGAAAGTATTAAAGAGTGGTCTAAAAGCAACGTTCTGACCCTAAGGAAATTATCAGAAAGTTTATGGGAGGGTAAGATAGACTCAAATTGCATAAAAAATTATCTAGAATCCAAAGGTGAGAGTGCATTAATACCTGATGAATTGGAACTTGTATTACATGATATTGGTAATTTACCTCATAAATTTAGAGCAATGTTGAGTATCTCAAACTGTTCTATAAATAAAGCTACTCTTGAAAGTAGTAACGTGTATCAAGAATATATTGAGTTAACTGACAGGGTTGAAAGCTTTTTTGATTCAAGTTTAAATGTTGAAAAAGAATCTCAAAAAGAAACGGTTCGACAATTATATTTATGTAAAACGAAAAAATATTTCTCGAATAAGTTAGATACGTTAAATCAACTAATTTCTAGAAATTCTCACTTTAATTTGTTTTCATCTCCTAACTTGGAGGAAAAACTATTTGAATTGTTATTCTTATTAAGAAAATTACATTCGAGTATAAGCGAATTAAAAAATGAAGTTTGTTCCAAAGAAGTGGTAACAGTATTATTCATAGATGATGAATGGGCAAATGAAAAAAGTAGTGATGCAAGCCCCTCTGCATTTCTTGAACAATATGGAGTGAATGAATTTAATCAAAGCAAAAAAAATGACGTATATTTAGATTTTATATTTTCCACGGGGCAAAAAGGCGGAATAAATGACTGGTCTGTCGTTGAAAATGTTATTAACGAAAATATAGATAAAATTGATCGCATTGTATTAGATGTTAATTTTAAGGAAAAAAACAACTTTACAAATGAGACAAATTACTGGGGATTAGAGCTTTATTCAAAGATCAAAGAGCAATATGCTCAATTTCAGGATGACCAAATTATTATCCTGACTTCAGAGCCTCGCAATAAAATAGAGAAAATCTTTCGAGCTAAGTCAAAATCTCATTTATTTAAAAGAGTTGGAGATCATACCAAAGCGATTCCTAAATCTACTTTTTTTTACAAATTATTAAGTATTCTAAATTTAGATGCAAACGAACTAACGGCATCTTATCCTGAGAACCTGATAGTTGAATCAGATGAAATGAAATTGCTCTATTCTCAAGCAAGGAGCTATTCACAAACTTCTGAGACCATATATATAAGTGGTGAGACTGGTTCTGGAAAAGAGGTAGTAGCTAAGTTTATTCATTTAAACTCTGGGCGACCTACGGAAATATGGAATGCTGTAAATTGTAAAATTTTTGGTGGTGATATTAATATAAGCAAAGCGGAATTATTTGGGGTGGAAGCTGGTATAAATAATGCGACAACAGAAGATAAAAAAGGATTATTTGAAGTTTCGAATGGAGGAACGCTATTTTTAGATGAGATAGCTGAATTGTCTGACGATACTCAAGCATTACTTCTAAGGGTTCTTGATTACGGAGAGTTTTCTTCTGTTGGCTCCTCCAGAGTAAAAAGAACGAATGTCCGTGTTATATGCGGGACAAATGAAAGTTTGAAAAACCTTACAGCTACAAGACAATTTAGAGAGGATTTATATGAACGTTTGAGAGGCTTTGAATTAGAAGTTCCACCACTAAGAAAGCGTCAAGCTGATCTAAAAGCCTTATTAAAAGTCAAGATTGAAGAGCCATTAGCAGCAAATGATATTTTTTTAGCCGAGAGTGCAAAGCAAGAGCTTTTAAATTTCCATTACCCTAGAAATGTTAGACAGTTTTGTAATCTAGCAAAAAAAATTGTTATTGATGCGTATCAAAGAGATTTAGAGAGTGGCTGCTCTTTAGTGACAAAAGTTGAAATTCTTAAATATTTAGAAAATGAAGGTATCGCTTCCAAAGGAATAAACAGGCAGGTTAGGAAAAATGACTCAGGCGTTGTTAATGGTGAATCTATTAATAACTTTAGAAGCTTTAATTCTGAAATAGGTGAATTTGAAATAAAGATTGATGATTCGAATAAAAGCCTTACTTTAGATGAAACTCTATTCTTAATTAAGGACTATAGTCCCAAGTATGATGAGGTAACAGGCTCTTATGAGTATATTAGATTAGCCTGTCAAAAAATATTATTAGATTCTATGGTTGTAATTCATGAAAGACATGCCGCGACTAATATTGCTGAAATATTTACAGCAAATGATGAAGAGCCTAGTCACCCAGTAGTTACTGGATCCTCAGATTTTATAAAAAGAGTTAAATTACTAGGGCTCTCTACTCGACCTAAGTCTGACACCATAGAAGGGAAAATCATAAGTGAACTGGAAAAAAATCCGAAATACCGTAAATTATTATCTAAAGCAAGGAAGTAACCTTGAATAATCTCTAAAGTAAAGATTAGATTATTGGTCGTTATTACAAGCTACGATAGCTAATACAACTGTTTTAGTGAAAAACTAATTTGTATTAGGCTTATCTCTAGTTTTTTATTTAGTGACGGCTTGGGAAGTCACATAGATATCAGCATAATCTATATACTCATCTCGGTCTGCGGCATACTCTGAACTAGCACCGCCGAAAAAAGTGGTGAACAGCAGTTGGTCGATAATTAATTGAGGCGTTAATCTAAAAGTGAGTTGATTTGTATGTACTAAATGTTCGCCATCAATATATACGTCAACTTCACCGTCAGGTTGGGCATTACCTTGTTCATCGAATGTGTTTTGTTTAATGCACTGTTCTAGCAAATACCAACGATTATTGTCCATTATATAGTCAAAACCATCAGCCATCTTGGAGTAATATTTTAAGCTAGGAGGGCTTTCAATATCAGGATTATAGCTATAAACAAGGGCAGCCAAGCGACCTGCGCCTATACCGCTATTATTATGTGTTTGCCATTCCAAGCGAGAAGTAAAACCACTATACCCGTCAGCCCTGTTGCCTCCCGTAGCGTCGTAGCCTGCTGCTAGGCCAGGCCCTAACTTTCCCATTCCAGAAAAAATAAAGTCGCTCTTGAATCTAGCCTTAAAACTAACACAAGTTGTGTTTGTGGTGCTTAATTTAGGTAACCAAGTACGAAAAGAGATACCGCTATTTACAGGACCAAATTTATTTTCGGGGTAGTGAATCCGAAGAAATCGATTAGAAACAGTTTTTAGATCATTTTCTTTTAGGATTTCAGCTCTTTCTTGGTCAATGCCTTCAAACCAATTGTTTTTGATATTGAAATCCGCATAAAGGTCAATGTAAGTGTAACTTCCTTCTTGTCGGTCGTTCCAATTTATATGAAATAATAAATGCTCAGATTTAATCGAAATGCCAACTGGGCGCTGTGGAAGCATATTATTAATGTCTTCATTGGAATTTTCATCGCCACATGCACTAAGTAATGCAATCCATGACGTTATAAAAATTTTTATCTTTTTCATGAAGTAACCTTTAATTTATTGTTGGGACGCTAGTGATCAAGCTGCTTTTTGTATCAACTTCAAAGCCATTTTTAACTAAATAAGGAGTTAATTTTAAATATGACACACCGTTGGCGCGAAGAATGGCTCCTGCTTGGTTCAAGCGCATCATTGGCCGAATCAATTGATGATTTGTTTTAATTAAAGATTGATTGGAGTTATTTACTCTAATCGCCTGGCTTAATGTTTGAATACCAAGTAATAGAGGCTCTTTGCTAATCATAGCAATAGGTAATCGCTTCGCTATGTTGTTTATATCTCGAGAGAACCCAAGATCATTTGTGCATATATAAATGCACTTGTATTGTGCAATAGTTTCGTTATGGTCAATTAATAATTGGATCAACCGGGAAGTTAACTTTCGATCAGCGGCATCTTTTTCTACTTTTGCTAAGTGGTAAATGGCGCGATCATAATCACGATGATTTAGCCACCTTGAGGGGGTGGTAGTATTACAGTAGAGTTCGATTTCAGAAAACTGTTCGAGGTTAATTTCTTCTTGTAAAAATACTTTTGGACTAATATTATCAGCATCTATGCACAATAACGTCTTGCTTGCAGGTACCCTGTTGGCACCACTATGTAAATTGCGGCTTTTTTTAAGCCATTGAAAAATATTTTTCATACAACCACCTTATTAATTGATATAGCCAGACAAGAAACCACGCCGATGATTGAAATTATTAGCGCGGCCCATTTTGCACGATAAAGACTGCTCTCGTTGGGTGGAGCTAAAAGCGCTGTGTCGGTAGCTTCACTGGCTTCACAGCCGTGCTTTTTATTGTCGTTTATTAAGGGCTTATATTTATGTTCTCTTGTGCTTTCGACGTCATTTAATGGTTCAGATGTTTTTTCGGAGATTGACTTGTGTTTGTCATTGTGAATATGTGTTTTTAGCCTTTCTGCTGGATGGAAAGAACTAAGCGAGGAACCAATTAAAATTGCTTGGTTTTCGTTAATACTTATTTCTGTTTCCAACCACTCGCCACTAGTGCCATTAAATTTGTAAACTGGACGAATATAGTCGAGATTATCGGTTGAATGAGTAGAATCCAGCACTGCCTTAGCCGCAGATGGAAACAGAAGCATTATTGCGCTATTGTGCTTGACCGACTTTGGGACTGTAGTCCATGATTGGGCAATAAGCACACCATTTACATTATATTTTCTACCTTCTTGATAGAGAAGATCCATAGTTCCTTCAGCTTTTATTAGTCTTGATGCCTCTTCAAATATCATAAAGTGTGGTAAATTGATGTCAGAAAATTTTGCATGATTAAAAATGTGTCGGACGAGTGAAATAGCATAGATAGATTGTGATACTTTATTAGATAGGCGAGACAAATCGTGAAGAATACTTTGGCCATAAGGATTTTTGACGTTCGTTCTTGCTCTTAATAATAAAATTAACGGTTCAAGTTGAAATTGACTCGATTGGCTAAGGTGCTTGCGTAGCACCAAGCTAAGTTCTTTATTGGTGATGTTTTCTTTGCAACGGGATAATAACTTTCTTAGCTCACCTAATTGAACTGGCCCTAAACTAGGTGCCGCTTCTTTTAGTTCGCAAAGCTTTTCGTCGATATGGATATCCCAGGGCAAATCAGTTGTTTTTTTCAGCCAATCAAAGGGCAAACCACGCTCTACGGCTGACCAAGTACACTCTTTGGTAAATAGCTCAGTATATTCACCATGTAAATCAATAAGGTGTAGACAAGCATTACGGTCTTTATTTATTAACTGAGCTAGTATTTGTTTGGTTAAAACTGTCTTGCCTTCACCAGATTTACCTAGTATTAAATAGTGATCGTTCTTAGCTGTTTCAGAGGCTAAAAAATTCTGCTTTACTGATTCTTCTATAATAGGCATATCTATTTGAACTTCAGCTAGTTTTTGTTTTTCTTCCATAACGGTGAACTCACTTTTAGGTGAAAGGTTAGGTAATACTCAATGCAACCATATTGCTAATATGGCAAATACTATTGAAAGCGATAAGAATGCGAGTGCCCAAGCACAATTATCTCGTTCAACTTGCGACGTATTGCCTGGAGAGTTATTGGTTTTCATTTTTTTTCCCAACGATATTTAATTTTGAATTGGTCACTTAATTGCGCAGTTAATTGAAGTGCATGCTGGTGTAAGGTTGCCTGATTATTAAATTGAAGAGCCACTGTTGTTATTTTTTGTTGCTCAAGTGACTTACGTAACGCATTTAATGAGTTATATGGCTTTCCAGATACAACATAGGAGCCGTTTCCAGAAACCGTAACTTCTATACGTTTTTCTGTAGCCTCTCCGGATAAATCTGACTCAAGAGATGCTTCATTGGTATCTTCAACAGAAGTTTCTTTACCTTCATTGATTAGAGCGAGGAGCAACAAGATCGCAAAAATATCAGACATGAGTGCTAGCGATTTCATGATGTTTTATCCATATTTTCTGGACAGAGTGACCAACATAGCCAAAGCGTTCCAATAGCTAATATCGATGTGCTAAATCCACCCATGAAGTCAACTGTCTGCATAGCTTCTCCACTAACTTTTACGCGAGCGTAGGTTAGAACAATAGCAACTAAGGTGCCAAGAACGCCTAAGTAAGAGTTCTTTTCGGCAATCCATCGGATTTTAGGGTACTCGCAAGGATCAGCTAGTATCGCTTTATACAAAGTAGCAAGACATACTGGTATTATAAGAGGACTTAATGGCCCTACATGCTTGAAAATTAGCTCTAATCCTTCGAAACCGCTTTTGGGAAGGAGCAATATAACGGATAAGTTAATAATCAATGCTGCTACCCAGATCATGAGTGAGAAACTATTCATAATTTACGCTCCAACATAGCTGTAATATATTCGCCACGAATACTCTGGTGGCATAAACTTCTCAAGTCTCTTTCCAACTGCCCACATCGACAAACTAAAGCCTGCTTAAAAGAGCTATCTATACTCCAGCAGGTAGCTATTGTATCTGGTACAGTTGAGCGTAAATCGTCTGTTATTGCACTTTCTGCTTGTAAGGCTGGTAGCACTTGTTTATCTATTACTGCAACACTTTGTGGCACATTGTAAATAACTGGAATTATCTGCTCAGTTTTCTTGTCGTCAAAAGCTAACCCAGGTTCGAAGGCTAGTTGTCCTTTCTGCAACCAAGTTGAAAAATCAGCTTGGTAAAAGTGAACGTAGCAAAATATAGCCATTACAATTATGAGCTTACCCATTGAACACCTCCTTAGGTGAAGCATGAGGCTACTAAACTCATACTTGCTACCTATTAATCTTGTCGGTTCCAAATCATTCCGCGAGAAGATTGATTATTTTCAGCACCTTGTGTTGTTGCATTTTTACCTTTTTCTAGAGTTTTAACTGCACTCAAAAAGGCTTTACGCTTACTTGGTTGACTGAAATTGAATCCACGTAAACTTGCGGTAATAGTAGTTGTTAGTGTGCCACGGTCATTCGCATCTTTAAGGATGCCAGCTAAACGCTTAACTATAATTTGAGCTGTCTTGATGAATTGTCCCTCCCAAGCCACCTGATAGGACAATTGCATGGCTCCCGTAACAGTTAGCTTGTTACCGTAGTGTGAAAAGTCATCGGACTCTAAGAGATCAGCAGCCATATATTTCATTTCATACAAGGCATTGATGTCGGAGGCTAGTTGATCAGAAATTTTAAGCCCATCTTTTGCTGCAAGTTGTTCGAGCTTAGCTCCCATTGTAAAGAAGCCGTCGTTGATTGCTGATAAGCTTTCTTTATTTTCATCAGCCAATTTAGCACTTTGAATAAAGTTTTCATGATCACTTGCTAGGTTTAGATTTTTGCCTTTTAAAGTTTCGAGCTGAGTGTCGGCAGTAATCAACATACCTGTCGCTTGATTTAGCAATTCATTACGTTCAGCATCCGTCGGTGCTGCGGCAATAGCTTCGATCAAGGCTGCGACATCATCTGTCATCATGATCGCTTCGTTTGTTTTAACATTGACGTCATTATGTTGTTTGCGAAAGTTACGCAGTCTATTTTCATCTTCAACTGAAAGTCCACGTTCAAAATAATCGCTTTTTACTGTGTCAGCTAAAGCTGGTAACGAGGCTAAAATAACCGCGGTCGCAATAAGAGTGTTTTTCATCAATGACTCAGCGCTATCTCGAATAAGCGCCATCTTATTATTGATACAGTCCGTTGGTTTATTAGGCCTTGCGGTATGAATAGTTGTCTTTTTTTTAAGTTGAGGTTTCTGATTGAAAATTGTCATGTTACTCTCCTAGTCTATTGATAAATCAATTTGATCTTTAGCAATTTGCATTGCTGTAATACGAACAATTGCCTCATTTAAGGAATGGGATTGCGCAATTACCTTTTTGAATTCTTGATTAGGCTTAAGAGTTAGGCTTTTCTGAAGATGTTCGTAAGCTTTCTGTAAATCTCCCATAAGTAGCTTGGCACAAGCAAAAGCTAGCTCTCTCTCAGCTATTGCGTCTTTACCTCGAATCAATTGTAAGGCTTTGGGTGAGCAGCGCTTAGATACCACTTCATCAACTTTATTTGTAACTACGCGGTTTTTTACTCTTTCGTCTATTCCTAATGGATGTAAATGAATGAGTGCCATAGCGGACTCCGATCGCAAATGAAGTGGCTTTTGAGTAATTAGATCTTCTAATTTACCTTGAGCTAGAGAATAAATTTCGGGTCCTATTAGCAATGCTGTTTTGGTCACTTCAGTTTGCAGAACAATTTTTTCATCTAGTGAATTAGTAGAAATGCTTGAATAAGCGCTTTGTCTCATTTCTAAATCACTAAAGCGATTTGTTACAGAAGACATTTGACTATTAAAACTAGGTTGGTGTGCTGTCGAACCGCATGCTGTAAGCGATATAGCTGCCGCTATTGTCGCTAATTTTTTCGTTTTAAACATAATAATCTCCTGATTGTGTAGTTAGTATCTATATTGCAGTAGTTGTGCCAATTTCATTTCCAATAAAAACTTATTTAATAACAAGGGGGTACATCACCTAACTGTCTCTGTGATAAATAATGAATTACCTATTCGACGTTTTTACAGGCGAATTGGCATTCTTCATAGGTGAATTCGTTTGATAAAATGATTACTCTACGCATTGCATGTCTCTTGAACTTCACTAGAAACGAGTAAAGTGAGCAAAGCTTCTAGTTGAGCATATTCTTGAGGCGTAAAAGTTGCTAAAAATGGCACGTTTCTTTTGAATAACGTATTTAACGCTAATTTAGGGTGGATCAACATTTGAAAAAGGTTGCGATGACCCCTAAATTTACCAATACCCATTTCTTCCAGTTGCTGAAGCCCGAATATGATAAGTCGAGCTTCTTTGTCATCTTCTAGATAAAAATGGTATTTATTTTTCATTATGCGTAGGTGACTTGGCAAAGTTTCAAGCCAATCCTCAACAGCCCAGAGTGAGTCAATTGATATTGCGTCTATTAGTTGTTTGGCTTTGTCATGCATTTGGATTACAGAGACATGACAAATATGATTATGTTTATGATAAAAATATAAGAAAATAGGATTAGCTAGACTCAATAAAGCTGAAAGAATGAAGTTTAAGTAGTCAAAGCTTGTTAGTTCATCTAAGTGTCCACTAATTAAGCTACCTAACTTTGAGAAGGTTAGTTTTATATAATTAGAGCCCTCTGAAGTATAGAATTCAGGAATGTCAGCTTTTTCTAATTTTACAGAGAGTAATGTAGTTAATTTTGTGGCTAATTTATTATCGGAACACCAAAATGTACTAATACCACTCATATATTCTTGGTCTGTATGCCCAGAGGAAATTGATTGCAACCTATTTCTTGCCCAAGTGAAGGTAGTTGAAACAGCTGGGTCACCCATCAAGGAGTTAATATTAACAGCAATATTGGTAAGGTGTTTCCTTGTATCAGCTGCACTCAGCTTTGTGCTACTTAAACTTGTTATAAGTGCATTAATCTGGTTGTTCTGAGCTCTAACTGTTTCCGCATGTAATACTGCTTGGGTTTTATCGTTTTCTCGTAGTCGCCAATACTTTCCTTTTTCTGTTTTAGCAGGCCCCCCACACGACCCTCCTTGTTCATCTTCTATTTTGGCCAGCGATTTACTGTAGTTAGCAACATCGTCGAGTTTTGTAACTAAACTTTGTAAACTAGCGGAGGCGTTGTAGATACTTATTTCAACCTGTTTATATTGCTCATTTAATATTTTTGATTCGTATTGCGCCTCTAAGCCAGAAAGCATGAATACAGTCGAAGCACTAATACCAAAATTTATACTTTCAAATAATAAGTAACCAAAAATCAACACAAAACGAATCATTATGTTGTTTTGCTTATTTTTTAAAGTAACAATTTCTTTTAATAAAATAAATATTACAAGCTGTAATAAAACCGCAATTAGCACTGCACATATGCCTAGCGACAAGCTTGGTTTATCATTTGTGATGCCAATTAGCCAAAATCCACCTATGGTAGCTAGAATACTGAGTAAGTTAGCGAGAACAACACCGATTATTAAATGTGGTGGTGTAGCTTTAAAAACGGATTTAAATGGTAAATTAATCATGTGAAGCACCTCTGCTTTTTGTATTAATAAGGTGAGAGCAGTCTTGGCGCTTAATAGAAATAGGAACTTTGCGAAGCCATCCTTTCTTACTGAATTCATTGTATAGCTCAAAAACTTTGGCAACGTAGTTGGCGGTTTTTTCCTTATGAAGGCGCTTGTTGGGACCACCATGGTAGAATGCAAGAGCTTTCATTACATTGTTTCCGTTAACAGAAAGGGCCTTATTTAAATACCATGTGCTAACAAATGCGTTGTCTATTGGATCGAAATAGGAGTCTTTCTTTAAGAACCCACGAGCAGTCGAAGGTAATACTTGAAATATTCCTTGCGCACCAGACTTTGAAAGAGCGCAAACGTCCCAGTTACTTTCTATAGTGGCTTGAGCTGCGAGAAGGCTTTCTTCGATGTTCCAAGCTTTTGCAAATGATTGGATCAGTACAATAACGGGAATAGAGTCTCCAACTTGATATCTTTCCTGTAGCTTCCAAAATGCGGCTTTTGCTTTCCATTGATCTGCCAGCGCCATAGAAGATGTATATAGATTAAGAGTTGAAAATAATATTAAAACTTGTAACTTCATAATGATGCTACCTTATAGCGTTTTTTAGGAAGACTTGGCTTTGAAGTGATAACTTCGGCATACAATTTTTGATTAGAAATTGACAGTTCTATTTCAGCAAATTCAAGGGAATCATTGGCGTTAAGGGGAGAAGTAATGTTTGACCAGATGTGTGCAGGCCAAACTATAAGTAATCTACTGCAATTATTTGGCAAGCTTGCTGCATTTTTCATTTTCGAGCCAAATTCACGAAGTGCTCCTTGTTCAGAAATTTGCAAGGCTACAGTCCATTTGCTAGCGACATAACGATATAAGGTATTGCTGCTACCATCACAGTAAAGAGCGACTTTATTGTGCTGATTAATCCATTGAAATAGACTTTTGATGTTGCCAGTATCAATAGATACTATAGGAGTCACTGTATTCGTTTTGGGCTGTTGATTATCTAGATGTTCTGTTTCAACAGATGGTTTGTCTTGATTACTTGTCATGCTTACTGGAGGATAAGACTTGTTCGCAAGTTCTATTTGTTTTTGAATTCCTTTTGGTGGTTCAATAACTTCTTGAGAATGTGGAGCTTCAGCCTGACTAGAAGTTACCTGCTCAATATTAGTTTCTATAACTTCCACCTCAGGAGCGTCAATCTCTTCAAATTGAATTTCTTGCTGGCATTGGTTTGCCAAAGTTGCTGATTCATTAGCAATACTTTTTTCATTGGCGATGTCTTTGGTTAATTCAGTAGTATTTTCAATTTTTTCGTTCAGCTCAGTGGGGCTATGTACTACATAGCTATAGGCGAACAATCCTTTTTGCCAGCAATAGAAAATGATGAATAACATCGCTATTGAAGAAATAAATATTGTTTTCAATTTATCACCTGAATCAAAATAAACTTTACTGATGCAATTGCAGTATATAGACCAACTTTTCTTTTCTTTTTTTATATATAAATTACAGGTGGTTAGCTTTGTTTGTAGCTGGTAAATATCGGAGGCTTAAGTTTATATAATCGCATTCGCTCGCTTTATTTGCGGAAGCGAATGAATAAATTCGAATTCGTATGGGATGAGTAGAAAACGGATAAATCACAAAGTTGTTAATAAAATGAACGGGTTTAAAGTTTAGTTAGTTTATTAAAGCTCTGAGCTACAGCTGTTAAATCAGCACCTTTCTCTTGTTGATACATAGCGCTTAACTGAGATTGAACCCCTCCGATTTCACTAGGCAGTTTGCATTTTAATTGGTAAGCATTCTTGAGGATCCTTCAAAGAAATTAGAAAAATCTTAAGTTGAGAAGTTTAAAGCTGAAATGGAAAATTAAAAAATGATGAGGGAGTAAATAAAAATCATAAAATGTTAATATCTAAGTAATAATTGTAACTTGTTGTTGGCCCTTCGTTCCCTCAGGAAAGGGAGCCAGTACAATTCTTTGGTAATGTGTGGTCACTCATCCTGTTGAACTGGCTAAACTTCGCGAAGCGGTAAAATTAAAAACAGAGTACAAAAAATTGTATTGGGGGACAGTATAATTTTATTTTGAACCTGACCCTTTTTCTATATTACAGTGAGTTTATCTCCGTAATATTGCTCAATTACTTTTAATACAAACAGCTATAATAGTAGCAACATCTCTTGTGTCTTGTTCACTCTCAAAAGATCAAGGTATTATATTTGTTGAGATGTTACGTTTCCACTGATTCAAACAATCCTGTATAATCCTGCGAATTAAAAGTATTCCTAAGTAAGTACATTGAACTTACGATAAAGACAGACAAACCACCATTTATTACTTTGCTCTTTATTAGTAAAAGCGCCAGTAACACTATAAGAGTAAGTTGAGACCCATATGACAGTAGAACAATTCGACCCAAGCACTAGCAATTCAGTCGCATCTCAAACAACTACGCTTGAGTCACCAAAAAAAATCCTTAATGAACAATCTGTTAACTCGGATGGTAATGTGAAAGGCTCAAGGATTGGGTTTATTAGCCTGGGCTGTCCAAAAAACCTTGTAGACAGTGAACGCATCCTTACTCAGTTACGTACTGAAGGATATGATGTAACTAATAGCTATGATGATGCGGAATTGGTTATTGTAAATACCTGTGGGTTTATCGATTCAGCAGTACAAGAATCACTTGATACTATCGGAGAGGCTCTTGCAGCAAATGGCAAAGTATTGGTTACTGGTTGTTTAGGTGTTAAGAAAGACGAGATTGTCGAACTTCATCCCAATGTTCTAGGTGTTACAGGTCCTCATGCTTATGATGAAGTATTAAAGCAAGTGCATCAGCATGTTGCCAAACCTGAGCATAATCCGTTTATTGATTTGGTGCCAGAGCAGGGTGTTAAACTTACGCCTAAGCATTATGCTTATTTAAAAATATCGGAAGGTTGTGATCATCGTTGTACTTTCTGCATTATCCCGTCAATGCGTGGTGATTTAGATTCACGCCCCATTGGTGATGTTTTAGGAGAAGCGCAGCGTTTAAAAAATGCTGGCGTGAAAGAGTTATTAGTTATCTCGCAAGATACCTCTGCTTACGGTGTTGATGTTAAAAACAAAACAGATTTCTGGGATGGTATGCCGGTAAAAACAAGCATGCTAGCTTTGTGTGAACAATTAGGTAAGTTAGGCATTTGGGTGCGCTTGCATTATGTTTATCCATACCCCAGTGTTGATAAAGTTATTCCGTTAATGGCCGAAGGTAAAATCCTTCCTTATCTCGATATTCCACTTCAACATGCTAGTAAACGTATCTTGAAGTTGATGAAACGCCCTGGTAGTTCAGATAGAACGCTAGAGCGGATAAAAAAATGGCGTGAAATTTGCCCAGAATTAGTCATTCGTTCAACCTTTATTGTCGGTTTTCCCGGTGAAACTGAAGACGAGTTTCAAGAATTATTAGATTTTCTTGAACAAGCACAATTAGACCGCGTTGGTTGTTTTGCGTATTCAGATGTTGATGGTGCTACCGCTAATGATTTACCTGATCATGTAGATGAAGAAACTAAACAAGCTCGTTTACAAAAATTTATGGAAGTTCAGGCTAAAATCAGTGCGGACAAGTTACAAGCACGCATTGGCCAAGAGTATTTAATATTAATTGATGAAGTTAATTCTCTGGGTGCGGTAGGGCGCTCTTATGCCGATGCGCCTGAAGTTGATGGCAAAGTGTATTTGTCGGATGATTTTGATGCCAAGCCTGGCGATCTAATTTGGGTACAGATTATTCATGCCGATGAACATGACGTTTGGGGCGTTAGAGTAGAAGATGAAGAGGCTTAACTATTTAGTTTAAGTTTTTCAATTCATTATTAATTTGTGGAAAAGGTGAGCAGAAGAAGAATTAAAAGGCTCACCTTTAAAATAATAACGTTCTCAAACAGTATCCTGGTATTGAGAGGATACTGTTTGAGAACTGAAATGACTAAACGTTAACAGCGTCTTTTAATATATATATAGAATTTCGTTTCACTGAGTGAGTGAGTTAGCCCTTTGTAAATAAAGAGGTTACTTACCACAAACTCAGTAACACTTTAATAATCGTTTCAAAATACCTGTAATCTGTCTTAAATATGATGCTCCAAACTATTTTAGGATATTAAATGAAACAATTTATTGAAGCTAATTAAAATTACTTTTATCAACGCAATGAAACAAACATAAAAAACCTTCTACTTTTTATCTTGTTTTTCTTTGGGGTAAATTTACCACGCGCCTAAAATTTTTCTATAGAGATAGGTGTCGAAGCTAAATAAAGATCGAAACAAAAATCCCATGCAAGCCTACTTATGCCGTTGAGCAAAAATGGGCTTTTGTGAATAAATATAGAAACAAATGTGGCAGTAAGTTTTATTTATTAAAAAAGTACCAAAAACACTCCAAATAAAGTTGGAACCTGACTTTAACTGGCATAAGTGAACCTTAATAATCATTCGAAACACATCATGAAATGACTGTGTTAACGTCAAAGTGCCATTGCTGACGTTAGCTGTTGGCTATTCTTTAGGTCAACTGATAGCCAAAGCTGACATTAGCTTTTGTGCATCCTTGATAATATTTAGAATATTATTAGCCAGGATTTTATACTCGGCTGTGAGACGGGTTTAAGCTCATTACTGCCGTTGAACTTTCATCACTTGATGTTAACTTTGAGCCTAAAACTGCAATTTTCAATTTAAAATTCACATCCATTTACAACTGAATTTTGGCCTAACATTTTTGCATGGAGTTAGATCTTAAATCTCCAAAGTGGACATTGGATCATTTAAGTTTTAAATAAATTTAGAATATTAACTCTAACTCGCTAACGCCCCCAAAGCTTGATAGAAAAGTTAAAATAACGAGACGGTACAAAAATAAATATTTCCTTTATAAAAAGCACTGGCAAAAGAATTCCAGTGCTACTAAATCAAAAAACATTATGTAAGCAAGCGCTCAAAAAATTTACTTATACTCTCCTGCAATTTCTGGTCGTGCCATACGTGGTATTCTTTTACCTGAGGTGTAATCATTTATTAAATCACAAGGGGTATAATTACGTTCAAGTTCATAAATTTCATCATTCGTTAACACAGTATCAAGTGCAGATAATGCACTGTCAAACTGAGCAGTTGTATCGGCACCGACTAACATTGAAGATACTTCTGATTTTTGCAACACCCAAGCTTGTGCTATTTGAGCAGGAGCACACCCACGCGCATTTGCCACTTTAGCAACCGAATGAGCAATATCTTTAGAAGCTTGATCGTTATACATTTCTTGTGTAAAAAAGTCTGTTTTATTACGAGTTGACTGCAAGTCACTGGTTAAAACACCACGTGCTAATGGGCTAAACACAGAGACTCCAATGCCTTGATCTTGACAAAATGGCAACATTTCACGCTCTTCTTCTCGGTAAGCACAGTTTAGTTGCAATTGCATATTAATTGGTCTGACAAAACCATTTTTATCACATACTTGAAGGATTTTTGCCAGTTGCCAAGTATTCATGGTTGAAACACCAATATAGCGTGCTTTTCCTGAACGTACTATGTCATTTAGCGCAGCCATTGTTTCTTCAACTGGTGTTTGCGTATCAAAATAATGCAACATATAAATATCAACATAATCCATACCCATACGCTTCAATGAAGCATCAATACTATTGAATATATGTTTACGGGAATGACCTTGAGCATTAATATCATCACTCATAGCGTAGCCCACTTTAGTGGTAATCACTAAATCTTCACGTCGGCCTATTCTACGTAAAACATTACATACAACTTCTTCACCAGCACCTATCGAATAAAAGTCAGCTAAATCGATAAAATTGACTCCCATATCCAACGCATGGCGAATAATAGGCTCACTTTCAGCTTCGTTGAAAATCCAAGGTTTCCATTCTTTTGATCCCATATTCATGGTGCCAACACATAGGCGAGAAACTTTAAGCCCTGAATTACCTAAATTTACGTATTGCATAGTTTTTCCTCATGTATCAATACTGCTTAGTATTGTATTTGCAAAAGAAACGCTATCGTTTAATGGACGATTAAGCAGCGCTTAAATTACAATTTAATTTAAATGGTTAACAATCTTGGTATTTATTACTGGTCGCCAAAATAAACCCAAATACATTTTGTTTTGGTGTAAGAGGACAAAGAGTGAATTGCCATTTCTTTGCCCGAGCCGCTTTGTTTAAAACCACCAAAAGGACTACTTAATCCATAACAACCATATCGATTGATGAAGAACATTCCGGCATCAATTTGCTCTGCGACACGATGGGCACGACTAACATCACTGGTATAAATTCCGGCTGCTAAGCCATAAATGGTATCGTTTGCCATTGCAACCGCTTCTTCCGTTGTTGTGAATCGAGTACAACATAAAATGGGACCAAAAATTTCTTCTTGAGCAATACGTGTGTTTTGTGAAACATTTGAAAAAATAGTTGGCCGAATAAAGTATCCATTCGCATTATCACCATCAGTATCAGCTTTACCACCAGCGACAAGTTCTGCTTCTGTTTTACCTATTTCAATGTATTCCATAATTTTATTAAACTGTGCTTCATTACATTGCGCACCTTGAGTTATGCCCTCTTCAAAAGGGTTCCCACATTTTACCGCTTCCGCTTTTTCTATTAGCACATTCAAAACGTAATCATAAATACTATCATGAATTAAAAAGCGAGTAGGCTCTGAGCATTTTTCGCCTTTATGAGAGAACATGACATTAAATGCACGATCAATTGCCGCATCAAGGTTAGGAGTATCTTCAAAGAAGATACAAGGAGATTTCCCACCTAGCTCTAATGTAGTGGCTTTGAGGTTAGAATCACCTGAGTTTTTCACTATTTTCCGACCAACGTTAGTACTGCCAGTAAAGGATATTTTGTGTACGTTATCACTTAAGGTTAATTGATTAGCCATCTTGCCATCAGTTAACAATAAATTGATTGTCCCTCTAGGAAAATCTAAATGCTCGTCAATAAGCTCCATTAAATAAAGCGCTGTTAAGGGGGTAAATTCAGACGGTTTTATAATGACGGTATTGCCCATAGCCAAAGCCGGTGCAATTTTCAAGCTAGCCTGATAAAGAGGAAAGTTCCAAGGGGCAATTAAACCACAAACACCAACGGGCTCTTTAAGGGTATAGTTTAAAAAACCGTCTTCAACAGGCGAGGTTTCACCGTAGTATTTATCAGTCCAACCGGCGTAGTAATCAAAAATATCAGCACAAGTAGGAATATCATCAATCATAGACTCATTATAAAGCTTACCGTTGGCCAGGGTCTCTAATACCGCTAGTTTTTCAGTATGCTCGCGAATTAACGTTGCTATTCCTCGGAGCATATTCGCTCGCTGAGTACGGTTGACCGTAGACCATAATTTATTTTTATGACATTGGTTAGCCACGATAGCAGCCTGTTCAACTTGTTGTTGGTCAGCAATAGCAAAATGACAAAGTTCTTGACCATTGGCTGGATTTTTAACAGTCCATTTATCACTACTAGCACCTGCTACCCATTCGCCATTAATGTACTGATTTTTAGGCTTCTCTAACCATTTTGATGCCCAAGCCAGCGGTATATTCTTCATGAAGTCCATAGGTGTTCCTATCGTTTTTTATGATTTATGGTTGAGAAAGCCTATTAATTTTTCTCACCGGAAATGAGATAAAAAAGGGTTTTTATTTAAGCACCCTACTTTTAAAGTGTGTTTAAAAACGTGCGACAAACTACAGGTAACAATGCGCTCTAAAACACGGTAATCATAAGGAGCTTAAGTTCAATTCACAATTGACATTACTGCACATCAACCATACATAAAACTCATATCACAATCATATTAATGGCTTGCTCTGCCAATTTAACCTGTTCACGTATGAGTTTTAAGTCGCCATTAGATTCTTTATAGATTTGAGAGGCAAAAGAGTAACCTTTCAAATTTTTCAGCTTAATCAAGGTAGGAATGAGGGTGTTTATGTTGCTTTGATTTCGTTCTACATTAGGTTCTACGTGGGATAAGCAGTGTGTGGTAAAAACATTGATGCCATTTTCAAGACAGTTCATCGCGTCAAGTAGGTTAATAATAACGATAGATTGCCAAGCGTTATAATCTAACTCCCCGTGGTCTTGGGTCATCTGCACAGAATTACATCGTCCTATGGCTTGCATACAAGATTGAATGAGAAATTCAGGTATGGTTGGATTCATTTTTCCTGGCATAGCAGAAGAGCCGGGTTGTACTGCGGGTAACATTATTTCGCCAAACCCCGTTTCAGGTCCAGAGCACATTAATCTGAAATCTTTCGATATTTTGATCAATCCCCTTGATAATAATTCGAGTCTACTGGCAACGGCGATAATGTCATCGTGATTTTGCGAACTGTCAAAAAAATTTTCACTGTGAGCAAAATGCTCAGTGCTCATCACCTGATTGAGCATACTCATGCTTTGTGCTAAAAACATTGCTGAGCAGTCGCCTTTACGGCCAATAATATTCCCCCCTAAATTGACTTTATATAATTCAGTTATATCCATCGATATACGCTGGATATTCCGATTAATTAAGGAAGCATAACCGCTAAAAAAGTCATCAAAGGTAATTTCTACCGCATCTTGTAAACAAGTACGAGAAATTTTGTAAACGTGTTGCCACTTTTGTCCTTGTTCGACAAAAGTCGTTGAGAGCTGAGTTAATACCGTTGAAAACCCTTGCCATTTATTTATTATTGCTAAATGACACGCTGTAGATAGCGCATCACTGGTTGAGTTATTCAGGTTTACATGGTCATTAGGATGAACAGGGCTATAACAACCTAAAGGTTGGTTGAACGCCATTCTATTAGCCAAATTGGCAATAACTTCATTAACATTCATGTTACTGGAGATGCCACCTCCACCATGGAAAGAATGCACAGGAAATTCATTTTTTGGAATATCTGCAAGTAGCGCATCAATGGCATCTAGTATGGCTTGACCTATTTTAAAATCTAACTCGGCAGTTGCTATATTGGTTTTTGCAGCAGTCTTTTTGACTTGTAATAACCCAATAATCAATTCGGGATATGCCGATAACGGTTTTTCACCACATAAAGGGTATAAATCTACTGCGCGTTGGGTTTGTACCCCAAAAAGTGCTTGAGCAGGTACCGCTAATGATCCAATAGCGTCTTGTTCAATTCTAGTGTTTGGCTGCGGCATACTGCTACCTAGATAGTTTCATGATTAAGAAAGAAAATGTTAAAAATGCGATAAACCCGTAACTAAGTGACTTTGATATCATCATCTAAGACAACATTTTTATCGCTTAATCTGCTTATTAACTGGTTCCAGAGTATCCCCTTTAGAAACTTTATGAATAAGTTTAATCAACGCCAAATTCGTACCTATGATAATAAGCATTGCGGGTAAACCACCTAAATTAGACATCATTTTGATACCATCAATACTGGCATAGCTCACCATAACCCAAGCGATGACACCAATAGAAATTCCCCAAACAAACTTAAGTAACATTTTAGATTTGGCTGCTTTAGCTTCAAGGTGACTATTTTCATCGTTTGGATTCACCTCGGATTTGCTCGTGTTTTTACTTGGATCAACAGCACATAAATTACTCATTGCGTCTGTATTAGAATCAGCAGCGGTGACATATGAAATAAAAGTAATACCAATGAAAACTGCGGTCGTGACTCCTGCTAAAGGCAAATTTTCAAACAAGCCAAAAATAACGGCTTCAACACCTTTATCTTGCATTGCTTGATGTAAACTACCTTGCGTAAGATGATCTAAGCGCATGGCTGTACCTGAAAAGGTAGCCATCCAAACAATGGCACTTGTAGCGGGTAATACTAAATTAACTATAATAAACTGACGAACAGTGTAACCTCGCGATATTCTCCCTAAAAATAAAGCGGTAATAGGTGCCCATGCATACCAATTGGCCCAATAAAACACCGTCCAAAGTTTGGGCCAGTTATCTTCTGGTCCGGTATAGACATTAAAACTCCGAGCAAAGAAGTTGCTCAAATAATCAACAATACCGTCAAAACCAATAGATAAAATATAACGAGTAGGTCCAAATATAAATACAAAGACGCAACAAAGAATGAATACCTTAGCATTAAGATTTGATAACCGGGCAATACCTTTTTGCAAACCACTCACCGCTGAGGCAATAAAGGTCGCAACAATAGCAATCGCAATAATAGCCATGACAGCTTTATTATTCGGTAGTCCAAAGACCGACTCTACACCACCACTTAGCACTAAAATCCCAGTACCTAAAGACGAAGCCATGCCTGCAACTAAAGCGAATAAAGCTACAGCATCAATTACTTGACCTTTTTTTCCTTGTACCCAGCGACCAAAAATAGGACTTAATGTAGACCCAATGGAAAAAGGCAATTGCAAGTTATAATAAACTAATGCAAAAACCAACGCGGGCAAACAATATATGGCATAGGGAGTAAACGACCAGTGCATAAACATAGTTGCCATCGTAAATTTAATGGCTTCAGTACTTTGAGGGACAATACCTAAAGATTCTGGCGGTTGATAAAGGTGATACATCGGCTCTGCCGTGCCCCAAAACAAAATACCGGTTGCAACCGTAGTACACAAAGTAATTGAAAACCATTGCCATTTGGTCAATAAAGGTTTTGCGTCAACACCACCAATACGTATTTTACCTAAAGGTGAAAAGTAAGCACCGATCAGTGATAACAATAAACAAAAGCTCGACAAACTAAAGAGCCAAGAAAATTTAGACAAAATCCAGTCATTAATCTGCGAGGCAATGTGCATATATTGATTTAAATTGACAAAGCTAAAAACAACCGCCGCTAATAATAATAAAAATGGCGGCCAAAATACACCGTGTTTCACATTAAAAGTGAACCTTTGTTTTCGATTTTTTTCGATCATCGGTCTTGCTTGATTTATCGCCATTATTGCCCGCTTTTAGTCTGTTATTTGTCATTAATGCACTTATCAATAAAATAGCACAAGTTATTTTACTGATAAGTCGCTTGTTTGCTTTTAGTTGATGCGAGTTTTTCTTCATCAAGTACTATGCCTAATCCAGGTTCGTCTGATAAATGAATCCAACCATTTTCATCTACATCAACAGGAGTCTGTAACATAAAATCTCGACGTTCAATACTCCACTCAGGTGGATCAAGTGGAAATTCAATAAATGGAGCGCCAACACTACCTGCGGTTAAATGACAGTTTGCTAATAGACCAATGCCGTTACCCCAAGTATGTGGCGTAAAAATAATGCCTCGTTCTTTGGCGTAATGGCCTAATTGCCTTAGTCCTTCCATACCGATACTGCACACAACGTCGGGTTGAATAATATCTAAACACTCTCGTTCAATTAACGTATGAAATTCATAACTTTCACGGGTCATCTCACCACCCGCTAATTTTAAATTAACCCGTTCATGTAAGGCAGACATACCGTTATAGTCGCCACGATACAACGGCTCTTCCATCCAATAAACATTAAATTTTTCCAATTCTTGTGATACTTCATAAGCTTGTTCGAGACACCAAGGTTTTTGAATATCCCAAGGCATGCGCCACCCTTGATTACAATCAACCATCAAGGTTAATTTATCCCCTACCGCTTTTCGTACTGTTGCTAACACTTCAAAGTCGTCAGCTAATGTGGTGCGACCAAAACGAATTTTTAACGCTGGATAGCCCTTTTCAACTAACGTTTTTGCCATATCAGCCATTTGTTCAGGCGTACGATGAACACCGCTAGAAGCGTAGGCTAGGATTTTATTATCCAAACCACCCATCATTTTCCAGGTTGGTTGCTGTTTTATTTTTCCGGCTAAATCCCATAACGCCACATCAAGTGGCCAAGGGCGTCCCGCATGAAAACTAATGTTATCAAGCACGGCATTATGCCTAACCAAATCAAGGGGATCTTCACCTATAAAAAGATTTACATAATCTTCAAAACCGTACATGACATCGCCTGAGCCAATACCGACATTACCTTCGTTATCATAAACACGAACAATAGTGGCAGGGAATTTTCGGCGCGGTTGAGTGTCCCACGATGCGGGAAACGGCGGTTCTAAATCTAATTGATGATGACTAATTTCTATGTTGGTAATTTTCATATGTTATAACTCTGTCAGAGGGCCCTTTATTAATAACCGTTTGCTAACGATTTATCGGGATCTACATGTGAATGGGGATTTTGTTATCACACACTAATTATGATGATAACGCGTTGAAAGCCGCTTTAGTTTCTTGAGCTAGCATTAACCAATCACTTTCTTTCGGCACGCGACTATTGTTATTCGCCATAGGAATATTTTCAGTGCTTTGCATACAAATACTTAACTTTTCAAAGTCGATATCAATGCTTTGGTAACGCTCTAAACATTGACTAAAATTTACGTCAATCAGCAGCTTCTTTAACACTTCAGGTAATTCGTTCGCTTTACAATGTAAAGACTCTGCAACATCATTATATGCATCCATTTGGGTGGCTAAACTCCAAGGCAAGCTTGCCACTAAACCTACGGTTACCGCAATACCGTGTGGAATGTGATATAAAGAGCCCAGCGCATGACCAATGTTATGTGCCATACCTGTACCGCAATTATCTATAGCAATACCGGCTAAATAAGCGGCTTGTTGCATATTTAGTCTTGCCTCTAAGTCTAGAGGCGTAACGACACACGCTTTCAAATTTTGATTAACAAGTTTAATTGCCTGTAATGCATTAGCTGAGCTGATGACATTATTGGATTGGCTAGTAGCAGCTTCCATAGCATGAACTAAAGCATCTAAACCTGTTGCAGCCGTTATCATCACGGGTAATGACTTACTGGCTTGTGGGTCTAACATGACTAACTCAGGTGATAACTCATCACCCCAAGCCCAAGATTTATTATTATTTATGTCAGATAAAACACACGTTCGTGTAACTTCTGCACCTGTCCCTGAAGTGGTTGGGATCATAATTTTAGGCACACTTCCTTGCCAAGGGTTTGCACACAATAAATAGTGTTTGATGGGTTTATCTGAAACAGCCAGTCCTGCTATTAATTTAGCAATATCTAACGCTGTTCCACCACCTAACCCAACAACCAAAGGTGTATTCATCTGCCTTATTTTGACTGCACCTTCATCGACCGTATTGACATGAGGCTCACCTGCCGGTGCTATAAAGACTTCTACAGGCAGATGTTCTACGATTAGTAGCCGAACTTTTTCAACTAAACCTGTTGACACTAATCCTTCATCTGAAACAAGTAATACACTTTTTGCTGACCATTGTGCTATTTGTGTCGGCAATTGTGATAATACGCCATCACCCAAGATTACTGGGGGTACTTTTGCTATGTTTATCATTGTCATAATATTAACTCAAGTCAATCCATGTGGTTTTAAGTTCAGTATATTTATCAAATGCATGAAGTGATTTATCACGTCCCATACCTGATTGTTTGTAACCGCCAAAAGGTGCATTGATAGACGTTAAGTCAAAACAGTTCACCCAAACAGTACCCGCCCGTAATCTTTTAGCGGCTTTGTGACCTTCATTGAGTTTGTCTGTCCATACTGCGGCGGCTAAACCATATTGGCTATCATTAGCGATGGTAATGGCATCATCTAATCCATCACAATTAATAACCACTAATACCGGTCCAAATATTTCTTCTTGAGCCACAACCATATCATTGGTTACATTATCTAAAATAGTTGGTGGTACATAATAACCACCACTTTCTTGACGAGCAGCATGACCACCAATTAAAATACTGGCACCTTCACTAACGCCTTTATTGACATAACCTAATACCATTTCCATGTGTTGCTGACCAATTAAGGCCCCCATAGTGGTATTTGGGTCTAGAGGATCGCCCGGCTGCAATTTATGCGACCATTCGATGACCTTCTTCAATAGTTCAGCTTTAATTTCTCGATCGACAATCAAGCGAGAGCCAGCATTACATGTTTCACCTTGGTTGTACCATATACCATAGGCAACATACATTGCGGCTTGATCTAAATCTTTACAGTTTTTGGTGACAATATGTGGGCTTTTACCACCACATTCTAAGCCAATAAGCTTCATATTTGACTCAGCTGAATATTTTAAAAACAGCTTACCTACTTCTGTTGACCCAGTAAACGCAACGGCATCAATATCATTGTGTAAACCTATTGCTTTTCCAGCTGTTTGTCCTAACCCGGTAATAACATTTAAAACACCTGCAGGTAAACCTGCTTGAAAGGCTAATTCAGCAATTTTTAACATGCCCATAGTAGATTGCTCAGCCGGTTTTATCACAACAGAGTTTCCTGCGGCAATGGCTGGGCCTAATTTCCATGACGCAATAATAAGGGGATAATTCCATGGAACCACCACACCAACCACGCCAATAGGCTCACGACTAATGGTTACCAGCGCATTTTCACCGTTAGGGGCTACTTGGTCATAAATTTTATCAACAGCTTCTGCATACCATGCAATGGAATCAGCACAGGCAGACACATCTACGCGCATAGTCTCAGCAATAGGCTTGCCAGTATCCAGCGTTTCTAACAAGGCGATTTCTTGTAGATTATCTTTAATTAATACAGACCATTTTAACATGATGGCTTTACGTTCTTGTGGTGTCTTACTCGACCAAATACCACTTTCAAAACTGGCTCTTGCTGCTGCAACAGCAATATTAACGTCATCAACATCACAACTTGCAATATCAACAAGATATTGACCCGTAGCAGGGTTAATTCGGGTAAATGTTTCACCACTTATTGCCGGACAATGTTTTCCGTTAATAAAGGCTTGGTTAGGTAGTACTAGTTCGGATGCACGTTGCTGCCACTGTTTAAAATTTAAACCACTCATAATATTAAAGCCATCTTGTTGTAAAATTGTAATGTTGTTAGATTAGTGGATGGATTTAACTGGGACAAATGATTTTAAAGCACACAAAGCGTGAGAAAAACGCATCGTTGAGCAGTATTATCAAACGTAGCTCAGTATTTTTAGTAAAATAACCTCCCCAAGTTGCACTAAGCAGTCAAAAAAGGCATGGTGTAGGTATTATTCAACATGAAAAAACATGAGCTATGAAACGTAAATTACCGCCACTTAATTCTTTAAAAGCATTCGAATCAGCAGGTCAAACTGGTAGTTTTACTCAAGCAGGTGAACAATTAAATGTGACTCAAAGTGCCGTTAGTAGACAAGTAAAGTTATTAGAAGATTTATTAGGCAAGCAACTATTAGAACGAAAACATCACCAGTTAATATTAACTGAAGCGGGTCGAATATTATTACCCGTGTTACGTCAATCATTCGATCAAATTGATTTTGTATTACGTGGCATTAGAGAGCAGCAGACTTTGAATAAACTTACCATTAATGTTCCACCAACTTTTGCTCATAGATGGCTTATCCCACGTTTAAGTAAATTAAAACAACAATATCCTGACTTAGACTTAACCATTACCACTAAAAGCCATGATACGTTATCAAGCAGCAGTGAACTGCATTGTGCTATTCGCTTTGGAGATGGGCAATGGGATGATTTAGAATCTGAAATGTTATTACAGGAATGCCATATCCCAGTATGTTCACCGACATTACTTTCATCAAACCCTAGCTTAAAACATAGCTTAAATGACACGACTATTTTATATGTATTAAAAGATAAAAAACGTTTTCAAACTTGGAAGCATTGGTTAATGGCAGCCAATATAGATAATATATCTAATAGTCATAGTATCGAGTTTGATACGCTTAACCTTGCCGTGAGATCTGCTATGTTTAATCTGGGGGTTACTATGGCAGATAAAAACATGATCACCCATGAATTAGCATCTGGTTACCTAGTACAGTTAATGGAAACAGAATTGGTGGGCACACAATCTTATTGGTTGGTCAATCGTACCGGTCAATCTGAGCATGCTAATATCGCCATTTTAAGGCAATGGCTGAAACAAGAAATAATCCTTTCTAATCCAGAACCCACCATATAATAATTAACTTCATAATTAAAAATCCGATATCAATATTATTGATATCGGATCTTAAGCTGTTTCGAATAAGGTTAACTATTCTGTCTCGCTATTGTCATTACTATCGCTTTTATTTACGAAATAAGACAGCTCATTAAAATTCAAATTTCAACGACACACCTATATTACGAGGTCTTGCGCGAGAAAATACCGCAGGGCTTCGTTTATCAACATCAACACCCGTAATAACACGCTCATCCGTTAGGTTACGTATAAAGAAGCTAAGTTCCCAATTTTCTTGGCTAATACCTGTAAATAAGTTAACAACAGTACTACTTGGGATTTCAATCCGCGAAACTTTACCTAAAGTTGCGGCTTCAAGACCCGAACCTAAACTTGAATATTGTTCACTGGTATAAGAGGCATCACCACGAATAAACCCTGAATAGTCTTTAAATACATTCTCAATGTAATAATCAAAGCCTACACTGACATTCCACTCAGGTGCCATTGGTGTTGGATCTCCAACTGAACCTAACGCCTCTGCACCTGATTTAACAGAGGCAATTTCGGCATTATTCCAACCAACATTTAGTGAAACCTCTAAATCATCAGTCACAACGGTATCAGCATTTAACTCTAGTCCTTTGCTCTCAATATCAAAGAAGTTTCCTTCTAAGATCCAGCCGCAACCAAGAAATACTTGAGAACGAGCATCACTCCAGTCTATTTGATAAGCAGCAACATTTACACGTGTACTACCCTCATTAAAAGTCGATTTAAAGCCCACTTCATAATTTATCAACGTATCGCTGTCGATAGTGGTTGGAATATCTTCAACTCCCTGATCAGCACCTAAAGCTCCTATACCTCGTAAATCACCTTCACAACTAGGACTGATAAATTGCTGAACACTGCCTAAACGAAACCCTTCGGAAACACTGGAGTATAACGTTAAATCCTCTGTTGCTTTATAGACCAACTCAATCTTTGGACTAAACCCCGATTCCTCTATAGTATCAACTAATCTATCACCACCTACGGCAAATTCAATATAGCCTGCAAACAAAATATCAGCATCTTGTGTGTAATCGTAATAACGACCACCTAATATTAATTCTAAATCACCAAATTCGAACGATGCTTCGCCAAATAAAGATAACTGTTTTGTGTCGAATTTATATCTACCTTCAAACCAGTTATTCGCCAGCGATTGCCCATAGATAAACGGATCGTCTGAGCCAAAGAATGCAGGACCTGCAATTTCGCTTACCCATGCATCTAATCCAGGAACGATAATGTTTTGTTCAAAAGACCTACTATCATCTTCATAGTAAATACCGACAATAAAGTTAAAGCTACCGTCAAAGTCTGACGATAGACGTAATTCTTGTGAAAAACGCTCTTGTTTAGTATCGTTATTAAATGGAGAAGAATTTACTGGTACAGCTTGGTCAGTATCTGTTGGATCACTACCAACATTAATTAATCCAACTCCTTGACCAAACCAACTTTCATTACCAACATTAATCCAATCACGTGTTCGGTAGGTATCATCTAATGTATTTTCAAACTCTCGATCAAAATATGAGGTGATACCCGTCAAATTTAAATTATCAAATTCTTGTTCAAACTGAAATGTGGTTAACATATATTTGTCGTCAAACGTTTCAGCAACAATTTTTGATACTTGTAACTCTTCTGTTACGTTAAATTGCTCTATTGATTCACCAGGCAATAAAAGACTACTATTACTCAGACCCCTATCAACAGATTGCAAACCTATACCTGCATTTGGATCATCAATTTGCTGTTCATCTGGTCTACCATTAGAATGCGTTTCTTGATATGACACTGAGCCACGTAAAGTTAAGCTATCATTGACTTCCCATAACGCTTTAAATCTGCCACCTTGTATACTATCGTCATTAATATCTTCATCAATACCTGTGGCTGGATAAACATTATCAATATACCCGCCTTTATAAGCGCTGTAGCCACTTGCTCTAACAGCAAAGTTGTCAGTAATTGGCAGATTTAACGTTAAATCGCCATTAGTACTCAAACTACCACCTTTGGTGGAATAAGTTGAAAAACGTCCTTTTACAACAGTTTCATCTAAATTGGGTTCATTAAAAATAATGCGAATTGCTCCCGTCATTGAGCTCGCACCAAACAGTGTACCTTGTGGACCTCGCAAAACTTCAACGCGAGAAACATCGATTAAACTGCCATCAGGGTTAAAACCTGAAGTGGTTACATTGGTTTCATCAAAATAAATACTGGCTGTAGCAGGAACATTAGGGTTTGCATGATTTAAACGGGTTGATGCTGCGCCACGTATAGTAATTTGTGTTTGGCCACTGCCAGAGTTATTTGCACTTAGCCCTGGGACAGAACGCATATAATCATCAAAACCTAACGCAGCTTTAGAGGCTAATGCCTCACCAGTAACGGCTTGAATACTACCACCAATATCTTGAATTGATTCATTACCACGTTTACGTGAAGTGACCATAATCACTTCAACTTCTCTTTCTTTTTTTACTTCGTTACTACTTGCTTCTTCCTGAGCACTTGCTAATGGACTTATAAATAATCCCAATGCAGAAGCCACTGCAAGTGAAGTTTTACTTATACTAGTTATATAACGGTTGTTTTTATGCATCACATTCTCTCTTATCTTGTTGTAACATGTTTTATAGCTTTATAGTTTTTATGTGTGCAAAAACAGTACGTCTGAATCGTAAAAATCACAAACGACAAAAACTCACTTGTAGTATGAGAAATAAGAATATTACCTTAAAATTTCTTTCAACAACTTTCGATGATTATATTCAATAATAGACATTTACAATACTAATAACATCTAAATAATAAATATAAGATATTGATACACTTGTGTTATTACCAATAATATTTATATTAACAGATGTGAGAAACAGTAATTATCAAACTAAGACATTATGTTTATACGTCCTGAATCATTCTTTAAAATCATATATTATTAATAACAATAGCCAGAATATTTTCGTTAGTTAGTTAATACTTTAGAATATGCGTATTTTTATAGCTTCTAATAAATAACCGCGCCTCAAGGGTTTCGTTGAGGCGAAATTCGCTACGCGAAGAGAGATATCTTAATTAGTTACGATCAACCGCACAACGTAAAGTTCAATCTTAGCCTAATTTATTTGTGTATAAGAGTTAGATGTCAGGATAGTTGTCACCTCAATTGATTTACATAATAAAGAGGCTGCTGATAGCTTATCAATGATACTTTATTCAAAGGATGTTCATTGATAATTCTATCTGTCTATTTAAATTATGGGCTAAATAGCCATATTTCCTGCCTAATTGTGACTATTTTTAGTATTGAGACTAACCTAGGTACACAGTTAAGCTAAAATATGCAATTTAGACTTATGTTGGGAAAAATATACTAGATAAATTCTATTTCGCTTTGTGCTCCTTTGTGACGGTGAGATAGAACCATTACATTTTTAGTACACAAAAATCATTTAAAGCGAATGTCCGCTTTCGGAGTTTTCAATCAAATTTGAGTATTGCTTTTTCAAGTTTGAAGATTGAATTTATAAAAAACTTATTATCTAATTTATGGCAGCAGTGGCGGATCACTTGTCGCTCGATGAACCATGGCCTATAGGCATCATAAAACCATCTCTTGCTCTGTCTCGCTATTGGGGCACACCTTATAGAACATGATCATTTTATTCGCAATGAACAAACATTTCAGACTTTGTTTTAAAAGCTAAATACTGCCTCGTAGTACTTAATTGCTTTTACTAGAATACCATTCTTTCTCGTAAGCCAAACTTCCCCATAAAACATGTGCTAAAGCTATTTCAGATAATTTAGGGTTAATTATTTTAGGTGTAAGCTTCTTTTCTTTGAAATCATAAAAAAAATTAAGAGGTTTTTTTTGTGGTTGGAGTATCGTGACTTCGTTATCTTTCATATAGGCAAAGTTGTCTGCGTATTGCATCATGGCTCGTCCTGAAATATTAGTGTTGTTAAGGTCGCGACCAAGCATTGGTGAATGATTGGTAACTCCCATTAAAGATAATAATGTAGGTGCCAAATCGATTTGGCTGACAACTCTTTCGTCAGAAATAGATGGGTGTCCTGAATTAAGTATTACAGCAGGAATATGAAAGCTTTGAATTGGCACTAAACTCTTGCCACCTGTTCTAGCATCATGATCGGCAACTACAAGAAACACTGTATCTTTCCAGTATGGTTGTTTTTTTGCTTTGTCGATAAACTCTCCTAAAGCGTAGTCAGCATATTGAATGGCTTTATGACGCATTAATTCTTTGGAATCATATTGCGTTAATTGCTCTGGAGTATATTCCATTGGCGTTACAATACCTTCTGGAATTTCAAAGGGATCATGATTGCTTGATGAAAAAATCAAGGTAAAAAAGGGTTTGTCAGCTTCATGTAATTTAGTTATTTCACTGTTTGCTTGATTAAATAAGTCACCATCACTCGCTCCCCATGAAGCAACAAAGTTAGGATTCTTTATATCATTGAAGTCAATAATGTCAGTAAAGCCATTACCTAAAAAAAAGCTTTTCATATTATCGAAGTGGCTTTCACCACCATAAATGAATTGCGTGGTGTAGTTATTGTCTTTTAGAAGGCTTGCTATTGTGAAGAAACCTCGTTGAGATTTATCTAGTTTCACGACAGATCTCGCAGGAGTGGGGGTAAAACCTGTAATTACTGCCTCAATGCCTCTCACAGAGCGTGTCCCCGTCGCGTATAATTTTTTAAATGCCCAGCCTTCGTTATTGAGTTTGTCAATTTGAGGCGTGAGAGGGAGTCCCCCTAAAGAGGAAACAAATTGAGCGCCTAAACTCTCTTCTAATATAATAACTAGGTTTTTAGGTTTTCCTTGATAAGTTGGAAGTCGTAATGCCATCGATGGCTTTTCTTTATTTTGAAATGAATCAGTTGCTAAGCCTGTTTCCTGTCGAACAACTTTAATGATTTTATCTGTAGCCATTTTTCCATATAACTTGGATGCATTCTTTTCATTACCGAACTGTTTTAAAGCATGGGCAACACTATAAATAGAGTTTAACGTTAATGAGTTGATTAATGGATCCGTAGAAAAATAAACGAATGCAGGATTAATGGGGCGATGTCCCAGTGTTCCTCTAGCACATAAGAAAAACATTAAAAATAAAACCAGAAACGAGATAGCGGATGAACCAACAAAGACAGGCTTATTTGGCTTTTTATTTTTAGTGTTAACTAGCGCGTGAATAAATTTCCAAGAAAACAGGGCAGTAGTTATTAGAAGAGAAAAAACGATAACTAGTGTTGCTAGGTGACCATTTATCAGCATTTTTATTACTTCATTAGGGTAAGGCAAATACTCGATAAATAATCGGTTTGGTCTAAAACCGTATTCAATAATAAAAGCAGGCGTTGCTAGTTCAAAAAATAGTACGCTCATAAAAATCAAGAAAAATACGACGGGTAATAACTTCAGCCATATGGCTTGAAACTTCGAAAGCATTAACCAAGGATGAAGTATTCCAGGTAAAATTAATAAGTAACCTAACGCACTTAAGTCAATTCTCATGCCATTAAAGAGTAGAGTAATAACGCTTTCAAAGTCGATAAACCGATCGATTTTCCAAAGTGCTAAGCCAAGCCTAGAAACAAAAAGAATAAAAGTGAAAAGTAATGAAAATAGTATAAATGGACGAAGCAAAGCGATTGTAGAGGTAAACATCGTTATTAATATCTCTAATAAAACACGATACTTACCTTAAAAAATCAAACTTAAGTTCTCTTTAAATTAAACTGAATTTAAGCCAATACACTACTTTAAATTAATATAATGAACCAAATGCTACTTGCAACAACTAGGCTGATAAATACTGCTGCTGATCCTAAGTCTTTGGCAAGACCAGATAAAGGATGTATCTCTAGGCCAATTCGGTCTACTACCGCTTCAATAGCGGTATTTATAATTTCAGTATAAATAATAAATACGACTGCAAGTATTAATATAATTTGTTCTTTAAAACTTATATCAAATAAAAATGAAGTTGGAATCGCTAACACTAAAAGTAATATCTCTTGTCTAAAAGCAGACTCATGTTGGTATAACCATTGAAATGCTCGCAATGAGTTTATTGTTGCTAAATATATTCTTTTTATGCCCTTAGGCTTCTTTTGATTGTCAAACACTAGTATTCTCTCTCGGTTTCTAACGGGGTTGGTATATTAATCCGTGCTATAGCACTTTGTGACTTACATTGAATGAAAGGATCCTTTTCAATATCATATACTTTTGTCCTAACGGACATGATGCTAAGTAATGTGTCAAAAACATTATCGTGAGTGATAGGCGATTTAGCTAGAGAATTTAGGCAGCCTAGGTCAAAGTCTGCCTGCATTGGATCAGTCCAATAAATCATAGGGATGTGTGTTTGTTCTTTTGGTGCAAACGCGTAGGGCAGACCATGCAGGTATACACCACTTTCACCTAAAGATTCCCCATGATCTGAAATATAAAGCAAAGACGTTTCAATGTTTTCTTTATCCGCTAATTGACTTAATTTACTGATGATTTTAGAGAGAACGAAATCCGTATAAGCGATGGTATTATCATAGGTATTTACCAGCTGTTCCTCAGAGCAGTTTTGAATATCACTCCGCTGGCAATCGGGGGTGAAAATTCGCTTATCTTTAGGGTATCGTTTGAAATAGGTCGGGCCATGAGATCCGATCATATGTAGCACTATCAATGTATTTTCATGTGTCAGCTTGCTAAGTTTAGCGCTTAAAGGCTTTAAAAGTGCCTCGTCATAGCAATATTCACCATCACATAAAGGATTTACTTTATTTGTATCAATCTTTTGTGTTTTTACGCGGGTACAAACGCCTTTACAGCTGCCGTTATTATTACTTATCCACAAAACATCAGCTCCGGCTAAATGAATAAGATCAACTGCATTTTGCTGAGCAGTAGCTTCACGCTTGTTATAGTTTTCTTTATTTAATCTGGAAAACATACAGGGCACTGAAACAGCCGTTGCCGTTCCACATGAACTCATATTTGAGAAAGAGACTACACCTTGTTTTTCAGTAAATTGGTTGGTTGGTTTTTCATAGCCATTAAGTGAGAAGCTTTGGGCGCGAGCTGTTTCTCCTAACACCATAACGGTGACATGTTTTCTCTCACCAGTACGTTCGATTGTTGGTGATGTGTCTAGCACCTTAAATTCTAGCGGTGAATAAAAATAATGATTTCTGACAAATTTAGCTGATGCATCTATCATTTTATAAGGGGTAATGTAGTCAATAAGCTCCTTATTATTCCTACCTACTGCAGCGTAATTAGAATAAAAAAATATCCCTATTAAAAGTACTGCGCTAATACTTAACCCAAGCAGTTTTAAACGACTTAACAGTTCTTTAAAAAATGGCTTGAAAGTTAATCGAACGGCGTAGATTAAAAATGATGGAATGACACCAAAAACAATAAAAAACAAAGTAGCATGCAGATTAACGTAAGACAATGCTTCGGCAGTATCGGTTTCAATGGTGTTTTGTACCATCCCGTAATCGAATACTATCCCATAAGTAATCGTGCCGTAAAATATTAAGGATGAGCAAAGCACAGTGATTATTAAAAGAGGCTTAGTTATCCATTTAAATGAAATGATTCCTTGTATTAAAATGGTAAGCGCTAATAAAAACATTGGTACTGAAATTAAAAAAAACACACTGTAATTAGGCAATATTGTAATTGCACTTGTCATTTTTATTAAAAAAGGGATATTCAATATCAGCGCGATATAGCTACATGTGAAAAACAATAATTGGTTTGTTGTTAGGGATATATTTTTACAATACAGGATGAATTTTGTATTGTTGGTTTGCTTTGAGTTTTCCTTTTTAATTGCTCCTTTAAGTATTGGAGAAAAAAAAACAGAAAGAATACTCGAAAAATAGTTAAGAATTAATTTCATAAAAACACCTGTAGATAAGTGCTTCTATATTAAAAAAATAAACTTAAGATAGGCTTAGCGTAACCTGATAATTACCCTAGATTAAACTGAGAAATTAATGATTTTTTATTTGTTCTTGTCCCCTAAATAAAACCCTGAGTAGGGAATAAACTTATTGGATTTGGTATAATACAAAGGCCACCAATATTAGCTCTACCTACATTTTTAATGATGCTTGCTCATAAAATGATAGTAAACGTGATTTTTTGATCAGGTTCTATGGCTACTGTTAAAGATGCGCCAATTTTTTCACTGTAAGATTGAACGATGGCTAAACCTAGCCCATACCTTTCTTCCGATGTTCTTGATGAATCTTTTTGCCATAAAGGCTCAAAAAAAAGATCTAGATCGTCCTCAGAATACTCAAACCTGCTGATATTGGATATTTTAAATATTATTTTCTTAGTATTTGAGTAAGGTTCAACAACAATAACTACGGGGGTTATATCTGAACTATAGTAGAGGGCATTATTGACAAGATTCGTAAGCACCGTAGTGAAAGCAAATTCATTGGTTTTAATATTCTTACATTGGTTATTAAAGTTAATAATCACATCTCTGTTGGTTTTATTTTCTGATTTAATTATCGAGTTTAGTAACGTATAAAAATTCACTTCCTTTTTTTCTAACTCAGACTGGCATGTACTTTTTTGCAGTAAAAGTATGCCATTTACTATATTTCTTAAACGTTCTGTAATAGCAAGCACATCACTCTTAAAGTTTTCTGTTAATTGTTTTTCATTGGGAAATTTTATAGATACTTCAGTTAAATTTAGTAATTCTGTTATAGGCGTTTTTAACTCATGAGCAATATCAGATGTGATTCTTTTTTCTCTTGAATAAAGCGTTTTATTTTCATTGATAAAATGATTAATACCCTCTGCTATAGCGATGAGTTCTTCGGGTAGGTTACTTGTTGATATTTCACTGACTTCAGAATTAAAATTGATCTGTTTTAGTTCTGTATTTAGTTTATCAAGTGGCTTTAAACCACGTTCAACGACATTAAAAACAATTATTCTTACTGCGACAACAGCAATAATTGAAGTAAATATAAAAATTATGTCTACAAACCAAAGGATCTGATTTAAGCCTTCGTTGCTAGTCGCATAGGCTAACTCCATCAGCTTTTGAGTTTTTGCAAACTCTTCTTTTGTTATATCGTACTCTTCCCTAACCGCGCTATCGACTTGTGGTTTGAATTTTGTGAAATACATCCTACCAGAACGTCCGTCAGGTAAAGTAATGTTAGTTATCGATGATTCGTTAAGTGCTATATCTAATTTAGGTAGTTTATTGTTCGTAAAAAGATTGAGTGTTTTTGAGCGCTCAAAGACTTTGTTATCACGCCATAATTGAAAGTATTCGGGTGAGTTTATACCTGAAAATTCTGGCATAAACTCATCCGCAAAATCAAAGTCTACTTCATCAGGGCTTTCACTGATTAACGTCTCTAGCAAACCAGCTTTATTAATCATTGCTCGATCAAATTCATTACTGATCCAAGTATCAACACTGATATCAGTTATTAAAAATATGGATACTAATAAGATAGAGATAGATATTGATATATATCGACTTAATTTTTTTTTAATAGAACTCATTTGCAGCTATTAACAAAGTAGCCGAAGCCACGTTTGGTTTTTATTGGTAAATCATGCCCTATATCCCTAACTTTTTTTCGAGCTGTTGATAGATGAGCCTCAATTGAATTTTTCGCTATAGCATCATATTGACCTGCTAAGTATTCACTCAACTTCTCCGGTGAAATGACTTTACCTTGATTAGTAAATAGGCATTCAACCAATTTATATTCATTAGGTGTTAAATTTGCATCAATACCATTGCATAGTAATTGTTTTAAATGAAGGTCTAACGAAAATTGTCCAATATTAATTTTACTGTCATTGACATTTAAGGTGCCTCTTCGCATTAAACAAAGTAAGCGTACATGAAGCTCATCGAATGAAAATGGTTTTGTTAAATAGTCATCAGCGCCATTTAATAAGCCTTCTATTTTATCTTCAGTGAGGTCGCGTGCTGAGAGTATTAATACTCTAATATCTTTATTCGCTTTTCTGATAGCTTTTAATATTGCAGTACCATCAACTGAAGGGAGCATCAAATCAAGTATGAGAAGTGAATAATCACCAGCTAATGCCATACTTAATCCTTCTGAGCCATCACCTGTATCATCTACAGTAAAACCTAGATTTGACAGCCCTATTTTCAGGCTTCTTCTTAGCGAAGTTGAATCTTCAATAATTAATATTTTCAATACTAATCTCGATAATTAATAAAGTATTTCTTAAGGTATCAGATGAAGCTTAAGAAGTGCTGAGTTTTTGCTTAAATTATGCTGTATCTTTAGTCGCATAATGAGTTTGATTACAAACTTATAGTCTCTAAGTCGGTTTGGGGCGAATGTATGGTAGAAGTAATGCTTTATTTCATCTGGATTTTTTAAAAAAGCCAATGACCGCTTTGGTGTTGTTGCCAGTCATACTGATCGACTTATTGATAAAAGTTACCATCAAAAAATGACATGGTTTAATGGATCCAACTACCCCAGATAAGAGATAATGTTATTAACTGGAGAAAATGAAACGAATTTATGGAGTGCCCGTGTTTCATACAACTACCGTAGTGAGTTCTTATCTAAAGTTTCGGGTGTAGGCTCTAACCCTATTTTTACTAAGGAATATGGCCAGTTTGATTTTACCACCAGTTATAATTTAACGGATAATATAGTGCTAAGATTCGAAGGCGTTAATTTAACCGGTGAAGTTTCAGAGAAGTATGCGATTTCTCCAGAATTATTAAGAGATTACGCACAAACTGGTCGTCGTTATCAATTGTCGATTGCTGCTTCATTCTAATAGTTTAATGTACTTAGCCGGCAGGTAGATAAATATCCTGTCGGTTTACTGTTTTTATTAGACATTTTTTGAAGTAAAAATGAATTTATTAAGTAGTTATACCAAATAAAATAATGAATGAGTCAATTCAGAGCTATGTCAGCGATGTTAGAACAAGCAAAATTTGTGACGTTATCACTTTCCTGACAAGCTCCCAAGGGCGCTACATGGATGTATCTTATTAGGGAATGCAGGAGATATTCTCCTGAATAACCATCCTCTTCAATCAATGCCTTGCCTAAAGGCGTTTCTAATTCCAGTTGAATCATGCATCTTTAAGTGGCACGGGTATATATACTGAAACTAATAACTAATAACTAATAACTAATAACTAATAACTAATAACTAATAACTAATGGTTATCCCTTCGAATGATGGAGTATGGGATGAGTTGGCTGTATTATTAGATAAACCTAAGTATAAGAAAATGTTGAAGAACGTTATACTGAGCAAAGTAGCAGAGAACTCAATTGTGATGAAAAATAAATATGTGATATTAGCCTTACTTACTAGCTTGATACTTTATTTCGCGGGTAACAGTTTTGCTAACAATACGCTCGTGGTAGCTAAAACTGAACAGACATGTATCAATTGCCATAGTAGTGCAGTGCAAGCGTGGCAAAACTCGGATCATGCCAAAGCGATGGCTTTACCAAATAAAAACTCAGTATTAGCTAATTTCAATAATGTTAATGTTGAACATTATGGCCAAAAAGCTTATTTTTTTATCAAAGATAATCAGTATCAGGTGACAATATCTTATGACGACAATATGGATAACTATCCAATAAAGTATACCTTTGGTCATTTCCCCTTACAGCAATATTTAGTTGAAACTGAAAACGGTAAGCTACAAGTATTACCCTTTGCTTGGGATGCGAGAGCAAAAACGGATGGCGGCCAACGTTGGTATCATAACTACAGTCATGAAGAAATAAGACCCGAAGACAGGCTACATTGGCGACAACCGTTACAAAATTGGAATGGCATGTGCGCCGACTGTCATTCTGATGGCCTAAAAAGAAACTACAATGCTGATAATAATAGCTTTAAGACAAATTTTGATAATATCAACGTAGGTTGTTTGTCTTGTCATGGCGATATGTCTGAACATGGACAGCCAAGTACACCTCGAAATATCGCTAATGATATAACCTCAGCTCAACATCCAACCGGGCAATGGTTACGTGGTGTTAAGGATAAAACTGCCCATTGGCAAGGTGAAAAACGTGATAATAGCTTTATGGATAACTGCTTTTCCTGTCATGCGTTACGTTCGCCTTTAACGGATGGTATTACCGCTAATATGCCATTTTTAGATCAGTTTATGCCTCAGTTACCTTCAGCGCCAACATATTTTGTCGATGGGCAAATAAAAGAAGAAGTGTATGTTTATGGCTCTTTTTTACAAAGCAAAATGTATGGTAAAGGAGTGAATTGTTTAGATTGTCATGATAAGCACACGATGAAATTGAAAATTGAAGGCAATGGATTATGCTTGCAGTGTCATGGCAGTGAAGTATACAACGTAAAATCTCACCACCAACATCAAGAAACTTCTACTGGAGCCCAATGTGTTAACTGTCATATGCCAACTAAAAGATACATGGGTGTAGACGACAGACGCGACCACAGCTTTAAAATTCCAAGACCAGACTTATCATTAAAATTTTCCACACCCAATGCTTGTACCCAGTGTCATCAAGATAAAAGCAACCAGTGGGCGAGTGAAAACTTAGAAAAATGGCATGGTAAGCCAAAAAAATTATTAAAGAGCAAACAGTATCTAATGGCATTAAATAATGGCCAAGCAATTAAGCTCGAAGATCACTTAAGTATTATTGCAGATACTAAACTTGATGTTATTAGCCGAGCTAGCGCACTACAAATGCTTAGTTTCACCACACAAATAATTACTATTGAGCTCTTAAAACCCTATTTAGAACATCAAGAAAGTTTACTTAGGCTCAGTGCTGCAAATGCTGCGCTATTACTTACGCCAGCAACAAGAGTTTTGCATCTTAGCCCGTTATTAACGGATAAATACAAGGCCGTTCGTGTAGCTGCAGCAAGAAGCTTAGTAACAAGTAAGGTTAATGCTAACGATCAACAAGCTTTTAATGATGCATTTTCTGAGTTATTTAACGGCAATGATATCAGCAGCTGGCGCGGTGAGGGTAGAGCTAACCAAGGTAGTTTAGCGATAGAAACTAATAACATGTTAGCGGCAGAAAAAGCTTTTCAAGGAGCAATAAAAGTTGAACCATACTTTGAAATAGGCTTTATCAACTTAGCCGATGTCTATCGAATTCAACAACAGCCGCAACAAGCTGAAGCAGTTTTAGTTAAGGGGATGAAGAACTTACCTAAATCATCAGCCATTAAATATGCTTATGGTTTACATTTGGTTCGTCAGAAAAACCTTTCCAAATCAGTTGTTTTTTTTGAAAAAGCAATGTTGTTATCTCCTGACAATGGTCAATATGCTTATACCTTTGTATTAGCAATGGACGGAACAGGACAGAGTGCACAAGCGTTAAATAAACTTAAAGTGCTGATTTTAAATTATTCAGACAAAGCGCAATTGCGAGAACTTGGTTTGCATCTAGCGCAAAAGTTAAATAATAAAGAGTATTATGATTACTTTATCAAGCTATGAGTGTAATCGGGCATGGAAATCTGGTTATCTGTGTTTTTGGCATTATTGGTAGAATAAAAAGCTAACGTGAAGGTGTCACGTTAGCATTTACTGGTAGTGGTTTTAGGTTTTGATGTTTAAAAATATTTGATTAACATTAACATTAACATTAACATTAACATTAACCTTAACCTGAATTTAACTTTATGTTAAAGGAATAACAGCTAAAATAATGGTATATTCCACAATAAAAATGGCCTTTTTACTGGCTATCACTAGTTTTACGAATGACTTATTGCTGAAATAGATAAGCTGCTGCGCCTAATAGCCCAGGTTGCTGTTCAGTAATAACATAAGTAGGAGTCTGCAAGGTAATATTTGATAAGCGGCCTTTAGTTTCAAAGCGCTCTCTAAATTTACTTTCTTTTAAGAAATCAATAAAACGGGGCACGATACCACCCGCAATATAAACGCCACCTTGGCTATTCATTATTAAGGCTAAATTGCCAGCAAAACTACCTAGTGTTTGGCAGAAAATCAACAGTGTTTGATGACAAAAAGGACAAGTATTCTCAATACCCTGTTTACTAATTTCTTGCGCCGATAAGTGTGGCTGTTGTTCACCATCACCTTTATTAACTAATGCTTGATAGATTTGTTCAATACCATAACCAGAAAGCAATTGCTCGTATGATACCCTTTTTTTAATAGTATTTAGGTAACGTAATACCGCGATTTCTTGTTCGCCAACGGGGGCGAAATCAACATGACCACCTTCACCACTAACACAGTGCCATTGACTAACTCCAGATTTAGACACAGGTATTAAATTAGCAACACCTAGTCCAGTGCCAGGGCCACATACCGAGATAGGTTTATTAGCAACCATTTCTCCGCCACCAATCTTAACTTTTTGCTCATCGTCTAATAATGGAATTGCCATAGCAATAGCGGTGTAATCATTAATTAGCGTTAAACTGTTTAACTTTAGTTGTGATTTTAAATCAGCTTGTGAAAACTGCCACGGTAAATTGGTCATTGAAATCAAATCATTATCAACAGGGCAGGCTATAGCTAAACAGGCATTAATAACTAGACCATTTAGCTGTTTTTTATCAATATAGAGCGCAATAATATCGATTAAGTTGGCAAAGTCAGCACATCGATAAGTTTCAATTTCTTTGTAGTTTGTTTTACAAGACTTATCGGCAAGTGCTAGTCGAATGTTAGTACCACCAATATCGGCAATTAGATTAATGGTATTTTTTGCTAGTGTGTTCATTATGAAATTTACCTAATTAATATGTTTTACTGTGCGTCGAACGTTATTTTTTGATGTTGCAAGCGAATGTCATTTTTCAATTATGGATAACTAAGTTACCTCTCAGTTTTTTTGCACCATAATATCATTGCTATTGCGGTGTTAACTTAACCCTTGAGTCATTTTTTACTGTATCGCAATAAGAGATAATAACTCAAAAAATTTTTGCTTGTTAGCTTGAAACATTTCACCGTCATTTTCATACATTTACTTACGCGATTTTTGTCATTTTACTAGTTGATGATTAAAATCATGACCAGGTAAAGAGCCGCTAATAAAATTAATGAGATCAAACAGCGCCTACGGTAATCAATGCCTAAGGAATTAAGCAAGCTAGGAAAAAATAAAAAGTTGAGCGGGTTAAAAAGCGTTTGGAAATTAAGAATGGCAATATTAGTTTTGCGACCACGATAGATCATCTTAGAAAAGAAATACAGAAAGCGAAATAATAACACAGGAAAACTAATAAATATCAGCAATGTTAATGACAGCTCCATTGATATTTGCAGCTCCGCCATTGACAGCGCCAAGCCTTTATCCCAAGCTTTTGCTACGGTTGGTGATAACCAAATAAGCATAAAGATGCTCTGTAATAAAGAAAAAACGATAAACAACAAAGTATAACGAAATAATCGCGAGCCATTAATAACAATGTGTCTCATTGTTCTCTCCTTTAACTTAGCCAGAGTTGCGCTTATTGAGTAAACTGCTAAATTATTAGTATAGAATGAATTCAGAGTCGTGGTATAGGTAATGCTATCAGGTGCTACACCTCGCGATTAGCGGCTATTACTTATGCTAGTTACTATCGCTGATGCAACATGGCCGTGATCTATTTTTAATGAGCTATCTTAAAGCGACAAATATCAATCCTGACGTTGACTAAACTAAGTCGATAGGTAAGTAACCGATGAAGAATAGCATTATGCCCTCACATAATCTTAGGCGGTCACTATTAGCGCTATTCACTTGAAAATTATTTTATTAAATGCATATTAGTATTCTATATTAGTAGCATTTATGGACAAATTACTTTGTTAAAGGTTAAAGATTTTTATTTTCCCAAATAACGTAAGGTGCTTCATATTGACTCAACAATATAAAATTGTCGTAATTGGTGCCGGGCCTGGCGGAATTAGTGCGGCTGCGCATGCCGCAGAACTTGATATTTCTCATCTTTTATTAGAGTCCAGTCCCAAAATAGCGAACACCATTCAAAAATACCAAAAAGGTAAGCATGTTATGGCTGAGCCAGCCATTTTACCTTTACGTAGCCCCGTTGCATTTGAAGCAGGAAAAAGAGAAATCATTCTAGAACAGTGGCAACGCAGTATTAGCGAGAATGGCACTAATATTCAATATAATGCCGCGGTTGTTAGCATTAAAGGGCAACAGGGAGATTTTAGCATTACACTGGTTAATGGTGATGTGATAAAAACTGAATTTGTTATTTTAGGCATCGGTGTACAAGGTAATCCAAGAAAACTTGCTGTAGATGGTGACAATGTAGATTTTGTTCAGTACAGCCTCGACAATCCTGATGATCACAAAAATGAATCGATCGTGGTGGTTGGCGCGGGTGATGCGGCAATTGAAAATTCGGTGGTATTAGCCAAAAACAATAAAGTTTACCTTATTAACCGGCGTGATGAGTTCGCCAGAGCGAAACAAGGTAATTTAAATTTGATTACCGCAGCGATCGATAAAGGTGAGGTCGAGTGTTTTTATAATACTAATCCATATCGTATTGTTCTAACGCCGCAGCAAGATAAACCGGGCGCTTTTATATTCAAAACAGCATCTGGTGAAGTTACCGTTGCCGTTGATCGAATTATTGCTCGCCTAGGAGCAATACCACCACGAGCCTTGGTAGAGTCTTTTGGTATTGAATTTCCTAATAGTGACGCTAACGCTATTCCGGTGTTATCTAGTCAATATGAATCTAATGTGCCGGGCATGTATGTTATTGGTGCGTTAGGTGGTTACCCGCTGATAAAACAAGCGATGAACCAAGGTTATGAAGTGGTCGAATACATCCTTGGTAATGATATAAAACCGGCAGACCATCCGTTATTAGCAGCAAAGCTTGAAAAATTACCTTTTGACCAGGAGGTTGATGAAATTTTAGCGATGATGCAAGCGAAAATACCGGTCTTTACCCCATTGTCAATGCTGGTATTTAGAGAGTTAATGCTAGATAGTACCGTACATATTTTTTCAGCTAAGACACAAATATTCAAAAAAAATGATTACAGCAATACTTTTTACACCATATTGCAAGGTAACGTTGCTATTGACATTGGTGCTCGCTCGATAACAAGTGGTCAAGGCAATTTTTTTGGTGAAATGAGCTTGATATCGGGACGCCGCCGCTCGGCCACAGTGCTTGCTGGTGATGATTGTATTGTTATCGAAACACCACGCCGTACTATGATTAAATTAATCAATTCTGTTGAAGCCGTAAAACGGGTCTTAGATGAAACCTTTATTCTTCGTACCATCCAAGGGAAATTTGCACCTAATGTCGCGATTGAACAACTACAGCCTATTGTAAAAAAAGCAAAGTTGCATCAATACTCAGCTAATGAAGTGTTGTTTAACGAAGGCGATGAAGCGAACTGTTTACATGTGATCAGAAGTGGTTCAGTTACTGTTTCCAAAAGGGTTGGTGATAAGAATATCCCGATGACCTATGTTGCCGCCAATAATGTTATTGGAGAAATGGCCTTGTTGGGTAACACCGTTCGCTCGGCCACCATAACAGCGACAGTTAAAACAGAAACTATTTCAATTGATAGTGAATCGTTTAATGAGTTACTGGCAAAGTCACCTACTTTACGCGCCACAATGGAGCTTGAAGTTCAACAGCGTCATTTAGAAAATACCCAACTTGAATATGACACCGATACCGGTGATATTTTATCATTCTTGATGCAACAAGGCCTAGGTGAGGCAACCGACGTTTTATTGATTAATGAAGATACTTGCGTTGGTTGTGATAATTGTGAAACCGCATGTGCAGCAACACATGGCGGCACTTCCCGATTAAATCGTAAAGCGGGACCTACCTTTGCCCATGTTCATGTGCCCACTTCGTGTCGACATTGTGAAGATCCAAGTTGCATGAAAGACTGCCCTCCAGATGCTATCCATCGTGGTGGTTTAGGTGGTGAAGTCTATATTAATGATAGTTGTATTGGCTGTGGCAATTGCGAACGAAATTGTCCTTATGGCGTTATTCAAATGGCTTATCCTAAAGAAAAAAATAGTAACTTTTGGCAGTGGATGTTTTTTAATGCCGGTAAAAAATCAGGAAACAATAAAGTTAGCCAAGGGGACAATATCAAAAAAGCGGTTAAGTGCGACATGTGTAAAGACATTGATGGCGGTGCTGCTTGTGTACGTGCATGTCCTACGGGTGCCGCCAAACGAGTAAGCCCTGAAAACTTCATTAAAGTGGTGAACATATAACATGGATAATTTTTTATCTTATCAAAATTATTACTATTTGAAGATAGCGCTTTGGGTAAGTGTTATTTTTTCAGTTGCTTATTTTTGGCACGAGCCCGGTCAGCCTAAAAATGGCGGTACGTGGTTTGGCTATACTATTGGCACGGTCTCCGCTTTATTGATTGTTTTTTTAATGTACTTTGGTCGCAGAAAAAGAGATTATTTTTCAACCTTTGGTACCGTTAAAGGTTGGTTATCCGCCCATATTTATTTAGGGAGTGCACTGTTAGTTTTAGCTACCTTGCATACTGGTTTTCAATTTGGCGTCAACATTCACACTTTAGCTTATGTGTTAATGTGTTTTGCTATTTTTAGTGGCTTTTACGGGGCATGGGTTTATGTTTATTTACCGGTTAAAAAAAGAAAAAACCTTAAGGCTATATCAAGCGAAGAGTATTTTCAGTCAATTGAAGATTTTGATCGTCAAATTTTAAAGTTGGCAAAAGACTTATCCAAAAAGCTCAATTTAATGATTAATAGTGCACTTGAAAGGACCGAGCTTGGAGGTGGTTTTGTCAACTTATTAAGCGTTAAAGATAACTCTAATTTGGTGGTTGACGATAGAGTGTTAGCAAATGAAAATCAAGCGACTTGTATAAATTTATTAGTGGTTGAATTAGCTAGAGTGACAGAACAACTACAAGCAACTCGACTAAAGAAAATTATTGATTTATTTGGCAGCAGGCAAAGAGCGTTAAAAGTATTACGACAAGACATTAAACATAATTCGTACTTACAGTTATGGTTATACCTTCATATTCCTATTTCATTTGCTTTGCTAGCCGCGTTAATTAGCCATATTGTCTCAATATTTATCTATAGGTAATAAGGAAATTACAATGAAGTTGCTTATTCGATATGTAAAAGAGCAGGGACAAGGTGAAGTTACTGAGCAAGTTGTACTCGATAGTAGCGTATTAAGCATTGGACGAGGTACCAATCAAGATATATTGTTAGCCGATCCTAAAGTCGCATTAGCCCATGCCAAAATCTTTATACAAGAAAGTGGTGGTAAAGTTGTGGCCGCTGCGGGTAAATATGTTATTAAAGACAGCCAGGCGGTTAAAAAGTGCTCATTAAAACTAGGCGAAGAGATTGAAATTTCTGGCCATAAAATCTCGTTATTACCGGCACAGTCAAATTATGATTTTGTTGTACTCGTTAGTGTTAACTTAATTGAACAAACGCCACTGCAACAACGATACGAATTAAGCTTTAGCGATTTAACCTTGAGTAAGCGCAGTTGGAGTTGGACATTGTTTTTGTCGATATTACTACTGGGTTTATTATTACCTATCTATGGCGTTATTAACCCATTATGGATGGAGGCATTGCGACAAAGTCCATTACCCGATGATAGCCAGTGGTTAGCCGGTGATTTAATTAAAGCGCACAAATTTATCGGTAACGATTGTGCTATGTGCCACACTACTGCGTTTATACCAACAACCAATCAAGCTTGTCAGTCTTGTCATAATACGATTAAACCTCATATCAATGATATTGAGTTATCAACATCGGTTAACGAAGTCAGGCAATGCACCAGTTGCCATAAAGAACACAATCCACAACAAACACTGAGTCGCTATTCGCAACAGCTCTGTGTTGATTGTCATAGAGAACCGATAAAAAATCGGTCTAATAATAGTGTATTTGCTAGCGCCACTGATTTTGAGCATGCCCATCCGGCATTCAAGGTGAGCGTATTAACCGCGCTAAGCAAAGATAAAAAAATAATTGACTGGCAAGCTAAGCGTCTAGCGTTAAAAGATAGCCAACTGACAGAGCAGTCAAATTTGAAGTTTTCTCATCAGCTTCATCTGGATCCCCAAGGAATAAAATCTACTACCGGCGAGATAAAACTTGTTTGTAGTGACTGTCATGTATCCGAAGTTAATGGCGGTGCAATGCAGCCGATCACGATGGAAAAAAATTGTCAAAGTTGCCACCAATTAACCTTTGATGTAGATGATCCTACTAGGGTAGTGCCCCATGGCTCACCCGCTGATGTGCTGATGATGATGCGAGAATACTACGCTTTCAGGTATATATATCAAAATTTAAACCAAGATCCAGATGATAATGTTAGGGTCAAAGCGGGTGATTTATTTACCATTCGACCAGCAAGAAGGCCAGGGCGAGAGCAGAAATTGCGTAAAGACTTCCAATATTCACTAAATGAACAAACCATAGCGTCAATTAAAAACTTAACTAAACAAACAATTAGAACTGATGCGTTAGTCTGGGCGGAAAGTAGAGCTTACGTTGCTGCTAGTGATATCTTTGAACGGCAATCGTGTGAAGTGTGTCATGTGGTCACTAAAAATGACGATACTGAATTACCCTGGCAAGTTCAGCCAGTTAGGTTAACCAAACAGTGGTTGCCATTCGCTAATTTCACTCACAATGCTCACCAAAGTAGGGAGTGTAAGAGTTGCCATAAAGCCGCGTCATCTAAAGTCAGTTCAGATATATTAATGCCGAATATTGATAATTGCCAGCAATGCCACGGGGGTGAAAAAAGTCATAATTTAATCCCTAATACGTGTATCGATTGCCATGACTTTCATAATACTAACACCCATGCTTTAGTTGGTTATAACTTGAGTCATAATTCAAGTTATAAAAAAGTAACCCCTTTTAGCAAGGTGATAATAAAGGCAAAAAACTATGAAGAGTAAATTTTATTCATTACTTTGGCTTAACCTGCTGTGCTTAAGTGGTTGTGGCGGTGACACCGATAATTCGAAAGAAATTACCGCTGTACATGGAAGCCAAAGCGAAAATAGCAGCGCTAATGGCTGTATTGGCTTTTGTGCGTCATCAGCTTCATTTTTAACTAAAGCTGATGTTGAACAAGTAATTAGTCAAGCTGTTGAGGAAGCACAAGCAAGGCAACTTAACGCCACTATAGCCGTTACTGATAGAGTGGGTAATGTGTTAGCGGTGTTTAGAATGAACAATGCTGAAAAACTAATCACTATTAGTTCTACCGCTGGTACCTTGTTAGCCAAGGTTGTCGGCGGTTTAGAAAACGTAAATATTATTCCTGATACTATGGTAGCTATTTCAAAGGCAATCACCGCCAGTTACCTTTCATCAGAAGGGAATGCCTTTAGCACCCGCACCGCCAGCCAAATTATTCAAAAAAACTTTAATCCCGGTGAAAATAATGCTCCTTCAGGGCCATTGTTTGGCGTGCAATTTAGTCAGCTTGCTTGTAGTGATTTTAACTTACGTTTTAGTCCCTTAGCTTCTCCAGGTGTTGGTCCACTGCGTTCACCCTTAGGTTTGTCTGCCGATCCGGGCGGTTTTCCTTTATACAAATTCGGTACACCTGTTGGCGCTATTGGGGTGATTGCTGACAAAATTTATGGCTTAGATAAAAATATTAGCGGTTTTGATCGGGATAACGATGAGTTAATCGCCTTAGCCGGTTCGGTTGGTTTCGCTGCGCCCATCACTCGACGAGCCGACGTGATCACTATTGCCGGTAAAACGGCGCGCTTTAGTGATGCATTTATTACTGATTTACTGAGCCAATCGTTAGTTGAATTTAACAGTATTAATAATGTTATTGGCAGTTTAGTTGCTGTACCAGGTTATTATGACGGCGGTGAAAGCGATATTAATAGCTCAGGTGATCCTAATCGTGTGGTGTTAACCGGCATTGCCTTTGGTCAACAGGGTTCAGGTATTATTCCGGCGGATCCAAGCATATTTAAAGACGCTGAGGGCATAGATTTGGATGCGTTCATTTTTGCTGATGCACAGAACAGCAACCGTTTTCCTGCTAGTGATGCGAGCGATCAACCCAATGGTGACGTAAGTAATCAATTAACCAAAATAGAAGTACAAGAGCTACTTAATCAAGCGCTTGCGATTGCAAATAAAAGTCGGGCACAAATTCGCCAGCCCAATGGCACTCAAGCCCGAGTTTCAGTGGCGGTAGTTGACAGTAATGGCGCTATTGTCGGGATGGCTAGAACCCGTGATGCGCCAGTGTTTGGCGCAGATGTCTCGCTGCAAAAAGCTAGAACCGCCGCTTTTTTCTCTGGTACGGGTAAACTAACCAATGCACCGGCCGATTTATTGCGAGCATTACCAGCACCCTTATATCTAGCTGCACTAGCAGAGCCAGTTGACATAAGCGCAGGCATTGCTTTATTAAACTCGCCAGTGCCTGAATTTGCCGATTATGTTGCTAGTCTACAATGGTTTTTAGGGGTAGCTAAAGCCTTAGAAACTGATGGACCGTTTAGCGCATTTTCTGATCGAGCCGGTGGTAATTTATCCAGACCCACTTTCCCCGATGGGCCTATTACCGGTCCACCTGGGCCATTAAGTAAGCCGCAAGGGCAGTGGAGCGTGTTCAATGTTGGCTTGCAATCTGATTTGATTTACAACGCGCTGATCCAGCATGTTGCCTTTGTACTTGGCGCCGCGCCGGATGTGGATACTAATTGTACCGGTAATACCGGTTTTTCAACAAATGATGCCTTTACTAATAATGCTAAAATAGCTGGGCTAGCAAATGGTCTGCAAATATTTCCAGGCAGTGTGCCTATTTATCGAGGGAATATTCTAATCGGTGGTATTGGGGTCTCGGGTGATGGTATTGATCAAGATGATATGATTTCATTTCTTGCCCTTCATCAAGCGGGATCAGCCTTGGCAAGTGGTTTGAATAATGCCCCGGTATTAATACGTGCTGATAAGATTGATATACCTAATCAATCGATAAGGTTACGTTTTGTCAACTGTCCACAAGCCCCTTTTATCAATACTACCGAAACGGAAGTTTGTAATGGTATATAAATGTTTTGTGGTCGTGCTAGCAGCAATGATGTCGCTTTCGATGACGATAGCGGCAGAAAATGTTAAAGAAGCGCCGACTGCGATAGTGCCAGCACATTTAATTTGTGGTGAAGGTGTGGTAAAAGCGAATCGGCAACGCCCGGGTCACCCCATTGATGAATATAAATTAAGCCCATGTAACGATGAAAAAAGCTTAACGCCATGGCATGATACTATTTTATTAGGACCTGTGGTGCCTGATCGCTGGCGTATTATTGAAGCAATAGGCATTGAAACTAAGCTATGGGATCCCTATAACGGACACAACCCGCTAAAAGGTGATCTACCTGTTTGGGGCAATGATTGGTTTTATAACTTAATTGCCATTTCGGACACTATTATTGAACAACGTAATTTCCCGGTACCCGTTGGTAACGCCACCACCACTCATGCGGGTTCTTTAGAGTCCATCGGCTCAGGGAATGGCAAGCTATTCAGCCAAAGTTTTATTGTAGAACAGGTCATTTATCAGGGTGATACGGTATTTCGTCCGCCAGATTATGAATTTAGACTGACCACAGTTTTTAATTTCAATCAGCTGAGTTTTGAAGAGCGTGGCTTAGTGAATATTGATCCCAGTATTGGTAGCGATGACGGTACTAAGCGAACCGGTCGATTTTTCGGTATTCAAGCAGCTTTTGTCGATAAGCATTTACGTAATGTCTCTAATCGGTTTGATTTTGATAGTCTACGTGTTGGTATTCAGCCCTTTTCATCAGATTTTAGAGGTTTTCTCTTTCAAGACTCTCAATTAGGTATCCGCTTGTTTGGCAATCGAAGTAACAATGTTTTTCAATATAATATTGCCTGGTTTAAACGCTTAGAAAAAGATACTAATAGTGGTTTAAATGATATTTCTCAACGTCCCAGAAATGACGATGTATTTATCGCCAATTTATATTGGCAAGATTTTCCAGTATTAGGCTTTGTCTCGCAGGCGAGTGTTACTTACAATCGCAATCGTGAAAAAGGACAAATTAAATTTGATGAAAATGGCTTTATTGCGCGGCCAGCATCACTGTTTGAAGAGCGCTTCTCTCGTGATTATGATGTCACTTATTTAGGCTATAGTGGTGATGGCCATTTCAGTCGATTGAATGTAACGGGCTCAGCTTATTATGCGATAGGGGAACAGACTAATACTCGATTTCGTCATACTAAAGACCAAGTCAGTGCCTACTTTTTCGCGGTAGAACTTTCGTTTGATATCGACTGGCTCCGTCCTAAATTATCATTTTTGTTGGCTTCAGGTGATGATGACCCATTTGATAGCGTTGCCAAGGGCTTTGATGCCATTTTTGAAAATCCACAATTTGCTGGCGCAGATACCAGTTTTTTTATTCGACAAAACATTCCTTTGATTGGTGGTGGCGGTGTTGCCTTATCGGGACGGAATGGTATTTTACCATCTTTACGGTCAAGTAAAGAGCAAGGTCAATCAAACTTTATTAACCCAGGTTTACGCTTAATTGGCTTTGGTTTTGACGCTGATATTTTGCCAGAGCTGCGCGTGTCGATGAATTTAAATCTGTTATGGTTTGACGATACCAGTGTCTTAGAAAGCTTAAGACAACAAGGTGCAATAGCTAAAAATTTAGGACAGGATCTGTCTGCTGCACTTATTTGGCGACCATATCAGTCACAAAATATTGTGGTTAGATTATCGGCGGCAACTCTCCTTTCTGGTTCAGCATTTGATCAGCTATATGGTAGCGATTATTCGCAGCCATATTCTATTCTGGCTAACATTATCCTGACATATTAAGAATATTATGAATAGTAAGATAAAAATTAAAAAATCACCGCTAGTTTGTCTCTTTGCCATCGGTCTGTGGGTGCTGTTAAATTTTATCTCGGTCAGCGCTTTTACCTCGGATATAGCTGATAAAGTCACCCTAAAGTATAGTTTCACCCCTCCGGCACCAAAGTATCAAACACCTGAGCAAGCCTTGGTGAAAAGTACCGGCTGTTTAAGTTGTCATACCGAAACTGATACGCTTACTATGCATGAAAGTCCCGGTGTTATATTAGGGTGCACCGATTGTCATGGTGGTAATGCCACCATTGTTAAACCTTTAAAAGCTAACAAAGCAGATGCGATATATTTAGCCAGGTTAACTAAAGCACATGTTTTACCTAGCTATCCAGCTGATTGGAATTTTCCCGCTAGCGCAAATCCTCAAATTAGTTATACCTTGCTTAATCGTGAGTCGCCGGAATATGTGCGTTTTGTCAATCCATCTGATTTACGTGTTGCTGAAGAATCTTGCGGTGCCTGTCATTTATCAACGGTACAGGCGGCGAAACGTAGTCTTATGGCGACAGGTGCTATGTTATTTGGTGCCGCTTCTTATGCTAATAATATTTTGCCCTTTAAAAATTATATCTTAGGAGAGGCTTATACTCGCGAAGGTAAACCGACAGCCATTGCGGGCCCACCACTGGAAAATTTTTCATTAGCAACCAAACAACATGGCGTTTTACCTATTTTATATCCTTTGCCTGCATGGGAAACTGTGGCACCAGGCGATATTTTTAGAGTGTTTGAACGTGGTGGTCGCAATATCTCAAATCAGTTCCCAGAAACAGCATTACCGAATTCTTTGGGTATGTTACAACGGATAGAAGAGCCGGGTAGGCCCGATATCAAACAATCTAACCGCGGACCAGGTACGGGTGCACGTATATCTGTGCCATTACTTAATGTCCATAAAACCCGCTTAAATGATCCCTTGATGTGGTTTTTAGGTACTAATGATAATCCCGGCGATTTTCGAACCTCTGGTTGTGGTTCATGTCATGTGGTTTATGCGAATGACAGAGAGCCACGGCACTCGGGACCCTATGCCCAGTTTGGCAATAGTGGTCAGACACAAACCGTTGATCCAACCATTACTAAAAAAGAAGATGGCCACCCGTTAAAACATGTGTTTACGCGCTCGATCCCCACCTCACAATGTATGTCATGTCATATGCATCAGCCGAATATGTTTGTTAATACCTTTTTGGGTTATACCATGTGGGATTATGAAGCTGACGCACCGGCAATGTTTCCTAAAAAACAGCGCTATCCAAGTGATGATGAAAAATTTAACATCATGAAGAATAATCCTGAAGGTGCAGCCGTGCGAGGGTTGTGGTCTGAGCAAGATTTTTTACGTGCTGTGTGGAGTAAAAATGATGAGATGAACGATACCCAATTTGCTGATTATCATGGTCACGGTTGGAATTTTAGAGCCGTATTCAAAAAAGATCGAAAGGGTAATTTACTTGATAAAGAAAATGAAATTATAGATCCAAAGGACCCGAAAAAATTTGATAAAAGCGTGCATATGTCATCAGTGCATTTAGACGTTGGTATGCATTGTGTCGATTGTCATTATTCACAAGACAATCACGGTAATGGTCATGTTTATGGTGAAGTTGCGGGTGCGGTAGAAATCGATTGTGTTGACTGCCATGGCACAGTAACCAAGTACCCATCATTAAAAACATCGGGACCTGCTGCGCCGCTGGGAGGAACTGATTTATCGTTAATTCGTAATCCTGATGGACAAAAAAGATTTCAGTGGAAAAATGACGGTTTATATCAGCGCAGTCTGCTATGGCCTGATTTGGAGTGGAAACTCAGTTTATTAAAAGATGTAGTTAACCCGGCCAATAAAGAATATAACGCCAAAGCAGCGCGCTCGAAAATGATGGCTAAAGACCCAACTAACCAGCATTGGGGTATTGAGGTAACACCGGAAAAATTAGCACACAGTAATGAGAAAATGGAATGTTATTCATGTCATCAATCGTGGACAACCAGTTGTGGCGGCTGTCATTTGCCAATAGAAGCGAATTGGAAAACCGAAAATAAACACTATGAAGGTGGTGAATCTAGAAATTACGCCAGTTATAATCCACAAGTGGTTCGAGACCAAATTTTTATGTTAGGGCGAAGAGGTAAAATTAATGGCGGTAAAATTGCCCCCATCCGCTCAAGCTCTGCGCTAGTATTATCATCGACTAACTCAAATCGTGAAAAAATCTATGTGCAACAGCCGCCTATTTCAGCCAGTGGCTATAGTTCTCAAGCGATGAATCCACATTTTGCTCATACTGTTAGAAAAGAGGAAACTAGGGTGTGTAGCGATTGTCATTTATCGAAAGACGGTGATAACAATGCGATCTTCACTCAAACCTTAGGTCTAGGAACCGATTTTATCGATTTTATTGGCTATCATGCTTATGTTGGCGGCAGTGAAACGGTAGAAGCGGTGCAAGTGACTGAATGGGAAGAGCCACAGGCGGTGAAGGGTAGTTATTTGCAGAAATATGTCTACCCAGATTTTTATCAACAACACCTTAACAACGATAAAGAACTTGATGTTGGCTATAACCACAGTGCCGGTCAAATTAATTGTATGCAATTACGCGGTGAATATTTATATGCCGCGGCAGGTACCGACGGTATGGTTGTTTATGATGTTGCTTCAATTGCTAACAAAGGTGTTAGTCAACGTATTATAACCGCGCCCGCGTCTGTCTTAGGCCAAGACACCACCATTAAAAGTGCCAATGCAACCTGTGTTTCATTAGTCACCACACAACCGGTAGCTCCTGAGCGTAACCAAGGTGATTTGATGCGAGTCACTAACCAAGAAAAACCGACCCATCCCATTTATAATTACGCGTTGATCACGGATGCACAAGAAGGGCTGATTTTAACCAATATTGATACCTTGGCAGATGGTGAGCCGCGTAATAATTTTCTAACCAGAGCACTGACCTGGAATAAGGATAATATTCTTCAAGGCGCTCGCCATTTAACGGTTGGTGGTCGATACGTTTATATTATTGCCGATGCTGGCTTAGTTGTGCTTGATTTAGATAAGCCACTACAACCTAAGCACTTAACAACCGTAGCGTTAAATAATGGACATTCAGTTGCTCAGCAATTTAGGTATTTATTTGTTACTGACGATGATGGCTTAAAAACCGTTGATATAACTGCACCTGAAAAAGCCTTTGTTGTTGCTAATAACGTTATCACGCTTAAACAGGCAAATAGGGTATTTGTTGCTAGAACCTTTGCTTATGTTGCAGCAGGACAAGACGGCTTGGCCATAGTGGATGTGACTAATCCACAAGCGATGAAAATCTATCAAATGTTTAATGCCGAAGGTGCATTAAAGGATGCACAAGATGTGATAGTTGCTTCAACCAATGCCTCATTATATGCATATATTGCGGATGGTGACGCTGGACTTAAAGTTATTCAATTAACCTCACCGGCAACACAACCGCGTTTCTATGGCTTTAGTCCGGATCCCAAACCAGAAATGATTGCTTGGTACCCAACTAGTTCAAAAGCGTTATCATTATCGAGAGGGTTAGAAAGAGACAGAGCGGTTGATGAAACCGGTGGTCAAATTGCTGTCTTTAGTCGGTTAGGCTCAGGGCCATTAACCGAACAGGATATGAAAGGGTTATATCTTGATGAAAATCAACAACCATGGTTTGTCGAAGATAATATTGACGCAGTTGGCCGGGGCATACATTTTGGCATTGCCACACCAGTCTTAGTTGTCCCCTTTAAATCAGCATCAGGTTCAGCACTTGGCCCGGTTAAACAATCAATCAACAAAGTCAGTGCACCTTTAGTTGAACATAAGGAGTAAAAGTGTGAGATTATTTTTATTGTTCATTACCAATGTGCTTGCTCTGTTTGTCCTTCATGCTGCTGAGTTACCACAACATGACCAACAAATGCATATGGGCGTCGCCAGTTGTGCGGCCAGTATGTGTCACGGTTCAATAATTAGCCGAACAGGCAGTAATGTACTGCAAAATGAATACATTATTTGGAGTCGTGAAGATGCCCATGCTCAAGCTTACCAAACCTTGTTGTCGGCTCAATCAAAAAAAATTGCCGATAAACTTGGCCTAGATCACGCGGCTACCGCGGGTGTTTGTTTGGATTGTCATAGTGACAATGTTGCTGTTGAATATCAAAGTAAAAAATTTCAAATCAGTGACGGCGTTGGCTGTGAATCTTGTCATGGTGGCGCAGAGCATTATATTAGTAGTCATACTGATGCCAAGCAAAGTCATCAAGCGAATATTGCGCATGGTTTGTATCCAACCGACCAACCACAGCAGCGCGCTAAACTTTGTTTGTCGTGTCATTTGGGTAATAAGGACAAGCAAGCAACGCACGATATTATGGGAGCAGGGCATCCAAGATTATCATTTGAATTAGATACCTTTGGCATATTACAACCGTTACATTATGTGATTGATGCCGATTATAAGCGTAAAAAATGGGTTGGCGATAGCTATATCACGTGGATTTATGGACAACTTGCCGCCAATAGGCAAACGCTCAATACGCTTGAAGATAAACTTGTTAATACCAATACCTTGTTTCCTGAATTATCATTATTTGATTGTTATGCCTGTCATCATCTTATGTCTGATTTAAAATGGACTGAGGTTAAAGGCAAGGGCGCCAAACCCGGGACGGTACGCTTAAATGATGGCCATTTTAAAATGTTGATTGCTATCGCTGCTAGTACTCAGGCATTGACACCATTGCATCAACATCTAAGCGTTATGCGTAATAGTTTACATGATAAAGCACAATTATCTACAGTGATCACCAAGCTGTTAGCTGATATTAAAACCATTGAAGAAGCAATAACCAAGCTAACACTCGCGCAAAGAAAGTTATCTGCTTCGTTAATCTTGTCTAAAATATTAACAATTGGCAGTAAAGATGAATTTTCTGATTATATTGCGGCAGAACAAGCCGTTATGGCGATAGACCTACTCATTGATTATATTGGTATTAGCAAACGGTATCAGCAAGATATAGCTGACTTGTTTGATATAGTGAACCATGATGAAAAATATAACTCGCTATTATTTGCTGAAAAATTACGCGAGATAAATAATAAGATGGCGCTACAAAAATGATATCTTTAGGTGAAAATTTGATTAGTGACTATAATTAAAATGCAGCGTAAGGTTTGATTTTAGTATAAAAAAAATTTTAGTATGACTATTGTTTAGGATGACTATAATAAATGACTAAAAGAATCACAAAAATAACTATTGTGGCCATTGCTCTTTTATTTAACTCGCCGGTATTGGCGAGTGACGAGTCGGATTTAACGCAACTAAAAGAATACTTATTAGCAAAAAACTTTACTCAGGCCTATGATTATTCAAAATCTTTAGAATTTGAATTAGCGGGTGAGTTAACTTACGATTTTTTGTCTGGCTTAGCCGCGTTTGGCGCGGAACGTTATCAAGCAGCCGTTTTTGCATTTGAACGGGTGTTGATCAATGAGCCTTCATCATTTGATGGTCGCTATTACTTAGCATTAAGTTATCAAAAAGTGGGTAACTTACCCGCAGCAGTTTTTGAGTTGGAAACACTGTTAGTAAGCGCAACAATCAATAAGTCGATAACACCAGCGCAAATAACTAAGGTTCAGTACCAGTTAAAATGGGTAAACCAACAACTGGTTGATAGCAGGCGTACTTGGTCTAATGACATCGCGTTTAGTATTGGTTCTGATAGCAATATTAATAGTGGTAGCAGCCAAGACGACATTACCTTACCTGATGGTACGCTGATCCCATTATTTGATTCCTCGAAAGAGATTGCTGATAGTAGTTATTCATTGCAATATCATACCAATTATCAGTATCCGTTAAGTCAATATCAACGATTATTATTTGACTTTTATGCACGCGACAAACGTTATTCTAAACACAGTGAATATAACCGTCGAATGTTAAATTTTTCGGTCACATATCAACATGAAATGCTTGACTATTCGACCTGGTATCTAGGTTTAAGTACAGTGCCACTGTGGTTTTCAAAGAAAAAATATCGCACCGAAAACTCGTTCACTTTTGGCTGGCAGAAGCCTATTGATAAGACTAGTCAATTTGGCTTGAATGGATTTATCAGCAAGGTTGATCATTTTGTCTATGAAGATTTGAATTTTAACCGCTATCAAATGAATGCTTTTTATCGTTTTTACCACACATTTCAACATACCTTTATGCTCACAGGATATAAAGACCATAATAAAAAAAGGCTAAAGCATAATAATAAAACATCTATTGGCGCTACCTACATCATCGGCTATGTCATTTCGGGAAATCTTAGTGGTAGTACCATCGCTAGGTATGAACAACAAAAATATGCGCAACCAAATCCTTTGTTTAATGTTTACAACGACTCATCTTTAGCCACACTCTCAACCGAACTACTGTATAGCGGTTTTGACGACCAAATTATACAGCTGCAACTAAATTTTCAAGACAAAGATCTCGATAGCCAATTATTAGCAATGAAAATATTTGAATATAATCGACTTGATATGAACCTCACCTGGAAATATGCATTCTGATGAATATATCACCTAACGTTAAAATTGTGCTGAGCACTTTATTATTTTTATTTTATACGCCACATTCGTTAGCTGAATTAAAGGCAGGTAAAACAATGATCGCGACGGGAAAGGTCGAGGCACTATCTACAGATAATCAAGAAAAGCGCCCACTAAAACGACGTTCGACGGTGTTTACCAACGATATTGTAACGACAGGCGCAGCAAGTAAAACGCAATTGCGCATGATTGATGGCAGTATTATCGCCTTGAAAGAGAATACAGAGCTGATTATTTCACAATATAAATTTAATAGCGGTGATGAAAAAAATTCGGCGGTACTTGATTTAGTTAAAGGTGGTTTACGCTCTATCACGGGGGCAATAAAAGCAGACAGTGGTCAGTATCAACTAAAAACACCGGTTGGCAGTATTGGTATTCGAGGTACGCATTATCAAGTTGAAGTGATTAATGCCATGGTGTGGTTTGCTGTTTGGGATGGCGCTATTGACGTATTGATAAATATTGGTGGGCAAACAGGTGAAACGCTATCACTTGGTAAAGGGGAAAGTTTTTCCTATGCAAGTATCGATAACAGTGGGGTTATTACTTCTTATGTTGAGCCACCAGAAATTTTCAACAAGGGTATGAGTACAAAGATAACAGAAATTTCAAAATTTTTAAATACCGATAATGCCATAACACCAGCTATTGGAAATATCCCGTTAACGCGTTTAGAAATAAATACCGCGTTAATTATTACCGCGTTAGAGCAAAATTCTACTGAGTTTGTCAGGTACGATGAACTTAATTCGCTTGAACCTGAAAATATTTATGAACTTGTAGCAGCTAAACAAGGTGTTATCGAGTATGCCAATGCGGCAGTAACATCAACTTATAGCCTTTCTAACTTCTCCGCGGGTATGACCATCGATTTTGAAAGTGGACGTATTTTTAACGGCCAATTGTCGTTTAATGATGATAGGGATGCTGATCTGTGGAATGCAGCCTTTAGTGGCAATATGAATATTACCGATGAAAATGTATTTTTGGACGTTGATATAACGTTCGCGAGCCATGGTAATAATCTAGTTGAAGGTAATATAACTGCAGGCTTTGTCGATTTTCTTGGCTTAGATGCTGTGTCTGGAACGTTCGAGTTGTATGAGGAAAACGATAGAGCTAGTGATAGATTGAGTGTCGATGGCTCGTTTCAGGTTAAACCATAAATAACGACCAGTTAAATGAAGGCTAGGATAAAATCGCTGGTTGATTTTAGTCTCTATTTACTAACGGTTATTAATTTGACAAGTTGCGAAGACAGTGTTTAAAGCACTTCAACAGAAAGTGTCCATGTTGAAATTCCATCATAATTTATAAAGCTGAGAGTTATTATGAGAGTGAGCTTTTATGGCACCAGAGGATCATGTCCTGCACCCGGTAAAAACACCGTTAAATATGGAGGTAATACTGCGTGTGTCTTAGTTGAGTCTGATGATGGCAGAAAACTAATATTAGATGCTGGCACTGGCATTCGTGCATTAGGTGATGAGTTTATCAACAATAATGACGATATATTTTTGCTCATCACTCATAACCATTACGATCATATTCAAGGTTTTCCTTTTTTCAAACCCATTTATCAACAAGCAAGAAACATTAATATTTACTCATCGGTTACCGAGCCAGATGAGCCAAGGGCTATTGTCGAACAAATGCGCGGCAGTTATTCACCTATTTTCGCCAAAATGCTGACCGCCAATATTCAATTTAAATTCCCTAACTGGTCACAACAGCCGATCAACATTAATGGCTTTAGTGTGTTAAGCAAACCCATTAACCATCCTAATGGTGGCAGGTCATTTTTGATTTCGTGTGACCACAAAACCATAGCTTATGTGAGCGACAACGAACTTAATGCACCTAATGCCAAGGTGAGTAAAGCACAGTGGCAATCCTTTGTAGAAAATGTTGATTTATTGATACACGACGGGCAATACCTTGACGCTGATCTACCATTAAAGCTTGGTTGGGGGCATTCACGGATATCTGAGTGCCTTAACTTGGCAATAGATTCGAAGGTTAAGAATCTGGCAATATATAGCCATGATCCAGAAAGAACTGATGTTGAACTTGAGCAATTACAAGGTGAAATAGATAAAGTTAACTGCACCGTAAACGCTTTTCTAAGTAAAGAAGGCCAATCAATACAACTGTGAATATTTTTCATGACTATGACTATGACTATTATAATTATGACCGAGACTAAAACAACAACTAAAGAGTCTGCCACTATAGAGCATATCAACGTCTGTGTTTGATTATATTAAGCATCATAGATATGCCATTTTGTCAGGTGTGCTGTTAAGTTGCTTAGTTATTTTTTTACAATTTTCATCCCATCCCGATGTTAAGCAATTACTATCGCGTTTTGATGGTATTTTTTATGATATTCGATTGCGCGCGACTTTAGAATACCGTCGTACCACAGATCAGCCAATTATTATCATAGATATAGATGAAAAGAGCTTGGCCGCGGAAGGACGTTGGCCTTGGTCACGTAAAAAAATTGCAGACTTAGTCAATAATTTAGCTAATGCCGGCGTTGCTGTTGTCGCATTCGATATTTTATTTTCTGAGCCAGAAAGAAATCCTGTTGATGAAATATCCGCCCATTTCCACGCTAATAATATAGCAATGCCACCCTATTTAGCTGAAATAAAGGGCGCTTTGGATGCTGATTTGATACTTTCAAAAAGCATTACGGCTACTGATGTAGTATTGGCTCTGTTGTTTCAAGATGATAACAAAATATCTAAAGGTGACTTACCCGCAAGTGTTATCACTGGCAGTGAAAATGTCGATTTCAGTAAGTTAATTCGAGTTTCATTCACTAATTATGAAAGCAATATAAATATTCTACAAACACAAGCTGCAGGCAGTGGTTTTATTAATTCAACTCCTGATCAAGATGGCTTTATCAGAAAGGCGGCTTTAATAGCAGAACATCAAGGAAAATTTTATCCTTCCTTAGCACTCGAAGCCGTTAGGCTACTCACATTTACCGATACCATAACACTTGAACTTGTTGATATTGGTAATAATGTCAAACAAATAGCGGGCATAAAATGGGGCAATGAGCTTATTCCAACCGACGCAGCGGGTAGGGTGTTAATTCCTTTTAGAGGAAAACGTAAAAGCTATCCGTATATATCGGCGACTGATGTGCTACATAATAATATCGCTGCAGGGATATTAGAAGGTGCTGTGGTGTTTGTTGGTACCAGCGCTGTGGGGTTAGCTGACTTGCGAGCTACCCCAGTTGAATTAAGTTATCCTGGGGTCGAAGTACATGCCAACGTGTTTGAAGGTTTATTATATCCACAAATATTACCGCGCCAACCTGATTGGTGGGAAGCAGCATTGGCCATTATCCTTGTGGTACTTACCATTTTTTGTGTGCTGGTATTTCCTGCTATTGGCCCAATGTCGCTCACTATAACCGTTATTTTACTGATGATTTTAACCACGTGGTTTAATTTTTGGTTATGGCAAATTCACCATATAAGTTTGATGATCACCACGAGTTTATTGCTAATTTTCTTAGTAGGCATCTACAATTTAGGGTTAGGGTTTTTCAAAGAAAACAGTCAACGTAAAATGATCAAAGGTATTTTTGATCAATATGTTCCGCCGGCACACATAGATAAAATGTTATCTGATCCTAATTCGGTAAATCTTGATGGTGAGCGGAAGGAAATGACCGTACTGTTTGCTGATATTCGAAGTTTCACCAGTATTTCTGAATCATTATCAGCTTCTGAACTTAAAAATTTACTTAACAAATACTTCAACCCCATCACCAAGAGTATTTTTGATCACAAAGGCACTATTGATAAGTATGTTGGCGATATGGTTATGGCATTTTGGGGCGCTCCCCTTAATGATGCTGAACATGCTCAAAACGCATTAAATGCCGCGTTAGCTATGCAAGAGATCACCGCCAAATTGCGAGATGAATTTAAACAAATTGGCTTGCCACAAATTTATGTTGGTATTGGCTTAAATACTGGCGAGATGAGTGTTGGTGATATGGGCTCTGAGTACCGTCGTGCTTACACTGTACTTGGTGATGCGGTAAATTTAGGTTCAAGGTTAGAAAGCTTAACTAAATTTTATGGTGTGGAATGTCTGGTTAGTGCAAGTACCAAAACCCATTGCCCTAAACATCATTTTAGGTTTATCGATTGCGTTAAAGTTAAAGGAAAAAATGAATCGATAACTATTTTTGAACCCTTAACGGAGCAGCAATTATCGGCACCAAGCTTTAAAGACGAAATTAGCGCCTATAAAGCGGCTTATCAACATTATTTGTCGCAAAATTGGCAGCAAGCAAAAAAAGATTTTACCGCACTGTTGAACAACTATGATGAACGAAAAATATATCAAATATATTTATTACGTATAAGTACCTTAGAACAACAAACGTTTGCTGGTAAATGGGATGGCGTTTATACGCATATGGAAAAATAACCGCTCTTGTTGATGTTAGCTTTAGAAGTGTTTTTAATAACCATAGGTAATTAACGGTAATCAATTAAAAGAGGAAATTTAATGACGCTAACTACTTGGGCAACCGCAAGCATCATTCTCGTTAGTTTTCTAATTATAGCGGTTTTATTAAGAACATTTTCACCGGGTGATAACAGTCATATTAAACGAGTCGCCTTTTTTTGTTTTACCTACTTATTTACAGTGACGGTGTTTCAACTGGCCACTATTTTTCAGTGGCCACAAATGGAGCTGACCGCCAGTAATATTATTTTTTTAACGGCTTGGTTAACCCTGATTGAATTATTTTCACTGCTCTTATTCAAATTGATCATTCCTCGTCTAGGATACCAGTTACCCTCTATTATTAGCGATTTATTCTTAGCTATTTCTATTATTGTACTCCTTGTTCTCACCCTCAGTAATTTTGGCGTTGACGCCACCAGTATTGCCGCCACTTCAGCCATAGTAACCGGAATATTGGCCATTGGATTACAAGCGACTTTAGGTAATATTATTGGGGGAATTGCCTTACAACTTGATCGTTCAATTAGGTTAGGAGATTGGATCCAATTAGAAAATGGCACGCAAGGCCGAGTGCAAGAAATTAGATGGCGACACACGGTAATAGAAACAAGAAATTGGGATACCCTTATAGTGCCCAATGCAACACTATTAGCGGGAAATATTATTATTCTAGGTAAACGTGCTGGCGAACCACTTCAACATAGAATGTGGGTTTATTTCAATGTCGATTTTCGCACTAATCCATCACATGTTATTGACGTTGTTGAGACAGCAATGCAAGCAGAGCCAGCGATATTGAATGTTGCTAGTCACCCTAAACCCAATTGTGTTTGTCTTGATTTTTCTAGTGACAACCGAGAAAGTTATGCCCACTATGCAATACGCTACTGGTTAACTGAAATAAAAGATGATGATCCAACTAATTCTCTGATTAGAAAACGTTTATATGCTGCATTACAACGGGCAAATATTCCCTTAGCTATTCCTGCTGCTCAGTTATTTATTGACAATGATGATAGCCAACGACGGGCACAAAAACAGCAAAAAAATATACTAGCAAGAATCGATGCGTTGAAGCAGATAGATTTTTTAAGCGGATTAAACCAAGACGAACGAAGTCTTTTAGCTCATGGCCTTCAGTTAGTACTGTACTCTAAAGGCGAAAATATCATGAAACAGAATGATAGCGCAAACTGGCTATATATTTTAACAGCAGGAACCGCCGAAGTATGGGTTGAGTCTGCTGGCAAAAATAGTAAAGTTGCTGACATAGTGTCACCAACATTTGTTGGTGAAATGGGATTGATGGCAGGAGCACCACGAAACGCAACGATTGTCGCGACTAGTGATATTTATAGTTATCGACTGCACAAAGATGAATTTCAAAAGGTTATCTTGCAACGACCAAGCATCATCAAAAAAATATCAAAAATATTAGCGGTAAGGGAAGTTGAAACCAACTCGATTAAAGATAGATTAAATGAACAAGCAAAAAATCAGAAAATAGAACAAACATCTGTGCACATACTAACTAAAATCAGTACTTTTTTTGGTTTAGACTAGGGTTTGTTGGTCATAGCCTAGGCTGACTGGCTGGGCAACCGCTTCCAATGGGCGAAGCATAGAGCCGTGAAAGGGCTCTCCTGATCAACTTGAGCCGAAAAGCACTGGGGGTTATTTAAGGTCGTTCGCACGCCAAAATTGGTAATTAAAAAATACTGACTATACCTGAGCTTCTTGCTAATTATCTACTGTTTATTACAATTTTGCTCTTTAGCACGGATTTTCCCTTATTTTACTGGTTAAAAAACACACGACGAATATTAGTGGCAAAACCTTCGTTGTTTTGAGCATGTTAAGGGCGATGTTATCGTTAATTACCCGTGAATTCTGTATTTTTACTGTGTTATGGCCGATATTTACTTGTGCCGACTAATGGCATGATGCGAAGTTGTTGATTAAAAAAGACTATTAAATTGATCAAAAAATAACCTGTCAAAGTCTTGGCTCTGCTGTTAACATGCTGTCGAAAATTAAATTGTAAATCCAGTTTTTGGGGGTTTAATGATTTTTTTGTGTTACCTAAGGTAACGCCGCCCGCTTATTTTTGCATAGTTAAAAATAAGCACCAACAAAAAACCATTTGTAGTAGCTTTAACCATTAAAGTGGAAAATTGTGCCTTCAGGCCGACTTTAATAAAAATAATAAAGTGTTAGTCCATAGTCACTGACCCATCATTATGTTGTTTCTCTACGCGTTATTAAAAAATTTTAAATTTCTGAGCTTACGCTCTTAAATTTAAACAATAAATTCTATCCATGAGGTTTTAATGAAGAATCTATTTTTGGGCATTTCTATGTCCGCAGGCATCCTTTTGACTCTATTTTCGGCTAATGCTGCTGAAACGAACGCCATTGAAGGTACGTTGAGCATAGAAATTGACGATTATGCAAATCACGCACAATTAAGATATTGGCTAAAAGACAAGCAAGGAAAACGCACGGAAGTATTATTTGAGAAACAGCATGGCGGGTTGAAAACAGATCAAAAACTTAGAGTTAACGGTCGTAAAATCAATAATAAATTCTCGGTAGAGTCAGAGGCTAATATCTTAACACTAGCTGGTGGTGGTGGTGATGATGGTGGCAGCAATGGCGGAACAGCCGCACTCACAGCTAGCAGCTTGGGTGAACAGCGCACACTGGTGTTGATGGCAAATTTTCAGGAAAATCCGAGCGAACAACCGCTGACTGAGATGCAGGCCAGAGAACTTGTTTTTGGTGAAGTCAGTGATTTTTTCTATGAAAATTCATCTCAGCAGACCTGGTTAGCTGGTGATGTTTTTGGCTGGTATACACTGCCGTTGTCAAACTCAATATGTCATAGCCGTAACGAAGATAGAGATGCCGCCGATCAGGCAGCTATTGAAGCAGGGGTCGACCTTTCGACCTATAGCCGCATTGTTTACTTATTTACCTCAACACCTTGTGGGACTTCGGGCAGTGGGACTGTCGGTGGTAATCCATCAAGGGCAACTATTCATGGTCATTTCACCGCGGATACTATCGCGCATGAAATGGGGCATAATTTTGGCCTATATCACTCTAAGGCACTCGATTGCCATGGCGAAACGTTGGCTAGCGGTTGTAACACCATCGAATATGGTGACACTTATGATGTAATGGGCAACCCCGATTTTGGTCATTTTAATGCCTACCAGAAGGAGCGATTAGGGTGGTTGGACACCAATATGTCATCGCCCATCACAGTAGTGCAGACTGACGGGACATACACCATCGATGCTTATGAGACTCTAAACACTAAGCCCAAGGCCTTAAAGATTTCTCGCGGTATCAATCCCGTTACTGGGGTGGAGAGCTGGTTCTACATTGAATATCGTCAGGCTATTGGTTTCGACAGTTTCCTTTCGAGCCGATCTTATAGTTTTTACCGCGGCGAGGTCACAGATGGTGTCGTTGTTCGCTTAGTCGAAGATAATGGCTCAGGTTTCAGTCAATTGCTGCATCTGAATTTAGATTCGCTTTATAGTGAAACCTTTGGCGGTACCGATTGGTACGATCCGGCATTGACCGTTGGTGCAAGCTATTTTGACGCCGACTCTGGTGTAACCATTCGAACTGAATGGGCCTCAGCAACAGATGCGGGTATCAGTGTCAGTTTTGGCAAGCAAAACCAAACTTGTGCTATTGTATCTCCTCAGGTAAGCATGTCTCCGGTGAGTCAGAGTGCCAGTGCTGGAACCACACTGAGTTATACCGTGGCAATAACCAATCAAGATAATGAGAACTGTGCAGCGAGTATATTCTCAGTGCAGAGCAGTGTTGCTACAGGTTGGACGGTTAATTTTTCAGCGACCACATTAGATTTAATGCCGGGTGAAACCGCGGTGACTACAATGACGGTGACTTCTTCAGCAAGCGCACTAACCGACAGCTATAACTTGTCAATTGCAGTATCTGACGCCCGTGAAGAGGGGCATGCCCAAACTGCTTCGGCTATTTACACAGTAACAGCCGACGCGCCAAATAGTAATACGGCGCCAGTTACCGTTAACGATCAGGTATTGATCAGCAGTAAAAGCAGCACCACCATTACAGTGCTGAGTAACGACTATGACGTGGATGGCGATATGCTGACTATAACGGCGGTCACCAAGGGAGCCAAAGGCAGTGTAAAAATCAACAGCGACGGTAGTATTACTTATACACCAGCAAAAAGTTTTAAAAAGTCCGACACTTTTACCTATACGGTTAGCGATGGCTCTTTAACTAGCACGGCATCGGTATTTATCAAGCTACAGTCGAGCGATGGCGGCGGTAAGGGACGCAAAAGATAACTCGAAGTAGCGATGAAATAAGCGGGGGCATTAAGCCCCCGTTTTTTATATGCCTTGGTAAAACTTACTGAACATTAATGTGAATGTTCATCAGCTGGACACAAGTGACAGTGAGCTGTTGTCATGGCCGTTACTGTTCCAGAGCCCAGTTTGCCAGTACCCACTGCAGAGACAGTATCGCTGAATACCGCTGCTGCGGGATCCGAGCTGTTAACGGTTGATGGCAAATAGCTACTGCTGTATGACGCACATACTCCGGGAGCTAGTTCACCAATAGTGAACGTTTGATCATCTCCGGTATTTCCAGCGCCTGGAGTGCCACCATCATCGATAACGGTAACCCCAACTAGGGAAATTGCGCCTGAACCTGAGGAGGTATTGCAGACTTGGCCCATAAAATCAACCCCGACCACGACCTTACCATCCATCGCCATTACTGCTGTTGAGCACGTTTTAGTCACTGAAATCTCAGGACTTAGATCCGCAGGCTCACACACATCACTGTGTGTAGCGGTTATGGTTAGTTCTCCTCCCTCAAATCCAGCGGCGTATACAGTAGCGGTATTTAGCGGTCCATTTTGTTGTGAGTTCAATATGGTTCCTGAGAAATTTGCTGTATTATCTTTGAGCAGAGTGCCAATAGTGTGGGTAATATCATCGCTGGTATCACCAGGGGTGCCATAATCGTCAATTACTACAACGTTATAAAGCGCGCCGGCGCCATCATTTTCGACAGTACCATTGTAAGGAAAATCGAATCCTGTTTCAGCAGGATTAACAGAGCCCTTAAAACATTCCTTTACGATAGCGACACTACACAACTCGAAGTCTCCAAGCACGTAGTCTTTAAGTGTGGCGGTAAATGATTTCGATGACCGTGTTTCAGCCATAAAGCTGCTGAAACAGCTATCGCCACCGACAAGTTGGGTCAGATTAATTCCGCCTTCAAAAAATGATTCATAAGGAAAACGGTCGGCTTCATTGTCATTTTTAGATTGAAATGACCAAGGTGAAGGTGTGGGATCATATAATCCATCTTCATCATTGGTGATCGCGCAGGCTAGATCCCCGCCACCACTTCCACAAATAGCGTTGCTCTTAAGCAGTAACTTTAGATTTTTAGCAGTACAATCACCAACTTGAGGGTCATTGTTATCGGCTTTTGAACAACTGGTATCCCAAAGTGCCACCCTAATCTGAGGGGAGGCATTGTTCGCTTGAGGAAAGTTTGTCAGTATCAGCACATCGCCTTCAGAGTGCATGCCATCAAAACTTCCATCACCTAGACTTTCAATGTGTTTTTTAAAAAACCAGAAGCCCATAAATGCATCACCTTTATTGGAGATACGATCGGCGCCAAAATAAACGATTGTGTCAGTGCCTTTAGCATAGGCTGCGGCATAGGCGTGGGTTATTTCATCCTTGTCAGGTGAACTACCTGTTTTGTGCCCCCACGAGCTTATATCCTGAATGTCTTTGCGGCCGCCAGTAAAGACAGTCGGATCGTTGCCCATGGCATCGGGCTCATCGTGAAGAATATCAGTGAATTTAATTGAACTACCCCCAGTGTTGGCTCCATTGTTATACAGTGTTGCCCAGTCTTCACCTGGTACACCATCTTGGACGGCATTGCCCTCCAATTGAAACAAACCATTGTTATCCACAGCAAATGCTGTCGTTAGTATTAACACAGTAGATATACTAGCAAAGCAAGCAAGTATCCACTTCTTAAACATTCGAAATTTCATAATAAAATCTCCATTACCATCAGTTAATAATGTCCAGTTTATTGTCTAAAACCGGGCTTGATTATTAATAAAATGCTATAAGCACTTTGGTTAAACCGCTTATAGGCACAGCTTTAAAAGCAATATTCAGGCCTGTTTTATAAGTGTTTGAATTGTCGATAATAGTGCAGGGAAGGAGGTCTTTATTTAGTTAATATTAGAATAATGTGTTGCACTTCTGTTACGGTTTGTTGTAACAGTTACAGGGTGGAGTAACTGCTATTGATATAATACCAAGTCGAATAAGTTATGGCTTTTGGCTTGGTGAAAAAGACATTTTCGTTAGCTTTGATCGATTTCACTAACTTAATCGGGCATAAATACGGTAAAATAGTGGCACTTATCTACGCTTTGAGCCCTTTAACTTAATGACCTCTGCCAAAACCACAGCCACAACGCCTGCCAACTTAACCGTCACTTTTGCCGAGCTGGGCCTTATTCCTCCTTTGTTAGCGCGATTAACAGAGTTGGAATATCAGCAACCAACACCTATTCAAGCACAAGCTATCCCAAGTGTATTAGCGGGACGTGACTTAATTGGCGGGGCAAATACTGGCTCGGGTAAAACAGCCACCTTTGCACTGCCTATGCTGCAACACATTTTTCAGCAACAAAGCGCGGTAAAATCATCGGCTAATAAAAGCAATAAAGGTAACTATGTTGCCGGTTTGATTTTGGTGCCTACTCGTGAACTAGCCAAGCAAGTTGCTGACAATATTAAATCTTACGCGGTGCATTTTAACGGCGCGATTAAAACGTTTGCTGTGTTTGGTGGCGTATCTGCAAATACTCAAATGCTGGCATTACGCGGCGGCACTGACATTTTGGTGGCCACACCTGGCCGATTACTCGATTTAATATCAAGTAATGCTATTAAGCTTGATAGGGTTAACACCTTAGTGCTTGATGAAGCCGATAGAATGTTAAGTTTAGGTTTTACTGAAGAGCTATCGGCGCTATTAGCATTATTACCGAAGAAAAAACAAACCTTACTATTTTCTGCGACTTTTCCCGAGCAAGTACAGACGTTAACCCAAGAGTTACTTAATAATCCGGTTGAAATACAACTACAAAGTGCTGATAGCAGCACCTTAGTACAGCGGGTTTTTACTGTTAACAAAGGCGAAAAAACCGCGGTATTAGCGCATTTAATCAAGTTACATCAATGGCGACAAGCGCTTATTTTTGTTAATGCCAAACATCATTGTGAGCACTTAGCAGAAAAACTGGCTAAACGGGGTATTACCGCGGCAGTGTTTCATGGCGATAAAGGCCAAAGGGAACGTAGTCGGGTGCTTGATGGCTTTAAAGCTGGCGAAATTGACGTGTTAATTGCCACCGATATTGCTGCTCGTGGCATAGACATTGAAAAACTGCCAGTGGTGATCAATTTCAACTTACCAAGAAGTCCGTCAGACTACATGCATCGTATTGGTCGAAGTGGCCGTGCTGGTGAAGTGGGCTTAGCATTATCCCTTATCGATCATGAAGATTATCATCATTTTAAAGTGATCGAAAAGAAGAATAAATTTCGCCTTGAACGTGAGCAAGTAGAGGGTTTTGAAGCCGATGAAGTTATCATTTCAGACGCCGATAAACCGCAGGCAAAACCTGAAGGCTCTGGAAAGAAAAAAGCTAAGAAAAAACGCAAAAGCCAAGCGTCAGTCAATACTGATATCTGGTCAGGGTATTCTAAACCTGAATAAGTTTTGAGTCTGAATTTACCCAATTTTTTTTACAATAAACCTTGCTGCATCGCCAAATATAGTGATAATCGGGCAAGGTTTTATTTGCTGAGTTTATAAAGTGCAATTATTAGAGATAGCGTGTTTAGGCAAAACACTACGGTTAGAAGGTTCAATGGCCGGATGGCAGCAACTTTTTTGGGGTGAACAATGTGTTTCTCAAATAGATGCCAGCGCCGAGGGTGATAAATTTTCACATCAGTTTTCCTTAAAAAATGAGCAGGGCGAGTTACAGGTTGAACTTAATGGTGCGCTACAATGGCAGCCATTTTCACTGCAATTTCAGCTGTTAATCAATAACGAGCTGCAAGATGAAAATACCCTTGTTGAAAAAGACATAGAGCAACGTCAAATAAGCCAAGGTAAAAAGCAGCCAATGAAGTTTAGCTTCGTTGGTATGGCAGGCCTTGGCTTAAAATTATTAAAAAGTGCTAAGGTTATTAAAGTATTGTTTGCTGCTGGTAGTTTGGCTGCTTATAGCTGGTTATTCTCCATTGAATTTGCCATCGCCCTTATTCTTTGTTTAGTTTTTCATGAGTATGGCCATATTAGGGCGATGAAGTACTTTGGTTTAAAAACCAAAGGTATTTATCTTATTCCCTTTGTCGGCGGCTTAGCCCTAAGTGATGACAAAATTAATACCCGCTGGCAAGATATTGTTATTTCAATAATGGGGCCGTTCTTCGGTTTGATCCTCTCTATTGCCTGCTTAATTGGCTACTGGCTTACCGACATAGAAATACTTGCCGGTTTGGCGGTATTTAATGCCCTGCTCAATTTATTTAACCTGTTGCCAGTATTACCGTTAGATGGTGGCCATGTCCTTAAAAGTATCGCTTTTTCAATTAACTCACGGGTTGGGCTAGTGGCCTGTGTGTTAGGCGCAGCGTTAGGGGTGTTCATCAGTTATCACTTTGGTTTAGCGTTGTTAGGTTTTTTACTCGCCATTGGTAGTATTGAAATAATCTTCGAATATAAACGTCGACACTTAAGTGAGCTACTACCCCTTAACCGTTATGCTCAAATTGTCTCAGCATTATGGTATGTAGCTACCGTAGGCGGTTTAAGTGCCATTATTTGGTTTGTCGGCCAATCAGGCAACGGTGCTTTGTCGCTGCCACTTAAAATATTAGGCGCTTAAGGTTTTACCAAGTTAAAGCAGCTTTGCGGTGATCACATATCTTTCATTGCTATCCATATCGGTACCACTACTGAGAGTATTAAAAGGGTAGCAAGTGATCAAAACTAATTGAGAGTCATCTGCCAACACGGGTAGCGTACCCGTTTTGGCATCAACAATATCAATCGCTTCCACTTGGTAAAGCTGGCTGCGACCATGTTTGTCCGCTAATGAAATTATATCGTTCATAAATACCTCGTCTAAAAATGAAAAGTGACTATCTCTATGCCCTGCAACCACAAAGGGTTGAGCGCTTAGGGTTTGATTAAATGGGGCAATAGCACCGGCTGAAAAAGCTAATGTAGTAGGGTCGCCACCATTAAGCACCACCACACTCTTGTTTAACCGTAAAAATGACAGCTTGGCAATAGGGTAGGTGTCTGCCCACGGCCAAGGTTTAATCTTTTGTTTTAAATCAATTGTTTTTTGCCAGCTGTAACTAATTAATCGTTCAGAGAGCCAGCCTTTTACCGGCAGCCAACTGGCATGAAGACAAAGTAAACTGCCAGTAATAAGCAAGGATGTTTTAATGCTGCTGTGTATTTTCATAGCCAAGCACTCAGTCTTTTCAAACGTCTATTAACCAACCCAGTAAAGTCACTAGTTTTTGCGAACACTAGCGCCAATACCAATAACGCTAGGCCGATCAAAAACTGCAATTGCCAACCAATGGCAGTTTGCGGCATAGCGACTAGTAAACTCTGATGGGTTTGAATAAAATTACTTTTATGTTTTTGACTAGCTGACTTTTGTTTAGCAGACTTGTGCACAGCTGATAAGTCGTTTTTTTCGAGTAAGGGCGAGATCTCAGGCTGTTTTTCTAGGGCAATAAAACTAGTGTAAGGGGATATTATTTGATGATCGACAGAGGTGATAATCACCTGCGCTTTTACTTTTTCTGTATTAGCGCCAGTAACAAGGCTGTCCAGTAAACTTTCTATTTTCCTGCGTGCCCACAGTGACGAAACCCCTTTAGATGATCGGTTATCATTAATGATTAACTGTTGATACCAAGGTGTAGACGCAGTATCTCCAGTTAATTGAACATTGGTGAGAGGGAACTGGGATTTAAGGGCAATTTGCAACGGCTCACCGAAATATAAATCAGGGATCTTGTTAGGGTACACTTCAACTTGCTGATGAACTTGGTTATCGAGCGTTAAGGCAATATTACTGATTGCCGGTTGGCTTATTTTTGTCATAAACTGAGTGATCTTTTGTTGAACTTCATTATGGTTTTGAATAAATATATAACTACCGCGACCGAACTGAGCCGCTTTTTTCATAAAGTAACCATTGGGCGCTGCGCCTATTCCGACGGTATATAAACGAAAACTCCCTTGAGCACTGTTAAGTAGCTGCATCAGCTCAAATTCATTGGCGACTGCGCCGTCAGTAATAAACACTATTTGCCGAATGGATTTTGCTGACTGCACTTTATTTTTTCTCATCATCAACGCGTTACTTAGTGGTCGGTACATTTGCGTACCACCGTCAGCGTTTAAGTTATCAATAAATTGTTGCGCTTTTGTGATGTTTTGATTTGATGCCATTTGCGTTATCGGAAACAGTAATTCGGTATCATCATCGAAAGCGATAATATTAAAGCTGTCTTTATCGTTAAGCTGTAATAGGGCAAGTTGTAAACTCGTTTTCGCTTGTGCCATCGAGCCCCCTTGCATTGAGCCTGAGGTATCAATAATAAAAATGATGTCTCTAGCGATCACTTGTGCGGCGGCTGTTTTTGGCGGAAAAAAGGTCAGTAAAGTATAATGTTCACCAGCAACTTCTTGAGTAAAACTACTGACTTGTGGTTGCTCACTGGCTAATAACTGCCAACTTAACGCGAAGCTTTTATCAGACACCACATGTGTTTTATTTAAGCTAATAAGATAAGCGTTTTGCTCGCTATTTAGTGCCCGTGTTTTTATTTTATGGCTGTCACTGAAAATAGCGGTAATAGGAATACCAGAATTTAAAACAATGTTTATTGCTGACTGACTAGGGGCAACTGCATGAGAATGTGGGAACAAGGAGGTTGTGCTTTGTTTTGTGCTTGATTTCGGCTGATATCGTGGCGTTATTGCCAGTGGCAGTCGTAAAGTAAAGTTACCGTGAGCAAAAGACACCGGCATAATAAATTTTAAGGTAACCACAACGGTTGATTGTGCGGGAATATTGGCTATGTTGTTGGTAAATATATTAGGCCGATGTTGCTCTACTAAACTGGCCTTTTGCCCTTGTTTTTTGGCTTGTTGGTAAAGTGCTTGCGCCGCTTTTTTTTCCATTATTTCGCCAATTATTTCTTTATCACCTATTTTTATTATTAATTGTTTTACTGCCGCGCTTTCAGGTAACGGAAACTGATAGCTACCGTGTAACGCTATAGCATGCGGGTTAATGAAGGTTTGCGTTATTTCTGCGTAGGCAACTAAACCATTAATTTCAATGTTAGCCGTAATATCAACCGGGAAGGTTGCCCGCATGGCCGGGTTTGGATGGTCAAAAAGTAATTGCGGACCATGAATAAAAGTATTATCAGCCTTGACTTGCTCCTTAATATAAAGTGGATTACTTTGAGCAAAAGGTACGAAAAAAAACGGCAGTAAAGCAACTAGAATAACTGCAATAAGCAGTGAAAATTTTAACCATTGATACCGGCGTTTTTTCCGTTGTTGCCGATAATAATAGGAGTCTTGATAATCAATAAGTTGGATGTTTTTTTTAGCAGTAAACATTGCTTGCCCTTGTCGTCAGTTGATATTGACTATTTAAGCAAAGCAATGAGTGTTAGCTGTGTCAGTATTAGGGCAAAGTACTGACAAAAGGTGGCGAAAAGATGGCAGCTATTGTATTGATCATTTCTACTGGTTAAAACAACCAACTACTTCGTTATTTATTTAATAATTAGAACAACTAGTTATTAAAATAAACACCTTGTATTTGGCCGTTTTTCCTACGTATAAAGTAGCTCACTTAATTAATGAAACTGGTATTACCTCAGCACATTGTCATGTTTTTATATGAGAAGATAAGCATTAAAACATTTCAAAAGCCTGCGCTAATAATTCATAACTACGTAACCGTTGCTCAAAAGTATAGGTGACGTTGACGACAGTCACTTCATCAGCCTGACAATTATTTACGAGCGCTTCAATTGTGTTACGACATTCAACACCGGTGCCGTAAATAATATCGCCCAGACATCTTTCAAAGTAATCCTTTTCTGTTATAGACATTTTCTTGAGAGCATCTTCGGTCTCTTGTATTGACGGGAAACCTTCACGTATACCGTGCATGTGCGCCAAAACCTTGGAGTAAGCGCGGATTGATGCAATTTTTAGAGCTTCTTCGTTGCTATCGGCGCAAACAACGGCTAACGCAAGCATTGTTTTAGCGGCATATTGGTGCCCCGCTGCTTTAAATGAGGCTCGATAGGCGTTGAATATTTTATCTGCGGGTGTGCGGCTGTCGATAAACTGAGCTAGTACAAACCCTGTACCTAGAGTTCCCGCAAATTCGCAAGAGCTACTGCCAGAGCCAAGCACCCATAAAGACGGAGACACATCTATCTCTGGTGTTAACCTAAGTTTGGAGTAGGGGTTTTTGGCATTCATAGTGCCCTTAAGAAAATGAACTAAATCACTTGCTTGATGAGCAAAATCTTGGCCGTTAGATGCTTGTGCCGGAAAAGCTAAGGCGTCACTAGACAGTTGGTCACCACCAGGAGCGCGTCCTACACCTAAATCAACTCTACCCGGATAAAGTACTTCGAGCATGCGGAACTGTTCAGCAACTTTATAGGGACTGTAATGAGAAAGCATAACGCCGCCAGTACCGACTTTTATACGCTCAGTTTTACTGGCTATATGTCCAATAAGAATTTCTGGGCAAGGACAGGCGAATATACCTGAGTTATGGTGTTCAGCCATCCAGAAGCGATGGTAGCCCCAGCGTTCGCATTGCTGTGCCAACTTGACGGAAAGTAGAGGAGATTCGCCAGATGTGGAATTGGCGTGAATGGGAGATTGATCGGTAACACTAATGAGTAATGACATATATTGTTTTGGTAGGTTAAGTATACTTATAATTTTAATACATTTTTATGTCAGAGCGCGATGTATTTTGTGCTTTAATTAATTTTTATAATGGTATATAGATAGTTTTTAGTACAGTTAACATGATTTTTTTCAAGACATTTGGAGCATAAAGCAAAACTGTAGATCTGGCTGTCAAAGCAGCCAGCAATGCTTTTCTGCATGGAGTAAAACGTCAGAGAATAGCCAATATATATGAAGATCAACAGACCCTAATATTGACCTATATCTTTATTTTTCCACGCGGTTATTAAATAAGATGAAATAGAATCACCACTACTTAGCTTAAATTGATGTGTGTCATCAATAGTTTCAGCATTAGCCTCAACATTAGTCTCAACATTAGTCTCAACATTGGTACTGGCATTACTATCGGCATTAATACCGACATTAGCACCTGTAGCAAAGCCCGCTAATTGTTCGCGAGAAAACCATTGGCAATCTTCTAAGTCGTCTTTAGTAATATCAATGGTGGTTGAGGTGGCAACGGCAGTAAAACCCAACATAACAGAGGCCGGAAATGGCCACGGCTGCGACGTTATATATTGCGGATTTTCAACAACAATTGCGGTTTCTTCCAAAACTTCTCTTATTACTGCTTCTTCTAGCGTTTCGCCGGGGTCAACAAAACCGGCTAAGGTTGAATACATGCCCGCTCTCCATTTGGCATTACGCCCTAATAAACAACGAGCGATACCATCAGGGAATAGATGTTCAACTAGCATAATTACCGCAGGATCGGTGCGCGGAAATGTCATATTACGACACTCAGTACAGCGCCTAGCATGTCCGGCCTCAACAGATCTACTTGGGCTCCCGCATTTACCGCAAAACTGATGGGTGTTATGCCAGTAAACTAACGCCTTCGCTAATGCCTGAACTGAAGCATCTAACACGGTTAAGTTGGGGGTGGCTTCACGCAGATTTAGCCACTGACCAAGGTTAAGTAAGTGCTCTTGGCTTGAAAAGCGTAACTTTTCAAAATCTACCGCAAATAACGACCTAACATTGGTAGACTCTGTTGACTGCGGGCCTTTACCTAAGATTTTTTTACCTAAGTAAATGCAACTATTGATAGATAAGCCATCGAGTTGTGATTTAGGCAAGTAAATAGGTGTAAAACTATTATCATCAGCAAACAGGCTCATGCCGTCATTAATAATACAAAACAATGTAGCTTGATGATTAAATTCAGACGTTAACCAGCGAGTATTTTTACGTTGATTACTGCACCGATCAAGCGGCATATTAGCGTAGGTCAAACTCATACATTATCCTTTTTAATTTGGTTATACCAATCAGATTAATTAATGGTTCAAATTTTAATAAGAATAAATTTTCAAGAACAAGGCGCTTGATTGAGCAATAGCTAGCTATTGAAAGCTACGATGTTATTGGAGATTTAGGCCATTTAAAAAGATCACTTAGTTAGTCTGGTTGGTATTAGCCCATTGGTGTGACCATTCTTCAAGGGGGGCAACGATGGCAAATAATGCTTGCCCTGATACCGTTAACTGATAACCACTTGGTGTTGATTCAACCAGTTTTAACACTTTTAACTCTTTTAAACGAGTGTTCAATAAGCTGGGCGAAATTTGTTCACAGCGTTGTTGTAATTCTCTAAAGGTTGCCTTCCTTGGCTTAGTTGCCAAACAATGCCCAAAGCCCAAGTTCTACCAAGTAAGTCGAGCAGCGCCATTATAGGCTTGCCAGTTTTAGAGCCTCTCACTTGTTCGCCGGGCATAGGTATAGACATAAGATCTCCTTAAAAATCAACATAACGATGCTACAATATTAGTAGCAACATTGCTAGTAGTCAGTACTGATACCATTATTTCCAACTTAGAAAATAAAATTATTTGTTGGTTAATAACATTTGTTAAATGCTAATATTTGCCCCCAGCGTTTACATAACATGAAAACCTATTTAATTAATCCCCGAAGGTGGGCTAAGCAAGGAACAGTGTGTGATTTCAAAAAAAGTAAGAGAGTTATTTGTTTCATTAATGGAAGTATCAGATGATTCTCCAGTTTCCTATGATGTTGAAACCGAGCAATACTGTGGCTGTTTCAATAACGTAGTAGTGGATAAATATATTGAATTAGGCGCGCTAGAACTGATTGAGGGCGGAAGTGGCACCACAACGATCCTCATTAATAACAGAGATGATTTTTTAAGCTCTTTCGCTGCTGGCGCCAGAGAGGCTAATAACGGCAGCGATCAGTCTTATGCCGACTACAATGCCAATCCGTTTGCCTTTTCAGTTGGTTATGAGCATTTCCATCAACTAGCCAAGAAAAAACGGCCGGTAAGTGGTTACATATGCCATGGTTTTGAAAATCAAGATACCGGGTTAATACATCAACAATAATGCGATCCGGCGCGGGTATAGATAACGATAACAGCACATGTTATTTAAGACTTAATAAAGCTAGCCATGGATGGTTAATCGGGAACCCAATACCTAAAAGATACAATACTTTGATTTAAATGGTTTATTAATATTAATTCAACGTTTAACTTGATTTTAATTTGTTTTTGTTATTTATATTAGATTTATTGTTAAAGATGATGGTTAATCACATTTATTTATGAATACAGTTTGTATTTCAAAGAATATTTAGATTATACTATTTTATAGGGTTACAAAGGTATTTTTATTGGAGTGTATGATGGGTAACGACATAGATGTAGCTGTTGAGACGCTTAGTAAAGTTCAAAACATGCTAAAAAATGTTTCAACAGAGATGAATAAATCGAAAAGTTTATTTAAGCTTGCTGAACTAGGGACTTATGTTGAGCGCTTTTGTGCGGATAACGTCTTACAAAAAAGAGATCTTTGCCTGCTTGCTGATATTTCATCAACAACGCTGACCAACACACTCAAAAACCCTGAAAAAGCGTCAATGTCCACGGTGTTATCCATTGGTGAAATCGTAGGATTTGAATTACTTATAGGTCGTAAAAATGATTAAGCCAAATCGGCAAGGGCATATCTACTGTAACGGAACGCTTGCTGGATTGTTGCAAGAATTTACCGATCTTAAAGCGGAGCGTTACCGTTTTATCTATGATACTAGCTATCTTATTAATGGTGCGCCAATAGGTTATAGCTTCCCTCTGACCGAAAACCCCTTTGAGTTTGACTCCTTCCCAACGTTTTTTGCCAACCTCATATCTGAAGGATGGTTACGCACTCATCAAGCAAAAAGAGCCAGACTTGATAAAGCAGATTCATTTGGTTTGCTCTTAGCAAACGGCAAAGAATTAATTGGTGCAATTTCAGTTACTCCCGAGCCATTAAGCTTGTGATCTGGTTGGTCGCAGGAAAAACAGAGGAATAATCATGGCATGTAAGGGCAGTTTAAAAGAGACGAGTGATAAAAACCTTCAAAATAGCTATTCAAAAGCCCACCTTAAATCTATGTACGGTACAACTAAGCCGGTAAGCATTAAAGGTACGTCCGAAAGCTTTACTGATATGGTGATTGACCATACTGTTGGCACCTCTATATCGGGTGTGCAACGAAAAATGTTTATGACACTTGAGCAAGGTATATTAGTACCGAGCAATCAAGGTGAGTATATTGTAAAACCTACTCCCAAAGGATTGCCGCAATTGTCTGAAAATGAACATGCCATTATGAAAATTGCCGAACGGGTTGGTTTTCATGTCGCTAAATGCTCAGTTGCTCCCTTTGAAGATGGTGAACTTGCCTATGTTACTAAGCGTTTTGACTTAACCGATAATAAAAAGGTAAAAATTTTTGTCGAAGATGGTGCCAGCATTTGTGATGTTCACCCTATGCACAAAGGTAACGATGCACTTTCTTATGAAAACGCCATCAAGAAAATGGTAACCGCGTGTGGTGGGGCAATTGCGCACTCTGTTTACGCAGTAAAGCATGTACTATTTTCCTATCTGGTGGGCAATAATGATTTACACCTTAAAAATTTCGCACTAAAAAGAGCGCCAACGAGCAAATCTAATCTAATGGATGGCTTTGCTCCCTTGTATGATCTATTGAGCACAGCGCCTTACCCAGACTACGACCAAGAATACCTGTCATTATCGTTATTACAAACTGAAACAGAAGGGGACTTTAGCGCTAGTTATGAGGCTTATGGTTATTATACAAAACATGACTTTATATTGTTGCTCGAATCTCTTGGGGTAAAGCCTAGCATTGGCGAGAAAATCATTTTAGAGCTCGTCGCAAATGTTAGCAAAGTATCCTTACAAGTATTGCACCTTTCAAGTTTAAGCGAAGAAATGCAGAGTACCATTATGAGCCGTATTACCAATAGGTGTGATGCAATTGAAAGAAAGATCATTGCGTAGAGCTTAAAACAGGGGATCCCAACCTTGTAATCCCCATATTGCCCCCTCGTCATCCACATAACCCCAACCATGCTTGAAGTCTTTAAAGCCGATGAAGTTATAGTTTCAGATGCAGAAAAACCGAGGGGGAATAGTGGTTTTCCACTGTTTTCCTTTTTATCTGACGAGGCTTTTTTGGGCCACACAAAAGGTGCTTTACCTTGAAAATTGTACTCGTCAAAAAGCATATCACTGACACCTTGTTCCTCTGAGCCAGATAACTAAAAAATACAGACTATTAAACCGAATGCTTTAAGAATCAAGAAACAACGCGAACTCACTGCTTAATGAGAACGCATTGTATAATTAATAAGATTTAGAACTGGTAACTAACGCTAAAATCTATTGTACGGCCTAGAATATAACAGGCCATTGTCAAACCAAATCGTTATGCTCTGTTACTTGTGTTCCTCCGCCATAGCTATTAAGCCGTTAGCATTAACTACAAGTAAATAAGAATGGCCAAAATCGCCTGAGCACAAATCAATTTCATTACCTTCAATAACCAAGTCAGTGCATTTATCAAGACTAATAAAATCACTTACTTGACCAGTCTCAGTGGTTAGAAGTTTTGTCGTGTTTTCTCCTAAATACACATCTAATTTATCATTAGCAAAGATTCTAACACGATATAAACCATCACGATCAGAAGATACCCTTTTGAATAATGACAAGTTATATTCGTTGTTATTTAACCAAGCAACTGACCAATAATCGCGATCATCTTTAAGCCGATATTCGATACTCATTTGTTCATCGCGTGAGTTGGTATCTTCCACTGCAAAGCGACTTTCTTGTATACTAAACCATTTATGTCTTAGTTCATCACTATAGTCACCTTGAATTAATGTCGTTACTTTATGTTTATTATGGTAAACACTGCTTGAATCAGAACTCTCCTTTACATAGAAAGTAGCCTGCTTATCCAAAGCATTAATATAGCTAATTGTTGCACTATTATTTGTTAGAGCATCATCATTACAACCAGTTATAGCAAATAGTGCCGTAGCGGTAAGAATGATACTCGCGATTATATTTTTTAGATATTTCATGTTATCCCTCCATAGAGTAGTAAGAACGGTTCGTTTAATTTTGAATTTATTGTTTTTAACGAACAAAATTATTACTTTTTCAACGCTAAAGATCTGTTCATAAAGTGAGAGTTAATTGTAAGAATCTGTAAAATAAGGACTGCTCAAATGCTCTTAACGACAATATCCACCGAAGAAATTACACCTGTACAAAAAGTACAATGAGAAAGGTTGGAAAAAACTTAAGGGTAAAGCAGGATAGGTAACAGCAGATCAGATAACTAAAGAAATACAGACTATTAAAGCGAATTATTTAAGAATTAAGAAGCAGCTCGACTATTTAAGTACTCAGTTAGAAAATATAAATTCATCGAGTGTTTTTATATGATTTATTATTGTAACTGGGAATAATTTAGCACCCATTAAACAACGCGAACTCACTGATTAGTGAGAACGCATTGTTTAATTAATAAGTCTAGAACTGGTAACTTACACTAAAATCAATGCTGCGAGGTAAGCGGGAGCATATTGTCCTGAATCCAAGGTCTAAAATACTTGTTTTTTATACTAACTTAGCGGTGCCAACAACGATCCTAAAATATCATCGGTTAAGCTCAGTTTTTTATCACTCACTTCTTCTGATAACAACGCCTTGGCTAACTCGGCTTTGTTTTGTTGTATTTTCAGAATTTTCTCTTCGATTGAATTTTCAATAATATATTTGTAAACAAAAACCGGTTTGTCTTGGCCAATTCGATAAGCTCTGTCTGTGGCTTGGTTTTCTACCGCAGGGTTCCACCAAGGGTCAAAATGAATAACCGTGTCGGCTGCTGTTAGGTTTAAACCGACACCACCTGCGCGCAAGCTAATTAAAAATACAGGCACGTCACCGCGTTGAAATTTATCAACTACCTCTTGTCGTTTAGTGGTTGCGCCGGTTAACTTAACAAAATCAATACCCGCGGCCACCAGCTCAATCTCTATTAAAGCAAGCATACTGGTAAACTGTGAAAAAATTAATATTCTACGGCCTTCATCAATTTGCTCAGGCAGCGTTTCCATTAAATAATCAAGCTTAGCGGATTTGTTTATTTTTTTAGCGCCTTCAAGTGATAATAACTTAGGGTGATTACATACCTGCCGCAACTTTAATAACGCATCTAAAACTTCAATCTGACTACGTTTTAAACCTTTTTCAGCAATGATATCCTTTAAGCGACTATCCATGGCTAAACGTACTGACTCATACAGCTCAGCTTGTTGACCTTCAATACGCAAGGTTTGAATTATTATCGTTTTAGGCGGTAATTCAGTGGCTATTTTATCTTTGGTTCTACGTAATATAAACGGCTTAATACGCTGATTTAATAACTGCTTGCGCTCTTGCTCGCCATGTTTTTCTATCGGTGTTCTAAACAGTTTGGTAAATTGCCTTTGTCCGCCTAAAAATCCGGGCAGTAAAAAATTAAATTGCGCCCAAAATTCGCCTAAATGATTCTCCATCGGCGTACCCGTTAGGCACAGTTTATGCTGCGCTTTAAGTGACATAAACGCTTGGTATAATTTAGTTTTTGGATTTTTTATATAGTGCGCTTCATCAAGAATAAGGTAATAAAACTTTTTCTGACTATAAAGCGTTAAATCTTTAGTGATCAAGGCATAACTGGTAATAATTAAATCAACCTGATTTTCGCTACTTTCATTACCGTTATCTTTCTCACCTTTTTCAAGGCAACCGAAGTGCTGATGACGTTTACTACCGTGTAATACTTGATAAGAAAGTTCAGGGGTAAATTTTTCAATTTCATTAGCCCAGTTAAAAATAACACTGGTGGGCGCAACAATTAATACCGGCTTAGTCAAACGGCCTTGCTGTTTTTCAATTAATAAGTGCGCCAAGGTTTGAATGGTTTTACCCAAGCCCATGTCATCAGCCAAAATACCATTTAATTGATACTCCCGCAAAAACTGTAACCAGTTGAGGCCTTGATGCTGATAGGCTCTTAAGGTCGCGTTTAAACCTGTCGGCAGTGCAACCGTGGTTACTTGTTGAAAATCTTTCAGTTTATCAGCCAAGGCTCTTAACTTACTTGTGCCTGTTGCTATCATTCCTTGGTCATCTAACATCGATAACGTTTGATGTCCTTGATAACGCGATAGCTCCATAGTGCCATCTTTATTTAACGCGTTAGGCATAAAGAGTTCAATAAACTGCTTTAAAATAGGCTGTACGCTTTGATAACGCAAGGCAACAAATTCACCATTGTCTAAGTCAACATAAATAGGGGTGTCGGGGGCAATAAGCGGTTCTTTTTCGTTAACTAAGCCGTCATCAGCCTCTTTTTCGTGAGCAACTTGTTCATGGTCAACCTTGTCGCGATCAAGCAGTACCGATCGAGGTAATTGTTCAATAGCACCGAGTAAAATAGGAAACGCGGGCATTTTTTTACCATCAATGGTTAAGTTTAGCCCTAACGAGAAAAAATCATGATCATCGGTTTCAATCACTTCTGCATCAAATATGCTGTCGGTGGCCAGTGATTTATAATAAAAAGCATCGGCAAAGCTAATATGCCAGCCTAAATCTTTAAGTAAGGGGACTTCTTGATCTAAAAACTGATGCCAAGCATAGCGGCCTTGCAACATCATTAAAAATTTAGGGGTTTTATCGGTAAGTAAAGCGTCTTTATTCAAATACTCGGCATTAATAAAAGTGTAACGCTTAGGGATAGGCACAGGGCTAAATTTTAATCGGGTCAATTTATCAATAACCGCTTGTTCAAAGGCTAAATCGCGATAAATCTTTACCTCAATTGAAGCCTCACTTGAACTCTCGCTTGAGTTCTCATTTTCACTATCAGTTAACCTTGCTGGTATAACCGTAACACTCTCATTATGCGGATTAACTAAATTGCCTTGATAGGAAAAATTAACCTTTACATTACCCGTTTGTGGACTTTTTTCTAGGGGTGTAGAAAAGTGCAAATACACTTCGGGCTTGCTTAAGTCTTGTGAGAACTGTGTTTTGGGTTTAGGCAAGCGTTGCACCGCATCACCTAACGACATCGACAGCTTATTCAATACCCAGGGTAATTTATCTTCTTCAAAAATGGGGGCGTTGAGTAAGTCAGCTTCAAAATCACATTGAGTATTGGTATTAATTTTTCCGAAGCAATTTTTTTCTTCATCATAAAAACAAAGCGGTTGAGCTTTAATAATTTGAATACTGCTTGAGGGCTCATTAAAAACCAGCTGTAAGGTATGTAAACTGTTACCCAGTGCTATCCACTGCCACTGGGCTTCTATGGGCTCACTTAAGGTAATGGCTTGGTCTAAGTTAAAGTGTGTATGCCAAAAACAGCGATTTGTTTTTATAATCTGTGCAAATAAATCAAAATACTTAATGTCATCGCCAAATTGGTTAGTACGCATAAGCTCGGTAATTATCGCCACATCCTCGTTAGTCGCATAGGCACTATTAATTAACGTATTCGCCGCATATTCACTGCCAAGGGAGCTGCTCCAGCCGCCACTTTTTTTGGCTCGTGTTGATTTTATCGCCAAAGTAAAATAATCATCTTCGTTAAAATTGTTGGCTGTTAAAAAGTACAATAACGATTTTTTCTGAGGATTAGCTTGGTATCTACTGGGCTGAGCTTGAAAGTGGCTAAGCCATCTATCAATAACTCTTTCAGGAGTGGCAATACTGTTTCTATCAAAATGTTCATGAATAAAACATTGGGCCAAGGCGGCACCATGTTTACAGTCACGGCCAACATAACAATCACAATAACTGGCAATACCATCATTTTTAATATTTAACACTAAACGCGTTAAGTAACTCGACTGCTTAGAGCGCTCACTAAAAACGACTCCGCGAATTATTTCACCATCAGGGGCACAGGTTTTAATACCATCTGCCTGATAAATTCTAGCGCCTTTTTTCCACTCATTTTTAGTAAAGTGTCGTTCAAGTAATTCAGGGGTAAAAGTATTTTTGGCCATAAGTTCTTAATTGTTAAGCATTCAAGTCGGTTGCAGCAGTTGAGTCGTTTAGATAGCTTAGCGTGTTATCTAATTTCAATAGCATGATAAATATCAATTCCCCCAATAATAGCTCAGGGGGGAATGCAAATAGCGAGTCAGGTATTATTTTAGCCAAATAATACCATAACGGCTTATTTTTCATAAGGTGGGTAGCGATATTTTGTTGGCAACGACTGACCGAACACTCGACTTTATTTCAGGCAATGCCATTAAACTCAATAGAGTTTACATCTATAAATAAAATAAAAAAATAAAAGTAAAATAAAAGGGGTCAGAGCAGAATTAAACGTTATGAGCCTAAGGCTAATCCATTATTAGCTGCCAGACTAATGTCATCAAGCATTTTTATTTGAACATTATTTTTAAATAATTCTCTATAAGCGAGCTGTCGCGTTTAATTTGATGTGCCTAATGATAAATATAATTGATGATGAGTTTCCATGTAAGTTCTTTTAATTTTACTCTGACCCTGAGAGATCCCCACGAATTTATAGGCACATGCAATTTTCAATTTTTTGAAGAGATGGTTTTATTTGGTCTATGCCATTTTCTCTACTTTTCCACATACTCCTATCTGCCGTTAAGATAATTTTTTGCATGTGTAGGATTGCTTTTTGAATATGTTCAAGGGTTAAATTAAAGCGGGGGTTCTTTACCACTCTTCTGCCCAGGAAGTGAAGAGAAAGTACCCGTCTATTTTTAACTGTATTTGCCTGGTAGTGACGAGCTAACCCTGCTTGTTCCGCAGCAGTTCCAATGATGAGTAACAGTATTGCTGCTAATGCAGCAATCAACATTAGTATGGCTATCCTAGTAACTTTGTAGCTCATACTGGCGTTGAAGCCCAATCCATAATGCTCGCTTTTCATGTCACGATATCCTTCTTCAATTTCCATCCTTTTTTTATATATTTTTACCACTCGTTTCGCTAGTTTACTGTTGACCGCCAGCGATGTGACAAGCAGCCAAGGGTCCTTGCCACTTTCCGCCTGCTGGTTCGATGCACCCGATTTAATA
>JABSOW010000001.1 GCA_013215465.1 Colwellia sp. | reverse complement strand
CAAGTTAATGTGAGTATCCACACAAATTGCATGATAACTAATTGTTAAAGAAAAGAGGTCTTAGTCGCATTCGCTAATTACCTTTGCTTCTTGGTTAACGTTGCCGTTGCCCCGAAGCAGGATGCGCATTTTACGCTTCCGAGTTTTGATGTCAATGTTTATTTGAATCTTTTTTCAAAAGTTTTTACAAACTCTTAAAGTGAACTTAAAAACGTTAAGTTAGCTAATTATCATTAAATGAAAGAAGATAACTTATCAAAACAGTTAACTGCGTCCTGCGTTAACTTAATACACTACATCCTGTAGATAACGTCCAGTTGGTTAAGCTTTTTGGCTGAACCCCTTGGAACTGGAGCGCATTGTATAGATCTAGCCGTAAGGATCAAGCGTTATTTTACATCTTTTATTTGTTAGAAGATAAAGTAAACTAAACGTCTATATATAAGGCGATTACGCTTGGGGGCCTGTTTAATTGCATGTTTTTTACACTTATTGTTGCACTCTCATAAAAGGTGGGTAACATAGAATTTCACTTTTTGTTTTTATACACATGTAAATTAAAATAATAATTAGGTATTCATTATGAAATCTCCGCAAATATCAACCGTAATTATAGCTCTTGTTTTTGCTATCTTTGCTTATATTATTTCTAGTACTGTTACAATTACCCCTGCTGTTGTTTCAGTTATTGTTTTTATCAGTGCCTTTATTGCTCCTTTACTTAGTGGTGTTCCGAGTACCGCAAATACAAATGCCCCGACACAAAAAATTTCAGAGGATGTTAAAACTCTTTATGTTGGCAATTTACCCTATCGCGCTAATGAAACAGCAATTAGAGAATTGTTTTCAAATCATGGTACGGTACAATCAGTGAGACTGATGAAAGATAAGCATACGGGAAAACGTCGTGGTTTCGGTTTTGTAGAAATGGCTGCAAATGATATTGATAAGGCGATTAGTGCATTGAATGACACTGAGTTTCAGCAACGTACATTAAAGGTTAGAGAAGCCAAAGACCGTCCTGAGCGTACCGAAGCTGTTGATTGATCCCCCTTCTACCTAGAAAATCACCTATAAACCTATTAATATTTTATCTATTAATAGGTTTTCTATTTTTACCCTCCTAGTAAATTAATGCTAAAAAAGCCTAGACAATAATATAAGCCAGAGTAGAATTTGCGCTCTTATTTACTTCTCTCTCCAATTATATATAGGCTCAAGCATGTTTGATCATATTCATCCCGATAACTACGTACAGCAATTATCGAAAAAAGAGCATGATATGAAAGAGTTATTTTCTTGTTTGAATGTTCCCAAAGCACAGGTTTTCCCTTCTTCACCATTAAACTATCGACTACGTGCCGAATTTAGAGTGTGGCATCAAGGTGACGATCTTTATTACATTATGTTTAACAGTACCACCAAAGAGAAGTTTCGTGTCGATGATTTCCCTGTCGCCAGTCTGTTAATTAATCAAGCAATGAAAGCTTTACTCACCTTGATTAAAGACCAAAAAGAACTTCGCTATAAATTATTTCAAGTAGATTTCCTGTCAACCTTAAGCGGCGAGTTACTTATTAGTATGCTCTATCACAAACCGCTGGAGCCAACATGGGAAAATGCCGCTAAAGCGCTTAAGGAAGAGTTATCTTCAATTGCACCGATAGATATTATTGGCAGAGCGAAAAAGCAAAAAATCATTATAGATAAAGATTATGTTATGGAGTCTCTACAAGTAGGTGATAATACTTTTATTTATCAGCAAGTAGAGAATAGCTTCACTCAACCAAATGGCGGCGTTAATGAACAAATGCTACTTTGGGCTCAACAAGCGACCACCAATGCAAGCGGTGATTTAATCGAATTATATTGTGGTAACGGTAATTTTAGTATTGCCTTAGCACAAAACTTTGACCGAGTATTAGGCACCGAAATATCTAAAACATCTGTCAGGTCGGCACAAGTCAATATTAAAGCAAATAATATTGATAATATTGATATTGTTCGCATGTCTAGTGAGGAATTTAGCCAAGCAATGAATGGCGAACGTAAGTTTAGACGTTTAGAGGGATTTGATTTAACAACGTATAATTACGACACCGTATTAGTTGATCCTCCACGGGCAGGTTTAGATGAGGATAGCGTTGAATTAGTCAGCCGTTTTAATAAAATTATCTATATTTCGTGTAACCCAAAGACCTTAAAAGACAATTTAACTATATTAAGCCAGACCCATGTCATTCAACAGTTCGCCTTATTTGATCAATTCCCTTATACGGACCACATCGAAGTAGGCATGATACTGACACGTAAATAACGTTTTCTGTCACATGCACATCACAACAAATAGGTTACTTTTACCAAGTAATACCAATCGGACTAATTAATTGCTCACTTAGGCAAGAATTAATCCGTTTGGTATTACCTATTTTCTTTTTCTTACTGCTTTACGGCGATCACTCAACTCAGCTGCACCACGGGCGATAAAGCGCAATTGTTGAATTGTTTGTTTGGATAATTGCTCACGCTCTGCTTTATCATCAATATCAAGTGCATCAGAGCCGGCACTAAAAACAATAGTTACCGCAGCATTCGCTTGCATGTATGCTACATCAGCCTCAAGATCATTCGCTTTTTGTAAATAATCACACAGCTCCATAGTAAAATAACGAATTTCCCTAATTACTGCCGCGCGAAATGCTGCCGATGTTCCAGAACGTTCACGCAGTAATAACCTAAAGACATTACCATTACTTTCAATTAACTCCATAAAAGTAGCAACGGATATTTGTATCACAGAGCCACCTTTTGCAATTCGTTGACGAGCTTGGCGCATTAATTGCCTTAATGTTAAACCTGCCTCATCAACTAGCGTTAGTCCTAATTCGTCCATATCAGAAAAATGGCGATAAAAAGAGGTTGGTGCAAGCCCTGCTTCTTTAGCTACTTCTCGTAAGCTTAGGCTAGAAAAACTTCGTTCTGCGCTTAACTGACTTAACGCTGCATCAATTAATAATCTACGGGTTTTCTCTTTTTGCTGGGCGCGAACACCGCTCATGGTGATAACTCATCTAGGAATATTCTGTGCTAATCATACGGCAATCTTTAATTAATATCAGTTTCGTCGCTCGAGTGGAAGAAAATAATAGCGAATCATCTTGACTGGTCTGACGATCCAGTTACACTATAAATAATAGCGTACACGTGTACACTTAAAATATTTGGCTTTACTCTACCTTGGGATATGAAATGAACAAACCCACAATTATTTGGCTCAACGTTATTATTTTTGTAGCCACTTTTTTAGTCGCTATGATAGCTGTGCCCTATCGTGCTTTTACTTATGGGTTTAATTCTACTGAAATAATTTTTGCCTTTATCTGTTTTGTATACTGTGGCATGTCAATTACCGCTGGCTATCATCGTCTTTGGTCACATAAAGCTTTTCAAGCTCATTGGAGTTTACGATTTATTTTTGCTTTAGGTGGTGCTTTTGCCTTACAAAATAGTATCTTACATTGGTCATCAGATCATAGAATTCATCATAAGCATGTAGACAATAACGATATTGATCCCTATTCCGCCAAAATGGGCTTTTGGTATTCACATATAGGTTGGATGTGCCGCGAGTATCAAGCACATAGTTACCACGATTATAAAAATGTTCGCGATTTACAAAAAGACCCTATTGTTCTATGGCAACATAAATATTATTTGTTATTAGCAGTTACGATGAATTTTGGTGTGCCTATTGCTTTTGGTTTATGGCACGGAAATATGTTAAATAGCTTATTATTGATTGGTGTTTTCCGTTTAGTTATCAATCACCACACTACTTTTTTTATTAACTCATTAGCTCATATATGGGGTAGACAGACCTACACAGATAAAAATACAGCGAGAGATAATGGCTTGCTAGCTTTTTTAACTTTTGGTGAGGGCTATCATAATTTTCACCATATTTTTGAAAATGATTACCGCAATGGTATTCGCTGGTGGCAATTTGATCCAACAAAATGGTTAATTAAAACCTGTCAATGGTTGGGACTGACGAACAAACTACGTACCAGCCCAGAAGATAAAGTTGAAAAAATGCGTATTGCGATGACGCTTAAACGAAGTAAGCAAAAGCTTAGCGCACATCCTAATGCCGAACAGGCACTGATCAGTTTGCAATACGAATATGATTTACTGATTAGTAAGATAAATGACTTTTACCAAGTACGAAGAAAACTACTTGCTGCCAAACGAGAGCTAGTTATTGCTGAAGTTGAAAAATCAGAGTTAATGGCTCAATATAAAGAAATACAGCGGCACTTAAAAGTACAGCGTCATCGCTGGCAGACAATGACAACTAAACTCGCATAAAAATCAATGCTCTCTGCATTATCATTTACCCCCAAATCCTGCTAAAATTTTCTTAATCATATTTTCATTATTATATGAATATATAGCATTAGCATTATTGGGGGGAAGTCTTTTGGGTAAAACACAAACAAAACAAGAAAATGTTCCAGCTAACTTTGATTACGATGTGATTATTATTGGCACAGGTCCAGGTGGAGAAGGCGCTGCCATGAATTTAGCTAAAAACAAAAAAAAAGTCGCCATTATTGAACGCTATCATCAAGTAGGTGGTGGTTGTACGCATTGGGGCACCATTCCTTCAAAAGCATTACGCCAATCAGTTAGCCGCTTAATTGAGTATAATGCCAACCCTTTATTTAGCCGGGATGGCCAAGTAAAAAGTCTTACTTTTCAAGATATTTTAAGTCACGCTTCTGCCGTTATACGTAAACAAGTTAGCCTACGCGGTGGTTTTTATAGCCGCAACCAAGTTAAGCATATTTTAGGTGAAGCTTCTTTTGTTGATGCCCATACTATTCAGGTATTGTGCCACGATGGCTCTATAGAAAAAATTACCGCCAACAAAATTATTATCGCCACTGGCTCACGTCCATACCATCCTGCTGATATAGACTTTAATCATCCAAGAGTTTACGACTCAGACAGCATATTAAATCTTAGCCATGCTCCTCGACACGTTATTATTTATGGCGCTGGTGTTATCGGTAGTGAGTATGCATCAATTTTTCGTGGTTTAGGTGTTAAGGTTGATTTAATCAATACTCGCGATCGCTTATTGTCATTTTTAGATACTGAAATGTCAGATTCACTTAGCTATCATCTGTGGAATAATGGCGTGGTTATTCGTCATGGAGAACAAATAGAGCGAGTTGAAGCAAGTGATGATGCTGTTGTTGTTCATTTAGAATCGGGTAAGAAAATGCGAGCAGACTTATTGTTGTTCGCTAATGGCCGTACCGGTAATACTGCTGATTTAGCGCTCGAAGCTGCTGGCTTAAAAGCTGATGGTCGTGGTCAATTAAAAGTTAATGACTGTTACCAAACTGAAGTCGATAATATCTATGCTGTTGGCGATGTAATTGGCTACCCTAGTTTAGCCAGTGCCGCATTTGATCAAGGGCGTATTGCCGCTTTATCTATGCTCGACAATACCAGTAAAGCAAAATTAATTGTTGATATTCCCACAGGAATTTATACTATCCCCGAAATTAGCTCGGTAGGAAAAACAGAGCAAGAGTTGACCGCCGCAAAAATTCCCTATGAAGTTGGTAGAGCACAATTTAAGCATTTAGCTAGAGCACAAATTTCCGATAATTTGGTTGGCTCTTTAAAAATTCTTTTCCATCGCGAAACCAAAGAAATTCTAGGTATTCATTGTTTTGGGGAAAATGCAGCTGAGATCATTCACATTGGCCAAGCCATTATGCAACAGAAAAATGGTGGTAATACTATTGAATATTTCGTCGAAACAACCTTCAATTATCCCACCATGGCGGAAGCATTCCGCGTAGCCGCATTAAACGGTTTAAATAGGTTATTCTAATAAACTTCTGTAGCAATATAAATAGACAAAATATGTTGTCCATTTTATTTAATGTTAAGTCGTTTTTCCAGCAACCGCTATCGTGTGAAAGGCTTTTGAAGAAAACAAAAAAGGCTCATAATACCATTAATTATATTATCAGCCTTTTTATTTTTTATCTAAACCTCATTACTGCATGTAATTTTCAGGTAAAGGTAACGCAGCCACACCGGAATCTACCGCAGCTTTTGCTACGGCCAAGGCAACAGCAGGCAATAAGCGCGAATCCATTGGTTTCGGAATAATATAGCTTCGACCAAAAGTTAACTCAGTTTCACCACATGCCGCTAAAACTTCACTAGGTACTTCTTCTTTTGCTATTGCTCTAATAGCATGAACCGCGGCGATCTTCATTTCATCGTTGATCGTGTGTGCACGTACATCTAAAGCACCACGAAAGATAAAAGGAAAACATAAAACGTTATTAACTTGATTAGGGTAATCAGAGCGACCTGTCGCCATAATGGCATCATCACGAACCGCTAGTGCTAATTCAGGTTTAATTTCAGGATCTGGATTAGAACAAGCAAAAATAATAGGGTTAGGCGCCATTAATTTAACTTGCTCTTGACTCAAAAGATTAGGACCAGACACACCAACAAATACATCAGCACCTTCAATGGCATCATCTAGCGTGCGTTTGTCAGTATTATTAGCAAAGAGTTTTTTATATTCATTTAAGTCATCACGACGAGTATGCACTACACCTTTGGTATCAAGCATATAGATTTTCTCACGCTGGGCGCCACACTTAATCAATAATTCCATACAAGCAATTGCCGCCGCACCCGCACCTAAACAGACGATATTAGCTTGCTTGATATCCTTACCTTGAATATCGAGTGCATTCATCATTCCCGCAGCGGTCACAATAGCGGTACCATGCTGATCATCATGAAAAACTGGGATTTTACAACGTTCAATAAGCGCTTTTTCAATAGCAAAACACTCTGGCGCTTTAATATCTTCAAGGTTGATACCGCCAAAGCTGTCGGCTATATTTGCTACGGTATTCACAAACTCTTCCACAGTTTTGTGTTTTACTTCGATATCAAACGAGTCAATGTTAGCAAAGCGTTTAAATAATAATGACTTACCTTCCATTACTGGTTTAGATGCCATTGGGCCGATATTACCTAAGCCTAAAACAGCGGTACCGTTACTAATAACGGCAACAGTATTACCTTTAGCAGTATATTTATATACATCATCAGGATTAGCCGCTATTTCACGACATGGCTCAGCAACGCCGGGGCTATAAGCTAGTGATAGATCCTCACTCGTTTCTGCCGCTGTAGTTAATGCAACACTGATTTTACCCGGCGTAGGTAAAGCGTGGTAATCAAGTGCTTGTTGGCGAAAATCTGTCATGGTAGTTCCCAAATGCGTTGGTATATTATTTAAAATGAATATTCATTAAATATTCAATCGTTGATTTTATTATAATTATTATATTTTATAGTGTATTTCATTGCTTATCCCTAATACAAGGCTATTTGACTATATAAAAGCGCTGTAAGCTATAATAAACATACATGACAATAACCGTTAAATCATATTATTTCGTTAAATAGTCACTATTAAGACCAAGTATTCTTTATAAAACACTCCGTAAGTATGAAATTTCGCCAATTTATAGCATTAAGACTAATTAACTTCTTGATACATAGCCATTGAAGGCGTTGAGCATACCAATGAATTATTTAACTATAGAAACAATAAAGGCTGCTAAATATGTTAGCAGCCTTTATTGTGAATATTTATTTAACTACATTGTATACAGCTATAATACCAACTCTGATTGTTCGACAATGAATTTTTCATTACATTTAGCTGACAACACACCTTTTCGGCGTGCAAGAGCAACCTGTAATTTTTTCGCTGCGCTGGCAATAGCAGCATAAAGAGTTTTATTGGCAGCGTTCACCGTAACATTAACCCCTTCATAAATTGTTGTTACTTCTACTTTTTGTTGGTGTGGCTCAACAGTAATGGTCGAATTTAGCGTGGTAATATTTGGATAATGTTTAGCAATTTTTGAAAATTTGCTTTCTATAGACTGCTTAATACCTTCAGTAATTTCTACATGATGACCAGAAATAAGTATTTTCATAAATAAACCTCTTTTGTTACGTTCAACGTACTTTGTCTGCTCTTTTATACTCTCTTTTTATCGACAAACTAACAAGCAGATATTGGCAACGTTGTAAAATTAAATGTAACGGTTTATTAAACTGTGTGAATGTGAGCTAACAAGAAATATTTCAAGGGTAGAAAAACAAAAACCAACCCGAAGGTTGGTTTTTAAGGTAGTTTAATCATTCAATAATTAAACAAAAGGATTTACCTTAATAATCGTTTCATTACGATCAGGACCAGTTGAGATAATATCAATTGGTACGCCAGTTATTTCTTCAATACGTTTAATATAGGCTAAAGCATTCGCTGGTAAAGCGTCCACAGATGTTGCACCTACAGTGCTCTCAGTCCAACCTGGCATCGATTCATATACTGGTGTTATTTTCTCATAACCTTCCGCTGCCGTTGGCGGTACAGTGATGATATCACCTGACTGTGTTTTATAACCGGTACATATTTTTAAGGTTTCTAAACCATCAAGTACATCGAGTTTAGTTAAACAGAAACCCGTTACACTGTTTACTTGAATGGCACGGTGCATAGCGACAGCATCAAACCAACCACAACGACGTTCACGACCGGTAGTTGCGCCAAATTCATGACCAACTGTGCCCAAGTGTTCACCAATATCATCATGTAATTCTGTTGGGAACGGACCAGAGCCAACACGTGTAGTGTATGCTTTAGTGATACCTAAAATATAGTCAAGGTGACGAGGGCCAACACCACAACCAGTAGCCACGCCACCAGCAGTAGTGTTTGAAGAAGTCACATAAGGGTAGGTACCATGATCGATATCAAGTAAGGTACCTTGGGCGCCTTCAAACATGATTGATTCACCATTTTTGCGCGCTTGATCAAGTATCTCTGAAATATCTGCAGTCATCGCTTTAATAGTATCTGCAACGGCTAATGCATCAGCTAATACTTCTTCGTAATTCACTGGTTCAACTTTATAGTAGTTAACCAAAGAGAAGTTATGATATTCAACAATTTCTTTTAATTTAGCGGCAAAAGACTCTGCACAGAAAAGATCACCAACACGTAAGCCACGACGAGCAACTTTATCTTCATATGCGGGACCAATACCACGACCGGTAGTACCAATAGCTTTTGCGCCACGGGCAATTTCACGGGCGGCATCTAACGCATTATGATAAGGAAGAATCAATGGACATGCATCGCTAATAAGTAAACGATCACGTACTGGAATCCCCTTAGCTTCAAGCATTTCGATTTCTGTCATTAAGGCTTTCGGACATAATACCACGCCATTACCAATCAAACATTTTACATTTTCACGTAAAACGCCCGATGGAATTAAATGTAACACGGTTTTTTCACCGTCAATTACTAGCGTATGACCTGCATTGTGTCCGCCTTGATAGCGAACGACATATTTTGCTTTATCGGTTAGTAAGTCTACGATCTTACCTTTACCTTCGTCACCCCATTGGGTACCTAGAACAACTACGTTTTTGCCCATTGTTACTATTTCATAAGAAAATTAGGCGAGGATTCTAACAAAAATAGATATTTAGTCCAAGAAAAAAAGCATAATTTTTCTTATGATTTTAAAATTACCTATTAAGTTAAACAGTTATGGTTAGTCTTTTTTACAGTTAAGCCGTTATTATTGTGATAACCAAATAACAATTACTCCCAAAAATAAAACAAACAAGCCTATGTTTCTGATATCGGTAATTGGTTGCTCAGTAAGTTTAAGTAGATACGTACGCCACTTATTTGGAAATAACGCTGGCGCTAACCCTTCAATAACGAGTACTAAGCCAAAAGCTAACAATAATGTGTCTAGCATAATTCATCTCCAAGCATCATAGCTGGTGAATATTATCTATAAAAAAGCCAGCAATTGTGCTGGCTTTTTATACAAACTAATAAATCATTATTAGTTTTTAATTTTACTACCATCTTTTAAATAATGGAAAAAGTCACTATCCGGTTTAATAACCATGATATCACTTTTGCTATTAAAGCTTTTTTCATAGGCTTCAAGGCTACGATAGAAACGATAAAACTCCGCATCTTGAGTGTAAGAATCTGCATAAATTTTAGCCGCTAGTGCATCACCGTCACCACGCATGGTAGCAGCAGATTTTTGCGCTTGGGCTAGCATTATAGTCACTTTTGCATCAATAGTTGCCCGAATGATTTCAGCTTGTTCTTGACCTTGTGATCTATGCTCTTTTGCTACGGCAGTACGCTCAGCACGCATACGTTCATAAATAGAGTTACTCACTTCTGTTGGTAAATTAATGGCCTTTATACGTACATCAACCACTTCAATGCCTAAGTCTACGCGGCTACTTTCAGCACTCTTTAGCGCTTTGGCCATAATGGCGTTACGATCGCCTGAAACAATTTCTTTAATGGTTCTATTACCAAATTCAGTACGCAAACCGTTATTTACTTTTTGTTTAAGTAAAGATCGAGCGTTTTCAATTGAGCCCGAAGTACGTAAATAATAGGTTGAGAAATCAACAATACGCCATTTTACAAATGAATCGACCATCAAATCTTTTTTCTCTGACGTGACAAAACGAGCCGGTGCTTCATCTAGCGTTTGAATACGTGCATCTAACTTACGTACTGATTCAATAAAAGGTATTTTAAAATGCAGTCCAGGTTCATATATCATCATTTCATCAGTCCCAGCATCACGCTTGATTTTTGAAAATTGAAAGACGATACCTCGCTGACCTTCATAAATAATGAACACAGACGAAAGCATTAAAACCAAAAGTAACGTTAAAATTGCAATGGAAAAATTTTTCATTGGTTAGTTTCTCCCACTGTTAAATCTATCACTTCGCCCGGAATTAGAAGGCGAGCTATTAATGCTTGAGTTTTGCTGCGTTGATTGCGGTAATTGTGAGTACGCTTGTGGTGCAGCACGGTTAGTTGAAGACTGTTGCATCATTTTATCTAGTGGCAAGTACATCATATTATTACCACCCTCAACATCTACCATCACTTTACTGGTATTGCTGTACACTTTTTCCATAGTAGCAATGTATAAACGCTGACGTGTAACTTCAGGAGCCGCTTGATATTCAGGTAAAATTTTATTAAAGCGAGCGACTTCACCTTCGGCTTCTAGCACGGTACGTTCTTTATATGCTAATGCTTCTTGTTCTATGCGTTTTACCCGACCACGAGCTCTGGGCTCAATACCACGAGCATAAGCTTCAGCTTCACGTAAAAAGCGTACTTCATCTTCTTGTGCCGAAATAGCATCATCAAAAGCATCTTTTACTTCATTCGGTGGGCGAGCATCTTTAAAGTTAACATCAACAACTATCAAACCTAAATTGTACGGCGTAATTATTTTTTCTAATTCTTGCCAAACCGATTGACGAATTTGTTCACGACCACTGGTTAAAATATCGTCCATGGTGGCATGTCCAACAACATAGCGTAGGGCACTATCAAGTGATTGGCTTAAACTGTCATCGGCATTGGTAACACTGAAGACATAATCACGAGCACTGACGACACGATATTGAATTTGCATTTCAACACGAACGACATTTTCGTCTTGCGTTAACATAAAACCTGAGGAAGGTAAGTTACGAGTACTTTGCATATCAACCGGAATAATGCGGTCGATAAAGGTCCACTTCCAATTAATACCTGGATCAACCGTACCTGAGTATTGGCCAAAGCGGAGTACTATTCCTCTCTCAGCTTCTTTAATAGTATAGAAACCACTAAAAGCGTAAACAACGATAGCAATAATTAGTACTAAGCTTATGCCGATACTGGAAAATTTTTTACCAAACGGAGAAGAACCGCCAGTAGATTTTCCGTTGCCTTTACCGCCAAAGATGCCAGTAACTTTTTTACCTAAGTCATTCAGTAATTCGTCTAAATCTGGTGGACCTTGGTTTTTTCCGCCTTTGTTTTTCCAGGGGTCTTTATCGTTATTCCCCGGTTCATTCCAAGCCATGGTGTTCTCCGCTAGGTTATTAAATTGGTTTTTATTAGCTTAACAAACTTTTTTAGCCCGCGCTTAGCAAACGGTAATTGCTTCCGTTTACACAAGGCAAGAAAATAAGTCGTTAAGTATAATATTTACATTCAGTTTATGATAAAAACATTTGTTTTATAAGACTCTATATGAGTATTAACACATTAATTTACAATAAACTGCTCTATTTGATTGGCATTTTGTTTTACCAATCTGTTCCATTCTCGTTTCGGTAGCTTAACCTCTAGGTGACAATGACCATGTTCATCATAGTGTTCATCGGTAATACAATTTAAGCTGTATAAGACCCCGCGTAGTTTTCCTGCACTAGGCGGTATCGTTAGTTGATGCTGTACAACTTGATTACCCAAACGTTCCGCTAAGGCGATAAAGAATAAATCTATACCGATATTCGCTTGCGCTGATAACCAAACCCTGATCGGCCGACCTTGATCATCACGATCTATTCTCGGTTCAATGTCATCTAAGTTATCAATTTTATTACAAATGATAAGCTGTGGTACTTCATCTGCTTCAATTTCAGCTAATACATACTCAACTTGCTCAATATTTTCGCTGCGTCTATCATCAGAAATATCAACGATATGCAGTAATAATTCTGCTTCACGAGTCTCTGTTAAGGTGGCTTTGAACGCAGCCACTAAATCATGTGGTAAATGACGAATAAAACCCACAGTATCGGCTAAAATAACACCGCCAACACCGTCCAGTTCAATACGCCGTAGCGTTGGATCGAGTGTGGCAAACAACTGATCAGCAGTATATACTTGTGATTGAGTTAATAAATTGAATAACGTTGACTTACCCGCATTGGTATAACCAACCAATGATAAGGTAGGCAATTCAGCGCGAGTTCTTGAACGCCGACCTTGCTGTCGCTGTTTTTCAACTTTCTCTAAACGTTTACGAATATTAACCATACGTTCACGCAATAAACGTCTATCTGTTTCTAATTGTGTTTCGCCTGGCCCCCGTAAACCAATACCACCTTTTTGCCGCTCTAAATGAGTCCAACCTCGAATTAAGCGACTGCTGATATGCCGTAATTGCGCCAACTCTACTTGTAATTTACCTTCATGGGTACGAGCCCGTTGCGCAAAAATATCAAGAATTAGCGTAGTACGATCTATCACTCGACATTGACACAATGCTTCAATATTTTTTTCTTGGGATGGGGATAAACTATGGTTAAACAACACCACGTCAGCTTTATATAAACGAACCGCCTCTGCTATTTCTTCCGCTTTGCCTGAACCAACAAAAAATTTTGGATGTGGAGTACTGCGCTTGCCAGTGACAACCGTCAATTCATTCACACCAGCAGAAGAGACTAACATTTTAAATTCTGTTAAATCTTCTCGGGTGCTTTCATCAGGGAAATCTAAGTGAACAAGCACAGCTTGCTCACCTGCTTGATAACGATCAAACAACTGCGTTAAACCTATATGTTTTCATGAAACTCATTATCAATAGTAAAAGTTGACTACTCGTCCGCATCTGTTTGATTAACCATAGGGGCTGTGTTTACCGCACGAGCAGGTACAACAGTTGAAATAGCATGCTTATAAACCATTTGGCTAACAGTGTTCTTCAATAAGATAACAAATTGATCGAATGACTCTACTTGTCCTTGTAGTTTAATACCATTAACTAAATATATTGCAACTGGAATACGATCACGACGTAATGCATTCAAAAATGGGTCTTGTAACGATTGACCTTTTGCCATTAGATGGCTCCTTTTTTTTATTATTAAGTAAAAAGTAATTAATCAAAAGCATTTTGATTAATAATAAATGTAAATTCTGCTAATCCTCAGCATATAACCAATTAATTATACACCAATATTTTAATATTGCTTAATGATAGCGAGTATATTTATAGCCATCATTGTGAACATTTGCCAACTAATGCCAACACTTGCGCCAAATTTGTTCTATCGTCTGTGGTTAGCCAATGTAAATTTTGCCAACTACGAAGCCAAGTTAACTGTCGTTTAGCTAATTGCCTAGTGGCACAAATCCCTCGAAAAACCATCTCTTTATGATCAAATTCACCATTGAGATATTGCCACATTTGTCGATAGCCAACGCAACGAATTGACGGTAAATTATCATGTAAATCACCGCGTGCTTTCAGCTTTATCACCTCTTGCTCAAAACCTTGCGCTATCATTTGTTGATAACGAAGTTCTATTCGTGCATGTAAGGTACTACGCTCTTGCGGTGTTATGGCGAATTGTAAAACATCACCATCGAGCTTAGCACCCTTAATTGCCGTTAATTGTGTTAAATTGTTACCCGTTAACCGAAATACTTCTAATGCCCTAGTAATACGTTGAGGATCATTCGGATGTATTCGTTTAGCTGACACACTATCAACTTGTTGTAATTGCTCATGCATAGCCTGCCAGCTACTTTGCTCTGCTTCTACTGCTATTTGTTGACGAATATCGCTATTAGCAGCTGGCAAAGGTGAAATACCGTCAATTAAACTTTTAAAGTACATCATGGTACCGCCAACCAACAAAGGTATACGGTTGTTCGCTCTAATTTTTTCAATTTCAGCTAAGGCATCATGACAAAAGTCAGCCGCTGAATAACTTTGCGCAGCATCACGAAGATTAATTAAACCATGTGGATATTTCGCTAACTCTTCAACAGTTGGTTTAGCAGTACCAATATCCATATCTTGATAAATTAACGCCGAATCAACACTAACAATGTCACACGGCAGCGCATCACACAGCGCCAATGCTAAAGCAGTTTTACCCGACGCTGTTGGCCCCATTAAACATATAACAGGTGGTTGCTTTATTGATGAACTCTTTTCAGACACAGATTAATTCTTCTTTGTTTGTAATTTATATCAATTGAATTAATGAATACACCGCTTAGTGAGAATTATTTCAATTGGTATTAGCCTTTATTTGCTTAATTTCAGATGTGAGGTCAAGAGCAACAGAATTCAAGAGCAAATACTCGATTAATTCATCTGACAGCTCTTTTTTAGCGCTTAACCACAGCGATTGTGCTTGAGCAATGCTATATTCAGTAGCAATCATAGCCTTAGCAATAGCACAAATAATATCGCTATCATGGTCAACCTGTTGATTATTACCGTCACTTTCAGCCGTTGATAATAAGATATCGATAATAGTAATAAAACTGCTAGTTACGTCTTTATCCCGTAATAGAGCGGGAAATTGACGTATTTGTACTTGTTGCTTGCCGTTAGTTTTAGGCTGAATAACACAAATGATACCCGCCAATTCAAGCCGTGCATGATGACTATTGACTGTGGTCAGTTGTTGCTTAGAAAGTGTTAGCACGACAGGTAATAATAATGGTTGGCTAACTAACTTAGTGATGGAGCCTGACACATTTTGTTGCCAACTTTTTGCTATTCTATTTTTATTAACCTGATACGACAACGCCAACAGAGATAACAGATGTAAGCTATTATCTTGTTTAAAAACTCCGTAAGCACCTTGTTCAATAGTGAGAAAAAAATGCCCTTCTGGCGGATCCCCCTTACTTACAACTGGCGATTTTTCTTCGCAAGCTTGCTGCTCATTCTCAACGGTAATAACAGGCGTCATTAATTGCTGATAGTTTTGCACGGCGGTACGGGTTATCGAATCACGTTGGCCATAGCTGCCTTTGGTAACATTAGCTCTATAAGTAGTTTCCTTAACCTGCTGCAAAGGTTGAATATACTCTGGGTGTGCGTATTGTACATTATCAACGCTAGGCTCTTTTGCTGATGGCGCCGTTTGCGTTTCATCATTAAGATCTAAAGCTAACGAATTACTCATTAGAGCCTTGTGGCAAACTGAGTAAATAAAGTCATGTACGTAACGACTTTGATGAAAACGCACTTCATGCTTAGCCGGATGCACATTGACATCAACCTCTCGATAATCAAGCGCTAAAAACAACACAAAAGCGGGATAGGTGTCAACGGGCAATAAATCGGCATAGGCTTGACGAATAGCATGATTAATTAATTTGTCACGCATCATACGTCCGTTAACATAACTATAACTGAGATCATTTTGATTACGGGCGAAGCTCGGCTTAGCAAGCCAACCAGTAAAACGCATATTATCGTGTTGGCAATCGACTTCAATGGCATGGTCGATAAATTTTTGCCCGCAGACCATAGCAACACGCTTAGCATTTTGTGCTTTATTGGTAACGGCACGATACTGACGAATGGTTTTGCCATTATGTGTTAAGGTAAACGTGACCTCAAAATGCGCTAAAGCAATGCGACGAATAACCTCATCGATATGATTAAATTCAGTTTTATCAGTACGTAAAAATTTTCGTCGAGCTGGAGTATTAAAAAATAAGTCTAATACCTCAATAGTTGTGCCGTCAGGATGTGCCGCAGGGGTGACCGTTACCGTCATATCTCGACCTTCCGCATTCGCTTGCCAAGCAGTTGGCTGACTTTGGGGTTTTGAGGTTAACGTTAAACGTGCCACTGAACTGATACTCGCCAACGCTTCACCGCGAAAACCTAAGCTATTAATAGCTTCTAAATCATTAAGGTTTTTTATCTTACTGGTCGCATGGCGACTCAGTGCTAAGGTTAATTCGTCTTTAACAATACCGATGCCATTGTCCGAAATGCGAATACGTTTAACGCCGCCTTTATCCACTTCAATATGAATGGTTGTGGCCCCTGCATCTAAGCTATTTTCAACTAATTCTTTAATAACTGAAGCGGGTCTTTCTACCACTTCTCCGGCAGCAATTTGGTTTGCTAAACGCGCGGGGAGTATTGCAATGGTCATAATATGGTAAGGCTCAACAACTGTATATTCAAAAAATCATCCCGCTCGAGGGATTTTTAGGGTTTGACCAATGCGTAAGGCATTAGATTTTAAATTATTTACTGATTTTAATGTTGCCATTGAAATCTTATAGCGCTGCGCTAACACCGATAAAGACTCGCCACTGCGCACTTTATGACTTTTATAGCCCATCGCAGCAAAATAACTACCCGTTAATGGATGTGCCATAAAATAATTACGAATGCCACGGTGAATAGCGCTTGCTAATGAATGCTGATATTTAGACCAAGTGAGATTTTTCTCTTCTTTATGATTAGAGATAAAGCCAGTCTCGACTAATATTGACGGAATATCTGATGACTTTAATACGGAAAAATTACCATTTTGAGGCGTTTTTTTATGCATTTTGGTTACTTTTTTTAATTGAGAAATAACCTTATTCGCTACGCCAAAGCTAACCCCTAACGAATGTTCTTTACTCATATCAGCCAAGGCTAGAGCTAAATGACTGTCTGAAGTATTTTTAATAACGCCACCGCCGCCGCCTAGCAATTCAGATTTTTGTTCCCGCTTTAATAACCATCGCGCTAATTCAGACTCGGCACGTTTTTGGGTGACAACCCAAACAGAGGCGCCACTAGGGCCTGGGGTACGAAAAGCATCGGCATGAATTGAGACTAAAAAATCAACATTCTTTTGTCTTGCTAAACTAGTACGACGATTTAAATCGACATAATAATCGCCAGAACGGATCATAACCGCTTTCATACCTTTTTCTTTATTGATTAAGGCTTGTAATTTTTTAGCTATTGCTAAGGTAACTCTTTTCTCATAAGTACCTTTAGCACCAATAGAGCCGGGATCTTCACCACCGTGGCCAGCATCAATACCAATAATAATATCACCGAGACTAATTTTGGGTTTCAACACCACGTTAACAGCTCTACTTTTATCGTATAAATCAATAACTAAGCGGTTACCATATTGCCCCGCAGGCGCTAAAGGAAAAACGGTGAGTTGGTATGACTGGGTCAATTCTAACACTAATCGAATACTAGACTTTGATTTGGCGTTACTGGTACGAAACAGTTTAATACGGGGATCATGACTTGCTAAATTTTTCAGTGCGACATTATTTTTAGTATTACTAAAATCAATCACTAAACGATTAGGTTTACTTAAACTAAAATATTTATAATCAGCTTCACTATTAAGATCGAAAACAATGCGAGTATTTTCCGGTGCTGGCCAAACACGAATACCATCAATACTATTTATTGTTGTCCCATTACCAGCGACAGTATTATTTACCGTCAATGATGCCACCGCCATTGTTAGCCAAAGTAACCCTGTAAATAATAGTGATAACAACCGCATATTCAACCTTTAACACCTTACCTTTTTAAAATATTAACTTTATTTTTGACGCTGTGAGTAGCTCTCTAGCACGGCTTCACCACGCGCAGAAAAAGCACGTAACTCGACCGTACGTTGCTCATCTTGATAAGCAAGTTCAATTACTATATCAGCTTTAGCCAAAATTCCAGCGCCTTTTTCAGGCCACTCAATAAAGCAGCAACAATTGTCAGCAAAGTAATCACGAATACCCATGTATTCAAGTTCTTCTGCATCACCTAAGCGATATAAATCAAAATGATATACTTGCCATGGTGGTAACTCATAAGGCTCAACTAGGGTATAAGTAGGACTTTTTACATTACCTTGATGTCCCATACCACGGACAAAGCCACGGGTTAAGGTGGTTTTCCCTGCGCCTAAGTCGCCATTGAGGTAGACAATCAATGGTGATGGTGATTTACCTATTTGCTCAGCCTGAGCTAATACTACCTTGGCCAAACCTTCACCTACCGCAATGGTTGCACGTTCATCTGCTAAAAAATATTCAAGTGGTTTCATTAAGTTTCATTCATTTCTATCATTCAACATTAGGGCTACTTGGCCTTTCATGTTGCAATTTTGTTCGAATTAAAGGCTTTTTGATCGCAGCGCGAGGCGTGTAACATAGACCCTTAGCTACAATGATTAACTAGCCGTTGCAATGGTGCAAATAAATCGCTCGCTAACATACCCAGTTGCCCGTCTCTGTTAGCAATAATATCACCTGCTGCGCCATGAATATACACAGCTAAACAGGTGGCAACAAAATTGTTATCGCTTTGCAAAATTAATGCGGCAACAATACCACTTAATACATCCCCCATACCGCCAGTAGCCATACCCGCATTACCGGTATTATTAATCACCACAGTATCGCCATCAGAAATCAAAGTACCTGCACCTTTTAATAAACAAATGCCACCATATTTTTTAGCAATCGCTTGCACCGCATGAAACCGATCGGCTTCAATTGTTGCGGTATCACAACCAAGTAATGTTGCCGCTTCTTTTGGATGTGGCGTTAACACCCAACGAGAGCAAAAATAATTTGTTTTAGCTAACAAGGTTAAACCATCGGCATCAAGTACTAAACCGCCGTTTTTTTTGCCGCTAATAAAAGAGTTTACGAGTGAGTCAAACAAGCTTTGTGACCAGTCAGTTTGCCCTAACCCCGGCCCTAATAAGAAAATTTTTGCCTTGTTCATGGCTAAAGAGTTAGCTAATTGTTTGGCATTATTAGGCGCTAACATTAATTCCGGTCGACCAGTAAAGACTAAGGCCTGATTATCCTGATGACAACATACCGCAACTAACGCTGCACCAGATCTTAGCGCAGCTTCACTCGCTAAACGGATAGCGCCTGGCATACCAACACCTCCACCTACCGCTAGAATTTGTCCAATAGACCCTTTATGGCTAGTGTTAAGGCGTTTTGTTAGAAAACTGACACCATTATATAACGGATATTCTTTTTGAAAATAATAATGACTGGTGACTAGTTGCTTAAAGACATCTCCCAGTGATAAATCAGCCAAGATCAATTCACCAACAAAATTTGCTGATTGCCCTGTTAGTGAACCCTGCTTATAAACAATAAAAGTCACCGTTACCTTAGCAATAATTGCCAAGCTGCTCTCAACAAAGCCAGTACTTGCGCATAAGCCCGATGGAATGTCGACACTCAAGACATTAGCGGCATGCACATTTACCGCAGCAACTAACTGCTGCAGTGGCGAAGTTAACGAGCCATAAAAGCCAATACCAAAGAGTGCATCAACAATCACCTCACCAGAAAATAGATTTACCTGCTCAATTAAATTCATGGTTACAATTTCAGTTACCCCTGCTGCAACCATATTTTGATAAGCACATAATGCATCGCCTTTAACGTTGCTCACCTCACAGGTTAACAGTACCGTAACCTGCATATTGGCTAAATGAGCAAGGCGAGCAATAACAAAACCATCACCACCATTATTACCTTTGCCACATAGTACTAAAATAGTATTAGTGTCAGGCCAATGCTGCTGTAGCTGTTCAAAAGCCGCACTGCCAGCTCGTTCCATTAATTGATACATTGCTAATTGCTGACTTTGGGCAGCAAGGCTTTCATTTTGCAAAACTTGCTTGGCACTATACGCACAATGCCAGTTATGTTTTGCTATGGGTAGTTGTGATAAACTCATAAATAATTTACACCTTATTTAACCTGTATTGGTATAGTCTCATTTAAAAATGACAAACACAGCGGCTAATAATCCTACTATTAACTATCCTGAATTGGTGAAAAAAATCAACTGCTGGGGCAAAGAGTTGGGTTTTTCCCAATTAGGCATTACCGATATAGATTTGTCAAAACATGAACAAGCCCTTGAACAGTGGTTAGCCAACAATTATCACGGTAATATGGATTACATGGCACGACACGGTTTAATGCGTGCTCGCCCTGCTGAATTAGAGCCGGGCACTATCAGAGTCATCAGTGTTCGCTTAGATTACCTGCCAACCCAAGCAAAATGTGCGCAAATATTAAAATCCAAACATCACGCTTATATCAGTCGTTATGCGTTAGGTCGTGATTATCATAAATTAATGCGCAAACGTTTACAGCAGCTAGGGAAAAAAATTACCACCTTTTTTGAAGAGATTAATAGTGAAAGTTTGCAAGGTGAAGATCTTAAGGAAAAAGGCTTTAGTTTTCGCCCCTTTGTCGATTCTGCGCCCATTTTAGAGCGACCGTTAGCCGAAAAAGCGGGTTTAGGCTGGGTAGGAAAACACAGTTTACTACTTAATAAAGAGGCTGGTTCTTGGTTCTTTCTAGGTGAGCTACTAATCAATATCCCTTTACCGGTAAGCTCAGTTGAGACTACCGATACAATCACAAAAGTTAATGATTGTGGCAGTTGTGTGGCTTGTATCAAAATTTGCCCTACCAAAGCTATTGTTGAACCTTATGTCGTCGATGCGCGTCGTTGTATTTCATATTTCACCATAGAATCACCCGATCCTATTCCGCTAGAGCTCAGACCTTTAATGGGCAATAGAATATATGGTTGTGATGATTGCCAACTTATTTGTCCGTGGAATAAATATGCAAAATTAAGTTTAGAACCTGACTTTCAAGCCAGACTACACCTCGACGAAGTAACATTGCTGGAGTTGTTTGCTTGGAGTGAAAGCTATTTTTTAGCAAGCTTACAAGGCTCCCCCATTCGAAGAATTGGTTATCAAAGCTGGCAACGTAATATTGCCGTGGCATTAGGCAATGCTCCTTTTGATAGCAATATTGTTACCGCACTAGAGCAAAAATTAACAACCGCATCAACTATGGTCGCCGAACATATTAACTGGGCACTGTCGCAGCAAAACAAACGAAAACCAACCGATCACAATAATGCCACACAAAGACTTAATGCCAGATTAATTCGCTCTATTGAGAAAGGGCTTCCCAGAGATGCTTAATGTTGTCGTTTACCACCTAAATTAAATCCACGCTAAATACTTTCGGCATAGTTATCAATAGCGATCAACGCTGTTCTAGTTTCTTTAAATAAAGTATTCACTTCTTTTAAGCTAGTGGGTATTTCATTACCACTGAGTAATTTTAACCATTGAGTGCATAACTCCTCTAGCTCGGCTGCAGCTAGGATTTTAGCATTTAATTGTAAATCAATAATTGCTTGCTGCGCTTTATCCAAATTTTTCGCTTTCATCGCATCGATTAACATATCAAGTTGCTGATGATTATCTTGCCCATAATCATCCAACATAAATAATGCCAACTCAACAGAGCCTTGATGGTATAAATATTTTTCAAAATTGAAAACGGCGCTATTGTTATCTTCAGCAAGGGTAGTAACAAGCTCAGTAATCACCATCTCGTCATTATCTTCATCGACACTCCCTATTAATTTTTCAGGTAGCGCTAATGAGCTGCCAGTATTGTTTGTTGATTTAACATATTGCAGCCAAGGGGCTAACACCACTCCCAATTCTGCCAATGTTGATTTTTCAACTAACTGCCCTATTCGCCAATCGGCAAAGTATGACTTATGCTCGGCGTTTGGCATAACATCAGTTAGACTAAAAACAGCGACCCCCACTAACGGTTTACTGGCCATTTCTAATAATGACGTTTCTGGAAATTCAGAGATGAGTATACTGTACAGACCTGTTTGCCATAATTCCCGTTGAGCATAAGCATGAGAAACCACCTGTACTTGTAAACCCAACCAACGTAATAATCGTTGAAGATTTTGATATTGTTGTGGTGAATGAACAGCGAGTAACACCGGTAACTCACTTGCTAAATAATGACTTTGCTGGCATTGCTCAGCTGAAAGTAACTGATTAGTATTAGCTTCGCCGACTAGCAATTCTTTAATGTTATGTAAAAATAGATCTTTACACAATAATTGCTCACTTTGTGAATAAAAGCCAAAGCGATCAAAATTTAACTGTGCCGATTGCAATAACATCAATTTTGGCTGTAGAAAAATAGGTAAACGACTTAGTTGTTGGCTGATTAAATCAATACTTGTTTGTGCAACATCACTCGCCACAATTAATAACTCAAGTTTATTTTTACTAAGGCGTTTAGCGGTGAGTTGTTGCTCAAAGCTATCTATACCAACCAGCACTTCAATTTGACCTGAAGCAGATTGAATAAATTTTTCAAGTAACTCTGTTAACAGTTGATTTCGAGATAACAGCATCACCTTAGTACCATCAAGTTTATGCTGTTGCGGCTTTTTAGCTATAGAGGAGGAAGCGATAGCCAAGGGTAATTCAAAGCTAAGCTGAAAACCACCATCAATAAGGTGTGCGATAATATTCTCGCCATGTAGCTTAGCAAAGAGAATATTAAATATGTCCACCAATGGTGAACCTTGCGAAACAGTCGTTTGAGCATCAATCAATAGCGTAACTAAATAGGGTAAAGCTCCTATATCATCGCCTTTAACTTTTACCACAAAGTGCACTAATTGTTGACCTGCACTTTTATCTTGCAACTGCAAATGAAGGTGTAATTGAGCACCTCGACAGTTCAGTAAAGTGACATCCATCAGCAAGTGCATTAACTGCCTAAACAAACGAAAATCGAGTTTAGCCTGAACTAACAACTGTTCATCATAGCTAAAATACAACTGATTATTAACTATTTGCTGCTCAGCCTGTTTATTAAATAAAACCGCATATATTTCATTAATTAAGTTCACATCAACCAGGGTAAGCACCGCATTTTTTGAGCGTATATCACTGGCCAGATAAAACTGTTTTAATTGCTCATAAACGGGGATTAACCCACAGAGCAGGGCTGCTTTACTGGTGTTATTATTAATTGATTTATTAAGCAATCTAGCTTGTTGTTGCTGTAGTAATAATAAAATATTACCTTCCAAATATTTATAGCGCTGTAATTCGCCCTTAAGATGACAGGCAACTTGTTCACTAGTCGCTAATTGTTGTAGATTGCTCTTTTGGCTATAGACAACTAATGATTGGGCTTGCTCATCAATAACCTGTTGCTGTGCATGATACTGCTCAAGTAGTTGCTGAAATTTTTGCTCACTATGAGTAAGTTTAGCAAGACTTTGCACTTGCCCTATTATTTCTTGAGTTTCGGCGCAATTAGCCTGAATATCGCCACTATTTTCAGTGCAAATGCTTTTGTGTATTAACACCACACTATGCTGTGCGGTTATTTTAATTTGCTCACGTAAGCGCCACAGTAAATAACAAAAAACGAACAAAGATAAGCTAATAGCCAATAATATAATTCTCGACAGCGCTTCTTGAGTTAACTTAATATTGAATTTAACTTGCCAGTCCTCAAGCATACTAGATACATGCACTGTTATTTTTTCTGGTGGCTCAGCTAATATTTGTATCAATTGATTACTTTGCATTGTTAAATCAAGTTGATAACTTTGTACCAAACGAAGGTAATCTTGCCACTTTGCTAACGCCCTTTGCTGAGTCAAGGCAATGTCTTCAAAAGTATCTATTTGGTGATTAAAATTAACCATTGTTTTAGTTTTATTCGCTATTTTTAGCACCTTACCTTGAGTAATAATTTGTTCCACACTTAAGCGTAGCAAATCAAAGTCTTCCATACTGGTATGAATTGTTAGTTGCTCAAAACTGGTCAGTACTGCTGCCAATAAACTTTTTAGTTGTTGTAAATTATGTAATTGTCGAATAGCGCTAACATAGGCATTAGCTCGGCTGAAGGTGAGTTTATCCTTAATATGATCAGCTTGAAGTTGTTTGAAAAGTAATGCTTGTTGGGCTATTTTTTTATTAATTATCGGTGTAACTGAAAACCACATTAATTGTAATTGAATAATACTACTTTGCTTTAATTGTTCATTACGCCCATGGCTTTGTTGGATACGCATCACAATATCACTAGCCGATTTATTGGCATTTAACCATTGCTGGTATAAGCGTGTATTGGTACTTTCTAGCCGTAATAATTGTCTATTTACCGCAAGTAATTCTGTTTGTAATTCAACAAAATTAATTCCGCTATCTACCAATAATAATTTATTAACAAGGTATTCTGTTCTTTGCAACGCTTGTAATTGCTCAAACTGTTGTTTTAATGGCGTTAATTCATCATCAATCAACAAACGATTACGTTCACTTTGCTGATAAAACAAAGTAAATATCAATGCTAAAGTAACAATAATAGTTAGCAATAAAGCGACTAACTTTGTAGAAAATTGTCTATGCAATGGCTTTGCAGCCAAGTCGTCTTTGTTGCTCATAGCTATTATTTTTGTGTTAAAGTCCTTTGTCGCTTTAGTTTATACCAAACTATAAGCACAATAATAGCAGCATTGATTTAATTAACGTTTTTTACTCACCCAAGCCCACAGCATTTGACACACAATGGGTTGTTGTCCTGATTCATCAGTAATTATAACAGGCACCGTTACCTCACCTTTTTCTTGTTGCTCAATCATAGTAATTTGCGCTGCAGTTAAATTTGCCACGGCAGTTAAATCGCCTTGCATTCTACGTTGATAATCTATAGTCATCGACTTTAACAAAGGCAGTCTATCATCTGGTACATTCATACCAAACACTATCCCAGTGGCCGATTCAGCTAATACCGCTGCCGCAATAGCATGAATACCACCAATATGGTTCTGTACTGATTTTTTATTTTTTAATGACAATATTGTTTGCTGGTGAGTTATCTTGTCAATTTTAACGCCTGTAGTTCCAGCAAATTTAACTTTTAAGGCAAACAATTTGGTTAATAAAAATGACTGCATACATTGTGGTGCTTTATTTACTTTATTAACAAATGAACTAAAACGGTTTGTCATGTTTATGACCTTTTTTTGGGGGTAATGGTTTTATTGTCAACCATACTGGTCTGACCTGCAAGTTTTATTGCCCATAAAGCTCACAACATTTAGTTCTTCTAATTGATTTTACCAGCGCCCATTTTTGCTCAATTGGATTTAAGTCAGGGCTATAGCGAGGTAAAAATTCGCCAGTAAAACCCTATTCGTTAATCGCATCGAACATATCGCTGCGTTTATGAAAGAGGCCTTATCCATCACAATGCAATTTACAAGCTATTAAAATAAATAAGATTTAGCTGGATAACCAGTCGGTCAAACCATCCCAAGCAATCAGATGAAGTACAAGAAACTTTTAAAAAATTTGAAAGTAAAATGATCCATACGACCCCGTGGAATGTGAGCCTTAAAAATGTAGACGTGTGGTTTCAAGACGAAGCACGTTTTGGGCAGCAGAATACGACGACACGGCTCTGGGCAGAGAAAGGGACAAGACCGCGAGCGGTTAAACAGCAGCAACCGAAGCGCTGATTTCTCCTGTCATGAACATAGAAGTAATGGAACAACATTTGGCTTTAATCTCACAAAAAACTAAAGACCGACAACATGCAATGATCATTGTAGATGGCGCAGCGTGGTAGCAACCTTACCTAGCAGATAAGTTTAGTCATTTAACGATCATTAAATTACCGCCTTATTCATCAGAGTTGAATCCAATAGAGCAAGTGTGGAGTTGGTTACGCCAACATCATTTAGCGAATAGGTTTTTTCAGGAGTATGATGACATCCTCGATGCTTGTTCAGATGCATGGAACTCATTCGTTAGTGATGCTAAGCGAGTAATGACATGTGCAGTAGAGACTGGATGAGGTGGGAAAAACTTAAGATGGAATGGTATTACTAGTATTGGTATTGCCCAACACAGCACTAGCTTGAGTATGGTACAAAATAGAATAAATATTTTTCAGGCATAAAAAAACCCAGTAAATACCGGGTTTTTAATAAAAGCTAAGTTAATTACTTAATTTTAGCTTCTTTATAGATTACGTGCTTACGAATGGTTGGATCAAATTTTTTGATTTCCATTTTTTCAGGCATAGTCTTTTTATTCTTATCAGTAGTATAAAAATGACCAGTACCGGCACTAGAAACTAAACGAATTTTATCGCGCATAATAATTCCTTATTTATTTCAAAAGTTAACGCTAGGTTAAACTTTTTCGCCACGGGCACGGATATCAGTTAATACTGCATCAATACCTTTTTTATCGATAATACGCATTCCTTTCGGAGTTAAACGTAATTTAACGAAACGATTTTCACTCTCTACCCAAAAACGGTGAGATTGAAGGTTAGGTAAAAAACGACGACGAGTCGCGTTTCTTGCATGTGAACGGTTGTTTCCAACCATTGGCACTTTGCCTGTTACTTGGCAAACTTTAGACATTTGAGTACTCCAAAATTAATTTTAGCTCGAGCTTATTTCTTCTAAGGGCATTCCCCAAGACCGTCGCCTCAGGATCCTGAAAAAGGTGGCATATTATAGAGAAACTGAATTATTAATGCTAGCCCTAAGCGTAAAAAGATAATAAAAAGACTGCCACTCACATTTAACAATTATTAATCAATGAGTTACAACGACAACAATAGCAAAAAAACTCACCGCACGGGTAAGTTTTTGGTAGTTTTTTGATACTTTTCTGTTTGATCTGTCAACAAACCAGTAAAAAACCAGGTCGATTAACCAACATCAGATTGAAATAATATCTTAATTTGCTCTTCTTGTTCTTTACTCGATAACTCATCAATTAGCATACGAATAATATGAAACTTCGCAAGATCTGTATCCTCAGCCAATTGTTGTAATTTTTCTATGGTATTTTCACTCAGGGTTAATGTCGCTCGTCTAAAAGGTTTTCTTTGTATATCCAATGATTTTTTTCGCTCAATAAGACACTAAGCATCTTTTTCGCCGCCCACTAATATCATCATATTTTTTTCTTCCTAAATACTACTTAGCGCTTGATTAAAACACTAAACCAAGTGTTAACAAACGCTATTTTTACAACCTGTTATAAAAATATCAAATGTCTTTATCAAGCACTAAAGCAATTTCAAAGCAACCGGTATCTTGTTTGATACAACGCAATACTTTGCCATATAACTTTTGATTATTTGCAGACGCTAATTTGAAAATAACTGTTACTGGGGTTTGCACTGGCAAGGCAACGTCACAGTCAAGTTTCAAACCACCACGGGAGAAATCTAAACAAATAATTTCTTTGCTTATTTCTTGGCCGTTTTCATCCTGCCACATAATATCTACTAACTCTTTTTCCATATCCAAACGAAATGAACTGCGGCGTTCTGATTCATCAAAACTACTATCAGCCATAAAGAGGATCCTTTTATTTATACTTAGATATTTAAAATTTTAACCGTAACTGGCATTGAACTACTTATCACTTAAATCACTAATCACATTAAGAACATTTCGCCATTTTCTGCAAAGGAATAACACTTAGGCCCTGCTATAATCATATGATCTAACACACGAATATCAACCAATTGTAATGCTTGTTCTAATTTCTGCGTTATTTGTTTATCGGCAATACTTGCTTCTGCTATACCTGACGGGTGATTATGAGCCAAAATAACAGCTGAGGCATAGTGCTTTAATGCATGTTCCACTACTATTCGAGGGTAAACTGCTGCCGCATCAAGCGTACCAAAAAATAGCCGTTCAAATTTTAACACTTGATGTTGATTATCTAAAAAAAGTACCGCAAACACCTCTCTAGTTTCATGACGTAATTCGCTAATTAAATAATCTCGTGTGGCTTGTGATGAAGTTAGCTCACTACCTTGTTGAACTAATTGTTCAGCCAAGTAGCGTTTTGACATTTCTAAGCAGGCTTGAAGCTGAACATATTTAGCGCTGCCTAAGCCATGCTGCTGACAAAAATCTTTTTGATTAGCGCGAAAAACATTAGCTAGACTACCAAAATTAAGTAATAAATTTCTTGATAAATCAACAACGTTACAACCTTTCACCCCTGTTCTTAAAAAAATAGCCAGTAGCTCAGCATCACTTAAACTTACCGCACCCAATTTAAGCAGTTTCTCTCGCGGACGCTCTTCACTTGGCCAATTTTTTAAGGTTTGATCTTTAAATTCATTGCTTCTCAATATGTCAGGTTTACACATAACCGCCTCCTTGCTGTTTTCATTGATGAATATTTTTTAACTCTTTTTTCAAAATTAAGCTAATAAATGCTATCGTATTGCTAATATTTATAAGTTTAAGATTAGCAGATTATGCAAATTCTTCAGGACAAAAAAATTGTTCTTGGTATAAGTGGTGGTATAGCCGCTTATAAAATCCCAGAATTAGTACGCCGATTAAAAGATCAAGGTGCTGACGTACGAGTTGTCATGACCGAAGGTGCTAAAGCTTTTATCACGCCATTAACCTTACAAGCAGTCTCTGGCAATGGCGTTGCGGATAGTTTACTGGATACTGAAGCGGAACTTGCTATGGGGCATATTGAACTGGCAAAATGGGCCGATTTAATTATTATTGCCCCGGCAACTGCAGACATAATTGCCCGTATTACTGCTGGATTGGCAAACGATTTACTGACTACACTGTGTTTAGCAACAAGTGCTCCTATTGCTCTTGCGCCCGCGATGAATCAACAAATGTGGCATGCTGTCGCTACACAAGCCAATATAACTACACTGAATGAGCGTGGTTACCACCTTTGGGGCCCAGGTAGTGGCGAACAAGCCTGTGGCGATATTGGTTTAGGTCGCATGTTGGACATAAGTGAGTTAGTAAGTTTAAGTAGTGATTTTTTTGCTGATAAATATTTACAAGGTCAGCACTGGGTTATTACCGCAGGGCCAACCCGTGAAGCAATTGATCCGGTGCGCTATATTTCAAACCATAGCTCAGGTAAAATGGGTTATGCTATTGCTCATGCAGCCCTACGAGCAGGTGCAGAAGTGACTTTAATCTCAGGTCCTGTTGCGATTAACTCACCTATTGGTTGCCAATTAATACCTGTTATTAGCGCCGATGAAATGCATCAACAAGCACTTAGCTACGCTAAAAAATGTACTACTTTTATTGCTTGTGCCGCAGTAGCTGATTATCGCGTGGCAAATATTGCCAAACAAAAAATTAAGAAAACAAGTGATGCTATGCAACTTGAGTTAATCAAAAATCATGATATTGTTGCCGATGTGGCCAGTTTAACAAACAAGCCTTTTATTGTAGGCTTTGCTGCGGAAACACAAAATGTAGAACATTATGCCCGTGGTAAATTAGTGCGTAAGAATCTGGATTTAATTGCTGCAAATGATGTGGCAAAATCAGGGCAAGGCTTTAACAGTGATAATAACGCGTTAACCTTATTTAGTGCGATTGATAAAACTGAAATACCTTTAGCCAATAAGAATATTATCGCCAAACAATTAGTATCACTTATTAATCAGCATTATTTAGCAAAACAGAGCTAAACGACACAATAAAAAATTTTAAATAGAGAATACCTTACTATGCCAGTTAGCCCCAAAAGCACACAAAAATCTGCGCAAAAGATTAATCGCAAACAACAAATTTTAGAGTGCTTAGCCCTGATGTTGGAATTAAGTCCCGGCCAACGGATTACTACGGCAAAATTGGCGGCGAAAGTAGGCGTATCAGAAGCCGCACTATATCGCCATTTTCCATCGAAAGCGCGTATGTTTGAAGGCTTAATTGACTTTATTGAAGAGTCAATTTTTTCCCGCATCAACTTGATTTTAACCGATCACAAAGAAACCCTAGTACGCTGCCATCATATTTTACATGTGTTGCTAATTTTTGCTGAGCGTAACCCTGGTATGTGCCGTATTTTATCTGGTGATGCCTTAATGGGTGAAAATGAACGTTTACGCATTAGAGTACATCAATTTTTTGAAAAACTTGAGTTACAATTTAAGCAAGTATTACGTGAACGAAAGTTACGTGAAGGCAAAACCTTTAGCATCAGCGAGCAGGCCCTTGCTAACATTTTAGTTTCTTTTGCTGAAGGAAAAATTTGTCAATACGTTCGCTCTGGCTTTGAGAGAAAACCAAGTACTGACTTCAATGAACAATGGCCATTTTTAATGGCCAGTAAATAATCCTTTACCCCTTCGACAAGCTCAGGGCAAGCGACAGATCATCCTTCATCAGGCTCTGGATGATCTAAATAAACCAATAGCTGACACTTTTATTCAGGAACAAACATGAGCACATTATCACAACTTAAGCCAGCTAGCTTATGGCAATTATTTGAAAAAATTTGCAGTATTCCTCACCCATCAAAGCATGAACAGAAAATATCTCTTTGGATACAGTCTTGGGCAAAGGAGCTTGGTTTATCCATCAAGGAAGATGTTGTTGGTAACTTATTTATTAAAAAACCAGCAACTCAAGGTATGGAAAATTGCCAAGGTATTATTTTACAAGCCCATATGGATATGGTGCCGCAAAAAAATAATGATATGGAACACAATTTTCAAACTGACCCAATTCGTCCTTATATTGTCAGCGAAAGTGATGGTGATTGGGTAACCGCTGATGGCACCACCTTAGGTGCAGACAACGGTGTTGGCTTAGCCTCTGCTTTAGCGGTATTAGCCAGTGATGACATTCCCCATGGACCCCTTGAAGTGTTAGTCACTATTGATGAAGAAGCGGGTATGAGCGGTGCGTTTGGCCTAGAGCCTGGGTGGCTAGACGGTGCCATTTTAATTAATACCGACTCAGAGCAAGAAGGTGAAGTCTATATGGGCTGTGCTGGCGGCATTGATGGCTCTGCTACTTTTACCCTAGCATTTGAAGACGTGCCTAATGATTATCAAGCCTTTAACTTGTCACTCTCTGGATTAAAAGGTGGCCACTCGGGTGTTGATATACACACAGGCCGCGCCAATGCTAATAAGTTATTAGTGCGTTTTCTACTTAATGCCAGTAATCAATTTGATATTCGTTTAACCGAGCTTAACGGTGGTAGCCTGCGTAACGCTATACCACGCGAAGCAAACGCTAGCTTTGTCGTCGCTAAAGAGCAAGTTAAATCATTGAAAGTTGAATTAGCATTATACCTAGCCACTATCAAAGCTAGCTTAAACGCCATTGAAACTGATATTGATATGCTATTAATTTCACCGGAAGACTTTGAACAATGCTGGGATAGAGTGACACAAGGTAATATTTTACGTGCACTAAATGCTTGCCCTAATGGGGTTATGCGCATGAGTGATGATATTGAGGGCATAGTAGAAAGCTCATTAAATCTTGGCGTTATTCACACCCGCGGCAAAAAATTCAATGCTTTAGTGCTTATTCGTAGTTTGCATGATGATGGCAGTTTAGAAACACAACGCACGGTACAATCGGTGTTTGAATTAGCGGGCGCTGATATACAGTTTAGTGGCGCATACCCAGGTTGGAAACCTAATACTGATTCAGCCATTATGAAAACGGTACGTGATACCTATCAAGAGCTATTTGGTAAAGTACCTGCGGTAATGGTGATCCACGCGGGCTTAGAATGTGGCTTATTTAAAAGCGCTTACCCACACTGGGATATGGTTTCAATTGGGCCAACGATTAAGTTCCCCCATTCGCCCGATGAAAAAATAGAAATTGCCACAGTGGCGCAATATTGGCAATTACTTACGGCTGTGTTAGCCAAAGCGCCGAGAAAAAATGACTGCAACTAACAGAAATAACAGAAATAACAGATAACAAACAAGTACTGCTAGTTATCTGTTATGATTCCATTGGTATGACTAAATTACTCAAGGAGATATATTATGATTCAGCCACAAAAAATAATAATAGCTGATGATCACCCGTTGTTTAGACAAGCATTATTAGGCACATTAAAACCCAAGCTAAGTTACACCACCTACCTTGAAGCACAAACAATCGCCGAACTTGAGCAGCAATTACAAGAACATAGCGATAGTGATCTTTTATTATTAGACTTAAATATCCCTGGAGCTCATGGTTTTAATACGCTTATTCATGTACGAAACCACTTCCCTCAAATTCCTGTGGTTATTATTTCAGCCCATGAAGATCATACCACGATTAGTAAAGCGATGAAGTATGGTGCTGCGGGGTTTGTGCCAAAATCAACACCTGTTAAAGATATTTTTTCTGCGATCATGACCGTTTTATCCGGTGATATCTGGCTACCTGAATTATTTCAAAATAGTAAAGATGATCATGAAAACTGTGATATCGCCTCACGTGTTGCCAGCTTAACGCAACAGCAATACCGTATATTAATGATGTTTGCGCAAGGCTTACTCAATAAACAAATTGCCTATGATCTAAATGTTTCAGAAGCGACGATAAAAGCCCATGCTACGGCAATATTTCGTAAACTAGATGTACGAAATAGAACTCAGGCGGTTATCGCTATTGCCAAATTAGACCTTGCAGAGGTCGAGTTTAAATAAAAAACTAAGGTTAGGTCAGTACGTAATTTATGGCACCATTACTTCAAGTTAAAATCGACCTATCATATACAACTAATGCCCATAATCCTTTTGTAATTTTTGCGCTAACTTAGCACTAATCATTGCTCTAAGTGCCGCAGGTTTAACCAGCTTGCGCATATAACCAACATCGGCATCTTTTGCTTTATCCTCAATGCCACGCTCTGTAGTCGCCGTAATTAAGATAGCTGGGATATAATGGTTACATTCTCGGCGAATATCGGCAATTAAGGTTAAGCCATCAGCTTGATGGCCTACTGGTAATCCAGATTGATAACCTAATTGATAATCCACTAATAAAATATCAATATCACTCTGATGATTAGCAAACTCTTGTAATGCAGTCTCACGGGAGTCAGCAGCAAAAATATTACATTGCCATGCCGATAGTAACTCCACCATGCCACTTAACACATCAGGATCATTATCAATACACAATACGGTGATATCTTTTAAAGCCATGTTCATTGTTGGCATGACTAACGTTGGTTTGGTCATTAATTGCGACGCTTTTTCTACCGAAATAGAAAATTTACACCCTTGCATCTCTCTCGATTGTAAACTTAATGAATGCCCTAATAATAGTACTAGTGACTGAGTAATATTTAGCCCTAAACCTAAGCCTCTACCCGACTGGCTATTTGGTGTATCTAATTGAGTAAATTGCTCAAAGACTAATGCCTGTTTTTCTAAAGGAATTCCCGGACCATTATCTAATATTTGAATAACGACCTGATCATTAAATACCCGTGCGCCTAACAGTACTTTGCCGGGGCTAGCATAACGAAACGCATTGCCCACTAAATTTTGAATGATTCGCCTTAATAAGTGTTGATCCGATTTAACCCATACTTTGGTTGCTACTAGCCTAAATTCTACATCTTGTTCAATAGCCAAGGCAGAAAATTCTTGTGCTAAATTTTCAAACAAATCATTTAAAGCAAAAACTTCAACAAACGGTTTAATGTTACCACTCTCTAAACGAGCAATTTCGGCTAAATCAGCCAACAAATCATTGGCAGCTTTAAGAGATCTATCAATATTATCGACTTGTCTTTGTTGCTCAGCCGATAAGTTATTTTGCTCGGTTAATGCCGAAGTAAATAAACGCGCCGCTTCCAAAGGTTGCATTAAATCATGGCTACAGGCTTTTAAATATTGACTTTTTTTAATATGCGCTTGTTCCGCTTTCTCATGGGCTTTCGCTAGCGCTTCATTCGTTTTTGCTAACGTGAGCGTACGCTCATATACTCGCGTTTCTAAATCTAAATTAGCTTCTTTTAATACTTGCTCGGCTTGACGGTACGCGGTGATGTCTGAAAACAACATAACAAAACCACCATCAGGCAATGGATTACCTTCAATGCGCACAGTTTGACCATTGGCTTGTTGACGCTCCGAGCTATGAGGGCTGCCTTTACGCAAATACTCAAGGCGTCTAAAAACTTGATTATCAATATCACCGGTACCACAGAAACCGCGTTTAACGTTATGACGAATCAATGATTCAACCGGGCAACCCACATAAACAAGTTCGGATGGATAATCAAATAGATCTAAATATTTTTTATTCCAGGCAACAAGTTTTAAATTTTCATCAACAATAGAAATACCTTCACTGGCATTTTCTATCGCACTCTGTAATAAGTTTTGTGAAAACTGCTGCTTTTGACTTGATGCATCTTCAACTAATACGGCTAGCTCGTCTAGGGCAATATCTCTACCATCAAGTGCTGAAGACAATACCAAGCGTGCTGATGATGCGCCCATTACCATCGCTAGGGTATTTTCAGTATGTTGCAGTAAAAGTTGATTATAAGTAGCATTACCAAGTTGTTTTTTATCATTAGAGGACAAAAATAAACTAAAACTCGATTTCGCCTTTGGCTCACCAACAAAGCGAGAAGCCAATAACTCTAATTCACTCACATCTAGCTGACGTTTCTTTTCTACTCTCAATAAGGTTGGTGATTGCCACTCTAAAAATAATGAAGCTTGCACTCGCTCTTGCACAGTTTGTCGGCTTATTTGTGACAGTGCCCACATCACGATGATATTAGCCGCTAAACTAAATAAGGTTGCCGTAGTTTTTGCCGGTAAAATACCTTCAGCAAAAGGGGATGCATACAGACCAAATTGTGGTAAAAAGTTCAAACTCAACCATAAAATAAAACCGACTAATATGCCTGCATAAACCCCCATCAAACTGGCTCGTCGCCAATAAAAAGCAACCACTAATGCTGGCGTAAGTTGTGCAAAAGCACCAAAAGCAACCTCCCCTAAAGAAGATAACGTATCAGGCGATGCCATAACAAAAACACCATACCCCGACATAATAACAAAAAGTACTAAAAACTTACGTATATCTAATAAGCGCTGCCTAAAATTATCGTAATTGGTTTGCGCGACCTTTTGTTGGCGATAAAGCAGCGGAAAAACAATCTCATTACTGAGCATGGTACTTAACGCGATAGCCGAGATTATTACCATTGAACTCGCCGCAGACACTGCGCCAAGAAAAGTAAACAAGGTTAACCACGTTTGCCCGCCAACGCCCGGCAAGAACAACACGTATGCATCAGAAGGGACGGTATCCCCTAATAATAATTGTCCAGCCAATCCTAGCGGTGCGGCAAAAAAAGCAAAAACAAGAATATAAAGCGGAAATACCCGTCGACCTAACCAAGTATCTTTTTGATCTCTCAGCTCAACTACCATCACCTGAAACTGTCTTGGCAACGACAAAAACGCCGCCATAACAATCACTAACATCGCTAACATCGCGCTAATATTATCAACATTCATTTGTTGTTCAAGTTTCAAACTAGCGCCTGATTGTTGCCATATATCTAAAGGCGAGTCGAATAAAGAAAAACAAACAAATAAACCCACTGCAAGAAAAGCAATCAGTTTAACTAATGATTCGAAGGCAATCGCTAACATTACCCCAGGGTGTCGTTCGGTTACATCAATGTTTCGAATGCCAAATAAAATAGTAAAAACAACCAATACTAAACTAACCACTAAGCCAATATGCCAACTAGAAAAGCTTTGATCAATTTGTAACTGCTGAAAGGTATATACCATCGCTTTTAATTGCAAAGCGATATAGGGCATGGTGCCAACAAACGCAACAATAGTAACCATAATCGCAAGATTATGTGATTTACCAAAACGTGCTGCGAGTAAATCAGCAATAGAGGTTAAGTTTAGTTTTAAGCTAACGCGAATAATACGTTGAATAAATGGCCAAGCAAAAACAAATAACAGTATTGGCCCAAGATAAATAGGAATATGTGACAAAAAATTAGTGGCAGCTTGCCCTGTAGTTCCTAAAAAACTCCACGAGGTACAGTACACTCCCAGCGTTAAGGCATAGATAATTCCTTGCGCTTTCTTTGCTAATTGATGCTTATATTTATCCCCTAAATAGGCGATGAAAAACAACAAGCCAATGTAAAGTAAACTGATACTGACTAATTGCCAATTTGGGAACATAAAAAATCTCTATATACGTATAAAAAATAGGGTTAATGAATTAAATCAATAACAATCAACCATAACAATATAAGCAAGATAATACACTGAGATAAATACGACTTTTAGCTATTTCATTATAAAATAGCTAAACATTAACACCAAAAAATTGCTAGACTTCGCCGCAAACCAAGGAGTGCGATTTTATTTGTTTTTATATGAATATCTAATCACTGAGATGTTGATGAAATCAACAAACCCTTTGAACCTAGACGGGAGTTAGTAACCACCACAAGTGAATACTAATATAACCGGCGTAGGAATGGTTAGTGATCTGATCACAGTCTACCCAAGACGACCTCCCCGTGCCCGCTCCCATAATATATCTTTACTTATGAGATCTTTATGAACTTTAGCAAATCTTTCCTTACTTCATCTATATTACTTGTCACTGCTACGGCTTTTGCCAACGAAGAAAACAATACCGCAGAGGTAGAAGTGCTCACTGTAACCAGTGATTTCCGTCAACAAAATTTATTGAAAACTCCTGCTTCTTTGTCGGTATTAACAGCTGTTGAAATAAAACAACGTAATGCCCAACACCTTGAAGAACTAATAGCCGCTACTCCCAACGTTAATTTTGCCAGCGGCTCACAACGCGCGCGTTATTATCAAATTCGTGGTATTGGTGAGCGTAGCCAATTTAAAGAGCCCATCAATCCTTCTGTGGGTATGATTATCGACGGTATTGATTTCACTGGCATTGGCAGTATCGCTAATCTTTTTGATGTACAACAAGCTGAAATTTTTCGTGGCCCACAAGGTACTCGCTTTGGCGCCAATGCTCTAGCAGGTATAATCAATATTACCACTAATGCGCCAACAGATGAGTTTGAAGGTGCCGTTAAGTTAGATGTCGGAAACTACGACAGCTATGGTTTGGGTTTAGCACTTTCCGGCCCCGCTTCAGACGCGGTTAATTATCGCTTAACCGCTAATCAATATAAAAGTGATGGTTTTATTGAGAATAGCTATCTAGAAAGAGAGAACACTAACAACCGAGACGAAACTACCGTTAGAGGAAAGCTATCAATAGCAGCTAGCCAAACGTTAACGATAGACTTAGCCGCTTTTTACTTTGACTTTGACAATGGCTATGATGCGTTTTCACTGGATAACACTCGCGAAACCCTTTCCGATCAACCTGGCGTTGATAGTCAAAAAACTTCAGCATTTTCAGCTAATTTCACTTACCAAGGTTTTGACGCATTCACCCTTAAAACATTAATTAGTAGTGCGGATTCTGAGCTCGTTTATGGCTTTGATGAAGATTGGACTTATGTAGGTATTCCTGGTGGGTATTCAACTGAGGATTATTATTTCCGAGATAAATCAACAAAAACATTTGAATTAAGAGCGCTATCAAACGACAGCAGCAAATTATTCAATGGTTCAACCAATTGGGTTGTTGGCTTTTACCTTAAAAAGGATGATGAAAATTTACAGCGTCAATATACCGACCCAGCCGATAGCTTTACGTCGAACTTTGACACAAGATCTATTGCTGTTTATGGGCAGCTTGATAGCCAACTAAATACACAGTGGTTTTTAACTACAGGACTACGCGTTGAACAACGTGATGCCAACTATGTTAAATCAGACGGTTTTACTGATAACTTGGACGATACTATGTTTGGTGGTAAGTTAGTACTTAGTTACCAACAAAGTGATAGCAGCTTTTGGTATGGCTCAATCAACCGCGGTTATAAAGCCGGTGGAGTAAATACCGATGGCAGTTTACCTAATGAATTGCGTACTTTTGATCCTGAATATTTAACCAACTATGAGTTAGGTTATAAAGTGTCACTACTTAATAATGATGCTTATGTTCGTACTGCCATATTTTATATGGACAGAACCGACATGCAGGTAAAAAGCTCTAAAACTATTGCTAATGATAATAACAGCACCAGTTTTATTGAATACTTAGGTAACGCGGCTTCAGGTAACAACTATGGTCTTGAAATAGAAGCTGCATGGCAAATAAACGGCACCCTCAATCTATACGGCTCTTTAGGTTTGCTCGATACAGAATTCAATGACTTTATTACCGCCGATGGCCTGTCATTAAGTGGTGAACAGCAGTCTCATGCACCAAATTATCAATTTAACATCGGCGTTAATTATCAACCAAGCGATGCTTGGCTGTTCAATATGTCACTCGACGGTAAAGATGAGTTCTATTTCTCTGATACACGATATTATGATTATGATGGTAATGACTCGGTTGAGCTTGACGAGGCTATTCCTGAACAGGATATAAAATCAAAAGCAATGGTATTATTAAACGCCTCAATTACTTATTTAACGGATGATTGGCAAGTAAAGCTTTGGGGTCGCAATTTAACCGACAGAGACTATGCTAACCGTGGGTTTTATTTTCCTAACGATCCACGTAAAAATTATATACCAGAACAATACACATTATTGTCTGAGCCATTAGTTTTTGGTGTCACTGTCGACTATCAATTTTAAGCTTAACTTTATTTATACGCTCAGGACAAGCAAGTAGCTTTTGTTTATCTGGAGCGTAAGATAGAGTAATTAAGGGGGTTTTATGAAAATATCGATCGAATTAAGCTTATATCCATTAGCCATGGATAATTTTAAAGATGAAATCTGGGCCTTTATCAAGCGTCTTCGTCAAGTTGAAGGCTTAAAAGTAGTCACTAACGGGATGAGCACACAAGTATTTGGTGATTATGATTTAGCCGTAAGTAACGTAATGCGCGAGATTAAACATGTCCATAGCAATACCAATGCCGCTGTATTTGTTTGTAAATTTATTAATGGTGATCGTTCACAAGTTGAAGCAGAAAGCTAGTGGCTGATTTACTTGTTAGTTTTGTTGATTACCTTACAACTCTTCCTTGGCTCGAGCTTGTCGCCATGTTACTTGCCCTTGCCTACATATTGCTAGCCGCGCAAGGTTCATTGTGGTGTTGGCCTGCCGCTTTTATTAGCACCGCGTTATACACGATTATTTTTTATGATGTGTTGCTATTAATGGACAGTGCACTCAATGCTTATTACCTAGTGATGGCGGTTTACGGTTATTGGGCTTGGCAAAAAAATTCATCAACAAACTCTGTACAAGACCCTACCTCAAAAGAGATGACTTTAGCGATAATTTCTTGGTCGGCTAACTGGCATTTAAAGGCTTGCCTGATATTAACAATAACCTCCTTCATTTTAGGTTATATAATGGCCAATTACACTCCTGCGAGTTTCCCTTACCTTGATACTTTTACCACTGTTTTTGCAGTATTCGCCACTTATTTAGTTACTCAAAAAGTACTAGAAAACTGGTTGTATTGGTTAGTGATAGATGCCGTTTCCATTTATCTTTATCTAGAAAAAGGGTTAATGCCGACTGTAGTGTTATTTATCATTTATGTGCTAATTGCTGGCTACGGATTTTTAAAATGGCAAAGACTCTATAAAAGTAAGCAAGTCAAGTTAACTCAAGCCGTTAATGGTTAACAGTGATGAAAAATACTCTCTATACTTTGGCTTGCTTTAACCATATTGAAAAAATTTCAAAGATAACATCAGGGTTAAGCCAAGCTTGCTATAAAGTTAGTGCCGATAAAAAAGTCTATTTTGCTAAAACTATTACCGACAATATAGAAGCACCTGTGGCCATATACGCCAGTAAGTCAGGTCTTAGTCCAAGCGTTATTTACCATGATCAACACTGGCTCATCAGTAACTTTATTGATGCTAACAATTTAGCATCAAGTACAATTAATACCGATGATAAAATAGAGCATGCAATTAAGTTAATGGTGCGCTGCCATCAACTAACCGCAAAACCTATCGATTTAGCCCCCGCCGACATTATCAATAAGTTAATCAATAAAAGACATTATTGTGCGATACAAAAAGCTGAGCTACGACAACTTACTGAAGTGATTTTGACCCCAATTAATGACGTCAGAGCGGGTGTTTGTTGTCATGGTGATTTGAATTTTAGCAATGTGTTAATAAATCAAGCACAACACACTTGGTTAATAGATTATGAATGTGCTTGTATTGCCCCGATTGAATATGATTTAGCAATGTTTATTGCGGTAAATAACCTAGCTAGTGATAAAGTCACCGTAATTATTGCGCAATACCAGGATCAATTCTCGGTAAGTATTGATCCGCAACAGCTCAAGCACTATTTACGATTTTGTTATTTTATTAATGCCTTATGGTACTTCAATACTTATCAAGAAAAAATGCAGATAGAAAATAAACAATCACTACTAAATCACAGTAAACAACAGCGGTACGCGCTGCAATCATCATTTAAAGCGTATGATTCTACTTTACTTAGTCGTTTGGGTATAAAACTCACTAATATATTGGCCACCCTTGATCTTAGCAATCAAGCGTAATTTATAACTATCTCCTTTATTACTCACTAGACTACGTAATTGCGTATTACTGCGCCAGTAATAAGGGCTTTTTTGCATACCTAATGGGTAAGCTGTCATGTTGTTGTCTTTATCCACTAAAAATAGTGTCGCGCTATCAAGAGGAAAAGTAGAATTAACCTCGGTTACACCACCTTCATCAGAAACATTCACTTTAAATTCACCTGATTTAAGTACACAACTTTGATTAATAATATCACAATGCCCCTCAGGCACTAATTGAATTATTTTAGTCTTAGCTGCTTGATTTTCATTATAAAAGTCAGCACCAACATAGCCTAATATAGCTAAAAAAGGAGCAACCATAAAAGCAACTTTCATGTGTTTGTTCATAATAATTTATCTTCTTATTCAATAAGGTCGGTAATCTAACAGAAAAAGCTAGACGACTCTTTAAAAATTGTCGTCTAGCTTTTTATTTTTGAGATTTAACTCTAAATTCAACAATTGAATTTCGAGCTAATAGTCTTAGTGATCGTGCGCTGCAGCACAGTCACCTGGTAAACGCATATTTTCTACCATCTGTTGAATATGCGCCGGAGCAGGACCAGTTATTTGAAGTACCACGAACGCGACACCAAAGTTAACTAATGCACCTATACAGCCAAAAGCGTTAGGAGAAATACCTAGGAACCAGTTAGGACCCATATCACCTAAAAATGAAGTACCTGGGATAAACATAATGCCTTTGTGTTGGAACACATACAGCATAGTTATACCGATACCAGAACACATACCTGCTATTGCAGCTGTGCCACTCATTTTCTTAGAGAAAATACCCATCATTAATGCTGGGAAGATACTTGATGCCGCTAAACCGAAGGCCAGTGCAACTGTACCTGCAGCAAATCCTGGAGGATTTAGCCCTAGATAACCTGCAACTAATATCGCGATGGTCATAACTATACGACCAGCAAGTAACTCATTTTTCTCCGATAAATCTGGGGTTAAAATCCCTTTCATTAAATCATGAGAGATGGATGAGGATATCGCTAACAATAAACCTGCAGCTGTTGATAGTGCAGCTGCTAGGCCACCGGCAGCAACAAGTGCAATAACCCAGTTAGGTAAATTCGCAATCGCAGGGTTAGCTAGTACCATAATGTCACGGTCAACTTTAACCATTTCATTTGGAAGTACTACTATTTCTTTGCCAGTCATTGCATTTATTGTGGTGATAGTTTGATCTGTTGTATTAGATGTATACTGAATTTTGCCATCGCCGTTTTTATCTTCAAATTTCAATAAACCGGTTTTTTCCCAGTCTTTGAACCATTGTGGACGTTCCGCATAAACAAGGTTCTCACCTGCAGTAGGTTCAATGGTATTCATCAAGTTAAGACGAGCCATAGCGCCAACTGCCGGAGCAACTGTGTAAAGCAAGCCGATGAAAACAAGCGCATAACCTGCTGATTGACGTGCCGCTTGTACTGAAGGCACAGTAAAGAAGCGCATAATTACATGAGGAAGACCGGCAGTACCAATCATCAGAGAGATTGTATATGCGAACATATTTAATGTTCCGCCCAAGTTAGCTGTGGTGTACTCTTTAAAGCCTAAATCAGTAACAACCATATCTAACTTATCAAGCAAGTAGATACCACTACCATCAGCTAAAGTACTACCTAAGCCTAGTTGTGGAATTGGGTTACCTGTTAGTTGGAATGAAATAAAGATTGCTGGAATGGTATAAGCAAAAATCATTACTACATATTGAGCGATTTGCGTGTAAGTAATACCTTTCATACCACCTAGTACCGCATATACCCAAACAACGAACATACCGATGCCTAAGCCTAGGCCGTAATCAACTTCTAAGAAGCGAGAGAAAGCAACACCCACACCTTTCATTTGACCAATAATGTAAGTCAATGAAGCGATGATTAAACAAGCAACAGCAACAACACGTGCAGTTTTAGAATAATATCTATCGAAGATAAACTCAGGCACAGTAAACTTACCATGCTTACGCATGTAAGGTGCAAGTAGCATGGCTAATAATACATAACCACCGGTCCAACCCATTAAGAAAACTGAGCCACCGTAACCTAAGAAAGCAATTAAACCAGCCATTGAGATAAATGACGCTGCACTCATCCAATCGGCACCAATTGCCATACCATTTTGTAATGGGGTAATACCACCGCCCGCTACGTAAAAATCACTGGTTGAACCCGCACGAGCCCACCAAGCAATTGCGAAATATAAAGCGAATGTGCTAAATACTGCAATATAAGTATAGAGTTTTAACTCTTCCATTATTTATTCCCCTCATCATATTTTTTATCAAGCTCATTCATTTTGTGGCCATACCAAAAGATTAAGACCAGAAAGGCATAAATAGCACCTTGCTGTGCAAACCAAAAACCAAGTTTATATCCACCTAGATGAATTGCATTTAGCGGTTCTACCAGTATTAAGCCAAAACCAAATGAAACTACAAACCAGATTGCAAGGCAGATCGATATGATTCGAATATTCTCCGACCAATATGTTTCTTTATTTTCCACAATAGTCTCCTAGCGACGTTATTTTAATTTTTATTACGAAATCAGCGTTTTAATATTATTGTTACGCTAATATTAATGAAAAGCACTTAATGTAATAACTTTCTAGAAAAAGTGTGAATATAGATTACTGTCAGTTACCTTAAACAAAGAAAAGACAGAGACAAAAATCCATATTCAACTTTTACTAGCGATTAATTTAACAAGCTTTTTTTTTTGCGGGTATTAAACTTTAGTCTAGATCAGTGACTAAAGTGGTTTTTTATAATAATTAACGGCGGTGAACAGGCTGAAATAACTAGCTTTATAGTGTTTAACGTATTTCAACTGCAACTTTAGTCTAGATCATCATCTCAATGGTTGACTGTATAGAAATAGCACACTAAATTAACAACTAATACCAAGGGTATTAAGCGTAGGTCTGGCTTCGTCTCAAGGATCAAAGACTAATCTACATGCTCTTCTAAATGCAGGCAGATACTAACAATGGATATTGAACTTTCTGAAATTTCAAGTTTTATACAAAGCATTCCTCCCTTTGACAGCTTACCAAAGCCAGCACTGGCACGTTTAATACGAGAGTTAAGCATTAACTACGTACGTAAAGGCGAAACTCTTCCCCCCAATGGAATCAATGAACCACGCTTATATATTGTCCGTAAAGGCGCATTAAGTTGTTTGACTAACGATAACGAGCTGATTTCTCGTTTAGGAGAAGGCGATTTATGCACCGAATTTTGTAAACAGAGTTTACAAACAGCAAGCAATAATCAACAAAAAACGCCACGACAAGTGAAGACTGACGAAGACTGCTTAATCTATAGTCTTGATTGCGAAGTGTTACGCGAACTTGGCGAGAAATATCCAAGTATTAGTGACTATTTCAACTATAATTCAGCGCAACGACTCAAACAAAAAATGTCTAAGGTTAATGAAGAGGCTATCATTTCATCATCTTTGATGAATACCTCAGTCAGTAATTTTTACCATTCCCCGGTCGCCGGTATAGACGCCAGTCAAAGCATTCAACAAGCAGCAATACAAATGACCGAACAAGGTTATTCTTGTTTAGTAGTACTTGATAACAGCAAATCAATTGGCATTGTTACCGACAAAGACATTCGTCGACGATGTGTTGCCCAAGGCTTACCTATTAGCGCCAGCATTTGTGAAATAATGACGCGTAACATGAGCACTATTGATATCAAGAGTAATGCTTATGATGCCTTAATGGCAATGACCGCCAAGCATATTCACCACCTGCCAGTAACCAAACAAGGTAAAGTAGTTGGTATGGTCACCGTCACCGACTTAATGAATAATGAAGGTCAGAATGCGGTTAATTTTTCTAGCATTATTCATAAAGCAAAAAGCTTAGCAGATCTAAAGGAAATCAGCGATTTACTACCAAAATTACAAATTCGCTTAGCTAAACTAGGTGCTAGTGCCGATCATGTGGGTAAAAGTATCAGTGCAATTACCATGGCCTTTACTAAACGCTTAATTGAAATGGCCGAAGAAAAATATGGTCAATCACCTGTTCCCTATGCCTGGCTGGCAGCAGGCTCACAAGCAAGACAAGAACAATTAGCACATTCAGATCAAGACAATGGCATAATCATTTGTGATTCTATGAAGCCATACGATGATGCTTGGTTTGAAAATCTAGCACATTTTGTTTGTGACGGTTTAGCTGACTGTGGATTTATTTATTGTCCTGGCGATATAATGGCAACCAATCCAAAATGGCGTCAGCCGGTAAAAGTTTGGCAAAAATACTTTGATGGCTGGGTTGATGCACCAACGCCAAAAGCATTATTGAACTCTAGCGTATTTTTTGATTTAGAGACCATTTGTGGTGATGCCAGTTTACTTAATGCTGTTCGGACAAATTTACTCAAAAAGACGAAAAGAAATAGTTTGTTTATCGCTCATTTATCAAAAAATGCTTTAGGCTTACGACCACCGCTCGGCTTTTTTCGTGATTTTGTGTTAAAGCAAAACGGTAAACACAAAGACACTTTAGATCTTAAACATAATGGCATCGCTCCTATTGTTGATCTTGCTCGCATTTATGCTCTTTCTCAGGGGATTAGCGCTGTTAATACTATTGAACGTATTAAGCAAGCCGCAGGCTCTGCGGCTATTTCCAAATCATCCGCAGAAAACCTGATCGATGCTTACGAGTTTTTAGGGATTTTACGAGTAAAACACCAAGCAAATAAATTGATGCTAGGGCTTGAACCTGACAACTACTTACCACCCAAAGAGTTATCAAAATTAGAACGTGAGCATTTGAAAGATGCTTTCAAGGTCATCAAAACACTGCAAGACTCAAGACAGACAAGTCTCTAATGGCTAAAACTTGCTCTATTTAATAAATATCTTGCAATAGGAGAGGGTTCATATATGTAGGTACTTAGGTTCAGTCTGGAACTATGAACCTGTGCCTCTATGTCTTTTAATTCTCCCTGAATCGTAAATTTCGAGGTAACATAAGTATGAATTCATTCATTAATTACATAGTCGGCTATGAAGCAAAACGAAAAAGACTATTAAAAAAAGTGCCCTATGGTCCTTTACATGACTTTTTGTCTGTGCCTTTTCCTACACTTAACACGCCCATAGCTGAACTGCCTATATTAGCGGTAGATTTTGAAACCACAGGTCTTAATGCCAAAGCCGATAAATTACTCAGTGTTGGTTTTGTTTCACTGGAGCATGAGCAAATAAAACTTAACTCCTGTTATCATCAAATAATTAACACTAAAGTACAACTTGAAGAAAGTAACGTTATTATACATCACATTACCGATGCTCAAAAAGAACAGGGACAGCCGCTACACCTTGTAGTGGAACAATTATTAAAAGCCTTAGCGGGTAAAGTCATGTTAGTGCATTTCGCCAGAATTGAACGACAATTTTTACAACAAGCTTGCCTTAAACTTTATGGTTTAGTGCCTGATTTTCCGATGATCGATACCTTAGTTATCGCCAAACGACAACTTGATAAACGCGATGTCGCTTACGATCCTTCTGAATTACGCTTATCAAATTTACGCAACAACTATCAACTCCCTGCTCACCATGGCCATGATGCGTTAAATGATGCTATTGCCACCGCAGAACTATTACTCGCTCAAATAACAGGAAAAGCCAGTACCGACAAAGTATTACTCAAAGATATTATTTTATAAATTATTAACAACAAGCTATTCACTATCAACGGCAAGACTGCCGTAGTTACAATATTTGAAAAGTGCTCATATCTACTCCTTTTGATCTATAATAACCCCACTAAAGTCTAATTGTCTCATTTGACTATCCTCGTATGCTAACTGGAGGTAAATTCTAAGTCGTAAAGGTAATTATAATGAATAAAAAAACAACTCCTGTCATCGTTTATGCGTTGGTTAGCGCAATATTCATTGCGCTTTTTCATTATTTTGGTGCTGATTTTTTTAACTCACCGATACAAACCGCTTTCGGACTCGCCACGTTAAGTTTTTTATTGATTTTTTTTACCGCGAAACAAAACCAAGTTAACCCAGAGAACAAAGCTGAAGAGCAACCCACTAAGCAATTTGCAAAAATTGGTGAAGAGATTGGCATTAAAGCTAGTGAATTGGCGATAAATTCAGCAGAAATTAGTTTTTTTTTAGCGCAATTAAGTAAAGCTATTGAGAATTCGAGTGACGATGTCGATCGTCTTGCTACAGCAGCAGAGCAAATGTCGGTTAATAGTAAGCAAATAAATGACAGCTCTGTGGTCGCCTCACAACAAGCCAACCAAGCAATGAGTGCTAGTACAGCGAGTTCAGAACAATTAACTGAGAATATAGCTGTCGTTAATCAATTGAATGATTCCGTAAATATTGCTGCTGATAAAATAAAATCACTGGAGAAAAAAGCCTCTGAAATTCAAAGTATCACTGATGTAATTGACGGTATCTCTTCTCAAACCAATTTATTAGCATTAAATGCTGCTATTGAAGCAGCCAGGGCTGGTGAACAAGGTCGAGGTTTTGCTGTGGTCGCTGATGAAGTAAGAGCTTTAGCCGCAAAAACAGCCGATGCCACTAACCAAATTGGTGAAATGTTAAATCAAATTAGTAATGAAACTAACGAAACGATGACAGTAATGAGCACAATAGTGCAACAAACAGGTAGTGTCGTTAATACCATGACCGAGCTATCGCAATCTTTCGCTAATATTGACCAGCTAATGGCTGACTCATCTGCTGCCAGTGATCACATCAGTCAGGCATTGCAAGAGCAAGATTTAGCCGCGGCTGAAATATCTTCTTCGATAGTCAACTTGCATGATTTTCTTATTGATAAAAGTAAAGAGACTCAAACAGTATCTAAGCAGGCAGAAACACTTGCCAATGGCACCGAATCCATTTTTGTTCACCTGTCTGAATTTGACGGAGATACCTTAGTTAATAAAATGTGCCGCCAAGCAGAGTTCGCCGCAAAGCAAGTAAGCGAAATGTTTGAGCAAAGTATAACTAGCAATAAAATTTCACTACAGCAACTGTTCGATTTTAATTACAAAGAATTAGGTAATACAAAACCGCCAAAATTTACTACCAGTTTTGATCAGTTTACCGATAGAAATTTACCGAGCATTCAAGAACCGTTACTGCAAAAGCACCCTGAGATGATTTATGCTGGGTCTGTCGATATTAATGGGTATTTTCCTACCCATAATAAATGCTTCTCTAAACCACTAACGGGGAATGTTGATATCGATATGATGAATAGTCGCACTAAGCGAATGTTTAATGATCCAACTGGTATTCGTTGTGGCCAGCACACTGACAAATTTTTATTACAAACTTACAAGCGAGATACTGGCGAAATTATGCACGATGTTTCCGCACCAATTATAGTGCAAGGAAAACATTGGGGTGGCTTTAGAATTGGTTTCAAGGCCAACTAACCCTTTGTATAAAGAGAAAATCTTCACCTCTCGACTAAAGTCTAAGATAAAAAATGACATTTTAGACTTAGGTCTAATTCCTTTTCAAGTCAATTAACCCTACCTTATTAACAGAACAATAATTTAACATCACTTTGACGTTAAATTAAGAAATGATGCAACAAAACATAAACTAAGAGACAAAGAGCTCGGCTTTACAAATAAAACACAACAAGAAAATGGGAACAGACAATGTTTAACAATAAATTTAAAAAACTATTACTTACCTCATCGTTACTTGTCGCCACAGGCGCGGNAAATGCTGGTTACGACATCAAATTATCTGATGATAGTAAAATATCTTTTGGTGGCTACATTAAAGTCGATGCGCGCTATGTTGATGGTGACGTTGCCTACAGACCATTTTGGTTAGGTGCTGGTACTGCAAAAGGCAACGGTCCTGATGGCGCCTTTGACGGTACGAGTAAATCACAACTTAACTTAAATGCTAACGAAACTCGTTTTAACATGAAATACACCCATGGCGAAGTGATGGGCTTTATTGAATTGGATTTTATTAACAGTGCTCAAGGTAATCAAATAATTTCTAACTCTGCTAGTCCGCGTCTTCGTCATGCCTTTATTAAATATAAAGACGTGGTTGTTGGTCAAACATGGACTACGTTTATGAACACCAGTGCTATTCCTGAAACTGCTGATTTTGCTGGCCCAGCGAATGGTTTAGCGTTTATCCGTCAAGGTCAAATACGCTATACCATGGGTAATTTCCAAGTATCACTTGAAAATCCATATACTTTTGGTGGTGACGGTAGCCTAGATGATGTGCCTGATGTTATCGCTAAATATAGCTTCAAAGGCGATTGGGGTAACATTTCTGTAGCCGGTCTTGGTCGTCAATTAAATACCGCACTAGGTAATACTGAAACAGCTATTGGTTACTCAGTTGCCGGTCGTATTAAAACCTTTGGTAAAGATGATCTTCGTTTCCAAGTACATGGCGGTAATGTCGGTCGTTACGTGGGTGTTGTTTCAGCAGCTGATGTTGTAGGTGAAGAAGCGGAAGAAACCACCTCATATATTGCCGCCTATCGTCACTTCTGGAGCGATGATTTAAGAACTACCGTGGCTTATGGTCATGCTGAAGCGGACATTGCAGGTTGGGAAAGCACGCAATGGAGCGTTAACTTATTCAAAAACCTAACTAAGCAATTAGCGGTAGGTGTTGAAGTGGGTAATTACTCAAGAGATGACCAAGACGCAGATTCTAACTTTGCGCAACTAACTATGCGTTATGTACTTTAGTTGTACGAATTTTAGCTGAGTTAGCAATAGCTTTGCACCCGTAACAGTTCCCATTTTGTTGTTACGTTTTTGAGGGGGGAATTTCCCCCCTTTTTTTTATGTACAGGACGTACGGTAAATCGCAATGACAGGATGTCAGTGAGCGTGTCAAAACGCATATATTATTTATCAATTTAGGAGTGTGAGTATGACTGAGTCAATACTCAAAGTAGAGAATATTTCATTAGCGTTTGGTGGTGTAAAAGCATTAACCGACGTTAGCTTTGAAGTACCCCGTGGCTCTGTATTTTCCATTATCGGTCCTAACGGTGCAGGTAAAACCTCCATGCTTAACTGCGTTTCTGGACGGTATCAACCAAATTCTGGAAATGTTATTTTCAATGACAAAATTGTCACTAATCTACGTCCAAATGACCGAGCAGATCTTGGCATGGGACGAACGTTTCAAAATTTAGCCCTGTTTGGTCATATGTCGGTTTTAGACAATATCATGGTTGGCCGTCATCACTTATTGAAAAACAACTGGTTAACTGGGCCTTTATATTGGGCATCACCAGCGCAAAAAGAAGAGCTTGCCCACCGTCGTTATTGTGAAGAAATAATCGACTTTTTAGAGATTTCTCATATCAGAAAATCTGTTGCTGGCACCTTGTCTTATGGTTTACGTAAGCGTGTTGAGCTAGCACGTGCCATGGCATTAAAGCCCAAGTTAATTCTTCTCGATGAGCCTATGGCTGGTATGAATTTGGAAGAAAAAGAAGATATGGCTCGTTATATTCTCGATTTAAATGAAGAGTTTGGCATCACAGTAGTAATGATTGAGCATGATATGAGCGTAGTGATGGATATTTCACATCAAGTGATGGTACTTGATTTTGGTAAGAAACTAATGTCAGGCTTACCTGAAGAAGTGATGGCCGATCCTCATGTTAAACGTGCTTATTTAGGCATAGAAGATGATGATGAAGATAGTTTACAGGAGGCTAGTTAATGTCAAGCTCACTACAAGTACCTACAAGTAAAGACTATGAAATGGGAGAGTTAGATACTTTTCCAAAAATACTGAGACATAACGCAAAAAGTTGGCCAAATGATATTGCCATGCGTGAAAAAGAGTTTGGTATTTGGAACGAATTTAACTGGCAAGATTATAGTGATCGCGTTAAGTGGATATCGTTAGCGTTAAGAAAACTAGGAGTTAACCCTAAAGAGGCTATCGCCTTATTAGGTGATAACAGACCAGAGTGGGTTTGGGGTGAAATAGCCGCGCATGCGATGGGGTGTTACTCAATCGGTATTTTCCAAGACTCTTTACATGAAGAAGTGGTTTACTTACTTAATAAAAGTAATGCCACTGTTGTTATTGCTGAAGATGAAGAGCAGTGTGATAAATTACTTGAGCTAGGTGATGAAATTGATGATGTGAAAATTATTGTTTATTGTGATCCGCGTGGTATGCGTAAATATGACGATAAACGTTTGATCAGCATTGAAGATATATATAAGCAGGGACAAGAAATAGATAAAATGTCGCCTGAGCTATATGACACCTATGTTGATGCGACTGATGCGGATGAAACTGCTCTTTACTGTACAACTTCAGGTACCACCTCAAAACCTAAAATAGCCTTTTTACGTGGTGGTAATTTTGTTAAGCACTGTAGTTCATATTTACGTGCCGATCCTCGCCAACCAGGTGACAATTACGTGTCGGTTTTACCTTTGCCATGGATCATGGAACAAGTCTATGCCGTTGGCCAAGCCTTGATTTCTCGTCAAATAGTCAACTTTGTTGAAGGGCAAGAAACACTTATGGCCGATTTACGTGAAATTGGCCCCAATTTTGTTTTACTGGCACCACGCGTATGGGAAGGTATTTTAGCCGACGTTAAAGCCCGGATGATGGATTCAACGCCACTTAAACAAAAGTTATTTGATTATGCCTTTGCGATATCTGAAAAAGCACAATTAGAGGGAAAACGTTCATGGTTTGCCGATCTTATACTAATGAATGCCTTAAAAGATAGATTAGGTTTCAGTAATTTAAAATCAGCGGCAACCGGTGGCGCGGCAATGGGGCCTGACACCTTTAGGTTCTTCCAAACTATTGGTGTACCGTTACGTCAGCTTTATGGTCAAACTGAGCTATGTGGTGCTTACACAGTTCACAAAGCAAATGATGTTGACTACGACAGTGTTGGTGTTGCTTTTGATACCGCCGAAGTTAAAGTTATTAACACCGATAAAGAAGGTGTCGGTGAGGTTATCGCTAGAACGGTTGGTATGTTCACCGGTTATTTAGATAATCAAAAAGCCTATGATGAAGATGTTATTGATGGTTGGATGCATACTGGCGATGCGGGTTATTTCAAACCGTCAGGGCATTTGGTTATTATTGACCGAATTAAAGATTTAGCTAAAACCAGTAATGGTGTGCAGTACTCACCACAATATATAGAAAACAAGCTGAAATTCTCATCATTTATTGGTGAAGCGGTTATCTTAGGTAAAGACATGCCTTACTTAAGTGCCATTATTTGTATTCGTTTTTCTATTGTTTCTAAGTGGGCAGAACAACAAGGTTTAGGCTTTACTAATTACACTAGTCTTTCGGCTTTACCTGAAGTTTATCAAAAGCTTAGTGAGGAAGTGGAAAAGGTTAATGCAACATTACCGGATGCACAAAAAATAAATAAGTTTATCTTGCTTTATAAAGAGCTTGATGCAGATGACGGTGAATTAACGCGTACACGTAAAGTACGACGCTCGGTAATTGCTGATAAATACGGTGACATTATTGAGTCTATTTATGACAACCAAGACATGGTTGATATAGATACTGTCATTACCTTCCAAGATGGTGGTAGCTCACGTATTCGAACGTCACTTAAAGTTGCTACGGTAATTGAAAATGATGGTAGTGCTGTTTCGTCAACAAGTAGTCAAACTCAGAGGAAAGCATCATGAATTTTGAACTCTTAACTCAATTAGTCGTCAATGGCCTTATTGTTGGCTTGTTGTACGGTGTAATTGGTATGTGTTTTGTGTTGGTTTATAAATCAACAAAAATTGTTAACTTTGCCCAAGGTGAGTTTTTACTTATTGGTGCCTGGGTCTGTTGGGCTTCATTGGTTTACTTAGAGTTGCCATTTTTTCTAGGGTTTTTATTAACACTGGTATTTATGGCAGGTTTTGGTGTGCTGTTACAAATGATAGTACTGCGTCCTATGATTGGTGAGCCAATTATCTCGGTGATCATGGTGACTATCGGCCTGTCTATTTTCTTCCAAGCCTTAATGAAATGGATATTTGGTGTTTCACCGCAAAGTTATCCGAAAGTATTTGATACTGAGTCGATTAATATCTTGGGCTTAAATGTAGAAATGGCGTACTTAATGAGTACAGTGATAGCGTTAATTATCATGGTCGCATTCTATTTATTCTTTAAACATTCTAAACATGGCTTAGCAATGAGAGCGACTGCTTTTGATCAACAAGCCTCTCAAAGTTTAGGCATATCTATAAAACATGTTTTTGCGATGAGTTGGGGCATTGCTGCAACAGTTTCTGCTACCGCAGGAATAGTGCTTGGTATGGTTAATGGCGTTTCAGATTCACTTTCTATTATGGGTATCAAAGTATTCCCAGCCGTTATTTTAGGCGGGCTAGACTCAATTATTGGCGCAATTGTTGGTGGTCTTATCATCGGTGTATTAGAAAACGTAGCTGAGTTTTTTGATAGTCAATATTTACATATTGGTAATATGTACGATATCGCACCATTTTATGTGTTGTTAATTATTCTTTGGTTCAAACCCTACGGTTTATTTGGTACCCAAGACATTGAACGTATATAGCAATTGTTTGTATAAATATGATGAGCGAGCAGTAGTGTACTGCTCGCTTAAGAAAAATAATTATTTAGGAGTGATTTATGTCTAGTTTAGCCATGCGCCCGTGCGGAGATTTCCGCACTAGCTATAAACAAGATAATACAATTTTTGAAACGAAAACTATCCGTTGGGTGACTATTTTTACCATTATAGCGTTGTGCTTTGCACCGTTAGTTGTTGATGGTTACTTTATTACCTTATTAATTCAAATATCCTATTTGGGCATTGCTGCATTAGGGTTGAATATTTTAGTGGGCTACACCGGCCAGATATCGTTAGGTCACGGTGCTTTCTTTGGCTTTGGTGCGTTTGCTTCGGCTTGGTTAAACGTAAGCTTTCATATTCCTGTGTTTTTATGTATCCCTTTAGCGGGATTCTTAACCATGGGCGTTGGTATGATGTTTGGTGCGCCAGCTGCTAGAATCAAAGGTTTGTATTTAGCGATAGCGACACTTGCCTCGCAATTTATCATCGAAGATTTCTTCGCCCGTGCAGACTGGTTTTCTGGTGGTGCAGCAGGTTCAGTGGCCGACCCAGTAAACTTATTTGGTTTTGTGTTTGATACCGATGAAAGCTTTTACTATATTGCATTATTTGCACTAGTCTTTATGTTTATCTGGGGCTGTAACTTAATGCGTAGCCGTGATGGACGTGCCTTTGTTGCGGTACGTGATCATTACTTATCAGCTGAAATTATGGGGGTAAAGTTAAATAAATATCGCTTACTTTCATTTGGTATATCGTCTTTTTATGCTGGTATTGGTGGTGCGCTATATGCCCATTACTTAGGTTATGTATCGGCAGAAGGTTTCACCATTATGATGTCTATTCAATTCTTAGCGATGATCATTATCGGTGGCTTAGGCTCGATAAAGGGTACTTTAATGGGTGTTGTCTTTATGGTGTTCTTACCTGAAGTATTAGAAAGCGGTGTTGGTGTCATGAAAATGACCGATTGGGGTAACATTCCATTTGTTATTGATGGTTTAGCTTATATCAAAGAAATGGCTATTGGCCTAGTAATAATTGGATTTTTAATTTTTGAACCTGAAGGTTTAGCACACCGTTGGACACAAATTAAAAACTATTGGAAATTCTACCCATTTGCTTACTAATCGTTTGATTAAAACACAAGTAAGCTCTTGAGAATAAAGCGCAGTTAGCTTGATGGGGAAGTTAATTAAGCTAACTGCGTGAAGTGTAAAAAGTAAATATAAAAATAACACTTACCTTCTTTACTTATACCAATAGGCAATAGGTAAAGAGGTAAAATAACTAAAAAACAAGTTGAGGAAATTCACATGAGAAAAGTTATGAATAAAAAAATATTAGTAAGTTCAATTGCTGTCAGTATCGCATTAAGTGCCACCAGCCAAGTGCAAGCACAAGATTCTGTTTTTGTTGGTCATTTAGCTGATATGTCAGGTCCAACTGCCTTCGTAGGTAAATCCTATGCTAATGGCGTTCGTGATTCACTTGCTTATATCAATGCTCATGGTGGTATTAGTGGTACTAAACTTGAGTCTGAAACAATTGATTATGGTTATAAAGTACCGCAAGCCATTGCTGCCTATAAAAAATGGAAATCTCGTAAGGGCATGGTAGCAATGCAAGGCTGGGGTACAGCAGATACTGAAGCGTTAATCTCATTTGTTGCCCGTGATAAAACCCCTGTTTTCTCAGCGTCTTATTCTGGGCATTTAACCGATCCTACCGGTAAAAACCCTCACACGAAAAAACCAGCACCTTATAACTTCTTTTATGGCGCTTCCTATTCAGATGCTTGTCGTGGTTTAGTGCAATGGGCAGCGGAAGATTTTAAAAGCAAAGGCAGTAAAGGAAAACCAAAATTTACTCATATAGGTGCAAACCATCCTTTCCCAAATGCGCCTAAAGCTGCTTGTGCAGAGTATGCTGAAGAGCTTGGCTTTAATGTTTTACCCCCAGTAGTTGTATCGATGAAGCCTGGTGATTTTAAAGCGCAATGTTTAAGCATTAAAAGTTCGGGTTCAAACTACGGTTATATTGCTAACATCGGTGGCTCAGTGCTGTCGTTAATCAAATCTTGTAAAACCGTTGGTGTTGATATTCAATTTATGTCAAGCATTTGGGGTGGTGATAAAAATACCTTTAAGGCAGCAACCGATGGCATCAAAAATTATATATTCCCAACAATGACACCATTTTGGGGTGACGATGTACCAGGTATGAAACTTGTGCATGAAATTTCAAAAATGTCAGATCCTGAAGGGAAAAAAGATCGCGTTCATCACTATATGCGTGGCGTATGTTCAACATACTTCATGAAAGAAGCAATGGAATGGGCTAAAGACAACGGCGGCATTACCGGCGAAAATATTAAAAAAGGCATGTATGTTAACACAAACTGGGTTCCTAAAGGTCTAGAGGGCGTGTGTTTATCTGCTAATTGGACCAATGAAGATCACCGTGGTATTAACCAAGTGAATATTTATCAAGCCAATTATGCTGACGGTAGTGTTAAAGTTAAAAAAATATCACAAGTTACATTGGAACGTCGTGATGATTGGTTAGGTTATTAATCTTTATCATTAAATAGTTAGTAGCAGGTTCTATTATATTATAATTATTCAGCTTGTAGCCATTTGGTTCGTACTTTCGACATCGGAATCAGGTTAAATAGCAACAAGTTGGATAGTTATAGTTTCAACGGAGTATATATATGTCACAGGCGGCAGTAAAAATTAAAACAGCCTCACCAATGTTATCGGTTAACAACATTGAAGTGGTTTATGACGAAGTTATTCAAGTGCTTAGAGGCGTAACATTAAACGTACCCGAAGGAGAGGTTGTCACGTTACTTGGCCCTAATGGTGCGGGTAAATCAACAACATTAAAGGCGATTTCAGGCTTACTCAAAAGTGAATATGGTGAAGTGACTAAAGGTGATATTACCTTTATGGGCGAGCGTCTAGATAAAAAAAGTGGCGAAGATGTGGTACGTAGTGGTCTAATTCAGGTGATGGAAGGTCGTCGTATTATCGAAGATATGACCTCAATTGAAAACCTAAAGCTAGGTGCTTATACGCGTAATGATTCAGAAATTAATCAAGATATTGAAATGGTGTTTAATTATTTCCCTCGATTAAAAGAACGCACCGGTCTAGCCGGTTACTTATCGGGTGGTGAGCAACAAATGTTAGCCATAGGTAGAGCATTAATGGCTCGCCCTAAAATGATCTGTTTAGATGAGCCATCAATGGGTTTATCACCATTATTAGTTAAAGAAGTATTTGGTATTATTAAAAAGATCAACCAAGATCAAGGTATTACTATGTTATTGGTTGAGCAAAATGCTAACTATGCAATAAGGGCTGCCGACTATGGTTATATTATGGAGTCGGGCAAAATAGTACTTGATGGTACGCAAGAGCAATTGCTTAGTAATGAAGATGTCAAAGAGTTTTATTTAGGTGGTGGTAACGAAGAACGTAAAAGCTTTAAAAATTTAAAATCGTATAAGCGACGTAAACGCTGGTTATAAGACTGTGCATTCCAGTTAATTGCCATTTCACTCGATTTTGTTGTCGAAAGTGCTCACTTACTACCGTAAGCTCCGCGCTATCTCCTAAAACTCTAACGAACTGACAACTTCCTGAAAAGTACATAATATATTATTAATTTAAATAATGTCAAAAGTTATCACCGAGAAATGATCGAGTTACCATGAAACAATATTTTTATGAAAGAGAATGTCAAAATCCTGAGTTACGTGAACAGTCTCTATTAGAGCGTTTACCTGCTTTTATCACCTATGCTAAGCAAGAGTGTCAGCATTATAGTCAAACGCTAGAGCATATTGATGCTGAAAAAATTACTAGCCGTGAATTGTTAGCGCAATTACCGATTACTCGAAAAGCTGACTTGATGCAGCTACAAAGTCAAAACTCTCCTTTAGGTGGTTTAACTGCAAAAACGGCTAACTTGGGACGTATTTTTCAATCTCCCGGACCTATCTATGATCCTGAAAACACAAGTGAAGATTGGTGGCGCATGGGACAAGCATTTTATGCTGCCGGTTTTAGAAAAGGTGATTTAGTACAAAACTGTTTGTCATACCATTTAACCCCAGGTGGTTTTATCCTTGATTCTGGCGCAAGAGCTTGTGGTTGTATTGTTATTCCGGCAGGCCCAGGACAAACAGAACAACAGCTTGATATTATCGAACATCTAAAACCACAAGGTTATTGCGGTACACCATCATTTTTGAAAATATTACTCGATAAAGCCAGTAAAAACACACGCGATATATCTAGTGTTAATAAAGCCTTGGTAACAGGTGAAGCCTTGCCTGAAGCATTAAGAGCTGAGTTTATCGCTGCGGGTATTGAGACGCTACAAGCCTATGCAAGTGCTGATGTTGGTTTGATTGGTTTTGAATCAATAGTCGGTGATGGTTTTATTATTGGGGAAGACTTACTGGTAGAAATAGTACGTCCGGGCAGTTTAGAGCCAGTTGCAGTTGGTGAAATAGGCGAAGTTGTGGTGACGAGTTTTAATGTCGACTACCCACTGATCCGTTTTGCTACTGGCGACTTGTCAGCAGTAAAACCTGAGATTAGTGCTTGTGGTCGCACGAATATGCGCATTAAAGGTTGGTTGGGTCGTGCAGATCAAACAACGAAAATTAAGGGCATGTTTGTTCATGCCGGGCAAATAGAGCAGATTCGCAAAGAGTACCAACACATCGCTAAAATGCGTTTATCGGTAACCAAAGTAAATTATAATGACCAAATGAATTTACAATGTGAGTTAGATACTAAGGCGTATCCTGACGCTGATCTTGTTAGTGTAATTGAGAATATTAGTGCTAGTTTGAAAAAAATCACCAAACTTAGTGGTACGGTTGAATTGGTTACGGTAGGTACTTTAGCTGATGATGGCAAAGTGATTGATGACTTACGACCTATTGGCTAAGTTAACTTTCTCGACTTAACATTACCCAAAACCTTAGGCATAGGCGAATTTATTTGCCTATGTTACTCATCAGAATAAATAGGACTATTTATGAACAAACAAGCTTTTCAAGATTATTACCCCGAAGAATTAAGTCATTGTTATGGCTGTGGTAAAAACAACCATGAAGGTCATCAATTAAAAAGTTTTTGGCAACACCTTGACCAGCAAAATTTACGTGCTAGCACCACAGTAGCTCGTTGTACACCAAATGAAAAATATACGGCTATACCTGGTTTTGTTTATGGTGGCATGATTGCATCATTAATTGATTGTCATGGCACGGGTAGTGCTTCAGCGATGGCTTACCTTTTTCAGGATCGTGAAATAGGTAGTTTACCAGCAATGCGTTTTGTTACTGGTGCGCTTAATGTAAGTTTTTTAGCGCCAACACCACAAGGGGTTGAGTTAACGCTAGTTGGTCAGTTTAGTGAAGTAAAAGAGCGGAAAATTATTGTTGATATAACATTATCAGCTAATGATGTTATTTGCGCTAAAGGTCAGGTAATTGCTGTGCTTATGCCTGATAGCATGGTACCTAAGTAGCTAGATTAGATTAGCATTTTTAAGAAAAACTCCAAGCAATAAATCGACTTACTTTTTGTCCTTGCGCCATTTTTACGAGCTTAATTTTGGCGGCATTGGCTTTTTTTAAGCTTAACTTAATGGCCGAAAGGTGATCTTTTTTTGATACTAAGCAGGTAAACCACAATACTTGCTCTCGATATTGCTTACTTTCTTTTATCATTTGCCGGATAAAGGCTACTTCACCACCTTGACACCATAATTCAGCTTTTTGACCGCCAAAATTTAAGGTGCTATTTTTCCTATTACTATTGTCACTGTCTTTGTTAAGGTTGTGCCACTTTCTTGATGTGCCTTTAGTTGCATCAGCTAAAGATTTATGAAAAGGGGGGTTACACATTGTCAGATGATAATATTCATTAGGCTGGATTATGCCAGCAAAAATATGGTTGCTATTGTGTTGTAATCGACAAGTGATCTGCTTTGCTAAACCTTTATTGGCGTTAACATTAGCGTTTGCGGCTTTAATTGAAATAGGATCAATATCAGAGGCAACAAACCGCCATCCTTGGGTGCGTACTCCTAACATTGGATATATACAACTAGCACCAGTACCAATATCTAATACAGATATTTTATCGGAACTATCTGAAGTAGATTTTTTTAACAAATCAGCAAGGTAGTGAATGTAATCGACTCGGCCAGGAATTGGCGGACACAAATATCCTGTTGGAAAATCCCAATGCTCAATATGATAATGTTTTTTCAGTAAAGCAAAGTTTAATGCTTTAACCGCGTTGCTATCACTAAAGTTTATCGTAGCTTGTTGATTGTATTTATTACGAATAATAAAATGTGATAGTGGCGGGTGAACCTGCGTTAAGGCATTAAAATCATAGCCACAACGGTGAGTGTTTTTCTGGTGCAGGGTATCTTTTATAATCGACTTTTTATCACTCATTAGCTTGGTTTATTACCTACTTTAAAGCTGCCATTGCTATTAAATTGCACGCCTTCTTTACGCTTTTTACCAACCAGTATGCAACCATCATCCATAAATAAAAAGTTTTTCCAGCAACGTTTAAAAACCGCCCAAGTAGTTTCGATAACATTGTCTCTATTTGAACAATAATAAACAACGGTATTATTGTCCCAGGTAATATGTGTAGTAATTAATTCAGGTAAGTTTTCTTCACTACTATCCCAAATACCTTCCCACTTACCTTGTTCTTGCCAGTTACTGTTATCAAAAGGCCAGTCACCTTTTTTAAAAAAATCAGGATGATCTACTTGACGACTGATAAAGGTATCCCACAAAACATTCGCGCGAGTTTTTTCTATGGGTTTAATTTTGGTTAAATCTGTCTCACTAATGAGTAAACTTTTATGTTTGAAGATCCAAGCATTTTTTAACTGTTCTAGTGGCGTATAACTCATTAATTGGGCTCTGATATAGTGTGGGTTGAATATTTTAATTAGTATAAAGGGTATGAAGTGAATTATACCGAGCTTAGGAAAAAATAATAGCGTTGAGATAAGTAATAATTTACTTATGCATGGTTAGGAACAAAAAAAGTCACACGTAGGCATATTTTTCTAATATGGTGCGCTACTGGGCACCCCACAAATATCCTAATGTAAAATATGCTCCTTTGTCCTAGTTTGCATGAACTTTAAATCCTTAAATATGAGTATAAAAATAAAATGATTCATTTATATCATTAAGACCTTTTAACATTAAAAACCGCCATAAAAATAAATAGCAAGAGGAATAAAAACAACAGATACTACAGTTGACAAAAATACAGCTAATGAGGTTTTTTCTGGTTTAGCATTTAATAAAACTGCTAAAGTAACTGAGTTTCCAGCTAAAGGAACTATTGAAAATAAGAATAATACTTTATATAAGTCTTCATTTAAAAAGTTAAAAAATGTTTTATCAAGAAAAATTACAAAAATAATTGCTAATGGCCAAAAAATAAATTTTAGAACAAAAGTAATTCCTATGAATTTTTTATCCCAATTATCATCATTTCCTTTTAATCCAATAAGTCCCATACCTAACATCATCATTCCTAAAATTCCATATGCACCTTTAAATTGAGCTGTATATGAAACTATTTCTTCTGGAATTTTAAAACCTGCAAGATTACAAATAAGTCCTAATACAAAAGCATGAAGGATTGGAAGTTTTGATATTTTTTTCAAAGATTGTTTAACTGTAAAGTTACCTTTTGCAGTTACATAAAATCCTGTTGTACTTTCATATAAAAGTGATGCCAAAACGGTAAAGATATAAATATCTGCTAAATGGGGTGGAAAAAATATAATTGCTAAAGGAATCCCAAAATATCCAGTATTTCCAGTTCCTGCTGAGAAAGCCAAAATATTACCGGTAGGATTATCCCATGATTTTTCCCAAATAAACAGAGTAGTAAAAGCAAGGATAGAGCCAAAAATATATAAAAAAATTGGTAATAAAGCTAAGGTCAAATCTATTTTAACACTAAGAACTGCCGAAAATACTACAATTGGCCCAAGTATGTAAATTAGTAAAGAAGCTATTGATTCTCTTTTAACATCTAAAAATTTTGTGCTTAAATATCCTAAAAGAACATTAATATATAAAGGTATGATTTTAATTAGTATTAGGAAAAATAAAGACATTTTAATCCTGCTGGAGTTTTTAATTTATTATAGCTAGTTTGGAAAGGGATTTGAATAGAAGTAAACATGAGTATAAGTAGAATAAACGTCCTTTTTCGTAATATCTACAATATACTGTACTTCATATTTTAGATATTTACCTCTTCCTCATCGCAATGAGCGAAATAAAGTCAGACATTTTTCGCCGACAACGCTACCGCTTTATTCAAATGGCTGGGTCAATGGCGTTTACTTATCCTCATGGTGAGTTTAAAGAAAAGGTATCAGTTATTTTGAAATAGCATTATTAAAAATGACCACTTTTACTTATGGGTAGCAGCCAATATCTCAACTTAGCTGCTTGGCAAATAGGTGTTAACTGGTTAAACATTGCCTCTTTATCGTCATCTTTAATTAACACTTCAAATTGATAAAACTCCCGATAACCTTCAACTTGCTCCGTGATATTGAAGTTACTGTGTTCTTGGCTGTAACCGTTGATTTTTTTTAAGTTAAAGCCACTAAGTTGTTTCATCGACATAAATAAATCGACAAGTTCATCTTTTAATTCTTTTGGTGATATTAAAATAAATAATTGCTCTGATATATTCATGTGTTACGCCTCTGCTGCTTTTGTTAACGGTTGATGATTTGCTTTTTTTATACTGGCGTTCTTTAAAAGAGAACTCTCCATTAAAGCGTAAAACAAGGGTAATAAATACAAGGTAGCAATAGTTGAGGTGATCAGTCCGCCAATAACCACTATGGCCAGTGGTTTTTGAATTTCAGCTCCAGGGCCGGTGGCAAAGGCGAGTGGTATTAAACCAAACATTCCTGTTGATGCGGTCATTAAAATTGGTCTTAAACGACGATTAGCGCCGTCAATAACACGATGATTAATATCACTAATCAACATTTTTGTTTGTTCAAAGTAACTGACCATTACCACGCCATTTGCTACTGCAATGCCCAGTAAAGCAATAAAACCAACCGATGCTGGCACCGATAGATATTCGCCACTCAGGTATAAAGCGATAATACCGCCCATTACCGCAAAAGGAATATTGGCTAAAATCAACCCTGCCTTTGCTAATGAATTAAAGGTAATAAACAAAATAATAAAGATAAGTATCAGAGCCGCGGGAACAACAATAAGTAAGTTTTTAGTAGCGCGTTGCTGGTTTTCAAACTCACCACCAAAAACAAGGGTATAACCACTGGGCATTTCTATTTGTTGTGATATTTGTGTATTTAACTCATCAACATAACCAACCACATCTCTACCAACAACATTGGTGCTAATGGAAACAAAGCGGTTACCTTTTTCTCGCTCAATAAGTAAAGGACCATCTTTAAAGCTTATATGAGCGATGGTGTCTAATGGCATCAAACTGTGGTTTGGCATTAAAATCATCATTGCTTTTAATTCAGCTAGTGATGTTACGGTTTTATTATGTGTTTCTTGCTTAGCATTAGCATCTGAGCCGATATTGGTATGATTACTAAAAACGACAGGAATAGACTTTTTACCTTGTAAAATAGTGGCAACTGAAAACTCTTCTAATTGGCTTTTTAAAAATTTAGATAACTCAGCGGTAGTCATACCAGCTTGCATGGCTATTTCGGGGATTAATTCTATATTGAGGTATTTTCCGCCTTCAATCAGTGCGGCTTGCACATCAGCACTGCCTTTTATTTTCATAGTGAGCTTGGCGATGTCATTGGCAAGTTTTGCTAGCGTATTAACATTATTACCAAACACTTTAATGGAAACATCACCTGTGCTACCGGTTAGCATTTCTGACACCCGCATTTGTATTGGTTGAGTAAAGCCAATATTAATCCCTGGAAACTGTTTTAATACCTCTCTAATTTCTTGTACTAATTCAGCTTTAGTGTCAAAACGCCATTCATCTCGTGGTGCTAATTCCATAAAAACATCGGTTTCATTTAATCCCATAGGATCAAGCCCTAATTCATCAGAGCCAGTTCGGGCAACTATTTGAGTTATTTCAGGAATTTGAGCTAATAATGACTTTTCTATTTGTTCATCTAAATCAATGGAAGAACTTAAGGAAATACTGGGTGATTTTTCTAATTGCACAATAATGTCACCTTCATCGAGTAAAGGCATAAAGCTTTTACCTAAGCCTATGAATAATACAGCGCTGATTAATAGCACCACACTTATACTAATCACAAAAGCTTTAGGAGCAGCTAACATACGTGACAGTGTTTTTTTATAGAAAGACTGTAATACGATGACTAATTTTGGCTCTTTAATTACTTCATTTTTAAGTAACACCGAGGCTATTATTGGAATAATCGTTAATGACACAAGTAGAGCACTGATCATCGCGAACACTATAGTTAAGGCGACAGGAGTAAATAACTTACCTTCAAGCCCTGTTAAGGTTAATAATGGCGAAAATACAATAATGACAATAGTGGTACCAACAACAACAGGTACCGCAACTTCTTTACAAGCTCGATAAATTACATGTAATCGAGGCAGGGATTTATTCTTTGCCAGCTGATTAACAATATTTTCAACCACCACTACAGAGGCATCTACTAGCATACCAATAGCGATAACTAGGCCCCCTAAGCTCATTAAGTTGGCAGAAAGATTGAAATACTCCATTAAAATAAAGGTCATTAACGCGGCAAAAGGTAGTGACAATGACACCACAATAGCAGAACGTAAATCACCCAGGAAAATGGCTAATAATATAATCACTAGAATAACAGCTTGCCCTAGCGCACTGGTAATAGTGCCAATAGCGGTATTAATTAAATTAGAGCGATCGTAGAAAACATTAATGATGGTGCCTTCTGGCAACGACGGTGTTATTTCTGCTAGCTTGGTTTTTACTTTGGCAACTACCTCGGCAGTATTACTATTTTTAAGCGCAATGATTAAACCTTGTGTTGTTTCTTTCCCATCTTTAGTTACAGCGCCGTAACGAGTTAAGTGACCAATAGTGACAGTAGCAATGTCATTTAATCTAATAATTTGATTGTTTTCAGCTTTTATAACCAGTTTTGCTAGGCCGTCTATATTTGTTAACCGTCCTTGGGTACGTAAAATCAAGGTATCATTACCTTTGATAAGCCGACCAATACCACCGTTTAAATTATTGTTGTTAAGCGCATCTTCAATATCTTTAAAAGATATCTTCAATTGCTGCATCGTTAAAATATTAGGGCTAATTTCAAACGTTTTAACAAACCCCCCTAAGCTATTAACATCGGCAACACCAGTAACGGTTCTTAATAACGGTCTAATTTGCCAATCAAGTAATTCTCGTCGTTGGCTTAGCGTTAAGTTAGGATTTTCAACACTAAACATGAACATTTCGCTTAGCGGGGTGCTCATTGGTGCCATGCCGCCACTGATATTGCTAGGTAATGATGACCATACTTTCATCAACCTTTCATTAACTTGTTGGCGGGCCCAATAAATATCGGTGCCTTCTTTAAAATCAATGGTGATGGCGGTAATTGAGTATTTAGTTGTTGAGCGCAACATTTCTTGTGCGGGAATGCCTAATAATTCAGTCTCAATAAGCCGTGTGACTTGTGATTCTATTTCAACCGAGGTCATACCTGGTGCTTTTAATACCAGTTTGACTTGTGTTGGAGATATATCAGGAAAAGCATCAATAGGAATGTTTAGCCAAGACTTTACTCCGGCAAGCACAATAATTAACGCAATAATACTGACAAAAAGGCGTTGTGATAAAGAAAATTTAATAATAGATTGGAGCACTTATTCGTCTCCTAACTCAAGTAATATACCTTGCACAGCACTAACCGATGAGGTTAACGCTAATTTGTTGGTTAGCGTTACTTTGTTGGCTGACGCTACATCACTTTGAAAAATAAACTTATCATTACTGGCATTTAAAATATCAATAGCGACCAAATCAAGCTGAGAGTTATTTTTTATGGCAATGTAGTTATTATTCTCAAATTCGAATACCGCTGTTTTATCAATAGAGTAGGCATTTTGTTGATAAATAAGAGTAACAAGTGTTTTTTCGCCAAGCGTTAGTGCGCACGGTTTATTTAGAGGTTCATTTAACGGCTTGGACCAAATGGTTATAGTAAAATCATTAATAATATTCTCTTTGTTATCTACTGCAACTTTGCATTGCTGCTTTGCCATTTGCAGATAAGCTAAATTGCTAATGTTTCTTAACGGTACCTTAACTTTTAAGCGAATAGCACTTTGGGGTAAAATATCAAAAAGTAATTCACCTTCTGCTTTGGAACTATTATCACTGGTATTTGAGAGTCTAATGATGCCTGCTATCGGGGCAATAATGGCGATTTTTTCATTTTTATCAATATTTAAAAATGACATATAATGATGTAAATGCTCAAATCTCAACTTAGCTGAGAAGTAATTGTTATTAATTTCAACCCATTGAGACTGCTTTAGTGCTTTGCTAGCATATAAAGCCGAGCTTGATTGGTACTGTTTTTCGGCGATGGTAAACAACTGTTTTGCTGCTTCGAATTCGTCGAGAAAGTGATGAACGTCATAACCATTTAAATAAGCAATTTTTTGATTTTTTGCAACTAGCTGTCCATTGGTAACCAATGTATTTACTTGCTGCACATCAAAGGGTAAGAAAACTGAGAAATTAGCCCCAGACTTCTCGGTAACTTGAGCAATTAAAGCGTTTGATGAAACTGTAGTGACTGATGATATTTGTTCAAAATTCAATTTGTACTTACCAAGTTCATCAATATTTATGTTAAGAGCTAAGCTCTTTTGCATAGGCATTAATAAAAGAGTGCATGCGACTAACGATACTTGCTTTAATGTTCGGATAATTTTGATGGCTTGTTTCATAGTGATATTCCTGCAGATTGTCTTAACATGGCGATATTTTTAAGTAAAAATAATTGGTTTAAGTTTAATTGGCTTTTAGTGTTAAAGGCATTGAGCATGCGCCTTAATGCTTGACCTTGTTCTATTTGATGGGCATCAAGTAACAGTTGTGTTTCACGGATAATCGCTTTTGATAAATTTTTACTTTGCTCCAATAAAGTTTGTTTTTGAGTTAATGAATCTTGCTGACTCAATAGCCCTTGAAACCGTTGTTGTAAGGCAATTAACTGCGCACTTCGGGCTAAATCATAATTATTCTTTTCCTGTTGCCATTTATTTGATAAAGATTGTTTTTCAATAGCGAAAAAAGTAAGAGGTACTTCAATAGCTACGCCTACTTGAGTTTCATTTAACGTGTTGTTATCGAGTCTTTTAGCGCTGAACGAAAGGCTCCAAGGCTCTGACTTATTCGTTGATAGTTGCAAGTTACGTTCAAATTCAAACCACTCTTGGTCTAGTTTTTGAATTTGAGGATGCGCTGTCATTAATAACTTGTCCGTGATGAATTCTTCTTCGAAAATATACAGAGGTAAATAGTTTAAACCGGTTAATGATTGATATTGCAGCATTAAACCATTCAAATTTTCGTTATGGCTTAACCGCGCTATTTGGGCGTCTAATACTTCTTGTTGAATAAGTAATAAGGGATACTTAGTGACTTCGCTGCTTTTAACTAATTGCTGATATTGTTTTTCTAAACGGGCTAAAAAGGATAATTTTCTGTCTATATTGCTCGCTTGTGTTGTGGCTATTTTTATATCCCAAAGCTGTGTTCTGATCAGCCCTGAAAAATAGAGTTTTTTATTGAGTGAAAAAAGGGATTGCAGCGTTTTATTTGAACGAATTAAATCATCATCTACTTGAGTTTGTAATGTTGATTTAAAAGGCAAACTTAAGCTTACTTCAAGCTCATCGGTTCCTTGGTCTTGGTCACTTTTAAAATAATTAACCCCCAATTTTGGTGAAGAAGCTAACCAAGTAATTGTTTGATTGTTTTTTGTAAAAGGTGTGCGGTTAATGTTTTTACTTTTTTGTGTACTCAGGGTGGCATCAAGTACGTCAGATAAGGTTATTGAAGCCAAAGACTGTGTGGTTGCATTTGTGACTTGGCTTAGTAGTAAAAATAAGAAACCAGTAAGTGGGTACGTTGCTTTAACGTAAAAATGCTTACCCTTATTTTTACTATGACGGCTAAGCTTACTTTTTAGTTTTTCCAACATGAAACATTCTGCTATCAAAATTCAATTTGGCAGTCATAATAGGGTGTTATCGTATCTTTTCATTAGACATATGTTAATTTACCCTTATGGTACAAATGTCTATTGTTATTTTAGTTTGCTGTTTTATTTGGGTTTTATATGAAAGATAAGATTGTTGCTGTTGTTTTATTAATTATCATGGTATTAAATTTTTTTGATGTGCTTACTGATATATCGTTAGGTGTACCCACTTGGCATATTATTGAAGAAATCATGATTGTTATTATTTCAGGCATAGTGGCGATATTTCTAATTATTGATATCAGAAAACTTAATAACAATATTTACCATTTAAAAGAAAAACTAGCACATAGTGATGATAAGTTAAAAGGTATCACTGATGAAATGGTTACCGCTAGAGCTCAATATAGCCAAGTAATATATGAGCAATTTGAGCAATGGTCATTAACTCAAAGTGAGCAAGAAGTCTCTATGTTGTTGCTAAAAGGCTTAAGCTTTAAAGAAATCAGTGCAGTGCGAGATACCAAAGAAAAAACGGTAAGGCAACAAGCATCAATGATATATAGTAAAGCACGTGTTGATGGTAGACATGATTTTGCTGCTTGGTTTTTAGAGGACTTTATCACCGTATAAAGTACGCTAAAACGTACCGTTATTATTTATAGTAGGGGGGGGAGTAGGGGGTTTATAGTTGTAGTTATTTCTGTTAAGAGCTTTGTATTTAACAATGTTCTTAACATTAGCGATTACTATGGCTAATAAGCTAGCCAAAAATGAATTGGCTCATGATATACTTAAAGCCATTCACCTTCTTGTATAGAAAAATGTCCATGCTACCCCGTATTGATCATAAAACGCATCTTCCTTCTCTTTATGAAAATTTTGTCGTATCACTTAAAGATAATAATTTTACTGGCGATATAAATGCTAGTTATAGCGCTCGTTTAGCTGTTGCTACTGATAATAGTGTTTATCAGCAATTACCTGTACTGGTGATTCACCCTCGTACTAAGCAAGATATTGTCGTACTTACCAAAACCTCAAATGAAGATCAATACAGCGAAATAAAATTTAGCGCACGTGGCGGCGGTACCGGCACTAATGGTCAAAGTTTAACGCCAGGTATTATTGTCGATTTATCTAAGTATATGAATAAAGTGCTAGAAATTAACGTGGAAGAAAAATGGGTAAAAGTTGAAGCAGGTGTTATTAAAGATCAACTTAATGATTTTTTACGCCCTCATGGCTTTTTCTTTGCGCCCGATTTATCTACGTCTAATCGCGCGACTGTGGGCGGCATGATTAATACCGATGCATCAGGGCAGGGCTCTTTGGTTTATGGAAAAACCTCTAATCATGTTTTAGCGCTTGAGTCAGTTTTAGCGAATGGCGAACTACTCAATACAGCGCCGATGACCATTGCTCAGGCACAATCATTAGCACAAGAAGACAGCAGCCATGGTAAAATAACTAAGCAAGTTCTTGCCTCAAGCCTTGATAATCGCCAACTTATTTTAGAAAAATTTCCACGTTTAAATCGTTTTTTGACCGGCTATGACTTAGAAAATGTTTTACAAGATGACGAAAATACCTTTGATCTAAGCCGTTTAATTACTGGCTCTGAAGGTTCATTGGCCTTTGTTTGTCAGGCAAAACTTAATATTACTCCGGTTAGCCCAGCTAAAACGCTTATCAATATTAAATATGACAGTTTTGATTCGGCATTGCGCCATTCACCTTTTTTAGTACGCGCTAAAGCGACATCGGTGGAAACTATTGATAGCAAAGTATTGAACTTAGCTAAGCAAGATATAGTTTGGCATAGCGTCAGTGATTTAATCACTGATGTGCCAGGCAAGGTAATGGATGGTATTAATATTGTTGAGTTTAATGGCACCAGTGTTGCAACATTAGCTGAGCAAGTTGCACTATTAACGCAAGGGTTAGATGAAGCTATTGCCAATGATACTCTTGATAATAATAAAAGTGGTGGCGTTATTGGCTATCAAGTTACCTCTGATTTAAGCAGCATAAATAAACTGTATGCGATGCGTAAAAAAGCAGTAGGCTTATTAGGCAACACTGACGGTAGTCAAAAACCCTTAGCATTTGCCGAAGATACTGCGGTTCCGCCTGAAAACTTAGCTGATTATATTGTTGAATTTCGAGCGTTACTTGATGGTTATAACTTGCATTATGGTATGTTTGGTCATGTTGATGCAGGCGTGTTACATGTGCGTCCAGCTCTTGATATGTGTGACCCAGAACAAGAAAAGTTACTGCGTACTTTATCGGATAAAGTGGTTAAGCTTACCGCAAAATATGGCGGTTTAATGTGGGGCGAGCATGGTAAAGGTTATCGCTCTGAATATGGCCCAGAATTTTTTGGTGAGCAATTATTTAACGAGCTGAGAAAAATAAAAGCAGTGTTTGATCCGTTAAATAAAATGAATCCCGGAAAAATTTGTACCCCAATAGATTCTAACGAACAGTTAGTCAGTGTTGATGACACTAAACGTGGTTACTATGACAGACAAATTCCAGTAAAGGTAAAAGAGTCTTTTACCGCTGCTATGGACTGTAACGGTAATGGTTTGTGTTTTAACTATGATGTTGATAGCCCGATGTGTCCGTCGAGTAAAATTACCAGTGATAGACGTCATTCACCTAAAGGTCGTGCTGGCTTAATGCGTGAATGGTTACGTTTATTAGAAAAACAGGGTGTTGATGTATTGGCATTAGAGCAAGACATCAGCAACTGGTCAGTAAAAAAATTACTCGATAGCAGTATTGCTAAATTTAAAATTGCATTTATTGATAAAAATGAAAATAAAGATGACTTTTCTCATGAAGTCATGGAAGCCATGCAGGGGTGTTTAGCCTGTAAAGCATGTGCTAGCCAGTGCCCAATTAAGGTAGATGTACCTGATTTTAGAAGTCGCTTTATTAATCTTTATCACTCTCGTTATCCAAGACCATTAAAAGATCATCTGGTTGCTAATGTTGAAATTTTAGCACCGCTGATGGCAAAAGCGCCAAAACTGGTTAACAGTATTTTAAGCTTAAAAGCTTACGACGTCTTATCTGCAAAAACCATTGGTTATGTTAATACACCATTATTAAGTGTACCGACATTGAAAAAACAGGTGAAAAAGGCGGGATATTCAGGGTTTGATTTAACCAAGCTCCAATATTTAACTGACAAACAACGTGCCGGTTATGTGCTAATTGTGCAAGACCCTTTCACTTCCTTTTATGATGCTAATACCGTCCAGAGCATGATGGCGCTAATTAGAAAACTAGGCTTGGAGCCTATTTTATTACCTTTCAAACCCAATGGTAAGGCGCAACATGTTAAAGGCTTTTTAGCACGTTTTGCTGCTACGGCTAAATCATCAAGTGAGTTTTTAAATCAATTAGCACAATTAAATATCCCCATGGTAGGAATGGATGCTTCAATGGTACTTTGTTATCGTGATGAATACGCGAAAACTTTAGGCGATAAACGTGGTGATTTTGAGGTATTGTTAGCACATGAGTGGTTGTTGTCGTTTATCAAAAAAGAGACAAAACTTAACCTCAATCATAATGTAAATGATAAAAAGCAGATTTTTAAACTGTTTAGCCATTGCACCGAAAAAACCGCACTGGTGAATAGTGAAAATGAATGGCTAACTATTTTTAATCATTTTGGTTTACAGTTAGAAAAAGTGAGTGTTGGTTGCTGTGGCATGGCCGGTACTTATGGCCACGAAAAATCTAATTTAGAAAACTCAAAAGGGTTATTTAATCTCAGTTGGCAACCTAAATTAGCAGACCTTAATACCACACAAATTTTAGCCACTGGTTTTTCCTGTCGCTCTCAGATAAAACGATTAACTGAGTTAAAAGCAAGGCATCCTGTTGAAGCAATACTGGCCGTATTGAAGTAATGATGATGTAGCGCAAGTAATCGTTAAGGTGACAGGTGTATAGTTTTTCATAGTAATAAGTTAAATGATTTTTATTATGCCTGAACAAACCTTGATTAGATTATTGAAAATATCAATAGGTATTGGTTTATCCCTACTAATGCTGGGTATCTACTTGCATAACTTTAGTGCTTATATTAAATCATTAGGCGTTATCGGCATTATTATTAGTGCTGTTTGTATCGCCTTTGGTTTGGTTATTTCATTGTCCACTAAAATGTATCTCACCTTTCTTTTGGTTAAACGCGAAGCCGAGCTACAAGCGAGTGAAAAAGAAAAACAGCTCGCTGCACCTAATAAAACCACACAAGTAGTGCCCAAAAGCGTAGAACAAAAGAAATAAATCACTAGATTTGATTAATAAGCGCTATTTCCTCTACATCTTCCTTAAATATCATGTAAAATTATTCTCATTTTTTATTATTAAAATCAGTCTCGTTTTAGAGGAAGTCATGAGTTTAGATACCACTGCTATAGATAACATTGTTGCACAGGCCGAAGTTGCCATTGCCGATGCCACAGATCCAAATGCGCTTGATCAAGTACGCGTTAGCTTTTTAGGGAAGAAAGGTTTATTTACCGAGCAAATGAAAGGCTTGGGAAAATTACCAAAAGAAGAAAAGCCTAAAATGGGGCAAGTTATTAATATTGCCAAACAAAGCGTGCAAAAATTATTAACTGCCCGAGGCGAGTTCTTGCGCGCTGAAGAAATGGCTCAAAAACTAGCGGCAGAATCTATAGATGTTACCTTGCCAGGGCGCGGCACACAATTGGGTGGTCTGCACCCGGTATCTCGCACTATTGCGCGTATAGAAAGTTTTTTTGGCAATTTAGGTTTTGAAGTTAAAGTAGGTCCTGAAGTTGAAGATGATTACCATAATTTTGATGCCTTGAATATTCCTGAGCATCATCCTGCTAGACAAGATCATGACACCTTCTATTTTAATCCTAAATTAGTGTTACGTACGCAAACCTCAGGTGTGCAAATACGTACCATGGAAGTAGAAAAACCACCATTGCGTATTATTTCTCCGGGCAAAGTTTATCGTAATGATTATGATCAAACTCATACACCTATGTTCCATCAGGTTGAAGGTTTGATGGTTGATAAAGACGTTAGCTTTACTCACCTTAAAGGTATTTTGCATGACTTCTTACATCATTTTTTCGAAGAAGAAGTAGAAATTCGTTTCCGTCCATCATATTTTCCCTTTACTGAACCCTCGGCAGAAGTAGATATCATGGGTAAAAATGGTAAATGGTTAGAAGTACTTGGTTGTGGCATGGTTCACCCTAACGTACTTAAAAGCGTTGGTATAGACCCAGAAGTGTACACCGGTTTTGCTTTTGGTATGGGTGTAGAGCGCTTAACTATGCTACGTTATGGCGTAAATGATTTACGTGCATTCTTTGAAAATGATCTTCGCTTCTTAAAACAGTTCAAGTAGGAAACCACAAATGAAATTTAGTGAATCTTGGTTACGTGAGTGGGTAAATCCTGCACTTTCATCTGATGAATTAGCTCATCAAATTACTATGGCTGGACTCGAAGTAGACGGCGTTGACCCTGTTGCTGGTGAATTTACTAGCGTTATTATTGGTGAAATCGTTGAATGTGGTCCTCATCCTGATGCGGATAAACTGCAAGTAACAAAAATTAGCCTTGGCGATTACAGCTCAGCTAACGTTGAAAAGGGCGAGTTGGTTGATATTGTTTGTGGCGCAAAAAATTGCCGTTTAGGTTTAAAAGTAGCTGTTGCTACCGTTGGTGCGGTATTACCAGGTGATTTTAAAATTAAGAAAGCCAAACTACGCGGCGTAGTGTCAAATGGCATGTTATGTAGTGAGTCTGAAATTGGTTTAAGCGATAGCTCAGACGGTATCATGGAATTAGCACAAGATGCGCCAATTGGTTCTTGTGTTCGTGAATACTTAGACTTAAATGATGTCACTATCGATGTTGATTTAACGGCTAACCGTGGTGACTGTTTAGGTCTTAAAGGTTTAGCGCGTGAAGTGGGCGTTTTAAACTCTCAATCAGTAAATGAAGTAGAGATTATTGCGGTACAACCGACAATTGATGATGCATTAACCATTACTATTGAAGCAGAAGAAGCTTGTCCTCGCTATTTAGGCCGTATTATCAAAGGCATAAATTCAACTGCACAAACACCTTTATGGATGGTTGAAAAACTACGCCGCTGTGGTACTCGTGCCATTGATCCTGTTGTTGATGTCACCAACTATGTGCTATTAGAACTTGGTCATCCAATGCATGCTTTTGATTTAGCTAAAATTGATGGTGGCGTAGCTGATGCTGGTATTAAGGTTCGTTTTGCTAATAGTAATGAAAAAATAATCTTACTTGATGAAAAAGAAGTCACGTTAAAAGATAAAACCTTGGTTATTGCTGATACTGGCGCATCTGGCGAAAGTAAAGCCTTAGCCATGGCCGGTATTTTTGGTGGTTTACATTCAGGTGTAACGAATGACACCACAGATATCTTTTTAGAAAGTGCTTTTTTTGCACCGCTTGCCATTCTTGGGAAAGCGCGTCAATACGGTTTACATACCGACGCATCACACCGTTATGAACGTGGTGTTGACCCAACCATGCAACGTGATGCGATGGAACGGGCAACAACACTTTTATTAGAGATTGTTGGCGGTCAAGCAGGGCCTATTGTTGAAGCTAAGTCAGATAACAATATTCCAAAAACTAAAAATGTCAGTTTACGCCGTGAAAAATTAGACGGTCGTATTGGTCATCATATTGTTGACGCAAAAGTATCTGAAATATTAACTCGTCTTGGTTTTGATGTCAGTGAAAAGAATGAAGACAGCGCTAAAGTATGGCAAGTAATAGTGCCTGCTTATCGTTTTGATATTAAAATTGAAGTTGATTTAATCGAAGAAGTAGCTCGTATTTTTGGTTATAACAACATTCCTAATGTTGCGCCAAAAGCAACGTTAAAAATGGTTAAACAGCAAGAAGCGAATATCAGCGTTAATAAACTTAAACAAACCTTAGTGAATCGTGATTATCAAGAAGCTATCACCTACAGTTTTGTTGATCCGAAAGTACAAAGTTTATTGCACCCTGAAGAAGCGGTTATGACTTTGCCACATCCTATTTCTTCAGAAATGTCGGTAATGCGTCTAAGTTTATTCACCGGTTTACTGCAATCAGTTGTCTATAACCAAAACCGTCAACAAGCGAGAGTACGTTTATTTGAAAGTGGTTTACGTTTTGTCCCTGATGAATCAGCTGAAAACGGGGTACGTCAACAAAACATGATCGCTGGTGTGATTGGTGGCAACCGCAGTGATGAGCATTGGAGCATAGAAAAATTAGCAACAGATTTTTATGATATTAAAGGTGATGTTGAAGCGCTGCTTTCATTAACGGCTGAAGCAACAAATTATGAATTTTCAACAGCAGAAATTGCCGCATTACACCCAGGGCAAACAGCAAAAATAACTCGTAATGGCACTTTAGTAGGCTATGTTGGTGCCTTACACCCTGAAGTAGAACGAAAATTAGGACTTAATGGCAGAACCTTAATTTTTGAGCTGTTGTTATCAGAAATATTGGTACAAAAAACCCCTGAAGCCTGTGATATATCTCGCTTTCCGGCAAATAGAAGAGACCTTGCAATAGTCGTCAAAGAAGACGTTGATGCAAAAAAAGTGTTACAACTTATTGAAAAGGTTGGCGGAAATTATTTAATTGGTCTAAACTTGTTTGATGTATACCAAGGTAAAGGTATTGAAGACGGTTACAAAAGTCTTGCCATTGCCCTTGTATTACAAGATACGAACAAAACGCTTGAAGAAAAAGACATCACAGATGTTATCAAACGAGTTGTTGAAACCTTAAAAACTGAGTTAAATGCATCACTGAGGGACTAAGCAATGGCGCTTACCAAAGCAGAAGTAGCAGAACATTTATTTGAAAAAGTTGGGCTGAGCAAGCGTGACGCAAAAGATATGGTCGAAATGTTTTTTGAAGATATTCGCGAAACCTTAGAAAGTGGTGAACAAGTTAAACTTTCAGGTTTTGGTAATTTCGATTTGCGTCAAAAAAGCGAACGCCCAGGCCGTAATCCTAAAACCGGTGAAGATATTCCAATTTCTGCCCGTAAAGTCGTTACTTTTAGACCGGGACAAAAATTGAAAAGCCGTGTTGAAAACGGTAATAGCGATTAGTATTTTTGGCTTAATTGAATACGAGTATTAATTTTACTCGTATTTATTAAAAACAAATGAACCTATTCAACTTGTTTTTATAAATAAGAAAATAATTGTCATCCCTGAGCTTATTCTTCGGGAATCAATTGTTCGGTTAACCTGAATAATTGTTTAATACCTCTTGAAGGTGGCAAATAATAAATAAATGCATAGATAATAAAAACCACATTAACGTATTAAGTTAATGTGGTTTTTTACTTTTATTTATTCAACTTTATCGTTTTATTAATCGCTAGGTTATCTTCTTTACTTACTTTTTTATTCGTTATTTCTTTTAGTAACGCTTTGCCATTGTGTTGATTGAAGCTTACCGTGCTTGAATGTTCAGACTCATGTGCAAAAGCTAATTGATTTAGTATTGCTCTTAAGCGTGAAGATGAATATTGAGTTTTTTGAATACCTTTCTCTCGCATTAAAATAGAATACTGATAAAGGTATTGGTTTGCCTTTAAGTACTCTTGATTGGCAATACTTTTTAAAAAATCATAGCGTAATATTCTTTTTTATAATTGGGTTATTTTTGAATAAACTATAAAAAGTGTGCTTTATAGCGATATAAAATAAAGAGTATTACTGAGCTGAAAATAAGTAATGTTGAAATAACTAATAAGCGTTTTAGCTGAATTTTAGTTAACGAAGCATTATTGTTATTTGTGGCACTTTCCCCGGTATTATTTACCCCGACTGACCATGAACTTTTAGGAATTATGATTTCTTCCAGCACACTGTCACTGATATTCCACCAGTAAATTATTTGTTCAGGTATTATATAATCACCTGCTTGTTCTAAAATATAGGTAATTGTCTCTATCCGTGTACCCAGTAATTCACCGCGGTTGGATTTATCAAATACTTGTGCAGGCTTTTGATAAATACTGATGCCTGTAAGTGCTTGTGTCTCCAATGGTGGTATCATCATGGCAGGAGTACCTTCAGCACTAATGGTGATGGTCTGGGTAATTGCTTCGCCAAGCGCGTAATGTTGCTCATTTTCTAAAGAGCTTTCTATCACAAGGCTAACATTAGCTGAAACAATGAACTGCTCTAGGTTTACTAATGCTGGAGCTAATGAAATAGTAAAAGCTTGTTCAGTCGTAGTAATCACTCCTTCAACCACGGCATTATTTTCGGTGTTAACGGAAATATGTACATCAATGCTAGGTAAAGTGTATTCACCACTACGTGTAGGATATAAGGTTATTTCATGTATTTGGTTTGACCAAGTCTGCCCGTTAATATTTTTGGTGCCATTAATAATAATTCCACTATTCGCTAATATGATGGTATCTGCAAGTTCAAATGCTTTTAGTTGTGTTCCTTTGGCAAACCACCTATTGGTGGCAACCTCAATGGTAAAAGTTAACTGTTGACCAACTATTTGCGCTGTTTGCTTTTGTACTTTAGTTTCAATGGTGAGCAGATTACTATTGATTAAATCTTCAAGCGTAAGCGCTTGGGTAGTAAAAGGTAAAGTTGCGAAAAGGGTTAAGGTGATGAATGGCAATAATTGTCGAAGTATAATCATTTCCAGTCGATAGTAAAAGTGCAGCAAAAATAAAACCCCGAAAGCTCTATTGTTCATTTTTAGCTTGCTCATGCTGAAAATAAAACTTTTGTGATAAAAAACGTGCGGGGTCTTTTTGTACCTGTCTTAACCACATCTTATTTAAGTTTTCATCTAGCAATAATTGCTCTGAGCTAAGTTGTTCTAACTCTGGGGCTCTTGCTTCTTTTTTATCTGCACCATCGCCAGTTTTTGGCTCGTCACCAAGTTCTTTTATTGACTCTCCTGGCTCAGGTTGTTGCGCCTGTGACAGCCTGTTTACTTCATCAATTATCGCTTGAATAATGAGGATATTGGTTTGAGCTGCTAAGTAATCTGGATATTTATCAATAATTTCTTGGTACAAATTACGTGCGTTAATATACTCTCTGCCGTGCGCTAGAGCATTGGCTTGGTCGAGTAAGCTGCTTTGTTCATTAAATTGGCTATAAAGCGTAGCAGCCCTTTGATAATCTTCATTGCCATAAGCGCTGAATGCTTGCCAATGGCTATTTTAATACCTTTTTAACCTTAAGGCCCTGCAGGTGATGAACTGACGCTAGAGTTTGCAAAAGCAGTAGTGAATAACGAGCAGTTAGGAAAAGATAATATCACTGATTACTTATCGGTAAGTTTTTCATCAACTGATTATGTTGGATATATTTTTGGCTCATCGAGTTTAGAAGTAGAAGACAATATGCTGCGTTTAGATCGCACTATCGCTGATTTACTGACGTTTATTGATAAAAAAATAGGATTAGATAATACCTTAATTGTGCTTTCAGCCGACCATGGCGCTGCAGAAGTCCCTGATTATTTGTCAAGCTTAGGGATGAAAACCAACACTGTTACGCCAAAAGGATGGGATAAGACGGTCGGCATGAAAAAGTTGAAAAGACAGTTTGGTTTTGATAAAGAATTAATAAAATCTTATTTTTATCCTTATATTTATCTAGACAAAGAATTAATTACTCGTTGTAAGCTATCATTAGCTGACGTACAAAGGGCGGTAGCGATGGAAATTGATAAACTTGATGGCGTGGCCCTTGCTGTGGCGAGTAGTGATATTGAATCAGGTAATATTTCTGACAGCTATATACATAAGCTTGTAGCGAATAACCATAATAAAAACCGCTCAGGAGATATATACATTGTCTTTGAGGCCCATCGATTTGTTGCTGATATGGAAGGGTTAAGTGTAGCAGCAACTCATGGTTCGCCTTGGGGATATGACACCTTTGTACCACTTGTGTTTGCCGGTTTTAGTCTTAATGACGACGTTGTTCATCAACGGATAAGTACTACCGACATAGCGGTGACCTTGTCGGTAATTTTAGGAATAAAAGCACCATCAGGCGCGCAAGGAAGAGTACTGGTCGAAGTAATGAATAAACAGGATGATTAAATATATTAGTTGCTGCATTACCCATATAAAATATTTTTGATTATGTTAAGCCAATGTAGGATCAAATGTTTATAATTCGTTTCATTTTAGTTGGTTTTTTAGTTGGTCTGGTATTACCTAGCCAAGCCAAAGATATTGAACCTGTTCATTACGCCTATTCAAATTACTTAGGCAGTGGTGTTTATCACACCACGGGGCAAGATGTGACGTTAATCAATTTGCCTTTTTCTTTAGCATTGGGGAAAAAGGGAGCAATAACCTACGGCTTACGGTTACCTGTATCACTTGGTTTCTTTGATTTTAGTTTTGAAGATATACCTGATTTAGACCTTCCAGATAGTGTTGGTACATTTTCGTTCACACCAGGTATTCAATTTAATTATCAGTACACAAAAAATTTAGTCATTGAAAGCTACCTTGATCTTGGTTACGCACGTAATTTAACGACAAATAGAAACGTGTTAATACACTCAGGTGGTATTTCCAGCCTTTACTCCTTTATGATTAATAAGTACGATTCCATTTGGGCTAGCCGTATTTACTATGCGGGATATGATGGACACAACTATGATGCAGGTGACTTATACGCGGCTATTCAGGTAGGTATAGACACTGGTTTACCTATTAAATATCAACTGTTTGGCTATATTTTTCAACCAAGAGTATTTGCGACAGCATTTTGGTATTTCACCGAAGTTGACTTTGATTTATCGATAAAATCTACGCAGAGTGCTTTAGAAGAAAGTAAAGTTACTTTATCGAATAGTTTTGAGTTTGGTGTAACGATAAAGTTTGATAAAACTATTGGTTATTCTTGGGCAGAAATTGACACAATAGGGCTGGGCTATCGGTTCAGTAAAAATATAAATGTTGTCCGATTATTATTTACCTTTCCAATATAGCCTTCTACTTTTTGCTATGTGGAACGCATGAGGTAGCGACAAAGTTTAACTTGTCGCTTAGCGCTGTTGATTTATATTTTAGGGATACGGATCTTCTGCTCTTCACTTTGGCGATAAATTATTAATGTTTTACCTATAACTTGAATTTTAGTGGCTTTAGTTTCTCGGCAAATTGCTTCAACAATTAAGCCTTTAGTTTCTTTATCTTCTGTTGGGATTTTTACTTTAATCAATTCATGATGATTAAGCGCATAATCTATTTCAGCTACCACGGCTTCCGTTAAGCCATTATTACCTAATAAAACAACAGGTTTTAGTGAGTGGGCAACACCTTTTAAGTATTGAATTTGTTTTTTATTTAAGTTCATTAATAAATTTCGATAGTCGTTAACTTGAATTAGCGCTATTTTACCCTTATCTAACAAGTAATATCTATAAATAGTCGAAAAAATTGATTTAAAATATGGCAAATAAAAAACATAAAGCTAGTTCACAGCGTTGGCTTGATGAGCATTTTGAAGATGAATATGTTAAAAAAGCTAAAAAGCTTGGCTTACGTTCACGTGCGGTCTTTAAAATTGAAGAAATAAACAATAAAGACAAACTTATTAAAAAGGGCATGAAAGTCGTTGATTTAGGCGCAGCTCCTGGAGGATGGTCGGAATATGCAGTTAAGGCTGTAGGTGATAGAGGGCAAGTGATTGCTTGTGATATTTTACCTATGGATGCTATTGCCGGTGTCGATTTTTTAGAGGGTGATTTTCGTGAAGAAGTAGTTCTTGCTGCTTTACTTCAGCGAATCAACGGAAAAAATATTGATGTTGTTATGTCAGATATGGCGGCAAATATGACAGGGAATGAAAGTGCTGATTCAGCGCGTAGTATGTATTTGGTCGAACTTGCCTTAGATATGTGTCATCAGGTATTGAAACCTAATGGTGCTTTTGTTGTTAAGGTATTCCAAGGGGCAGGTTTTGAAGATTTTATGAAAGCGCTGCGCGGTGTATTTAAAAATGTTAAAACCCGTAAGCCAGAATCATCCCGAGCTCGTTCTCGTGAAGTTTACTTGGTAGCGACTGGCTTTAAATAGTGTGTAAAAATAAGGATTAGCAGCTATTATGTTACGAGTTGTAAATCTCGACTAAAGTTAAATGGCTACTGCCCTTGAATTATAGTAAATTAGACACAATAACGTATTACAGTATTATAGTAATAAATTTATCAAACCCAAAGAGGTCATGAAGTTGAGTGATATGGCAAAAAATATTATTTTATGGTTAGTTATAGCCGTTGTTTTAATGTCTGTTTTTCAGAGCTTTTCTCCCGATACAGTTAATGAAAATGAGATGGACTACACACGTTTTATCTCTGATGTTAGACAAGGGCAGATCCGTGATGCAAATGTTGATAGGAACGGTGTTATTACCGGTGAAAAACGCAGTGGCGAAAGCTATAAAACCGTTATTCCTGGTGGATATGATCGTGACTTAATAAATGATTTAGTGAAACAAGGTGTACGTGCACAAGGTAAGCTTCCTGAAGAAACTAGCTTTTTAACCACTATTTTTGTTTCGTGGTTCCCGATGATCTTATTGATTGGCGTATGGATCTTCTTTATGCGTCAAATGCAAGGCGGCGGTGGTAAAGGTGCCATGTCTTTTGGTAAATCTAAGGCGCGTCAATTAAGTGAAGACCAGATAAAAACAACCTTTGCTGATGTTGCTGGTTGTGATGAAGCCAAAGAAGATGTAGCTGAATTGGTTGAATATTTAAGAGAGCCATCAAGATTCCAAAAGTTAGGTGGTCGTATTCCATCAGGTATTCTTTTGGTGGGTCAACCAGGTACGGGTAAAACGTTATTAGCAAAAGCGATTGCCGGTGAAGCAAAAGTTCCATTCTTTACTATTTCAGGTTCAGACTTTGTAGAGATGTTTGTTGGTGTTGGCGCCTCGCGTGTTCGAGATATGTTCGAGCAAGCAAAAAAAGCGGCTCCTTGTATTATTTTTATTGATGAAATTGATGCGGTAGGTCGCCAACGTGGTGCAGGTATGGGTGGTGGTCACGATGAGCGCGAGCAAACGTTGAACCAAATGCTAGTAGAAATGGATGGTTTTGAAGGTAATGAAGGCGTTATTGTTATTGCTGCCACTAACCGTCCTGATGTATTAGACCCAGCGTTATTACGTCCTGGTCGTTTTGATCGTCAAGTAACGGTAGGTCTACCTGATATTCGTGGTCGTGAGCAAATATTAAAAGTACATATGCGTAAAGTTCCTTTAGGGGATGATGTGAAAGCGTCTGTTATAGCACGGGGTACGCCAGGTTTCTCAGGTGCTGATTTAGCTAACTTAGTTAATGAAGCTGCATTATGTGCTGCCCGAACATCACGTCGTGTTGTCAGTATGGCTGAGTTTGATCAAGCCAAAGATAAAATCATGATGGGCGCTGAACGTAAATCAATGGTGATGAGCGAGTCTGAGAAAGAAATGACCGCATACCATGAAGCCGGTCATGCGCTTATTGGCCGTTTAGTACCAGATCATGACCCAGTATATAAAGTCAGTATTATTCCACGTGGTCGCGCGTTAGGCGTAACTATGTATTTGCCTGAGCAAGATAGATTTAGTCACTCTAAGCAACACTTAGAAAGTAATATTTCTTCTTTATATGGTGGTCGTATTGCCGAAGAAGTTATTTACGGTAGTGATAAAGTATCAACTGGCGCATCAAATGATATTGAACGTGCTACTAATATTGCTCGTAAAATGGTGACTCAATGGGGCTTGTCAGAAAAGTTAGGACCAATGTTGTTTGCTGAAGAAGAAGGCGAAATATTCTTAGGTCGTTCATCGGCGAAATCTTTGCATATGTCAGAGGAAACGGCGAAGTTAATTGATGAAGAAATTAAAGCAGTTATTAATCGTAATTATCAACGTTCAGAAACATTGATTAAAGATAATCTTGATATTTTACATGCAATGAAAGATGCATTAATGAAATATGAGACAATTGATGCACTGCAAATAGATGACTTGATGGCGAGAACAGAGGTGCGTAAACCCGCTGATTGGGACGATAATGGTTCAAGTTCAAACAGTAATTCAAATAATGATGGTGATGCTTCAGCTAAAAAAGAAGATAGCGTGAAAGAAAAACCAAGCCCTGATTTATCTGAGCCAAGTGGTGAAACACCCGCTAAATAGTTAATGTTTGTCATTTTCAATAGTGAATACAAATAGTAAAAATATAAAAACCTCGATGTTTATTAGCAGCATCGAGGTTTTATTTTATTAAACCAGTATAAATTAGTTATAAAATAAACCATGTCGTTAAAAACTAGCCAAACAAAATCCCCCCCTTCAATACTAAGTCAGTTAAATAAGGTTCAAGTGATGGGGATCTTAAATGTTACTCCAGACTCTTTTTCTGATGGTGGGCAATTTACTTGTTTTGATAGCGCGTTAAAGCAAGTAGAAAAAATGATAGATAACGGTGCTAATATTATTGATATCGGCGGTGAGTCGACACGTCCAGGGGCTGTTGATGTAAGCATAAGAGATGAAATTGTTCGTGTCATTCCATTGCTTAAAGCAATAAAGTCACGTTTTGGCATCAACGTCTCTATTGATACCTCAAAAGCTGAAGTAATGGCTGAAGCAATAACCCATGGCGCTGATATGATTAATGATGTCCGTGCTTTGCAAAATAAAGGCTGTCTTGAGGTTGTTGCTCAAAGCGATATTGCTGTTTGTCTTATGCATATGCAAGGCATGCCACGTACCATGCAAAAAGATCCACAATATAAAGATATTATTGATGATATACTTCAATTCTTTAAACAGCGTATTAATTGCTGTGCACAAGTGGGCATCAATAAAAAGCGATTGGTGTTAGATCCCGGCTTTGGCTTTGGGAAAACAGTCGCTGATAATTATGAAGTACTCGCCAAGTTTACTCAGTTTAATGCGCTAGGGTTACCGCTATTAGCCGGGATTTCACGTAAATCCATGATAGGTGATCTATTGCATAGAGATGTGCATGAACGCTTAGCTGGCAGCTTAACAGCTGCCATAGTTGCCGTGCAACAAGGAGCTAAAATTATCCGTGTTCATGATGTGCAAGAAAGTGTGGATGCAATAAAAATTTTAACAGCGGTTGCTTCCTATAAAATATAATCGCTTACTATCGTAAAACATTAAACATTAAACATTAAACATTAAACTATAAAGCGAAAAGCTTTAATCTGAGACTAAAGATAAAGGATAAATGATGTCTAGTCGTAAATATTTTGGTACCGATGGTATACGCGGTTTAGTTGGTCAATCGCCAATTACTCCTGAGTTTGTGATGAAATTAGGCTATGCTGCGGGTAAAGTATTAGCGGCACAGGGCACAAAAAAAGTATTAATTGGCAAAGACACGCGAATTTCTGGTTATATGCTTGAATCAGCACTTGAATCGGGTTTTTCTGCCGCAGGTATCGATATTGGTTTACTTGGACCAATGCCTACCCCAGGTATTGCCTATTTAACCAAAACATTCCGTGCTGAAGCCGGTATCGTTATTAGTGCTTCTCATAACCCTTTCTATGACAACGGCATCAAATTTTTTTCACAAGATGGTCAAAAATTACCAGATGATGTAGAAATAGCAATTGAAGCTGAATTAGATAAACCTATGGGCTGTGTTGAATCCAGGCATTTAGGGAAAGCAAACCGTATTGATGATGCAGCTGGTCGCTATATCGAATTTTGTAAGAGTAATTTCCCAAGCCAGTTATCTTTGAAAAATTTAACCATTGTGGTTGATTGTGCTCATGGTGCCACGTACCACATTGCCCCGAATGTTTTTCGCGAACTAGGTGCTACTGTGATTGAAGTTGGCACGTCACCTAATGGCACTAATATTAATGATGGCTGTGGCGCAACATCAATGGAGCAGATAAAAGCAGCGGTGATAGAGCATAAAGCTGATTTAGGCATAGCGCTTGATGGTGATGGTGATCGTTTAATGATGGTTGATCACACCGGTTATGTGATTGACGGTGATCAAGTCGTTTATATTATCGCCTGTAATGATTTAAAAACAGGCAACTTGCAAGGTGGTGTTGTTGGTACCTTGATGAGTAATATGGGCCTTGAACTGGCGTTAGAAAAGCTTGGAATACCTTTTGCTCGTAGTAACGTTGGCGATCGATATGTAATGCAAATGCTAAGGGAAAAAGGTTGGAGTTTAGGTGCTGAAAACTCAGGGCATATTATTAATTTAAACCATACCTCTACCGGAGATGGTATTATTGCCGCACTTAACGTATTAACTGCAGTTTGTCAGCGTAAAGAATCGTTATTTGATTTACGTCAGGGTATTACCATGCTACCTCAACTTCTGGTTAATGTACGCTTCTCTGGCGGCAGTGACCCTATTAATGCTCCAAGTGTCCAAGCTTGTGTTGACAAGGTTAGTGCGCAGTTATCTGGCCGAGGTCGAGTATTATTGCGTAAATCAGGCACAGAGCCGTTAATACGGGTAATGGTAGAAGGCCCTGAACTTGATGAAGTGACACTTTTAGCAAATGAAATTGCTGACTCAGTAAGGTTAGCAAGTTAACAAATGTTCATGTTTTAATTTATTTTGTCGGAAAAAACAGCAATCGAACAAGATATTAACTCGATAGTTAATTGATTTTAACTTATCACTTGTAAGTTAATCCTATGTTGGTTAATATCTCGCGGCTTTATTTTACAATGTGTTAAAGAATAGCAAGGGGAATAAAAATGGCTAGACGTGCAATCGTTGCGGCTAACTGGAAAATGAATGGCGGCTTAGCCTTAATAAACACGATAGTTGAGGGTTTAACGTCGGTTGAACTTCAAAAAAATGTTGATGTTGTTATTTGCCCAAGTTTTCCTTTTCTATCTGAATTTGTTTCTCAGGCGAAAGTTAATGGATTAAATAAAGCTATTCATGTTGGTGCTCAAAATGTAAGCGCCCATGAACGTGGCGCGTATACAGGTGAAATTTCTACGCAAATGTTGCAGGAATTATCGGTAGAATTTGTTATTATAGGTCACTCTGAACGTAGAAGTTACTATAAAGAAACGTCTACGCAAATTGCTCATAAAGTGAATACAGCACTAAAAGCAGGTCTAACACCTATTTTATGTATCGGTGAAAGCGAAGCAGAGCGAATAGCAGAGCAAACAGAAATAGTATTAGCATCGCAATTACAACCGGTAATTGATGAAGTAGGTATTGATAAATTTATTGATGTTGTTATCGCCTATGAGCCTGTTTGGGCAATAGGCACTGGTAAAACTGCATCAAGCGAGATGGCACAAGAAACACATAAATTTATTCGTCAGTTTTTAGCTAAAGCTAATGCAAGCGTGGCGACTAAAGTGCCTTTGTTATACGGTGGCAGCGTGAACGCGTCAAACTGTGAAGAATTATTTGCACAAGCTGATATTGACGGTGGTCTTATTGGTGGTGCTAGTTTACAAGTTGAGCAATTTAAAAAGATTTGCTCAGCAGCGAAAGGAAAGTAAAAATGTTGTATCAAGTTTTAATTATTGCTTATGTACTTATTGCCTTAACGTTAATTGGTTTAGTGTTAATTCAACAAGGTAAAGGGGCTGATATGGGCGCATCTTTTGGTGCCGGCTCTTCAGCAACAGTGTTTGGCTCTAGTGGCTCAGGTAATTTCTTAACAAAAGCGACTACCTGGTTAGCGGTTGGCTTTTTTGTTATTAGCTTAGTTTTAGGTAACTTAACGGCTAATAGAACTAAATCCGTTGATGAGTGGAATAACTTAAGTACGCCAGTAAGTGAACAAACAATTGCTACTGACGCTATTCCTGATGAAAGCGCCGAGTCAACTACTCTCCGTGGCAACAGTGATGTACCGGCTGCAGATGCACCGGGAACTAAAAACGATGGCGATGTACCAAACTAGTTTTAGTTAACAGATTAATAATATTTATGCGGATGTGGCGGAATTGGTAGACGCGCCAGCTTGAGGGGCTGGTGATTTAGGTCGTGGGGGTTCAAGTCCCCCCATCCGCACCACTACAAGGTTCATTAAGGACCAATAAAGACCGGAATAACCTTTAATAACAAGGTGTTTCGGTTTTTTTATGTCCAAAGTAATCCAACTAAATCCAGTGAAATCTACACGTTTATGTAACATCACGCTTACCCTAAACTAGATGTAATGGCCTTTATATTCCGCTAAGTATTGTTTTTTCCAACGTGAAACTGCTGATGAACATGCACCAGAAATATCCTGGATTTATTTGTTGGTGTAACTTTTTTAAACCATTAACTTGGCATATTCTAGTTTTTGGCTTGTGCTTATATTAACTTTATTTTTCTGGTCATTTGGATACCTTTAAGGTTTTGCTTATTTTAAGCTATAAACCTTCCCAGTTTCATTAAACCATTACACATTTTAGATAATGATTTTTTGATAGGAAAAGATCAGGTTATTTTAAACTTCGGCAAATAGTGGCGTTAACAAAGGGTAATGTTTCTTCAAATATCGAAAAAGGTGGTGGGATGTACATTCCAACTTTTTGACCATACCCTGTTTCGCCACCAAACTCAGTTAATAAATTTGATTCGAAAGCGGTAGCAGAAGCATTAGTAAATGGTAATAAAATGAAACTGGATAACAATAACGCAGAAATTTTTTTCATAAAGTTGACTCTATTTCTTAAGCTAAGGTGTTAAAATTAAAAGAATTTTATAAATACACCGAAGCGAAAATAAATAATTACACCGAAATTAGTTTATTCTTGTAATTCAATTACTTATAGGTATTCCTGTTTTTAACTTAGCTGATTATGTAAAAAATCTGACGCTAATTCATATAGTTACTACTCAATTAGACGAATATGGACATAATCTGCAAAGTGTAGCTAGTCCGGTAATCTCAGTAGAGTAAAAAAAACTATAAAAGTCCTGAATTAACAACAACCAAAACTATAAATCCCCATAAAAAAGGCGCTATCCGTGTTGAGTTAGGTATCCATCTATGAGTATAGTATTGACTATCCAGATAAAATAAGAATAATATACTATGATTGAGATTCCAAAAATTTTAATAAAAATTAGACCAACCATTCTTTTATTGTTCTTTATGATCATTACGATTTTTACCTCGGTAATAGCCATTGAAAAATATTTATCAGCTAAAAAACTCGCGTTAAAAGCGACCCAAGAAAGCTTCACTCTATATGCAAAAAAAATCGCTGAGAGAACCTTATTCTTTGATCAAATAAATGAAAATATTTTAATTTCACTGAGCCATGCCGCCAATATTGATCTAATGCCGGAACTCGGTAAAAAGCATCGATACTTAGCAAGTTATATCGACCTATTGAAGGCCAATAAAGATTTATACGCAATAGATATGGGCGACAAATATGGTAATTTTTATCTGCTAATTAACTTAAAAATTCATCGAACCTTAACGGATTTACACCAGGTACCAAACGCCAAATATCTCGAAGAGAGAACCTATAGACAAGGTAGCGATATTACCAGATATCAATATTTTTTAGATGAAAACCTAAATATCATCAAAACCGCTGAAATAAAGACCAACTTTGATCCCCGAGTAAGAAACTGGTACATCACCGGCTTAAAGTATAAAAAGGTGATGAAAACACCGCCCTTTGCCTTTGCAAACTTATCTACCCAAGGAATATCTTATGTCAAGCAAGTCAAGAATACTGGCTCGGTACTCTCTTTAGACTATGCAATATCGACTATTTCTGACAACTTAAAAGATCAAAGCCTGGGTAGCAAGATAAGCTCATTTATTTTCAATCAAGATAAAGAGTTAATATCTAGACTGAATGAGAATAAAGATCCTGTGCTGGTTGAAAGCAAGATTGAATTAACAAAAGCTCAAAGATCATATTTAGATAGCTTAGAAAGTATCGTCATTGGCAACGAACTAGACTGGGTACCTTTTGATTATGCCATTAGTGGTGTTCCCAAAGGCTATTCGGTTGATTTAATCAGATTGCTGGCACAAAAAGTAGACATGAACATCCGCTTTATCAACGGTTACTCCTGGTCGGAGTTGGTGACATTATACGACAATGGCACCATCGATGTTTTACCCGCGATTTTGTCAAAAGATTATCGCACCGAGACTAACTATTTTTCGAACGATTTTTATATCAAAACCACGCCGCAATTAATCGTCAGAAAAAACTCACCCCATAGCACATTAGCAGAGATTGAAAAGAATAATCAAAGTGTCTCCAACACGATAGGGTATTTATATTCCTATGACTATATCAAAAGTAATTATCCAGCAATAACAATCATCGAGGCGAGCACCCCGACCGCCGCCCTCGAAATGGTGGCAGCTGGCGAGGTGGCAGCTAATATTGAAATAGACAAGGTCTATCAGCATATTTCACACAACCATCAGCTAAATAATTTACAAGCAACAGCGTTAACTAATCAAAATATTTCTGATAATTCTATGGCCGGATTACACTATATTAGTAAGCAAAAAATATTAATTGAAATCTTGGACAAAGCGTACGCTAGCCTAACGTCCAGAGAAGTCGATTTCCTGGAAAACAAATGGTTTCCACAAGATCAGCACAACCTTTATCTTAGTCAGTCCAATATAATACCCAGTGTTGAGATATTAACGATTGCTAAACAAGATTTGAATACAGTAAGCACGATAGCAATAGATGGCACTGATTACTTTCTATTTACAGCTATCATGGACACTGGCAATTTCTTAGCGGTAATGACCAAAGAGGAGGATGCAATGGCGCCCTATATGCTAGAGATACAGGAATCTTTCATTACCAGCGTCATCTTGCTTATCTTGTTGCTGCCGATAGTTTGGTATGTTTCAACCCTAATCGTCAGACCAATTTTAGCCTTAGAAAATCAAAGTAATATCATTAAGAATAGAGATTATGATCAGGTACAACAGATAGACACCTCAATTAAAGAGCTTCACCGGTTAAGTGTTTCGATGTTAAAAATGTCCGATAAGATGAATAATCATCAAAAGGAGCAAGATACACTGCTAAACGCCTTTATCCAATTGATGGCAGAAGCCATTGATGAAAAGTCTATCTATACCGGAAACCATTGTCATCGGGTGCCGATATTAACCTTGATGATTACTGAAGCCGCAAAAAAATCACAAAATGATGCCTTTAAAGATTTTGATTTGAAAACTAAAGAACAACAACGAGAGTTAGAGATAGCAGCCTGGTTACACGACTGCGGAAAAGTGACAACTCCTGAGTATGTGGTCGATAAAGCGGTAAAATTAGAAACGATCTATAACAGAATACATGAAATAAGAGCGCGCTTTGAAATTATACATCGGGATTTACAAATAACCGCCTATCAAAACATTATCCAGGGCCAAGATGAAACGCTAGTTAACCAACAGTTAAAAACACAACAGGATGAATTGTTTGAACAGTTTGCATTTATAGCCAAGTGTAATATCGGTGGCGAGTTTATGCATGACGATGATATCGCACAGTTAGAACGTATCGGCACCCGGCCATGGCTCAGGTATTTTGATGATTCATTAGGCCTGTCAAATGATGAAAGGGTGAGGTACACAGATATTAAACAGGCACCCTATCAAGAAACACTATTGAGTGATAAGAAAAAGCATCTAATAAAAAGAACGATCGATAGAAAAAAAGAATATGAAGAACAAGGCTTTAAAGTGGAAATTCCAAAATATTTATATAACTTGGGCGAGGTTTATAATTTACGGATTAAGAAAGGTACCTTAACCGCGGAAGAAAGATTTAAAATTAATGCCCATATGATTGTGACCATTAAGATGCTAAATAAGCTGCCGCTACCCAATGACTTAAAAAGGGTGCCGGAGTATGCAGGAGCCCACCACGAAACATTAATCGGCACCGGTTATCCTAAAAAATTAACCAAAGAACAAATGTCAATACCAGCGAGGATCATGGCTGTGGCTGATATTTTTGAAGCATTGACCGCATCAGATCGACCCTATAAAAATGCCAAAACATTAAGCGAATCATTAACAATCATGATGTTTATGGTCAAAGATCAACATATTGATGGTGATATTTTCACATTATTTCTAGAATCTGGTGTTTATTTAGAATATGCAAAAAAGTTTTTACAGCTAGAACAGATCGATACCATCGATATTGATACATACATCGACAAAAACAAAAAATTGATAAAGTAGTAGGATTTGTATTGATGCTAATTGCTATAAAGCTCAGCTTAGTGAATTATATTTAAGTAAAAATAATTACTTATATGTAGATTTTGATAAGTAATTTACGACCGTTTTGTTCTATAAGAACTAAACCGCTCGTGCGGTAATGGTGTTCTTGGCTAGCACTGTCTTTCCCTGCAACTTGATGAAAACCGCTGCCCAAACATTATTAACCATTGCAGCAGATACCAAGTATTTAGGCGCACAAGTGGGAGTAACCTTCGTGTTGCATACGTGGGGTAGTGCCATGACACACCATCCTCATGTGCGTGGTATTGTCCCTGGCGGTGGACTGTCTTTGTATGGTAAACAATGGGTTTCCTGTAAATCAGGCTTCTTCTTGCCTGTTCGGGTATTATCGCGGTTATTTCGACGACTTTACTTGTCACCACTTGAAGAAACTTATCAACATGGGAAATTACAATTCTTTGGTAAGTCTCAAGTGTTAGAAGATGAACACCAGTTTAGTGCTTGGCTGAACAAACATCGGAAAATAGAATGGGTGGTGTATGCCAAACGCCCATTTGCTGGCTCTGATGCCGTATTGCATTATCTAGCGCGATATACTCATCGCGTGGCTATTGCTAATAGTCGGTTGGTTTCAATGGATAAAAGATCAGTGAGTTTTCGCTGGAAGAGTTAAATGACCTCCGGCAGAGCCGGAGGCTTATTAGATGACAGCCTAGAAGGCTTAAAGTAAGCGCCCTAGGCGCATTAAACTCCCAACTTCAGCTGATCCCGCTCTGCATCCTGTTTTTCTTGATTACGGATATATTCCCTCACCATATTTTCATCGAGCCCAACCGTGGATACAAAATATCCTCTAGCCCAAAATGCTTCACCAGTAAAGTTTCTTTGCTTTCCTTTAAATGTTCTCGCTATTGAGATCGCACTTTTTCCCTTTATAAAGCCAACAACATTGGAAACAGCTAACTTCGGTGGAATACTCAAGCACATATGAACATGATCTGGCATTAAGTGTCCCTCCTCAATAATCACGCCTTTTTGGCGAGCCAACTCATGGAACACTTCCCCTAAATGTTTTCTGATTGAACCAAATATCATTTTGCGTATTTTTTTAGGTATAAATACAATATGGTATTTACAATCCCATCGTGTATGGGACAAACTCTTATAATCTCGCATAGGTTTTCCTTATTTCTCTTGGTCGAGATTAAAGGATAGCTATACCGCGGTATAGGTAGAACCTATGTGAGTCTCCCCGGCAGAGCCGGGGGTTTACCTGTATTAATTATTTAATAAGCATGAAGGAAAGGTGATAGGTTGAATATCAAAGATCATTTTGTATAATCATCATTGGAATACAGGGAAAGGAATAAATAACCCCCCCCATAATACTAAACAACCACTGTCTAAATACTGTGGGTTAAAATCTGTGGATTGAAAGTCCAATATTTCGGCTAAAGCCGATAACGCTATCTCAAAATTGTCATTTGGCTTGCGTTCAAACCGATGCTAAATATTCGTTGACTACCTCTTAAGTTAACTCTCCTGCTGCGACATAGACGTAATTTCTAGCCCAAAAGTGTTGTCTACAATATCGTTTCTTCAATTGAGGAAACTCTGGAAACAACTTTGTTGATGTTCGCCCTTTTATTCACCGTATTATTTTGGACAGAGATAAGCTAAGAAGAGCGGAAGCTAGCAAGTGAATATGATCTTGACTGACTACACCTCAAAAGCGAGTGTTATTGTCTTTCTTAGGACACTCCACTTTTATTACTTCGGCGCACATGTCAGCTAACATTTACGAAGCTTAAGTCCCGTCAACATGCGGCTTAAATAGACAATGTTTATCTCAGTTTTCATAATTTACTTCGCTGCCACTATATTGAGCAGGCAAGGTAGCAGCTAACACTCCTATCTCACGTGACAAAGGCATTTTTTTAGCAATAGACATAAGCGGTATCACGTATCATAGGTTCTTCTTCGGTTAGTAGATTATTAATAAATATTGGATCTTGCCAATTAAAGGCGGTTAGTTTTGGCTCATATGGTGACTCCGTTTATATACTATTATATGGTTTAATTTATTCTTACTATTACTCCTTACCCTCTACCCTTAAAACGAAAACCAACAAGCAAAGATTTAACTGGTGCATTCCGCTTGACGGAATGGTAGACTTAAGTTGTACACTTGGTTGAATTTAAATATTCTAGCTGCAGAGCGAAAAATCACGTGTTTTGTTATACCTTACGATTAACCAACTAAAGCAATTCATCGTTGACCTATGCACAAAGATATATTGAATCCTAAATTAGCTGTTGCCTCGTCACTTTGTATTGTGACTATTTTTACCATGACGATAATATCTGAATGGGCCAATTACACTCCTGCTGCGATCATAGCGGTTATAGCTCTGATTTTTTTTACCATTATTGAATGGCATCGCCTTGACTTAACCGCAAAATTATTAGCTAGCATCACCGCAAGTTTTACCCTCATTTTGTTTCTAAGATCACAAATAACATTGCAAGAGTTAGGTATCATTTGTAATAGCGTCGCATTTTTTTCATTCTTACTAATTGCTCTTGGAGTATTAAAAGATGCTGCGTTAACCTCTAATTCAATTCGCTTAACAGGCCTTGCCTTATTAGAACAAAAACCTACCTGGCGTTATGCAATGCTAACAGTAACAGCTCATATCCTTGGCATATTAATGAGTTTAGGTTCGGTTAACTTATTGGGGACTATGGTCCAGCAAGGTTTAAGTCACAATAGTAATGCAATAGATCCTCGTATTGAGCAAGCAAGAAAACGTCGCATGATGATGGCGGTTATGCGTGGATTTTGTAGTATTCCTTTATGGGCTCCTACATCCGTAACTATAGCTTTGTTAGTTACTACTATCCCTAAACTTCAGTGGACAGATATTTTACCCTATGGTTTGTATATGGCGGTGGCAATGCTCTTATTTGGTGCCTGGTTAGACCATATTAAAGCACCAAAACACCTGCGCCATTTGGTACCGACCATCTCCGGTGATTTATCGGATTTAAAAGTTAGTATACCAATAGGTATCGTAGTAATAACTTTAGCTATTTTATCAACTATACTAATAGTGTCTACGCCACTGAGTCCTATTAGTTCTGTATTGATCAGCGCCCCAATAGTCAGTGCTGCATGGATATTCATGCAGTTTAATCATAACCATAATAAAACTATTTCCGCTCAATTAACCATAAAGCGTTTTCATAAACAAGTTTTTCAACAATTGCCTGTCCAGCGCTCAGAAATTCTATTGTTTTCGTGTTCGATAGCAATTGGTCGACTACTGTTAAGTGTATTAGATTTAGACTGGATTGCCGTTCAGTTAGCTTATTTAAACATGCCCCCATCGAGCATATTAATATTGGCCTCTTGGACAATTATTTTATGTTCATTCATATTCATCAACCCGATGATTTCCGTAACAGTGATGGCCGGTGTCTTATCACAATTACCCGTTGTTGGGTCTATGCCTGTAACTATAGCGTTAGTAATGATGTTGACTTGGGCCGTTGTAATTGGCATGTCACCGTTTACTGCCTCTGTACGAGTTGGAGCCAAAGTAATCGGTGTGTCACCAGAACAATTGGGGTTAGAATGGAACGGTTGGTTTAGTGTGATAGTTCTAGTGGTCTTAGATATTTTTCTCGTCGCGTTAATATAGCGAATATTGTATCAATGAATATAACAAAAGTGCGGCAACAAGGTGGCTGACAATTTTAGCAGCTATGTTTCATCGGGTTTAAGATAGTGTCTTATTTATTATGATTAAAATTCAAGAATTACTCTCTTCACCTTCATCCCCTCTCGGCGTCATATAACGGCCTTAAGTTCGTTAAAGTCGTTAGAAAACGAATCACATAAGCACCTCAATCAGAAAGCATTGTTGGGCAATAAAGTCTGCGATATAACGGACAAAATCTAAAGTTTTAATACATTTAAGAATTATCTCTAATTAATTTATTAAGTATATCTATCCTGTGACTTACACCCTTTTTAGTAATATCCCTGCGCTTATTTTATCGCTGTAGTTTCACTGTGCGGAATTAAGTGGTACTATGTGGATCTGTTGTGTCGCGAATTAGTTATACTTAACACAATCATTAACAGTGATGGCTCATACAATTCGCAAGAAATAAATTGCTAACGCTGTTATCAATTTATCAAAGAACGGTTGGTACCAGGATAAGTCATATAAATTCATGTGGTAGTAGGGTGCACAGATGTTCGAGATGTTGGTTCTTTATTTAAGTGACTATAAAGTAAAAGTTTCGATGACAGACTTTATATCCAAAAACAGGCTAGCCATGAAATAGGCAAGATAGCATTGCACTTTTTTATGCACTGATGAGAACAAACGCTTCGAAAATAATATGTATAGCCTGCATGTCGCTATAGGGCAAAGTGAAAAACAGTTAACCACCATAGAAGAATAATGAGGGTGTCATTGCCTTCAACAACATTGAAATTGATGACAACCTAGTTATAAGCAAGTAGTAAACAATAACAAAGAGCTTAAAGCTCTATATTTAAAATACGACCTCACGGAAATACTTTCGGTATTTTTGAGAAAAATTATAAAATAGGGAATATACAATGTTCAACAAGAAAAAACTCTTTTTAGCAACAAGCCTTATAGCTTTAGCCAGTTCAGCCAATGCTGGATATACACTTAAAATATCAGACACGGATAGCCTGAGTTTTGGTGGTTATATTAAACTTGACGCTCGTTACGTTGATGGTGATGTTGCTTATCGTGATTTCTGGATCGGTACTGCAGCGACAACAGAGGAAGATAAGTCACAAGTTAGATTTAATGCGAATGAAACTCGTTTTAATAGTAAGTACGTTCATGGCAATGTAACCGGTTTTATTGAGCTGGATTTTCTCGGTGGCGGAGGCTCTCAAATTATTTCAAATTCAAGTAATCCGCGTTTGCGTCATGCATTCATTAAATATAAAAATGTACTAGCGGGTCAAACATGGTCAACGTTTATGAACACCAGTGCATTAGGTGAAACCGCGGATTTTGCAGGTGCTACCGTTGGTATCGTATTTATTCGTCAAGGACAAATTCGCTATACTAGTGGTAACTTCCAAATATCTCTCGAAAATCCTGAATCTGTTGGTGGTGATCCTAGCAATGATTCAATGCCAGATATGGTTGTTCGATATAACTTTAAAGGTGATTGGGGTAATGTATCGGTTTCAGGTTTAGCCCGTAGTTTAACCGACTCTACAGGCAGTAGTGAAAGTGCTTTTGGCATTTCAGTTGCAGGTAAAATTAAAATTGTCGGTAAAGATGATTTAAAATTCCAAATTCACCAAGGTGAGTTAGGTCGCTATGTAGGTATAGCATTTACGAAAGATTTCGTTGGTGATGAAGTTGAAGAAACTACGGCATATCTTGTTAATTATCGTCACTTCTGGAATGAAAACCTACGTAGTACCATCCAATACGGTCATGCAGAATCTGATATCGCAGATAAAGAACATAGCCAATGGAGTATTAACTTATTCACTAACTTAACTAAAGAATTAGCTGTTGGTGTTGAAGTTGGTAACTTCTCAATGCGTCAGGCTGATGCTGATTCAAATTATGCACAGTTATCATTTAAATACACGCTATAAAATTTTTGTTGTGTGAACCTCTCACTGATGTTTTTTGGGGAAGCTTCTGCTTCCTCTTTTTTTGTCCAGCGAAGCTGGCAAACCCGATAAGCTGAAAGAAGCCTTATTACCCTGAAGGGGAAGATAATCCGAATGGCAAGTACGTCACTGGCTAATGGAGGGGGTGATAGGAAACCATAGGAAGTTAGAGGTACACAACTAACCGTAACCTGTTTCGGCGGTATTGGTGGGTAAGCGTCTAAAATAGCGCGAAGCCCTATACTTAGTCAAACCAATACTGTGTTCGAGGGTGGTGTTTCTAACAAGGGGCTAGTGCAGTAACTGGGGAAGCCAAGCATTGTATCCAATGTAAAATAGTTGGACGTATTATTCAAGAGATAACTCAAGAATATTGCGAGTGTGAGGTGGCAGATGACCCCGTAGTAGTGAGTAAGGCTACGCCTACGAAAGCCAGTAATGGTGTGGAGGATAAAACCAAGCCGACTATCAGTAGTATGTTTGATAGGGTCATTTTAAGTCGAAATCTTAACTAATTTCGAAGAGGGGGGAGGTGATTTATAAATCACTAATTTATATCGGGTCTACGAGTTGCCTAATAAGGTAAGGTCTCCTTGATTGGCTAAGGGGGAAACCAAGGCTGAGTGTAGGACATAGTTAATTTGGCCGCCATATTAGGGTTCATCTCATGCCCCTCCTCAAACTTCAGGCGTAAATGTGCTAACTTTACAATTTTTTAACTAATTTAACTAATCTAACTAAGCTATTAATCGAGACTGTAATCATAAATTACCAAAAAAATCTATTTTGATAGAAAGAAACACAGTTACACATAAATTAGCTATAACATCCTACTACGTATGCGAGATCAAGTTGAGTTTTCCTCGTGATAGTATAAAAACAATACCTATTAACCAACTTTTTGGTTTTTAGTCTGTTTGTTCAAAATTGATATACCTGTGCTTTATACTTTTGATATCTCGTTACCCGTTACATTGAAAGTGTAAGCCAATACTCTGTCAATATAAACTAAATTCACTAACGACAAACGCCTTGAATTGATATAATCAATTCAAGGCGTTTCAGCATATAATTTATATTAATTATAAAGAGGCAAAACGTTTTGTATGTGCATCAGTGCTGCCAAACAAAAATTGAATGGTGGTCAAACGTTTGAATAAATGACCAACATCAAGTTCATCAGTCATACCTATAGCACCGTGAAGTTGTATTGCTTCACGACCAACTAAGTTAGCAGCTTTACCAATACGACTTTTCGCCGCTGATAATGCTTTTGCATCATTTCCATTATTGCTATCCATTTTTAACGCGGCCATTAAAAGTATCGATTTAGCTTGTTGATGCTCTATAAACATATTAACTAATCGATGTTGAAGTGCTTGGAAAGAGCCAATAGTACGACCAAATTGTTTACGTGTCTTAGCGTATTCTAATGTACGCTCATGTGCAATTTGCATTGCACCAACAGCTTCGGCACAAATAGCTAACGTGGCTTTATCAATAATATTGTTAATAACAGGGAAGGCTTTACCTTGCTCACCTAACAATCCAAGGGTCGGTGTTTCATCAAACCAAATATCAGCCGCTTGGTGACCGTCAACATTAGCATAACCTTCACGTTTAACGCTTGAGTGATTGGCATCAACAAGAAATAAACTGATGCCATTGTTGTCATTTGTATTACCAGAAGTACGTGCCGCAACGATTAACGTATCGGCATGATTACCATTTAATACAACAGATTTTTGACCTGTAATAACAATTTCACCATTTGTTTTGATAGCGCTACATTTTACGTTGTTTAAATTATAACGACTTTGTGGTTCTGCATAAGCAAAAGCCATTTGCAGTTGACCTTCCATGATTCTTGGTAAGTAATCATTTTTTTGCTCTTGATTACCTGCTAAGGCAATTAAACCACCGGCCATAACGGCAGTAGCAAGGAAAGGTTCAACTACCATGCCTTTGCCAAACTCTTCCATGATAAGCATAAGGTCGACCATAGAGCCACCTAAACCGCCGTCTTCTTCGGTAAATGGCACCATTAACCAGCCGAGTTCAGCAAATAAATTCCAATTTTCTTGACTAAAACCTGCTGTTGATTTGAGTATTTTTCGACGCGTTTCAAAATTGTAATCGTTGAGGATAAATCTTGACACACTATCTTGCAGCATTTGTTGTTCGCTGCTTAATGAAAAGTCCATAATAAACTCCTAATGCTAATTTAAAGGCCTAAAACGGCTTTGCTGATAATGTTAGTTTGAATTTCGTTACTGCCGCCATAAATGGAAGCTTTGCGATTATTAAAGTAACGTAATGAACTATTAGTAGCCATATCTGGGCCAATGCACTGCCCATCAAAGTCATCATGGAACTGATCAGGGACAAATGGCATTGAGTAATAACCAGCGGCTTCTACATATAACTCATCGATTGCTTGGATAACTTGTGTGCCCACAATTTTTAAGATTGAAGATTCTGGCCCCGGTGCTTGACCAGTACTAATAGCCGAAAGTGTTCGTAATTCAGTATATTCTAACGCTAATAGATCAATTTCTACTTGTGCGACTTTTTGCGAAAAAATAGCGTCATCCAGTAACTTATTCTCTCCATCAGGAGATGTTTGAGCTAATGCCTTTAATTGAATTAGGCGATCTTTAGATATAGCAACTCGGGCAATACCAGTACGTTCATGAGTTAAGAGTACTTTGGCATATGTCCAGCCTTTGCCCTCCTCTCCGATCAGGTTCTCTGCTGGCACACTAACATCATCAAAATGAACTTCATTAACCTCATGTTTACCATCAATGGTAATAATAGGTGATACAGTGATTTTAGGATCGTGCATGTTAATTAATAAAAAACTGATCGCCTCTTGGTTTTTAGCGCTAGGCTCACCTGTGCGGACTAAACAGAATATCCAGTCGGCATGTTGTCCTAATGTTGTCCAAGTTTTAGTGCCGTTAACTACATATTTATTTCCTTCCTTCACCGCAGTTGTTCTAACAGACGCAAGGTCTGAACCTGCACCAGGTTCTGAATAACCCTGACACCACCATACATTACTGGCCAATATATCAGGCAAAAAACGTTGTTTTTGTTCGTCATTACCAAAAGTATAAATAACAGGGGCAACCATTTTTAAACCAAAAGGGATTACATCGGGACCACCTGCTTTGGCACATTCATTAGCAAAAATATATTTTTGCGTTGGCGTCCAACCAGTGCCTCCGTGCTCAACTGGCCAATTAATAGCAGACCAACCTTGTTTATGGAGTATTTTTTGCCACTCGTTACATTCATCTTTTGATAAATGTAACGAATTTTTGGTCTTTTCAGCAATATCTTTTGGCAATTTTTCTTGCAAAAATTGACCAACTTCTTGCTGGAAGTCTTGTTCTTCCGCGGTAAAATTTAAATTCATCTTGCAAATCCTTCGTTGTATTTAATTTATTTAATATCTCTAATCATATTTCTGGCTATTATCATTTGCTGTATCTGTGTCGTGCCTTCGTATAATCTAAATAATCTGACGTCACGATAAAGCCTCTCTACTGCGTATTCTGAAATGTAGCCAGCGCCGCCATGAATTTGTACGGCTTTATCAGCAACTCGACCCACCATTTCGGTTGCAAATAATTTACAACAAGATGCTTCTGTACTTATTTTTTTGCCTAAATCTTTTTGTCTTGCAGCATCTAAAACCATACATTTAGCAGCATAAGCTTCAGCCTTACTATCAGCTAGCATGACTTGAATCATTTGGTGTTCGGCAATAGGTTTACCAAATTGGGTTCTTTCTGTAGCGTATCTTAAAGCGTCATCAATTAAACGTTCGGCAATACCAACACTTAACGCTGAAATATGAAGACGACCTCTATCTAATACTTTCATTGACGTTATAAAACCTTTCCCTTCAACACCACCAATTATGTTTTCAGCGGGGACATGACAATTATCAAAAATCACATCACAGGTATGAGAGCCTTGTTGACCCATTTTTTTATCTTTAGGTCCAAGTATAATTCCTGGGGTAGACGCATCTACTATAAAAGCAGAGATCCCCTTAGCTCCTTTAATAGATGGGTCAGTGCGAGCCATTACCGTAAATGTCCCAGCTCTTGGTGCATTAGTAATAAAACGTTTGGTGCCATTAATTATATATTCATCGCCTTTTCTTACCGCAGTTGTTTTAACTGCTGAGGCATCAGAGCCAACATCTGGCTCTGTTAAACAAAAAGAACCGATAAGTTCACCTGTTGCATATTTAGGTAAGTAGGTTTGTTTTTGTTTTTCTGTCCCGTCAAATACAATAGCTGCAGAGCCAATACCATTGTTAGTGCCAATCAGTGAACGAAAGGCAGGTGATGTCCTACCTAATTCAATGGCGACAAGCGCTTCTTCTTCCATAGTAAGACCTAAGCCATCATACTCTTCTGGAATAGTCATACCGAACAAGCCCATATCTTTCATCTCTTGAACAATATCATCTGGAATGGCATCATTTTCTGCCACTTCATTTTCCGCAGGGACTAAACGCTCTCTAACGAATTTTGAAATACTGTCGAGAAATTGATTCAACATTTCTTGATCTCGAATCATTTTAAATCCTTATACATAAAATAATAAAATCCAATTCCGCTTAGTGAAACATGTATACCGCAAAAACTCAACATGTAATTGTAATTACATCTCTAGATTCTCTGATGAGTTGAACGAGGTTCTGATTTTATATAATGTTAGGTAATGTAAATTCACAAAAGGAAAAGTAACTTACATGTTTAGCAGTTCAGAGTTTGTGCTATTTCAATGATCTCATAATGTATTAGTTCGTTATGTATCAATAAGCTCTTGTAATCGTAAGATAATTTTAATGTCAAATTACGAAGTTAAAATGCTCACTATCGATAACCTTTTTGATAAGCAGGGGCACTCTATAAATATCTTGCCATGTAAACGTACAACCGTTAGCTTTACATTTTTTGCTACTATGATAATGAGCACGGGAGTCAATGTTGTTAATACTTCTATTTTGGGAAGTTAAGTATTAGTCAAGACTTTGAACAATGGATATCAACATCATTTCTTGAGGCTATGACAGTTACGATGCTGTTAACCGAATATTTCACTGACAAAGTATGCGGTTAAATTTACGTACATTGGCGCAATGCTTCTGTTTATCATAGGCTGTGTTTTAGCATCTAATAGCAAACCAATTAAATTATTAATTTTTCAGAATATTACAAGGTTTGGCTACTTGCATTTTTCTACCTTTAGCACTAAGTGCCTTAAGTCGAGTTTATCCAGTAAATATAATGGGTTCTTCGATAGGGGAGTTGCTATGATTATCATGACAACTCCTGCTATATTGCCTGTTTCTAGGGAATGTCTTAGACCCTACGGATTGGAATTATGTTTTCTATTTAACGTTACCTTTATTAACCTAGTTATAACTATTTATTTTTTTGCTCTGTTGTAGAAGGCTGTTGTCGTCTCAATACAATTTAGCTATGGCATTTATGGCAGTGGCTTGCAAACGATTTTCATTTAAATACTCAATATGCCAACAGCGCTTTATTTATAAGTCTTTCGGCAGGTAACAACAATAACCTACAACAGAGCCTATTTTTTATAGTTACAATACTTATCGTCGTCAACCGTGGACAAATTAGGGTGGGAGGATAAGGTTACTCTGATCAGGCTTAGAGCATGACTTTTTTTATTACCTTTTTATTTTATGATAGTTGGATATTCAAAGGAATATTAAAGATCGTTACCTGTGATGATTTTTTATAGTTTCTGAAAGCTCTTTTCATTTTTTGTAGACTACAGGGTGTTATCTATAAAAACTTATAATGAAAAGACGATAGGTATTACTTATTTCGTATTGAATATCACCGATATTGGCTATATAGATTTGAATTTTCAGATTGCAAGCGTCCATTAGCGTACTGTTACCTTCAACAAAGTGGCTAAAATATTCAAGCTATGGCGCTGTTAATATTTATTAGAAGGCATGTATATTACTCTTGATTTAAATTATTAATTCACTCATCAAGATATTTCTAAATATTTACGATACCTCTGGCAACTTTTAAATATTTAACAATATTGGTTCTTGATTTACCGTCAACGAGGTGTGACATTGCTAATGACGATTAGATTATAAAATTATTTTATAAACTACAAATCATGCCTTCCCTAAATAAACACTTGCAAAATAAGATTCCGCACTGCAGAATGTGTGAGCTATCTTTTTGTCTGGTTAGTATCGTAGTATTAATAAATAATTACAACTTGTATTAGAGTGAGCGTAAATGTCCAAACCAACAGAATTAGAGTTAATAGCTAATTTAGAAGAAATAAGCTACCAAGACCGATATCATTGTAAAACAACATACGATGTGATTTGCCATGCTGCAGAGGAATATTCTGGTGATATAGCCATAGCTGAGCACTTAACTGCTTCTAGAGATGAAGTTGCCAAAAAACTAACTTTTGCTACTTTAGCCAAGAAAATTAATCAAACAGCAAACCTTTATAAAACATTCGGCGTTGAACGTACAGATGTTGTATCTATTTTACTTCCCAATTTGACTGAAACCCACCTTAGTATGTGGGCTTCCCAAGTTGTGGGGATTGCCAATCCTATTAACTACCTTCTACAAGTTGATCATATTGTTGAAATTTTAAATGAGGTAAAAACAAAGGTATTAGTAACTGTTTCGCTTGATGATGCAACTGAATTAGGTAAAAAAGTTCATGAGATTCTTGAACGCGTTCCATCACTTGAACATATACTTGTACTCGATAATAGCTATGGTGAGATCAGTAATAAAAAATTAACCATTACAGATTTTAATAGTGCGATATCTACCCAACCTAGTGAGAGATTGGCGCAATCCTTAAAACCTAAGGGTGACGATATTGCGATGTACTTCCATACAGGAGGAACAACAGGGCACCCAAAAATTGCAAAAATATCTCATGACAATATTAGTTTTGTTGTTCAAATTTATGCAGGATTTAATACATCTCATGGTAAATCCGCCGTTTTGAATGCATTACCATTATTCCATGTCTTTGGTGTTATTGCCGCGAGCTTAGCAATATTTTGTGCAGGTCGTACAGTTGTTATTATGACCCCTGAAGGGTTTAGAAGCCAAAACACGGTTAAGAATTGGTGGTATTTTGTTAATAAATATCAAGTGTGCTGGTTTCCTACCGTACCCACCATCATGTCTGTTTTATTACAACAGCAGGATGAAAAAATTGATCTTACCTGTTTTGAGCATGCTGCCTGCGGTTCAGCGCCTCTACCTATTGAATTAAAATTATCTTTTCAGCAAAAGTTTAATTGCAATGTGACCAATGGTTATGGCATGACAGAGTCATCATGTTTGATTGCTAGAGTATTGCCTGGCTATGATGTTAACGGGGTTGCCGTTGGTAATGGCATACCATATTCCCGCGTGATTGCTGTTGAACTCATTGATAATAAAATTAGCCGTATTTGTGCAACTAATGAACCTGGCATTATTTTGGTAAAAGGTCCTAATATCTTTCAAGGTTATTTGAATGAAAGTGATAATGATGGCGCATGGATCGAAAATGAGTGGTTCAATACGGGTGATTTAGGTGTGATCAATGAGTTAGGACATATACAGCTGACTGGTAGAGCAAAAGATTTGATTATCCGTGGAGGTCATAATATTGATCCACAGATCATTGAAGATGCATTAATGGCGCATCCTGATGTCATCCAATCGGTTGCTATAGGTCAACCTGACGCTCATTCAGGAGAGATACCTGTTGCCTATGTGGTTGTAGAAAATAAGAAGAAAACTACTTCATCTGAATTACTTTTACATTGCCAAGAGCATATTAGCGAAAGAGCTGCAATTCCTAAACGTATCGAAATACTTGATAGCATACCGTTAACCGCTGTCGGCAAAGTTTTCAAACCATTATTACGTAATAAAGCAACAGAATTTAGTATTAATACTTTGTTTGAAACAAATGAAATCACTGCCCAAGTTGAATCAGTATTTGATCCGGAAAAAGGTCAGGTTGTAAACATTCAATTATCAAATACACAAGACAAAGAGATAGTCGCTAAATTGTTAATCGCCTTTCCAGTCTTAGTTAATTATATAAATTTATAAGGAAAAATTATGAAAGATGCATATATATATGATGCCGCAAGAACCGCATTTGGACGTCATGGAGGCATTTTATCTTCTGTTCGACCAGATGATATGCTTGCGCACCTTATAAAAACCTTAGTACAACGCAACGATTTTGATTTAAGTCTTTATGAAGATGTTATTGCAGGTAATACGAATCAGGCAGGTGAAGATAGCCGAAATGTAGCTCGCTTTGCAGGACTATTAGCTGGTTTGCCGATAGAGTGCGGTGGTTTAACCGTTAACCGTTTGTGTGGTTCAAGTTTAGCTGCAGCGTTAGATGCAGCTAGATGTGTAAAAACAAATGAAGGGGAATTATTTGTTGCTTGTGGCGTTGAATCTATGAGTCGCGCCCCTTTTGTTTTAGCTAAAGCAACCTCTGCCTTTGCTAGACAGCAAGAAATGTTTGATACCACAATGGGTGCTCGTTTTACTAATCCAGAGTTCATTAAAAAGTATGGCGGTCATTCAATGCCTGAAACGGCAGACAATATTGCGAGTATTTTAAATATTAGCAGAGAAGAGTGTGATGCATTTGCGGCGGCCTCTCAAGCTAAATATGAAGCGGCCAAAGTAGCTGGATATTTTAACGATGAGATCATTCCAATTGAAGTTTCACAAGGTCGTAAGAAGCCAGCACTTTCAATATCAACTGATGAACATCCACGTCCATCTTCAACAACAGAAGCACTAGGTAAATTACGACCATTATTTGATGGCGTAGTTACCGCGGGTAATGCTTCAGGCATTAACGATGGTGCTTCTGCAATGATTATTGGTAGTAAAGAAGTGGGTGAAAAAGCGGGTATTAAACCTCGCGGTAGAATTATTGCCGGTGCCATTGCAGGTGTACCACCACGTGTTATGGGCTTAGGGCCAGTACCAGCTTCACAAAAAGCATTAGCAAGGGCGGGCTTAACGCTAGCGGATATGGATGTTTTAGAATTTAATGAAGCATTTGCAGTACAAGCACTAGGTTGCATGAAACAACTCGGTATTGCTTTTGATGATCCTCGTGTTAATCAAAATGGTGGTGCGATTGCGATTGGTCATCCTTTGGGGGCTAGTGGTACGCGTATTATGATGACTGCATTACGCCAATTAGAAAAAACGGGTGGTCGATATGCATTAGCGACAATGTGTATTGGTATTGGTCAAGGTATCGCTGTAGTCATTGAGCGTGTTTAACTTTCTAAAAGTAAGGAATTAGTTTATGACAATTGTTAGTTATCAATTAGAAGGTGATATCGGTGTTATTCGTTTAAATAACCCGCCAGTTAACGCGCTTTCTCAGGCATTACGTATAGGTATTCAAGATGCGGTTGCACAAGCACAAAATGATGCATCTTTAGCGTTAGTTCTGATCTGCGAGGGGCGTACATTTATTGCTGGAGCAGACATATCAGAGTTTGGTAAACAACCTGTGTCCCCTTCATTACCTGAACTTCTTGATTTTGTTGAAGCATCTCAAAAACCTATTATTGCCGCGATTCATGGAACCGCACTTGGCGGAGGATTAGAAACTGCGCTGGCTTGTCACTACCGTTGTGCATTGTCTACCGCTCAAGTTGGCTTACCTGAAGTTAAGTTAGGACTGTTACCTGGTGCTGGTGGAACACAAAGAGTACCAAGGTTAGCCGGTGTTAAAGCCGCACTTGACTTAATTACTACTGGCACGCCCATTACGGCAGCTAAAGCGCTAAGTATTGGTTTAATTGATAAAGTGGTTGAAGGAAATTTACTTACCTCTGCACTAGATTTTGCCAAAGAAGTAATTGCACAAGGTGCTGTGCTTAAAAGAGTAAGGGATTTAGACGTTGATAAAGAAGACACTTCAGCTGAATTTTTCGCTGAATTTAGAGAAAAATTAAATAAACGTTTTCGCGGACAAGAAGCACCGCAGCGTATTGTTGAGTGTATTGAAGCTGCATTGAACAAACCTTTTAATGAAGGTATTAAAATTGAAAGAACTCTATTTGTAGAGTGCATGCAATCACCGCAGTCGGCTTCATTACGTCATATGTTTTTTGCCGAAAGAATGTCTTCAAAAATTAAAAACTTACCAAAAGACACTCAGGTAAAAAAAATTAAACGAGTGGGTATTATTGGTGGCGGTACAATGGGAGGAGGCATTGCAATGAATTTTGTTAATGTTGGTATCCCTGTTACTTTACTTGAAATTAACGATGAAGCATTGCAACGCGGTAAAGGTATTATCGCTAAAAATTACGCCATGACTGTTAATAAAGGTAAATTGACTACTGAGCTTGCTACTCAACGTCAAAAACTGATTACAGGTACAACCGATTATAATGATTTAGCTGAAATGGATTTGGTTATTGAAGCGGTTTTTGAAAATATAGACATCAAAAAACAAGTATTCGCTAAGCTCGATAAAGTGTGTAAGCAAGGCGCTATTTTAGCGAGTAATACTTCTTATCAAGACGTAAATTTAATTGCGGAGTCAACTTCTCGTCCTCAAGATGTTATTGGTCTTCATTTTTTTAGTCCTGCTAATGTAATGAAATCACTTGAAATTATACGTGGTGATAAAACCTCTGATCAAGTACTAGCAACGTCAATGGCGATGGCTAAAACCATTAAAAAAGTCCCCGCATTGTCTCGAGTTTGTTATGGATTTATTGGTAACCGTATGCTGCGTCAATATGCTCGTGAAGCTCAATTATGTTTGCTTGAAGGCTCAACACCTCAAGATATAGACACCGTCATGCAAAGCTTTGGTATGGCAATGGGGCCATTAGCTGTTGCAGATTTAGCGGGAATAGACATTGGCTATAAAGCGCGCGAAGCCTTAACAGATAAAGAAAAAGGTGATGCCAGAACCTATTGTATTGCGGATTCTTTGTATGAAATGGGCCGTTTAGGTCAGAAAACTGGTGCAGGTTATTACAAATATGATCCCGAAACTAGACAACGTATTGCTGACCCAATAGTACTTGAGGTGATTAAAGCACAAGCCAAAAACAAAGGTGTTAAGCGCAAAGAAATAAATGACGTTACTATTTTAGAACGTTTGACTTTTGCTTTGATCAACGAAGGTTTTAAAATACTTGAAGAAGGTATTGCACAACGTCCTAGTGATATCGACGTAGTTTACGTATTCGGTTATGGATTTCCAGCCTACAGAGGGGGTCCAATGTTTTATGCGGATACCATTGGTTTAGAAAAAGTTTATCGGACCATATGTGAGTTTGGCTCCTGTTACGGTGAAGCGTTTTGGCAACCTGCAGAGTTATTAAAACAACTTGTCGCAGAAGAAAAAACCTTAACCCAGTGGGCCAACAGCTAAATGAGTTATAAAATTATTTATGTCAGTTTCATGGCATAACCAATTTTTTGTTCATCACATCGAATATATTTTAGGAAGTCATATGTCAATTCCAAAAACGTTACAAAATAAATTATATTTGCCTATCATCAGTGCTCCTATGTTTATCATCTCGGGACCAGAGTTAGTTATCGCCGAATGTAAAGCAGGTATTGTAGGATCTTTTCCGGCACTTAATGCGCGTCCTCAATCATTACTTGGTGAATGGCTAACAACAATCAAAACTGAGTTAGATCAATATCAGGTCGATAACCCTAACGCCATCGTTGCCCCATATGCGGTTAATTTAATTGTTCATAAGAGCAATGACCGTTTAGAGGATGATGTGAATACTTGTATTGAATATAAGGTGCCGGTCATTATTACAAGCTTACGCGCTTTAGATGCAAAATTAGTCGAACGTATTCATGCTTATGGTGGCATTATTTTTCACGATGTTATTAATGTTCGTCATGCTGAAAAAGCAATAGAAGCTGGTGTAGATGGTTTAGTCCTAGTGTGTGCTGGCGCAGGTGGCCATGCGGGTACGTTAAGTCCTTTTGCTTTAGTTAGTGAAATAAAAAAAATCTTTGATGGCCCTATTGCGTTATCTGGCTCCATTGCTAATGGTGCATCTATACTCTCAGCACAGGCTTTAGGTGCTGACTTTGCCTATATAGGAACGCGTTTTATTGCAACCAAAGAAGCTAATGCTGATCAAGAATATAAAAACATGTTGGTTGAACATAGTGCGAAAGATATTGTTTATAGCTCATTATTTACGGGCATTAATGGAAATTATCTCAAGCCGAGTATTTCTAATGCAGGCTTAGATCCTGAAAATTTAGCAGCAGGCGATAAAAATCAAATGAAATTTGGCTCCTCTGGCGGCAGTAAATCTAAGGCTTGGAAAGACATTTGGGGTGCAGGTCAAGGATTAGGCAGTATTGCAGATATTACTGATGTATCTACTATCGTTGAACGCTTTAAAACAGAATACGATTTGGCTCTCTGTCGTTTAAACCGTCTGAATAATAAATAGGTACAGCAAATATGAAATATCAAGAAAATATATTAATTCATAAAGAGAGTGGTGTATTACACATAGGTATTTATCGTCCAGAGAAAAAAAATGCCTTAAACAACTTAATGTATCATGCTATGGCTAAAGCACTGAAAGATAGCGTTTCTGATGAAAGTATTAAAGTAGTACTTATACACGGTACGAATGATGCGTTTTCAGCGGGTAATGATCTAAAAGATTTCGATAGTCGTGATCCTAATAAAGTATCACCGGCATCAATTTTATTATATGAACTACATAACTACCCAAAGCCGATCGTTGGAGCAGTATCTGGGGTTGCCATTGGTATAGGAGTAACCATGTTACTTCATTTTGATTTTGTTTATGCCTCAGAAACTTATTTTAAGATGCCTTTCGTCGATTTAGGTGTTTGCCCCGAAGGAGGATCAAGCTTGCTTATTCCTCAGTTAGCTGGTTATCGTAAAGCCGCTGAAATATTAATGCTGGGCGATGCTTTTGATACTGAAACAGCAATTAGTATCGGTATAGTCAATCAGCAAATAGACAAATCTGAAGTATTTGATTTTGCCTTAAGCAAAGCGAAAGCCTTAGCGAACAAACCTCAAAATGCCTTGCGTACAACAAAAAAACTCCTTAAAGCAACTCAGCAGACAATACTTAATGATGTTATTAAAAATGAGTTAGTAATTTTTTCTAAGTTACTTCAAAGTGAAGAATCTCAAGCTGCAAGAAACAGAAAGTGAGAGTTTAAAATGAAACCTTGGGCACAAAAAAAAATGCCTCCCTTTAATGATTACTTAGGTTTTGTGATTGAAGAGTGGCAAGAAAATTATATTAAAATAAGTGTTGAGCTTAAGCCTGAACATCTAAATCTTTCAGATATTCCCCATGGTGGCTTTATATCGGCATTATTGGATGCTGCAACTGCATTATCAGGGGCATATAGCGAAGACCTTCTGGACTATAAAAAAGCGTTAACTTTATCGTTAAACATTAATTATTTAGGGCAAGCTCAATCCAATAAGCTTTATGCTATTGGAAGAGTTACGGCTTCTGGTCGAAATATCTATTATGGTTCTGCTAATGTATACGATTCTTTTGACAATATAATTGCTTCAGGGCAAGGAGTATTTCGTTATAGAAAAGAGCAATCTAATTCTAATGTATAGTCACGAAATTACCACATTATCATAAAAGAGGAGAACTTTTTTGAACGATCAATTACATCATTATCCTCATCAACTAAAGCACCCCATTAGATGGGGAGATATGGATATGTTAGGACATGTAAATAACAGTAATTATTTTCGTTACTGTGAAGAAGGTAGGGTTAAATTTTTTACAGATAGTAATATTAGATCTGCGCTTGGGCAAGCTAGGCTTGGTTTTGTTGTTGCTTATATCGATTGTCAGTTTAAATTTTCCCTTACTTATCCTGATAATATTATCATTGCGACCAAAGTCGAGAAACTAAGCAAAGATAGGTTTACTTTAAGTCAAATTATTTATAGTGAGACACATCAAAAGGTTGCGGCTAAAAGTGAAAGCATTATTGTTTCCTTTAGCCATGAAATGCAAAGTAAGATAAACCTTTCTTATGCGGCATTTATTTTATTAGAAAAAGAATTAACACATAATAATGAATAAATTTAAAACAAATAACAACGAAAATCTTAGCGGATAATCCATATAGGAAAAGTAAATCTAATGAAAGTATTAGTACCCATCAAACGTGTCATCGACTATAACGTCAAAGTACGCGTTAAATCTGATAATTCAAACGTTGATTTAGCTAACGTTAAAATGGCAATCAATCCATTTTGTGAAATTGCCGTAGAAGAAGCTGTTCGCCTTAAAGAAGCAGGCACAGCAACTGAAGTTATTGTTATTTCTATTGGTGATAAAAATTGCCAAGAGCAACTTCGAACAGCACTTGCTCTTGGCGCCGACCGCGCGATACAAATTGAAACAGACCAAAATTTAGACGCGTTGAATATTGCTAAATTATTGCAAAAAATTGTTGAAGAAGAGCAACCTCAATTGGTTATCTTAGGTAAACAATCTATCGACAGCGATAACAACCAAACAGGTCAAATGCTTGCAGCATTAACAGGTTTAGCACAAGGCACTTTCGCCTCTGAAGTTAAAGTTGAAGGGGAAAAAGTTAACATAACACGTGAAGTAGACGGAGGTTTACAAACTGTTTCGCTTAACTTACCCGCCATTGTTACTACTGACTTGCGTTTAAATGAACCTCGTTACGCATCTTTACCAAACATCATGAAAGCTAAGCGTAAGCCATTAGAAGTAAAATCGGCTGCCGATTTTGGTATTGATTTAACTGCACGTACTATCTTGTTAAAAGTTACACCACCTAGAGAGCGTGAAGCAGGTATCATTGTTGAATCAATTGATGAATTAGTTGAAAAGTTAAAAAATGAAGCAAAGGTGATCTCATGAGCATTTTAGTTTACGCAGAACACGATAACAGTGTGTTAAAAGCGGATACATTAAAAACAGTTGCTGCGGCACAAAAAATTGGTGGTGATATCACTATTTTAGTTGTGGGTCATAATTGTCAAACCGTTGCAGAAAAAGCAGCAAAAGTTAATGGTATTACAAAGGTAGTAGTTGCAGACAGTGCAGCGTATGAGCATCAACTAGCTGAAAACGTCAGTTTATTAGTCTCTGAATTAGCTGCTGATTACAGCGTTGTTATGGCGACCGCATTAACGACAGGAAAAAACTTTATGCCTCGCGTTGCAGCTTTATTAGATGTGGCTCAAATTTCAGATATTATTGCTGTAGAAAGTGCCGATACATTTGTGCGCCCTATCTATGCAGGTAATGCCATTGCAACAGTACAAAGTTTAGATGCTAAAAAAGTTATCACCGTTCGTTCAACAGGGTTTAATCCCGTTGCTTGTGATGGCTCTGCAGGCATTACAAGCCTAGATAATGTGATAAATGCTGGTATTTCAAGCCATGTAAGTGATGAATTAACTGTTTCAGAACGCCCAGACTTAGGCGTCGCAAGCGTAGTTATTTCAGGAGGTCGTGGTATGCAAAATGGCGATAACTTTAAGTTATTCGATGGTATTGCTGACAAGTTAGGTGCTGCAATTGGTGCATCACGCGCTGCTGTAGACGCTGGCTTTGTACCTAATGACATGCAAGTAGGCCAAACAGGAAAAATTGTAGCGCCAGATTTATACATTGCTGTAGGCATTTCTGGTGCAATCCAACATCTTGCGGGTATGAAAGACTCGAAAGTTATTGTTGCGATCAACAAAGATCCTGAAGCACCTATCTTTCAAGTTGCTGATTACGGTATCGTTGCAGATCTATTTGAAGCTTTACCTGAATTAGAAAATGCGTTGTAAGTGCTAATAAATCTGTTGTGAACTTGATGCTCTCACATTACAACTAAAGCTAATCTATTTATATTACTCTTCGCTTTTATTACAGGTTAGTGAAAATATTGAGGACTTATTCCAGCTTGTATTTTAGTTGGGATAAGTCCTCGCTAGTATATCAAGTTTCAAAAAAAATTATAAATAGTCTTCAATCTTTCTGGAGGAATTGTTATCGCTAGCTTAGGTGGTAGTTGATCTTCTTATTTTAGTCTAGGAATAAAGCAGGACCACCAACAAACTAGTATATCGTTTCAATCAGTAAACGAATTTATGAATGGAAATTACAAACTAACAATAAGGTATAATCATGCATAATTATAAGCATATTGAACTAGCAATTTTAAACGGGGCAATTGTTGCACCATTAAATTTCGTTATTTTCACAGCAGAAAAAAACAATGTAAAACTTATAAAGCTCGATTCTATATGTATTGAGGCGAAAGGAAAAGTATCCGGTGTGACAATCTGAGCTGTTTTTCGTAGAGTGTCTGGTGCTGGTAGGTAATTTAATCCGGGTCGTGAATGGGAGCGTAAAGAAGTTTCCTTTCAGCCCGAGCGCCTGACTTTATTTTAAGTTGAATTAGTTTGTTTATCTATAAATTGTTTAAATAAAATAGTGATGGTACATGCTCGTTACTTTCATTGTAAGTGTCAATTATTTCAAATGCTTACAATGTTTTTATATTGTTGACTGAGTGCAATGCATAGGAGTGATAATTTATTACGTTCTTTTGAAGTAATTCAGCACAAGCAATACCAGTAATTACTATCACTTGTTCATTTAGTATTTCAAAATTAAAGCCAGGTTTCAAATATGTTTTGGTATAGCCTTATTTGTATTAGATACAAATGATTAATTGGGCTGCATTTAAATAGTTTGATTGATAGAGCGTGAATCAATTCAAACTTCTCCTCACTATTTTTTCTCATCGTTAATAATCAGCTTATTTGCAAACGTAGCTGACCCGCAATGAGATTATAAGAATTCTTATTTATTAATCTATAAATTTTATCCTTAAACTGAGGTATACAGTTTATTTTTATAGAAAAAAGTGCGATTATGATATCTATAATTTGATAGGCGTATCGGCAGTTAAGACTAGTCAATACTTCTAGTGCGATAAACAGAGTAGTGTAAAATGAATACAATGAGCGGTATGCCAAGAGATAAAAAAGGGGAAGTAGATCGTAAGTTTGTCGAAGCGCTTGCCAGAGGATTAGATATATTAAGAGCATTTAACCCAGGAGACGGATTTCTTGGCAATCAGGAGATTGCTCAACGAACCGGATTGCCCAAATCTAGTATATCTCGGTTAACCTATACCTTGACAAATCTGGGCTACCTTACTTATTCGGAGCGTTTAGAAAAATATCAGCTTGGAGCTGGTGTATTGGCATTGGGTTATGCATTTGTTTCTAACCTTGCTATTCGCCAAGTGGCGAACCCTTTAATGAAAGAGCTTTCAATTGTAACTGGTACATCGTTAGGCCTGGCAGACAGAGATCGATTGGATATGATTTATGTTGAACATTGTGCTCCAAAAGACATTGTCACCTTTAAGAAAGATATTGGCGATAAAATTCCTATGGCAACTACAGCAGCTGGGCGAGCTTATTTAGTGGCATTATCAGAAGAAGAGCGAGACTTTTTTTTAAGGCATTTCAAAGACAAACTGGGCGATAAGTTTGATACTATCAAAACTGGTATTGATCAAGCTGTGAAAAACTATCAAGAATATGGTTATTGCTATTCTTGGGGCGATTGGGAGCGAGATACTAATGCCATTGCTGTTCCGTTGAAACTCACCCAAGGACAAATCTATGTATTCAATGCTGGCGGACCCGCCTTTCGATTATCTAAAGAGTTCTTGAAAGCAGAAGTTGCGCCGCAATTAAAGAGTATGGTGCGCAATATAGAAGCAACCTTAATTCGATTTTAGCACTATATCTTAGTTCTATCATTTCTCAGACTACGTTATAATGCCTTTGTTTATCACCAAGGCATTTTTTGTCACGGCTAGCGCATTTTAATCCCTGATTCTAGCAGGATTGAGCGATAATCATCATCAAGCCCTGCCATTTTCTTTTTCCTAGCCATACTAGTTGGCTTGCTGGTATCTCGTTTGAATAACGCCATTGCTATTTTTCTCATCACATTAAAGACTAGTTGTCCTTGTTTCTTACGTATTCTCGACTCATCCTCTCTAAAGGTCATATTAAGCATCCAGTGCATACTTTTAACCTGCCAATGGTTGCAACGGCATTGAGCGCTTGCTCTGCATTTAAATCTAATGAGCTAATGTACCAACGTGTTTCCTATGTATCTTTACCTCTATATTTATCAACAACTTGAGCCGTCACTTTAATAATACCTTTCAAACCTGACCACTGAGACATTTTTGATAACTACTTTTTATCAATAAGCAACTGCTGACAAATTCTTGTTTCAATACGCCCATGTCCTAAGCTTATTTCTATGTGCTCTGCATGCTTTACATCCGTTAAGCCTTCGCGAGAACACTTATGCCACCAAGATTCTAACTCACTCTACATGCCGGAGTGGTTGCCTTTTAAGGCGAGAATATAATTGGATTTTTGTTTGATTATTTTTTCGCTATTGCTTGCTGACATCTCATAGCGTCAAGTGTGATGATACTGTTTTCAATATCTAGCATCGTTAATAACTCAGGAATTGCGGTGATTTCATTACTTTTGTTATCAACGGCGGTTTGCCCTAGTACTAATTGATGTTGGCAGCTCCATGCACTAACAGTATGTAATGCACTTTTACGATCTTTGGTTGTAAATGAACGACGCGCTGCCTTACCATCAATCGCAATGACATCACATCCGGTGGTTTCAATAAGTGATGATATCCAAGTTTTAAATGCCTTTTCTATTTCATCGGCTTTCAATCGACAAATAACACGAGCAATAGTGTCATGCCTTGAAATTCCGGCATCAAAAGAGCCGTATTTTTTAGCCAATTAAGTTTAAGGTGTCCAAAGTCATAAATATATTCCAACCTTCGGGGCCAGATAGCACGGTACTTATAGCTAACAGAAGAATATCGAGTAAGTAATGTTTTTTGTAGCGTTCTATGGAGGGTTGCTAATTGCATTGAAATGTTTCAGGAAAGTAGCGCTCATTGTAGTGACCATGATGGTTATTATGCCTAAATCTGATCGCCACTTATTCTAAAAGTTCAATTTATAATGATCTTGCCGTGTATAGGTATTATTCGCGGTATGCTCTATTTGGGCAAAACCGCGAATAATATAAAACGATTACATCATACCGTTGGGCAATAGCAATGATATTATAGGAAAGGCGATAATCGCAATCAGGACTATTACATCCATTATCAGAAATCGTCCAACACCCATAAAAATGTCATATACCGCAACCGAAGGTTTAGTGACACTAGCGATGACAAAAACGTTTAACCCTACTGGTGGAGTGATCAAGCTTATTTCAAGTAATTTTACCACTACCACTCCAAACCAGATCAAATCTAATCCATAGCTTTCTACCATAGGGACCAAGAAAGGTAGGGTAAGTACCATAATGCCCAGTGGATCCAAGAACATACCTAGCAGTAAGTACACACCGGCGATCATTATCAACAATAACCATAAGGATACATCGGCAGACTCTACTACTCCTACCAGCGCAGGAGCCATACCCGTTAGCGCAACAAAACCGACAAAGACTTTTGCTCCAGCAGCGATAAAGAAGATGGTTGTGGTCTGAATACAAGTTTCCTTGATTGATTGAATAAATTGCTGCCAATCAAGTCGTTTTTGGCTTGTCCCAATAACAATAGCACAAAAGACGCTGATCGCTGCGGCTTCCGTTGCCGTAAATAGACCACCATAAATACCGCCAATGATTATTGAAAACAACAGTAATGCCCGCCAGCATTTGATTGCTGCGCTTCTACGTTCGCCATGCTCTAATATTTTGCAGTCAAAAGGGGCAGCATCAGGATTTTTCTTTACCCAGAGGTAAATTACCAGCAAGAAACCGACTAAGGATAGCAAACCGGGTAAAACACCCGCCAGAAAAAGACGATTGACTGACATTTCCGTAAAAATAGCGTAAACGATAAATAATATACTTGGTGGGATCAGCGAACCGAGTGTGCCGCCTACAGCTACGGTAGAAGTAGCAAGACGTTTGTCATAACCCATACGTAGCATTTCTGGCACGCAGATTTTACCCATAGCTGAAGCGCAAGCTATGCTCGAACCAGTAATAGCGGAGAATCCCCCACAACCAAAAACAGAGGCCATAGCAACACCGCCAGGTAAGCGCCTTAGAAAAACTCGAGCAGCATGATAGATATCAGTAGTGATACCGGTATGATAGGCGATATGACCTAAAAGCACGAAGAGCGGTATCATACTTAGATCATAAGAATGTACCAAATCGAAGATATTAGCTGAGACCATAGATAGGGTTGGTCCCACCGCTCTGCCAATGTCAAAACCACCAGATCGCATGGCAAAGAATAAAAATATAAATGCAGACGACACACCTGCCAAAGTAAAGGCAATAGGCACACGTAACATAAGCAAAAGCAACGCACAGGCAAACCCAACGAGCCCTAGAATTAGTGGATCCATGTATTAACCCTCTTCAATTGGATCGTGTTCAGCGTCAGTACGCTGAATAAGATATTTAGTATCACTACCAATGGCAGCACGTATATCTGCAATGCAGATAACGGCCAAGCGCACAATAAACAGTGCCGCCCCGGCGAAAAAGGCAAAACGGCCAGGCCATTCAGGTAAATCTAATTCCCCAAAAAAATAAGCTCCGCTTTTTGCTGCATGGAAAAACTCATTCCATGCAGCAATGGCAAGTGGTAACAATATCAATAGGCTTATGAACGTACCAACAGCAAGAATCCATAGTTTCAGACGCTTGCCCATGCGATTAAATAAAAATTCAATGGTGACATGACTGTAATCTGCAGTGACATAAGCCAGCGGTAGAAAAACAGCCCCAACCATTAGTTCACGGACAATAATGACGTCATCGGTAATACCCCAGCCAAAAAGGTTACGTGTGATCACTGTTAGGGTGATCATAAGAAGGAGTGCGACAATGCACACTCCAGAGGCGAATAAAGCGCCTAATTCAATTTTTTTGAGCATTATAATAGACTCGATATAAATAGATTAACGGGACCAAGGATAGCCTTTATCATCACGCTCCTTACTATACTTAGTAAGTGACGCTTTATAGGTTGCAACTAATTCCTTGCCGTTTAGGCCGACTTTAGATGCATTTTCCGCCCACTTGGCAATGTATGGTTCACCCGCTGAAATCAATTTCTCTGAATCAGCACTAGACAGACTGAATATATCTATTTTGCGACCATTAATGCCTGCTGCCATTTCTTTTATCGCAGCATTGTCGTTATTCATGACTTCCCGACTTAAATAATCAATAAAATCTGCGCCCACTTCATCAAGCACTTTACGCTGAGATGGAGTCAAACGTGCCTGCACATCCTTATTAATAAACATTCCAAGTCCAGTATAAATTCCCCAGTATAATTGAGTTAGGTTGTCTGCGACTTCGTGGTGCTTTAACGCTTTGCTCGATGATTTATAACCCTGGCTACAATCAATTAATCCGTTATCCAATCCTTGATAGGCTTTGTAGATACTCATGCCAACCAAATTTGCACCGAGATCGCCAAATATTTTACCGTAAACGCCAACCCCGCGTATTTTTTTTCCTTTGATATCAGCAAGTGAACGGACAGCATCACCCTTGCACATCAAAATAACGTCAGACACTGTGTATGATGTTACAAAGGCTAAATTTTGTTTCGCTAGGTTACGTGTTATGGCGACTGAATTCATATGGTCGAAGCTCGCTTTAAGCCCAACCCAGGGATCTTGATTTTTAAAGGGTAGATTTGTTAAGGAATAAGAGACCATTTCTTTTGGAAAGTAGTCGGCAATAATTGTGCCCATATCGGCCACACCTGTTGCAATAGACTGGCGTGATGCATTGGCTTTAAACAAAGCACCGCCCCACATGATATCAATTTTCAGGTCGCCGCCCGAGCGTTTATCTACTTCATGGGCAAACCACTCTGTTGCTTTTGCACGGGAACCTCTGTTTGGCCCTGGTTCACCATAGGTGAGAACCGTTGTGGCAAAAGCAGGTACTGCAGATACTGTTAATATTGCGGCCATGAGCAATTTATTCTTTAAATTCATTGTTTGATTCCTTAACAAGTGATTATGATACATACGAATTGTTATTATAGTTGATAGTTTCGCTAAGCGGAACCACGTCTCGTTAGTGGCTTACTGTACAGTAACAAAATTTCCACTGCAAGTATAAAAATAGTTATTGAAAATTAAATTATCTGTGGTGATCGAGGGGTTACTATTAAGTTGTAATACATAAAGAGAAAATGTTATAAATACAAAATTTTTATTTTGCGTAAAGGCCTGTCTATAATGCTTTCAATGACATTATAAATAACAACTTACTTGTTGTTTTTTTTAAATAAATAAGATGTCACTTACAACCGACATTCAGCACCTTTTTCAAAGTTCAAATTTTTTTCACCTGAGATCCAGTCAGTCTAACCCACAAATATAAGGGCTTTAGTGTTTTGCGCACTATTATAAAGCTGCGCACTTTGATTTTAGTGTTTTTGCATATTTATTACTTATCTTCTCATTGAGATTACTACATAGATGAAGAGGATTATTTGAAGTCCCTTATAGTAGTATTATCTACTAAACATATGGAAACAGTTTACTCATTAGGTTTAGGTATTATGGATAAAGAACTTTATATACAAGAGTGCTATCGGCAGCTTATTTCGCACTTTGCATTGGTGAAGAAGCAAAAAGTTGATGAGGCTATGCAACACCGAATTCAAGGTTTTATTAATGCAGGGGAGTTCTTAGGCTTATTCAGCCGAGACGAAGCCATTAAAGTGATAGACGATGCTCACTTTAAAATATTTGGCATCACTAAAGAACAAAGGAAGGCTCGCAATAGTCAAATAAAGTCAGCCAGAGGTGACGATGATTATAGTATCTTCGATACGCCTGCTATCGACCGAATTAAATTGGAAGGCTAACTAACTCAAGGAAGGATAATGCGCAGTAAAGGAAAACTCAACCAATGGAATGATGATAAGGCTTTTGGTTTTATTACGCCTAATGATGGTGGTCAAAAAGTTTTTATTCATATCAAAAGTTTTAATAATCGTAGGCAAAGGCCCAAACTGAATCAAGTGGTCACTTATACCTTGTCAACTGATAACCAAGGCCGTCTCTGTGCAACTAAGGCGAGTCATCCAGGAGAGCGCTTAACAAAGAAAAGAGCAGCTAAGCAAAGTAACTTCGCAATTGTAATTACCGTACTTTTTATCGTGACAGTCACGCTTTTAGCCAGACTCAATTATGTGCCGCTTATTATCCTTATAGGTTATATAGGGCTCAGTGTAGTAACGTTTATTGCTTATGCCATTGATAAATCGAGGGCACAGCAAGGTTTATGGCGAACACCTGAAAACACTTTACAAACTCTCGCATTGCTTGGCGGTTGGCCAGGCGCGTTAATAGCGCAACAAAAATTACGGCATAAATCCAAGAAGGTATCATTTAGAGTTGTATTAGGAGCTACTGTGGTAATGAACCTAAGTGCTTTTGCGTGGGTATTCAGTCCTTCAGGAAGTGAACTTTTGACTGTATTAAATAATATCATCTAAGTTGTAGAGTATACAAAGTTGCCTGTCTTCAAGCTTCGAGGCGCTTCAAGTCTTTATGGAAACATCAAATGTTGAACAATCAAACTTTCATCTTGATGAAGACGCGACTCGAGTATTAATAGACCAACAACTTAACGATGCTGGCTGGGAAGTAGATACAGTAAACATTCGTTATTCAAAAGGCTCAAAACCTGAACGCAATAAAAATGAAGAAATAGCCGCCCGCATCATCGACTTTATTAGACAAGCCGCTATCGGTGAAGCGCTGCTTCCTTTTGAAAACCGAGTTGATAACGCCCTTGATAAAATACTCTCTCGCCAACAGTGGGAAACGCCACAAAAACAGTGGTTACAAGCTATAGCCAAACAAATGAAGGCCACCACTATTGTTGATAACGTTGCCCTATATAGTGGTATTTTCAAGCAACAACTTGGCGGTATAAAACGCGCCAATAAATTGTTTCAGCAACCTATCACTGAATTGCTCGCTGACTTTTATCGTGCGCTATGGGCGAGTTAATTATCCCTTTTGTGTGCATTAAAATGTGCACACAAAAACTAAACAATCGCTTGATGTTATTTTTATACGCACAAGAAAGTGAGAAAATGTGTGCATATTATAATGACGTGCACAACAAAGCAGGTATTAAGTGAATTGTAATTATCATTTTGTTCCGCTGGAGCAATTAGGCGACATTGAAAGCAAAGCGGTATTAAAAGCCACCGCTAAAGCACATCAAGCATTAGGCGAATTAAAAGGCCTGGCGATGACCATGCCCAACCAATATATTTTATTGGCGACGCTTTCTTTGCAAGAAGCGAAAGAAAGCTCTGAAATTGAAAATATTATTACCACGCAAGATGATCTATACCGGAGTTATTATCCCGCGCAGCATTTTATTTCTACTAGCGCCAAAGAAGTACATAACTAGGCTAAGGCATTAGCAACAGGTTTTGATACCATCAACACGTCGGGCTTGTTAACTAACAATACCATTATTGATATTCAGCAAATTATTGAAAGCAACAACGCGGGCTTTAGAACAAGGGGGCACCCAGCTAGTTGACCAAACAAATCAAAAAACAGTGTATACACCACCACAAACGGGTCAGCAAATTATTGACTTAATGAGCGACCTTGAACGATTTATTAACGACGACCAACTCAGCGATTACGACGACTTGGTGAAAATGGCGTTAATACATCACCAGTTTGAAAGCATTCATCCTTTTTATGACGGTAATGGCCGTACTGGGCGTATTTTAAATATTTTATATTTGAGTAAACAAAAGTTACTCGGCGCGCCTATTTTGTATTTATCACGTTACCTTAATCGCCATAAAACTGAATATTACCAACTATTACAAGCGGTGCGCGACAATAAGACTAATAATGACGACTGGCAAGCCTGGCTGCTATTTATGTTAAAAGCATTACAAGTAACCAGTCAAGATACCTTGCAAACCATTAAAGGTATTATTGCCTTAATGCAAAGTTGCAAACAAACCATTAAAGCCAAGTTGCCAAAAATATATAGTCACGAACTCATTAATAACTTGTTTACTCACCCCTATACCAAGGTGGAGTTTGTTACCGATGAACTGGGTATTCACCGTAATACCGCCAGCAAGTATTTAAACCAATTGGTCGAGATAGGTTTGTTAACAAAACACAAACTTGGCAAAGACAACTATTACCTTAACCGTGAGCTATATGACTTACTGTCGAACTAATTTATCAGGCATAAGCCTGCAGGACAATGCATTATTAGCACTCAAGACCTAGTCGAAAAACTGTGAAATTTCTATATAACCTGTTATGAAATGACGGCGTAACCAATAACTAATACATTAACAATACCTTGATTTAAAATAGCTTTATTGACCCATTGGTTTGACAATTACTTACAACTATTGCACCTTGTAGGCTGCATTACGGACAAGTGTTCTTTCAAGGATATATTATGGACAAAAAGAAGCTCAGCGAAACCGATATAATCAGCAAATTTATCATGCCAGCGGTACAAAGTGCCGGTTGGGATTTGATGAAACAAATACGCCAAGAAGTTAAGCTACGTGATGGTAAAGTTATCGTTCGCGGCGCTATCGCTATGCGTACCACGGTTAAGTCGGCTGACATTGTGCTTTACCATAAACCTAATATGCCATTGGCTGTTATTGAAGCTAAGGCCAATAAACACGAAATAGGCAAGGGTATGCAACAAGGGCTTGATTATGCCCGCTTGCTCGAAGTGCCATTTATCTTTGCTTCTAACGGTGATGGTTTTATCTTTCATGACAAAACTAATCCGGCGCAACTTGAAACTCGCATAGAGTTATCTGATTTTCCAACGCCGCAACAGCTATGGCAAAAGTATTGCGCTTATCGCGGCTTTACTGAAGCACAGCTACCGTTAATCACGCAAGACTATCATGATGATGGCAGTGGCAAAGCACCACGTTACTATCAACTACAAGCAATTAATAAAACCATAGAAGCGGTATCACAAGGTAAAAACCGTATGTTGTTGGTTATGGCCACAGGTACGGGTAAAACCTATACCGCTTTTCAAATTATTTGGCGTCTATGGAAATCGCGTCAGAAGAAGCGCATTTTATTTTTAGCCGATAGAAATATCCTCGTTGATCAAACTCGCATTAATGACTTTCAGCCATTTGGTCAAGCAATGACTAAAGTTAAAGGTCGTAAGGTCGATCCTGCTTATGAAATACACTTGGCATTGTACCAAGCATTAACCGGCCCAGAAGAAAGCCAAAAAGCGTTTAAACAAGTTGATAAAGATTTTTTTGATCTCATCATCATTGACGAGTGCCACCGTGGCAGTGCGAGCGAGGATAGCGCATGGCGTGAAATACTTGAATACTTTAATTCCGCTACGCAAATAGGTTTAACCGCTACGCCTAAAGAAACGGAAGAAGTATCAAACATAGATTACTTCGGCGAGCCTACTTATACCTACACCTTAAAAGAGGGCATTGAAGACGGTTTCTTAGCACCTTATAAAGTGGTTCGGGTAGATCTTGATATTGATGCCCAAGGCTGGCGACCAGAAAAAGGTCAAACAGACGATAACGGCGAACTTATTGAAGACCGCATCTACAATATAAAAGACTTTGACCGCACCATCGTCATTAAAAACCGTACCGAGTTGGTCGCGCAAACCATTACCAGTTATTTGCAACGTACCGACCCAATGGCGAAAACAATCGTTTTTTGTAACGACATTGACCATGCTGATCGTATGCGCCGTGCTTTAGTGAACTTAAACCCTGAGCAAGTAGCCAAAAACGAAAAGTATGTGCTGAAAATCACTGGCGATGATGAAATAGGCAAAGCCCAGTTAGATAACTTTATCAATCCGAAAAAAGCCTATCCGGTTATTGTCACCACCTCAGAGTTAATGTCTACCGGCGTAGACGCTAAAACCTGTAAATTAATCGTGCTTGATCAAAACATCCAGTCAATGACCAAGTTTAAACAAATCATCGGCCGTGGTACTCGCATCGATGAAAAGTTTGGCAAACTATGGTTTACCATTCTTGATTTCAAAAAAGCGACAGAGCTGTTTGCTGATGAACGCTTTGACGGTGTACCTGAAAAAATCATGGTGACCAAACCAGACGATATTATCGAAGATGATGACGGCTCATTTATTGACGAGTTAACGGGAGTCGACCCCGACACGGATACAGCGGATGGTATCACTGACGGCATCACTGACAACATAAGTGAACCCGAGCAAGGTTACGATACCGGCACCGGTGAAAACTTAGGTGAAATAGACAGCGACTGGGGTGACGACCAAGATGAAAAACGTTTTATCAAATTCCAAGTATCCGGCGTAACCGTTAAAAAAATAGCTGAGCGTGTGCAGTATTACGACAGTGACGGCAAGCTTGTTACCGAGTCGTTTAAAGACTACACCCGTAAAACCATTAAAAAGCAATTTACCTCGCTTGATGATTTTACCCGTAAGTGGAACGCAGCCGAGCGTAAACAAACCATTATTGACGAGTTAGCCAACCAAGGTGTTATTTGGCAAGCGTTAGAAGAAGACATAAGTAAAGACATCGACCCATTTGACCTTATCTGCCACGTTGCCTTTGACCAACCCCCATTAACGCGACAAGAGCGTGCTAATAACGTTAAAAAGCGTAATTACTTCACTAAGTACTCTGCACAAGCCCAAATCGTATTAAATGCTTTGCTCGATAAATATGCCGATGCTGGCGTAACCGAAATAGAAAGTATACATGTGCTCAAAGTTCAACCGTTCCCAAAAATGGGTAAGCCAATGGAGATAGCAAAGCAAGCCTTTGGGAATAGAAAAGGGTATGATCAAGCCATTACCGATTTAGAAACTGCGCTTTATTTACCTTTTGCAGGCTAATACAGGTTAAGAAAGCCAGTTAAGCCATTTAATAACCCCCTATATAAAAAAATAGAAACAAAAATAAAACAAAAACCGTGCGTATTTGGCTAATCACCAACTTATATTAATATAAATCGCGCACGAGTCGTTTATTCAAGCTAAAGAGAATTTCATGTCAATTAGTTCAGTGATCAAATCCATTCAAGATATTATGCGTAAAGATGCCGGTATTGACGGCGATGCCCAACGATTAGGGCAAATGTCTTGGTTACTTTTTCTTAAAATATTTGACGCACAAGAAGAAGCCTTAGAGTTTGAATTAGACGGTGTTAATGGTAATGAAAGTTATCAAGAGCCGATCCCAAGCCAATTCCTATGGCGCAACTGGGCACAAGACAACGAAGGCATAACCGGTGAAGAATTACTGGGATTCGTTAACGACCAGTTGTTTCCAGACCTTAAAACCTTAACGGCACCCATTAACTTAAACCCGCGCGGTTATGTGGTGCGCGAAGCCTTTAGCGATGCCTTTAACTACATGAAAAACGGCACGCTATTACGCCAAGTAATTAACAAGCTTAACGAAATTGACTTTACCGACTCAAAAGAGCGTCATTTGTTTGGTGATTTATACGAGCAAATATTAAAAGACTTACAAAGCGCCGGTAACGCTGGCGAATTTTACACCCCGCGTGCCATCACCAAGTTTATAGTCGACCGTATTGACCCTAAACTGGGTGAAAGCATTATGGATCCCGCTTGTGGCACCGGTGGTTTTTTAGCGTGTTCGTTTGACCACGTTAAAGACAACTATGTTAAAACCGCTGCCGATCATCAAACGCTGCAAAAACAAATTCATGGTGTTGAGAAAAAGCAATTACCGCACTTACTCTGTACTACCAACATGTTACTACATGGTATTGAAGTGCCGGTACAAGTAAAACACGGTAATACTTTAAGTAAACCGCTTTCAAGTTGGGATGAAGAGTTAGACGTTATTGTCACTAATCCGCCTTTTGGTGGCACCGAAGAAGATGGTATTGAAAAAAACTTTCCGACCGAGTATCGCACCCGTGAAACTGCAGATTTGTTTTTACAGTTAATTATTGAAGTGCTAGCTTCACCAAAGAATGGGCAAGACGGAGGCCGTGCGGCAGTAGTATTACCTGACGGCACCTTATTTGGTGAAGGTGTAAAAACCAAAATCAAAAAGCTGTTAACCAAAGAATGTAACTTACATACTATTGTGCGTTTACCTAATGGCGTATTTGCCCCGTATACCAGTATTAAAACTAACATACTGTTTTTTACCAAAGGCAAGCCCACGACAAAAGTATGGTACTACGAACATCCTTATCCAGCCGGCGTTAAAAACTACAACAAAACTAAACCAATGAAGTTTGAAGAGTTTCAAACAGAAATTGACTGGTGGGGCGTTGAAGCCGACGGCTTTGCATCTCGTGTTGAAACCGAACAAGCTTGGCAAGTGAGCATTGACGAGATTATTGCCCGTAATTTTAACCTTGATATTAAAAATCCGCATGTTGGTGAAGTGATTAGCCATGATCCGCAAGAGCTACTAACTGACTACGCCAAACAGCAAGACGACATTCAAGTTTTGCGTGATCAGCTCAAAGGTATTTTATCTGCTGCACTAGCGGATAAATAGGAATAACGTCATGACAAAGCTAAAACGCACTAAAACAGAGCCAACAGAGAAAAAAGAGCAAATACAGCAGGTATCCGTTGCTACTCAACATTTGTTTGTTGAACTACAACGGCTAATAGTGACGGCAAAAAATAAAGTTAATAGCCAAGTAAACGCAGCGTTAACCCAATTATATTGGCAAATTGGTAAACAAATAAATAATGAACTATTACAACAACAGCGCGCAAATTACGGACAAAAAATAGTTAAAGCCTTGAGTAAAAAGCTAACCGATGAATTTGGTAAAGGTTTTAACTATAGTGCGCTGACACGAATGCAAAAATTTTATAATACCTTTGTTGATGAAGTAATTGTTGCGACACTGTCGCAACAATTAAGTTGGTCGCATTTTATTTTATTATTACCAATAAAAGATCCCTTGGCACAAGAATTTTATGCACACATGAGTGCAACCGAAAATTGGAGTGTTCGTACCTTACGAAACCGCATTGACTCAATGTTATTTGAACGCACCGCATTATCGAAAAAACCCGAAGAACTCATAAAACTTGAATTAACTCAATTAGCCGAACAAAAAATAACACCTGATCTACTGCTTAAAGATCCCTACCTGCTTGATTTCTTAGATCTAAAAGATCATTACCTAGAAAAAGACCTTGAAGATGGCATTTTAAGAGAAATAGAACAGTTTTTACTTGAACTCGGCAGTGGTTTTAGTTTTATTGCCCGTCAGCATCGTGTGCAGATAGGCCAAGAAGATTTTTACATTGACTTGCTTTTTTATAATCGAAAACTAAAACGTTTAGTGGCAATAGACTTAAAACTAGGCAATTTTAAAGCGGCCTATAAAGGGCAGATGGAGTTATATCTGCGCTACCTCGCAAAATATGAACAAGAGCCAGACGAGTTACCACCGCTGGGCATTATTTTATGTGCCAGCAAGGATCAAGAGCAAATTGAATTACTTGAACTGGGTGAGTCTGGTATTCATGTCGGTGAATACTTAACGGCACTACCATCCAAAGAGCAGTTACAACAAAAATTACATCAAGTCATGGCAAGTCGACTCGACTTAGCCAAGGATTAATCATGTCAGTTATAAAAAAGACAGCAACGAATAAATCAACAAACCAATCAAAAAACAGTGATATAAATAACCTCATTACCGACAATATTGATGTTTGGACTAGCGCCATTAAAAAGCGTAACTCACAAGGACGTGGCTCAAATAAAAAGATTGAGTTAACTGGCATTAAAAAGCTTCGCGAGCTTATCTTAGAACTTGCTGTGCGAGGCAAGTTAATACCACAAGATGCCAATGATGAGCCTGCGAGTGTGTTGCTTGAAAAAATAGCCGAAGAGAAAGCGCAGCTTATTACTGATAAGAAAATAAAAAAACAAAAGCCATTTCCGACAATTCCAGATAAAGATAAACCCTTTGAACTTCCTAGTGGTTGGGAGTTTGAAAGATTAGGGAACTTAACATCTAGGCTTGGCTCTGGCAGTACACCGCGTGGAGGCAAAAGCGCATATGTTGAAAGTGGCATTATTTTTTTGCGATCGCAAAATGTATGGAACGACGGTTTAAAGCTTGATGATACAGCGTATATAACTGATGAAACACACCATAAAATGGTAAATACCCATGTCTTCCCACATGATGTGTTATTGAACATAACAGGCGCCTCTTTAGGCCGGTCTACAATTTTCCCTGAAAATCTAGTTACTGCTAATGTTAGTCAACATGTGACAGTTATTAGGTTGCTAGAACAAAGTATGTGTAATTTTTTACACTTGGGAATAATGTCACCTTTAGTTCAAAAACTTGTGTGGGGACGGCAAGTAGGGATGGCTATTGAAGGTTTGAGTAAAAAAGTCTTAGAACAATTCGAATTTCCTGTGCCACCATTAGCTGAACAACAGCGTATCGTCGCTAAAGTCGATGAACTAATGGTCTTGTGTGACCAGCTAGAACATCAAACCGAAGAAAGCCTAAGCGCACACCAAACCTTGGTTGAAGTCCTGCTGGCGACGCTTATGCCTTCTACCTCGAAAAGCGCTGAGGGCTCAGTTACAGAAAGTAAGAGTGCCGTTACTTCACCAGAGAGCTTCCAAACAAGTTGGCAACGTATCGCCGAGCACTTTGACCTACTGTTCACCACCGAACAAAGCATAGAGCAACTAAAACAAACCATATTACAACTAGCTGTCATGGGTAAACTCGTGCCACAAAATCCAAGCGACGAACCTGCTAGCGTTTTGCTTGAAAAAATAGCAGAAGAAAAAGCACAGCTGATCGCTGATAAGAAAATTAAAAAGCAAAAGCCATTGCCAGAGATTACAGATAAAGAGCAGCCGTTTGAATTGCCTAAAGCTTGGGAGTGGTGCTACTTAGAAAATACTGCTTTAACTTCTGAGGCCGGTTGGAGCCCTAGATGTTTGCCTACGGCGAGAGAAAATGAGAAGTGGGGTGTACTGAAGGTTAGTGCTGTTACATGGGGTGTGTTTAACCCTGACGAAAATAAAGAATTACCGAGTAGTTTAGATCCTAGGCCTCAATATGAAGTTCATAGTGGTGATTTTTTAATATCCCGAGCTAATACCGCTGAGTTAGTTGCAAGAGCAGTAATTGTTCCTACGGATGCCCCAAAGAAGTTAATGATGAGTGATAAAATCATTCGTTTCGTCTTATCACCTAGAGTTGAGGGTGCTTACATAAGCTTGGTTAACAACAGCCGTTTTTCTAGAACGTATTATGCTGAGGTTGCCGGTGGTACCAGTAGTTCAATGAAAAATGTATCAAGAGAGCACATAAGAAGCTTAGTTATTGCTTTACCACCCATAACAGAACAAAACCGCATCATTACTAAAGTCGATGAACTGATGGCTTTGTGTGAGCAACTTAAAGCCCGCCTAAGCGATGCGCAAACCACGCAACTACACCTCGCCGATGCTATCGTAGAAAATGCTATTAATTAAGGATTAAATAATGGCTAATGCAATAAAAATGAAAGAAGAAATAAAACCATTATTAGATGCGTTGGAAAAATATCATGATTTTAAATCTGAGAATGAAATCTTAGATGATGATGAATCTGGGTTTTCAGTTTATTTTCAAAAAGGTGATGATGATCCCGTAGCAGTAGCTAAACCAAGTTTGGCTTTATTTCATGGCGATCCTCACCTTTATAATCAGGAGAGTGAACGTATACGTTTGAATCGACTAGCGGACGTACTTAATACCAGTCAGTTTCCTCGGAATAAACAAAATTTTAATGAATTATTAAAAGTTCAACGCGCCAATAAAGTTACGCCTTTTATTGGCGCAGGAGCATCTATTAGTGCAGGTTGTTTAAGTTGGCGGAATTACCTTGTAACTAAAGCGGAAGAAGTAGGTATTGAAGACTCTATTGTAAATAAATATCTAGCTGAGTATAAATATGAAGATTTACTTGAACTAGTAACAAAGCAGCCTGGAATGGGGGAGTTTGAATTTTATTTTCAGCAAGATTTTCATCATGCCGATCCTGAATCGTCATACATTTGGTTATTACCAGACTTGTTTAAAGCATGTGTTATTACGACAAATTTTGATCGTGTAATTGAAGACTGTTATAGCAGTCAGTCATTGTCATTCACTGAAAAAGAGGTTGGCTTAAATAACCCGCACACTTTTATTAAAGCAATGACTCGGGGTGATCATTACTTATTAAAACTTCATGGCAATATCGACAAACCGGAACATAGAGTATTTACTAAATCTGAGTATCGCGTTTCATATAGTGAAAGTGATCAGCAGATGGTGAATATGGATTATCCATTACCACAGCTATTAAGTCGCTTATATCGTAGTCATTCATTTTTATTTATCGGTTGTAGTTTGATTACAGACCGTACAGTTAAAACATTTGAATTAATAGTTGAACAGGAAGGTGCTAATAAAGTGGCAGATCATTTCGCTATTATTGAAAAACCTGAATCAACTGAAGAATATAATGCATTAAAACAAAAACTAATGGTTTGTAATATAAAACCTATTTGGCATGACACGGGTGATTTTGATAAAGTGAATGAAATAATTAGCTTAATGCTCATTTGAGAATAGCTAAATAGACAATGAACAACATATTAATTAAAACATATTAAGAAAGGCAGCCATGAGAACGTTTAAACAAATACAATCCATTTTAGGCGCGTCACCTAATGTCAAAAAGATCTATTTGATTGGTTGTACGGGTGCCGGTAAAACATCGTTGGTGCAACAAATTATTGGCTCGAAAAAGCATGACTTTCCTGTTACGTCACAGCGCCGAACAACTATTACACCCACTGAATATCTGGTTGGCAAAAATAGAGCATTTAAAACCACTATCATCCTCAAAAAAGAACAGGATGTAAAAGTTGAAATTGAAGATCTGATCCAAGGGGCTATTTTAAAAGCTAAACAGGATAACAGTGTAATCGAAGATGTTGTTTTTGAATTAAAACAATCATCAGATGCGAGATTTAAATTAGATCAAATGGTCTCAAATGACACATTCTGTAAAATTGCTGAACAAATCATCGATACCGTATTGCCGTCTCTTAAAAGTAAAAATATCAGTGATGAAACCTTGCTCACTGAGCCGTCAGTAAAAGATACTATTCAGCTCATTGTTAAAGACATTCTGGTAGAAATTGAAACGTACTTTAATAAAGTTTGTGGCAATGGTCATAAATTATTCAGTGAGCAGCCAATAGTCATTGAAGGTATTACCAATAAAGATGATTTCCTCAACCAAACCAAAAAATTCTTAAGTCATGAGTTCGGCTCTATTTCGATATTAGCGGAGTATGTTCGAGTTGAAGGGGATTTGTTAGCCGAATGGTTAGAGCCAAGTTTAGACTTTTTATTGATAGATGGCGAAGGCATAGGGTTCTCCTTAGGTGAAAAAAGAGATACGCTGTCAGCGCGTCATTATGATTACTTTAATTACTGCAATAGTATTGTCTTAGTTCATGACGTAAATGATCCCTTTGCCGCTGGTGGTCATGGTGCAATAGAAGGACTATTTTTAAATGGTTATCAAAATAAATTTAGACTGGTTTTTTCAAAAACGGACAAGCTAGAGCAAGTTGATCAAACTGCCTATTTTAGGCGCAATCTTAATAATTTAAGAAATGCCCTTAAAAAAGAACAAATCATTTTCTCCGTTGAAAATAAAGACACCTATAAATTAAGTGCGCTTGATAAAAATATTAATGATGAATCTAAAAAATCAATACAAAATTTGCTTAAAAGTATCTTTGATGCAGAAGAAAAGAATTTAACGCCGCTTGAATATGATTTTGACTTGTTGTTCTCAAATTTCAACAGTGATGCACTCATAGACGTTGTGCAAGGTAGAATTGAAAATGAACACTGGGCGGTGATAAAAGCCCTGTCGAAACGACTTTTAGACTCAGGCATTGAATATAAAAATTTAAAACCACTCAGCTGGATTTTGATGTTTGTTATGCGTGAAATTAACCTTTTTTTACAAAAAGACGACTTATCATCAGAAACTTTAGATAGCCAGAATATTATAAAACAAGCATTCTCACAACATATCATTGCCTATATATATAGTGATTTTATTGTCAATAAACAACATTTATGGCAACAAGCTTATGAAAAAAAAGGAATTGGTTCAAATAAAGAACGTAAAGATTTTATTTTTGGTCAAATTTTAAATCCATTTTTGCCAAAACGAAACAAAGAAGAAGCATTCAATTTATTTAAAAATGATATTAAAGGCTTATTGCTTAAGTCTGGTGCGCTTGAGCTTAAAACAGCGATAAAGACTGAAATTAAACATGTGTCTATCAAAAAAATATTTGGTATAAGAAATATTGAATGGACGCTAGGTGATGACGTAAGCATACTCATTGGTAAAAATGGTTGTGGTAAATCAACCATTTTAAAACTTATTGATGCTTGTATTCATAATGATAACGAAACGCTAGAGCGATTTCACTCTCCTTATGTTGAGTTAACCATTCTAAAAACTTTTGATAATGGTGAGACACAACAATCAGTCATTACTCAAGGTAAGTCACTAACTAACATTAACTTAGTGATGGTGAATACTTTCGATAATAAAACTGATATTGAGCTAAAACAGTTTTTTGAACTTGATAATCAACTGCTAAGATTAATGGACAAATTTGGTCATTTACAGCGAGGGTTAACACAAGAAATTAATAAAAAAGTTGGTGAGAAAATAAAGCTGAGAGATAACATTATAAGCGATTTAGCGTTAGGTAATACCAGTGAAATAACTCACTTGCAGACATTAACAACAGACATTAATTTAGTCACCAGTGATACTAACGCGCCTCTTGTCACTTTTTCAAAAATCATTAATGAGTTCTTTTCTGGCACCAATAAATCTTTAGACATTAACCATGAGACTGCGCCGATGATGGTGCAATTAATCAACGATAATATACCTAAACACATTAAGGTAACCGAACTTTCATCAGGTGAAAAACAATTATTAATTATATTTTTAACGGTTGTTCTGGAAAGAGGTCGCTCCTTTATTCTCTTGATGGATGAACCTGAAACATCTTTGCATGTTGAATGGCAAGCGACTTTCATTGATAAGATTAAAGAACTCAATTCGAATGTTCAAATAATAATAGCGACTCATAATCCGCTGATTTTATTAAATAGAGAGCAGGATGAAATCGGTATCATTGAAGCGGATAATGAATGTGTTCAAAATCGCGCAACGGGTACTAAATATTTAGATATATCTTCAATTTTACTTGAGCACTTTGAACTACCGTCCCTCATTGGGAATCAAATGCAAGGTGATATTAAAAAATTCACCGAGCTAAAATTACGTGAAGAAAAATTAACAGATGATGAAAAAATTGAACTAGCAAGAATAGCTAGCTTATTAGAAAATAGCTTGGCTGGCGATATCGTTTATAACAAAAAATACTTTGAGTTCTTAACCTTTTTAAAAGAAAACAAAAAAGTTGGCCTTGAAGAATATGAACAAGCAACCGATGCTGAAATGGGGCAATTTTTAAGTGAGTTTGGAGACTTATTTAATGATTGATATGTCTGGCTTATATACCCATGCGGATTATCCTGCTGCATTAAATAGATTTAACACGAGTAATAACAGAAAAAAGTGGTCGAAGTTTAAAGACGTTCATCTTAGTGTCACTAACCATAAGTGTCCTATTTGTGAATGTTCGCTAAGAGTCGACGAGTTGCTATCTCGCCCTAGCGGCAGAGTAGTTGAAGAGGATGAAAATACTGATGCTGAAAGTAAACACACCATTGGCAGCACGGTTGATCACTATCGTCCTCAAACATTCTATGACTTTTTAGCGCTGACTCCTAAGAATTATATTTTGATGTGCTCTGAGTGCAATAATATTTATAAAGGATGTGAGTTTCCGCTTTTTGGAACTAGCCCTGTCCGTGCTCAAATTCTAGCTGAGGTTACTAATGAACTCCCACTCATTGTTAACCCCATCAATGACAATTTGTTGGATCTTTTTCAACTAGTTGTAAGGCGAGACTCAAGTGGGCGTAAAGTGTTGGAGCTATCGCCCAAGCATACGCAGGGCTATCTTTATGAAAAAGCGTTAACAACCATTAAACTTTTCTGTTTGGGTGATTGTGAGTTAAATGCACATAGTAATCCAAATGTTAAAAAGTTACGGATCAGCTTGCTGCATAGCCACTTTGTTAAGTTTGATGCCTTCATTGATGCGTATATAGATAAAAACATACCAAAAATGCGTGCTGAAATTGCGGATAAAAATTTGAAAGATTATGGTTTCTTTAAATTCATTTTGAAAAATCAGTTTAAGAATTTAATGTAATATTTCTGATGATTCATTATAGACAAGGTAACTTACTTGAAGCCGTTGTAAATACCGTAGAATTATCAAGAACACACACTTTAAATTGCTAGTCGATGACGCTGTTGAAAACGCCTTGGCTAAATAAACATAGAATTGACCTAAATAATTACATTACATACAGAAAGGAATTATAGATGAGCGGTTTTTTAGAAGGACTTTTAAGGGGACTTAACCCTGAAACAGTCACTAGTTTTATTATTTTCATTATGATCCTTGTGTTCATAGGCTCTAGCATTTTAGCTAAGTTAAATAAAGCCGGTGACTTTGTTCATTACACCCCTACCTTGTTAACCACCCTAGGTATTTTTGGTACTTTTGTTGGTATCGTGATTGGCTTGCTTGATTTTGACCATACAAAAATAGATGAAAGTATTACTATGCTATTAGATGGTCTTAAAACGGCATTTATTACTAGCCTTGCCGGTATGCTTTCCTCGTTACTATTTAAAAGCCTGTTAACAACGCCGTTATTAAAACCTAAATTGCAGCCGGATGAAGTCACTAGCGCTTCACCTGAGCAAATATTGTCGGCAATGCAAAGCCAAGTTAAAGAAACGCAAGCACTTAAAGAAGCAATTGCCGGTAATGAAGAGTCAGCGTTGTTTGGTCAACTGAAACTAATGCGTATCGATATGAACCATAATGCTAAGCTTAATAAACAGTTAACCGAAGAACTTTCAGCTAAACAATTCGAAAACTTTGCAACCTTTTCAGACAAACTTTGGATACAACTGCAAGACTTTGCCGATACCTTGTCTAAATCAGCAACGGAGCAAGTAATAGAAGCATTAAAACAGGTAATAACCGATTTCAATCATAATCTAACCGAGCAGTTTGGCGAAAATTTCAAGCAACTTAATGAGGCTGTTATTAAGCTAGTTGATTGGCAAGAAAATTATAAACTGCAACTAGAGCAGATGCACCTTCAATATGAGCAAGGTGTTCAGGCTATTACTTTAACTGAAAACTCAGTGGCGCATATCAGCGAGCAGACTAAGGTTATTCCTCAAACCATGAATGATTTACAAGTTGTTATGGAAGTTAATCAACATCAACTAAGTGAGTTAGAAAGCCATTTAGCAGCCTTTAAAGATATGCGTGATCGTGCGGTTGAAGCAGTGCCAGAAATACGTCAACAAGTTGAAAATACCGTAACAGAGATTACTAATGCAGTTAGCGTGGCTAGTGCCCATTATGAAAAGGTGTTGGCTAAATCTGATGATTTCATCAAAGAAACATTAACGGCTGCGGATAACTTAATTGAAAACTTTGTTAAAAAATCAGAACAGAGCGTTAATGTTGTTGCCGATAAATTGATTGAAAGCTCTGAAATTATAGGTAAAAACATTGATCTGGCGAGTAATGAATTCACCGACAATTCTGCGCGTACTAATGCTAGCTTACAAACTACCTCTGATTATTTACAAAGCCAAACAGAGGCAATTAAGCAAAATTTAAACGATGCAGTAACTGACCTAAACAACAACATGAGCGATATGATAGCTAAGTTAGTTGACGACGCTAAAATAATGAATACTACGCTTAAAGACGCTAATCAAAATCTTACCACCGATACTAAAGAAGTAAGAGATACCTTTGTTAAGTCTAGCGAACAACTACAAGATCAAATGAAAACCATGATGGAAGAAGCGGCGAAGCAACAAGTGAGTCAAGCACAGCGCACTTTTGATGCCATGGAAGACAAAATAAAACAACTTGTAGGCTTAACGGGTGAAGCGGTCGAAAAACAAGTTGGTGTAATCGATCAAGCGATGCAGCAAGAAATCAACCGGGTAATGAATGAAATGGGCAGCTCGCTGGCGCAAATAGCTGGCCAATTTACTCGCGATTATAAAAATTTAACGCTAGCAATGCAGAAAATAGTTAAAGAGCAGGTAAGTGCCTAATGAATGCGTTATTTGGGAGTAGTAAAAGCAAGGAAGAATCTGGAGAACATTGGTTAACAATCTCTGATCTTATGGCTGGTTTAATGATGGTGTTCTTGTTTATTGCTATTGTATTTATGCGCCATACCATGAAAGAAAATGAAAAAATTAAAAATGTCGCAATAGCGTTTCAAGAAAATCAAGTTGGGATATATAACGCCTTAATAGATGAGTTTGAAAGCGATTTACCTACATGGGGAGCAGCAATAGATAAAGACACGCTTGCGTTTAATTTCAATTCACCCGATGTACTCTTTGATAATGGCAAAATTGCATTAAAGCCAACATTTACAAATATATTGGATGATTTTTTCCCTAGGTACTTAAATGTACTTAAGCCTTTTCGTGAATCACTAAACGAAGTCAGAATTGAAGGGCACACGAGCAGTGCATGGAATATAACTAGCTCTGATAGTGAGGCCTACTTTAACAATATGCGCTTGTCGCAAGGTAGAACTCGTTCTGTGTTGTCTTATTTATACAGTTTAGTTCCAAATGAAACTGACTGGATCAAGCATAATATTGCAGCGGTTGGCTTTTCATCTTCACGGTTAATACTCAAAGAAGACGGTACAGAAGACGTAGAAAAGTCACGACGCGTATCATTCCGTGCGATCACTAATGCTGATATTCAAATAAAGCGGATTTTGGAAGCGGAAGAATGAAGCTAACAGTTAACTTTGGTCAACTTCATCATGCGGTACAGCTGATGGGGGCACAAGAGGCTGATTTTGAATTAGGTTTTGCCTTTAAGGACATTGACCCTATCGACGCAGCGCTTAGCGGAGGGCAAGAGCTAGGTAAAGATATTGATTTAAGGGATATAAAACACAGTGAAGGCGTTCTTAGCTTTAAGGGACGTCAAATTATGCTTTATATTCCTGATCAAGGCTCGAATATTCTTGAGGTGTTGCAAGATGGTGAGTTAGGTCGTCGAATTCACATTGCAGAATGTAGCTCGTTGGAGCATATGAGGGCAACAGGTCGCTTTCCTCGTTATCAAGTGACAACAGATACAAGTGGTTATTTACCTGTTTATGGCATTAAAGAAAATAAAGAAGCGCTTGATGATCAAAAAGCCAAACTATATGTTTGTAAAAACTGTCTACAAAGTCTTAATTACCAAGGGTATGCAATAAAGTCATTCGCAGAAAAAAGGCCTATTTTTAAAGATTTTAGTTTAGCTAAACTTTTCAAAACTTATAGTTCTCACTTTAAAAGCTTACCGGATCCTAATAAATCGGAGGGTTCTGCTAGTTACTCTTCAGACTGGAAAGACCTTTCAGCTAAATTGAAAAAACAAGCTAACTATATTTGCGAACAATGTAGTGTTGACCTCGATGCAGAAAAGCGGCTTATGCATGTTCATCATGTCGACGGTGTTAAGTCTAATAATCAAAATACCAATCTTCGAGTGTTATGTGCGGATTGTCATAAGAAACAGCCGCATCATGATCATTTATTTATTAAAGCTGTAGACGTATTAACTATTAATCGGTTTAGGCGAGAGCAGCATAAGTTTGATAATACAACCTATCCTCACTTGATAAAGTGTGCTGATACAGCACTAGAAGGGCTTCTTCTTAAATGTCAAAGCACTAGAGCGCCACTAGGCGAGTTAGGTGTTGCGGTTCAGTATGACCGTAACACGGTATCATTCGACTTGTGCTGGCCGCGTAAAAAAGTTGTTGTACTTATTGATATGAGAAACGAAATACTTATTAAAAGCCATGGTTGGACTGTATTTTCTGCAACGAAAGCACTCGAAAATTTCCATGAATTTCAGCGTTATATAAGATGATTTCACAGTAGTTTAGTCGGTTTTTATTATGGCCCCGTAGATGAGAGTATGCGTGTTATAGCTAGTTGGTTTATGTGCTCGGTTGCGCTAGAGCATAGTGTCAGTGTCAGTGTTAGACAACTAGCAATGAACGGCAACCCACACTTCAGCAAGCTGGATTATGCGTTTGCAGTTTGAAGCGTTAACACGCGGCATGTGGTTGTTTTATTCAGCTAGTGAAAAAAAGTAGAGAACACTAGTGCTAAGTTAAGTGAACTTTCAGCAAGTGCTGACCAAAAGCCAAGTTCATTTAAACCGTTTGATATCAAAAGCCGCTATATCAATTGATGGAATACGTCCACATATCAAGTCGGTGACAAGCTGCGCTGTTTTTGGCGCACAAGTGAGCCCAAGATGCTGGTGGCCAAAAGCATAGATAATGTTAGGAAAAGCACTAGAGCGACATATAACAGGTAAGCTATCGGGTAAGGTAGATCTGAATCCCATCCATGTTGATGAATCTGTCGTGTTTAATCCACTGATCATTTCTTTAGCATTTCGGTTTAATACCTTGAACCGTCTAGGGTTTTTTGGTGCGTCTACTCCTGCCAGTTCAACGGTGCCGGCAAAGCGCAGTCCCATACTCATTGGTGTCGCCATAAATTTTCGATCACCGTCCATAATCGGTCGAGAAATACTTACGCCTGGTGCGTGGCAAGTTTCATGATAACCACGCTCTGTTTCAAGTGGCACCTTCTCTCCTATTTTTTTAGCTAATAACTTAGAAAAAGCACCGGTTGCCAAAACCATTTGACTACAATGATATGATTTACCATCACAAATAATCTGGCAGTGTAAGTGGCTGGCTTTTATATCGGTAACATTTGCTTGTTCGAATTGGCCACCTTCACTCAAAAATTGCTTGTGTAGACAGGTTAGAAGCTCTCCTGGATCAGTGATATATCCATGATCGTGAATTTGATGACCATAGCTAAACTGCTCTGAAAGAGCGGGTTCAAGCTTTTTAATTGTATTGGCTTCGAGTACATCGACTTTATAGCCTTCATTTCTACGAGACTGCATGCCAGCTTCAGCTTTGTCAAACTCAGCTTTGCTTCGATAAACTTGTAAGTAATCTGATTTTTTAACTAAACTCTCGCATCCTGCTGTTTTTACTAACTGCTGATAAAGTTCGAGTGATGAACGAGTTAAACCGTGCAATGCCTGTGCATTACTTGCTATTTTTTTGCTGAAGCAGGCCCTAACATAGGAAAATAACCAAGGTAATAATTTGTGAAAATAACGCCAACGAATACTCAGCGGGCCTTTGGGATCCAATAACCACTTTGGCGAACTCATTAGTGTGCTAATTCCAACATTCGGCTCAAATGATGACATCGCTAATAATCCCGCATTGCCAAAAGAACAGCTTTCTCCTGGTTTATCTCGATCCAATAACGTGACATGGTAACCTTCACGGATCAAATTAAGAGCCGCAGTTACGCCTATAATACCTGCGCCAATGACAACAATTTTATTATCGACATCTTGTCCAATTTCAACTTTTTTATTTACATCTTGCATAATGTCTTCTCTTGATTTCCGGATTAAAGCTATGCTATTGGGCGATTTAAGGTAAGGTCGGCTGCGTTATTTTTATCGCTAACATTATCTATACCAAATCGTTTCATCACTGCAGTAATAAGAATAAATTGCAGTAAAATCATCATTAATATCACTAACGAAGACTGGTAAAAACCAGTGATAACAAAGGCTATAAAGGTCATTAGACCGACAAAGGATGCGTAATAAAATTGAGTGGAAACATGATCTATATGGTTGCAGTCGGCACCCATTGAAGCAACTACTGTGGTATCTGATATTGGAGAAGTATGGTCGCCAAATAAGCCACCACTTAACACGGCGGCGATTGTCAGCGTCAATGACGCATCCAATGAGTGTGCCACAGGTACAACACTAATCATTAAAATGGCAAATGTTCCATAAGAAGATCCTGTCGCAAATGACATTAAAGCGCCAATTAAAAACACCAAAGCAGGAAAGAGGCTTGGAGAAATTGAATCACCTATTAATGAAGCTAAATACAGTCCAGTATCTAGCTCTTTACAGATAGAGCTTAATGACCAAGCTAAGACCAGGATAAAACAAACAGAAATCAATTTTTCCATACCACGAATAAAATGACTTAACGATTTTTGGTAAGGCGTTTTGTTTTGTTGACGCATCATATAAGCACATGATAACGAGGCAAAAACATATGACAGACATATACCTGAATTGACATGAATGCTACGAACACCTTCTGTGTAAGCAAAATAAGATATAAAGATCATCAAAGACGCTAACATTACAGCCAAAGGAATAATAAAAGTAGCCAATGTTGAGTTAGTACTTATTAATTCGCCCTCTACAACTATGTCTTGCTGATTTAATTCGTTGTTAGCAATTGCTCGGTTATATTTGGCTTGTGCAGCTGCCATGGGACCGATATCCTTGCCAGTAGACAACAACATAGGAATAGCTAGCAAGGACAGAATGGCATAAAACTGATAAGGCCAAACGCTTAACAATACCTCATATGGTTGTTCGGTTAGACCAAGTTCCGCATAAGCATTGCCAATCAAACTCATAATATAGACTCCCCAAGCGATAAAGGGCACTAATATGCTGACCGGGGCTGCGGTCGTATCAATAATATAGGCAAGTTTTTCTTTACAAAGGTTTAATTTTTTAAATATTGGTCTAAACAAAGGTCCGACAATTAACGCATTACCCGAATCGGTAAAAAAAATACTCAAACCAGCAGTCCAAGCGGCCAGTTGCCCACGCTTAGGGTCTGATATATATTTTACAATGATGGTAGAAAATGCAGAGGCACCACCCGATCGTTCTATCAGTTGAACAAATCCGCCGATACATAACATAACCACCAGTATTTGGCTGTTAGAGCTACTCGATATTTGCACAAAAATATGTTCTTCCATCAAATTGACAACCGCGAAAAACGGGTTAAAGCCCGTAATGATAAGCGCGCCAGCGAACGTTCCGGCGACGAGAGACAAAATAACATTGCGCGTAAAGATCGCAAGAAAAATGCTCAGTGCTGGTGGGACTAACGATAATAGACCGTAATTTTCCATAAATATTCCTTTCAACCTATACTCTATATATTGAATTTTTACTCAGTTATAAATTTGAAAATTACCTTTCATCATTCTAACGGTAACAAATAGTTGTTTGCATAACTTACCAACCCATGCGATCAGCAAAGCTATGCCAGCGTAGGATTGTCGGCATAAACCAAGGCGTTCCGGTATACAGTGGCCGTGTTTTAAATAGAAATTCATCAAAAATTGTTTTTCCATTAGCATTACCCAGTAATTTTTGCGCAATCTTTCTGCCAAAATAATTTGAGCGACCAACCCCTGAACCACAATAGCCCATCGCATAATATAAACCGTCTATTTTGCCTATATGAGGGATATGATCAAAGGTATACGCGACCATTCCTGACCATGCATAGTCGATTTTCACTGCTGACAATTGTGGAAAATAACGGATCATTAATTCCCGTAGAAATTTGGCATATTTTTCCGGTTGGTCACCTCGTCCTGATGCTCTGCCACCAAAAAGAATGCGCTTGCCATCAGGTGAAGTACGGTAGTAGGAAACTACACGTTCGGTTCCCATATAACACCTTAGTTTAGGTAATACCGATTGAATTAGCTCTTCAGGTAATTCCTCTGTGGCAATCATCGCTGAGCGGATAGGCAGCACTCGGCGTTTAAACTTGCCAAACTGACTTCCTGTGTAGCCGTTAGTAGCGATAATCACCTTATCAGCCTGAACGGATTGATGCTCCAACATCAACTCGAATCTCCCGCCCTGATTGACAACATTGTGCACACTAGTGTTGTCAAAAATTTTAACCCCAGCTTTGGTAGCTATCTCAAGCAGTCCTTGAAATAACAACGCCGGTTGTAAAGTAGCGTCTTGAGGATAAATGACGCCACCATAATAACTATCAGAGCCAACTTCTTCTAATTGTTGTTCTTTATTTAATATGATCGCTGGAAAGTCGATAACTTCTGACAACTCTTTAACTTGTTCAAGCAGGTCATTAAAATGCTTGGGGTGGCTGGCACCACGAAAACGACCACAAACATTCAATTCACAAGCAATTTTTTCTGTACGAATAAAATTCAACAGCCAGCGAAACGCTTCCATGCTTTCTTTAATTACCGCATGAGTTTTTTCTTTACCATACTGACTTGTTATACCATCTAGTCCTAGTTTATTAAAACTAGGACCCAGTAAGCCGCCATTTCGACAACTAGCACCGGTCCCTAAGGGAGCGGCATCAAAAACTGTCACTTTACGACCTGCTCTGGCGAGTGTGATGGCAGCTGACAGTCCCGTAAAACCACCACCAACAATAGCAACATCGCTAGTGGCCGGTACTTTATCAACATCAGTAGTGAAGCTGCTGAGTTTTAGTCTTGGATCTGCTAGCCAATAAGGTGTTTTTGATATATTCAATAAGGTGTTATGCATTATTGGGCTCCTGTTTAATCTCCGCACTTATTAAAAGTACCTTTAGAGCCAAAATAACAGTGACCTAAATTTATTTCTTGTATTCTAGTAACTAAGCAAACATAATCATATTGAATTATCATCATACCTTTATTACTTTTGGTTATACTGTGGATATAAAAAAATTACGAATGTTTCATGAGGTTTTTATCACTGGCAGCATCACTTTAGCGGCTGAACGACTTTATGTTAGCCAACCTGCGGCAAGTAAAACAGTCTCTGCTTTAGAAGAAGAGATTGGTTATAAACTATTTGTTCGAAAAAGCGGTCATTTATGTCCTACAGATGAAGCTTACTATTTGCATGAGGAGGTTTTACTTTTATTGCAAAGTTTTACTCGCTTGGAGGAGAGTACTAAGAGTGCAAAACATCACAAATCAGGAAAATTAAAAATTTGCAGTATTTTGGGTCCTTCCTATATTTTTTTACCAAAAATAATATCTCAGTATATGAAGGTAAACCCTGATATCAAGGTGAATTTACATTTGTTAAATTCTTCAGAGATTATAGAATCCGTATCTACCGGGCAATACCACATAGGGTTGATGGATAAATCTGGGCCGACAACTAGATATGATTCCAAGGTTGTGAACATGACTTGTTATTGTGCTGTTCCCTCCACTCATCCTGCGGCCAAACTAGATAAGATAACTCCAAACGATTTAGGGGATACTCCATGGATTAGTCTTAATCCAGAGCATCCAACCACCAAAGCTATAATAAAAAGCTATTCAAAATACGGCGCTTGCTTCAATTCTAATATTGAGGTTTATTCGACACTACAAGCATTATCTTTTGTCAATTATGGCATGGGGGTAACCTTAATCGATTCCATGAGCAACTTAAATTTCACAGAAGTATTAAATTACAAAAACATAAAGATAATTCCTTTTGAAACGGTTATGTACGAACCGCTAGAGGTGATCACAGCAAACATAAAGCCAATGTCGGAGATGGTCCAGAATTTCTATAATTTTATGATCGAAGAACTTGAGAAACTTCTTTAATTATTTCAAGTGGAGCGGGTATATACCCGCTCCACTTCTTAATGTAATTATCAACGCATATTTTTGACTATACTGTTAGATTCGCGCTCTAGTATAACCTGTGTCTGAGTTGGGTTTTGTTCAATAGAGCTCCTTTTACCGAAGAACTTCATCAGTACTTGAATAAAAACTAATTGTACGACAATCATGATCAAAATCACCATTGGGCTTTGATAATAACCGGCAATAATAAAGGCTATTATGGTCATAAAACCAGTTATTAAAGAATACCCCAATTGAGTTGAGACATGATCGATATGATGACAATTTGCCCCCATGGAGGCCAATGCCGTGGTATCAGAAATTGGAGAGGTGTGATCACCAAATAAACCACCACTTAGTACTGCGGCAATAGTTAAAGGCATTGGCGCCCCTAACGTATGGGCAACCGGCACAACAATAATCATTAAAATGGCAAAGGTTCCGTAAGATGAGCCAGTGGCAAATGACATTACCGCACCTAACAAGAAAACAATTACCGGTAATAAATTCGAAGGAATAGCATTACCAATTAAGCTTGCGAGATAATCTCCGGTATGCAGTTCTTTACATATTGAACTTAATGACCATGCCAATATCAAAATAAAGCAAATAAGAATAAGTTTTTCCATCCCTTTCACAAAACTATTAAGCGACTCGTTGTAGCTGATGGTTTTTCTTTGTTTCATCAAATAAGCACAAGCAAAGGAAGCAAATAAATATGACAATAAAATACCTGAGCGCACATGAACACTTTTAACACCTTCGGTAAAGGCAAAATAAGAAAGAAAACTAATCAATGAAAACAACATCACAGTGATCGGGATCAAAAAGGTGCTCAACCTTGCTTGACTAGCGTCACTTTTCGGTTCAACTGATGTTTGTTGAACCCGCTTTTTTTCCTGCTGTTTTTGTGCTCTATTATGTTTTTCTTGTGCCTTTGCCATTGGGCCAAAGTCTTTGCCCGTTGATAAAATCATCGGAATTGAAAGCAGAGCTAAAATGGCATAAAACTGATAAGGCCACACACTTAGAAGAACCGAAAAAGGTTGCTCAGTTAAACCAATATCCTTATAAGAGTTCTCAATCAGACTCATGATGTAAACCCCCCAACCAATAAAAGGTACTAAAATACTGACCGGTGAAGCCGTGGTATCAATAATATAAGCAAGCTTTTCTTTACAAATGTTAAGTTTTTCAAAAATAGGCCGAAACAATGGCCCAACAATTAAGGCATTGCCAGAATCAGTGAAAAAAATACTGATCCCCGCTAACCAAGCAGATACCTGGCCACTAATCGGAGTTGATACATATTTAACAATGACGGTTGAAAATGCGGAGGACCCGCCAGACTTTTCTAATAAATGGACAAAACCACCAATAACCAAAATAACCAACAATACTTGAGTATTTGAACCTACGGATGCTTGAATATAGACATGTTCTTCAATCAGGTTAACGACAGCGAAAAAAGGATTAAAATCAGCAAGAATGAGTGAACCAACAAAAGCACCTGTGGCAAGAGAAAATATGACATTTCGGCTATAAATTGCTAGAAAAATACTCAGTGCGGGTGGGATGATCGATAAAATACCATAATTGTCCATATTGTGACCTTGTTATGCGATGGCTAAATCCGTGGCAACATCTAAATGCGGTGCCACGGGTTTTGCCATCTGAGATTAATAAAAGATGATAAGTTAAATTAAAAGAGAGACTAACCTATGCAATTTATTATTTAAGCAGTGTTATTTCATTTAATTTACTGACAAAAATATCATTGGCGCGTTGCCAGACACCCTGATTTACATTATTTAACTGTAACAAGTGCGGCAGCAACTGCTGACAAAAGTCTTCACTACTTTCAACGGGCAGTAATGACGGAAGATGATCAATAGCAATTAGATCTAACGGGTTTTTACCATCAATTAAACGTAAGGTTGGTTTTGAAAAAGTAGTACATTTATCATAAATTGGCAAAGGATTGTAATCACCGTAGGGATCGCAGCTGACATCACAAATGATAGCGAGTCGACGGCCTTCTTGTTGCAGCATATCAGTGGTTAAAAATGGTGGTAAAGCCGACTGAACAAAAACACAATTTATAATGACATCATATGCCAGTAATTGTGGAAAGGGTCCCCCCACTTTGGTTTCATCTATATCCCATTGTGTCACGTTAACGCCAGCTAATTCAGCCATTTCAACGGCACCACGACCACTACGACCTTTAGCACCAATGACCAACATCTTCACTGAATCAGAATGTTTATTTAACAATGCTTTGATGTCATCAACGAGTGTTTTTTTGTTTGGTGATGAGGATAATGGCGCTAATATCGGATTGTTATTCTGGCAGCGTCCAGCAAAGGCTTTTAATGCAACCGCAGCACCGGCAAAACCGGCCCAATAACCAAAGGCGGCAATACGTCGTTTGTTTTCATCAACCAAATATTCTAAATCAAATAGCTGACCTTTACCTTCGACGAAGCGTTGTAAAAAAGACTGCCAACCTTGCTGGTTTTTATACACATGAGCAAAATGAATATGACTATGAATCAGCGGAAAATTGTCTGAAGATAGTTCTTTTAAACCTAATATAATGCAATGTTCAGGCGCGCGGCGCCAACTATGTGCCAGCTGAATTTCACAACCCACTTGTTGATATTTATCACTAGAAATTGCGCTTTGCTCTGATTCCTCGACCGTTATTTGAAACCCTGCAGCTAAAAGCTGCTTAGCGATACTTGGTGTCAGCGCAATACGCTCTTCTAACTGTTTTGTTTCAGCACGTAACCAAAGATGTGGTTTTGTCATATCTATGTGACCTTACTAGTATCCAATTACATTAATTGGTTTTTATTGAGTTTAGGCTTACGCTGCTTCACCGCTTATCTATTGTTAGTAATGAATGGATAAGTGCCGATAACGGCATGATTGGCTTAACCTAAGTAATGATTATAAATTTAAAAGAAAAAGGCTGCTCATTTTCATAAACAGCGATAGTTAACCGCCCCCTTATTACTAAGTAGACGGCATAAAGCTAACGTAGGTGTTTTACACTATGAACCAAAATGGTTAAAAGCGATAAGATACTTTTCCGTAAATGAATCGGCCATTGAAACCATATGGCGAAATTGCTGAATACATACGGCCACTGCCATGTAATTCATCAACAGGTCCGTTATCATCCGTTATGTTGTTAACACCTAATGACAAACCAACAGCCTCACTTACGTGATAATTGAATTCTGCATCAAGTAGCACTGCAACTTCGCCTTCAATATCTGGAGAGAACTGAGCCCAATCACCATAATAGTTTACTCTAGTCATTAAGCTCCATGAGTCTGCTAAGTAGTTTACTGTAAATGAACCTTTAGTTTTAGGTAACGACCCTTCTAAGCGTTTAATTTTTGATTCTTTAACATTATCACCAAACTTATCTACCGTAGTTTCTGTCCAGTTAAAGGCAAGTGCATATTTCATTTCACCATTAAACATTTCATTCGAGTAATTAGCAACAATATCGATACCCTGTGTGGTGGTATCAAAATCATTGGTGAAAAACTTCACTCTAGACAAACCGATGGCATCGGTAACACCTTGTTCGGTTAACTCGGCTCGGTCTGCATCTGATAAAATAATAGAAGATGTTTGGGTAATGCGATCGGTCACTTCAATATTAAAATAGTCTGCTGTTAAGAAAAAGTCTCCATTGCTGTAGACCGAACCAAAAGCGTAACTAAATGACTCTTCAGGGGTTAAGGCAACGCCGCCAAATTTAACTGCCACAGGGTTAGTTGGTGGCAAGGTAGCAATATCGACTAAGATGCCATCTTCATTTTGAGTTTGCACGGAACGAACGCTGTTTTGACCAATAGAGGGCGCACGGAAGCCGGTACTAACTGACGCTCGCAATTTAAACGAGTCGTTAATGTCATACAACCCTGCTAGCTTCCAGTTAAAAGCAGAACCGAAATCACTAAAGTCTTCATATCTAACGGCAACTTGCAATAAAAGTTCTTCAGTAATAAAACTTTCAGTATCTAAATATACCGCTTTACTAACGCGTGATGTTGTACCAGCATCCGCGGGTTTAAAGCCGGGAAAACCATTTGAACCAATACTAAAACCTTGTCCAACAAGTGGACCTATCTGCCAAGAGGCTTCATCACCAGCCGTAATGGTAAATGATTCTTGTCTTAATTCAACACCATAAGAGACGATAATCGATTCAAGACCCATTATCGATTCTAGCTCTTTAGAGAAATCAGCATTGATAGATTTTTCTAGTTGTGCATAAGCGCCCGGTGTAAATTCAGTGGGGCTATTAGGACCTAATGAAGAGTTTAGGGTATTACTGATATGAAATTCGGTCGAGTGCTCACCAACACCAGCGCTGAAATCATATAGGGTGCCATCACTAAACTCGCCTTTAGTTCCCATCACCAAGGAAAGATCAATAACATCACCACCAAAGAAGGGTGTGAAACCACCTGGAAAACGAAGGTTATGAGCATAGCAATTTGCGCCAGTTAAAGAGGCTAAGGCATTGGCATCTGGTGCATCATTGATTACTCGTACTATGGGACAAGCAGAATTATCAGTGGCACCTGGGGTTAAATCACCGGTAAGGATAGTCGGTGTTAGAATTATATTACCATCATCATCAAAGCCTGCACCATCATCTACGCCTGGCCCTTTAAAAACACCACCACGTGTATTTGGGTTACGGTAATAGAAACCACCTTCCACTGTTTTTTCCGACCAGTTACCATACATATAAGCATCACCACCATTGGCTAACTCTATACCAGTATTTAAGAATAGTTTAAAGTCATCTGAAATTTCAGGAGAGCCCCATACTTGAGCTGCTGGCGTTCTAACACTGGTGTTACCTGCATCGATCAGTGCTTGAGCATCACTTCGCTGAATACTTCGACTGGTTGGATCTTGTTGATTTACCTCAAAACTGAAATTAGCGAAACCGTTATCACTTAGGCCCATGCCGATATTACCAGATAAAGTAACTTGCTCACCATCGCCTTCAGAAAACTGTCCCATTTTCAATTCAAATTGACCGCCACTATCATTATCTCGCAGCACAAAGTTAATAACACCAGCAACAGCGTCAGAGCCATATTGTGCAGAAGCACCATCTCGTAACACTTCTACTTGTTTTAAAGCGATCGCTGGAATAGTAGATACATCAGGGCTTTGTGCGCCATCAGCAATACCACCACCATCGAAGGCAATAATGGAACCTTTATGGCGACGTTTGCCATTAACAAGAATCAATGTTGAATCAGGCGATAAACCACGTAAAGACGCTGGTCTAACGATTGTTGCACCATCGTTAATAGACTGGGCACTAACATTATAGGATGGAGTAGCTGTACGTAACAAACTATTCATATCTGAAATGCCATTCGCCATTAATTCATTACCACCAATTACATCAATGGGCACGGGGGAGTCGGCAATAGAACGAGGTGCAGCGCGCGAACCAACGACCACAATGACTTCATCCACATCTGCCTTGGTGGATTCATTGTCTTGTGCTAAGACTGGAACAACGATACAGCTCATGCCCATAGCAACGACAAGGCTTTTCAATTTAAATCTCTTTAACATATTTTTTCCCTAAAAAATTTCAGTAGTGATTATTTTTATAATAATGATTTTTACTCTTTCTTCTTTAAAGGAAATATTTCCTTCCGATGTAAACTCTTTGCGGATCGTCCCTTTCATCCAAGGATCGTTCCGAATCAAACTTTATTAATATATATTGTATAATACAAATGAATAATACCTATAGATTCATAACTTTTTGTTATTCTGTTATTTTCTATTGCTGTCACTTGAATAGGAAGCACTTAGGGTATTACTCATTCAACCTTTCTGAGGTGGCAAACTTATATCAATTTGATTAAATTATTGCTCACTTGTACTGGTTAAAATAGTCCTGAACCAAGTGCATAGGCATGTTTGATAATGATTAGCAACAACACGGTTTTAATACACTCAACTGAAAAATTATGGCATTCGACTTCTACGTTTAAAGTCGTTTGTTGAATAGCATTGTAGTGTAGAGCTAACTTTTTAAGAACTGCTATCTTGAGCCATGGGTTAGATTTAATTCACTAGACAAGTAACCCGTTGGGAGTGTTAGTACGTGATCGTGAAAGCCTAAGTTAATAATACTAATTCAGGCTTTTGGGATTGAAAGCAACGATGTTATTGGATATTTAGACCCTTTAAAAAGATCACTTAGTTAGTCTGATTGGTATAATTAAGATATTTAAAGCGACTGATGTACAAAATTTGTCAAGGAAACAAAATCAAATACTGGACGTCTAGTCACCTTACGAATAATATCGGCAAATGGCGGAAGATCTGTGCACTCAAGTATAAAAGCACCAATGTCTGATTGCGTCATCATTAGAGAGACAATATCAATTATATCGCTTTCTATTTTGACAAGGTCAATATCATCATAGGGTGATAAAAAAATTTTATTCCATTCTGTGCTAGTTTCTAGTCCTTCAATATGAAGAGCAACATCAATGTTTATGCCAACATTTTGCAAATGCTTTGTTGAAAGAGCAGATTTTTTGGCCGTGATAACGCCTAACCTTTTATGTTTTCCTAGCATATTCTGCACCATAGGTACCTGCATTAGACTTGAGGTAAATACTGGAATATTTACCGCATCAGCAAGCTCTTTCTGAAAAATTGCGTTAAAGCCACAACTAGTTGTAATTGCTTTAATCCCCTGATTTTCCATTTCTTTTGCTTCATTGATCATTGATTTTAAAGTGTTTTGACAAGGAGATTCGAGAATCGTATGGATATTAGCCCCTTTTATTCTGCTATATTTTACTGGAAACGGAAATGTCTCTGGATTAGTACTATTTCCAACGAGTGATTCAAGTTGTTCCAAGCCACGAGGACTGCAGCCTTCTTCCCAGCATAGAATACCGATCAACGGCGCTTGCGAAGATAAAATTTTTGTTACCATTACTAAAGTCTCCATTTTTGAATTGGCCATTTAGCTTGACACTAAATTATTTGACCATGTCTTTTGAACGGCAAGTCGCAGCTGCTATTACATTGTTCATCTTAATAAACGGTATGTTAGTTACAATAACCACATAATAACAATGAATAAATATAATTGACTTATAACTTTTAGTTAATTGAATTCAATTACGTAAATATTATTGATTCTTATTTATGGAAATTGAAATTTCAGCCCTCGTCCCCCATTAAAGGTTCATTAAGAACTAATAAAGACCAGAATAACATTTAATAACAAGGTGTTTCTGTTTTTTTATATCCAAAGTAATCCAGCTAAATCCAGTGAAATCCACACATTTATGTAACATCACGTTGTCTTATAGAATGGCAGTTACATACCTCACACAAAGCACTGACTCCACTTTGTCTTCGTATTTCTAGGTTTGCCCCTAGAAATACGAGACTTGCGTTTCCAAATCCGATTCACTAGAAGACAACCGTAAGCGTACTTGAGCAATTGATCGTATCGCCAGTAGGGCACACTTGATAGTTATACGTTGCACCGCCTTTGGCCCCAATTACGTCAAGGTAACTCGTTGCTGTCACGCCGGTAACGGTTTTAGACGATGTGCCAGTACGATAAATATCGACAGTACCCGTGTAAGCCCAGGATAAAACAACCTGTTGCCTACCCTTTACTTTTGAGCCCACAGCTGAGGTTAATATAGGTGCATCACCTAGATCAGCAAGGGTTGTTTCCGTGGCAAAGTCACTGCAATCTAATTCACTTGTTGCAGAACTAATACCGCAAACCACATAGGTGTACGTATTTTGTGGCGTAAGACCGGTTATTGACGTCGTTGTTGTATTAGCAGCAATACCGGTCCGTACATCTGCATGTAACTCATCTCGCACGACATAACCACTTTCACCTGAGCCATCTGTCCAGGCCAGATTAATTTGGGTGTCTGACACAGCGGTTGCGGTCAAATTAGTTGGTGGCGTGAAGTCAACAACATCAGTCCAACCAATCGACATTTGTTGCACGCTAATGCTGTCCAGCACTCGACTTCTTCTAGAACGATTCGTATCTATAACCTTGACCAAAACCGTATCACTAACACCAGACAATTCAGCTAGCATGGTGTCACTTATACCGTTTGCTGTTAGCACAAATGCATCGGCGTAAGACTGACCACCATCCACTGAATAGCTGAAGGCAAAGTTATCACCCTCGCCATTAAGTGCTGCTATGGCATCTACCGTGAGCGTGGTTACCAGACCAATACCAACATTATTAAACTGCCAGATATGTTCTAGTCTGCTAGTACGCTTAGATGGCTTACCACCAGACTCTACTTCAGTCAGTGTTTCAAAGCCCGCGAAGACATACGTATCAAGATAGGAGCCAGCCACTGACCCAAAAATAGTACTTTCACTGGATGCATAGGCGATAGGAGGTAATGTAATGGTGACATTAAGCACATTTGAATCTGCTACTCCTCCTGAATTAAATGCCTGCACTATATAAGTGTGTTCTCCAGCTGGAACGCCCGTGTCCTGACAATTCATAACAACACCAACACCAGCACTAGCGGAGAGACTACAAACGTCATCGCTATTACGGAAAACTTTAAAACCATCTTCGTTATCAGACAAATCTGTCCATGCCAAATTTACATTACCAACCCCGTCATACACTGCTGTATCTAAAGTCGGTGTTATCGGTGGCTCAATAGCAACAGCTTGACCATTATCAAAATCAAAACTCATAGAACTGCCAGCAACAGAAATATTATAGATTCTGTTTCCCGTAGCCGTGATTACGCCGCTCTGATAAGTATCTGTGCCGGGCACGGTGGAGCCATTAATTTCACTAACGCCATCAAAGTGCCATACATCACCACTGTCACCACGGTAGGGTCCATGCTCAAGATCGTAATTACCATCGGCCTGTAATAACGCCACACGATAATGCATACCATTATCAGGCCATGCACCACCAGGTATCACTTGCTGGCCAGGATAACCTTGGCTGTTATAGTCAGCAGTATCGTCAATATGCCAAATTGCTAAACCACCTTGAGGCATAGCATTGTCAAAACCAACCGGTTGGCGGTTTTCAATTAATAGGTATTCACCTGCGGGATAACCATTGTTCACCCGATAGACTTCCCCGAAAGATTCGGCCTGTTGCAATGAATAAAAACCCGCCGTATCTATAACAGTAGGATTTACCCAGCCAAGATTAATCTTACTCCATGCTGAAAAGTGAGGTGGATAGTACTGTGACCCGTCAAAACCCCATGAATTTGCCATCATGCCGTATGAACCAATCCCTTCACCACTATCATCGGCATCGGTATCATAAAGGTCAGGTAAGCCAAAGAAGTGGCCGGTTTCATGGGCAATAACACCAATGCGACCAATATCAGAGCCTGATGTCCGCCAAAGGCTGGGGCTGATATGGTAGTCCCATACTTTGACCGCAGGGTAGCTGCCACAATTGTCCTGTGATTGCCATTCTGTGTCAGCTACTGTGTAGTCTCCATCGCCGTTAGTATCCCAAATGACCCAACGATGCGACCAAATACGGTTGGTGTAATTGGTATCATCTACGTCCGTACCACCCCATTCAGCAGCATAACCAGAATGAACGAAAGCGATAGCATCAATATAGCCATCATGGTCTGTATCATAATCACAAAAATTTACATCACCGTCGACATCGTTCAAAGCTTCTATCAGTGCTTGATGTAGGGTCTGATCAGCAGAAGCCCCATTAGCATAGTATTGTTCGGTATTGCTAAGATCGACCCAAGTTTGTATCTCAGATACCAAATCCATCTGGCCATATGAATTCTCTGAATAAACATCACGTACGCTACCTGTAGGCACGAGGTTTTGATCACAATTTACCGGTGTCGCCGCCGTACATTGAGCGTTAAATAAAACATTAAGGTTTGCCTCGGATGGCACGGTCCGTGGCGCGGTAGCCGGATGATTAGTAGTATCCCAATGATTTTTGAAACGAATGGGGATAACGAGGTTTTGTATTGATCCCATAGGTGCTATCTGTTCTGGTGCGCTGCTGCTTTCACTGGCGGCTCCAGGACCAGAGGCGCGCATTTGTTTAATAATTGCTCTAGAAGGAAGTGTTCTTTTCTGTAATCCATTAGCCTTAGGGCTCGCTTTGCCAACTTCAAAAGCAGTCGGCACCAAATGCCCGTCAGGTCCCTTAATAGCATAAACATATCGCCCTTTATCCCTGAGTACCGTATAGCCATTAGCATCTTCCTGCCAATGGAAACGTTCATCACCTTTAAGCCTTAGTACGATTTTTGTTCCATCAGGCTGCATGGCATTAATTGAGTGCGGGCTGGCATTAATCGCATAACTTTGATTCATGCACGTCAATAACAACAATAAGAAAAAACCTATAAATAATGACCTTGATAAATCCATAAACCTATACCACCTATAACTATTAACATGTATTTTCACGATAATATTCCTTTCTAATAGACTTGATATTAGAGTAATAGGTGGAATAAATGTCCTTTTTCATAATACCTAAAATATACCTCACTTAATATTTGAGTATAGATGGAATAAAAGTAAGCGCACTGTTTAATTGCGCGCTTACTTGTCTTGTTTCTACGCTCTTGTTGAATAAACTTTCGATTGGGTCGAATAATACCAATACAAATAAATATGTGATCATTCTAAAGGGTCTAAATATTCCAATAACATTGTTGCTTTCAATCCCAATAGATAGTTATTGCTCAATCAAACGCTGGCGTAGCAAATATTATTACTCGTCAAGGGTATGAAGGTTTAGAGTTATCTGGTCGTTATCAAAGTTCATCCAATGATGCTTATGATATTAATCTCGTTGCCGGTGCAGCAAGTGATAAAGGTTCAGTTAATATATACCCATGATACCTCCAGCTGAATCCTGCATTTTGAAGTAACTAGGGTATAAGTAGTTATGATAATGACTTAACATCAGAAGAAAACGATGAAAGAGCATCTCATACAACCATAGATGTTAAATATTCATATAGCTTTACTTCACAGAACTATGGCGAAACCTCTTTAAGTGTTGGCGCGAATAATTTATTTGATCAAGCGCCATATAACCTGTAACTATGGCCTCTGTTTTTCATTTACGTTATAACACCACCAAGTTAGGAATAACCTGCAAGAGGCGTGATTGGCTAATTGGCAGCTCAGCTTTTTTGATAATCAAGCAAATCGATACTTTTTTCCTCATTATTATTTAGCTTATCCTCGCCACAATAATATCCCCACATAGTTAGTGCTTTTTTATTGATAACTTTTAATCGCGTGTCATTAGCATTGGCAATCTAACGTGGTCAATTAAATTAACCCATCTGACAAGCCAAAACCAATAACGACAAAACAGTTAATTAAAAGTAAGTTATTTTACATCAATAAAAAATTTGTTATTTATGTAGTATCGACGAATAAATTATTGATAAAAGAATTGTTTATTGTTAATGTTCGGGGTGAAAAAAGAATAAATTATTATAATTGTGATTTTATTATCAACATAAAACAAATAATATAAAGGGAAATAATAATGAATTTAAAAAAAGCGTCTTTATATGTTGCTATCGTTGCAGCATTAAGTACCCCGCATACAATACAAGCTGAAGAAACAGAATCGATTGAGAAAATAGTAGTTACGGGATCTCTTATCAAGAGGGCCGATCTTGAAGGCAGCTCTCCTGTTACTGTATTTGATAAAGACATGATTGAAAAATCTGGCGCACAGAACATGATCGATATTGCGAATAATTTAACCATCAACTCTGGTTCAAGGTTTACCAATGAAAATGTTGCTTTAAGTGGTACGTCTCAATTTAATATTCGAGGTTTGGGTCCAGGCTCTACGCTAACATTGATTAACGGCAGAAGAGCTGGTATTGCTCCCGCAGCTACAAACTTAGGAAACCAGTTTTTTGACATTAATCAATTACCAATTGCCATGATCGAAAGAATTGACTTTCTTACTGATGGCGCCTCTTCAACATACGGTTCACAAGCAGTCGCTGGCGTAGCAAATATTATTACTCGTCAAGGTTTTGAAGGTTTAGAATTATCTGGTCGTTATCAAAGTTCATCCAATGATGCTTATGATATTAATCTTGTTGCTGGTGCAGCAAGTGATAAAGGATCAGTTAATATATATGCCACTGTAACTGGGCAGTCAGTTAATTACCGTTCAGATTTCGACTTTATTAATGCTCGAGTTGGTGGTAACGGAGATCCCTCTGCATCTAAATTTTTATCATCAACAGGCTCTCCCGGTTCTTATTATCTTGCAGATACAAGCGGTGCAGAAATTGTAACATCAGGTGCCGCTATCGCAGATCCAAACTGTGAAGCCGCTGGCGGAATCTTAAAATCAGGCTCTTGTCGCTTAAGCTTTATTGACCAATTAGCGATTATTCCTGATGAAAACCGTCTACAGGTATTCTCAGAATTTGAATACGATGTAACAGACAAAGTTAGAGCTTATGGAGAATTTAGTTTTTCTCGAAATAAAGTCCAAGCGATTTTAGGCGCACCATTCTACTCTAATGGTCTAGCTCAATGGGGACGCATGTATATTCCGGGTGATCATCCCTTTAACTTTTTCGTAGAAAATGACACCAATGATGGCTTAACCTATATTGGCGCTGAAAATTGGGATTCATCAATTCATCAAGGTGCTGATCTTGTAGGTAAGTCTCGTCCATTTGGTTATTCAACCACAGGCGATTCTCCAAGTGGATTAAATAACCACATTGATATGGAGTACAATTACCACAGAGTGGTAACCGGTGCTGAAATAGAACTTTCAGATACATGGACGATAGACACGTCATATGTTTATGCTGTTGGCACCAAAGAAAGCACAACCAGATTAGGCTTATCTAAAACTACTTTTAATGATGCTTTACTAGCGGGGGCATTTAATCCTTTTGGCAGCGCACATTCAAACCCTACTTTAGTTTCACCTAAAGATGGAACTTCGGTTGCTGGCAATAGTACACAAGCGTTAGCGAATGTTATTCACGATTTAACCAGTAATACCGATAGCGAACAACAGGTAGTTGAAGCAATAGCTTCGGGGGAGTTGTTTGATATTGATTCAGGTACAGTAAGTTTAGCTGTCGGTACACAGTACCGTTATGAAAAATATACTTACACACCTGATAGTTTATCAGCTAAAGGGCTTGGTTTGGGCTCTACACCGGATGCATCAATTGATGGAGAAACCAATGTATACGCTATTTTTTCTGAGTTATTGATCCCCGTTTCTGAAAATATTGAGCTACAAACGGCTCTTCGTTATGAAGATTATGACACGGTTGGCTCGACGTTAGATCCTAAAGTAGCTGTCCTTTGGTCAATCAATGACGAGCTAACCTTGAGAAGTTCCTATGGTACCTCTTTCCAAGCACCAACAAATTTACAAACAGGTACTACCTCTGGCGCGCAATTTATTACCGACTCAGTAACCTATGAAAGCGGTGTGGGTGTTTGTGGTGCCGGCGATAGTAACTTAGTTTTCTTAACAACAAAGGGAACTGACGATTTAGAGCCTAGTAAAGCAAAAAATTGGAATTTAGGCTTAGTTTACCAGCCAACAGATAACTTTATGATTAAAGCTGATTTATGGAGCTTTAAATATGAAGATTTAATTGCACAAGACTCAAGTGCTACCGGTATCGTTAATAACTTATGTGATGGCATTGCAGAGGGTGGAACTCCTAGGGTAGATGATAGAATAATCCGTTCAGGTGAAGGTCAGTTAAGAGAAATCACCCTAAATTATGTTAATACCGGCTCAGTAGAAACATCGGGCTTAGATATCAGTGTTAACTATGATTTAGATATAGCAGATTATGGTAATATGAGTTTTGGTTTAGATAGTACTTACGTTAACAAATTTGATATTGTTGCATTTGATGGCGATGATGTGGTTGATGGCGCAGGTAGTTATAATAGCGCTAACGCTTTTAAAGCGATGCCAGAATTACGCGCTAATTTTCGTGTATCTTGGAACCTAGGTAATCATGCAATTTATACCTCAGCTCGCTATATCAGTAGTTATGATAATGACTTAACATCAGAAGAAAACGATGAAATAGCATCTCATACCACCATAGATGTTAAATATTCATATAGCTTTGCTTCACAGAACTATGGCGAAACCTCTTTAAGTGTTGGCGCGAATAATTTATTTGATCAAGCGCCACCATCATTAGGTGAGAACGTTCGTCCAGGTTATGATGCAACAACTCATGACATACGTGGTCGAGTTTTATTTGTAAGTTTCAAACAAAGTTTTTAATTTAACTTAGCATTTAATTTTTAAAGGGGATCATTTGATCCTCTTTTCTTATTATTAGGAATAAACAAAATGAAAAAATTAGTAATGCTTATCACTATAACGCTTGTTGCTGCCATGTTAAGTGCATGTTCTAATAACGCTTTGATCAAAAAACCGAACATAACACAAGCCCCTATTATTTGGGATGAACAACGTAAACAATTGTCACTCGAATACTTAGAAGAACATTACGGTATTGTCAAAGATGCGCCGACCATAGATCCTAAAATGGTGGTGGTGCATTGGACGGTGCTGCCAACACTAGCAATGACATTAAAGGCATTCCATCCATCATTATTACCTTCGTACCGTAGTAGTATTAGCTCAGCGAGTGCACTTAATGTTTCAAGTCAATTTGTTATTGACCGTGACGGCTCTATTTATCAATTACTGCCAGAAACAACCATGGCGCGACACGTTATTGGTTTAAACCATACCGCGATTGGTATTGAAAATATTGCTGATGGTAAAAACTTACCAATGACGGAAAAACAATTAGCAGCTAATACCGCTTTAATAACGTATTTAGCGGCTAAATATAAGATAGAATACGTATTAGGCCACAGTGAATACCAAGCCTTTAGGTATCATCCTTTATGGCTTGAAAAAGACAGTAATTACTTAACAGATAAAAATGATCCAGATATTTTATTTATGAATAAACTACGTGCTAAGTTGAATTTAAAGCAGTTAAAATTATTGCCAGAAGGGGTCAAGTAAAATTGGCCACGTTTTGTTTTATATAAGAAAGTTAAAAAGAAGGTAATAGTAGTAAATGGTAAGCAATCGAAGTCAGGTGCATAGCAATTATAACGAGCAAGGTTACGTTGTGATTAGAAATTACTTTAGTGCCGCTGAAATTTCATCACTTAGAGAAGTCGTATTAAAATTTCATCAATTGTGGAAAGAAGATAACGCTGATTTCTATCAGCAGGAAGCTTTCAACTCTTCGTTAGTTACCGGAAGTCAGTACTTAACATTCGACAATAGGGTGAAGCTTTTTAATTTTATCAGTTCAAAAAAAATAATGAACCTTGTTGATGCGGTTATACCCACTAATCCCGCTTTTATGAATACTCAATTATTTTTCAACCCGGTTAATCCTCAGCAAAAAGATTTCTGGCACCGAGACTGTCAATATGACCATGACATTGAGATGCAAAAAAAAGTCATTCATGACACTCAAGTATTACACCTTCGAGTGCCTTTATTTGACGAGCTTGGCATGGAACTGGTTCCTGGAACCCATAAACGCTGGGATAGTGATGAAGAATTTAATGTACGACAAGAAGAAAAGGGCAGAGTGAGTAGTGAAAACCTCTCTACCGGTAAAAAAATTAAGTTAGCCGCGGGTGACTTGTTAGTTTTTTCGGCTGATATGATCCACCGTGGTTTATACGGATTGGATCGGTTAGCGTTAGATATCTTAGTGTTTGATTCGGCGGCCGATTTTGTTGACTATGTTGATGATGATTGTTTGCCAGATATTTCCATGCTGGATAAAATTAACGATCCAAGGTTATTTATGAATACACTCCACTTAAAATCAAAGGGCTAATGCAGGGTTGATATAGCGTTAAGCAAATCGTCAAAGTTGTCGATAATTAATTCTGGCTGATGAACCGCGATGTTTTCACCATAGCAATGTCAATTTAAAGGGTAAATTCAATTGCTTATCAAGTGTTGTTGCGTTAGTAAATATCACCTGACTTATCTATTTGGGTAAGGTAAATGCGTAAGTCTAATTCTACTTGATGGTAGTCACTCATCATATATTGACATAGTTTGTAAAAAGCTTTGTTATGGTCTTTTTCTTTTAAGTGCGCTAACTCGTGCACTGCAATCATGGATAAAAAAGGCTCAGGTGTTTTTTTAAATAAACTGCCAATGCGAATTTCATTTTTACTTTTCAGTTTGTTGCCTTGCACGCGAGATACATAAGTATGTAAGCCCAAAGCGTTGTTGATTACATGAATTTTATCATCAAACTTTATCTGGCTTAGTGGTGACGATTTTTTCAAATATTGATTTTTAATGTCCATAACATAACAACGTAAGCTTTTATCGTTAGTCACATTATGAACGCTTGGATATTTATTCAGTAAATATTTTTCTAAGGTGTTTTTATCAAGCATCTGTTGTACTTGGTTTTGTACTGTTGGTGAATAAGCTGATAGGTAATTTAAAGATGTTGACATAAAAAAGTGACATTTAAGGGGATTAATTTATCTGCATCACATTATACGTGACTTTTATAATACTGCTAACTTAATGTCGTATGTTCAGGACAGAAAAATCTGATTAGTGGGCTGATGCAAGGTATTATCATTGTCTGTCACGTTGCGTACGCAGCGCTTATTTGAACTGATTTAACTAGGAGAGAAAAATCGACTTATCACTGACACTTTTTATCGGCTTGATTGTCGTGGCCTTTATTGCCGGCTTTATCAGTTCTATTGCCGGAGCAGGTGGCGCTATTGTCTTACCCGTTTTGCTGTGGGCTGGCTTGCCTCCGCTTAGCGCCTTAGCGACTAATAAATTTCAAAGTGTTTTTGGCACGCTATCGTCAACGATTAATTTCTTGCGCAAGGGTTATATTGATTTGCGCGTCTTACTGCCGGCAATGTGTTATGCCTTTGTTGGGTCGGTGCTAGGCACTTGCTTGGTGCAGCAGATATCCACTGACTATTTAACGCTAATGATGCCTTATCTGCTGATCGTCTTGGCGCTTTATATGTTGATCTCCCCAACGCTAGCCGATGAAGATTTACCCCCGAAAATATCAGCGAATATTTTTGCGCCAGTTATCGGTGGCGGTATCGGGCTGTATGGTGGTTTTTTTGGACCGGGTATGGGCTCTTTTTTCGCCGTTTCCTTTGCTTCATTACGTGGCTTTAACATGCGTAAAGCCACGGCTTTCACCAAGCCCTTGGTGTTGACCGTTAATACCACATCCATGATTATTTTTTTGTGGGGTGGACATCTTGTCTGGGGCTTGGCTATTGCTATGGCTGCCTCACAGGTAGTAGGCGCGCGTCTGGGTTCAAATTTAGTGATTCACCGTGGCACGGCTTTGATCAAGCCCGTTATTGTGCTGATGACATTGGCGATTGCCTTTAAGTTGTTATTTGAAAGCAGTAGCTGATGGATTAATCAAAATAGAAAGTCTGAACTGTTCTCAAAGAAAACTAGGTAAAAAGGGCTCTAAAAAACTAACTCATTAGCTGAAATACTGCTCGGTTATCTCGTTCAACCAATATCTTACGCTTTTTTCTCAATAGTCACCTCAATAGTTTTACTGTTGCCGGCAAACCATTTTTGTACATAAATAGCACCTAAAATAGGCGGCATGCCATCTTTGGGGACTTCTTTATATCTAACGCTATTTTTGTTTTGTTTTTCAAGTTCAAAGGTAATGGTAGTTTTTGACATCATATTTTTCTAACAATGAGTTGTGCAAGTATTGTAGATAAACTATTTGTACTGTCGAGATAAATTTAAATATGATTACCTTAAAGGCAAGGTATTCCTAACGGTTTATGTCTGTGTTGATTCAATAATGGATATATTACAACAATAAATAATTTCTTAATGCTTGTATAAGCTTGAATATTCTATTTGTATTTGCCACACTGTTTCAGTTTTTTATAATAATAAAGGTGTAGTTTATGGAATGGTTGTCGGTACTGCCTCCCGTTGTGGCAATCGTCGTGGTGTTATGGCGAAAAGAAGTCATTCTTGCTTTGCTAATGGCGGTGTTTAGCTCTGAATTATTGTTAGCCTACCAACATCATTCGAATGTTATTTTCTACGCTTTTATTGGCTTTATTGAACGTATTATCACGGTATTTAGTTCACCGGGTAATACTCGGTTATTGATATTCAGCTTACTTATTGGTGCATTGCTCGCTTATGTTAGAAATTCAGGTGGGGTAACAGCCATGGTGAATAAATTAGTAAGCAAAGGGATTGCAAAAAGTAAACGCCAAGTTGGCTTTGTCACCATGTTTACCGGTATGGTCATTTTTATTGAATCTAATTTAAGTGTGCTCACGGCAGGTATTTTATCTCGTGACTTATTTGATAAATTTAAAATGAGTCGTGCTCGTCTTGCTTTTATGATTGATAGCACCTCTGCGCCTGTGTGTATTTTGGTACTACTAAATGGTTGGGGAGCTTATGTGCTGGGCTTACTGAGTAATTATGATTTGGGCGAATCGTCGATGTTAATTTTATGGGGCACTATTCCTTATAATTTTTATGCGATAATTGCGCTTTTAATGGTGGCTTATACGGTAATAACTGACAAAGTTCATGGTCCAATGAAGCAAGCAGAATTAGCGCTACATAAGCAAGAAGAGCCAGAGAACGGGTATTTAAAAGAAGAATTAGTTAAACCGACTAAAGCGCGTTTTATGTTAGTACCGTTATTAAGCATGATTGGTGGCATGTTCTTTTTTATGTTCTGGACAGGTGATGGCGATATTACTCAAGGTAGTGGTGGCCAATCCGTACTTTATGCCACTTGTTTTGCTTTAGTGGTTGCGTATTTTTTACTGCTTTCTGCCAAACGATATACTCATAAAGAACTGGTTGAGGTGGGTTTTGAAGGCTTGTCTGAGTTATTGCCTTTAGTGACCATCGTCTTGTTTTCTCTTACCTTGGGTTCAAGTTTACAAGAGTTAGGTACTGGTCTTTATATTGCCAGTTTTGTTGGTGAAAATTTACCCCTTATTTTTGTGGTGCCGATGTTATTTATTGTTGGCGGTATTATCTCTTTTAGTACTGGCACCTCATGGGGCACTTTTGCCATATTAATTCCTATTGGCGTGCCGTTAATAACCTCATTAGGATTACCTCCGTCGTTAGTTATTGCTGCTATTTTAGGGGGTGGGGTTTTTGGTGATCACTGCTCACCCATCTCTGATACTACCTGTGTTTCTGCTATTGCGTCGGGCTGTGACCTACTTGAGCATGTTAAAACACAGTTGCCTTACTCTCTTTTTGGTGGTGGTTTAGCGCTTATTGCATACTTTATTGCCAGTTATTTTATGGTGGGGTAACTGATAAATAGAAGGCGCTAGTTCAGTTACCATTAGCGTCTTTATCATTGCTACCTAATAAATTATTGGTATGCCATTTTAGGCTAACGGTATATATTATGATTGAACCCCTGCTATCCCTCCAAGTTATGTCATAATTTTTATTGATTGGTATAAATAAGCAAGCTACAAGGAATACTGATGAAAGCAGTTATTTCAACACTAATGGTAACGATCATTACTGGTGTTATTGTCTTTAAGTTTTTTTTAACTAGCTTATTAACATTCTTTGGCTATGCAGTTTTACCTATTGAAAGCTTAAAGGGCTTAACGCATTCTAAAAAAATTGTGCAAAAAATGCAGCACCGACACCAAGCTAAAAGTGCCAATATATCGAAGCGTTTTATTCAACGTTCAGGTAAAAAAATTGCCGTTACCGCGGTGTCTGCGGCCACAATAGGTACCGTAGCGGTAATAGGCACATTAACTTATTTAGAAATAAGCCAGTATTGTGAAGATAAACAAGTACTCAATGCAGACGCGAATATCTTATTTGATACCGATAAACAGTTTAATATGAATGCTTGTCTTGAGCAGGGTAAACAAGACTCAGCCCACTTTGCCAATGAAGCGTGGCAGAGTATAAAAGAGACAAGTTCAGAGGTATTAAGTAGCCTTGAGCAAACCAGTGATGAATTGCTAGATCCTAGCCGTAAAGCAACGGCTGAATTATTTGAATCTATTGATGACTGGTTCAATCAAACATTTAAATAATTTTTTACTTATACCAAATAAAATAATGAATGAATCAATTCAGAGCTGTGTCAGGGAAGTTAGAACAAGCAAAATTTGTGCGTATATAGTAACTCTATATCAAACAAATTTGTGACGTTATCACTTTCCTGACAAGCTCCCAAGGGCGAGTTTAAAAGGTTTATATGCTGCGTTATTGATTTTGACAAGGGAAAAACCATTCGCTTCAATCAATGCCTTGCCTCTATACCTTTTAATTTTCGCTGAATGATCAATTCATTACTTCAATTGGTATTATTAGCAATTAATTGTTAAGTTTTAATAACTTCAGTCGATAACCTCTTTACTAGCATATATTTACGATAATTTTGCGAGAAAGAGAGTAATCCATTGGCTGTTAATGCTGCTAACAACATACCTGACAATAATATAGCGCCCAATTCAGCGATATTGTTGCATGAACTGCAATTAGGTGAACAGCTAAATGAAAGCGTTCATCAAGCAAGACGTGCCGATTTTTCTTTGATGTTAGCAATGCTGTGTGATGATGTTAGGGAGCATAGCCAATTTATATTACCGCAAGTAGATGTTAGCGCAGTTGAACAATCAATACAGACCAACCAAGTCTTAAGAAAGCATTTTGACTTACCTGAGCAAGCGCCGTTAGCGTTGAAAGATGTTGAACAAATTAATCAATACAACCAAAGTCAATTGATTGCTGATAATGATCTTGTGTCAATTCAATTAAGTAATGCCTTGTCACCCAAGCCGTTAACTTTTCGTGATAATAAGCAATATATTGCCACTAATATTTTAAGTAACACTAGCTTAACTTGCCAAGAAAAACATAATCATCAGCAAGTACCCACAGTGCTTAATAAGCGGATAAATATGAATGTTGACGCTTGGCTTAAAACGGTACAAACGTCATTAGTAAAATCAAGTCTAGTTGATGTTATTACTGCTTAATTGAATTAGCTCAGCTAGTTCAGCACGTTATTTCCCACAGCAATGTTTAAATTTCTTACCCTTTTTTGATTGCCATGCTGTTGGGTAAAGATTACAAGGGCAAAATTCATTGCGCTTTATAGTTGCTAATTCACTGTGTGCAATAATATCCCCGTCAATATAACGCCATTGCTTTAGCTGAGTATTAAAGGTCGATTCCTTTTTCTCTTCTATATCGCATTCTATGCCGTGCTCTAAGATAAAACGTGATTTTTCTCTAAGTTCATATAAGGTGTTATTTGTTATATAAAAGGCCGAAAACTCGACCAATTGCTCTGTAGCATTATTTACGCTATTAGCCAAAGGGTGAATTACCAGCGCTATCCACACACAAGACTTACTCCAGTCACCAATGTCTTCAACAGATTGTTCAGCTTGGCTGCTTTTAGCATAAGTATCATAAATATATTGTGCATTGCCAATGGCGTATGCACTAAAGCGAGAACGCATTAATTGCTCTGCTGTTTGCACGGCTAGTTCTTTATTAATATAAGGTTGGCAACAGCATGAAAAATCAAAATTTGAGCCACAAAAACAGGATTGAGTCGTGTTTACAGAAATAGTATTCATAGGTTTGGGTAAGGTAAAATTTTCTTTTAGTTTATCATCATTACTCGCAAAAAAAACAACAGCTGGCGGCTTTCCCTTACACTTTCAACGTAAATTCGAATAACCTGTTTCGCTAATAGTTTGTTCTATTTATCGATGAACTGTTATAACGGGTATATATTCACAATCATTAGTTAATAAATCCAAGAGATAATAAATTTATGAAATTGAAATTAATGGCCGCCACCTTAAGTCTTTCTTTGGCTGCTTGTGTTACTACACAACAACAACAATCGCAAGTTAAGGCTAATGTTTCTGCAACTCCTGCTGCCGTTTTAACGCCAGTCACAACGGCTGAAATTATTAGTAGTGATAATAAAAGCATCACTTTAAAACAAATTATGGCTGATCCTGACTGGTTTGGCCGAGCACCTGAATCATGGTACTGGGGCGATAACAGCAATACGGTTTATTATAAACAAAAACAGCTAGGCACACCGTTAAGAGACTTGTTCGTTAAGGTGTTAAATTCAGATAAAAATAATCAAAAAGTTAACTTATCTAAGCACCATATTGTTAATGATAAAAATGCTAAATTAAATAGCAACTTATCTGATAAAGTTTATACCTACATGGGCAATGTATTTGTTAAAGATGTAGTGAGCCAAATAGTACAACAAGTTACTTTCACTTCAGCAAATGAAAAGAATGCGATGTTTTTAACTAATGGCAATATTGCTTATCAGGTAGAAAATGTATTTTATGCACATAATTTAACCACAGGACAAGTAGTTGAATTAGCAAATTTACAAATGGCAGAAAAGCCCAAAGGTGTTGAAGCGCCGTCAAGTTATTTAGCAAAAGAGCAGCATAAGTTAATTGACTACATTGCACTGCAACACAGGAACGCCAAACTTAAAGAGCAGCAAAAAACCGCGCTAACGACGAACAATACCAGCATTACCGAAACAAAGTATTATTTTGGTAGCGGCAATAGCGTCAGTCACGCAAGTTTATCGCCAGCAGGTGACAAGTTATTGGTTAGTATTAGTTCGGCTAAATCAAGTGGTGATAAAGCCGATATCATGCCAAATTATATAACAAAAAATGGCGTGATTGCCGCTGAAAAAGTACGTGCGCGGGTGGCAAATAATCAACAATATAAAGAAGAACTTTTTATTATTGATTTAAAGAGCCAAAAAAAATCATTATTAAGCTATGAGGTATTACCTGAGTTTGACGCGGATGTATTGGCGGCGGTAAAAAAAGAAAACTACGCTCGTGCGGGTAAAAAGTATATCTCAGCTAAACAGGCTAGAAACATTCACTTATTGGAAATGTCGAATCCGGTAAAATGGAGTGCTGACGGTAATCAAGTCGCATTAATGTTAGAGGCTTGGGACAACAAAACCCGTTGGTTAACGACTATTGATTTTTCTCATAACTTACTAGTACCACAACATAAGTTACATGATGATGCGTGGATTAACTGGCGCTTTAATGAGTTTGGCTGGGTAGGGGATAGCGGTTTATATTATTTATCCGAAGAAAGTGGTTATTCTCATTTATACCATAAAATGCTAAATAGCAAAGCAACTCAGCTAACGTCTGGTAAATTTGAAGTTAGCGATGTTACCTTGATGGAAGATCAACAAGGTTTTATTTTTAAAGCAAATATAAAGCACCCAGGTATTTATGAAATTTATCAAGTAGATTTAGCTAAAAGTCTTAAGTCATTGACTGATTTAGGGGGCATGAATAACTATGCTCTAAGCCCGGATGAAACTAGATTGTTAATAGAACATTCAAGTTTAACTATGCCGCCAGAGTTATATGTGAAAACGCTTAGCGATAATATCGAAGCAACTCAAATTACCTATACGGTATCTGAGCAGTTTTTAACACTGCCTTGGGTAGCGCCTAGCATTGTCGCTATTGCCTCAACAAACCAAGATACGCCTATTTATTCACGTGTTTATTTGCCAGAAAATTATGACAACATCGCAAATAAAAATCGTGCGGTAATGTTTACCCATGGCGCGGGTTATTTACAAAATTCTCATCTTGGTTGGTCAGGGTATTTTCGTGAGTTTATGTTCCATTCTATGTTAGTACAGCAAGGTTATGTTGTTATTGATATGGATTACCGTGCTTCAGCAGGTTACGGACGAGACTGGCGTACGAGTATTTATCGTCATATGGGCAAAGTTGAAGTGGAAGACATGCGTGATGGGGTAAATTGGTTAGTTGAAAATGCCAATGTAGATCGTCAACGTGTAGGTACTTATGGTGGCTCTTATGGTGGTTTTTTAACGTTAATGTCAATGTTCACAGCGCCGGATTTATTTGCCTCAGGCTCTGCTATTCGTTTAGTCTCAGACTGGGCCTATTATGAGCATGGTTATACCTCTAATATTTTAAATACACCACAAGACGATGCCATTGCTTATGAACGTAGCTCGCCTATTTACTTTGCCCAGGGGTTAGAAAAACCCTTGTTAATTAATGCACCTATGGTTGATGATAACGTGTTTTTTGAAGATACCGTACGTTTAGTACAGCGCTTAATTGAATTAGAAAAGCAAAATTTTGAAACTGCTATTTACCCGGTAGAGCCACATGGCTTTGTTCAACCTAGCTCTTGGTTAAATGAATATCGACGTATATTTAAGTTGTTTGAAAATACACTTTAGCTAATGGCACTTTAACTAAGTGTTTTATTTTTTATCTTAAATAAGTGGCAGCCATAAAGGGTTGCCACTTAGCTTTTATTTGGATGGCGTAATCTTATATGGATGCTATAAAGATAAATCACAGAAAATAGCAAACCACCCAGCGCCCCCCATAAATGAGCATTAACCGCGACACTTGCCTCTATTAAATTACTCACTTCAGCACTCGCACCATAGAATTGCTCATGAGCAATTTTAAGCCAAACCCCTAAAAACAATAAGTAGCCAGTTTTGTCTTTCGCATTAATATCCATTATTGCGCCAAAAACAAAAATACCATGTAAGACGCCAGATAAGCCTACATATTGTATTAAGGTTGGCTCAAAATAATAAATGCCGGCACTGGTGAATAACGAACACAATAAAAATAAAGCGCTGTAATTTTTTATGCTATAAAAACGACCATGTAATGCCCACAACATAAATAAGGCGGCTAGGTTTAGTAGTAAATGATAACCATTGGTATGTAGAAGATGTCCAGAAATAAGGCGCCAAATTTCCCCTTCAGTGATTAATTGCCGTTGATATACCAAGGTTTGAGTAAATAATTCACCTAGAAAGTATTCACTAATAAAAGCGATTATCGATAATAATGCGATGACGGCTACAAGTAGAGAATGTTGTTTAGAAAGCGCTAAGCGGGTTAATTTCATTTAGTTTATTTTATTAATTAAATATTTTAAGGGCTGATGTTATCAAGGCTTGAGTATACAATGATGCTTTATAAAATTTAAACCCATTAGTGCCTTTCTTTTATGTCCAGAATTTTATGTCAGCAATGTCAACGGCCAACAATTGCCTGCATTTGCAATTTTATTTGTACCATTGATAATCCAACAGCCGTCTTAGTATTGCAGCACCCTAGTGAAGTGAAGCAAAGTAAAGGTACTGTTGCCTTATTAAGTCGTTCATTAAGTCATTGCCAAGTGATAGTTGGTGAAAATTTTTCACAACATAGTGAGCTTAATATTCTGCTCGCAAGCCATCAAACACTGCTACTTTATCCAAGTGCGCAAGCGCAAGTATTAACCTGGACTAAAAATGAGCTTGATAATACTGATATTAGCCATGATAAAAAGCGTCAACAGCCAAAATTACTGATCATCCTCGATGGTACATGGAAGAAAGCCTATCGTATGTTTATGTTGTCTTCTAACTTACAGGCATTAACACAAGTTTGTTTGCCTGATACGCTTGCCAATAGTGGTCAATATTTAATTCGTAAAGTGGCTAAAAAAAATGCCTTATCAAGCCTTGAAGCATGTTGTTTTGCCCTTGCTTTACTTGACAATCAATTAAGTGAAAATGAGTTAAGTGAGGGGCCGCTAGATAAAAACCAATTAAGTGAGAATGTGCTAGTTGAGAATCAATCAACTGATAAAGCATTAAACAATATAAGCCAAAATTTTGATTGTGGACTGTATCAAGACTTATTAAATAAGTTTGCACAATTTAATCAATTTCAGTTATCGTTTAGACCGTCAACAAATTAAGTCATATTCTTTAATGGAAACTCTTTTCAATGCCTAAATATTATCTTTTTCATCGCTTTACCCGTTTAACTACCGCGAGTTTGTTATTACTTGCTAGCTCATTGTCAGCAACGGCTTTATCGGCAAGTGCTATGGTAAAAACGGATGAGATCAAACGTGAAATTCGTGAGCCTGAAGCGGCTACTGGTTATCAGGCTAAAAAAGCAGTCTATGGTAAAGAGTTTATGATTGTTGCCGCTAATCCATATGCTAGCCAAGCCGGTTTTAATATTTTAGCGCAAGGTGGTAGCGCGGTAGATGCAGCCATTGCCGTGCAATTAGTGTTAACCCTGGTAGAGCCGCAATCATCTGGTATTGGTGGCGGTACTTTTATGCTGCATTGGGATAATAAGCGTAAAAAAATGACCACTTTTGATGGTAGAGAAACCGCGCCTGCCGCAGCAACTAGTGCGCTGTTTTTAGATAAACAGGGCAAACCATTAAAATGGATTGACGCCGTGGTTGGTGGTCGCTCTGTTGGCGTGCCAGGGGTAATGGCTACTTTCAAAAAGGCACATAGTCAATACGGTAAACTTCCTTGGGCGACTTTATTTACCCAAGCAATTACCTTAGCTGATAATGGTTTTGTAGTTTCGCCGCGATTAGAAAAACTACTTACTGCTAACTTTAATCCGGGCCTCCATAAGCTCACTGAAATTAATCAATATTTTTTCCCAAATGGAAAATCAGTAAAAGCTGGCGATGTTTTAGTCAATAAAAAGCTTGCTAACGTTTACCGAAGCCTTGCCAAGGAAGGTGTTGATGTTTTTTATCAAGGCTGGCTAGCAAAAAAAATAGTGGCTACTGTGCAAAATTCAACAATTTCCCCGGGATTATTATCCATGGAAGATATGGCTGCCTATCAAGCTAAAGAAAGATCGCCGGTGTGTGGCCCTTATCGAGAATTTACCCTTTGTGGCATGGCGCCTCCTAGCTCAGGTGGCATTGCCGTTATTCAAATTCTTGCTCAACTAGAACGTTTTAAGCTCGCTAAATATCCAGTTAATTCCGCACAAGCAATACATTTGTATACGCAAAGTTCACGGTTAGCATTTGCCGATAGAAATCGTTATATTGCTGACGGCGATTATCTTGCTATCCCTGTTGCCGGGTTATTAGCCCCAGATTATTTAGCTAAGCGGTCAGCATTGATTAATCCTCAAAAAGATATGAACAAAGCTTATGCAGGTGTGCCAGTAGGAGCTGTAGCATTAACTGACGGTGATACCATTGAGCGACCTTCTACCACGCATTTATCAATTGTTGATGACCAAGGTAATGCTGTTTCTATGACCAGTAGTATCGAAAATGCCTTTGGCTCCGCCTTGATGGTTGAAGGCTTTATTTTAAATAATCAACTGACAGATTTTTCTTTTATTGCTAAGAAAAATGAGCTGTTGCTAGCCAACCGTGTACAAGCAAATAAACGTCCAAGAAGTTCAATGGCGCCGATGATGATTTTTAATAAAGATAAATCGTTGAAGTTATTGGTAGGCTCTCCGGGTGGTAGTCGTATTATTAATTATGTAGCGCAAACCATTATCGGCGTGCTTGATTGGCAATTAAACCCGCAAGAAGCGATTAATTTACCGAAAATAACCAATAGAAACAATGTCACCACGTTAGAGCGGGGCACAACAGCTCAAGCGCTACAACCACTATTAGAAGCCAAAGGGCATACGGTACATATTCGTGATTTAAATAGTGGTTTACACGCGATTGAATTGACTGAAACAGGCTTTGTTGGTGGCGCTGATCCTAGAAGAGAGGGGCTAGTGTTGGCAAAGTAATATCACATATCCCCGTGATCAATGAAGATGCTTAATTTATACAAAAATGAGGATCATGATATGCCCATAGAAACTACAGGTAGCCGTACTCGTTTAAACTTAGTTGACGCGGTTGATTTAAAAAATATTGCCGCGACTCATGTCAGTCGCTATAAAAAATCGGAAAAAACAATTCATCTTATTTTAGATGGTGCAGGTTATCACCGCGCACAGGTAGTTAAAAATAAGGCGGTTGAGCTTTGAGTAGGTTGTTTTGTTAGAGTTTTCATTTGTATCTAAAAATCAAAATAACATAATAAAATTTATGTTATTTCAGCAAAAAAAAACCAGTATCGAGATACTGGTTTTTTATGATAAGCACAAAGTTGGCTTATGCTTTAGTCATAAATTATTTAGCAAGCGTAGTCGATTCAGCCATAGAATCTTTAACTAAGCTTGATACTTCTTCAGAAGTTTTAGTTACAACGTCTTGAGCTTCTTTAGCTGAAGCAGAAAATTTTGCTTGAAGCGCTTCAGTGAATACTTTTTGTGATTCAACAGCTGCGGTAAAATCAGTTTGTGATGATAATGCTTTAGTTTGAGCAATACTGTCATTTAAAATAGAAGTCATTAAATCTGTTTGCTGGCTAACTAATTGCTCAATCGTTTTAGTATTTAATTCTACTAAGCTATTCAATGGTTTCATTGCCGTTTCAACTTTTTCTGTATTGCTGAAAGACTTCATTGCAGTAGTAAATTGTTCAGATAATTTAGTAAACATAATTAATATTCCTGTTGAGTTTTGCTTTGTGCTGCTGTGCAGCAATAAGATTTGAAATGAGTATACCTAGCCAAATAGTATCGGTCAACACTTTTTTGCTGCACCGCATCAAAAGTAAATATACACAGAGTGTTTTTCCTTTTTTTGTATAGAAATAAATAACAAAAAACTCAATAACAACTGTCTTGCTATACCTGTTACCGGGTTATTAGCCCCAGATTATTTAGCTAAGCGGTCAGCATTGATTAACCCTCAAAAAGATATGAACAAAGCTTATGCAGGTGTGCCAGTAGGAGCTGTAGCATTAACTGACGGTGATACCATTGAGCGACCTTCTACCACGCATTTATCAATTGTTGATGACCAAGGTAATGCTGTTTCTATGACCAGTAGTATCGAAAATGCCTTTGGCTCCGCCTTGATGGTTGAAGGCTTTATTTTAAATAATCAACTGACAGATTTTTCTTTTATTGCTAAGAAAAATGAGCTGTTGCTAGCCAACCGTGTACAAGCAAATAAACGTCCAAGAAGTTCAATGGCGCCGATGATGATTTTTAATAAAGATAAATCGTTGAAGTTATTGGTAGGCTCTCCGGGTGGTAGTCGTATTATTAATTATGTAGCGCAAACCATTATCGGCGTGCTTGATTGGCAATTAAACCCGCAAGAAGCGATTAATTTACCGAAAATAACCAATAGAAACAATGTCACCACGTTAGAGCGGGGCACAACAGCTCAAGCGCTACAACCACTATTAGAAGCCAAAGGGCATACGGTACATATTCGTGATTTAAATAGTGGTTTACACGCGATTGAATTGACTGAAACAGGCTTTGTTGGTGGCGCTGATCCTAGAAGAGAGGGGCTAGTGTTGGCAAAGTAATATCACATATCCCCGTGATCAATGAAGATGCTTAATTTATACAAAAATGAGGATCATGATATGCCCATAGAAACTACAGGTAGCCGTACTCGTTTAAACTTAGTTGACGCGGTTGATTTAAAAAATATTGCCGCGACTCATGTCAGTCGCTATAAAAAATCGGAAAAAACAATTCATCTTATTTTAGATGGTGCAGGTTATCACCGCGCACAGGTAGTTAAAAATAAGGCGGTTGAGCTTTGAGTAGGTTGTTTTGTTAGAGTTTTCATTTGTATCTAAAAATCAAAATAACATAATAAAATTTATGTTATTTCAGCAAAAAAAAACCAGTATCGAGATACTGGTTTTTTATGATAAGCACAAAGTTGGCTTATGCTTTAGTCATAAATTATTTAGCAAGCGTAGTCGATTCAGCCATAGAATCTTTAACTAAGCTTGATACTTCTTCAGAAGTTTTAGTTACAACGTCTTGAGCTTCTTTAGCTGAAGCAGAAAATTTTGCTTGAAGCGCTTCAGTGAATACTTTTTGTGATTCAACAGCTGCGGTAAAATCAGTTTGTGATGATAATGCTTTAGTTTGAGCAATACTGTCATTTAAAATAGAAGTCATTAAATCTGTTTGCTGGCTAACTAATTGCTCAATCGTTTTAGTATTTAATTCTACTAAGCTATTCAATGGTTTCATTGCCGTTTCAACTTTTTCTGTATTGCTGAAAGACTTCATTGCAGTAGTAAATTGTTCAGATAATTTAGTAAACATAATTAATATTCCTGTTGAGTTTTGCTTTGTGCTGCTGTGCAGCAATAAGATTTGAAATGAGTATACCTAGCCAAATAGTATCGGTCAACACTTTTTTGCTGCACCGCATCAAAAGTAAATGTACACAGAGTATTTTTCCTTTTTTTGTATAGAAATAAATAACAAAAAACTCAATAACAACTGTCTCTTTAACACATTTTTACATCTGCTGTTGCATGCGCCTTGATCAATAATTTCGCTGTAGTCCTGAAACTCGCATCTTGAGGTGGTATGGGTATAGAATGCGCTTGCTAGCATGCCAATAAATAATAATTTTATATTGTGGTTTAATTTTCGCCTATACCAATGCCTAAAATCAGGTGATCCTTTTTGTCCTTTTCCGTTACAATACCCTCCTAAATATAATCATATAAAGCTCCTATAGTGAAAAAAAAGGCTGAGAAGTGGATTGAATACACGAAGTTAATGTGGGAAGGCGTGTCTCTTAGAAAATCAGCTAAAGCCTTAAACATAACACTTAGAACGTCTTTTCGATGGCGACACATGTTTATTAAAGCGCCTGCCAGCTTTAATCCGTCAGAGCTAACGGGAGTCATTGAAGCAGATGAAACCTTTTTGCCAGAATCATTTAAAGGCAAAGACAGATTGAGCGTAAATCACGTAAACGAGGTGGTGGCAGAATTAAGCAAGTACCTATTTTTATTGCGCTTGATCGCAGTGGTGTTGTTTCACACAAGGTTTTAGAACGAAATACTAAAGAAAATATTCAAGCTCAATTAAAACCTTTATTATCATCAGGCTCAGTGCTTTGTACCGATGGTAACTTATCATACAAAGGTATTGCAGAGGAATTAGATATTGATCATAAGCGGCTAATAGGGCTTGATAATCAACGAGTAATTGAGGGTATCTATCATATTCAAACGTTGAATAATTACATGAAACGATGGAAAGGTTGGTTGAAACGCTTTAATGGCATAGGTACTGACTACATTGAGAATTATTTGAGTTGGTTTAGATTTATGGAGGATAACAAAGAATATTCAGATCAAACGTGGATAAAAGAGGCTTTATAAAATGAAATTTCTGTTACCCACACTAAACTACAACACAACCACCAGAGCAGTTGATACTGACCTTTGAGCAAGGGGTAAATGGGGCTGTTCATAGTGAGCATATTATTAATGTTGTCGAAACGAATATTACGCCAAGTATCACTATGTCATTACAGCAAAACAGTATTGAAAGTAATCAAATCGCTAAAAATCTGGGTGAAGCTGTTATTAATTTAGTGATCAGCGACTCAAACAGTCAAGACACACATAAGATTGACTGGCATTTACCTGAGTATCTATCGGCGCAAATTAGCGCTAATCAGTTACAGGTATTTATCGACCCATGGCAAGTTAATTTACCGGATGAAAATAAGGGTTTAATTGAATTATCTGTGACGGTACTGACAGTGGTAATACTACTAATAGCGGTAGTGAGCCATTAACGCAGAGCAAATATTTTGCCATTCCCTTAGTTAATAGTTTAGCTCGGCTAAGTACCACAGACACTGACCGAGATGGAGTATCAGATATTGACGAGGGTTACAGTGATGATGACCATGACGGTTTATCTGAGTTTTTAGATATCTCAACTATTCCTTACTTACAACCGCTACATGTAAATTATTCGGTTGTTAAATTAGCAGAAACTGAGCCCGGTTTGCATTTAAGCTTAGGTAAATATGCCCGTTTACAGTTTTCAGATGGCGTACAATTATTGGCTGTAGAGTGAAGGTGAAGCTCAGGAAAAATAAGCGTTAAATTCACCATAATATTGTTGATGCGTGATTTCGAAGATGACAATATTTTGTCAGTCCTTGAATAATTCAATAGCGAGTTATTCAAGGACTATTTATTTTTAATGACTTTTTAAATCATTATTGCGTTAGTTATTCGCTGGTTTGATTGGCAAAGTTCACACCATAGCCAGTGGCAGAATTTAGGTCTTTTTCTAAGATAATAAATTGATCTTTACTGTCTTCGTTAAGTATTAATTCACTAGCCGAGAGGATAATGTCACTACTATCAAGTCTGCCAATAACATAAACAGTGTAAGTGTTGTTTAATAATGTCACAGAGCTTGGTTGTGCAAAAATTGCCGTTATATATTGGTCTGCAGTGGCAATGATTTCATCACTGCGAACAAAGTAAACTTTAATATTGCTAAAATCATCAATAATGTTATCTTGATCTATTAGGTTTATCACCTTCATTTGATGGCTATAAATACTGTTACTTTGGCTATTATCGACCACTAGCGAGTTAATGGTAATTTCTATTTCATCAATATAACCATCGCCATCTTCGTCTATGTTACCATCACCATCTTCGTCTACTGCTTCTTCTAAAAGATAGAAAAATACGGTTTTATCAGTGTTTTCGGTTAACGCTAACAAATGGTTACTCAGTATTGGGCTTTGGGCTACGGGTGTAACCACACTCATACTATAGTCACCTGAATCAGTAATAATTGACTGGCTAAATTCACCAAAATTTAATGCTGAAACCTCTGGGGAGTTATCGATACCATCAAGGTGAAAGTCGAAACTGTTTTCATATTGAGGTAAGAGCTCGTGCTCAATAATACCATTAAATACACGATAACTGGCTTCCGCATTGGTGTCGGAATACTCAGTGATAGATGAGGTAGATATTTTATCTAGTATAAATGGCGATGAACCAACGCCGGTATTTTCTCTAATGATCATAATGTATTCAGAGGCATAGGGAAAATCGATATTTTTTGATTGATATAACACCTCATCGCTGCCTGCTGATGTGAGGTAAAAAATATAACCATCTTGCGCAATTTTTTGGTTCTCAGACATTTCGCTATAATGGGTTTGGTTTAATAACGTCGCCTCATTGAAGGTTTCATGTGATTCTGAATAATACATATCCACGCCTGCAGATAAGGTATGCATATTAAGTACTCTAATATTGAAAATTTCATCATTGATATCGTCATCAACTTCGTTGTCATCTCTAACGGGAATATCATAAACGAGTACGGTTGGCGCTTTAATATCTTCTGTTACTACCACCAATTCAATAGTATCTTTGTTTACTTGTAATTGACTCTGATAAACAATCTCTAAATCATAGTCATTGTTATATTCATTTTGCCAAGCTAATTCTATATCGTAAGTGTCACTATCATAGGTCAGTCGACTACTTACTTTGGTATATAATATTGGCGAATGCGTTTTTTCATCAAAGTCATCATCGTCATATTTGTCTGTGGTTAAATATATTCCTGGGGAATTAGCAGACAAATTATATAACTGAATGTAACCAGTACCATCATTGTCATCACTACTACCACAACCAAAAAGTGATAATGACAGCAAAAAGGTTAAAAAAAGTGTTGGAACCCGTAGGTATCTTTGAGGATAAGCCATTTGTATTTTCATTAATGTTTCCTATGATTTTTATAAGAGAATAAATTCACCAAGGTAGATAGGTGATTAGTTGATAAGTTCATCACCCATAGGCGTTTTTACATTTCTTTACTTAACCTTACGAAAGTCATTTATAATCGATGTGTTTTTGAACATAATTTATAAAATAATTGGGAATTATTTATGTTGTCTGCGTTTATTGTTAACAATAATTTGCCGGAAAGTTTTGCTAACACAGCTAAAGAGTTTTATATTCCTTTGGCTGATAAGTTGTTTTTTAATTATCTGCAACAAGCGAAACAACCAAATAAGAGTACCTTTTTTGTTGGTATCAATGGTTGTCAGGGCTCAGGTAAATCGACTTTGGCTAAATTTTTAGGTGATTACCTTAACAAGCAATTCGGTTTATCTGTTGTGGTGTTATCACTTGATGATTTTTACTTTGGTAGAGTGCAGCGCCAGCAATTAGCACGGCAATATCATCCACTATTTAAAACTCGTGGGGTACCCGGTACTCATGATGTGAATTTATTAAAGTCAGTATTAGCACAGCTTAAAGACTCAAAAAAATCCAATAAAGCTATTTATTTGCCACAATTTGATAAAGCCCAAGATAATCCTTTGCCAATGACAGACTGCTTAACGGCAACATCAGGTGTTGATATTGTACTGTTTGAAGGCTGGTGTTGGGGTATACCTGCAGAAAACTCAAATGATTTAAGCTTACCGATAAATGCGCTAGAAACACAACATGATCCGCAGGGAACTTGGCGTAAGCAAGTGAATTACTCATTACAGCATGATTATCAGCCGCTATATGCTTTTATGGATACTTGGCTAATGTTAAAGGCGCCAAGTTTTGAGGTGGTTTTTAAATGGCGTTTAGAGCAAGAGCAAAAGTTAGCAAAAGTGAATGCCAATATAGGGAGTGCTAATGGCGTGATGAGTACAGTGGAAGTGAATGAATTCATCCAATTTTTCCAACGGTTAACAATTCATGGCTTAAATGTACTACCGACGAAAGTAGATATACTGTTTGAATTAGGTAATAACAGAGAGATTATTGCCAGTCGAGGCGTAGGTTAAGCGTTTTATTTCACTAAAAGAGTGATGACATTCATGTTGTCGCCACTCTTTTAAAAAATTATTTTGTCATAAAGTTTAATACTTTAATCAAGCTATTATGCTTAAGCGCGTGCTTCTTTAGCATCTAAAGTACAAGCTTTTTCTTCGATGATTAAACCCGCTTCAACAGCATCGATAGCACGTTGGTCGTGCTTGTTAGCAGGACAGCCACAAGTGTGATCACTTACATTGTGTAAGCGAGCTTGCTCTAAGTGCCATTGTGCTACTTTGATATGTTGATCAACATTCATTTTTTACTTCTCCAGGACGGTAATTATATAAAACTTATCAAAATTGATAAGTGGCGTGATTGTATTAAAAACTGCGCTGATGTCTAGAACAATTTCATTAATAATGGAAATAAGTCTTTTATATCAACTAGTGATAAGGTAATTGATGATATACCGACCATTATTAAATGATGGTTTGCAGTGCTTGTTCTCTATTAACGAATTGATACTTTTTATCTAATAACGTAGCTAACGATAGTTTGTGTAGGGATTGATTGATTTTTTCATTGCCGGTGATAACCAACACTGTTTTATTGTTTGTTTTAGTACGCTCGATAAGATCTATAATCATCAGCGCGGTTGTTGTGCCTATTAGTTTAGCTTTTGATAAATCGATTACTAACGTGGTAAAGGCTAAGTTTTCAGTAAAGCGACGAGATAACTCTCTAGAAACAGCAAAACTAACTGGGCCGTCAATTGCCAATAATAAGGTGCTTGCTAAGGATTTACTGAGGTTTTTTTGAATATCATCAGTTAACTCTGTATTCACCTGATTTGAGGATATTTCACGGACTAATTCATTACCTTTGGTAAAGGTAATATTATCAAGTTGGATATGGGTTAAACGATCTAAGGTAACTAAATTAGCGATAAACATCCCCACTAACACCGCAGTTATTAAATCAACAAAAACAGTTAGTAGTAAAACCAACAACATTAAAGACGCCGAAAAAACGCCTACTTTTTTTATCTGAAAAATAAAGCGCCAATCAATAATATCAAGACCCACTTTAATTAACATACCGGCGAGCACCGTATGAGGAATATACTGTGCGTAATCTCCGGCCCAAAGAATAACAATTAATAAGGTAACAGAATGCACCATGCCAGAAAGGGGGGTTTTACCGCCAGCGCGAATATTAATGGCCGTGCGCATAGTCGCCCCAGCGCCCGGTAAGGCACCAAAAAATCCAGCAATAGTATTGGCGATCCCTTGGCCGATAAGTTCTTTATCACTATTATGATGGCTCTCGGTCATGGTATCAGCCACCATTGAGGTTAGTAATGAATCAATAGCCCCTAATACCGCTAATAAAAAGGCGAAATAGCTAATTTGATACAGTGTCTCTAACGAGAAACTAGGCAGTAGTAAACTAGGAAAACCGGTAGGGATTTTACCGATAACAGCAATACCTTGTTGGCTAAAAAAGGCTGAGCTAATGAGTGTTAAGGCGAGTAACGCAAACAGTGGTGCGGGGATCACTTTAGTCCACTTTTTAGGCCAATAAATCATCAGTAACAGTGTCACTATCCCCAGTGCGGAGGCAAAAATATTTTGTTGATTAAAGGCGTTGGGAATATTTATTAGCGCAGTTAACGCGTTGCTATAACTGGCATTACCTAATAGTGGCGATATTTGCAGTAAAATAATAATAATGCCAATGCCGGTCATAAAGCCCGAAATAACTGGGTAGGGCACCATAACAAAATACTTACCTAGTTTAAGTAAGCCAAATAATATTTGAAATAAACCGGCTAAAATTACACAACTAAAAGCTAATACCAAACCAGTGTCAGGATGACTAGCGATTAACTGTGTTAATACTAATGCCATCACTATACTCATAGGCCCTGTTGGACCTGATATTTGGGTGGCAGTACCGCCAAATAAGGCCGCGAAAAAGCCAACAAAAATAGCGCCGTAAACACCAGCGATAGCACCAGCACCCGATGACACGCCAAATGCTAACGCTAATGGTAGCGCTATCACTGCTGCGGTTAAGCCGCCAAAGATATCACCTTTAAGGTGTTTACTAGATATTTTATTTATTAGAATAATTACTACACCTTAAGTGTATAAGCAGAGTTCTTATATTTTATTAATGCTTACTGGGTTTTGCATCTAACGGGATATTGAGTATCTCAGTATAGGCGCGAGTCAAAAAAAGGTGTTATTAGACTTTGGTAGGCAAGCTTATCTGCACAGTAACACCTTCAGGGTTTTGATGATTATAGGCGTTGATTTTTCCATGATGAAACTGGCAAATTAGTCGAGAAATATATAAACCTAAACCAAGATGCGGCACAGCTTGCTTGCTATAACCTTTTGGATTTTTATCACGTAGTGACACCATAGAATCGAATAAATTTTCGTTTAGTTGCTCAGGTAATAAAATGCCATTATTGCTAATAAATAGCTCAGCATTATTATTGTTCATTTGTAATTCAATAGTGATGATGTGGTCTTGACTAAATTCAACGCCATTACTGATCACCTTATCTAGCAGTTGCACTATATGCTCAGGTGAGCCATGTAAAAGTAATGTTTTTATCTTGGCATTGTCTTCATTGTTAAAGCTAAATTTTATGGTGGGATATACTTGCCGATAACCGGAAATACAGCCATTAACTACCTGTAGTAAATCAAAATCAATTTTTTCGGTGGTGGTTAGCATTTGTTCAAGTCGAGTTGCCTCACTCATATTTGTCAGGATCAAATTTAAGGTATTAATGCCAGTTTGCGCTCGTTCAATATAAGGACTGTTACTTTTATTTGCTGGCGTTTGCTGCTGTTCTAGTAAACTTAAATTTTCTAATGAGGTTTTAACCACGGCAATAGGGGTTCTTAACTCATGAGATAAGCGTGATGCCATGTTTTCTAAATAATGATTGTACTCACTTAAGCGGTTAACTGCGGTGGCAAAACTGCGCGATAAATCACCTATTTCATCATTAGTATTAGACGCTTGCATTTTGCCAATAATTCGTCCTTGTTTATCAATGGCTAATTCAGCTTGAGTAGATAAATGTCGAATACGAGATGAAATGCGCGAGGCAAATAAAAGAAAGGCTAACGCGCCTAAACTCATAATGGCTAAAATTGCGGTAAATAATTTTTCTAAGGCGCGGTTTCTTAGGGTTCTAATACCATTGGTAGTTTCTTCAACAATAACGGCACCTTGTACTTGATTGTTAATAAAAATAGGGTAGGCGGCCGAAAGTACTAAGGCTTTTTTATCCGTTGTTAAACGCCATTGAGACGTTGCTTCTCCGCTTAATGCACTAGCAATATGTTCACCTCTTAAATGTTGGGCATCATAGAGTTGGTCGATAAAGTCGGTCGGCGGTTTAGTTAACACTTTATAATATAGCGGTAATAATAGCTGTTGCTTAAACTGATACCAAAAACTATTCTTTTCAGCGGCACTGAGCTGTTTTTCCTTTGCTTGCCAGACACCATTAGCAGATTTTAGCGACCCTGCGCTAGCTAGCACTCTATGGTGTTGATCAACCACCCAAATGCTAGAATTAGAATAACGCATACCTTTAACAATACGTTCAATCTCGGGCGAGGGCACGACAATAGTGCCTAAACTTTCAGCGTTACTAGGATCAGCTGAGCCAATTGCTGAAACTGCTTCACTATCGGCTTTATCGACGTCAAAAAAAGCAAAAGCAATGTTATCGCCTAAGTTATCCAAGGGTACTCTTAACTCGACATTATAGCCTTGTGGGGTTAATAACCAGTGGCCTTGAATGTGCGGTGCCGGCTCAGGAATATTGCTGTCATCATCAGTGATGCTAAAGGCAGATAGCCAACCAGCTTGTTTATTACTAATGATGAAACGATTTAACTTGTTGTTATTATCACTAAAAGAGAGGGCTAAATGATCGTTATTGGTAATGCTACGGCTATTTTTACCACGAAAGATAATATGGTTATCAACGACCTGAAAAAACAAATATAAAAATTTATCGTATTTACCGACACTGGCTTTAAAATTAAGACTTAATGGCTCTTTGGCGAACAGCTGTTGTTGCTGGTGATAAAAATGTGTGCGTTGGTTAAAGTCAGGCCAGTCACTCGATAAACCGTCTAATTGAATGGCTTGCGTTAATTGATAGCCATAAAGATCTTTGCCTTGTTCAACATTAGGTAAAAAGCTGGCTTGATTATTAAATAGGTTTTCACGCTCATGCAGTGCGGTAGCTAAAGCGCGTGCGGTGCCTACTAATGTTTGTTCTTGGCCAAAACGTAAATATTTTTCCATTTCCCAAACATATTGATAACCAAACCAAGGAATAATAAACAGGAAACTTGACAGCAATAATAATTTTGCTCGCAGGCCAAAGCGTAATTTAAAGTGTAGTTTGAAACGTTTACCATTCACCATATTAAGCTTTATCATCCGTCGCGCTGTTAACACTTAACCAGCGATAGCCCATACCATAAACGGTTTCTATGCAGTCAAAGTGACTGTCGTTTCGCATAAATTTTTTACGTATACGTTTAATATGGGAGGTGATAGTACTGTCATCAACAAATATTTTTGAATCACTCATCAGTTGTGTCCGGTTTTTAACATGACCAGGATGCTTGGCCAAGGCGTGAACTAACCAAAATTCGGTAATAGTTAACTCAACAGAGTTGTTTTGCCAGGTAATACACATACGTTGGCTATCAACCATTAAGGCGCCTGTGCGAGTAATATGTTCATCGTTAACCGGTTGTTTTAGTGCTTCTTGGCGACGAAATAATGCTGATATACGCGCCGTTAAGTGGGGTAAGCTAATATCTTTGGTTAGATAGTCATCAGCGCCAATACGCAAACCAGATACGGTATCAAAATCATTGTCACGTGCGGTTAAAAATATAATAGGCAAAGTAGCTGATTTAGCTCTAAGTTGCTGACACAAAACAAAGCCGCCGTCATATTCTTCATTTAAACCTATATCTAAAATTACTAGGTTTGGTAAACGTAGATTAAAGGCTTGCGTAGCGGTAGCTCTACTGGCGTAAGTTTGTACTTGATAACCCTGACTACGTAAAACATCCGCATAGTTTTCTCTAATAGCCGCTTCATCTTCTACAATGGCAATTCTTTTGATCATTTATTTTCTCTGTATCGAATAAGTAAGTTGCGAGCCACAAATAACGCCCAGCTTTAGTAGGGTGTTTTCGGCAATAGACACTAAAAACTCACCACTTGTTTTTATTTCTTCGACTATAACTAACTTTACTCGTTAACGCGCTTTATTTTTGAAATTGCCATATTGTTGCCACAATTGCTCATCACTTTGCCTTTATTTGGTCAGGGCAGTGCCTATTTATTGCGGTTTAATAACTCCTGTCAACAATACCTATTTAAAAACACTGTTTAACAATAGTGATTAACAACACAAACGGCAATAAGTAAGGACAACTCATGAAAAACACTATTCAATTATCTCAAGCTCAATTATACAAAATTACTGGAAAAAAATTACTGATAACTACTGTTGTTATGGCAGTTTTAGCGACTAGCTCAGTAAATGCGACAGAAAACACTTTAATACCAGCAAAAATACCAGCAACAAAACATCATCAACAAACACAGAATGAAAATATCGGTTTTGGTACTGGCGCGGTAATTGGTGCTATTGCCGCAGGTCCTATCGGCGCTTTTGTTGCGGGACTAGGTGGAGTGTTTATTGCTAAATTCATTAATGTTAACGATGAAAATGATGAATTAACTACTGCCTTAGTGAAAGAGAAAAAAAAGCAATTGCTAAATGAGCAAGCGAAAAGTCAATATCACGCTAAATTACAGCGCTTAGAAACATCATACCAACAACGATTGCTTGCATTGGTAGAGCAACAAAATCAAGCGGGACAATTGCCAGCAGAGAACTTATTAATGAGCTTACAGTTCTCTACTGGCTCAAGTGATATAGCGCCACACTATCAAGAGCAAGTAGCAGCGCTAGCGCAAATTTTAAATGGCTCACCAAGCATGAACATTGACTTGTCTGGGTATACTGATTTAACCGGTGAGCAATCGCTAAATCAAGCCTTATCACAAGCTAGAGTTGAGTCAGTAAGAGCCTTGTTGATGGCACAAGGCGTGGATGAGCAACAAATAGCAACGTTTGCTTTTGGTGAAAATTCACCCGTGGTGGCAAATAGTGAACGTGAAGTGAGCTTTTATGATCGCCGTGTAGTACTGAAATTACATACACCATCGCCAGTAGAAGCCCCTGAAATGTTACAAAACCAAATGGCGAATAACAACTAACCTTTTGACAAGCTCACGACAAACGGGCAATAAAGGAAGAGCAAGCGGAGGGTGAACCAGGGAAAGCGTATTGTTTCCGTTTTCCTAAGCGCGAAGCAGTCGAAGGGATTGATTAAATTAATGCATTGAAGTGTAGTAGGTCATATTTGAGCTACTACACTTTGGATATTTGTGTTGAGGCGTACTAATCTTGTTTAATGATTATCTGAAAGCATATTGATGATTCATGCACCTTAGGACAAAAGCATCGGTACAGTTTATCGGCATACTATTTTTTCAAAATGAAACCTAGCTTAATATACATGATACTGCATAAGTAAATTCTGCCAATTAGAATCTACTTGTAAAGCATGAATAAAGGTATTTATTTTTTGTTCCCAATGCGGTGTAATATTACTCATCAAGACAGACCGCTCCTGTGTGTACAAATAGTTTTTACTTATATAAAGTTTATTAATATCTAGTTTTAACGATTTTATATAATGCTGATAAATAGGCTTAGCCATCACTGAAAAATCGCCTCTATGGGCTTCAAGCATCTGCAAGCACAGATTATTATCACAGGAGTATCGTAATATTTTATGCTCTTTAACTAATTCATCAATTACAAAATAGTTGTAATCCTTTTTACCTAAAAAGGTCAATGTTCCATCTAGTAACTCTGGTTGTAAATCTTCCGCCTCAAGTTTTCTTTTTTGATTTGAAATAACGTAAGTTTTCTCTTGTAACAATCTCTTTGAGTTAATTAATTTTAAATTTTTCTTAAACCAATAAATATTAGCGAATGGAATAATTAATGGTACACCTTGACTGATTAATACTTTAAGGCGAGCTTTTGTTACCTTTATATGCTCAATTTCTAAGCCTAGATTAGCTTTTGCCAATAGTTCAATAAAGTCTTTGGTTAATCCTTCTGCTTCTATTTGATATGGCGGGTAAGCTAAATAATCTACAGCAAATATTTTCTCCGCATTTGTTTGCAAGGAATATAGAATGCAATAGATAACAATAAAAAATTTAATTAAAAAAGACATAACTAAGAAAAACTTAAAATAGAAAGTGTATTTTCTGATTATAATTAGAAGTTATGAATTAGCTAGTGGCTAATTTCCATGAAAGTGTTGACGAGAGTAAAATAATGATATCAAACACTTATGCGTCACTTGTAAAAAACCATGTTAATCATTAGGTTAATAGGCTGTTCCTTTGGTTTTATAATTACTTAGTGATTTTCTAAAATCATATTAATGTATATTCACTTTAGAATAAAACCTTCTATTTCAGCTGTTGCCACACTATAGTCTGACATTAGGTAACTAGCGTTAAACAATACTTGCGATTAGCTTTTGTATCGATAACGCCTGATTCACCGAGCGAATTGTTGTTGGCGGATTTTTTCGTGTTTTTACAAAAAAGATGATAACGAAAGTTTGTCCTATGGTGCTATTTGGTTTTGGTGATTTTACGGAGAGCTGTATCAATGTGGCTTTTGTTGGCATAGGCGTAAATATTCACATCACCGTCAATATTGATGCCGTCGCCTATCTTGATTCCAGACTGTTCAAGCATATCCCAACGGTAGCGTTTGGCAGTTAAACCAAGAGAGGTATAATTGTCTATGCTGAGGCCAGTGCGGGTGATGGTGCGTTTAATTGCACTCTCTAAAATGGTATAGTCTTCGGGTGTGATTTTCAACTGAATTTTTCCTCGATGTTGTTAAAGTAAAGCGCCCGCTAGACTTATCGGCAAGCAAGGCAAGATTGAGAATAGTGACCATTTGACGACAAATAATCAAGGCGGAATTACCGAATAACCCAGATACAAGGTTACAATAATATTTATTTACTGAGGAAACACCTTTTGAATGACTTATTATATTTTTTAAACTGAAATGTACGACAATACCGTATATAAAGTGGAGTTTACTATGGACAGCATAAGTGTAAATCAGTTTAGAGACAACTTAAAATCATACGTTGAAAAAACAGTTAACGAGCATGAGCCAATTAAAGTCACTAGACGTGCTGGTGATGCTTTTATTGTAATGAGTGCCGATGATTGGGAAAGAGAACAAGAAACATTACACGTGTTACAAAGTAATAGTTTGATGCAACAAATAGCAGAGTCAATGAACACGCATACTAGTAATAAAGGCTACAAACCTACACAAGAGCAATTAGATGAGATCATTAACCTTTGAAGGTAAGACGTGGCTCACTTATGAGCAGTTAAGAGAAAAAGATAATAAATTACATAAAGCATTATGCTAGACATTAAAGGAAATTCTTTGTTCAGATCCTAGTAGAGGATTAGGTAAACCAGAACTACTGAAACATAAATTATCTGGTTTATGGTGGAAGCGAATTTCTCAAAAAGATAGACTTATTTACAAATTCGATGAGAAGTATATTTATATATTCGCTATTGGTGAGCATTACGCCGATCATTAGAAAAATATAACGAGCCGGTAGAATTTGTTTTTTTGAAACATCAGACTCAAAAATTATTAAAAATTTAGCCTCAGAATGCGTTGTTACGCAAAAATTAAGGCATTATTGGGCAAAAAAACGTTTAAAGCCTCTCCGTAGATAAAATTGCTTTGTAATTGTCTGGTTTTTATAAATTATACAGCCTCAACGCCGCATGCAGGGTGGTGTGGGGCTGTAGGCTAGATACCTCTGGCTACCCGGTTATATTTTTGGTGTGCTGGGGCTTATTTGATAATTGAAACACCTGCAACTTCTAAAACTGTTTTTGCATCTGCCCGTTCGATAACTTTTAATAATGTAGTTTGGATTGTTTCGTCTTTTCTAGCATCACCTTTACTGGAGAATTTTTGCTCTTGGGCAACACCACCTTCTTCTGAGACAAAGCTAACCACCACTTCAGTTGCACTACTAGTTGATTCACCAAAATAGGCTATTGAAATTTGAGGATAACCCTGGAATCCTTTTTTGACTCTTTTTGCTATACGTTTTGTCGATTTATCCAAATTCATAATAGATATCCAGAAGAAATATAACGAGCCTGTAGAATTTATCTTTTTGAAAAATCAGACTCAAAAATTATTGAAAATTTAGCCTCAGAATGCGTTTCTACGCAAAATCTAAGGTACTATTGGGCTAAAAAACAACGTTTAAAGCCTCTCCGTACATAAAATTGCTCTGTAGGAAGGTCACCGTTTAATTAACATACTGTTATTAAACGCTAACTACTAGCGAATGGCAAGGGCTTATCATTGATGATTGGTCTGAAAGAAGCCGCTAGCAAACTTACGAGCTGATGAACAATAACATCATATGAGGCGTAGGTTAGAGATGAGTTGGCACAAGACGACGAAACCACGTGATCTAATGGCCACCGTAAATGATGCAGCAGACGACACTTCTTTGTTAGTGTCAACAACAACCGAAAAGTGATCCACTCCACCTTCTGTAATAGCGGGAACACGGTGAAGGCCTGAATATTTAGCAGAGAGATGATCCTTGTTTAACTTGACTATACTCACTACGCCGTCAGGCGATTACACTACGCAGCGTCATAAGCCGAAGCCAGCTTTCAGCCAAGATCTATTTCAGCAACTACTTGAGCCGATGAATTTACAACGGGCTTGGCTGTCGACATTGGCAACGCGACTAAAGGACTATAAAGCGCACTAAAAAGTCGTTAGGATATTCTTGAAATATTAAATTTCTAAAGCAAAGCTAAAAATTAATACACCGGACTACTCTAAGGCCAGTAGCTGCCACATTGCTGAAGTTGATGTCATCTATTACTAGTGAATTAGTATTCATGACATATGCTCCTGAATTTTCAAGTCTATAATTAATAGACTATACTTCCAGCAAACAGATGTTATAACAAATGAAACTGGAGAAATCAGTGAAACTTGGCTATAGGATAGATGACAATGGAAATGAGGTTATTGGAACTTTAACTATCTCTACACGAGTTAAGAAACTTGATGTAAAGCTTTTAGTTCATATCAACAAAGATGTGAGTTATCCACTTCAAAGCCCACATAACAAAGGATTTCACGTCAAAGTTCAAGGGAAAGACGGAAAGTTGATTACTGACTTTAACGTTAATGAGGTAGCAACGGAATCAGAATTGATTGATGCGGTTATAGATTTTTTCAACAACAAAGACAAATATGTGATGATTACATCAGCGGCTTCGAGTGAAACATTCCAATATGAAACCGAAGTATATAATCAGACTGCTATCGATAACAAAAGTTACGATTGCTGGGATGAAGATTTGGAAATTCTAGAAGACAATGTTGATCATATTGTGACGGTGTTTTTAAATAATGAACTACGTTGGCAAGTTGAATAACTCAGCTGGCTGCACTTTAAAACGGTATTTTCAACTAGTTTGGGTCTACAAGATCTAGAAAGTTTGATTGATTATAACCATTCTCAACAAAGGTTCGGTTTAGGTATTGCACTAACTAACGTACTGTAAAAATCCTTTAAATTGGCTTGAATGTCTTTGGTAATATGCTATTAGTTACTTACCGCTCCCTGTTTATTTGTAAAATTAATTGAGGCGACAACAATCCTGATAATCATATAGAAATCTCATGGCCGTTTAGAGCAATTTAGTTTCTAAACAAGACCATTTAGAAGTTTGTCATTGATTAGCTATTTAGGCCGTTTATGAATTTTGTTATATTTGAATCGCTATCTGTATTTACTATTTACATCGCTATCTCGTTAACTATTTTGTTTTCATGTGAATTGGGTTACCAATTAGGTAAAAAATTGCACTCAAGACAAGATACAGAGGCTACAAGCTCTTTAGGGCCTATGGTTGGCGGCTTATTGGGTATGTTAGCATTTGTTTTAGCCTTTACCTTTTCGATGACTGCTGCTCATCACAGCGCACGAAAACAAAATGTACTTGATGAGGCAAATGCTATTGGTACAGCTTATCTACGTGCAGATTTACTAAAGACACAACACCGAAACAATATAAAAACACTGTTAAGAGAGTATGTGGATATTCGTATAAAAGCCGTTAATGATATTCGCACAAAAGGTATCGCAGGAACTAACATTGGTGCTGTCTTAAAAAAATCGGTCACTATTCATAACCTCTTATGGGCTGAAGCTTCTACCGCAGCAATTAAAGCCAATAGTCTAAATACAGCACTAATGATAGAGTCTCTCAATAATGTAATAGAGATGCATGAAAAGCGAGTCACCGCGGGGTTACGCAATCGAATTCCAATAAGTGTTTGGATAGCGGTATTGGGTATTTGTATCCTTACCATGATAACGCTAGGTACTCAGATAGGATTTTCAGGAAAACGAAGGTTGGTTGCAGTTATTCCTTTATCAATGGCATTTTCCGCCCTGTTGGTGCTTGCTGTTGACCTTAATCGCCCTGAAAAAGGACTAATTACTGTTGGACAACAGGCAATGACCAGTTTACAAAATAAAATGAATGTTGAACTACATTAATATAGTATAAAAGAAAGTTAATACTCAACAATTCATTAGAAAATATATGGCGAAAATTCTTCTGATAATGTCTTCTATGCACAAAGTGAACATTAGCACTAATAAATATTAGTGCTAAAAACTACACCGCTTGGGGTATTTGGTTTAATCGTCACTTTTGCCACAGAGAATACCTTAGCAGTACCTAATTATTGATGCCATTTTCAGTCGCTTTGTGCCAACTGAAGACATTAGCTGATGGTAAGGTTGAACGACAATTCATCGCTATCAGCTTGCGTCAACCTATTTTAAAGTACATTGAACTTGAACTAGCAATGCGCCTCAATGATTCAATGTTTTCATCTGTCCAATGAGTTACTTTACCTACACTCTCACAACAAATAATGCCAGAAGGAACAAAATCTTGATGCAATACAAAATCAAGTAATGACTGTATATTAAGAGGATCAAAATATGTCTCATTAAAATGTTTTGTTAAATCATGAGTTCTAGCTTCAGGTGCATTAATTACCTCTTGCTCCAAAATACCTTTAAAATAATCATTGAAATCTGACTTGTTCAAAATCGTCCCAGAGGTAATGTCACCATTAGATGTGTCATAGCATATTAATGATTCTATTTTTTCAAAATCATCAGAAAAAGACCACAAACTTACCCTGTCAGCACCTTTTATAAGTTGAGATGTAATAGTACAAATCTCTTTTAATTTATCTTCCACTTTTACTCTAGGATTAGTAAGAGTGGCTGTTAATTTTAGATGTGGATTCATTCAAGCCTTATTATTAATAATAAATTATCTTAAGCAAAAGAAAGTGCAGTAGTCATACATATTGAGGTCATTATGAACTATGGCAATTCAACCAATGATGTCTGCTACTCGCTCTAAGCTGACCTTAAGCTTTTCAGAAGGTTACGTCAACTAAGCGCACTTTGTTAGCCTTTCACACTAATCTAACAAAAATACCAAACCGATTGATTATGATAATCATTCTATTGACACTGAATTATCAAATTGAATAAGCATCGATTATTCAATAGGTAGGATCTGAAGCTGCCTAACTCACATTCATATGTAGGATCTTAAGGAGTCGGTCAGAATATTTATCAGTATTTAGCATAAAAAGGTGTCTTCGTGCCTTATTTATGATCTTATTGGTTCGCCAAAACTAAAAAGTAAATAAAACACGAAGATGATGAACCTTACAATATTAACAGAAAAAATCAACGCTATTTTTAACGCTAAAAAACTATTTGATTTAGCCAGAGAAAAAAAGTTTATACGTCGTGCTCGCCAGATCAATCCTCTGAAGTTGTTGCTCTCAATTACCAATACTTTAGGCTGCCAATCGAAAGCTAACCTCGCTGATATTCATCGTAATTATCAAAGCATTAGCGGTATGCAAATTAACTACAAACCCTTTCATAATCAGCTCAAAAAGCCTCAATGTAGTGAGTTCCTTAAAAGCTGTTTTGAAAACGTAATGCAGCAATGGGTACTTCAATCACTCAAGCTCACATCACTATCAACAGGTGCCGAGTTCCCATTTTCACAGATAAAATTACATGATGGTTGCTCATTTCAAGTGCATGATGGTTTACAGAAAACATATCCTGGTCGCTTTAAGAAGCGCTTCCCCGCTGCGATTGAACTTCACGTTACTATGGATCTATTAAGTGGCAGCAGCGATTATTTATCCATAGGTGCGGATACCGAGCCAGAAAGACCGCACGCGCCCAAAGCAACGT